>NZ_PYPS01000060.1 GCF_003027925.1 Micromonospora sp. RP3T
TCGCCGGTCGCCGGCGCCGTCGGGGATCACCCCCGCGTGCGCGGGGAGCAGCCGTTCGGGTGGGCGTTGATCATGTCCTGGATCGGATCACCCCCGCGTGCGCGGGGAGCAGTACTGCGACGCGGTGTCGGCGGTGTCCCAGACCGGATCACCCCCGCGTGCGCGGGGAGCAGATCTCCTGCCAGACGCACTCTCCCTCGTCCGCGGGATCACCCCCGCGTGCGCGGGGAGCAGACTACTTGACCTGCAGCGCTAAAGATCGACTCTACGGATTTCATTCACTAGCGACCGCACGATCGTCCTCTCGGTGCCAGCGGACGCAGGAGCCCAACTCTCGCCACAGCATAGTTGGTAAGACCGAAGGAGAACGAGCAGTGGACGTGACGACGGCTAGCGTCGACCGCGAGGGCAGAGGCAAGGTTGATGTTGATGCCCTGGTAGGCGGTGCTGGTTGATTGAGGGTGCGATGTAAAGGCGGTGTCGATTTCGCCGAAGCTCAGCAAGCGCTGACATCATGGAACCGTCGCGTCAGCGTGTCGCGCCCTGGAACGAGCGAGACGGACGCGAAACTACGAGCGATAGCCATAGAGCCACTTCTCTAGAATGTCGGTCTACTCGATGTCGGGGAGTTCGAGGCTGCCGCCAAAGAGGTTGTCGCCCACCTCTTGCGCCAATGTCGCCCCGGCTCTCGCGCCCTCTGCGAGGGCGGTGCGGAAGGCGACGAGCTTTCGGAATGCCTCTCCGTACGCCTGTTGCTGATGCAGCGGAAGCACGGGGATGGCCAGGCGCTTCACGTCGATGCGTACCGACCCGGTAGAAGCTCGGCCGGCGACTCGCAGGTTGTCTGTGCGGGACAGGACACCCGCGATGAACCAAGGGTCGAAGCGGGTCTTGTCGACGCGGATGAGTTGGACCCCGGGGCCCAGTGCGGCGCCGATCTGCTCCCTCGTGGCGACTCGGGCATGCACCTTCGAGCCAATGGTCGGCATGAGTATGTCGCCGGCCTGAACCAGCGGTGGTACGTCGTCGGCGTCGCGGCTTGTCGATCCGCTTGCGGGGCTTCCACTGACGATGTCGGTGGTGGTGAGCACCGAGGAGGTGACGGCGCTGCGACTCGGTTGCCGGCGGCTGGCCGTGCGGAGCATCGAGATGCTGCCCGAGCGGATCAGATCGGCGATGTCGGCGTGCGGCGCGGCGCGTAACGGTGCTGCCTGCGCTTCCTGCACCGGGGGCAGGTAGTCACGCAGTTCATCCAGTAGCCGTTCGAAGTCTCTGATCCGGCGGATGATCTCGTCTGGATCGGCCGAGATCGTGCCGGTGCGCGGCAGGTAGCGCTGGGGCGTCAGGTCGACCTGATCATCAAGCGTCTCGATGACGGGCACGGTGCGGCAGACTCCCGGCTCGTCAACAGGCTCACCAGACAGATAGGCACGCCAGGCTGGTCCTACGGTGTCGAGGAGGGTGCGGCCCGGCGGAGCAGCTGTGGTGTCGATGACCAAGAGACCGTTGGTGGGAGGTGCCTGAGGATCGGGCTGGGTGAGGACCCAGATGTGCAGGCCGATGCCGGTCGGCGGCATGAGGCCAGCGGGTAGGGCGACGACCGCGCGAAGCGCTCCGCGGCGTACGAGCTCGGCTCGGACGCGGCGTCCGGCGGGCCGCAGGGCAGCGGCCGGCGGCATGAGCACGACGGCGGTGCCGCCCGGGGCGAGATGAGCCAGGGCGTGCTGAACCCAGGCAAGTTCGGGCTCGGTACGTGGAGGCAGTCCATAGGCCCAGCGAGGGTCGTAGGCGAGCCGATCGTGGCCCCAGTCGTGAATCCCGAACGGAAAGTTCGCCACCACGACGTCGGCTCGCAGATCAGTGAACGCATCGGCAAGCAGGCTGTCGCCCACATGCACCACCGGTGGGTCGCTGGCGATCCCTGCCTGTTGAGCGCGTAGTTGGACGAACCAGAGACGAAGGAGTGTGATCAGCGCGTACTGAGGCTTGATCTCCTGAGCGGAGCATCGCACGCCGCTGCCTGCTCGCAGCGCCTTGTCGGCGGCCATGCGGAGGAGAGATCCGGTGCCGCTGGTGAAGTCGAAGACTTCAGTGCCTGCGCCGGCGAGCGCAAGCATGACCTCGGCGACGCTGTCGGGAGTGCCGGCCAGGCCGGACATCGAGCTGGCGGAGGTGACGTATCGGTTGTGCAGGTATTCGAAGGCGGCTTCCGGTGCCTGCTCCGTGGCGAGCTGCTTGACGGCGTGCAGCACGGCGGCAAGCTGCGGCGTCCACTGTGAGGGGAGAACCTGACCAACCATGTCGGCCAGGTGCTTGTCCAGGGTGCGCAGGCTGCCGACGAGTTGCTTCGGGTCAGGTATCACTCCCTCCGCCGACTCGCCCTGCTGGCGTACGAGGAGATAGGTGCCGGCGATGACGAGTGCGTCGGTCATCTCCGCCGCCGGCTGGTAGCTCTCGATGTGCTGCCAAGCGCGTTCTCCAGCATCGGCCTGGTGTAGCCGTCCGTGCTGAAGCAGCCAGTGCTCGACCTCTCGGGCGTCGAAGGAGGGGCTGCTCGGGGTGCCGCCGACGGGTGCCGGGAAGTCGGCGTACCTGCGGCGCCAGTTGCTGACCGCAGCACGCCCGACATTGGCAAGCCGTGCGATGCCGCTGGCGGTCAGGGTGGTCTGTCCGCGAAGGGGGTCAGCCTGTGTTGTCACACGTGAACGCTATCATGCCAATAGGTCTTGTGTATGGGGTTCACAACCGGTAGTTTGTTCCATGTTTGGCCGTATCAGTGAAGTTTTGGAGGATCCGATGCCCCGTCGCGGACGCAGTACGACAGTCGGCAAGTTCGCCAAGCTTTACCAGGACCGCCGGGTCTCCGAGATCCGCATGCTCGGCGAGTCGATACGTCTGGAGCAGGGGACGGTGCCACCGGCGCGCGCCGGCGAGTCTTCGCTCTCGAAGACCGTCTCGACCCGCTGACCATTCACCACTTCACTTCGCCCCATCTACCTGAGGAGGACCATGAACATCTTTGTTCGCATCCGTGTCGTCAGCTGCTTCGACATGCTTCCCGCCAGTGGACTACCTGCTGGTCGGCGCGCATCGCTACGGTGGTCGCACCATCTCCGCAGAGACGCTCGCGCAGGTTCGTCTTGACCCGGACGTTGGTCGTGCTGTCGCCCACGCGTACATGACGGCACCGACGTGTGACGAGCGTGCCTTCAGGTCCTACGCCGCGTTCTGCCGGGAAACGGTGCGGCAGTATCACTTCCTGGTGGGCAGGGTCGAGTTCGGCGGTCTAGGTCTCACGGTGCGCGTCGTTGACGAGAATCCTTACCCGGACGTCGAGTCCATGGTGGCCGATGTACGACGGCGTCGGTTGAAGGTGTGGGCGAGCGCGGCGAGCGGCAACCCTCACCCCTACCTCAGCGACGGTGAGAACGACATGTTCCGTGCGGTCCACGACGCGTTCGGGCATGCGGGCAGCGGCCGGGGCTTCGACCGGCACGGAGAGGAGGCAGCCTGGATGAAGCACAGCGCGATGTACTCGGCGCTCGCCCGAGGTGCCATGACGACGGAGACGCGCGGGCAGAACTGCGCACAGATCTTCCACTACGAGGGGGTTCGGTTCCCTGAACAGAAGGCGGCTCTGCTGCCGCCGGAGTTCAGCGACCCCCGCCGGCGGCCGATCCTGGTCGGGGACCAGGCGTCACGCTGACGTTGCTGAGCTGCGCGATCTCTCGGCGCAGCTCAGCAACGACCGAGTCGTCAGAGGCGGCTATGCGCAGGCGGTCCTCAAGCAGCTTGTTCAGCTGCCGGTGTGCCCGGTCATGCTCGCCAAGGGGAACATGCGCCAAGGCCGCGCGGCGCCGGAAGTCGAAGACCAACTCGTGACCATCGCTGTTTCGCTGTGCGACGTCGTCGGCGAGCTGTCGCCACGCTCGAGCGGCGGCGCGGTGTTCCCCAGCTGCCTGTAGACGTTCCGCATGCTGCCTGGCGAGGTCTGCGTCCCAATCGCTTGCAGGGGCTGACCGTGCCGCGGGCGCAGCCGTCAAGGACGTCGACCGGCTGAGGACGGCGGCGTAGGCGCGCACCGGATCGATGTCGTCGGTGACGATGCCGGGCAGAGGTGAAAGGCCGTGGATCAAGGGCACCAGCACCCGGTACGCCTCGGCCGCGCTGGCCGGCCGGTCCTGTGGGTTGACCGCCATCAGCGAAAAGATCAGATCGTCGAGCTCGGCCGGAACATCAGCGCGGAATTCGCTTGCCCGTGGCGGGGGATCCCCGAGCTGGCGATGGACCGTTGTCATCGTTGTGAGGCCGTCGAAGGGGGCCCGGCCCGTGAGCACGTCGAACAACGTGCCGCCCAATCCGTACAGGTCCGTGCGGTGGTCGACAGGGCTGTCGGTGACCTGCTCCGGAGCCATGTAGCCGACGGTGCCGAGGCTCTGACCGGACTGCGTGATCCGTGAGTATCGCTCGTCGTCTCGCATCACGGCCAGTCCGAAGTCAAGAACCTTGACGGCCCCGCTGCGGTCCAGCATGACGTTGCTCGGCTTGATGTCCCGGTGGACCAGCCTGATGCGTTGCGCGGCGAGCAGGACGCTGCAGATTTGTGCGCCGATGGCAGCTACCCAGGCGATCGGCAGCGGACCATGTTCGGCGACCAGGTCCGACAAGGTGATGCCGTTGATCTCTTGGAGCACCACGAAGGGCCGGCCGTCGTGCTCACCGATGTCGTAGATGGCGGGTATGCCAGGGTGGTCGAGCCGGGCGGTCAGGAGTGCCTCCCGACGGAATCGACGCACCAGGTCCACATCCATGGCGCCGACGACCTTCACGATCACCGGGCGGTCCAACAGGGAATCACGGGCTGACCAGACTTCGCCCATTCCCTTGTGTGCCAACGGGTATCGGCTCACCGCATATCGGCCCTTGAGGCTCTCGCCTGCCACCACGTTCATCAGCATAACGGCTGTCCACACTCCGACGGCCTAGCTAGATGACCGTGAGCGTCGGCAACAAGACACACGCTTGCAAACTGACTTCACAACTGTTGTACTGGCGACGAGTGCGAGCCGGGTGGCTGTTTCGTCCGGCGAGATGCGGCTGCCTGCCCAGTTCACGGCAGCCGTAGCGGTGCGCTGTGTCTGTTCGTCGATCACACTGGGGGAGAAGACTGATATGGCTGAACTAGCCATCGACAGGGAGTTTCTCCCCGCGTACGCCAAACTCGGTCGGCGCGTGCAGCGCGCCGTCGACGCAGCCATCGGCAAGTTCGCGCAGCACACTCACGCCGGCCTTCATCTGGAGAAGCTCACCGGGGCGCGTGACCCGAACATCCGCACCATCCGCATCGATCAGTTCTATCGCGGGGTTGTGCTCGCTCTCGGCGCGCAACGCTACGCGCTGCTGAACGTCCTTCCACACGATGACGCGATCGCCTTCGCCGTGAGCCGACGCTTCACCGTCAACCAGGCCATTGGCGTCCTGGAGATGCGTGATCAGGTGGGCATCGAGGAGTTCGCCCGCACGACCGCGCACGAAGAGTCAGGCAAGGGCTTGTTCGTCGACGTCTCGATCGCGGACCTGACGCGACTCGGCGTGGACGAAGACCTCATCCCACTGCTGCGGCTCATCACCACCGACCGGCAGCTCGAGAGCCTGGCCGGGCGACTTCCCGACGTGCAGTCCGATGTCCTGCGTGGTTTAGCCAGCGGGTTGACGGTCCACGATGTCTGGACCGAGTTGGCCGACCGGATCGTCACCGGCGTCGACACCGAAGACCTGCTGACCGCCGCACGCCGCACGCCGGAGCGGATCGCCTTCGTCTCCGGGCCGGTTGAGCTGGCCGCCATCCTGGCTCATCCGTTCGACGTCTGGCGGACCTTCCTGCATCCCACCCAGCGCGACGTCGCCTTTCGAGAGGTATACAGCGGTCCGGCGCTGATCACCGGCAGCGCCGGCACGGGCAAGACCGTCACCGGCCTGCACCGGGCGGTGTTCCTCGCGCAACGCCTGCCCGATGACGGGTCGAAGGTGCTGCTGACCACGTTCACCAGGGCGCTGGCCGACGCTCTCAGCCGGCAGCTGCACCGTCTGACCGCAGACCCGACCGTACGCGCACGCATTGACGTGATCAGCGTCGACAGGCTGGCGTACGAGATCGCCACGCGAGGAGGCAGGAAGGTCAACATCGTCGAGAACGACGTGCTCGACGGTCTCTGGGAGGCGGCGGCGAAGGCCGGCCCGACCTACCTCAACCGAGCCGGCCGCACGACGACCTTCAGCGGCGCCTTCCTCCGGCGGGAGTGGGAGCAGGTGGTGCTGGCGCAGCAGCTGACCAGCATGACGGCTTACCGTGACGCTCCGCGTCGAGGACGCGGCGAAGGGCTGCGTGCGGCCCAACGAGAGCAGGTGTGGGCCGCCATCGAGTCCGTCGTCGCCGAGCTGAACAAGCGCCGGCTACGCACCCATACTCAGCTCGCTGACGAAGCCGCGATGATCGCCAACCAATCACCCACTCCGTACCGACACATCGTGGTGGACGAGGGACAGGATCTGCACCCAGCGCAATGGCGTCTGTTGCGTGCCCTCGTTGCAACCGGTCCCAACGACCTGTTCCTGCTCGCCGACCCGTACCAGCGGATCTACGACAGCCACGTGTCGCTGGCGCAACTCGGTATCCATGTCCGGGGCCGAACCCGCAAGCTCAACGTCAACTACCGAACCACACACGAGATCCTGGACCTGTCGGTCAGGGTCCTCAACGGTGAAGCGGCCATCGGCCTCGACGGCGAGGACGACACACTGCGCGGCTACCGCTCCGTGACTCGCGGTGGCGCACCCACCGTCAAGGCGCATATGAGCCGAGAGGACGAACACGAAGCGCTGATCGAACAGGTAGGCACCTGGCTCGACCAAGGCGTCGAACCCCATGCGATCGGTGTCGCCGCCCGCACCGGGCAGCTGGTCACCCTCATCAGCAGGACGCTACGGGAGGCTTACCTCCCCGTGGCCGACGAGAAGCGCGGAACGGACGGCGTCCGGGTCGCCACCATGCACCGCATGAAGGGCCTTGAGTTCCAGTGCCTGGCAGTCGTGGGCCTGGACGCGGGAGCACTTCCCGCCCCACATGCGCTGACGCCCCTGACTGAAGATCCGCATGCCCACAAGCAGGACCTGCAGCGTGAGCGGTGCCTGCTGTTCGTTGCGCTGACCCGGGCCCGCGACGTGCTTTACCTGTCGCACAGCGGTCACCCCAGCTCACTCCTGCCGGAGCACCGATGAACATTCGCACCGATTCGCACGGACCGAAGCTGGGCGACGCCGCCCGGGCGGTCTGGGGAAAGACCGACCGCAAAGGCACGTCACCGGTCGGATGGCTCCCTCTCTGGCGGCATCTCGCCGACGCGGCCGACGTAGCGGGCCGGCTGTGGGACCACTGGCTCAGCCCTGCGGTACGCCGCCGCATCGCCGACGAACTGCCCGACGGCGACCGCGACGCCCGTACGCTGGCCGTCTGGCTCGCCGGTGTGCACGACATCGGCAAGGCCACTCCCGCCTTCGCCTGCCAGGCACCCGTGCTGGCAGAGCGCATGCGCGACCGAGGGCTCGGCTACGACCGGGACCTCATCCGTTCCGATCGCAGGTATGCCCCGCACGCCACCGCCGGGCACGTCATTCTGGCCGACTGGCTGGGCCGACGGGGCCTCATCGACCCGCATCCGTACGCCGTCGTCGTCGGGGGCCACCACGGCGCCCCGCCCACCGACGAAGGCCTCCGCGACGTGCAGGTTCGTCGGTATCTACTTGGAGATCAAGCGTGGGAACAGGCGCAGGAAGAGCTGCTTGTCTGGATGACCGAACGCTGCGCGGCAGCCGATCGGATCGTCACCTGGGACGCGGTGCAGCTGTCGCAACCCGCACAAGCCGCGCTCACCGGCATCGTCATCGTCGCCGACTGGATCGCCAGCAACGAGGAATTCTTTCCCTACCTACTCGACAGCTCCGACGCCGACCGTCTGCGGAGCGGCTGGGACGTGCTGGACCTTCCCGTACCGTGGCTTCCGGCGGCGGCGCCAGCGGGCGTGGACGGCCTGTTCGAGACGCGTTTTGAGCTGCCCGTCGGTGCGACCCCTCGCCCTGTCCAGCGCACGGTCGCTGATCTCGCCGCGACGATGCCCGCCCCTGGAATGATGATCGTCGAAGCGGCGATGGGGGAGGGCAAGACCGAAGCGGCTCTGGCCGCGGTCGAGATCCTTGCCAGGCGAACCGGCGCCTCTGGCTGCTACCTGGCGCTGCCCACCCGAGCCACCAGCGACGCCATGTTCAACCGGATGCTGTCCTGGCTACGCCGCCTGCCCGACGCGCACACCGACCGCGGAGACCGTGACGTGCGGTTGGCCCACGGAAAGGCCGCGCTCAACACCGACTATGACCGGCTCCGCGCCACATCGCTGCCAAGCGGCATCGCGGAGGATGTCGGCGGTGCAGCCGTCGGGGTGCATAAATGGCTGGCCGGACCCAAACGAACTCTGCTGTCCAGCTTCGTCGTGGGCACCATCGACCAGCTGCTGTTCGCCGCGCTGCGCGGAAAACACCTCGTGCTGCGACACCTCGGACTCGCGGGCAAGGTCGTCGTCATCGACGAGGCGCACGCCTACGACGTCTTCATGAGTCAGTTCCTGGACCGCGCACTGGAATGGCTCGGCGCCTACGGTGCTCCGGTCGTCGTGCTCTCCGCGACGCTGCCCGCTCACCGCCGCGCGGCGTTGATGGCCGCCTACGACTGTGGCCGGCTCGGTCCCGAACCGCCGCTCGGCAGGCGTGACCGAGGAAAG
Organism: Micromonospora sp. RP3T; assembly: GCF_003027925.1. Lineage (GTDB taxonomy): Bacteria > Actinomycetota > Actinomycetes > Mycobacteriales > Micromonosporaceae > Micromonospora. The sequence continues at coordinate 8,832 of NZ_PYPS01000060.1, forward strand.
CCGCGCGTCGATCCCTACGCTGCCCTGCGTAACGACCTGCGCTATCCCCTCATCACCGCCTCCGCGGAGACGCGGGGTGCCACCGCGGTCAGCTGCCCCGACTCCGGTCGCCGCATCGAGGTCACGGTCCGCCCACTTGCTGACGATCTGCCGACGTTGGCGGAGTTGCTTCGCGACCGCCTGGTCGACGGCGGCTGCGCCCTGATCGTCCGCAACACCGTCGCTCGAGTTCAGGAGACCGCCGCTGATCTGCGCGCGGCGCTCGGACCGGACACCCCGCTATCGGTTGCGCACTCACGGTTCATGGCCGTCGACCGCGCCACGAAGGACCGGTGGTTGCGCGACACGTTCGGTCCGCCAGGTAGCGGGCGACGGCCACTACGCCACGTCGTCGTCGCCAGCCAGGTCGCCGAACAGTCCCTCGACATCGACTTCGACCTCCTCATCACCGATCTCGCCCCGATCGACCTGGTGCTGCAACGCATCGGCCGGCTGCACCGCCATCCACGCGGCGACCGACCTACCCGCCTGATGAAGCCGGAATGCTGGATCGCCGGAGCCGACTGGCTCACCGAGCCGCCGCAGCCGGTCAACGGCTCCCGCCGGGTCTATCAGCCGGCGGCACTGCTGCGCAGTGCCGCCGTGCTCCTGCCGCACCTCGACGGCCTACCGCTCCGGCTTCCGGCAGACATCGCCCCTCTTACCCAAGCGGCCTACGGCTCACAGCCGGTCGGACCTCCATCCTGGCAGCCCGCGATGGTTGAGGCCGAAGCGAAGCAGCGTGACGAGATCGCCGCCAAGGAGCTCAAGGCTGACGGCTTCCGGCTGGCCAGTGTCGCCGAACCCGGCGTTCCACTGATCAGCTGGATCTCCGGGGGCGTCGCCGGCACCGACGACCGGATGGCTCAGGGTCATGTCCGCGACAGTGACGCCGAGTCGCTCGAAGTCCTCCTTCTGGTACGGACAGCGGAGGGCCTAGTCCTCCCGCCATGGATCGACGGCGGCGGGATAGTCATCCCAACCAGTGCCGCCCCGAGTTGGCGACAGGGCCGAGCCGTCGCACGCTGCGCTCTGCCCTTGCCGCGGGTCATGACTGCGCCCGACGTCGTCGATCAGGTGATCACCGAGTTGGAGCGTCGGGTCGATCTGACCGCTTGGCAGGTCAATCCTTGGCTCGCTGGCGAGCTCCTCCTCGACATCAACGGTGAGGGCCATGCGCTTGTAGGGCCCTTTGATCTCTACTACGACCCTCATGGAGGTCTCCAGGTTGTCCGTGTCGGCTGACATCCCCGCCTACGCGGGGAACGTGGCTGCGACCCAGCGTGCTTAGGGATCACCCCTCTCCTGGTCAGAGGGAAGCTGCAGCCAAATTTTCTTGCTTGCTCCTACACAGCGTGCTTACTTTAGTCGGGGCACGGTCGAGACTAGACGGTGGTGACGAGACATGACAAGGGCAAGGCGCTTAGGCAGCTATTCGCTGGTCGATGAGCCATGGATTCCTGTGCTAGATGCCGCAGGCCGCCGGCGAGATGTCTCAATGGCGGATCTCTTCCAGCAAGCAGGCGAGCTGCGCATGATCGCTTGTGAGCTTCCCACGCAGACGTTCGCGATCCTGCGACTGGCGTTGGCGATCCTGCATAGAGCCGCGGATGGCCCTCCCAGCGAGGCTGCTTGGTTGGCACTGTGGCGGGACCGGCGGCTACCGGTCGCGGACATCCGTGACTACCTCGGAGAGTTCCGGGACCGGTTCGACCTTCTGCACCCGGAGCAGCCGTTCTACCAGGTCGCCGATCTGCGCGCCTCCAAGGACGGCGCGTACGGGCTGGAGCGCCTAATTGCCGACGTGCCCAATGGCATGCAGTTCCTCACCACCCGCGCCGGCGCCGGCATGGCGTCGATCTCACCAGCCGAGGCAGCCCGCTGGCTGGTGCACTGCCAGGCCTACGACCCGTCCGGCATCAAGACCGGGGCTGTGGGAGATTCTCGGGTCAAGGGCGGGCGAGGTTATCCGATCGGTGTGGCCACCCTGGGTGGGTTGGGCGCCGTCTACCTGGAGGGTGCCACTCTGGCAGAGACCCTTCTGCTCAACCTGCTGCCAGTGGCCCCTGGATGGCAGCGGGCTGACGAGCGAGACGCCCCGGTGTGGGAGCGTGCGCCGCAGACGTCCGCCGAAGAGGCCGAAGCAACTCGCGGACCGTTCGGGCTGCTCAGCCTCTATACGTGGCAGTCACGACGGATCCGGCTCTTTGGCGACGTTCACGGCATCACCGGCGCGATGATCTCCAACGGGGATCGCCTGGAGTGGCAGGATCGGCACCTGCTGGAGCCGATGAGCGTGTGGGGACGCAGCGCGCCAAAGGAGCGTGAGCAGAAGCGACTCCCGATCTACCTTCCTCGGCCCCATGACCACGGCCGAGCGCTATGGCGGGGTCTACAGACGCTGCTGCCGGCGCCACCCTCGCCCGGCGCTGACCCGCCGCAGCGGCTCTCGCCGATGGTGCTGCAGCGGCTGGCGCGGTTGACAGTCACAGGAGTAGTGGAGTCGGACTTCCAGGTACGGGCGCGGGCTACGAGCGTCACCTACGGCACCCAGCAGGCGGTCGTAGACGAGGTGTTCAGCGACGCGCTCACCATGAATGTGCTGCTCCTGGTCGAACACTCCGCACTTCGCACAACTGCAGTGGACGCCGCCGCCGACGCGGAGGCGGCCGTTAACACTCTGCGACGGCTCGCGGACAACCTGGCCCGAGCCGCTGGTAGCCGGGATCAGGACGGCAGTGAGTCCGCGCGGGCCTCGGAGCGCGCCTATGCAGAACTGGATCGCAGCTTCCGAGGGTGGTTGGCGGGACTCGGCCCCGGCAGCGATCCGGTAGCCGAGCGCGCTGCCTGGCAGCGCCTCGTCCGCCGCGCTGTCGGCCGGCTCGGAGGCGAACTCGTAGCCGCAGCCGGACCGGCGGCATGGATCGGCCGCGCTGGCACGGATCGTGCCGGTCGAGAAGTGCACTACTCCAGTTCCCAGGCCGACGCATGGTTCCGCGCAGGCCTCGCCAAGGCGCTCCCGATGGCGACTGAGGCGCCCCAGCAGAAGCAGGAGGAAGCAGTATGACCGCGGTCGACCAGCAGCCAACCGTCACCGCACCGGCCAGGTCCTGGACTCGCCGACGCGGCGAACTCGGAGACCACGTGGCCCGAACGGTCGGCGCCCTTCAGGCGCGCCTGTTTCGCGACGCGACCCAGCCGGAAGCGGTCAGCGCACTCGCCCGGCTGAGGCGCGGCATGGGACGCGCACCGGGCTTCGACTTCACCCTTGAGCGATACCTGCAGGTGCCGGATCACCTGCTGGGGCGCCGGCCGCACGACGATGCGCAACCCGCCGACACCGAGCAAGCCGTGCACGACGCGGTGACCCTGTACGCACTGCACCAGCAGTCACGCCGGGAACGGATGCACGTCGACGGGCGAGGCCTGGGCCGGAGCCTGGCTGACCTCGTACGCCTCTCCGGAGGTCCCGAAGGCGTACGTCGCCGATTCGCGGCGCTCGGCACCGCCAGCACCTACCACGAGAGCATCTACCACCTACGCAGCCTGATCACCATGCTGCGAGAACACCAGATCCCGCTCGACTACGGGCTGCTCGCCGACGACCTACGGACCCTGCTGCGGCCTGGTGGTCAAGCCAGGATCCAGGCCGTCTGGGGTCGCGAGTTCTTCCGTACCAGGCCTGCCACCACCGCTGACGCCTCCACCGATACTCCCGAGGAGAACCTGTCATGAGCCGCACCATCATCGACGTCTACGCGCTGCAGACCGTTCCCCCGAGCAACCTGAACCGTGACGACACCGGCTCGCCGAAGACCGCCGTGTACGGCGGCGTACGGCGCGCACGGGTTTCCAGCCAGGCATGGAAGCGCGCCATCCGGCTGGCCTTTGCCAACCTGCTCGACCGCTCGCAACTCGGTGAACGGACCAAGCGGGTAGGCGAATCGTTGGCGGCTCGGATCAAGGTCCTCGACCCAAGCCTCTCCGACGAAGCAGCCTCGGCCCTGGCCGCTGAGGTCTTTGTCGCGGCCGGGCTGGCCAAGGTCGACAAGAAGAAGGGCGAGCTCAAGGACATCGAGTCCAGCTACCTGCTCTTCCTCAGCCACCGCCAGCTGGACAACCTCGCCTCCGCCGCACTGGAGGCCTCGGCGGCCGGCGCACCTCTGGACAAGGGGCGGTTCAAGGAGTTGGCCAAGACCGACCACTCCGTTGACATCGCCATGTTCGGCCGGATGGTCGCCGACATGACGGACATCAACGTTGACGCGGCGTGCCAGCTCTCCCACGCCATCAGCGTCCACGCTGTCGACAACGAGTTCGACTACTTCACCGCAGTCGACGACCGTAAGGCCGATGCCGCCGAGACCGGCGCCGGCATGATCGGCACCATCGAGTTCAACTCGTCCACGCTGTACCGGTACGCCACCATCGACGTCGACGCACTGCACCGCACGTTGGGCGACGCGACCGCCACCCGAGCTGCCGTGGAGGCCTTCCTGGTCGCCTTCGCCCGCAGCATGCCGACGGGCAAGCAGAACACTTTCGCTCACCGGACGCTCCCCGACGCGGTTCTCGTACGGATGCGCGACACGCAGCCGGTCAACCTCGTCGGCGCCTTTGAGACGCCGGTTCGGGAAACGCACGCCGCCGGTCGGATCGAGCTGGCCGCAGCTGCACTCGCCAAGCACACCGTCGCCGTCGAGCAGGCCTACGGTGAGCGGCCGGTGGCCAGCTGGGTCACCCAGGTCGGCGACAAGACTGCGGTGCTGGCCGACCTCGGCAAGGCGGTCAGCTTCAGTGAGCTGGTCGCCGGAGTGGGGGAGCAGATCGATCTGGCACTTGGACAGCCGGCATGAGCGTACTTCTGATGAGGCTGGCCGGGCCGCTGCAGTCATGGGGCTCGTCCAGCCGCTTCGCTCGCCGCGGCACCGAGGTCGCACCGACCAAGAGCGGTGTTCTCGGCCTGCTCGCCGCCGCGAAAGGCATCCGCCGCACGGAACCGCTCACCGAGCTCCTGGGTCTGGAGTTCGGGGTACGCCTCGATCAGCCTGGGCAGATCCTGCGGGACTTCCAGACGGCCCGATCGCTGGACGGCCGGCACAGCGCGCCGCTGACCTACCGCTTCTATCTGTCCGACGCGGTGTTCCTCGCCGCGGTCGCGGGGGAACAGGCGCTTCTGTCCGGACTTGCGGAAGCGCTCGCGCGACCACACTTTCCCCTTTACCTGGGCCGCCGGTCATGTCCACCAGACGGTCCCATCAGTCTCGGTGTGCACGGCGCAACCCTTGACGAGGCCTTGGCGGAGTGGCCCTGGCTCGCCTCGCCGTGGTATCAGCGCCGCGCTGCCCCGACCGTCAGACTGGAGATCATCCGGGACGCGCGAGCAGGTGAACCGATCGGCGAGACCGTGCCCGACGAGCCTGTCAGCTTCGACCCTGCCCACCGCCAGCACACCTGGCGGTCGGTGACTCGCCGACACGTCGACGTCAGAAACGACCGCACAGAACGGGCCGCCGTCCCCGAGCACGACCCGCTGAGCCTGCTGGGAGGCTAACCATGTTTCTGACCCGGTTCCAGATCAACCCTGCTCGACGCGGTGCACGCAAGCTGCTCGGATCACCTCAGTCCATGCACGCCGCAGTCCGCGCCGCGTTCGCTGCGCCCGAGGACCACGAGCGGGATGGCGTCCGTACCCTGTGGCGGCTGGACGCCCCGACCCCCACGACGGTCTACCTCTACATCACCAGCCCGGGCCGGCCCGACCTGACCCACCTTGTCGAGCAGGCTGGCTGGCCGACGACCGACGCGTGGGTCACTCGCGACTACGGCGGACTGCTCGACTCACTACGCCCCGGCCAGGACTGGGCGTTCCGGCTCACCGCCAACCCGGTTCACAGCGGGCGCAAGACCGCGGACTCCAAGGAGACCCAGCGCTTCGGCCGCTTGCGAGAGGAGGATCAGGTCAACTGGCTGTTGAGCCGAGCAGCGGACCGCGGATTCCGCATCGCCACGCAACAGGACGGACGTCCCAACCTGCGGTTACACCACAGCCAGACGCTGAACTTCAAGCGCGGCCTGGCCAACGTCACCCTGGCCACGGTGACGTATGACGGCATCCTCCAGATCGCCGACGCGGCGGCTTTCCGCCGTGCGCTACGCGGTGGCATCGGGCACGGCAAGGCGTACGGTTGCGGCCTCCTGACCTTGGCTCCTGCCGGCTGATTCGGCTCATCCATGAAGATTGCAGGAGTACCGCCAGCCGAGATCGCCGACCTGGCGCGAGCCGAGGATCGGATCAGCTTTCTCTACCTTGAGCGCAGCGTCATTCACCGTGACAGCAATGCCATCACGGCTACTGACGACCAAGGGGTCGTACACATCCCCGCAGCCTCGATCGGCGTGCTGCTCCTCGGACCGGGCACCAGCGTCATCCATCAAGCCATCGCCCTGCTGGCCGACCACGGCGCCACCGCCATCTGGGTGGGGGAGCGAGGCGTGCGCTACTACGCTCACGGCCGATCCCTGGCTGCATCGAGCAGGCTCCTTCTGGCACAAGCTGCCGCAGTCAGCCACCGGGACCGACGATTGGCCGTCGCACGCACGATGTACGCGATGCGGTTTCCGGGCGAAGACACCACGCGCCTGACCCTGCAACAACTGCGAGGCAAGGAGGGCGCACGAGTCCGTCGCATGTACAGGGAGCAGGCCGAGCGCACAGGCGTAGCTTGGCGCCAGCGCGAATACGACCGAGAGGACTTCGACAGCGGCGACGCGATCAACCAGGCCCTGTCAGCCGCTCATGCCTGCCTCTACGGAATCGTTCACGCCGTCATCGTCGCGCTCGGCGCCGCACCCGGTCTGGGCTTCGTTCACACCGGCCACGAGCGAGCCTTCGTCTACGACATCGCCGACCTGTACAAGGCCGAGATCACGATCCCCGTGGCCTTCGACGTGGTAGCCGGCGGCTCGACCGACATCGGGACTGATACTCGCCGCGCAGTACGCGACCGAGTGCATGACGGGGCCATTCTCGCGCGATGCGTACGCGACATCCGCATGTTGCTGCTTCAACAGCAGGGCGGCGGCGAGATCGAAGATGAGGCAGAGGATCTCCGGCTCTGGGACGGGAGCGGGATCGAGTTGGCTGCCGGGCGCAACTACGCCAACACAGGTGAGGTCGACTTCTGATGACGGTCATCATCCTCACTGCATGTCCACCCGGACTCCGTGGTCATCTGACGCAGTGGCTCTTCGAGCTCTCGGCCGGCGTGTACGTCGGACACGTCAGCGCGCGCGTACGGAACAGGTTGTGGAATCGGGTAACCGAGATGGCGGGTGCCGGACGTGCCCTGATGGTGTTCCAAGTGCGAGGCGAGCAGCGACTGTCGTTCGTCGCACACGATCATCACTGGACGCCGGTGGACGTGGAGGGCGTGACGCTCATGCGCCGACCCGCGGTACCGGTGATCAATCCAGCGGCCGTGGGAGGTTGGAGCAAGGCGGCCAAGCGCCGCCGGTTCGGCCGGCGCGGTCGTGCAGCTACGGCGACCAACGAAGCGGAGTCATCAGAACCTTGATCTGAACGCGGGCTGGGATCACTCTTGCTTGGCGCGGGATACAGGGCAACAGCTCGCTGGTCTCCTCGATCTACCCGGGTGGATCGCCCGCGTGCGGCGGGGTGCAGGAACGGCCGATGATGACTTCGTTATAGGTACCGGATTACCCCGCGCTGTCGGATCCGCCTGAAGACTGGGAGGGATCACCCCCGCGTGCGCGGGAAGCAGCGAACCTCCGCCCGCCGGCTGCTCTGCTGGCTGGGATCACCCCCGCGTGCGCGGGGAGCAGCGCGGGAGTCCCCACAGGACGGCGCCGGGCCAGGGATCACCCCCGCGTGCGCGGGGAGCAGATCTGGGGAGATCCGGACGACGCGGGCGCGGAGGGATCACCCCCGCGTGCGCGGGGAGCAGGCGATGTACGCCGAGGATCCGCGACCGCTCGACGGATCACCCCCGCGTGCGCGGGGAGCAGGACCCGACCGTGGACAGAGCCTCACCCAGTTCCGGATCATCCCCGCGTGCGCGGGGAGCAGGTCGACGCCTCCCGGGTCGGCTTGCCCAGCAGCGAATCACCCGCGCGCGCGGGGAGCAGGCCGGCTTCCCGCCGCGGTTGCCGGCCCCGCTCTGGATCACCCCCGCGTGCGCGGGGAGCAGACCCTCTGGCAGGAGGAACAAGACCTGCCCCGCGGATCACCCCCGCGTGCGCGGGGAGCAGATGGGACGCGAGCTGTCCATGTTCCCCTTCTACGGATCACCCCCGCGTGCGCGGGGAGCAGGTGCGGAGATCCTGCGTGGACGCGATGAGCGTCGGATCACCCCCGCGTGCGCGGGGAGCAGGATGTTCCAAGCGTCATCGTCAGGGGATCGTTGGGATCACCCCCGCGTGCGCGGGGAGCAGTTGTTCGCACCCACGGTGGCCGCCGCCGAAACCGGATCACCCCCGCGTGCGCGGGGAGCAGCTTCGCCTTCCCGCGCTGCCCGCGCGTCGAACAGGATCACCCCCGCGTGCGCGGGGAGCAGTAACTACCGGCGGGCCATGTCGTCGTGGCCATGGGATCACCCCCGCGTGCGCGGGGAGCAGGGCGCCTACTGGTACGCGCTCGCCGACGGCCGGGGATCACCCCCGCGTGCGCGGGGAGCAGTCCTCGTGCAGGGTCGCCGCCGTCCGGGCGTCCGGATCACCCCCGCGTGCGCGGGGAGCAGTGCTGCCTACGATGAGACCTTCCGTGAGCAAGCGGATCACCCCCGCGTGCGCGGGGAGCAGAGCTTCGCGACGATGGTGTCCATGTTTGACCTCGGATCACCCCCGCGTGCGCGGGGAGCAGCATTCCCGGAGAACAGGAAGATGGTGAAACCCGGGATCACCCCCGCGTGCGCGGGGAGCAGGCGGTGATCCACGGCGCGGCCACGACGTCGTAGGGATCACCCCCGCGTGCGCGGGGAGCAGCGGCCGGTGTTGTTCACCCAGACCCGGTAGCCCGGATCCCCCCGCGTGCGCGGGGAGCAGTGGCGGGCGGCGCGTCCGGGGTGACAGGAGAGGGGATCACCCCCGCGTGCGCGGGGAGCAGAGCGATGCGAGCGTGAGCGTCGACGTCGGCGCCGGATCACCCCCGCGTGCGCGGGGAGCAGCCCCGCTCGGCTCCGGCCGGCGGGGGCGCTTCGGGATCACCCCCGCGTGCGCGGGGAGCAGCACACCAGGCGGCGGCCGAGCAGCGGCTGCAACGGATCACCCCCGCGTGCGCGGGGAGCAGCGGCGTGCCGGCGGCCCGACGTGGGCCGGCGAAGGATCACCCCCGCGTGCGCGGGGAGCAGAGCGGCCAGCCCCGCTGGACGTTCACCCACGAGGGATCACCCCCGCGTGCGCGGGGAGCAGTTCACCGAGGAGATGCAGCACGCCGCGGTGTCGGGATCACCCCCGCGTGCGCGGGGAGCAGATCAGTTCGGCACTCTCGGTGACTGGGAGAACGGGATCACCCCCGCGTGCGCGGGGAGCAGGTGTCATCAATCCACGAATACACCTTCGTGAGCGGATCACCCCCGCGTGCGCGGGGAGCAGGTCACCATCACCGGCACGCCGACCGGCGGCACCGGATCACCCCCGCGTGCGCGGGGAGCAGCGTGACGGTCTCGGCTCCACGCCGAACACCAGCGGATCACCCCCGCGTGCGCGGGGAGCAGAAGGTCGACCTTCAACTGAAGAGACGCGTTGGCGGATCACCCCCGCGTGCGCGGGGAGCAGATGGGCGTTGTTCCTGAGCACGGTCGCAACCGTGGGATCACCCCCGCGTGCGCGGGGAGCAGACCCTTCTTTCCGCCCCCTCAACCTGGGAAACGGGATCACCCCCGCGTGCGCGGGGAGCAGCACGACCGCATCGGCCACATCGTCATGCTCCGCGGATCACCCCCGCGTGCGCGGGGAGCAGGGACCCCTCGGCGGGGCAGAACGGTGCACCGTGGGGATCACCCCCGCGTGCGCGGGGAGCAGAAAAGCCCGACGGCCCGTGGAAGGCACACGTCGGGATCACCCCCGCGTGCGCGGGGAGCAGAGCAATAGTCCCATGACCGAACTCACCGTTAGCGGATCACCCCCGCGTGCGCGGGGAGCAGGGAGGGGGGCGACATTCCCAGAGGGTAGCAACAGGATCACCCCCGCGTGCGCGGGGAGCAGAGCACCTTGCGGGCCGGCGGCTCGATCAGGTAGGGATCACCCCCGCGTGCGCGGGGAGCAGGTGAAGCGGGACGGCCCGCGCACGTTCACGCCCGGATCACCCCCGCGTGCGCGGGGAGCAGTGCTGCCCGCTGCTGGTGTTGCCGGTGGTGGCGGGATCACCCCCGCGTGCGCGGGGAGCAGGACTCTGTTTCGGTCCGGTACTTGTGGCCCTACGGATCACCCCCGCGTGCGCGGGGAGCAGCACGAGCGCTTCTCGTCCCACATGGCGACCGCGGGATCACCCCCGCGTGCGCGGGGAGCAGTCCTGTTCTGCGCGCATCCGTTCGGCCATCTCGGGATCACCCCCGCGTGCGCGGGGAGCAGACTACTTGACCTGGGGCGCTAGAGATCGACTTCGCGGTTTTCATTCACTATGGTCTGCAAGATCGTTTCCCTCTGCTCTCGGTCTGGCATCTAGCCGACACCCTGGCGATCTCAATGAAAGCGTAGTTAGTCAGTGCGCCTTCGGCGAGCCCCTCTGGCCACCATCCACTCACCGATGGCTCGGGCATGCGCCCAGTTCCTCCAGTGGATCGGGATCCCGTCGAGGCCGTAGATCCAGGACGTCAGGTACGTCGCTCTCGCCATCCGCCTGCCGCTGTAGAAGGAGCAGCAGGTCTTCCTGCCGGGGCTGACCGAACGCGAGCCGATATCTCACCAGCTCGGCCTTGAGTCTCGCGAATCTCGACTGGTCGCGGCTCAGCGGATAGGGCAGGACGTGTCGTTCGATCTTCGCTGGTCCGGAGAACACCCAGTACGGCGCGAAGTCACCCAGCTCTCCGGACTCTGCTCGGGCGGCGTCGTACAGGGCTCTCCAGACGTCCGGATCCGCCGAGCGCAGGGCGTCGGGCCGGTGTGCGTCGGCGACGTTGCGACGTACGGAGTGCCCACCGAAGCGGTGGACGCGTCCTTCGCGTTGCTCGAAGTCGACGGGGTTGGCCGGGGTGTTCCAGTGCACGACTGCTGAGCACCACTGGTGGAAGTCGATGCCTTCCTGTCCCGCGCTGGTAGTGGCGACGACGAACGGCCAGAACGGGCTGTTGAAGGCCCGACGTACGACCATCTTGCGGTTGACCTGCGACTGCTCTTCACCGCGGCCGCCGTAGCGCAGGGCGAACCGCCCGGGCAGCTTGATGGGCTGCTCCGGGTGGTGCGGGTCGAAGGCTTCGTACGTCGACTGTCGGCTGGCCATCGCCTGCCGTGCTTCGTCGGCGATCTTCCACAGCTCACAGTCGTCGAGCGGGGTGTCGGAGGCTGTGCTGCGCAACGTGTGCAGGTGCTCGTCGAGGACGGCCTGCAGCCCGCCGGCCGCGCAGTAGCGCAGCACTGCCTGCCAGTAGACCTTGCCCATCGTCAGGTGGTCGAGTAGCTGTGCGGACTCCGGCCGGTTGAACAGGGAACGTAGACCGCTGGCGAGGAGCGCGGCTGCACGCCAGTGCCCCGCGGGCGTGACGTGGTTGCCGGGTTCGATCAGCCGGGACAGCGCTCGCCAGGCGATGTTGCCGGGACCGTGCATACCGATGGCCACCATGCTGTCGATCAGCCCGTCGAGCTGGCCCTGCGTCGGATAGCCGGCCTGGCTCATCAGCTCCCGCGCTCGAGCAACGTGTCGGTCCAGACCCGTTGCCGCATGCGCCTCGTCGGCGGACAAGCCGAGAGCGGTAGCAGGGTCGTTGGCGCCTGGGTCGGCGCCTGGCCATCGGAAGAGCAGCTCCCATGGCTCAGCTGGTGCCGGCACCTCGACCCCTTCTTCGGCTGAGGCATGGGCAAGGAGCCGGCTTCGGACCTCTCCTTCGAAGTCGTTCAGTGGTGCGATGGCGTCTGGTCGCTGGCGAGCCATGGCCAGCGGGTCACACAGTGCCGCGAGTGTGGGGTGGGGCCAGAAGAGCGCGAGGACGCTCATCGCCGCCGGACGCTCGTGTTCGATGCGGTAGTCGAGGTGTCGATGCCCCTCACCCGCCGCGCCCAGTTGCCGCTCGGCCTCGTAGCTGAGAAGGCCCGCAACGGCGGTAGGAGTGGCATTCCAGGATGAGAACAGCAAACGCTTGGTGATGCCCTCACGCGCCGCGGTAGCGAACGGTTCACCGAGCGCGTGATAGGGGAGCGACGGTGGCAGCCAGAGGAGCTGCCACCAGCCCCGGTCAACGGTGTGGGCAGCGAGTTGCCGTAGCCGGCCGTTACCGAGGTCGACGGGCTCACGTCGGCCGATCGTCTCGGCGTCAAGCAGTTGAGCCGTGCCCAGCAGCATTGGCACGTCGGGATCTATCCGGTCCTTCAGCGCCGCCCGGACCTTGGCGCCGAGCTGGTAACCGTCGAGGAAGTTCAGGAAGTACGGCGCGGACTTCCAGTACTCGACCGTCATGGGGGCGCCGACAGCTTTAGCGATCTTGCGCATCGCGACGTAGCTACGTACATCTCGCGGGTTGACGTCGTCGGCCAGGGTGACGTGTTCGCGCAGCATGTCGTGCTGGCCGAGGCCGGGTCGCTCTGTGCGGCACATGACCGTCAGCAGCAGGCTGCGCAGCCACTCGCGCAGGTCCGCGCAGGGCTCGCCGCGGACCAGGGCTTCCCGGTACGCCTCGAACGCCTTCGTCACGTCGGCGTGCCAGGACTCGTCGTCGGTGAGGAAACGCAGGACCTGCCGGAAGTCGCTGTAGTGTTCCTCGCCTGTGGCGGCTTCTTCGGCGAAGGTGAACGGCTTGTAGGGGGTGGCGGACAGCAGCAGCACCCGGGCGTCCCGGTAGTCGAACAGGTGCCGGGCCAGTTCGGCGCCCTCGCCGCCGTTGTCGTCGAGCAGCTCCCGGAAGCGCTGGAACTCGTCGAGGATGATCAGGTCGGGTTCGAGGACCTCGACGCCGGCGGTGGCCAGCGCTGTACGGAGATCACCGGTGAGCCTGCGGGCGGTCTCCCGCAGCGCGGTTGGTAGCGCGGGGCGCCGCCCGATCCCATCCAGCAGTGCGTCGAACCTGTCGAGGAGGCCCCGTTGCCGGGCACGGCGCAGGAACTCGTCAGCAATCGTGGGGTTGATCTTTCTGCCCAGCTCCCCCCACAGCCGGTCGCACTCGCGCTCGAAGCGTTCAGGTGTCGCGATGCCGGCCTGCAACGCCCTCAGCGCCGCCCGGGTTCGCCAGCCGTCCCATGAGCCTGCCTGCTCAAGGAGCAGGAACAGCAGTGCGCGTTCCTCAGCTGTGCCGGTGCGCCAGCCCTGGTCGAAGGATGTACCGGGGGTGAAGGCGACCAGGTTGACCGGCTTGCCGGCGGTAGCGGTCACGGCGTTGAGCCGGTCCGTGTACTTGGCGAGCAGGGTGAGCCGACTGGACAGCGTTACCGTCTCGTCCGGGGTGATCCGAAGCCGGTCGATGTTCTGGCGCGCCACATCCTGGTTGGAGCAGACGTAGATGACGTCGACCCGCTCGACGCTGTCGTCGTCCTGTAGACGCTGCAGGGTCTGAGCGATCACGCCTCGGGCGACCACGCTCTTGCCGAGACCGGTCTCATCGGCGACCAGGAACCGGCGGGTCGGGTCGGCGCCGAAGTAGCGGTCGACGACATGTGCGACGGTGTCGCGCTGGAAGTCCTTCAACCCGGCCATGACCGGGCCGGCGTCGTACCGCTTCACGCGAGCACCTCCTCTGCCATCGCGTCCCGCGCCTCGGTGATGATCTTCCAAAGTTCGGCGAAGCCAGGCGGAAGTAGTCGCCTGCTGCTCCCGCTCGCCTCGATGCGGCTGACGAGCCGGGCCAGGTCGTCGAGTTGCTCCGGCCGGTCGACGAGAGCGTTGAGAAGCAGTTCGAAGATCCCGGCCCCGCCCGTACGCCAGGCCCCAGCTCCGCCGGCGCCACCGCTCACCGCGGCAGCGGCTTCCGTGCCGAGGCCGAGCATCAGCAGCAGGAACCGCAGGAACTTCTCCGGTGTGTCGATCTGCTCGGCGATGACGTGATCGAGGCGGTGCGCGGGATCGCCGACCAGGGTAGCGAGGACGACGGCTTGCTCCCGGCCGGTGCTGTCCTCCGCGGTGACGATGACGAACGGAGTGATGTCGACCAGCATGAGCCCAGTGAACGCCGTGTCGACCGGCTGTCCCGCTGCGAGCGTGGCCGCCTCGCCTCGGCGGGTGTGCAGCTGCGCGGTGATCCGTACGCCTGGCACGTCTGGCACAGCGTCTTCAGACATCAGCCGGATTCGGTAGCTGTCCGCCTCTGAAGTGACGGAAGCCAACAGCGGTAGCGCCGCGAGGTCGCGGATCAGGTTTCGTAGACGGTCCGCCTCGGGACCTACATCGCCGCTGGTTTGACGCTCGTAGGGTTCGAGGATCTCGCGGAACGCTGCCTTTGGGCCGAGGAGGGCATCGATGCCCCACTGAGTGCGGCCACCGACTAGCTCCACCAGCAGCTCGACGTTGCCGTCGAACGCCGCAGCGGTAGCGTTGGCGGAACCGAGAAGAACCCGGGCCTGCTGACCCTTCTCCACCACGTACACCTTGGCGTGGAGCCCGGTGAGCACATCCTGGCCCGACGGCGATTCCTCAGTCGGCAAACCCGCCAGCTCGTTGATCACCAGAGCATCGGCGCCCGTCAGGCTCTCGTCGGAAAGGCAGTCGAGCGTCTCCTGGCGGCTCACCAGCGCCGGCTTGCCACTCGGAGCGCAGCGGTCGAGGCCCTCCGGAGTGCAGAACGGTGAGATGACCAGATGGCGTGTGCCAGCGAAGTCCGGTCGTTGAGCACCAGGCACTCCCAGCGCGTGGAAGAACATCGCAGAGGCACCCTCGGGGTACTCCCACTCGGCTCGACGCAGATCCTCACCCAGCGCCTCGATTGCCGCCTGCCGATCCGCCGGCAACGGGGCGACTGCCAACCGCATCGCGCGTTGCAGCAGGTCGAAGAGGGGCTTATTGCCCTTCACGCGGCGAGTTCCCGGATAGCCCTCCAGGCGCAGACACACGTCCCAGCTGCGGTCCTTGGTCAGGTTGCGGCTGAGCACCAGCAGGCGCAGTGACGTCTCACCGGTGGCCTCGTCCCCGAAGCGCAGAGCCCATAGCTTCGGGTGGAACAGACGTCCCGGCCTGGGCCGACGGACCTGGTGGACCATCGGCTCGACGAAGGCCAGCAGCGCCGACTTCGTCGGCGGCACCGCGATCTGCCCGGCCTGACAGAACACGTCGATCCGGTCGGCGCAGCGCCGTACGCCTTCCATTACCGCGATCGGGTCGGTCGACTCATGCAAGCCGTGTGCTGCAAAGGCCAGCGGGGCTACCAGCAGACTCTCCAGATCCAGCGTGAATGTCAGGGCCACGGCGCGGGACATCCGCATACCCGGCGGCGGGCGCAACGCGTCGAGCAGCAGGGAGCGAGTATCAGGCGCGAGCACCGGCAGCCTCCGGCAGGTCGGCGGCATAGCCGTCGTGGATGTCAATGAGGATCCGGCGCACCTGCGGCCACCGGTAGACCAAGGGTCTGCTGCCGGAGGCGCCACTCCACGTACGCAACAGCTTGTCGTTGACCAACCGCGACTGCCCCTTCTTGACCGCTCGTTCCCGCTCAGCCACCAGGTTGCGCAGGCTCTGGTCCGTGACGGCGTTGTGCGCCGCTCCGCTCGTGACCGCGTCAAGCCAACGTTCGACGAACCGCCGAGCAGGAGCGTTCGATGCGATTCGCGGGTTCTTTTCGATCAGCCGGATCCACATGGCCGATCGGTCCCAGCCCTTGAGGCCCTGCTCGGCTAACACACGCTGATTCCAGTCCAGCAGCAGGTCGCGGTATCGGGCAGCAGGCGCCTCACGTTCGGTCAAACCGGCAGCCTCATACCGTTCCGCCACCAGGAGGTTGTACAGCAACGCCGCTCCGTGGATCGCCAGCGAGAACAGCGCGGCATCCCGTACCACCGGGCCGATCGGACCCGGCGCGGCCGCCACCGCCCGCTCCTCCCACGGCGCCTCACTGTCCCAACCGGGGCGATGCTCGGGGTCGAGAAGGTACGCCAGCAGCGTGTCGGGCGCCGCGGCCAGGAGTCGCTCTCGCAGCCAGCGGCCCTCCTCCGGCCGCAGCCTCAACCCACCCTCGACCACGTCCGGAAAGCCCTTCGGCGCGGCCGGCAATGTCGCATGCCAGGTGCCGTGTGCTCGCTCGGTCAACTCGTCCGCCTCGGCCGAGCCAACGCCGAACCGGCGGTCCGATGAGCCCTCATCGTCGCCAGTGCGGATGCCGTATCGCAGCAGCGCGGCTGCGTAGATGGTCGACGGCAACGTCCGTACCGCGACACCAGCCCGACGGCCGATCACGCCCTCGGTATCGTCGCCCTTCATCAGGGCGGAGATCACCTTCCGCTCGCTGCGGTCCACCTGCTTCGTGAGGCGGTCGCCGAGTAGTCCTCGCCGCTCGGCCTCCTGGTAGCACCACGGCACGATCAGCAGGTAACGCGCCCGGGTCTGCAAGACGGAGGTGCCTGGGAAGAGCAGATCGCTGAACGCGTCGCGGACCTGGCCAGTACCCAGCTCGTCCCGGCTCTCCGTGTCGCTGAAGAGCTTGAGCAGCTCGCGCATCCGCTGCTGATCGTCGCGAGAGCTGTCCAGCCAGCTCAGTCCTGAAGCCATGAATACCCTCCGCCTACGCTTCTGCCGCATCGATCAGGCCGCTCAGAGGGGACGTCGGCAAGGCGATCCACCCTTCGGACCGTGCGGCGACCCGCTGCTCGTCATCCGGCGTGGTGGCTCTGCCGATTGCAGCCGCGCGGGCAGCCAACGATGCGATCACCGCATCGAACGCGTCGTGGCTACGCCGGGCCAACGCCTCGAAAGCGCCCAGCTCCAACCAGGGCGCGGCTGCGCACAACGCGGTCACAAGATCGGCATGCTGGACCTGCTGGCGCCGCCCCTTGTAACCGCGATGCGTCAAGCTCCAGCAGCTCAAAGCCGCTGCCGGATACACCTCGACGATCCGGCCGTCTCCGCAACGGTCGACATCCTGACCGTGGGTCGCGAGCATCGACAGCAGACGGGCACAGCGGAAGGCGGCGTGCCCGATTCGGTCCGCGGCGACGCTGAGCGGGATGATCCCAGTCTGCTCGCGCACTACCTCGTCAGTTTGGCGATAGGCCAAGTGGCGCCGCCACAGCCCACCCTCGCCGTCGCTGGCGGCGATATGGCCGGCCTGGTGGGCAGTGACGAGTGCGACGAAGGGCGCCGGCCACCCGAGTGGACAGTCCAACCCGGTCTTGTCCGAGTGGCGGCTCGCCTCGACGATTTGAGCGTCGCTGACGCCGAGGAGCAGGTCACGTACTACTGCTCGGCCCGGCAGCCATTCAACTGCGGCCATTGCCGTGCGTTTGTCTGCGGCTGCGAGGTCAACGCCGACGGTTAGCACCGCACCACTGTAGGTACCGTCGGGCTTGGCGGCCATGATCCGATCGACGTTCGTTGCCAGACGTTCAGCCGCTAAGCAGCGCCGTTTCTCCTGCGCTTTGCCGGATCGACAGGATTGGCATGCCTTGATGACAGGGATTGCCCCGCGACGGAGCGAGGCCCGTTTGGCCACTTCCTTGGATCATCTCCACCTGCGCGGGGAACGGCTTGCGCGAGCCGGGCCATATAGGTCGCCGGCCGGGATCAGCCCCACGAGCGCGGGGAGCAGCGCTTGCGGGTCCCGGCCGGCCGCGCCGCCCGAGCATCCCCCCGCGTGCGCGGGGACCAGCAGCCGGCCGGAGATCCGGTCGGGCATCATCATGGATCACCCCGCGTGCTCCGGGAGCAGATCATCTAGCGGAAGTCGGTGTTGCCAAGCTGCGGATCACCCCCGCGTGCGCGGGGAGCAGGCCGCCCTGGTCCTCGCCCTTGCCCCGCCGAAGGGATCACCCCCGCCTGCGCGGGGAGCAGACGCACGGCAACACGTCCGCGCTGGTCAGGAACGGATCACCTGCGCCTTCGCGGGGAGCAGGGCGGGTGAGAGACCGTCGGCCACCCGCCAGGGATGACCCCCGCGCGTGCGCGGGGAGCAGCCCACGCCGGCCCCGATGAGGAACCACTTCCAGGGATCGCCCCCGCGTGCGCGGGGAGCAGCTGAAGGTCATCAACAAGTTCGGCGGATACAAGGGATCACCCCCGCATGCGCGGGGAGCAGAACACGAGCCACCTGTCGTCGGCGGGGCTGAAGGGATCACCCCCGCGTGCACGGGGAGCAGCGCACCGCGTGCAGGTCGCCGAGCCCGGTGATGGGATCACCCCCGCATGCGCGGGGAGCAGACCAGGGCCACGGCGGGCGAGAGGGTTGAGGGCGGATCACCCCCGCGTGCGCGGGGAGCAGGCCGCGCGTACCGCGCTGGCCGCCAAGTTCCGGGGATCACCCCCGCGTGCGCGGGGAGCAGGCGCCGAACGACACCACCCGCACCTTGTCGCCCGGATCACCCCCGCGTGCGCGGGGAGCAGGCTCGCCCCTCACCGGGCCACCTCGGCGGCGAGGGATCACCCCCGCGTGCGCGGGGAGCAGTTCAACATGGTGAACAGGTGCAGCAGCAGATCGAGATCACCCCCGCGTGCGCGGGGAGCAGGAGGTGAGCATCGACTGGTCCGGCGACGGCCAGGGATCACCCCCGCGTGCGCGGGGAGCAGGTCGGATCGTCATAGAACAGCTGCTCGCCGCCGGGATCACCCCCGCGTGCGCGGGGAGCAGGCACAGCGTCGCCGGGTCGACCAGCGGTGCGCCGGATCACCCCCGCGTGCGCGGGGAACAGTCGATCGGGTTGGTCGAGACCTCCCAGACCAGCGGATCACCCCCGCGTGCGCGGGGAGCAGCGGCGAAGGGCGGCTTCGGCGAGGTCGATGGTGGGATCACCCCGCGTGCGCGGGGAGCAGCCCTTGGCGGTGAACAGGATCGACCGGCCGATGGGATCACCCCCGCGTGCGCGGGGAGCAGGTCGTGCGGCGGCCGGACGATCACGCCCCGGATCGGATCACCCCCGCGTGCGCGGGGAGCAGTCTTCCAGGTCCTTGGCGGTCAGGTTGGTGATGGGATCACCCCCGCGTGCGCGGGGAGCAGGTAAAACGGATACCGCCGGTCGGGGCGATTTCCGGATCACCCCCGCGTGCGCGGGGAGCAGGGGTGGGCGCTGGAAAAGGCCATGCGGCTTGTCGGATCACCCCCGCGTGCGCGGGGAGCAGATCGTCCAGCAGCCGGAAGGCGCCGGTGGAACCGGATCACCCCCGCGTGCGCGGGGAGCAGAACCGCGGCTGCGACTGGGCGGCGTACGGCCTGGGATCACCCCCGCGTGCGCGGGGAGCAGCACGGTGAGCCCGGCCGAGATGCTCGGCTGCCCGGATCACCCCCGCGTGCGCGGGGAGCAGCGTAACCGCGGGGACGTGCTGGCGTGCGCGTACGGATCACCCCCGCGTGCGCGGGGAGCAGGTCGGAGGACGCCCGTGCGGGCGACCCGGGATCGGATCACCCCCGCGTGCGCGGGGAACAGCCCGCATCTTGCACCGGAGGTTGAGGTGTACTGGGATCACCCCCGCGTGCGCGGGGAGCAGGGCGCGTCCACCGTGAAGGGATCGAGCTGGCTCGGATCACCCCCGCGTGCGCGGGGAGCAGATGTCGTTGTCCTGCGGACGCCACGCAGGGGCGGGATCACCCCCGCGTGCGCGGGGAGCAGGGCAGGGCTGGCCCGGACGACATCGAGCAGCGGGGATCACCCCCGCGTGCGCGGGGAGCAGGACCAGGCCACCAAGGATCGTTTCCTGCGGGACGGATCACCCCCGCGTGCGCGGGGAGCAGTAGGTCAGCGTGAACGCCGCACCCGTCGTGTAGGGATCACCCCCGCGTGCGCGGGGAGCAGTCTTTGTGAAGTTGCGCAAGCGGCCCTGCCACCGGATCACCCCCGCGTGCGCGGGGAGCAGTCGTCCGGCCCTCGCCAACCGTCGCCAGCAGGAGGATCACCCCCGCGTGCGCGGGGAGCAGGCCCGGTCCATCGCCGTCTCGCGGAGCAGGGGAGGATCACCCCCGCGTGCGCGGGGAGCAGATCCCGAGCGCGCGGGCGCGACCCTCCCATGCCGGATCACCCCCGCGTGCGCGGGGAGCAGGCGAGTTCTTCCGGAGTCACGCCGCCTCCACCCGGATCACCCCCGCGTGCGCGGGGAGCAGGGTGTGCGGTCACTGGGCGAGATCATGACCGACGGATCACCCCCGCGTGCGCGGGGAGCAGCACCCGACCACGACCCATGCCGGCGCGATGTCGGGATCACCCCCGCGTGCGCGGGGAGCAGAACGTGTTCTCGGTGCTCGGCGACCCGGCCCTCGGATCACCCCCGCGTGCGCGGGGAGCAGTCGTCGTGCGGGGCATCCCGACGGGCCCGGACCGGATCACCCCCGCGTGCGCGGGGAGCAGCCATGGATATCGCCTCTCACTCGCTGTCCCAGCGGATCACCCCCGCGTGCGCGGGGAGCAGGGTCAGCCGTCGACGGAGACGGTGGGGTACGTCGGATCACCCCCGCGTGCGCGGGGAGCAGAAGTGGGACAGCCTCAACAAGACGGTGAACGCGGGATCACCCCCGCGTGCGCGGGGAGCAGAGGATCGCCTTGCGCAACTCCCGGGTCAGCTCCGGATCACCCCCGCGTGCGCGGGGAGCAGCCCAGGAAGGTGCGAGAGCCCTTGGAAGAGCTGGGATCACCCCCGCGTGCGCGGGGAGCAGCGAAATGACAGCGGTTTGCGGCCCATGGCGAGGGGATCACCCCCGCGTGCGCGGGGAGCAGACCGAGATCATGGACGACTTCGCGAACCGGACGGGATCACCCCCGCGTGCGCGGGGAGCAGACGGTGGTGGCGGACAGGGTGATCTGCTCACCCGGATCACCCC
>NZ_PYPS01000061.1 GCF_003027925.1 Micromonospora sp. RP3T
AACCTCAACGTGGCGTTCCTGGTCGCGTTGGCGTTCGCGGTGGCCGCCTCCGGCAACCTGCCGGCGATCCTCTACAGCCTGTTCTGGAAGCGGTTCAACACCTCGGGCGCGGTGTGGTCGATCTACGCACCGGACCGGGTGCTGCGGGGGGTACGCCGCTGTTCCGCGCCGCCCTCGCGGATGGTCCGGCCGCGCGGGGTGTACGCCCGCGCGTCGGAGATCCCGCCGACGCCCGGCTCACGCGGCTCGGCCCCACGCGACGAGCCGCGCCGGGAGCCCGTGGGGTCCCGGCGCGGTTCGTCCGATCTCGGCGGCACCGATCAGCCTCCGTTGCCCTGCTGGCCGACGCCGGTGGGCGCACCCTCGGCGGGGTGCGGCACGCCGATCGTCCGCCCGTCCGGCAGCCGGATGTAGGCCGGGTCCGCCGACTCGACCAGGCCCAGCTTGCGGGCGTTGGCGGTGAGGTTGCCCGGCGCCTTCTGCTCGGCGATCTCCTTCTTCAGCTCCTGCTCGTCCACGTCGAGCTTGGCCTGCTGCTGCTGGAGCTTCTCCAGCCGGAAGGCGTTCTCGTTGATCTTGGTGTTGACTGCCAGGATGCCGAGCACCCCGCCGACCACGAGCACCAGGATCAGCCCGACGAAGGGCGCCCGCGGCACCCGGATCGGCGGCGGCGGGGCGACCCGCAGCCGCGGCGCCGCCGGCGGGGCGACCCGGGGGCGCTCGGCCGGCCGCAGCGCGGCGCTGCCCTCGGTCGGGTACTCGCGCGCCCCCCGGGCGCGGGTCCCCTCCCGCCGGTCGGCCGCGGTCGTCGCGGTGTCTCGCATGGTGCGCGCCGTGGTCCGGCCCCCCGACCGCGGTGCGCGCTGCCCGACGGCCCCCCGGCCGTCGCGCTTCTCGACGTTCATGTCCCCTCCCCCTCCTCGTCCGTCCCGTTCCCCGGTTGGTGCATCGCCTTCACCCGGCGGCGGTACCGTTCGCGGTCGGTACGCCCCTGCCGGGTCGCCTCCGGATCGAGCCGTTCCGCGGCCCGCAGCCGCACCGAGGCGGCCCGCGAGTTCGCGGCCACCTCGGCCTCCCCGGGCAGCTCCGCACCCCGGCTCAGCAGCCGGAACGTCGGACCCGACCCGGGCAGTTCGACCGGAAGGTCGACCGGGCCCTTGCTGCGGACCCGGTCGGCGAGCGCCTGCTTGGTGAGCCGGTCCTCCAGCGAGTGGTAGGACAGGACCACCAGGCGGCCGCCCACGGTGAGCTTGTCCAGAGCGGCCGGCAGCGCCGTCTCCAGCGCCGCCAGTTCTCTGTTTACCTCGATCCGTAAAGCCTGAAACGTTCTCTTTGCCGGGTGTCCGCCGGTTCGTCGGGCCGGCGCCGGGATCGCGTCCCGCACCAGCTCGGCCAACCGGGCCGACGACGTGATCCGGGACCGCTCCCGCTCCCGGATGATCGCCGAGGCGACCTTCCCGGCGAACTTCTCCTCGCCGTACACCCGCAGCAGCCGGGCCAGATCCGGGTGGGAGTAGGTGTTGACCACCTCCTCGGCGGTCACTCCCCGGGTCTGGTCCATCCGCATGTCCAGCGGCGCGTCCTGCGCGTACGCGAACCCGCGGTCGGGCGCGTCGAGTTGCAGGGACGAGACGCCGAGATCGAACAGCGCGCTGTCGATCGCCGGGTAGCCGAGCCGGTCGAGCACCTCGGGCAGCTCGTCGTAGACGGCGTGCTCCAGGTGGATCCGGTCGGCGAACCGGGCCAGGCGGACCCGCGCGTGGGCGAGCGCCTCGGTGTCCCGGTCCAGGCCGATCAGGACCGTGTCCGGGTGTGCCGTGAGCACCGCCTCGGCGTGCCCGGCCAGGCCGAGCGTGGCGTCGACGTGGACGGTCCGGCCGGGGCGGTCCAGCGCGGGGGCCAGCAGCTCGAGACACCGCTCGAGCAGCACCGGCACGTGCGTGCCGCGAAGCTCCCCCATGTCGACCCCCACCGTTCGAAAACCGTCTGTGTGCACGTGTCCGTCGTCGCCACGACGCCTCGCCATACCGCCAGATCCCCATCCGCTCCCGCCCGCCGGAGGCCGCGGCCCTCCGTCTCGGATCGTGCGCCTGGCACCGGGGAAGGGGTGCCAGGAACTCGAAAGCGGCTGGAGATCTCGCAGTACGTCGGGCGCCGTCACGCCCTACAGACCGCCGGGCAGCACCCCCTCCTCGATGTCGGCGAAGTCGTCTTCGCTCTCCGCGAGGTAGGCCTCCCAGGCCGCCCTGTCCCAGATCTCCACCCGGGTGCTCGCCCCGATCACGACCAGCTCCCGGTCGAGGGCCGCGTACGACCGCAGGTGCCCGGGAATCGTGACCCGCCCCTGCTTGTCCGGCACCTCGTCGTGCGCGCTGGCGAAGAAGACCCGGCTGTAGGCCCGGGCCGCCTTGCTGGTCATCGGCTGCGCGCGCAACTGGTCGGCGATCCGCTGGAACTCGGGCATCGGGAAGACGTAGAGGCAGCGCTCCTGCCCTTTGGTGATCACGACACCCCCCGCCAGCTCGTCCCGGAACTTGGCCGGCAGGATCAACCGGCCTTTGTCGTCCAGGCGCGGGGTGTGGGTGCCGAGGAACATCGGCCCAACCCCCTCGCCCTGAGCGGCGTTCGCGGCGCCGCTGACCCCCCGGGCCGGTGTGGCCCTCCCGGCCTCACCATCGCGCCCCACTCTACTCCACTTCCCTCCACCTGCAACCAGAATCGCCTGGTCGGCGCGGCGTTTCCGCGCGCAAAACCGCACGTCAACGCGGGTGGGGCCGAGTGGAGGGGGTGGCCACCCCCGGCGGGGGTCCGTTACCCGACATCGGACCGTCCCCGTCCGGCCGAGCGCGCTCCGGCCGTCCGCCGGGCCGTCCCCGGCCGAACGGTTCGCCGTCGGCGGCGATCTGGCGGGAAGCATGGTCCGGTAACCTCGCTCGGGTGACGGACGCGAAGATGCCCTTGCGGGCAAAGGTGGCCAGCTCCGTGTCGCGCACCGCCGCGGCGCTGTCGCGGGCCGCGGGCCGTGGCGACGGCTCGGTGATCGGCGGCTGGATCGGCCTCAAGATCGACCCTGACCTGCTCGCCCACCTCTCGGCCGGGCGGGCCATCGCCCTGGTGTCCGGCACCAACGGCAAGACCACCACCACCCGGCTCACCACCGCCGCGGTCGGCGTGCTCGGTCGGGTCGCCTCCAACGCCTTCGGCGCCAACATGCCGACCGGGCACACGTCGGCGCTGGCCAAGGCCGGCAGCACGCCGTACGCGGTGCTGGAGGTGGACGAGCACTACCTGGCCCAGGTGCTGGAGGCGACCGAGCCGCACGTGGTGGCGCTGCTCAACCTCTCCCGCGACCAGCTCGACCGCGCCAAGGAGGTCGCCATGATGGCGCAGCTCTGGCGCGCCGCCCTGGTCCGGCACCCCGACGTGCGGGTGGTGGCCAACGCCGACGACCCGATGGTGGTCTGGGCCGCCACCCCGCCGGCCGACCCGGCCCAGGGTCACGTGCCGCCGCACGTCACCTGGTTCAGCGCCGGCCAGCGCTGGCACGACGACTCGTGGGTCTGCCCCGAGTGCGGCTCCACCATCCAGCGCTCCGGCGGGCAGTGGTGGTGCACCGGTTGCCCGCTGCGCCGCCCCGAGCCGCAGTGGACGGTGGAGGACGACGGCGTGCTCGACCCCACCGGCGCCTGGCACAAGATCCAGCTCCAGCTCCCCGGCAAGGTCAACCTCGGCAACGCGGCCACCGCGCTGGCGGTCGCCGCCGAGTTCGGCGTCCGCCCGGTGGACGCGGTCTCCCGGCTCGGCTCGGTCACCTCGGTGGCCGGCCGCTACGCCCAGGTCGACCGGGACGGGCGCAACATCCGGCTGCTGCTGGCCAAGAACCCGGCGAGCTGGCTGGAGGCGTTCGACATGGCCGACGTCGCGCCGACCCTGCTCTCCATCAACGCGCGCGACCCCGACGGGCTGGACACGTCGTGGCTGTTCGACGTCGACTTCGCCCCGCTGGCCGGCCGGCAGGTGCTGATCACCGGCGACCGGGCGTACGACCTCGCGGTGCGCCTCGACGTCAACGGCGTGCCGTTCCGGCACGTGCGCACGTTCGACGAGGCGGTCCGCGCGGTGCCGCCGGGCCGGCTGGAGGTCATCGCCAACTACACCGCCTTCCAGGACATCCGAGCGGAGCTGGACCGTGTCAACTGAGAGCCTGCGCATCGTCTGGGTCTATCCCGACCTGCTGTCCACCTACGGCGACCGGGGCAACGCGCTGATCCTGGCCCGCCGGGCCCAGCTGCGCGGCATGCCGGTCGAGGTGCTGGAGGTCCGCTCCGACCAGCGGCTGCCCGCCACCGCCGACATCTACCTGATCGGCGGCGGGGAGGACGGCCCGCAGGCGTTGGGCGCCCAGCGCCTGCTCGCCGACGGCGGCCTGCACCGGGCGGTGGCCCAGGGCTCGGTGGTGTTCGGCGTCTGCGCCGGCTACCAACTGCTCGGCACCTCGTTCTTCGCCAAGGGCACCCGCTGCCAGGGGCTGGAGCTGCTCGACCTCTCCTCCGACCGGGGTCCGACCCGGGCGGTCGGCGAGCTGGCCGGCGAGGTCGACCCGCGGCTGGGCATCCCGCACCTGACCGGCTTCGAGAACCACGGTGGCCGCACCCACCTCGGTCCGGGCGTGTCGCCGCTGGCCCGGGTGACCACCGGGGTCGGCAACGACGGCGCCACCGAGGGCGCGTGGCGGGGCAAGCTGCTCGGCACCTATTCGCACGGCCCGGCGCTGGCCCGCAACCCGGACCTGGCCGACCTGCTGCTGCGCTGGGCGACCGGCATCCACCAGCTCCCCCCGCTCGACGACACCTGGGCCGACCGGCTCCGGTCCGAGCGCCGCGCCGCGGTGGCCGCCGCCGCCCGGGCATGACCGGGGCCGCCCGGCCGGGGCGGCGACCGGCGGTCCGCCGCCTCGTCGGGCTGCTGGGGCAGCCGTCGGCGCGCCGGTTCGGGCTGCTGCTCCTGCTGCTCGCCGGGTTCGGCGTCACACTGCTGCTGGTGCCCCGGCCGGACGCGGCCGACCTGCCCCGGCTCGCCGATTCGCTCGGCGGGTACGCCCCGGTCGCGGCCGTGGTCGGCGGTGCGCTGCTGCTGGTCGCGCTGGTGCCCCGGACGTTCGTCACGTTGGCCTCGGGCGCGATCTTCGGGCCGGTGCAGGGCGCCGCGTACGCGCTCGGCGCGGCGCTGCTCGCGGCGGCGCTCGGCTTCGCGGTCGGCCGGCTGCTGGGCCGGGACTTCGTGGCCGAGCGGGTCCGCGGCCGGCTGGCCCGGCTGGACGGCTGGTTCGCCCGGCAGAGCGTGTTCGGGGTGATCACCGTCCGGCTGCTGCCGATTGCCGGCTTCGGGCTGGTCAGCTACGGCTACGGCACCACCGCGGCCCGGGTGCTGCCGTTCCTGGCCGGCAGCGTGATCGCCTCCGCCCCGACCGCCGTCGGCTACGCCGCGATCGGCGCGGCGGTGACCAGCCCCGGTTCGATCAACTGGTACGCCGCCGCGCCGGCCAGCCTCGGTTTGATCGCCAGCGTGCTGATCATTCATCGCTGGTGGCGGGCCGAGCGACAACGCCGACTCGGTCCGAGCTGACGTGGCCGACACCGGGGAGACGCTGCCCGGCGGGTTCATCGCCGAGGTGGTCCGGGTCGGGGACACGGTCCGCCGGACCAGGCCCGCCAACGCCGACTTCGTCGCCGCGCTGCTGGGTCACCTGGCGTCGACCGCGCCCGGGATCGCGCCCGCGTACCTCGGGGTGGACGAACAGGGCCGGCAGGTGCTCTCCCACATCGACGGGGTGGTCCCGTGGCGCGACCGGGAGGAGCCGGCCTTCTTCGCCGACGCGGCGCTGACCGGGCTGGCCGGGCTGATCCGGGCGCTGCACGACGCCTGCGCCGGCACCGGGCTGGCCGGCGGCGCGGAGACGGTCTGCCACCGGGACCTGTCCCCGAAGAACACGGTGTACCGGGGCGGACCGGCCGGTCCGGTGCCGGTGGCGCTGCTGGACTGGGACCTCGCCGGTCCGGGTCGGCGCATCGACGACGTGGCGTTCGCCGGCTGGCACTGGGGCACGCTCGGCGGCGACGCCGACCCGGCCGAGCTGGGCCGTCGCTGCCGGCTGCTCTGCGACGCCTACGAGGGCCCGGCCGGCGGGCTGCTCCCCCGCGCCGGGCTGGTCGGCGTGATGCTCGGCCAGATCGAGGCCACCTGGCGCGGGATCGACGCCGGCGCCGACCGGGACGAGCCCGGCATGCGCCGGTTGCGCGCCGCCGGCGCGGTCGAGACGGTACGCGGCTGGCACGCCTGGCTGCGCCGGCACCGTAGGGCGGTCTCCGCGGCGCTCGGCACCACCTGACCGCCGCCTGCCCCCGCGGCCCGGGTCTCGTGGCGACACGCCCCCGGTGCGGCCTCCGCCCGGGAGTGCCTACGAACTTGATGGCGTAGGTGGCTCAGCCACGCGGGCTCCCGGCGTGTCCTGCCGGCGAGTCATCCACGCCATCAAGCTCGTAGGCCCCACGGAGTCACCTCTCCGGTCCCCCGGCGAGGGACCAGCGACGACCCCGACCTCGGGTCAGGCGACGACCGAGACCATCCGGCCCTTCACCACGATCACCTTGCGCGGCTCCTTGCCGGCCAGCACGCCGGCGACCGCCTCCAGCGCGGTCGCGCGGACCACGTCCTCGGGCGCGTCGGCCGGCACCTCGACCCGGCCGCGGACCTTGCCGTTGACCTGCACCGGGTAGGTCACCGACTCGGCCACCAGCAGGGCCGGGTCGGCCACCGGGAAGTCCGCGTACGTCAGCGAGGTGTCGTGGCCCAGCCGGCGCCACAGCTCCTCGGCGATGTGCGGGGCGAACGGGGCGACCATCAGCACCAGCGGCTCGGCCACCTCGCGCGGCGTCTCCGCCAGCCTCGTCAGGCCGTTGGTCAGCTCGATCAGCTTGGCGATCGCGGTGTTGAACCGGATCGCGTCCATGTCGACGCGGACCCCGTCGATCACCTTGTGCAGCAGCCGCCGGGTCGCCTCGTCGGCGGGCGCGTCGGTGACCCGCGACGCGCCGGTCCCCTCGTCGACCACCGTGCGCCAGACCCGCTGCAGGAACCGGTACGAGCCGACCACCGCCCGGGTCTCCCACGGACGGGACACCTCCAGCGGGCCCATCGACATCTCGTACACCCGGAACGTGTCGGCGCCGTACGCCGCGCACATGTCGTCCGGGGTGACCACGTTCCGCAGCGACTTGCCCATCTTGCCGTACTCGCGCCGGACCTCCGTCTCGCCGTGGAACCACCGGCCGTCGACCTCGACGACCTCCTCGGCCGGCACGTACGCGCCGCGCGGGTCGGTGAACGCGTACGCCTGGATGTAGCCCTGGTTGAACAGCCGGCGGTACGGCTCGAACGAGGAGACGTGCCCCAGGTCGAACAGCACCTTGTGCCAGAAACGGGAGTACAGCAGGTGCAGCACGGCGTGCTCGGCGCCGCCGACGTACAGGTCGGTTCCCCCGCAGTCGCCGGGCCGCTGCGGGCCCATCCAGTACGCCTCGTTCTCCGGCTCGGCGAAGCGGTCGGCGGCGGTCGGGTCCACGTAGCGCAGCTCGTACCAGCAGGAGCCCGCCCACTGCGGCATCACGTTGGTCTCCCGGGTGTACCGCTTCGGCCCGTCACCCAGGTCCAGCTCCACCTCGACCCAGTCGCGCCGCCGCGACAGCGGGGTCTCCGGGTTGCTGGCGGCGTCCTCCGGGTCGAACGTCTTCGGCGAGAAGTCGTCCACCTCGGGCAGCTCGACCGGCAGCATCGACTCCGGCAGCGCGATCGGCGCGCCGGTCTCGTCGTACACGATCGGGAACGGCTCGCCCCAGTAGCGCTGCCGGGAGAACAGCCAGTCCCGCAGCCGCCAGGTGGTCGCGCCGACGCCGCGCCCCTCGGCCTCCAGCCAGCCGATGGCCCGGGCCTTCGCGTCGGCCAGCCCCAGGCCGTTCAGGTCCAGGCCGGCCGCGGGCGCGGCGCTGTTGATCCGCGGCCCGTCCCCGGTGTACGCCCCGCCGGTGAACCCCTCCGGCGGCTGCACGGTACGCACCACGGGCAGCTCGAAGACCTCGGCGAACGCGTGGTCCCGCTCGTCCTCGGCGGGCACCGCCATGATCGCGCCGGTGCCGTAGCCGGCCAGCACGTAGTCGGCGATGAAGATCGGCACCGGCGCGCCGGTGACCGGGTGGTCGGCGTAGGCGCCGGTGAAGACGCCCGTCTTCTCCCGGTTGTCAGCCTGCCGCTCCATGTCCGTCTTGGCGGCGGCGGCCTTGCGGTACGCCTCGACCGCCTCGCGCGGGCCCGCGTGCCCGCCGGTCCAGGCGTCCCGGGTCCCCGCCGGCCAGGCCGCCGGCACCAGCGCGTCGACCAGCTCGTGCTCAGGCGCCAGCACCAGGTAGGTGGCGCCGAAGATGGTGTCCGGCCGGGTCGTGAACACCCGCACCGCGGCGGCGTCGGTCGGGAAGTCGATGTGCGCGCCGGTGGACCGGCCGATCCAGTTGCGCTGCATCAGCTTGATCGGCTCGGGCCAGTCCAGCGTGTCCAGGTCGTCCAGCAGCCGGTCGCCGTACGCGGTGATCCGCATCATCCACTGCTTCAGGTTGCGCTTGAAGACCGGGAAGTTGCCCCGCTCGGAGCGACCGTCGGCGGTGACCTCCTCGTTGGCCAGCACGGTGCCCAGCCCGGGGCACCAGTTCACCGGCGCCTCCGAGACGTACGCCAGCCGGTGGTCGTCGACGACGCGGCGGCGCTCGGCCACGGTCAGCTCAGCCCAGGGGCGGCCGTCCGGGGTGGGCCGGGCGCCGCCGGAGAACTCGGCGATCAGCTCGGCCACCGGGCGGGCCCGGCGCGCGTCCGCGTCGTACCAGGAGTTGTAGACCTGCAGGAAGATCCACTGCGTCCAGCGGTAGAACTCGGTGTCGATGGTGGTGACCGAGCGCCGCTCGTCGTGGCCCAGCCCCAGCCGGCGCAGCTGCGCCTTGTACCGCTCGATGTTGGCCAGCGTGGTGGTCCGCGGGTGGGTGCCGGTCTGCACCGCGTACTGCTCGGCCGGCAGGCCGAACGCGTCGAAGCCCATCGCGTGCAGCACGTTGTGGCCGGCCATCCGCTGGTAGCGGGCGTAGCAGTCGGTGCCGATGTAGCCCAGCGGGTGGCCGACGTGCAGGCCCGCGCCCGACGGGTACGGGAACATGTCCAGCACGTACAGCTTCTCGGCGCCGGCTCGAGGGTGCCCCGGGTCGGCCAGCGGGCCGGTCGGATTCGGGGCGTGGAAGGTGCCCTCCCGTTCCCAGGTGTCCTGCCAGCGGTGTTCGATCTCCTCGGCCAGGGCGGCGGTGTATCGGAACGGGGGAATGTCGGTGGCCGGTGCGGCTGCCTCACTCATGGCGTCTCCTCGGCGCGGTCTCATCGGATGGTGGAGGTCTGCTGCGGGCACAAAAAAGCCCCTCGCGCAGGAGGGGCGGCCGTGCTGTCGCGCGTTCAGCGCATCAGCACGGCTCGGTAAGAAGCAGGAAGACTCCGGCCATGGGTCGCAGTCTACCCCGGTCCCTCGTCCGGCGAATATTCCGGGCGTAACCGACCGACCACCTGCGGGAGTCGGCGTTCCCGGCAAACATGGTTAGCCTGAGAGGCCAGTGAGATGCGTGCGGCAGACGAGGCTCGGCGTCGCGAACCCAACGGCGGGTCCAGGTGCTCTATACAGAGCTGCCGTTCCGGCGACGAGGAGGAGGCCCGTGACACAACAGACCTGGGACGAGGTGGGCGGTCTGCTGCCGCACGACGAGTTCCGTGCCGCCAGTGAGGCCGTCGTGGCCAACATCGAGCAGGTCATCGAGGGCAAGACGGCCACCGTCCGGCTCGCCCTGGCGGTGCTGCTCGCCGAGGGCCACCTGCTCATCGAGGACGTTCCCGGCGTCGGCAAGACCAAGCTGGCCAAGGCGTTGGCCCGCTCCATCGACTGCTCGGTCCGCCGGATCCAGTTCACCCCCGATCTCCTGCCCAGCGACGTCACCGGCGTCAGCGTCTACAACCAGGAGACCCACGACTTCGAGTTCCGCCCCGGCGCGGTCTTCGCCAACCTGGTGGTCGGCGACGAGATCAACCGGGCGTCGCCGAAGACCCAGTCGGCCCTGCTGGAGTGCATGGAGGAGCGGCAGGTCACGGTCGACGGGGTGACCTACCAGCTCCAGACGCCGTTCATGGTGATCGCGACGCAGAACCCGATCGAGATGGAGGGCACCTACCCGCTGCCCGAGGCGCAGCGGGACCGGTTCACCGCCCGCATCGCGATGGGGTACCCGGACCCGAACGCCGAGCTGGCCATGCTGGACGGACACGGCGCCACCGACCCGCTGTCCGGCCTGCGCCCGGTCTCCGACGCGGCCACCGTGCGGCGGCTGATCGGCCACGTCCGCCAGGTGCACGTCGCCGACGCCGTCAAGCAGTACGCGATCGCCCTGGTGACCGCCACCCGAGAGGCGCCCGACCTGCGACTCGGCGCGTCCCCGCGGGCCACGCTGCAACTGCTGCGCACCGCCCGCGCGGTGGCCGCGCTGGAGGGCCGCGACTACGTCCTGCCGGACGACCTCCAGGCCCTCGCGGTGCCGGTGCTGGCACACCGGATCATCCCGACCGCTGACGCGCAACTGGCCCGGCGCACCACCGACGCGATCGTCGCCGAGCTGGTGCACCGCCTGCCGTTGCCGCACGACCGGCAGCGTTCCCCGTACGACACCCGGCCCGGCGGTAACACCGGCAACGGCAACGGCCGGGGGCCGTACGAGCCGCGGAGGCCGTGACGTGCGCGACGGGCTGCGCGGGCTGACCACCCGCGGGCGATCCTTCCTCGCGGCCGCGGTCGCCGCCGCGCTCTCCGCCGCCATCCTCGGTGAGAAGGACCTGCTCCGGGTGGCCGTCCTGCTCGCCGTCCTGCCGCTGCTGGCCGCCGCGTACGTCGGCCGCAGCCGCTACAAGCTGGCCTGCAACCGCACGCTCGATCCGCACCGGGCGCCGGTGGGCGCCAGCTCCCGGGTGGTGCTGCGGTTGCAGAACCTGTCCCGGCTGCCCACCGGCACGCTGCTGCTGGAGGATCGGCTCCCCTACGCGCTGGGCAGCCGGCCCCGGGTGGTGCTGGAACGGCTCGGCGCGCACCAGGCCAGCTCCGTGGCGTACACGGTCCGGGCCGACGTGCGGGGCCGCTACGACGTGGGCCCGCTGGTGATCCGGCTGACCGACCCGTTCGGGCTGTGCGAGCTGACCCGCTCGTTCCCCAGCACCGACCACCTCACGGTGATCCCCCAGGTCACCCCGCTGCCCGCGGTACGGCTGCCCGGCGAGTACGCCGGCAGCGGCGACAGCCGGGCCCGCTCGGTGGCCGTGCACGGCGAGGACGACGCCGCCACCCGGGAGTACCGGATGGGCGACGACCTGCGCCGGGTGCACTGGAAGTCGACCGCGCGCACCGGCGAGTTGATGGTGCGCCGCGAGGAGCAGCCCTGGGAGAGCCGGGCGACGGTGGTGCTGGACACCCGCGCCGCCGGGCACCGCGGCGAGGGGCCGACGGCCAGCTTCGAGTGGGCCGTCTCGGCCGCCGCCAGCATCGCCGTGCACCTGCGCCAGGCCGGCTACAAGCTGCGCCTGGTCACCGGCAACGGCGCCGACGTGGGCGCCACCGAGGCCGGCGGCGAGGGGGTGCTCCTCGACCACCTCGCCGAGGTGCACCTCGACCGACGCGGCGAGATCACCACGCTGGTGCAGCAGGTCCGGCAGCGGGCCGACGGCGGCCTGATCATCGCGCTGCTCGGCACGCTCGGCGACGCCGAGGCGGAGCTGCTGGCCGGGCTGCGTGGCAACGGCGCCACCTGCGTGGCGTTCCTGCTCGACAGCAACACCTGGCTGAACCTGGCGCCGAAGGCACGGGCCGAGGCGGAGCGGGCCCACGACAGTGCCGCGCTCGCCCTGCTGCAGAGCGGCTGGCGGGTGATCGGGGTGGAGCACGGCAACCGACTGCCGGCGCTGTGGCCGCAGGCCGGGCGCGGCTCCCAGGGCTTCGCCCTGCGGGCGGCGCTGGCCGAGACCGTCGCCGGAGGCATGCGATGACCGGAAGGATGGTTCGGTGATCCCGCATCGCAACATCGGCTTCGTCGCCGCGGCGGCGACGCTGCTGGCGGCGGCCCCGCTGTCCGCGATCTTCGAGCGCTGGACGTGGCTGGTCCAGGCGGCCATCGTGGTCGCTGTGGTGGCCGGCGCGGCGACGCTGGCCCGGCTGGGGCGGGCCCCGCTCTGGGGCCAGCTGCTGGCCATGCTGGCCGGCCTGACGCTGGGCCTGACGTGGGTCTTCCCGGGCGAAACCGAGGCGTTCGCGTTCGTGCCGACCCCGGCCACGTTCGCCCACTTCGGCGACCTGCTCCAGACCTCGTTGCAGGACATGCGCGGCTACGGCGTCAAGGTGCCCGACGTCGACTCGCTGCTCTTCCTCGCCGTGCTCGGCATCGGCGCGGTGGCCGTGGTGGTGGACGTGCTCGCGGTCGGGCTGCGCCGGCCGGCGCTGGCCGGGCTGCCGATGCTGGCCATCTACTCGGTGCCGGTGGCGGTCTACGTGGACAGCGTCCCGGCCACCCCGTTCGTGGTGGGCGCCGCCGGTTACCTGTGGCTGCTGGTCACCGACAACGTCGACCGGGTGCGCCGGTTCGGTCGCCGGTTCACCGGCGAGGGCCGCGACGTCGACGTCTGGGAGGCGTCCCCGCTGGCCGCGGCCGGCCGTCGGCTGGCCGTGGTCGGGGTGGTGGTGGCGGTGGCGCTGCCGCTGGCCGTGCCCGGGATGACCGGCGGCCTGATGAACAACCTCGGCACCGGCCCCGGCGACGGCAACGGGCGGCCAGGCCAGGGCGGCAGCACGGGCCGGATCGACCTGTTCGCCGCGCTCAGCGGGCAGCTCAACCAGAGCGAACGGTTCGACCTCGTCAAGGTCACCACCAACGAGCCGAACCCGTTCTACCTGCGCCTCGGCGTGGTGGACGATCTGCGGCCGAGTGGATTCCAGGCGCGCGTGCCCAGCGGGCAGCCGGTCACCCGCGGCCTGCCCGACCCGGCCGAGCGCGCGCCCCGCGGGGTCGAGCAGCAGCGCTACCGCGCCACCGTCGAGGTGACGAAGAACCTGAACATGCCACTGATGCCGGTCTACGCCGAGCCGGTGAAGACCGATGACCTGGCCGGCAACTGGCGCTACGACCCGCAGCAGCAGATCGTCTTCTCCAGCCGGGACAACGCCCGCGGCAAGCGCTACTCCTTCGACTACGTGCGGTCGACGTTCAGCCCGGCGGCGCTGCGCGCCGCGCCGTCCCTGCCGTCGGACAGCGCGGTGCTGCGCCAGCAGACCGTCACCCCGTCGGTCCCGGCCGTCGACCGGCTGGTCGAACGACTGGTGAAGGGCCGGCAGACCGACTACGACAAGGTCCGGGCGGTCTACGACTACTTCTCGGTGGAGAACGGGTTCACCTACGCGCTCTCCACCCGCGCCGGCAGCAGCGGGGACGACATCACCGACTTCCTGGCCACCAAGGTCGGCTACTGCCAGCAGTACGCGGCAGCCATGGCCTGGCTGGTGCGGGCGGCCGGCGTACCGGCCCGGGTGGCGGTGGGGTTCACCAACGGCAGCAACGGCGGCGACGGCTCCTACGTGCTGACCAACCAGAACCTGCACGCCTGGACCGAGGTCTACTTCGGCGGGATCGGCTGGGTGCCGTTCGACGCCACCCCGGCGGCGAGCATCCCGGGTTCGGTGCGGTCGGCCTGGGCCCCGGACACCGACGCCCCGGAGGAGGTCACCCCCGCGCCGGGCAGCAGCGCCGCGCCCGACGCGACCGACCCGTCGGCCGGCCCGAACGAGCCGGACCGCCTGGACAAGGACGCCGACCAGGGCCTGGCGGTCGGCGACAACGGGCCGGCCCGGCAGGACCGGGTCTGGCCGTGGTGGCTGGCCGGGGCG
Organism: Micromonospora sp. RP3T; assembly: GCF_003027925.1. Taxonomy (GTDB): domain Bacteria; phylum Actinomycetota; class Actinomycetes; order Mycobacteriales; family Micromonosporaceae; genus Micromonospora. Next base: position 14,048 of record NZ_PYPS01000061.1, read on the forward strand.
CTCGCGCTGCTGGCGCTGCTGGCCGTGCCGGCCCTGCGCCGCTCCGCGCTGCGTCGTCGGCGGCGGGTCCGGGCGACCCTGCCGGCGGCCACCGCGGTGGCCGTGCCCGGGCAGCGGGGCCGCGGCCCCGAGATGGTGGTCGGGGTGGACGCCGAGGTGGCCCGCGCCGACGCGCACGCCGCCTGGGACGAACTGCTCGACACGCTTGTCGACTTCCATGTGCCGGTGGACGGCACGGAGACGCCGCGGGCCACTGCCGAGCGGTTGAGCCGGGAGGCCCTGGTCGAGGACGCCGGCGCGGTGACCGGGGTACGGCTGCTGGGTCGGGCCGAGGAGCGGGCCCGGTACGCTCGCGACCCGCTGACCGACGCCGAGTTGCAGCCGGCCCTGCGGACGGTCCGGGGGGCGCTCGCCGCCCGGGCGGACCGGCGGACCCGACTGCTGGCGGCGGTGCTGCCGCCGTCGGTGCTGGCGCGGTGGCAGAACGCCCTGGCCGAGCGATCGGCCCGCCTGGTCACCGTCACCGGGCAGGCCCGGCAGCGGATGCTGCGCTGGAACCCACGTCGCCTGCTGGCCAACCGCCCCGCCCGCTGACCCCCTCCCCTCCCCCTCGCCGATTCACGGAAAGAGTGGTTATCCGGGCCCGGATAACCACTCTTTCCGTGAATCAGGGGAACAACTGCACGGGGTGGGGTGGCGCGGCGAATGCGCCTGCCGGCACCCGCCGGCAAGCGTCCGTGGCGGCCCCGCCCGGGTCAGGGGCGGGGCGTGGTCAGCGGTGGCCCTCCGGGCGCTGCCGCCAGCGGTCCTCCATCCGATCGAGGAAGGAGCCCCGGCGGCCACTGCGGCCACGGGGACGACGCCGACTTGTCGTTGTGCCGCCCACCACGTGCAGGTCGGGCGACTGGGACCGGCGGTGCGACTGCACCGCGTAGCCCAACGAGGCCAGCATGACGACGAAGCCCGCCACGGCCACCGCAGGAATCTTGATCACGGCACCGTAGATCAACAGTGCCAGACCAGCGACGACCACGCCGGCAGCGACGAGCACGCGACGCCGCGCGTGGAAACGCGGGTCGCTGGCGCGCACGGCCGAGGCGAACTTGGGATCCTCGGCAAGCGACCGCTCGATCTGCTCGAACAGCCGCTGCTCGTGCTCCGAGAGCGGCACGGCACTCCTCCCCGGTCACGTTGGTCGGCCCGGTCGGGCCGACAGACCGTGGCAGCCAACCGGCTGCTTACCCGCAAGTCTACGAGGGGGCTCGCGCGTCGGAAAGCGGGACGACCTACGGCCGGGTCGGTTTTTCGACTTGTCGTGGATCGCGCCGGCCGAGAAGACTGGCCGGACCTATGACGGACCGCCCGAAACGGGCGGCCGCCGCGTCCGCCGCCGCTTCCGCCTCCCGCCACCCCCGCTCCGGCGCACCCAGGGTGAGCTGCTGCGGCGTCTCCTCCGCCGCGGCCAACCCCTCCATCCGTACGCCGACCAGGCGAACCGCCTCGCCAGGGGCGAGCGCGAGCCAGAGCGCCCAGGCCGTGTCGAACATCTCCCGTGCGGTATCGGTCGGCACGCCGAGCGTGCGGGAACGACTGATCGTGCGGAAATCGGCGAACCGGACCTTCAGTGACACCGTGCGACCCACCTGACCGGCGGCCCGCAGCCGGGCGCCCGCCTTCTCGGCCAGGGCGAGCAGCGCGCGCCGGATCTCGACCGGGTCGGTGACGTCGGTGTCGAACGTGACCTCCGCCCCGATCGACTTCTCCACCTGCTCCGGGGAGACTCCGCGCGGGTCCCGCCCCCGGGCCAGCTCGTGCAGGTGCGTCGCGGACGCCTCGCCCACCGCCCGGCGCAGCAGACCGGTCGGCGCCTCCGCCAGGTCGCGCACCGTACGCAGGCCGAGCCGGCGCAACGCCTCCGCCGAGCGTTCCCCCACGCCCCACAGCGCCGACACCGGCAGCGGGTGCAGGAAGTCCAGCACCCGGTCGGCGGGCACCACGAGCAGGCCGTCCGGCTTGGCCCGGGTGGAGCCCAGCTTGGCCACGAACTTCGTCGGCCCCACCCCGACCGAGCAGGTCAGCCGCTGCTCGTCGGCCACCCGGCGACGGATCAGCGCGGCGATGGCCGCCGGTCGCCCGAACAGCCGGCGGGCACCTGCCACGTCGAGGAACGCCTCGTCCAGGGAGAGCGGCTCGACCAGCGGGGTGACGTCCCGGAAGATCTGCATGACCGCCCGGGACGCGGCCGAGTAGGCGGTGAAGTCGGGCGGCAGGTAGACCGCGCCCGGACAGAGCGCCCGGGCCCGGGCGGTGGGCATCGCGCTGCGGACCCCGAACTCCCGGGCCTCGTAGCTGGCGGAGCTGACCACGCCGCGTGGCCCGACGCCGCCCACCACCACCGGCCGGCCACGCAGCTCGGGGCGGCGACGCACCTCCACCGAGGCGAAGAACGCGTCCATGTCGACGTGCAGGATGGAACAGCCGGTATCGTCGGCGTCCGGCCCGAAGCGCGGGTCACCGCCGCCCCGGGGCAACGACTGGCTGCGGCCCATGCCCCGCAGGCTAGCCCGCCGGTCCGACAACCCCACCGGTCAGCCCCGTCCGGCCGGGCGCGGCCGGACCGGTCAGCCCCGGACCACCAACAGCGGGACGGTCATCTCCGCGGCGGTGTCCGCGCCGTGGTACGCCACCAGCCGCGACACCATCGGCGGCTCGGACCGGGTGGCGACCACCGCGTACGTGTCCCGGCAGACCACCACCACGTCACCGATCCGGGCCAGGTGCGCCTCCGGCACCGGCCCGAACCAGCCGGTGGCCACCGCCTCCGCCCGGGTCAGCACGTCGGCCGCCCCGCCCAGCACCCCACGCCAGGCGGCCACCACGTCGGCCTCGGCGCCCGGCTCGACGTGCAGGTAACGGACCCGGGGCTCGCCGGCCACCACCCGCACCCCGGCCCGTAGCCGGGGATCGGCGTCCAGGTCGATCCGGTGCCCGACGGGAATGTCGAGCTGGCCGTGGTCGGCGGTGACCAGCAGCGCGGCGTCCGGCGGCAACCCGTCCAGCAGGCGGGCCAGCAGCGCGTCCACCTCGGTGGCCGCCGTCCGCCAGGGCCCGGAGTCGACGCCGCTGAGGTGCCCGTGCCGGTCCAGGTCGGGGTGGTAGCCGGAGACCAGCGTGGGCCCTGCGCCGGCAGCCAGCGCGGTGAGCATCCGGGCGGCGAGCGCGTCGATCCCGGCCGCGCCCCGGTAGTCGCCGCCCCGGTTGGCGGCCAGCGTCAGGCCACTGCCGGCGAACTCGGGGCGACTCACCACGGTCACCGCCACGCCGGCGGCGCGGGCCCGCTCGTACCAGGTGGGGACCGGTTGCCAGCGGACCGGGTCGGGGTCGCCGGCCCAGTCGACGTGGGTCAGCACCCGGTCGGTGCCGGGCACCCGGACCGTGAAGCCGAGCACGCCGTGCGCGCCCGACGGGGCGCCGGTGCCGAGGCCGACCAGGCTGGTCGGGGTGGTGGAGGGGAAACCCACGGTGAGCGGCGTGCCGGTGGTGGCGGCCAGCCCGGCCAGCGTCGGCGCGTACCGGGCGGCGGTGGGGATCTGGTGCCAGCCGAGGCCGTCGACGAGCAGCACGGCGAGCCGGCGGACCCCGGCGAGCCGGGGCGTCAGGTCGAGCCGGTCGACCGCGCCGGGCACGCCGAACAGCGACAACGCGCTGGGCAGCACGTCGACCAGGCAGCCGCCGTCGTAACGGGGCGCGACCCGGTCCAGTGGGGCCGGGACCGGGCCGGTCATGCCGGGCGGCGGGCGAACAGGTGCAGTTGGGCGGCCAGGTCCCGGTACGGCGACCGACCGGCCAGGGCCCGTTCCAACTCCACCAGGGCGGCCGGCTGACCGTCGGCCACGGCGGCCGGCAACAGGTCGGCGAGCACGCGTACGCCGTGGATCTCCTCGACGACGAGCCCGGCGGCGGTGAGCAGCGCGGTCGCGCCGTCGGCGTCGTAGCGGCGGCGCAGCGTGTCCCGGCCCCCGGCGGTGCCGTCCGGGTCGGCGGCGAGCGCGGCGGCGGCGTCGAGCTGCCCGTTCATCGCCCGGCCGAGCACCGCGGCGGCCCGCGCGGCGACCAGCACGCTGGCCGCGCCGCCGGGACGCAGCGCGGCGACCAGCGCCGCCGTCACCGGCTGCGGGTCGTCGACCACCTCCAGGACGGAGTGGCAGAGCACCAGGTCCACCGAGGCCGGTTCGACCAACCCGGCGAGCGCGTCGGCGTCGCCCTGCGTCGCGCGTACCCGATCGGCGACCCCGGCCTCGGCGGCCCGGCGGGTCAGCGCGGCGAGCGCGTCAGGGCTGGCGTCGACCACGGTGACCCGGTGGCCGGCCTCGGCGAGCGGGACGGCGAAGCCGCCGGTCCCGCCGCCGACGTCGAGCACGGCGAGCCGTTCGTCGGCCCGCCGGCTCAGCTCGGCCCGGAGCACCGACCAGATCACGGCGGTGCGGGGAGTGAGGGTTCGGGTCTGCTCCACCCCGCCGAGCCTAGGGGTCAGGACTCGCCGCCGCCGGCCGGGTCCTCCTCGGCGCGGGAGCGCTGGGCGTTGGCCACCGGGCCGTCGGTCACCTGGTGCTCGCGCGGCTCGATCTCGTGGGTGGGCGCCCACCCGGCGCCGAGCCGGGTCCGTCGGACGTTGGCCACGCCACCGGGGTACGTGCTGTGAAAGGTCATCTGGTTCATCCCCCATACCCGGGTGGGCCGCTCTGCCCACCCGTGTCCGGGAGTCTCCCGTGTCCGGCCCCGGGAAACCGTAATGTGGATCACTGCGGTCAACGGAAATCCCGGGACGCCGGCGTGACGGGCGGCTCGATCGCGTCCAGCCGGTCCGCGGTGAGGTTCGTGACGCCCTCGTGCCGCTGCAACCGGCCCCGCACCACCAGCGCGCCGCTGGTGCGGGCGATTCGACGGTAGCGCTGCCACAGCCCCGGCGAACACGTGACGTTGAGCATGCCGGTCTCGTCCTCCAGGTTGAGGAACGTGACCCCGCCGGCGGTCGCCGGCCGTTGCCGGTGGGTGACGATTCCGCCGACCCGGATCCGCTGCCCGGGCGGCACCTGGCCGAGGCGGGCGATCGGCACCGCGCCCAACGCGTCCAGCCGGCCCCGGATGAACCGGGCCGGGTGGCTCTCCGGGGACAGGCCGGTGGCCCAGACGTCGGCGACCAGCCGGTCCACCGCCGCCATGCCGGGCAGCGTGGGCGGGTCCGCGCCGGTCACCGTGCCGGGCAGCCGACCGGGCCGGTCCTGGGCCGCCGCGCCGGCGGCCCAGAGCGCCTGCCGCCGGGTCAGCCCGAAGCAGGCGAACGCGTCCGCGGTGGCCAGCGCCTCCAGCTGCGCGGCGGTCAGACCGGTCCGCCGGGCAAGGTCCGGCATGTCCCGGTACGACCCGTGCGCGGCCCGCTCCGCCTCGATCCGCTCGGCCGCGTCGTCGCCGAGGGTACGGACGCTGCCCAGCCCCAGCCGGACCGCCGGGCCGCCCAGACCCCAGGCGTGCGGCGGCTCCCCCGGCAGGCTCCCCCACCGGGTCTCCGGCGTGGACTCCAGCACCGCCTTGGCACCGCTGGCGTTGATGTCCGGCCGGCGCACCTCCACCCCGTGCCGGCGGGCGTCGTCGGCCAGCGTCTGCGGCGAGTAGAAGCCCATCGGCTGCGCGTTGAGCAGCGCGGCCAGGAACGGGCCCGGGTGGTAGCGCTTCAGCCACGAGCTGGCGTAGACCAGGTACGCGAAGCTCATCGCGTGGCTCTCCGGGAAGCCGTAGCTGGCGAACGCGGTGAGCTTGCGGTAGACGTCGTCGGCCAGCTCACCGGTGATGCCCCGCTCGGCCATCCCGGCGTAGAGCCGGTCGGCGATCCGGGCCATCCGCTCCACCGAGCGTTTCGCGCCCATGGCCCGGCGCAACTGGTCCGCGCCGGCCGCGTCGAAGCCGGCCAGATCGATGGCGAGCTGCATGAGCTGCTCCTGGAACAGCGGCACACCGAGCGTCTTCTCCAACGCGTTGCGCATCAGCGGGTGCGCGTACGTGACCGGCTCCTGGCCGTTCTTGCGCCGGATGTACGGGTGCACCGAGCCGCCCTGGATCGGGCCGGGCCGGATCAGCGCCACCTCCACCACCAGGTCGTAGAACTCGCGGGGCTTGAGCCGGGGCAGCGTGGCCATCTGGGCCCGGCTCTCCACCTGGAACACGCCGACCGAGTCGGCCCGGCAGAGCATGTCGTAGACCTCGGGGTCGTCGAGCGTCATCCCGCCCAGGTCCAGGCTCATCCCGATCATGTCGTAGCCGTAGTGCAGCGCGGACAGCATGCCGAGGCCGAGCAGGTCGAACTTGACCAGGCCGACCGCGGCGCAGTCGTCCTTGTCCCACTGGAGCACGCTGCGGCCGGGCATCCGGCCCCACTCCACCGGGCACACCTCGATCACCGGCCGGTCGCAGATGACCATGCCGCCGGAGTGGATGCCCAGGTGCCGGGGGAACCCCGCCCACCTCCCCGAGCCGCCGGCCAACTCGTTCGCGTACGCGACCACCTGGTCGGGAATGTCCGCCACGTCGACCGCGGCGACCGAGCCCCACCTGTCGATCTGCTTGCTCCAGGCGTCCTGCTGGCCGGGTGAGAAGCCGAACGCCTTCGCCACGTCCCGCACCGCCGACCGGGGCCGGTACGAGATGACGTTGGCGACCTGGGCGGTGTGCTCCCGACCGTAGCGGGCGTAGACGTGCTGGATCACCTCCTCCCGCCGGTCGGACTCGATGTCCACGTCGATGTCGGGCGGGCCGTCCCGTTCCGGGGCGAGGAACCGCTCGAACAGCAGCCGGTGCCGGACCGCGTCCACGTTGGTGATGCGCAGGGCGTAGCAGACCGCCGAGTTGGCCGCCGAGCCCCGCCCCTGGCAGTAGATGTCCTGCTGCCGGCAGAACGTGACGATGTCGTAGACCACCAGGAAGTAGCCGGGGAAGCCCAGCTCGTCGATCATCCGCAGCTCGTGCTCCAGCTGCGCGTAAGCCTCCGGGTGCGCCTCGGGCGGGCCGTAGCGCTCCCGGGCGCCGTCCATGGTCAGCCGCCGCAGCCAGCTCATCTCCGTGTGCCCGGCCGGCACCGGGTACGCCGGCAGGTGCGGCGCGACCAGGTGCAGGTCGAACGCGAGTTCCGCGCCGAACTCGGCGGCCCGCGCCACCGCCCCCGGGTACGCGGCGAACCGCGTCGCCATCTCCGCGCCGCTGCGCAGGTGGGCGGTGGCCGCGGCGGGCAGCCAACCGTCGATCTCGTCGAGGCTGCGCCGGGCCCGGACCGCCGCCAGGGTGGTGGCCAGCCGACGTCGCCCCGGCGTGGCGTAGTGCACGTTGTTGGTGGCCACGGTGGGCAGCCCGGCGGCGGCGGCCAGCTCGGCCAGCGCGTCGTTGCGGTCGGCGTCGACCGGGTGGCCGTGGTCGGTCAGCTCCACCGCCACCGTCTCCGCGCCGAACAACGCGGTCAGCCGGTCCAGTTCCCGGGCCGCCGCGTCGACCCCGTCGGTGAGCAGCGCGGCCGGCACGTGCCCCTTGCGGCAGCCGGTGAGCACCAGCACGTGGTCCCTCAACTCGGCGGCGATCTGTTCCAGCTCGCCGTAGACCGGGCGGCCCTTCTCCCCGCCGCGCAACTGGGCCCGGGAGATGGTGGCGGCGAGGCGCGCGTACCCCTCGTGGCCGTGCGCGAGCACCAGCAGGTGCCGACCGAGCGGGTCGGGTTCGCCGTTCTGCGGGCCGGGCAGCCCGAGCGACAGCTCCGCCCCGAAGATCGTCGGCAGCCGCAGCGCGCGGGCCGCCTCGGCGAAGCGCACCACGCCGTAGAAGCCGTCGTGGTCGGTGACGGCGAGCGCGGTGAGCCCCAGCCGGGCCGCCTCCTCGGCCATCTCCTCGGGATGGCTGGCGCCGTCGAGGAAACTGAAGTTGGAGTGCGCGTGCAGCTCGGCGTAGGGCACCATGCCGTCCGGGCGGGTCAGCTCCGGCGGCCGGTACTCCGCACGGCTGCGGCTCCAGGCCGGGCCGTCACCGCCGTCGGCGTCGACCGCGAGCGGGTCTACCACGTGCAGGTGCCGCTCGCCCCGGGCATCCTCACCGTTCGCCCGCCCGGAGAGCACCCGCTCCAGCGCCGTCCAGGGCATCTTCGGGTTGTGGAAGCTCACCCCACGCTCCCTCGCCCGCTGCCTGCCGAGATCTTGGAAGACGCCGGCCCCCCGGAGGGCCGGCGTCTTCCAAGATCTCCCGTGCCGACCCGAAGGCCGACCCACGATTGCCTACGAACTTGATGGCACGGACGAGTCACGGCGACAGCGGGAGCAGCCGCCAGGGCGACAGCGACGGCAGGCACGGCAGCAGCCGGGCGCCGCGATCCGTTTACGCCATCAAGTTCGTAGCCTCCGGCGAGCGGAAGCCGCCCCGGCACGTCGGCTCGCCACCGGGCCGGGGCGGGCCGCTCAGTCATAGATGGCCTCCACCAGCCACTGCCCGCCCTCGACGGCGAGCAGCAGGGCCGTACCGTCGACCAGGCAGACCTGGAACCGCGCCCGGCGACGCGCCTCGGCCGGCGCCCACCAGCGCTCGTCCACCGGCCACGGGCCGACCCATCCGGTGATCTCGGCCGACCGACCGGTGCCCACGGTCAGCCGGGCCGGCGCCGCGCTGACCGCCAGCCGAGCGCTCACCACGACCGGTTCACCCGTCGCGTCGTGCACCTCGGCCGCCAGCGGGGTGGGCAGCACCACGGCCGGCGCCGGCGGCGGGATCCGCCCCGGCCACGGCGGCTCGGGCACCGCCCTGGCCCGGCCGGCCCCGCGACCGGCCCGCGCCACCCGGCCCGAATCGGCGGACCCGTCCGGCGCGGAGGCCGACTCGGCGGACGCAACCGGACCGACGGGCGGAACGGCGACCGGCACCGGACCGGCGGACGGAACCGGACCGGCGGACGGAACCGGACCGACGGACGGAACCGGACCGACGGGCGGAACGGACCGGTCCGGACCGGCGGACGGGACCGGCACGAGGCCCGGAGCCGGGATCGACAGGACGGCCGGGGCCGACACGACGGACGGCTCCGGCACCGTGGACGGGACGGATGACGCGGCACCCGGCGGCGGGAGGGCCGGCAGGGGTGGCGGGCCGGGACGGGCGGGCACCCGCTCGTCCCCCCACGGGACCAGACGCACCTGGTCGGCCGGGGAGCGCCCCCCGCCCAGGACGGCGGTGACCACCGCCTCGGGGCCGAGGATGCCCTGCACCCGGTTCAACGCGCGGTGCGCCCGCTCCCGCTCCGCGCCGGTCTCCCCCCACAGCCCCGGTTGCAGGCCGGCCTGGGCGAGCACCCCGTCCGGCACCAGCCGCAGCCGGATGATGCCGGCGGTCGGGCGGGCCGGGCGGGCCCCACCCCGGCCGTTGCTGCCGGAGAGCCATCCGTCGAGCTGCCAGCGGACCCGGTCGGCGATGGCCGCGGCGGTGAGCAGGCCGTCGTGTCGCCAGACCCGGTGCAGTTCCTGGCCGTGCGCGGTGACCGCCTCGATCCCGAGCCGGGTGCAGGCCAGCCCGTACGCGGCGAGCCGCTCGTGCAGTCGCTCGGCCAGCGTCCGCGCGGCGAACGCGGCGGCGTCGACCCGGTCGATCGGCTCGTCGTGCTCGGCGGTGACGGTCAGGTCGGCGGGTGGCTGCCGGACCGCGAGCGGTCGGTCGTCCCGCCCGGCGGCGAGCCGGTGTGCCAGCGCCCCGTCGAAGCCGAACCGGGCCAGGACGTCCCCGGCGGGCAGCGCGGCGAAGTCACCGAGGGTGCGTACGCCGAGGCGGCGCAGCAGGTCGACCAGGGCGGGCCGGCCGAGCGCCTCGACCGGCCGGGTGGCCAGGAACGCCGCGGTGCCGCCCGGGGGCACGATCCGCCCCTCCCGGGCGGCCAGGCCGGCCGCGAAGACCCCGTCGGCGATGCCGACCTGGCTCTCCACCGCGCAGCTCTGGGCCACGTGCTCGACGATCCGTTCGGCCGCCGCCTCCTCACCGCCGAGGTAGCGGCTCGGCCCCCGGGCGGCGGTCGCGCAGGCGCCGGGACGGATCACCTCGACGCCGGCGACCACCTCCTCGACGGCGGCGACCACCGGCTCGAACGCCCGTGCGTCCCGCCCGGGATCGTGGTCCACCACGGTGACCTGCGGGCAGCGGCCCTGGGCCTCCCGCCGGCGCAGCCCGCGCCGGATCCCCTCGGCCCGGGCCCGCTCGGAGCAGGCCACCACCCGGTTGGCGTGCAGCACCACGACCGGGTCGGTGGCGGGCACGCCGTCGACGATCTCGGCGGCGAGGACGGGCCAGTCCGGGCACCACAGCAGCAGCGCCCGCGCCGGGGCGCTCACGGCCCGGCCACCGGGGCGACCACGCGCAGCCGGCGGCCCGGGGCGGCGGGGACGCCGGACCCGACCGAGCGGGGGATCACCCGGGTCAGCTCGTCGCCGGGCAGCCACACCTTGATCTCCTTGGGCCGGGCGGCGGCGCCCCGGCCCCGGGCCGAGACGGTCACCTCGCGGCGGCGCAGCCGGCCACGCCCCGGCCCGAGCCCCTGCCAGACGCCCCGGACCACCTGGAGCGTCACGTCCGCGCCGTCCCAGCGGCCGTACGGGACCAGCACGCTGCCACGTTGCCGGGCCCGGGCGGCCAGCCGGGCGGAGACCGAGGCGGAGACCGCGGCCGGCACGGCGGTGACCACCACGTCGACCCCGTCGATGAGCGCGGCGACGACGGTGGGCCACTCCGGCCCGGGATCGGGCACCAGGGCGAGCCGGTCCAGGGCGATCCCGGCCTCGGCCGCCGCGCCGGCCCCGAACGTGGGCACGCCGACCACGGCGCACCACGAGCCGGCCCGGGACGCCTCGGCGAGCAGCGCGAGGATCAGCGAGGTGGCGCCGCTGTGCCGAGGTCGGCCGACGCCGACCGCGACGGTGCTGCCGCGTCGCAGCCCACGGTTGGGCAGCAGCCCGGTCAGCTCGGCCCGGACGGGGAGCACCCGGTGGCCACCGGCCGGGTCGGGCGCGCTCGCCGGACGCACCAGCTCGGCCAGGGCGGCGGAGCCGACCACCATGCGGCCCGCCATCGGACCAACCCCCCGTCGTGTTTTCGCCACGGGCCGGCCCGTGGTTGGTGCTGTGGATCATGTGGTGCGCTGGATCGGGTGGTGCGGCGTCCGGCCCCCCGGGTCCCGCCGATGGCGGCCGGACGCCACGACTTCAGGCGGCGGCCGACCCGGCTCGCGGCGCGGCGGCCGACCCGGCTCGCGGCGCGGTGTCGGAGCCGCCGAGGTGCAGGGGCCGGGGCAGGCCGTCGAGTGCCGGCTGGTGCGGCCGGCCGAGCGCGGTCTCCACCACGGTCACGAACTGTTCGGCGGCCCGGAGCAGGTCGTCGGCCTCCCGGGCGGTGACCACCCGGGGGATGCCGGCCTCGGCGGCGGCTCGCTTGCCGGCGCCGGCGGCGAAGTAGGCGGCCCACTCGTCCAGCTCGGGGGCGACGGTGGCGAGCAGCACCCAGACGCTGGTGATCCGGTTGCGCCGGGTGGGCGCGGGCCGGGCCCGGGCGGCCAGCACGGCGGCGGCGGCGCGCAGCGCCGCGAGGTGGGCGGCGGCGTACCGGAGACCGTCGGGGCGGGTGCGGGCGGCCTCGGCCAACCCCTCGCGGGCCACCGCGAGCAACTGGGCGGGGGTGCGGTGCGGCAGCACGTGCGCGGGCACCGTGGGCGCCTGGGCCGGACTGGTCGGCATGGGTCTCTCCTCCGCGTGTGGCCGGGGCGGGCGGTCGCGCGACGGGGGAAACCGTCGCCCGGTCGCCCGGAGCGGTCGGTGCGGAGGAAGACGCACCTCAAGGTGGCGGCCGGCCGGATGTGGACGCTTCCCCACACCCACACCCGGCCGGCGTGCCGGCGGGTCCGTCGCCCGCCGCCCGGGGGTCGTGGGCGGCGGGCGACGACCTGCCTGACGGGCCCGGACTCGCGACTGTCCGAAGCCCGGTGCGGCCCGCGGAGCCGCACCTTGTCCGGAAGTCGGCGCCGCGAAACACCGCTTCCGGAGCTGGGGAACGGGTGGGCGACCCGAGCGCGTGCGGAGCGGGTCAACCGCGACCCGCGTCAAACGCGATCCAATCGAACACTCGTTCTAACTACCCTGACAGTACACCTCCCCACCGACGAAAACGCAACGTGTGACGTGCCCGGACACGCCGGGCGGGCGGCCGGATTCCCAGCCGGCGCACAGCCGCGGCAAAGGCGGCCCGGAACTCGTCGGACCAGGGTTACCCCCATGAACGTCAGCCGTACCGAAAAGCCCTCCCGGTGACCGCCACCGTGGCCGGCCGGCGCACGGTGCGCCGCACCCCGCCGGCCGCCCCCGCCTGGTGGGCCGACGTCGCCGGCGGCCTCGCGGCGCTCAGCCTGCTGGTCGTCACCGCCCTCTGGACCGCCGACCGTGGCGTGCAGGAGCTGCTGGCCGGCGCGGCCCCCGGGCTCACCTCGCTCGGCCGGCTCACCGGCCTGGTCAGCGCCGACCTGATGCTGATCCAGGTGGTGCTGATGGCCCGGGTGCCCCTGCTGGAGCGTCGCTTCGGCCAGGACCGGATCGCCCGGTGGCACCGGCTGGCCGGTTTCACCTCGTTCCACCTGCTCCTGGCGCACGTGCTGCTGACCGTCCTCGGGTACGCCGGCACCGCCCGCCAGGGGGTGCTCGCCGAAGCCTGGGACCTGGTCGTCACGTACCCGGGGATGCTGTTGGCCACCGCGGCGCTGGCGCTGCTGGTGCTGGTGGTGGTCACCTCGGTCCGCGCGGCCCGACGGCGGCTGCGCTACGAGTCCTGGCACCTGCTGCATCTCTACGCCTACCTGGGCGTCGCGCTGGCGCTGCCGCACCAGCTCTGGACCGGCGCCGACTTCATCGCCTCGCCGCTCGCCCGCGCCTACTGGTGGACGGTCTACCTGCTGGCGCTGGCCAGCGTGCTGATCTGGCGGCTCGGCCTGCCGGCCTGGCGCTCGCTGCGGCACCGGATCGAGGTGGCCGCGGTGGTACCCGAGGCCCCCGGGGTCACCTCGGTCTGGTTGCGCGGGCGGGACCTGCACCGGCTGCCGGTCCGGGCCGGGCAGTTCCTGCTCTGGCGGTTCCTGGACGGGCCGGGCTGGTCCCGGGCCCACCCGTACTCGCTGTCCGCGCCGCCGCGCGGCGACCTGATGCGGATCACGGTCAAGGACCTGGGCGACGACAGCGCCCGGGTGTCCGCCCTGCGCCCCGGCACCCGGGTGCTGATCGAGGGGCCGTACGGGCGGCTCACCGGGCAGCACTGGCGGGGCGGCGGGATCACCATGCTGGCCTGCGGCGTCGGCCTCACCCCGCTGCTGGCGTTGCTCTGGGAGCTGCCGTACGCGCCGGGGCAGGCGGTGCTCGCCTACCGCGCGCGTACCGGGGAGGACCTGGCCTTCGCCGCCGAGCTGGACCGGCTCGTCGCGGAGCGCGGGCTGGTGGTGCACCACCTGGTCGGCCCCCGGGCGGCGCGGCCGTCCTGGCTGCCGGCGTACGCCGAGGGGCTCGCCGAGGCCGAGGCGTTGCGCCGGCTCTCCCCCGACGTGGCCGAACACGACGTCTTCCTCTGCGGCCCGGACGGCTGGGTCGACGCCGTCCGCGCCGCGACCCGCGCGGCCGGAGTGCCCGACGCGCACGTCCATCACGAACGTTTCGCCTGGTGACAGGCGCGAAGGGAGGATCCGTGCGACGGATCACCATCTGGCTGCTGTCCACCGTGGCCGCGGTGGTGCTGCTGTTCAGCTACCGGACCAGCACCATGGGCGCCGGGGAGACCGGGTCGGTCGCGGCCGGGACCGACCCGGGTGGCGGCTCGTGGAGCGGCACGGACGGCGGCACCGGCGCCGACCCGTCCGCCGGCGGCGCCACCACCGACGGCGGCACCGGTAGCGGCGGCGACAGCGGCAGCGGCGGCGACAGCGGCAGCGGCGGCGACAGCGGCAGCGGCGGCGACAGCGGCAGCGGCGGCGACGACAGCGGCACGGCCACCGGCTCCGTGGCGCAGACCCGGTGGGGGCCGGTGCAGGTGAAGATCACCGTCTCCGGCGGGAAGATCACCGACGTCACCGCCGTGCAGGTGCCCGACGGTAACCGGCGGGACCAGGAGATCAACGACTACGCGGTGCCGATCCTGCGGCAGGAGGCGCTCGCGGCGCAGAGCGCCCGGATCGACAGCGTCTCCGGAGCCACCGTCACCAGCGACGGCTACCGGGAGTCGCTCCAGTCCGCCATCGACGCGGCGCACCTCGGATGAGCGACCGGCGGGCCTGGGTGGCGCAGGTGATGGGGCTGCCGGTCAGCGTGCACCTGCGCGGCCCGCGGGTGCGTACCGGGACGGTCGAGGAGCGGGTGGCCCGGCTCTTCGCCGAGCTGCGCGCGGTCGACGCGGTGTTCAGCACGTACCGGCCGGACAGCGTGCTGGGCCGCCTGCGCGGTGCGCCGCCCGGTCCGGCGGCCACCGCCGACCCGCTGGTGCGCGAGGTGGCCGGGCTCTGCGAGACGGCCCGCGTACGGACCGGCGGCTGGTTCGACGCCCGCCGCCTGCCGCTGCCCGGGGGCGGCACCGGCTACGACCCGTCCGGCCTGGTCAAGGGCTGGGCGGTGGAACGGGCCGCCCGGCACCTGACCGACCTGACCGACCACGACCTGTGCCTGAACGCCGGCGGGGACGTGCTGCTGCGGGCCGGGCCGGGCCGGCCGGCCTGGCGGATCGGGATCGAGGACCCCGACCGTCCGGACCTGGTGCTCGACGTGGTCGAGCGGGCCGCCGGCGCGGTCGCCACCTCCGGCACCGCGCGGCGCGGCGCGCACATCACCGACCCGCGCGCCGGGCGGCCGGCCGAGGCGGTCAGGTCGGTCACCGTGGTCGGTCCCGACCTGCTCTGGGCCGACGTGTACGCGACCGCGGCCGTCGCCCGCGGCGCGGACGCGCTGGACTGGCTGGCCACCCTGGACGGGTACGCGGCCCTGCTGGTGGACGCCGCCGGCCGGGTCCGGGCCACCCCGGGCTGGCCCGGCTCCCGGGCCGTATCTTCTCCGCTGACGGACGGATGCCGGGGAGGATGAACTCGTGGGGACCGGTGAGGTCGACAAGAAGCGGCTGTTCGAGTTGCTCTGGGGCGCGCCCGTCGGGCCCCGGCGCGGGCCGCGTCCCACGCTCTCACCCGCTGTCGTGGCCCGCGCCGGCATCGCCGTCGCCGACGCGGACGGGCTCGACGGGCTGACCATGCAGCGGGTCGCCGAGTCGCTGGCGGTGACCAAGATGGCGCTCTACCGCTACGTGCCGGGCCGGGCCGAGCTGGTCGCCCTGATGCTGGACGCGGCGCTGGGCGAGCCGCCCCCGGCCCCGGCCGTCGACCCGGCCGCACCCGACGTTCCGGCGCCGGGGGCGCGGGGTGAGCCGACGCCGGCCCTGGGCCCCGACCGGGCCGCGCCCGGTGTTCCGGCGCCGGTCGGGGCGGGCTGGCGCGGGCAGCTCGACGACTGGACCCGGCGGCTGGTCGAGCGGTTCCGCCGGCATCCCTGGGCGCAGGCGGCAGCCGTCGGCGCGCGGCTGCCCGGCCCGAACGAGCTGGCCTGGGTGGAGCGCGTCGTCGCCGCGCTCGCCGGCACCGGGCTCACCGCGTCCGAGCGGCTCGACGTGGCCACGCTGCTGGTCGGGCACGCCCGCAACCTGGCCGGCCTCCCGCCCGGGTCCGGCCGGGAGGCGGCGTTCGGCGCGCTGGTGCACGGCCGCGAGGACCGCTTCCCGGCCCTCGCCGCCGCCCTGTCCGACCCCGCCCCCCGACCCGACCCCGCCCCCCGGTCCACCGCCCCCACCCACGACTCCC
>NZ_PYPS01000062.1 GCF_003027925.1 Micromonospora sp. RP3T
GAAGCCCTCGGCTACCGCGTCACCCTCGACCTCGCCGCCTAACGCACCACCCCACAAGACCCATCCCGCGCCGCTTCGCGACGCGGGATGCTGCCGCACGTCAAGTCACGGTCGATTTTCGAGTTAGGGGAGGAGGGGGTGGCGGAGGACGTTTTCCTCGCGGCCGGGGCCTACGCCTACGACGCTCACCCGGGTGTTGGTCAGCTCCTCGATGCGGGCGATGTAGCGGCGGGCGTTCTCGGGGAGCTCGTCCTCGGTCCTCGCCTTGGTGATGTCCTCCCACCAGCCGTCGAGCTCTTCGTAGATCGGCGTGGCGTGGTGGAAGTCGGTCTGCGTCATCGGCATGTCGTCGAAACGCTCGCCGTTGATGTCGTAGCCGACGCAGATCGGCACCTTGGGCAGCCCGGTCAACACGTCCAGCTTGGTCACCACCAGGTCGGTGACGCCGTTCAGGCGGCAGGCGTACCGGGCCACCACCGCGTCGAACCAGCCGCACCGGCGCTCCCGACCGGTGGTGGTGCCGTACTCGTGGCCGACCTTGCGCAGGTGCTGCCCGTTGTCGTCGAACAGCTCGGTCGGGAACGGGCCGGAGCCGACCCGGGTGGTGTACGCCTTGCTCACCGCGATGACCTTGGTGATCGCGGTCGGCGGGATGCCGGCGCCCACGCACGCCCCACCGGCGGTCGGGTTCGACGAGGTGACGAACGGATACGTGCCGTGGTCCATGTCGAGCATGGTGGCCTGGGCGCCCTCCAGCAGCACGGTCTCGCCGCGGTCGAGCGCGTCCCAGAGCATCACCCGGGTCTCGGCGATGTACGGCCGCAGCCGCTCGGCGTACGCGAGGTACTCCTCGACGGTCTCGTCGACGTCGATCGCCTTGCGGTTGTAGACCTTGAACAGCGTCTGGTTCTTCTCCCGGAGCGCCAGCTCCAGCTTCTTGCGCAGGATGCCCGGGTCGAGCAGATCCTGGAGCCGGATGCCCATCCGGGCGACCTTGTCGCCGTACGCCGGGCCGATGCCCCGACCGGTGGTGCCGATCCGGGAGCTGCCCAGGTAGCGCTCGACCACCCGGTCCAACGCCCGGTGGTGCGGCATGATCAGGTGCGCGTCGCCGGAGATGCGCAGCCGGGAGACGTCGACGCCGCGCTCGGCGAGCCCGTCGATCTCCTGCAGCAGCACCTTCGGATCGACCACCACGCCGTTGCCGATGACGATCATCGCGCTCGGCGAGAGCGCGCCGGACGGCATCAGGTGCAGCGCGTACTTCTGGCCGTCCGGCGTGATCACGGTGTGGCCGGCGTTGTTCCCGCCGGAGTAGCGCACGACGTAGTCGACCCGCTCACCCAGCAGGTCGGTAACCTTGCCCTTGCCCTCGTCGCCCCATTGGGCGCCGAGGAGCACGATCGCTGGCATCTTCTCCGCCTCCAGAAGGCTCGGGTGCCAGGTGGCGACCGGTCGGCGAGCCCGGGGTGTCAGGCTAACAAGTAGTGACGGCGGGACCGGCAGGGGTTCGTCGAGAAGCAGGAGGCTCGTTCGTGTACGACGTGGTGCTGCTCACCCTCGGCTCGGAGCGGGACGCTCCCGGTGCGGGCTGCGGCAGCGGCGGGGCCTGCTGCGGTGGCGCGGACGAGACCGTCGAGGCAGCCGGCGAGGACCGCTGCGAGACGCCGCGCGTACCGGTGCTGGCCTGCGCGGACGCACTGACCGCCCGGGGCGCGCGGGTGACCACGGTGACCGCCCGGTCGGATGCGGAGATCGACGAGGTGCTGGCCCGCCTCGACGGCCCGCCCCGCCCCGACGGCCTCACCTGGCCGGACCCGGACGGCAAGACCCGGCTGATCGTCGCCACGGCCAGTGACGGTCAGTTGCGCGCCGTGCTGCGTCGGCTGGTCCGCCGGTACGCTCCGCCGCCCAGCCGCCGCCCCGCCGACCTCGCCGAGGACCGCACGCTGCCCGACCTGCCCCCGGTCGGCGTACTCCCGCTCGATCCGGCCCGGGCCGGGACGGCGCGGGACCTGGCCGCGCAGCTCGGGCTGCCGCGTGACCCGGCGGCGGTGGCCACGGTGGTGCTGGACGGCACGGCACGCCGACTGGACCTGCTGCGCAACGACGGCGGCTCGGTGACGCTCGACGGCGCGCTGCTCGGCGCCGCCGACGACGCCGGGCGGCCACTGCACTGGCGGGCCCGTGTCGAGGTCGACGGCGCGGTGCTCAGCGACGGCACCGAGCCGATCACCGCGTGCGCGATCGGCAACGCCGGCGGGTACGCACGCCTCGGCGAGGTGGAGCTGCTGGCCGATCCCGATCCGACCGACGGCCGGATCGCGGTGGGCGTGGCCGTGCCCGTGGTCACCCGATCCGCGTTGGGCCGGAAGAGGGTCCGGCTCGAGGTACGCCGGGCCCGGGGCCGGGCCGTGGCGGTCGTGCCCCGGGACGATCGGGTGCCCTTCCTCGACGACGGCGTCGAGGGTGAACTGAGCCGGAAACGGTCCTGGTGGACCGAGCCGGGCGCCTGGGCGGTCTGGACGGGCTGACCCTGATCGATCCGTGCCCGGGCCACGCCGCTGGCCGGACCGCCTATCCTCGGCGGGAGGGATCTGGAGGAACCGTGGTGCACGAGAACGACGACCGGGCCCACGTACCGGGCCGACCGCAGGTGCCGGAGCGGGACATCGAGCCGCTCTGGCCGCCCGAGGAGATCGACGGGGTGGTCACCGCGCCGCCGTGGGCGGCCCCGGCCCAGCCGGCCGTGCCACCCTGGCCCCTGCCGCCGGCCGACGCCCCGGTTCCGTCGCCGCAGGCCGCCCCGAGCCCACCACCGCCGGCCACCCCGGTCCCGTCGCCACAGACCACCCCGACCCCGTCGCCACCGGCCACGCCGGACCCGCCACCGCAGGCCACCCCGACCCCGTCGCCGCAGACCTTCCCGGTCCCGCCGCCACCGGCCACGCCGATGGCCGTTCCGGGCCGGGGTGGACCGCCGGCTCCGGCGTGGGCAGCCTCGACAGCCGACGTCGATCGAGCCGGGCCGGCGGCGCATCCGTACCGGCCGGCGACGCTGCACGACCAACCCGCTGCCCCGGCGACCGGCCCCGGGGCCATCGCCGCGCCCGTGGACGACGCCGGTCCAACCCCGATCCCCACGTGGGTGAACGGTGGCGGTGACGCTCCGGCGAACGGCCGGACCACGTCACCGTGGGCGCAGCCACCGCAGCGCGCCACCGTCGAGGCCGCCACCGCTCCGGTCGGTTCGGCACCCGTGGACGGTCCGCAGCCGGCGGTCGGGCCGGGCGGACCGGTCGAGGAGTCGCCACCCCGGCTCGGCCCGTTCCCGCCGTCGCCGGGCGTGCCCGTGCCGCAGCCGCCGCAGCCGCAGGGCACCGGCACCGGCACCGGCACCGGCACGGTCTACCCGCCGGTCACCTACCCGCCGCAGCCCGGCCAGCCGGGTTGGTACCCGCCGGGATGGCCGCCGCCGCAGCCGGGAACGCCACAGGCGGCGAGCGGACCGTCCCCGGCCGGCGAGCCGGCCCAGGCGGGAGCATCGCCACACGGCGGCGTACCGCCACAGGCGGTCAGGTCGGCCCAGGCCGGGGTGCCGCCACCGGCCGGGATGCCGCAACCGGGTGTGCCGGCACAGCCGGCGCAGCCGCCGACGTCCGGCCCACCGGCGACCGGGACGGCGTACCCGCCGGTGCCCGGCCCACCGGCAGTCGGGGCGGCGTACCCGCGGGCGGCCGGGCCGCCGGCGACCGGGACGGCGTACCCGCCGCTGCCCGGGACGGCACGTCAGCCGGCCGTGCCGCCCGGGGTGTACCCGGAGCAGGGCTGGCCGGCGCCGCAGGTGGTGCCGCCGACGGCGGAGGACTTCGCCCGGCGGCGTCAGGTCCGGCCGGTCGACCCGGTGGCCACCATGGGCGTCCGCGCGGTGGTGAACCGGATCGGGCTGGTCCGGCTCGCGCCCGGCCGGCACGAGCAGGAGATGAAGCGCGACATCGAGATGGTCCGCCGCAACTTCGGCGGGCTGCGCCAGGTGACGGTGGTCAACCCGAAGGGCGGCGCCGGCAAGACGGTGGCCATCCTGCTGCTCGCCATGACGTTCGGCCAGAAGCGCGGCGGGTACGTGCTGGCCTGGGACAACAACGAGACCCAGGGCACCCTCGGCATGCGGGCCCAGCAGGACTTCCACGCCCGTACGGTGCGTGACATGCTGCGCGACCTGGGCCAGTTCCAGGGTGCGCAGGGACGCGTCGGCGACCTGTCGCAGTACGTCCGCTCGCAGGGCGAGGGGATGTTCGACGTGCTCGCCTCGGACGAGTCGGCGACCGGCGGTGAGATGCTGACCGCCGCCGCGTTCGCCGAGATCCGGGACGTGGTCAGCCGCTTCTACAAGCTGATCTTCGTGGACACCGGGAACAATGTCCGGGCGCAGAACTGGCAGGCCGCCATGGACGCCACCGACCAGTTGGTGGTCACCATGTCGGCGCGGAACGACTCGGCCGAGACCGCCGCCCGGATGCTGGACCACCTGGAGCAGAGCGGCCGGCAGCGGCTGGTCCGGCAGGCGGTCACGGTGGTGTCGATGCCACCGTCGCGCAAGGAGATCGACCTGCCGGCCATCCAGGCCCACTTCGCCGCCCGCACCCGGGCGGTGCTGCTGGCGCCGTACGAGCGGCTCATCGACACCGGCGAGCCGTTGCGCTACGGCCAACTCTCGGCCGCCACCCGCGACGCCTGGCTGAAGATCGCCGCGTCGGTGGCGGAAGGGCTGTAGGACGACGCGACGGCCGGCCCGGGTCCGGGCCGGCCGTCGCGGGACGGATCAGTCGCTGGCCAGCGCGTCCCCGGCGGCCGGGTCGCAGTCGCGGAGGAACTGGGCGCAGCGGGCCGCCTCGTCCGCCTCGCCGATCTCACCGGCGGCCCGGGAGAGCACGTAGAGGCAGCGGAGGAAGCCCTGGTTGGGCGCGTGCGACCAGGGCACCGGGCCGTGTCCCTTCCAGCCGCTGCGGCGCAGCTGGTCCAGGCCCCGGTGGTAGCCGGTGCGGGCGTACGCGTACGCCGGGACGACCTGGCCCGCGGCGAGCGCGCGGCCGGCCAGCGACGCCCAGGCCGCACTGTAGGTCGGGAAGCGGGCTGCGACCTCGGCGTACGCCTCTTCGGTGCCCTGCTCGACCGCGGCGGCGAGCGCGGCGTCGGCCTCCTCGGAAACCGGGAGCAGCGTGGCCGGTGGCTCTGGCAACAGGTTCTGCATCGCCCCATTCAACCCGCTTCGCCCTGGCGCGCGCGAGGGGGGCCCGCCGGCCGGTCGGCTGAACGGCTGAGGGTTTCGTCACGCCTCGGCGGGACCACACGTACCCGCGGCCCATGCCGCCGCGGTGGTTCTTGCACTACAACTACAGGTCCGGAGCCTCCCCAGGACCGGTTACGCAGGAGCCCGGCGGCGCACCCGCCGGGCTCCTGTCCGTACCGCCCGGGTTTGCGAGGTTGCCCGGCCGGGGCAGGATGATCTGGTGCCGACCCCACCACCCGCGGACGTCATCGAGCCGCACGCGCCCCACGTCGACGAGGTCCAGACCCGGACCGAGTTCGATCACCGGCTGGCCGGGGGGACCCTCGCCGGCCTGACCGTGCAGGGTCTCCGCCTCGACCTGGATCCGGTTCCGGACCTGCGCGACGTCGACGTCGCCGGCACGCTCTTCGTGGGCTGCCGGTTCGCCGACCGTGAGGTGGGCGCGGACCTGGTCCGCCGGGGCGCCAACGTCGTGCCGCCGTTCTCCGGGCTGCCCTACCCGACCCAGCCGTCGCACCTCTACACCGCCGACGACCTGGCCGCCGGCTTCGCCGAGGGCGGGTTCGCCGAGATGTACGACACCCGGGTGTACGCGCACTTCCGGGCGCACGGCGGCGCGCTGCCGGACGTCCGCGAGGCGCTCGGTCAGCGGCTGCACGACCACGGCGTGGACAACGCGCTCGCCGACGCGACCCGGGCGTGGCTGGCCGTGCACGGGCCGCAGTCAGTGGTGGGCGTGATGGGTGGGCACGCGGTGCCGCGCGGCAGCGCCGCGTACCGGATGGCGGCGGTGCTGGGTTGGGAGCTGGCGCGGGCCGACCGCCTGGTGGTGACCGGCGGCGGTCCGGGGGTGATGGAGGCGGCGAACCTCGGCGCGTTCCTGGCGGCCTGGCCGGCCGAGGAGCTGTCGGCCGCGATCGACGTGCTGGCCGCCGCCCCGGACTTCACCGACCACGACCGCTACACGGCGGCGGCGCTGGCGGTACGCAAGCGGTACGCGGACGGTCCGTCGCTGCCCTCGCCCCGGCCCGCCGCGCCGGACACCGAGTGGGCCCGCTCCGGCGGCCTGGCGATCCCCACCTGGCTGTACGGCCACGAACCGGCGAACCTCTTCGCCGGCCGGATCGCCAAGTACTTCTCCAACGCCATCCGGGAGGACACCATCCTGCGCCTGGCCCGGGGCGGCATCGTGTTCGCGCCCGGCCGGGCCGGCACCGTGCAGGAGGTGTTCCAGGCCGCCACCAAGACGTTCTACGGCACCGACGGGGCCAGCGGCGCGTACGTCTTCCTCGACCGCGCGTTCTGGACCACGGAGCTGCCGGTGGAGTCGCTGCTGCGACCGCTGTTCGCCGCGTCCCCGTTCGGCGACCTGTCCCGCACGATCCACCTCACCGACGACGCCCGCGAGGCGGTCGCGCTGCTGGTGAAGTGAAAGGAGGGGCCCCTTTTTAACAGACGTCTGTTAAAAAGGGGCCCCTCCTTTCACGCGGAGCGCGTTACTTCATCCGGGTGCCGGTGGAGCGCAGGTGCTCGCAGGCCTCGACCACGCGGGCGGCCAGGCCGGCCTCGGCCAGCTTGCCCCACGCCCGCGGGTCGTACTGCTTCTTGTTGCCGACCTCGCCGTCGATCTTCAGCACGCCGTCGTAGTTGCGCAGCATGTGGTCCGCGACCGGGCGGGTGAAGGCGTACTGCGTGTCGGTGTCGATGTTCATCTTCACCACGCCGTAGTCCAGCGCCTCCCGGATCTCCTCCAGCAGCGAGCCGGAGCCGCCGTGGAAGACCAGGCTGAGCGGCTTGTCCTTGCCGTACTTGGCGCCGACCGCGTCCTGGATCTGCTTGAGCACCTCGGGACGGAGCTTCACGTTGCCCGGCTTGTAGACGCCGTGCACGTTGCCGAAGGTCAGCGCCGCCATGTAGCGGCCCTTCTCGCCCAGGCCGAGCGCCTCGACCATGGCCAGGCCGTCGTCCACGGTGGTGTAGAGCTTGTCGTTGATGGCGTTCTCGACGCCGTCCTCCTCGCCACCGACGACGCCGACCTCGATCTCCAGGACGATCTTGCCCTTGGCGGCCTCGGCGAGGAGCTGCTCGGCGATCTCCAGGTTCTCCGCCACCGGCACGGCCGAGCCGTCCCACATGTGCGACTGGAACAGCGGCTCCTGGCCGTTCTTGACCCGCTCCTGGGAGATGGCCATCAGCGGCCGGACGAACTTGTCCAGCTTGTCCTTCGGGCAGTGGTCGGTGTGCAGCGCGATGTTCACCGGGTACTTCTTGGCCACCTCGTGCGCGTACGCGGCGAACGCGGTCGCGCCGGTCACCATGTCCTTGACCGACGGGCCGGACAGGTACTCCGCGCCACCGGTGGAGACCTGGATGATGCCGTCGCTCTCCGCGTCGGCGAAGCCCTTGAGCGCCGCGTTCAGCGTCTGGGAGGAGGTCACGTTGATCGCGGGGTACGCGTACCGGCCGGCCTTGGCCCGGTCCAGCATCTCCGCGTAAGCCTCGGGGGAAGCGATGGGCATGTCGAACGCTCCTTACTTACCGCTCTCGGCCGTACAGGCCGTCGTCTTTCCTCGGGTGCGCCGGACCGCGCTGTCCACCGCGGGCAGTATCCCGTAGAAGCGAACGCGGGGCACAACCGACCCGGGCACCGCTCACCGTTCCTCCAGACGGTCCGGCACGGCGACGCTGATCAGCCAGCTCACCACCGACACCACGATGGCCCCCCAGAAGGCGGCCCAGAAGCCGTCGACGTGGAACGGCAGGCGCAGCACGCCGGCGATCCAGTCGGTCAGCAGGAACAGCAACGCGTTCACCACGAGCGCGAACAGGCCGAGCGTGAGCAGGTAGAACACGCAGCCGAACACCTTGATGAGCGGCTTGAGCACCGCGTTGACCACGCCGAAGACGAGCGCCACCACGATCAGCGTGAACACCGTGTTGCCGCCGTTGCGGCCGGTGACCTGCACCCCGGGCACGATCAGCGTGGCCACCCACAGCGCGACCGCGGTGATCGCCAGCCGGATGAGGAAGCCCACGCCTCCATCCTGGCACCGGCCGCGCGCCCGGGGAGGCGCAATCGCCGACTCCGCGCTTCGCCCGGCTCCGAGCGGTGGCCCGGACCAGCCCGTACGGTGGTGGGGACACGCTCGGAACGAGACGCAGGGAGGGACGATGGGACAGCCCGACGAGGACTTCGCCCCGAGCGACCACCTCGCTCCGGACGAACGGGACCCCGAGGCGGAGCCGGCCGACGCGGTCGAGCAGGCCGCCCCGGCCACCCCCGACGACACCGACGGTGAGCCGCACCGGGGCCTGGAGGTCGCCGACTGGGACGCCATGGAGCAGGCCCGCGTGGTGAGCGCCGACGAGGACGACTACCGCTGACGACGGTCAGCGCAGGCCGACGACCTGCGCCGGGTGGGCGGCGGTCCAGTCGGCCAACCGGTCGCCACGCAACGCGTCCAGGAAGCCGTCGACGAGTGTCGGGTCCGGTTCGAAGCCGCGCGTCGTCCACTCCTGGTAGCGGACCGGCAGACCGAGCGCGACCGGGTCGGCGGTGCCCGCCCGAACGGCCACCGAGAGCAGCGCCGGCAGGGACAGGTCACCGGTGTCCGTGGTCAGGGCCGGTCCGACCTGGCCGACGAGCCGGCCGAGGCGTACCGGATCGCTCGTGATCCCCTGCTCGCGGATCTGGCGGAGCAGGCCGGCCGCGTACCGGAGCGCGTTGCGTTCCCGGTCCAGCACGGCCTCGCGCAGGCCGTACCGCTGTCGGAGCAGGTCCACCGCCTGCGCGCCGTCGAGGCGCTGACAGCCGGCCGGGAAGCGCCTGTCGGTGTGCACCGAGCGCACCGCCGCCGGCAGGCAGACCGGTACGCCGCCGACCGCGTCGGTGAGCGTCCGGGTGGCCTGGTAGGTGAGCACCGCCCCGGCGTCCACCTGCGCCCCGGTCAGCCGGGTGACCGCCTGGCGGGTGGCCCGGTAGCCGGCCGCCAGGTCGCCCGACCCGGCACCCAGGGCGAACGTCGCGCTGAGCTTGCCCGTCCCGCCGTCGGGCATCGGTACGAGCAGGTCACGCGGGATGGACACGAGGTAGAGCCGACTCCGGTCGGCCGGCACGTGCACCAGCACGATCGAGTCGGCCCGCCGGCTCGCGTCCGCCTGGTCCAGGCCGAGCAGCAGCACGTTCAGCCCGGTGCCGGGGACCGGCGACGGCGCGGCGGTGGCGAGCGGCGTGGGCCGCGGTGGTCGGGGCGCCACCACGGTGAAGCCGACGAGCGCGACGGCGGCCACCGCCAGCGCGGTGCCGGCCAGGCGTACCCGTCGACGGCGACGACGGCGACGGGCCACCGCCCGGTCGATGGCGGCCCGGACCGGGCCGGTGGACGGCGTCAGCGCCTCGTACCGGGCGAACGCGGCCCGCAGCTCGTCCTCGATCATGAGCAGACCTCCACGTGTTCGGCTCGGAGCGTGGCCAGGGCGCGCGAGATGCTGGACCGGACGGTGCCGACGGCGCAGCCGAGCACGTCGGCGATCTCCGCGTCGGACAGGTCCTCGTAGTAGCGCAGCACCAGCGCGGCGCGCTGCCGTCGGGGCAGCCGGGACAGCCAGGACCAGACCTGGTCCCGGTCCACCGCGGACTGGGCGTGGTCGGCGGGCGCGGGCACCGCCTCGTCCGGCTCGCCACGCAGCAGCACCCGGCGGGCCCACGAGCCGCGCCGCCAGTCCACGAACTGGTTGGTGAGCATCCGGCGCACGTACCGTTCCGGCGCGTCGGCGCGGGCCACCCGTCGCCAGTGGAGCTGGACCCGGACCATGGTCTCCTGTACCAGGTCCTGGGCCTGGTGCGGGTCGCCGGTCAACATGACCGCGTACCGCAGCAGCGCGCCCAGCCGCGCGTCGACGAACTCCTCGTACGTCACTGCACCTCCCGGTGTCCCGCTCGATAGACGGGCACGGGGGCACCGAACATTGCGGCGGTGGTGATCAACCGTTCGGTCAATGTTCGCCGTTCGGGGCACCGGACCGGCTTAAGGAATCTTTAAGCTCCACGGGCTCCACCTGATCACCCCCACGGGAGGACCCCCTACATGCTCAGCAACTCCACCCGGCGCTGGCTCGCCGGGTTGGGCGTCGCAGGCGCGTTCGTCGCCGCCTCCGCCATCCCCGCGTCGGCCGCGGATCCGGCCGTCCAGCTCGCGCTCTACTTCCCGAACACCACTGTCGCCCTGGGCAGCGAGGGCAAGATCGAGACGCCCTACGTGTACGCCAGCGAGCCGGTCGTGGTGAACAACCTGACCGTCCGCTACGACTACTCCGGGCTCGCCGGCAAGGCGAAGATCACTCCGGAGATCGACGGCGACTGCACCACCCCGACCAAGAACGTCCTGCTCTGCCAGGAGCATTTCGAGGTCGGCATCGACGAGTGGGGCATCGCCGGCCTGCTCAACATCAACATCGCACCGGCCGCCGGCGCGAAGGACGGCGACTCCGGCGACCTGAAGGTCACCGTCAGCGCCGACGGCGTGACGTCGGCCAGCCACACCGCCACCGTGAAGATCGGTGAGGGCGTCGACCTGGCGGGCGGCCCCGAGGTGACCCGCAGCGCCGCCCCGGGTGGTTCCTTCACCGCGCCGCTGGCCGTGCGCAACGCGGGTGAGACCACCGCGAAGGGCGCCGTGGTCGTCTTCGACCAGGACTACGGCATCCGTACGAGCAAGCACTACAGCAACTGCACCTACGTGGAGGACTGGCTGCGTACCTGCTCCTTCCCGGACCTGACCGTGGCCGGCGGCGAGACGTTCGCCGCGACCGTGCCCTACACGGTGGCCAAGGACGCGTACGCCCCGGGCGCCGACTACGCGTACCACAACTGGATGACGGTCGCGGAGTTCGACGACTTCACCGACTACCTGGACAGCCGGGACATCTCGGTCGGCAAGCCGGGCACCGAGGGGCCGCTGGTGCTCACCAAGCAGTCCGCCGTGCAGGCCCGCTCCTTCCAGGCCGACCCGAACCCGGAGAACAACTGGTCCGGCATGGAGGTCAAGGTCACCGGCAAGAACGGTGTCGACCTGGCCGCCATCGGCGACTCGGTGACCGGCAAGAAGGGCGACGTGGTCAAGGCGACCGTGGGCGTCCGTAACAACGGTCCGGCCACGCTCGACTTCGGCCGCAGCGGCTCGCCGGTCACCAAGATCGACGTCACCGTTCCGACCGGCACCACCGCGGTCGAGGTGCCCGACAACTGCATGCCGCTCAACGGCAACGACGGCGACTGGCAGGAGCCGGGCACGCCGGGTGCCAAGGCGTACCGCTGCTACCCGGACATCTTCATCCAGGCCGGCGAGGAGCAGACCGTCGAGCTGGGCCTGCGCATCGACAAGGTCGTGCCGAACGCGACCGGCGCGGTGGTCATCAACGCCAAGTGCGAGTGCGAGGGCTTCCAGGACGACACCAACAAGGCCAACGACGCCGCGAAGCTCGTCGTGAACGCCGCTGCGGGTGGCGGCGACGGCGGCCAGGGTGGCGGTGACGGCGGCACGCTGCCGATCACCGGTTCCTCCACCGGCCTGATCGCCGGCATCGGCGCGCTGCTGCTCGCCGCCGGCTTCGGCGGCTACGTGGTGGCCCGCCGCCGCAAGACCCGCTTCGTCGCCTGACCGAACCACCCCCGGTGCCCCGCCGACCACACCGGTCGGCGGGGCACCGCCACATCCAGAGCACCACAAAGAAAAGACCCAGAAGCAGCACGGTCCGACGGCGAACGACCACGACAGGGTTTCCGGGGGAGCCCGACCCGCGCAGGGATCAAGCCTGACCGCCCGGAGCGGGTCGGGCTCCCCCGGAAACCCCCACGACAGAACCACAAGATCACGGGAGCATGAGAACCGTGCTGCTCACCCTCACCACGACCCACCGCCCCGCCACCGACCTCGGCCACCTCCTCGTCAAGCACCCGGACCGCGTGCAGAGCTTCGACCTGCCCGCCGGCACCGCGCACGTGTTCTACCCGGAGGCGGACGAGGCGCGGTGCACGGCGGCGCTGCTGGTCGAGGTGGACCCGCTGAAGCTGGGCGGGGGCCGGGGCCGCCGGCAGTCGACCGCCCCGGAGGGCTTCACGCTCGGGCAGTACGTCAACGACCGCCCGTACGCCGCCTCCAGCCTGCTCTCCTCGGCGCTGACCAAGGTGTTCCGTTCGGCGCTGCGCGGCGAGTCCCGGGACCGCCCCGAACTGGCCGCCACCGATCTCCCGCTGACCGTACGGGTGCCGGTGCTGCGCTGCCGGGGCGGGGCCGAGCTGGCGGTACGCGTCTTCGCCCCGCTCGGCTGGACCGTGACGGCCACCCCGGTCCCGCTCGACGAGACGTACCCGGACTGGGGTGACAGCCGCTACGTCGACCTGACGCTGAGCGGGACGCTGCGGCTCGCCGACGCCCTCAACCACCTGTACGTGCTGCTGCCGGTGCTGGACGACGCCAAGCACTACTGGGTCGCCCCGGACGAGGTGGACAAGCTGCTGCGGGCCGGCTCCGGCTGGCTGGCCGACCATCCGGAGCGGGGCCTGATCACCCGCCGCTACCTGGCGCACCGCCGGGCCCTGGCCGGCGCGGCGCTGGCCCGCCTGGCCGAGCTGCGCCTGGCCGACGAGCCGCCCGCCGACGACAGCGTCGACCCGGGCACCGCCGGGGACGCGCCGGCCGGGGACGCGGACCCGCGTCGCGCGTCGCTGGCGGTACGCCGGCGGGAGGCGGTGCTCGCCGCGTTGCGCGACAGCGGCGCGAGCCGGGTGCTGGACCTGGGCTGCGGTGGTGGTGCGCTGCTCACCGCGCTGGCCGCCGACCGGCGGTTCACCGAGGTGGTGGGCGTCGACGTGGCCGACCGGTCGCTCGCCATGGCGGCCCGTCGGCTGCGGCTGGACCGGCTGCCGGAGCGGCAGCGGGACCGCATCCACCTGCGGCAGTCGGCGCTGACGTACCGGGACGACCGGCTGCGCGGGTACGACGCGGCGGTGCTGATGGAGGTGGTCGAGCATCTCGACCCGCCCCGGCTGCCGGCGCTGGAGGACGCGGTGTTCGGCCACGCCCGGCCGGGCACGGTGGTGGTGACCACCCCGAACGTGGAGTACAACGTCCGCTACGAGGGGCTCGGGCCGGGCCGGTTCCGGCACGCCGACCACCGATTCGAGTGGACCCGGGCCGAGTTCGCGGCCTGGGTGACCCGGGTCGCGGCGGCGCACGGTTACACCGCCACGATCGGCGGCGTCGGCGACGACGACCCCGAGGTGGGCACCCCGACCCAGCTTGCGATCTTCACCCGCGACGACCGGACGGAGGAGACGAGCCGATGACCGTCCTGGACATTCCCGAGCTGGCGCTGGTGGCGCTGGTCGGCGTCTCCGGCGCCGGCAAGTCCACGTTCGCCCGCCGGCACTTCGCGCCCAGCCAGGTGCTCTCCTCGGACATGTTCCGTGGCCTCGTCGCCGACGACGAGAACGACCAGTCGGCGTCCGCCGACGCGTTCGACGCGCTGCACCACGTGGCCGGCATCCGGCTGCGGCGCGGTCGGCTGACCGTGGTGGACGCGACGAACCTCCAGCCGCACGCCCGGGCCGGGCTGATCCGGGTGGCCCGGGAGCACGACGTGCTGCCGGTGGCGATCGTGCTGGACGTGCCGGAGACGGTGGCCTGGGAGCGCACCGAGGCGCGCGCGGACCGGACGCACGGCCGGCAGGTCCTCACCCGGATGCGGCGTGACCTGCGGCAGTCGTACGGGCGGCTGGCCCGCGAGGGCTTCCGCAAGGTGCACGTGCTGCACGGGGTCGAGGAGATCGACGCGGCCGAGGTCCGCTACGAGAAGCTGTTCAACGACCGCCGCGAGCTGACCGGCCCGTTCGACATCGTCGGGGACGTGCACGGCTGCCGCGCCGAGCTGGAGGCGCTGCTGTCCCGGCTCGGTTACGCGCTGCGCCGCGACGACGCGGGCCGCCCGGTGGACGCGTCGCACCCCGCCGGGCGTACCGCGGTCTTCGTGGGTGACCTGGTGGACCGCGGCCCGGACTCGCCCGGCGTGCTCCGCCTGGTGATGGGCATGGTGGCGGCCGGGCACGCGATCTGCGTGCCGGGCAACCACGAGCAGAAGCTGCTGCGCAAGCTGCGCGGCCGGGACGTGCGGCTCACCCACGGCCTGGCCGAGACGATGGCGCAGCTCGCCGCGGAGCCGGCGGAGTTCGTCGCCGGGGCGGAGGCGTTCATCGACGGCCTGGTCAGCCACTACGTGCTGGACGGCGGCCGGCTGGTGGTGGCGCACGCCGGTCTGAAGGAGGCGTACCACGGCCGGGCGTCCGGCCGGGTGCGGTCGTTCGCGCTCTACGGCGAGACGACCGGTGAGACCGACGAGTACGGCCTGCCGGTGCGTTACCCGTGGGCGCGCGACTACCGGGGCTCGGCCATGGTCGTGTACGGGCACACCCCGACGCCGGAGCCGGAGTGGGTCAACAACACGATCTGCCTGGACACCGGCTGCGTGTTCGGCGGCACGCTGACCGCGCTGCGCTACCCGGAGAAGGAGCTGGTGGCGGTCCCGGCGGAACGGGAGTGGTACGCCCCGGCCCGCCCGCTGGTCCCGCCGGCCCCGGCGCGGCCGGACACCGTGCTGGACGTGGCGGACGTGACCGGTCGGCGGCACCTGACCCACGCGTACGGGTCGCTGACCGTGCCGGCCGAGAACGCCGCCGCCGCGCTGGAGGTGATGAGCCGGTACGCGCTGGACCCGGGCCGGCTGGTGTGGCTGCCGCCGACCATGGCGCCCTGCTCCACGTCGACAGTGGCGGGGTTCCTGGAGCACCCGGCGCAGGCGTTCGCCGACTACCGCGCGGCCGGCGCCGACCGGGTGGTGTGCGAGGACAAGCACATGGGCTCCCGCGCCGTGGTGCTCGTGGAACGGGAGCCGGGCCGGTTCGGCGGCGGGGCGGTGCACACGCGTACCGGCCGGCCGTTCTTCGGGCCGCCGCTCGACGACGAGCTGCTGGCCCGGGTGCGCGCCGCGGTCACCACCGCCGGTCTCTGGGCCGAGCTGGACACCGACTGGCTGCTGCTCGACACGGAGCTGCTGCCCTGGTCGGCGAAGGCGGGCGGCCTGATCCGCGAGCAGTACGCCAGCGTGGGCGCGGCCGGCCGGGCGGCGCTGCCGGCGGTGCTGGCCACGCTGGACGCCGCGGCCGGGCGCGGGCTGCCGGTGGACGGGTTGCGGGCGCGGATGGCCGAGCGGGCCGCCGAGGTGACGGCGTACTCGGCGGCGTACCGGGCGTACGTCGGTCCGACGGACGGGTTGCGCGGCGTCACGCTGGCCCCGTTCGCGGTGCTGGCCGGTGCCGGGACGAGCTACGCGGACCGCGACCACGGCTGGCATCTGGCGTTGGCGGACCGGCTCCGCACGGCCGACCCGGAGTTCTTCACGCCGACCCGGCGGCTGGTGGTGGAGCTGGCCGACGAGGCGGCGGTGTCGGCGGCCACGGACTGGTGGCTGACGCTGACCGCCGCCGGTGGCGAGGGCATGGTGGTCAAGCCGTACGCCGGCCTGGCCGCCCGGTCGCCGAAGGGCTCGTTGCTCCAGCCCGGGATCAAGTGCCGGGGTCGGGAGTACCTGCGGATCATCTACGGTCCCGGGTACACCGAGCCGGCGCAGCTCGCCGCGCTGCGCAAGCGTTCGCTGGGCCGCAAGCGCGGCCTGGCGTTGCGGGAGCACGGCCTGGGCCTGGCCGCCCTGGACGCGCTCGCCGAGGACGCCCCGCTCTGGCGTCGTCACGAGCTGGTGTTCGCGATCCTCGCCTGCGAGTCCGAGCCGGTCGACCCGCGGCTCTGATTCACGCCCCGCTGGTGGGCCCATCGCCGCGTGGATGGGCCCGCTTTCCGGGAAAAAGCGGGGGTGGGCCGGGGGTGGGGGGTGGACGGGTACCCTATGTGGCCGTGGACACAGCAGAGAAGACCCGGATGATCTCCGAGAACGTGGCGTTGAACCCGCTCGACCCGAAGGACCTCATCCACACCTTCGGGATGATCGGCGTCTGGGCGATCCTGTTCGCCGAGACCGGTCTGCTGGTCGGCTTCTTCTTCCCGGGTGACTCGCTGCTCTTCCTGGCCGGGGTGGCCGCCTCGCCGGTGGCCGACGCCATCTTCGGTGACGGCACCCGGTTGTCGCTGGCCGGGCTGATGATCGGCGGCCCGATCTGCGCGATCGCCGGCGCGCAGCTCGGGCACTGGCTCGGCGCGCGCTACGGCCGACGCATGTTCGACAAGCCCAACTCCCGGCTGTTCAAGCGGGAGTACGTGGCGAAGGCGGAGTACTACTTCCAGAAGTTCGGCCCGGCCAAGGCCGTGGTGCTGGCCCGGTTCATCCCGATCGTGCGGACGTTCCTGAACCCGGTGGCCGGGGTGCTCGGCATGCCGGCCCGGCAGTTCTTCGTGTGGAACGTGGTCGGCGCGGTCCTCTGGGTGGACGGCATCCTGCTGATCGGGTACCTGCTGGCCCGCCAGATCTACGACGCCATCGGCGACAAGATCGACAGGTACATCCTGCCGGTCGTCGCGTTGATCATCCTGATCTCGGTGCTGCCGATCTTCTTCGAGTTCCTCCGCGACCGGCGGGCGCGCAAGCGCGGCGAGGCGGTCGCGGTGATCGCCGCGGCGACCGCGGCCGGCGCCGTGGACGCCGCCCGGGACGCCCTCGACGGCGACGACCACCCGCACGGGCACGGCGGCCAGCACCGCCGGTGACCGGTTCGGACACACCGAAGGCCGGCCCCCGGGCGGGGGCCGGCCTTCGGGTCCGACCTGTCGGCTCGCGGGTGACACGGATGACGGCAGCCGTCACCGTGCGTCGATGGCGCCACCCCTGGCACGCCACCGGTCACCCACATCCGGGCGGAACGGCCTGTCGGGTTCGACGCGCGTGTCAGCGCGCCGGGCCTCGGCCGGCCGACCCGTCCGCAAACGGGCCGTGGTGTCAGCGAGCCTTCTTGGTGGCCCGCTTCCGCGGCGGGGTGAGCAGATCCGCGATCGTGGCGATCGCGGTCGGCACCAGCCGGTAGTACGCCCAGACACCGCGCTTCTCCCGCTCCAGCAAGCCGGCCTCGGTGAGGATACGCAGGTGGTGACTGACCGTCGGCTGCGAGAGGCCGAGCGGCGCGGTGAGGTCACACACGCACGCCTCCCCCTCGGGAGCCGACTGGATCAGGCTGAGCAGCCGCAGCCGGGCGGGGTCGGCGAGGGCCTTGAGGACCCCCGCCAGCCGCTCGGCGTCGGCGCGTTCGATCGGCTCGCCGGCAAGCGGCGAGATCTGAGGCATGGTCATTTCAGCCAACGCAGTTCCCACGTATTCCATCCTTCCACCAGCAGCATCGATCCGCCTGCATATCAGCAGATCCGAATCGGCAAACTTTTAGGCCACAAGGCCGAGGTCAGCCAACGTATAGGCCGCCCGATAAGGCAGTCCGGCGGCTCGCACCGCGTCGCCGGCGCCTCGATCAACAATAACCGCCACACCCACGACTTCCGCCCCCGCCTCACGCAACGCCTCGATGGCGGTCAACACACTTCCGCCGGTGGTCGAGGTGTCCTCCACCGCCAACACCCGACGCCCGGACACGTCCGGGCCCTCGATCCGGCGCTGGAGGCCGTGCGCCTTGCCCGCCTTCCGGACCACGAAGGCGTCCAGCGGGCGGTCGGTGCCGGCCGAGGCGTGCAGCATCGCGACGGCCACCGGATCGGCGCCCAGGGTCAGGCCGCCGACCGCGTCGTACGCCCAGTCCGCGGTGAGGTCGCGCATCACCCGTCCGATCAGTGGAGCGGCCTGGTGATGGAGCGTGACGCGACGCAGATCGACGTACCAGTCCGCCTCACGGCCGGACGAGAGCACTACCCGACCGTGGACCACAGCCAGGTCAGTGATGAATTTACGCAGGTCGTCGTGGTCCCCCATGGCGATAGAGCGTACTTCCCGAGTCTGTACGCCGTCTGTGGGGGCCGCCGCGGTCACCCCTGTGGGCAACCGATGAGTGGCGATGCCCGGCTACGCTGTGCGACCGTCCATCCCGGTCCGGCGACGGATCGACCCGATCGCCCGGAGCACCGCCCCGGTCACCCACCAGCCCGGTCGACGGCTCCCCGGGTATCGCGCGTGAAGCCCCGCAGCAGCCGTTTCGGCGCGTGTCGCAGCCCGGCCACGGCCAGCTTGTACTTCCAGTCCGGAACGCTCACCAATTTGCCTTTGCCCAGGTCACGCAGCCCTTCATCGACGACCTCGTCGGCCCGCAGCCAGGCCCAGGCGGGCAGTCGGGACATGTCGATGCCGGTTCGCTCGTGAATTCCGGTGCGCGTGTAGCCAGGGCAGAGCGCCATCACGCGTACACCGAGCGGAGCCACCGACTGGCCGATCGACTCGCTGAAATTGGTCACCCACGCCTTGCTGGCGGAGTATGTCGAGCCCGGCATGGGCACCCCGAAACCCGCTACCGAAGAGACATTTATCACTGCCCCATGACCTCGTTCGATCATCGGACCGAGAGCCGCGTGGGTGAGCCGGAGCACCGCCAGCACGTTGAGCCGGACCAACCGCACCTCGTCCGGCACGGCCGACCTGACGAACGGGGTGTCCAGACTGATCCCGGCATTGTTCACCAGCAGTTCCACCGGCGAGCCGGCGGTCAGCCGGCGCTCGACCATCGCCCAACCGTCGTCGGTGGACAGATCGGCCGGGAGCGTCTCCGCCGCGCCGCCGTGCCGGCCGGTCAGCTCGGTCGCCAGCGCGCCGAGCCGGGCGGCGTCCCGGGCCACCAGCACCAGGTCCCATCCGTCGGCGGCGAGCCGGCGGGCGAACGCCTCGCCGATCCCCAGGCTGGCGCCGGTGATGAGGGCCCGGCGACGGACGGGCGCGGCGGCATCGGTCATGGACGATCCTCCGGAGGGGGCGGGCCGGACGGGGACGACGGGGGCGCGGACGACGGGGGCCCGGACGGAGGCAGCGGCGCGGACGCGGGTGGCGTCGAGGGCCCGGTCGGTGCGGTCGCGGCCGGCCCGGTCGGTGCGGTCAGGCCGGGTGGCGGGCCCCAAGGCGTCGGCCCGGAGGCGGGCCCGCCGGACACGGTCACGCCGTAGCCGGTGGCCGGGCCGGAGCGCGCCGGGGCCGGACGGCGCAGGAAGGCGTTCGCTGAGGGCGCCGCGAGCAGCGCGACGACCACCAGGTACCCGAGGATCTGCGCCACCAACATGGCCGCGTTCCCCGCGAGCCAGAAGTCCGGGTACGCGTCACCGACCAGACCCAGCAGATCGGCGGTGACCCGGTCGTCGGCGCCGAGCCGCAGCGGGGCGGCCCGCTGCCCGACCAGCGTCGCGAACCCGCAGCAGCCGCAGAGCAGCCCCAGCCCGGCGACCACCCAGGTGGCCACCCGTGCGCCGGGGCGGCCGGCGCGCAGCCCGAGCGCGAGCCCGACCAGCAGCAGCGCGGCCAGCACGCCGAGCACGACGGTCAGCACGGTCGAGCCGCGCAGCAGGCCGGCGACCCGGTCGATGTCGTCACCGCCCGCGTCGGTGCCCGCCGCGGCGGCCCGGAACCGGTCCACCGTGCCACCGGCGACCACCAGGTTCGTCGCCGCGTACGCCACGGCGCCGACCGCCATCAGCAGCAGCACGGCCACCGCCGCGACGACCGCGCCCGGCCGGCGGGGCGCGACCCGATCGGGGTACGACACGACAGGTCCCTCCGGTAGGCGTCGGCTTGCAACCTACTCGGAGGGACCGTCGGCGTCGCTGATATCCGGACGTCAGTTTCCGGAAGGCGGCTCCGGGTCACGGCGCTCGCCCGGCTGACCGGTCGGCCCGGCCGGCGGCGGCGTGGTCGGCGGCTGGTCGGGGGTCGACGGGTACGCCGGGTACGCCGGGTCGCCCGACTGCCCCGTGGCCGACGGATAGCCGGGGTCGGCCGACTGGCCCGGAGTCGACGGGTACGCCGGGTAGGCGCCACCCGGCACCGGCGGCTCCCAGCCCGCCTTGCGCTTGCGGAAGAACTCGTTCGACTTCGGCAGCGCCAGCAGGATCAGCGCGCCCAGCAGCGAGAGCAGCGCGACGATGCCGAGCAGCGTGCTGACCGGGGCGAACCAGGACGGCAGCGCGTCCTCCAGCCGGCGCTGGATCTCCTGCCCGCTGGGCAGGTCGCCGCTGGTGTTGCCGCCGCCCATCATGCCGCCGGAGACGCCGTTGAGCAGGCTGCCGCCGGTGCAGCAGAACAGGATGCCGCCCACCACCCAGGTGGTGATGCGGGAGGCGTTCTTGCCCCGGTTGTTCAGCAGCGCCAACACGACGAGACCGGCCGCCAGCAGCAGCGACAGGATCGACGTGCCGATGGTGAACGCGTACGCGACGTCGCCGGCCGACTCGGCCGAGGTGCCGGCGTACGCGTCCTTCAGCACGTCCCGGATCTTGCCGATGACGGACAGCGTCACGATCAGGTTCAGCACCTGGATCGCGGCGACGAGAATGAGCAGCCAACTGGAAAGCGTCACCACACTGGGACGCGCGCGGGGCGAGGTGCCCGGAGCATCGACCATGATTCTCCCTCCCTGGATGAGATCACCACCGTAGCGATCCCGGGCCAGGTGAGCACGGCAGAAGGGCTCAGCGTTCGGCGGCGCGGCGCAGCCGCCGGTGCTCGGCGGTGACCACGCCGAGCAGCGCCAGATCGAGCGCGACGGCGGAGACCGCGCCGAACTGGTTGACCGTGAAGTTGAAGACCTGCCCGAACAGCAGGTCGACCAGGAGAGCCAACGTGAACAGGCGGAACGCCTCGGTCCGGTCCCGACGCAGCAGCCAGGCCGCGCGCAGGCTGAGCACGGCGGTGACCAGCGCGGTGGCGCTCACCCCGAGCACCGCGCCCCACTCCCGTTCCTGGTCCAGCGCCCCGGTCACGCCGTCGAGGACCACCGCCACCACGGTCACCACCGGCTCCACCACCAGCCAGACCACCACCGGCCAGACCAGCCAGCGCCGGCCCACCGCCCAGGCGGCGAAGCGGCGGGCCCACGCCGCCCCGCGTTGCCAGAACCGCACCGGCGGCGGTTCCCGGCGGGGCACCGCGTCCAGCAACTGGACCAGGGCCGCCTCGGTGGCCGCCCCGGTGCCCTGCACCAGGCGCAGCACCGCGATCCGACGCCTGTCGGTCAGCCCACCGGGCAGGCCGCTGAGCACCAGGTCGAGCGCGTTGGCGGTGCGTTCGGCCGGGGCCAGCCGGGCCCGGCCGGTCCGCCCGCGTACCGCCTGGGTGAGCAGCACCAGCAGGGCGAACGCGACGTAGATGATGGCCGCGGCGGGCGCGTAGAAGTAGTCGGTGCGGGCGGTGACGAACTTGCCGACCTCGTCGATGAAGAGCCCGAACCCGACGCCGCCGACCACCGCGCCGGCGGTGCGTGGCCCGCCGCCGAGGAACACCAGCGCGATGCCCAGGCCGACGACGAGCAGCAGGCCACCCCAGAGCACGTGCGCGATGTGCAGCCCACCGCCGCCGAGCTGCGGATAGTTGGTGGCCTGGAGGTAGGCCCGGACGGCCAGCACGGTGACCACGCCGGAGAGCACGAACGCCTGGAGGTACGCGGCGGCGTCGATCGCCCGGGTCGGCAGCCGGCGGACCAGCCGGTGGTGTGCCCGCATGCTCCGAAACCTAGTAGCCGCGCCACTCCTCGCGGGCGTACTCCAGCACCCTGGGCTGCAACAGCGTGGAGGCGGGCACGTCCACCCGGCCACGGTCGGCGGGGAACGTGGCGGCGGCGGCGAGCACCGCCGGGGTGAGGAAACGCAGCGGCGGCGCGTCGGCCGGCAGGGCCAGCTCCGGCGCGGCGTCGCCGGGCGCGGCGAGCACGAACCCCCAGTCGCCGAAGCTCGGCACGTCGACGTGGTACGGCACGGTGGCGAACCCCGCCTCCCGCACCGACCGCTCGATCGACCAGTACGACCGGGGCGCGAAGTAGGGCGAGCCGGACTGCACGACCAGCCGCCCGCCCTGGGCCAGCACCGGCCGGACCAGCGCGTAGAACTCGACCGTGTAGAGCTTCGCGGTGGCCGTCTCGTCCGGGTCGGGCAGGTCGGCGATCACCACGTCGAAGCGTTGCGTGGCGGTCCGCAGCCAGCCGAACGCGTCCAGGTTGAGCACCCGTACCCGGGGGTCGGTGAGCGAGGCGTGGTTGAGGTCGCGCAGTTGCGGCTCGCTGCGGGCCAGCGTCACCACGGCCGGGTCGAGGTCGACGAGCGTCACCGAGCGCACGTCCGGGTACTTCAGGATCTCCCGCGCGGCCAGCCCGTCGCCGGCGCCGAGCACCAGCACGTCGCCGTGCGGCCCGCGCATCGCCGGGTGCACCAGCGCCTCGTGGTAGCGGTACTCGTCGACGGAGCTGAACTGGAGGTCGCCGTTGAGGAAGAGCCGCAGGTCGGTGTCGGTGTGGCCGACCTCCCGCACCGAGCGGGTCAGCACGATCTCCTGGTAGCGGCTGCGCTCGGCGTGCACCACCGGGTCGCGGTAGAGCTGCTGGCGGGCGGTCACCTCGAAGTCGTGGGCGGTCACCCAGGCGTACCCGAGCAGGAGCGCGACCACGACGGAGCCGGCGCCGAGGCCGACCCGCGCCCGGCGGCTCAGCTCGTCGCGGAACACCGTGAAGACCAGCACCACCCCGGCGACGGCGTTCACCGCGCCGACCACGAGCGCGCCCTTGAGCTGGCCGAAGATCGGCATCAGCAGGAACGGGAAGGCCAGCCCGCCGAGCAGCGCGCCGACGTAGTCGGCGGCGAACAGGTCGGCCACCGCGCTGCCCGCCGACTGCTCGCGGATGCGTTGCAGCATCACCATCAGCAGCGGGATCTCCGCGCCGATCAGCAGGCCGAGCACGAACGCGGTGCCGACCAGCGCCGGGCCGTAGAGGTCCAGCCAGGCGAACGCCGCGTAGAGGCCGAGCACGGAGAGGCCGCCGAGCAGCGCCAGCGTCAGCTCGATCGCGGCGAACGCGGGCGCGGCCCGGGACTGCAACGGCTTCGCGACCAGCGCGCCGACGCCCATCGCGAAGACCATCACGCCGAGCACGATCGACGCCTGCCCGACCGCGTCGCCGATCAGGTAGCTGCCGAGCGCGACCAGCGCCAGCTCGTACACCAGGCCGCAGGCCGCGCAGACGAAGACCGCGAGCAGGACCGCCGCGCGGGCCGCGCGCCACCGGGGCCGTGCGGGCACGTCGACGGTCACGCTTCCTCCCGGGTACGCCCGGCGGGTCCCGCCCCGGCGCGCTGCGCGGGCACCGGTTTCCGAAGCTGCCGCTTCCGCTGTCGCACGCCCACGGTGATGAAGAGCGCGGCGACCAGCAGGAGAACGGCGGCGGTGACGAGCCAACCCCAGCGGTCCCGCAGCAGGTCGTTGCCGGCGCTCGGCAGCGGGGCCGGCGTGCCGGTCGGCGTCGCGGCGGTGGGGGTGGGGGCGGCCTCGGCGAGCCCGACCTCGGCGGCGAGCAGCGGCAGCACGGTCGTCGCCCGGGTGATCGCCCACCCGGGCTCGTCGACGAAGGCGTCCTCGTCCAGCCCGAAGCGGCTCAGCCCGTTCGCGATCGGGTAGAGGTCGGCGCGGTCGATGTCGTCCGAGCCGTCCACGCCGATGCGCGCCGAGTCCTGCGACTCGCTGCTGGCGGAGGTGTAGTGGACGACGGCGGAGACCTCGATCCAGCGCGGGCAGCGTGGATCGTCGCGCACCGGCGTCCCGTCACCCAGGTTGGAGCCGACGCTGATCTCGTCGCCCCAGTCGGACAGCCGCCAGCCATAGCAGATGCCCTGGCCGTCGGAGGCGGACGCCAGCAGCGGCACGGTGGCGTTCCGCTGCTCGGTCGTCGGACCGGGCACGTCGGTGCTCTCGCTGCCGTTGACGATCCCGATCGCGATCGGCACGCCGATGAACAGCAGGACGACGGCGATCCAGACCACCGTCGTGTTGCGCTGGTCCTTCGCCTTCGCGGCAGCGCTCTTTCCGGCCATCAACTGATGGCGGCGGCGATGATCGCGCCGGTGGCGACGTGCACCGTGGCGGAGATCCAGACCGCCGGGTGCGGGTCCGGGTCGACCAGCAGCTCGCCGAGCTTGCCGGGGGTGGCCACGTCGAGCAGCACGAACGCCACCGCCATGAGCACCAGACCGAGGAACCCGTACGCGGCGGCCCCGACCAGCCCGAGCATGAAGTCGTCGTCGCTGGCCACGATCGCGGCGACCACGACGGTGCCGACGCCGACCAGGTTGGAGGCGAGCAGCAGCGTGGCGTTGCGGTTGCGCTCGGCCCAGATCAGCTCGTGGAGCTTGCCGGGGGTGGCCAGGTCGACAAGCAGGTAGCCGACGGCCATCAGAACCACGCCGACCACGCCGTAGGCGAGGGTGACCAGCAGATCGGTGACGAGATGCTGCACAGGGACTACTCCAGGGTGAGGGGGTCGGACGGGCTACTTGCCGGCGCCGGGGCCGCCGCCCCGGACGGTGCTGCCTCGGCCCCAGCCCCAGCTGTTGCCGACGACGCCGTGGTACCGGGGGTACGCGGTGGACATCCGCTCCAGCAGGATCACCGAGCCGACGGCGAGCGGGAGGATCACCACCGAGTCGTCGTCGTAGCGCAGGTACACGCCGCTGCCGTCGACGTACTGGTCGGCTGGCTGCCAGGTGTCGGTGATCTCCTTCGAGACCTGGCTCGGCGACCGGTTCGAGGTGTACGCGACGGCCTGCGAGCCGATGTCCCGCCCGGACGCCCGGGAGTAGTGGTCCTGCACGTAGCCGCGCGGCGAGAAGTTGCCGTAGAAGATCGCGGAAGCGGCGACCAGCGCGCCGACCACGGCGACCGCCACGCCCACCACGAACCACCGTCGGTACGTCACAGCTCCTCCACCACCGTCTCGGTCAGGACCAGCTCGTTTGTCTGGGGGTAGGCGTGCCAGGTGCGCCAGGCGACCGGGCCGCCCGGCGGGTCGGGTCGGACGGCGAGCGCGGTGACCGCGTCCTCGTCGCCGGGAAACACGCCGACCAGCGCGAACGGGTCGCCGGCCAGTTCGGCGCGGAGCGCCGCGACCCGGGTACGCAGGCCGTCGCCGGCCGGCCGCAGCACGGTGGCGGTGAACCGGTAGCCGGCGGTCGCGTCGTGCAGCGTGTCCGGCAGGTGCGGCCGGCGGCCGGGCAGGCAGGCGACCGTCTCGGTCAGCCCGCCGAGGACCACCTGGTGGGAGGCGCCGAGCAGGCGCAGGCGCAGCCGGGTCCCGCCGGGCAGGTCGACGTCGCGGACGGCCAGCGCCGGCAGCTCCGGGCCGCCGAGCGTCAGGCTCAGGTCGGCGGCGCGGCTGTCGACGTACGGGGTCTGCAGGGCGACGAGCACGCTCACTTCACCTGGTCCGGGCCGCCCTGCGGGTAGATCATCACCTCGGCGCGGCGCAGTTCCTCGCCGAGGTTCACCTCCCAGCCGGCCTCGCCGTACGCCTCGAACGACAACCGGGCCCCGCCGGGTGCCTGGTAGTCGTGGTAGCGCATGGTGCCGCGCGGGTCGAGGCCGGTGCCCTCGGTCGCGGTGTAGCGCGCCTGGCCGGACTCGTCCCAGTTGTAGCGGCGACCGGCGATCTCCAGCGTCGGGGCGCCCGGCGTCACCGTGGCCCCCGGCTCACTGGCCCAGAGCACCATCTCCAGGTCCGGCTCCGCCTCGACGGAGAGCCAGCGCTTCACGCCGCCGGCGTCGTCGAGCAGGTGTTCCGCCCAGCTCCAGCCGCCCTCGACCAGGTGCACCGAGCCGCGCACGGTGTACGGCACCTGGCGGATCTCGACGATGTCGCCGGGCTTGAGCGCGCGCGGGTCGCCGCGCAGCACGTCCGTGTCCCGGTCCCGGAACGGGTCACCGGGTGCCGCCTTCTCCCGTGGCGCCGAGCGGGACCTGCGCAGCGCGATCACGGCGATCACCACGCCGGCCACCCCCAGCAGGCACCCCAGCGTGGCCACCACGTACGCCACCGAACCGTTCATGACCGCCTCCCCCCAACCTGCATTGGCGGAGACGGTAACAACCCCGCGCACCTCGGCCGAAGCGCTGTTCGCTGAGTGTGGGGTCAGCTACGGTCGGCGGCCGGCGAGCCGGTCGGCGGCGTACTCACGCAGCGTCGTCCGGCCCATCACGCAACCGTGGAACGTGGTGAACTCGCCGTCGTCGTCGCGCAGCCGTTCCCAGGCGTCCCGCCCGGCCGCCGGATCGACGGTCTCCAACAGCGTCGCCGCGTACGCCTTCCCGGCCGGCGAGCCCTTCTTGAGCAGCCGCTCGACCCGCTTCCGGCCCGACTCCGGGTGCTCGCGCAGCTCCTGCTCCAACCGCCGGTACGCGTCGGTCGCGGGCAGCACCTGCCCGGCGAACCCGACCCCGCCGAAGGCCAGCGTGTCCGCCCCGTCGAGCTCCCGCACCGCCTGATCCAGCTCCCGCTTCCCACTCATACCCCACTATGTGCCCACCCCACCCCCTCCCCACCCCT
>NZ_PYPS01000063.1 GCF_003027925.1 Micromonospora sp. RP3T
ACGCGGCTACCAGCGTCCGACTAACCCACGACCTCACACGGACCAAGGAGCGACGACGTCAGCGAGCGACCGACACGATTTTCAGCCCGGAACGGGCCACCTCGCCAGAGGCGACAAGGACTAACCCCCCTTCCCCTCCCCGTCCCCGCACCCTCCCCCTCCCCGCCAGCGCGCTGATTCACGGAAAGAGTGGCTATTCGACGTCGAATAGCCACTCTTTCCGTGAAAGCGCAAGGCGGCGGGGAGGGTTGTCCACAGGGGGTTTCGGACGGGTGAAGTAGGCGGGAGGGTTGGGGGGTGGCTCGTCCTCCTCGTCGGCCGGCCGAACTCGTCGGCAAGATGTTCTTCGCGCGGGAAGCGGTTCATCTCGGACTGCTCACCAGGAACGACCTACGCAGCAGCGCGTGGCGGCAGTTGTTCCACAACGTCTACGCCGATGCGCGACTGGAGATCTCGCACGTCATGCGCGCCCGGGCGGCCGCGTCGTGGCTGTTCCCGCCGGGCTGCGCCATCGCCGGCCGTTCGGCTGTCGCTCTGCTCGGCGGACCCCAGCCCCGTCCCGACGAACCCGTCGAAGTGCTGGTGGAGCCGTCGGCCCGGTTCGGACCGGTGGCCGGCCTGCGCATCCACGTGGCGAACTGGCGGGAGGGCGAGGTGTTCCGGGTCGACCGGGCGCCGGTCACCACACCGGTCCGCACCTGCTGGGACCTCGCCTGCTGGCTGGACGTCGTGGAGGCGGTGGCGCACATCGACGCGCTGCTCCGTCGGGGCGTCACCGATCATGCCGAGCTGACGGCGTACCAGCGACGACGCGGTGGGGAACGCGGCGTCCGCCGGTTCGTCGAGGCGTTGCAGCTCGCCGACGGCGGCGCGGAGTCGTTACCCGAGTCCCGGCTGCGAGTTCGACTGGTTCGCGCCGGCCTCCCCCGGCCGGTGACCCAGCACGTCATCTCGCGGCAGGGACGGTTCGTGGCGAGGGTCGATCTCGCGTGGCCCGACCGCAAGGTGGCCGTCGAGTACGACCGGCTCTGGCACCACGACGCCGAACAGTTCCACCGGGACCGCCGCCGCCTGAATCAGATCCTGGGCGACGACTGGCTCGTCCTGCACGTCACCGCGAAACGCATGGCCGAGGACTTCGACGGCGTGCTCACCGAAATCCGTACCGCCCTGGCCACCCGCCGCCCCCGGTGACCGCACGGCCGCTGCGCTTTCCCGGAAAGAGTGGCTGTCCGGCGTCGAACAGCCACTCATTCCGTGAATCAGCGTCCCCGAACGGGGCGGAGGGTCAGGCGGGGAGGTGCTTCTCGAGGTCGTCGAGGATCTTGTTGGCGGCGGTGACGCCGATACCGGTCATCCACGTCTCGTCGGAGACCACGTGCGCCCTGCCCGCCTTGACCGCGGACAGGCCCTGCCAGAGGCTCCCGGCGGTGACCTTCGCCTGCTCGGCGGCGGCCTTCTCGCCGTACGCGGTCACGAACACCACGTCGCCGTCGACCTCGTTGACCCGCTCGGCACTGACCAGGTCGAACCGCTTGTCCTCCTTGCCGTCCAGGCGCTGCCGCTCGGGGCGGCCCAGTCC
Organism: Micromonospora sp. RP3T; assembly: GCF_003027925.1. Classification (GTDB taxonomy): domain Bacteria; phylum Actinomycetota; class Actinomycetes; order Mycobacteriales; family Micromonosporaceae; genus Micromonospora. The sequence continues at coordinate 1,583 of NZ_PYPS01000063.1, forward strand.
GGTGTCACCGACCACGATGCCGGAGAACGAGTCCGGCCCGTACACCCTGATGTTGCCGGGAATGAAGCGCACGATGGAGACCTTCCGCGCGCCGGGGTCGCCGAGCTTCGCACCGACGTCCTTGGCCCGCTTCTCGTACGTGGCCAGCAGGTCCTTGGCCTCCTGTTCCTTGCCGAGCGCCCGGCCGTCGAGGAGGAAGTTCTCCTTCCAGGTCACGCCCACCTTCTCGGTGAACACGGTGGGCGCGATGGCGGACAGCTCGTCGTAGAACTTCTCCTGGCGGAACTTGCTGCCCAGGATCAGGTCCGGCTTGAGCGCGTTGATCGCCTCCAGGTCCGGCTCGGTGAGCACGCCGACCTCGGTGATGCCGGTGAGCTTCTCCGCGCCGAAGTAGGTGGGCCAGCTCTTCGCCTCGCCGGCGGTGGCCGCGCCGACCGGCGTGACGCCCAGCGACAGCGCGGTGTCGATCTTGTCGGTGTCGAGCACCACCACGCGCTTCGGCGCGGCCGGCACCTTGGTGGCGCCCATCGCGTGGCTGATCTCCCGGGTCTCCCCGGTGCCGGCGTCGGCGACGGGGTCGCTCTCCCCGCAGGCGGTGAGGCCGACGCCGAGGGCGAGAGCGGTGGTGAGTACGGCGGCGAGGCGACGCATCAGGTTCCTTTCCGTGGTGCGGGTGCGGTCGGCACGCTCAGGCGTCGCCGACGGGGGCGCCGGCCGGGGCCGACGTGCCGGCCGGAGCGGCCGAGGTCTGGGTGCGGGCGGCGGGAACGGCCGGGGTCCGGGTGGAGGCGGCCGACGTGCCGGCCGGAACGGGCGGCACCGCAGGCGTCTGGGTGCGGGCGGGCACCACCAGCGGGGCGCCGGTGACGGGGCAGGGCACGACCACGCAGTCGAGCCCGAACACGTCGCGGACGAGGTCGGCGGTGAGGATCTCGCGCGGTGGGCCGACCGCGACCACCGCGCCGTCGCGCATGGCCACCAGGTGGTCGGCGTACCGGGCGGCCTGGTTGAGGTCGTGCAGCACGGCCACCACGGTCCGGCCCCGCTCGGCGCGCAGCCGGTGCAGCAGATCCAGCACCTCCACCTGGTGGGCCAGGTCCAGGAACGTGGTGGGCTCGTCCAGCAGCAGCGCGTCGGTGTCCTGGGCGAGCGTCATGGCGATCCACACCCGTTGGCGCTGCCCGCCGGAGAGCGTGTCCACCGGGCGGTCGGCGAGCGCTGTCACGTCGGCCAGCCGCATCGCCTCGTCGACGGCCCGCCCGTCCTCGGTCGACCACTGCCGCCACCAACGCTGGTAGGGCTGCCGGCCGCGCCCGACCAGGTCGGCCACGGTGATCCCCTCGGGCACCAGCGGGCTCTGCGGCAGCACGCCGAGCCGCCGCGCCACGTCCCGGGTGGGCAGGTCGCGGATCTGCGTACCGTCGAGCAGCACCGCGCCGCGGCGCGGGGTGAGCAGCCGGGCCATGGTGCGCAGCAGCGTCGACTTGCCGCAGGCGTTCGGGCCGACGATCACGGTGAACGCGTCGGCCGGCAGGTCGAGTTCCAGCCCGTCCAGCACGGTCCGGCCCTCGTAGCCGACGACCAGGTCGCGGGTGGACAGCAGCGCGGTCACGACCGCCTCCCTCGGGTACGCAGCAGCACGAAGATGAGGTACGGGCCGCCGATGGCCGCGGTCAGCACACCGGCCGGCAGTTGAGTGGGCGCGAACAGGCGCCGGCCGGCCAGGTCGGCGAGCACCAGCAGAAGCGCGCCCAGCAGCGCGGCGCAGAGCATCGGCGGGCGTTCCGCGCGGACCAGTCGGCGGGCCACCTGCGGCGCGACGAGCGCCACGAAGTCCACGGCGCCGACCTGGGCGGTGACCGCGGCGGCGGCCAGCACGCCGGTGCCGGCCAGGCCGATCCGCCGGGCCACCGGGCGCAGCCCGATCCCCCGCGCGGTGTCGTCGTCCAGGGCGGAGCCGCGCAGCGCCCAGCCGGCCCAGAGCAGCACCGGCAGCAGCACGGCGAGCGTGCCGGCGATCCACGCCGCCTCGGTCCACCCCTTGCCGGCCAGCGTGCCGATCAGCCAGAGCTGGGCGCGCAGGCCGTCGATCGGCTCGGCGGTGAGCATCACCACCTCGATGAGCGCCCGGAACGCGAACGCCACCGCCACGCCGGCCAGCACGAACCGCTGGGCGGCCAGGCCGTGCCGCGCGCCGAGCGCGAACACCAGCACCGCCGCGGCCAGGCCGCCGAGCAGCGCCGCCGGGGCCACCAGCACCGCCGCCGCGCCGCTGGTCAACGCGATGGTGGCGGCCAGCCCGGCGCCCTGCGTGACGCCGATGACGTCGGGGCTGGCCAGCGGGTTGCGGGCGACGCTCTGGATCAGCGTGCCGGCCACCCCGAAGGCCGCCCCGGCCAGCGCCGCGAGCACCGCGCGGGGCAGTCGCAGGTCACGCACCACGAGGTCGTACGGCGTGCCCGCCCCGGACAACGACCGCAGCACGTCACCCGGTGCCACGTACGGCGTCCCGAGCGACAGGCTGACCACCACCGCCCCGAGAAGCAGCCCCAGCAGCACCCCCGCCACCACCACCGCCCGCCACCGGAACGGCACCGCCACCGGCCCCACGCGCAGCAGCGCCTTCCCGGCCAGCGCCCCACCCCGCCCTCGGCGATCTTGCGGTTGCGGTCCACTCGATGAGGGCTTTGTCTGCTTTGCCGGGGCAGAGAGCGCAAGATCGCGGGGGGTGGGGGTGGGGGTGGTCATGAGGTGACGACCTTGGCGCGGCGAACCAGGATGGCGAGCAGGGGGGCGCCCAGCAGGGCGGTGATGATGCCGGCGGGGATCTCGCCGGGCGGGGCGACCAGTCGGCCGGTCACGTCGGCGGCCAGCACCAGCGCGGGGCCGAGCAGCGCGGCGACCAGCAGCGTCCAGCGGTGGTCGGCGCCGACCAGGGCCCGGGCCAGGTGCGGCACGGCCAGCCCGACGAACGCGATCGGGCCGGCGGCGGCCACCGCGGCGCCGGTGAGCAGCACGCCCCCGCCGCCGGCGGCCACCCGGACCAGGGCCACCCGGTGCCCGAGTCCGCGGGCGACGTCGTCGCCGAGGGCGAGCGCGTCCAGGCCCCGGGCGGCCAGCGCGGCCAGCAGCACGCCGGCCAGCACGAACGGGAGCACCTGCCCGGCGACGCCCACGTCGCGGCCGGTGAGCCCGCCGACCACCCAGAAGCGGTACTCCTCGAACGTGCGGGCGTCGATGCTGAGCAGCGCGTACACGATGGCGCCGAGACCGGCGTCGAGCGCGGCGCCGACCAGCGCGAGGGTGACCGGGCTGGCGCCGTCGCGGGTGCGGTTGGCGATCGCGAACACCAGCAGCCCGGCGAGCAGCGCGCCGGCGATGCCGAACCAGACGTAGCCGGCCAGCGTGCCGACCCCGAACACGGCGATGGCCAGCACCACGCCGAAGGACGCGCCGGCGCTGACGCCGAGGATGCGCGGCTCGGCGAGCGGGTTGCGGGTGACGGCCTGGAACAGCACCCCGGCCAGCGCGAGCGCGAGCCCGACGACCAACCCGAGGACGGTACGCGGCACCCGTAGCTCACGGACCACGGTGGTGGCGTCGCCGTCGTCCGGCGCCACCAGCGCGTGCCACACCTGGTCGACCGGCAGGTGGCGGCTGCCGAGCGCCAGGCTGGCCAGCAGCGCGGTGGCCAGCAGGAGCCCTGCCGCCAGCGTGACCGCGACGCGACGGGACGCGCCGGGGCGGGCGGGGGCGTCGGCCCGGGCGGGCCGGACGGCGACGGTGGTCACGGGGGTGTTCGCCTTCCGATTAGGTACGCCTTACCTTAACTGACCAGGTAAGGCGTACCTAACTCGGCGTTGTCGATGGGCTTGCGCCTCCACCAAGGGGAGGCGGCAGGGTGGGCGACATGGACGGTGGAGAGCGCTACTCGATCGGCGACCTGGCCCGGCGGACCGGCGTGCCGGTGAAGACCATCCGGTTCTGGTCCGACCGGGGCATCGTGCCGGCGACCGACCGGGGCCCGACCGGGCACCGCCGCTACGGTTCCGAGGCGGCGGCCCGGATCGACCTGGTGCGGACGCTGCGCGAGCTGGGCGTCGACCTGGCCACGGTGCGCCGGGTGGTGGCCCTGGAGGTCACCCTGCCCGAGGCCGCCGCGACGCACGCGGACGCCCTGGCCGCCCAGATCCGGGTGCTGCGGTCGCGTCGCGCGGTGCTGGCCATGATCGCCCGGCGCGGGTCCACCCCGGCCCAGGCCGACCTGCTGCGTCGGCTGGCCGGGCTGGCCGAGCGGGAGCGCCGGGCGCTCGTCGACGAGTTCCTCGACACCACCTTCACCGGCCTGACCGATCCCGGTTTCGTGGGTATCCGCCGCTCGCTCACCCCGGACCTGCCCGCCGACGCGGACGACGCCCGGCTGGAAGCCTGGGTGGAGCTGGCCGAACTGGCGCTGGACCCGAGCTTCCGGGCCGTCCTGCGCCGGCTGGCCGAGTTGCACGCGGCCGACCGCGAGGGCGTCGAGGGCGTACGCCGGGACGCGGTCGCCGTGGTCCGGGAGGAGGCGGCCCCGGCGCTGGCCGCAGGCGTGGACCCGGCCTCGCCCCGGGCCGACGCGACCGTCGACCGGGCGACGGCCCGCTACGCCCGGCTCTGCGGCCGGCCGGACGACGCGGACCTGCGGCGGCGGCTGCTGGACCGGCTGGAGGCTGCCCACGACCCCCGACGGGAGCGGTACGAGCACCTGCTCTCGGTGGTGAACGGGTGGCCGCCGGCCGAGAGCCTGGCGCCGGTGCTGGACTGGGCGATCCGGGCACTGCGCGCCCGAGCGGGCGGCGGCTGACGCGGCGGGCTAATCCGCGCCCATCACCAGCCCTTCGATGGTGTGCTTCTGGCGGATCGGGACGAGCGTGTCCACCACCGGGCAGCGCAGGTGGTCGCGGACCAGGTCGGGCAGCGCGTCCCGGTAGGGGCGGGTGACGGCCAGGTCGTGGTGCGCGGCGTTGCCCGCGCCGGGGGCGTCGACGCCGAGCACCAGCACCGGGCGGGTCCGGTCGCTGACGTTCGGCGTGCCCCGGTGGAGGGTGAGCGCGGAGCGCGCCGAGAGGTCGCCGCGCTTCGGGTACTTGCGCACCGCGCGGGCCTCGTAGCGTGGGTACCGGTCCTTCGGCGGGAACATCTCGTGGTCGAAGGAGCGGCCGTCGTCCCACTGGGTGCCCGGGGCGATCTCGAACGGGCCCATCTCCTCGACCGTGTCGACCGTGGTGAGGTTGAACGCCAGCGAGGTGAGCCGGCGGCGCAGCCGCGTCTCCTCGGGCATCGGGAAGTCGCGGTGCCAGGGCTGCATCTTCGCGCCGGGGAACGGGATGTCGAAGCCCAGCTCGACGATCTCGTAGTCCGGGCCGAGCACGGCCCGGCACACCGAGACCACCCAGGGGTGGGTGACCAGGTCGACGAAGCCGCGGAGCTGTTCCGGGTGGATCTCGACGTACCAGCGCTCGGGACCACGGCCGACCGCGCCGTCGGGCCGGGACCGGGCCTCGGCGAACGCGGCCTCGACGTCCTCGCCGACCCGGGTCACCCAGTCCACCTCGAAGGCGCCCCGGCAGGCGGTGATGCCGTCGCGGTACAGGTCGCCGAGCGCCTCGACCGGGGTCTCGTCGTCGGGTGCGGGGTACGGAGTCATCGGGCCTCCTGAGGACGGGACCCGAGTATTCCAACGTTGGAAAGCGCCCGCAAGCGCGGGACTCAGTCCTCCGCGGACTGGCGGCTCACCGGCACCACCGGCTGCGGCCACACGCCGGTACGCGGAGCGGCCGGCGCGTCGAGCTGGTGGTCCGACCAGACGTACGTCTCGGGCAGCAGCTCGGCCACCGGCACCGCGCGCAGCCCGTCCGGCGGCCCGACGATCACCCGGATCGACGGGAAGTAGTCGAGCAGCACCTGCCGGCAGCGCCCGCACGGCGGAAGGACGCCCCGTCCCCGGTCCCCCACCGCGACGATCGTCTCCAGCTCGCCGGCCCCCTGGGTGGCCGCCGCGCCGAGCGCCACCACCTCGGCGCACGGGCCACCGGTGAAGTGGTAGACGTTCACGCCGCTGAACACCCGCCCGTCGGCGCTGCGCACGGCCGCCGCGACGGTGTGGTTCTCGCTGCGGCAGCGGAGCTTCGCGACGGCGGTGGCGGCCTGCACGAGCGCCCGGTCGGTGTCCCGCATGATCATCCCCGCCCCTCGTCGACCTCGTCGGCGGCAACCCTATCCGGGCCGGGGCGTCACGCCCGGACGGCACGCCCACGCGCGGGTAACCCGGGAGCGGTCCGCCGCGCGGCTGCCTATCCTTGGCGACGACATGCAGAATCCAGCCGTACCCGCCGCTCCCGAGACCACCCGCGACCTGCACCGCCGCCTCGGCCCCCTGATGTTCCGCGACCAGCGCCGGCTCCAGCGGCGGCTCGACGGCGCGCGGAAGCTGCGGGACCCGCAGCGGCGGGAGGCGGCGCTGGCCGAGATCGGGGCCGAGGTGGCCCGCGCGGAGGCGCGCCTGGCGGCCCGGCGGGCCGCGGTGCCGACCGTCACCTACCCGGCGCAACTTCCGGTCAGCGAGCGCAAGGACGACATCGCCGCCGCCATCCGGGACCACCAGGTGGTGATCGTGGCCGGCGAGACCGGGTCCGGCAAGACCACCCAGCTCCCGAAGATCTGTCTGGAGCTGGGGCGCGGTGTCACCGGCCTGATCGGGCACACCCAGCCGCGGCGGCTGGCCGCCCGGACGGTCGCCGACCGGATCGCCGAGGAACTCGGCACCGAGCTGGGCGGCGTGGTCGGCTACAAGGTCCGCTTCTCCGACCAGGTGGGCGAGAACAGCCTGGTCAAGCTCATGACCGACGGCATCCTGCTGGCCGAGTTGCAGACCGACCGGATGCTCCGGCAGTACGACACGTTGATCATCGACGAGGCGCACGAGCGCAGCCTGAACATCGACTTCATCCTGGGCTACCTGCGGCAGCTCCTCCCCCGCCGGCCCGACCTCAAGGTGGTCATCACCTCGGCGACCATCGAGACCGACCGGTTCGCGAAGCACTTCGCCGACGCCGACGGCAACCCGGCGCCGGTGGTGGAGGTCTCCGGTCGCACCTACCCGGTGGAGGTGCGGTACCGGCCGCTGGTCGAGGTCCCCGAGGCCGACGGCGAGGACGAGGCGGACGAGGAGAACGTCCGGGACCAGATCCAGGCCATCGGCGACGCGGTCGAGGAACTGGCCGCCGAGGGGCCGGGCGACATCCTGGTCTTCCTCAGCGGCGAGCGGGAGATCCGGGACACCGCCGACGCGCTCGGCAAACTCGTGCAAACCAAGCGGTCGCTGCTCGGCACCGAGATCCTGCCGCTGTTCGCCCGGCTCTCCACCGCCGAGCAGCACCGGGTCTTCGCCGCGCACAGCAACCGCCGGGTGGTGCTGGCCACCAACGTCGCGGAGACCTCGCTGACCGTGCCCGGCATCAAGTACGTGGTAGACCCGGGCACCGCCCGGATCTCCCGCTACTCCAGCCGGCTCAAGGTGCAGCGGCTGCCGATCGAGCCGGTCTCCCAGGCCAGCGCCAACCAGCGCAAGGGGCGCTGCGGGCGCACCTCCGACGGCATCTGCGTCCGCCTCTACGACGAGTCGGACTTCGACTCCCGCCCGGAGTTCACCGACCCGGAGATCCTGCGCACCAACCTCGCCTCGGTCATCCTCCAGATGACCGCGATCGGGCTCGGCGACGTCGCCGCGTTCCCGTTCATCGACCCGCCGGACCGGCGCAACGTGACCGACGGCGTCAACCTGCTGCACGAGCTGGGTGCGCTCGACCCGACCGAGGCCGACCCGGCGAAGCGGCTGACCGCGCTGGGCCGGCGGCTGGCCCAGCTGCCGGTCGACCCGCGACTGGCCCGGATGGTGATCGAGGGCGAACGCAACGGCTGCGCCACCGAGGTGGTGGTGATCGCCGCCGCGCTCTCCATCCAGGACCCACGCGAACGCCCGGCCGACAGGCAGGCCCAGGCCGACCAGGCGCACGCCCGGTTCGCCGACAAGGAGTCGGACTTCGTCGCGTACCTCAACCTGTGGCGGCACCTGCGGGAGAAGCAGCGGGAGCTGTCGTCCAGCGCGTTCCGCCGGATGTGCAAGGCGGAATACCTCAACTACCTGCGGGTGCGCGAGTGGCAGGACATCGTCAGTCAGGTGCGCCAGGTGCTGCGTACCTCGGACAAGGGTGAGGGCCGACGCGGCGCCGGCGCGGACCTGCCGGAGGAGATCGACACCCCGAAGGTGCACCAGTCGCTGCTGCCCGGCCTGTTGTCGCACCTCGGGCTCAAGGACGCGCAGAAGCACGAGTACCTCGGCGCGCGCGGCGCGAAGTTCGTGATCTTCCCCGGCTCGGCGCTGTTCCGGAAGCCGCCGCGGTGGGTGATGGCCGCCGAGCTGGTCGAGACGTCGCGGCTGTTCGGCCGGGTCGCCGGGCGGGTCGAGCCGGAGTGGGTCGAACCGCTGGCCCAGCACCTGGTCAAGCGCAGCTACAGCGAGCCGCACTGGGAGAAGAAGCAGGCCGCGGTGATGGCCTACGAGAAGGTCACGCTCTACGGCATCCCGCTGGTCACCTCCCGCAAGATCACCTTCGGTCGGATCGACCCGGCGCTGAGCCGGGAGTTGTTCATCCGGCACGCGCTGGTGGAGGGCGACTGGCAGACCCACCACCAGTTCTGGCGGGACAACCAGAAGCTGCTGACCGAGGTCGAGGAGCTGGAGAACCGGGCCCGACGACGCGACATCCTGGTCGACGACGAGACCATCTTCGCCTTCTACGACCAGCGGATCCCCGCCGACGTGGTCTCCGGCCGGCACTTCGACACCTGGTGGAAGAAGACCCGCCGGGAGCAGCCGGACCTGCTCACGTTCACCCGCGAGCTGCTGGTCAACGCCGGCCGCGGCGGCGTGGACGAGGAGGACTACCCGGACGAGTGGCGGGCCGACGGCGTCACGCTGCCGCTGACGTACACGTTCGACCCGACCGCGCCCACCGACGGCGTCACCGTCGACATCCCGCTGCCGCTGCTCAACCAGGTGCCGGCGGAGAGCTTCGACTGGCAGGTGCCGGGGCTGCGCGAGGAACTGGTCATCGCGTTGATCCGCTCGCTGCCCAAGCCGGTCCGGCGCAACTTCGTGCCGGTGCCCGACTACGCGCGGGCGGCGCTGGCCGCCATCACGCCCGGCGAGGAGCCGCTGCTGGCCGCGCTGACCCGGCAACTGCGCCGGATGACCGGGGTGACCGTGCCGCCGGACGCGTGGGACGTGGGCAAGCTGCCGGCGCACCTGCGGGTCACGTTCCGGGTGCTCGGCGACGACGACAAACCGGTCGCCGAGGGCAAGGACCTGCCGGCGCTGCAACGCCGGCTCCGCCAGGAGGTACGCCAGGTCGTCGCCGCCGCCGCGCCGGACGTGGCCCGCAGCGGGCTCACCGGGTGGTCGATCGGCAGCCTGCCCCGCACCATCGAGCAGGTGCGCGCCGGTTTCGCGGTGACCGCGTACCCGGCGCTGGTGGACGAGGGCACGACCGTCGGGGTGAAGGTGTTCGACTCCGCCGGCGAGCAGGAGGCCGCGCACTGGGCCGGCACCCGTCGACTGCTGCGGCTGACGCTGCCGTCGCCGGCGCGGTTCCTCCAGGGTCGGCTGAGCAACGAGGCGAAGCTGGCGCTGTCCCGCAACCCGCACGGCGGGGTGCCGGCGCTGATCGAGGACGCCACCGGCGCCGCCATCGACAAGCTGATGGCGGACGCGGGCGGCCCGGCCTGGGACGCCGACGGCTTCGCCGCGCTGCGTGAGCGGGTCCGCGCCGACCTGGTCGACACCGTGGTCGAGGTGATGGCCCGGGCCCGGCAGGTGCTGGCCGCCTCGTACGCGGTGGAGCAGCGGCTCGGCGCCACCCGCAACCTGGCCGTGGTGGCCGCGCTCGCCGACATCCGCGCCCAGCTCACCGGCCTGGTGCACGCCGGTTTTCTCACTGAGGCCGGCTACGCCCGCCTGCCCGACCTGCTGCGCTACCTGACCGCGATCGAGCGCCGGCTGGACCGGCTGCCCGGCAACCCGCAGCGCGACAAGCAGCAGCAGGACCGCATCGCGGTGGTGCGGAAGGAGTACCAGGACATGCTGGCCGCGTTGCCGCCGGCCCGGCGCGGCTCGACGGCGGCCCGCCAGATCCGCTGGATGATCGAGGAGCTGCGGGTGAACGTGTTCGCCCAGGCGCTCGGCACCCCGTACCCGGTCTCCGAGCAGCGCATCTACCGCGCCATGGACGACGCCGAAGCCCGCTGACCCCCGCTCGCGGCGCGGGGTCAGGTGGTGACGCGGGTGATGAAGGCGGTGAGGTGCGACACGGTGCGGTCGATCTTCTCCGCCAGGGTCAGGGACTCGGGTAGGCGGGCGCCGGGGCCGGCGTCCTTGCGGCCCCGCACGTAGAGCGAGCAGGCGAGGTCGTCGCAGAGGTAGATGCCCACCGAGTTGCCCTGCTGCCCGGCCTTGCCCGCCTTGCGCGCGACCATCAGGCTCACGCCGCCGGCCGGGTTGGTCAGGCACACCGAGCACATGTTGCGGCGCCGTAGCCCGGGTCCTGGGCTGGGGCGGCGCAGGGCCAGACCGGTCGGACGGTCGTCCAGGACGGTGACGAGGTAGGCGCGGTCGAGCGCCTGCGGATCTCGCCAGCCGAGGAAGTCGAGATCGTCCCAGGGGCGGGCACCGAGGTCACGCGGGACGTGCAGCCGCTTCGCCTCGCCCTTGGTGCAGTTCACGAACGCGGCCCGGATCTCGGGTTCGGTCAGCGGAGTCATACACCCGAGGGTAATTTTCCTAAAGGTATTAGGCAAAGGCATAATCGGCTTTGGTGAGGGGAGGCACATGGGCCGCGTGGGACTCAACCAGGAGCGTCTGGTGCAGGCCGGGGCGGAGCTGGCCGACGAGGTCGGCTTCGACCAGGTGACCGTGTCGGCGCTGGCCAGACGGTTCGGCGTCACGGTCGCCAGCCTCTACTCGCACGTCCGCAACTCCCAGGACCTGCGGACCGGGATCGCGCTGCTCGCGCTGGGCGAACTCGCCGACCGGGCCGCCGACGCACTCGCCGGGCGGGCCGGCAAGGACGCGCTGACCGCCTTCGCGAACGCCTACCGCGACTACGCCCACGAGCATCCGGGCCGCTGGGCGGCGGCCCAGTCGCGGCTCGATCCACCGACCGCTGCCGGCAGCGCCGGCGTCCGGCACGCCCAGATGATGCGGGCGATCCTGCGCGGCTACCACCTGCCCGAGCCGGACCAGACGCACGCCGTCCGCCTGCTCGGCAGCGTCTTCCAGGGCTTCGTCGGGCTGGAGATGGGGGGCGGCTTCGACCACAGCCCGCCGGCTCCGCCGGAGAGCTGGGCGCGGGTCCTGGACGCCGTCGACGCCCTGCTGCGCGCCTGGCCCACGGCCGACGCCGGTTAGGCCAGCGGCTCCACCCCGGCCGGGAGCCGGTCGGTGGCGGTCGCGTCGTGCACGTACTCCAGGAGGATGCGGCGCAGCTCGCGGCCGGCGTGGGTGGGCACCACGTCCCGACGGCGGGCCACCGCGATGGTGCGGCGCACGCCGGGCGGCGCGAGCCGGGTGACCCGGATGCCGGGCCGGCGGGCCACCACGATGCCGGGCACCAGCGCGACGCCGAGCCCGGCCTCGACGAAGCTGAGCACGGCGTCCATCTCCCCGCCGTCCACCGACAGGGCCGGCTCGAAGCCGGCCGCCCGGCACGCCTGGAGCGTGGCGTCACGCAGGTCGTAGCCCTCGCGGAACATGACGAGCGGCTGGTCCCGCAGGTCGGTGATGCGCAGCTCGCCGCCGGCCGAGACACCCGGCAGCGGGTCGACCGAGGCGACCACCAGGCTCTCCCGCAGGATCGGGTCGACGCGCAACCCCGGATCGGCGCCACCGGACGGCATGATGACCAACGCGAGGTCGAGGTCGCCGCGGAGCATGTCGCGGACGAGGTCCTGCGAGCCGCCCTCCTCGACGCGCAGGTCGACGGTGGGGTGGGCGTCGCGGAACCGGCGGAGCACCGGGGGCGCCAGCGAGGTGGCCAGGCTGGGCGTGGCGCCGAGCCGGACCCGCCCCCGGCGCAGCCCGACCAACTCCTGCACCTCGCGGGTCGCGGTGTCCACGTCGGCGAGGATCCGCTTGGCCAGCGGCAGCAGCACCTCGCCGGCCGTGGTGAGCGTGATGTTGCCCCTTACCCGCTCGAAGAGGGGCGCCCCGAGGTCGGCCTCCAGGGCGTGAATTTGCTTACTCAACGAGGGCTGCGTTATGCCGACGACATCGGCCGCCTGGGTGAAATGTCGTACTTCTGCGACCGCAACGAAGTACCGGAGCTGATGGAGCTGCATCTCTATAGCCTACGGCTATCAAGGCTGTGATTTCGATGCATTGGACGCCTGATCGAAGTGCTCCTAGCGTCGGTCGTATGGTAATCACGAAAACTCGGTCGCCCATCCGCTCCAACGTCGGCCTGAAAGCCGTCATGGCGGTGACGGGCATCCTCCTGGTCCTGTTCCTGATCGTGCACATGCTCGGGAACCTGAAGATCTTCACGGGCGAGACGTCGTTCGACCACTACGCGCACTGGCTGCGGGACCTCGGCACGCCGCTGCTGCCCACCACCTGGTACCTGTGGATCCAGCGCACGATCCTCACCGTGGCGGTGCTGGCCCACATCGGCGCGGCCACCGTGCTCGCGATGCGCGCCCGGGCCGCCCGCCCGGTGGCGTACGCGCACCGGCGGAAGATCCACGTGAACTACGCGGCCCGCACCATGCGCTGGGGTGGTGTGATCATCCTGCTCTTCGTGATCTACCACATCCTGGACCTGACCACCGGTCACCTGAACCCGCAGGGCGACCCGGCCAACCCGTACGGCAACGTGGTCGCCGACTTCGCCCCGGAGCGCTGGTACGTCACCCTCTTCTACACGCTCGCCATCGTGACCCTCGGCTTCCACCTGCGGCACGGTGCGGCCAGCGCGTTCCGCAGCCTCGGCCAGCAGACGCCGAAGGGTGAGCGCCGGGCCCGCGCCGCCGCGCTCGTCTTCGCCGTCGTGCTCTGCGCCGGCTACCTGGTGGTCCCGTTCGCCGTACTCACCGGATTGGTGGCCTGACATGGATCTGTACACCGAGGGCGACCCGATCGCCGACACCCGGGCCCCGGACGGCCCGGTCGAGACCCGGTGGGACCGGCACCGCTTCGAGATGAAGCTGGTGAACCCGGCCAACCGCCGGAAGCTGACCGTGATCGTGGTCGGCACCGGCCTGGCCGGCGGCTCCGCCGCGGCGACGCTGGCCGAGCAGGGCTACCACGTGAAGTCCTACTGCTACCAGGACAGCCCGCGCCGGGCCCACTCGATCGCCGCCCAGGGCGGCATCAACGCCGCCAAGAACTACCGCAACGACGGCGACTCGGTGCACCGCCTCTTCTACGACACGGTCAAGGGCGGCGACTTCCGCTCCCGGGAGTCGAACGTGCACCGGCTGGCCGAGGTCTCGGTCAACATCATCGACCAGTGCGTCGCCCAGGGCGTCCCGTTCGCCCGCGAGTACGGCGGCCTGCTCGACACCCGCTCGTTCGGCGGCGCCCAGGTGCAGCGCACCTTCTACGCCCGGGGCCAGACCGGCCAGCAGCTCCTGCTCGGCGCGTACCAGGCCCTGGAGCGGCAGATCGGCCTGGGCAACGTGGAGATGAACGCCCGCCACGAGATGCTCGAACTGGTCGTCGTCGACGGCCGGGCGCGCGGCATCGTGGTCCGCGACATGGTCACCGGCGAGATCAGCACCGAGATGGCGGACGCGGTGGTGCTCGCCTCCGGCGGCTACGGCAACGTCTTCTACCTCTCCACCAACGCCAAGGGCTGCAACGTCACCGCCTCCTGGCGGGCGCACCGCAAGGGCGCGTACTTCGCCAACCCCTGCTACACCCAGATCCACCCGACCTGCATCCCGGTCTCCGGCGACCACCAGTCGAAGCTGACGCTGATGAGCGAGTCGCTGCGCAACGACGGCCGGGTGTGGGTGCCGAAGGCCAAGGGGGACGACCGCGGCCCGCGGGACATCCCCGAGGACGAGCGGGACTACTACCTGGAGCGGATCTACCCGTCCTTCGGCAACCTGGTCCCCCGCGACATCGCCTCCCGCGCCGCCAAGAACGTGTGCGACGAGGGGCGCGGCGTCGGCCCCACCGGCCTCGGCGTCTACCTCGACTTCGCCGACGCCATCGACCGGCTCGGCCGCAAGGCCATCGAGGCCAAGTACGGCAACCTCTTCGAGATGTACGAGCGGATCACCGGCGAGGACCCGTACGAGGTGCCGATGCGGATCTACCCCGCCGTGCACTACACGATGGGCGGCCTCTGGGTCGACTACGACCTCCAGTCGACCGTCCCCGGCCTGTTCGTGATCGGCGAGGCGAACTTCTCCGACCACGGCGCGAACCGGCTCGGCGCCTCGGCGCTGATGCAGGGCCTGGCCGACGGCTACTTCGTGCTGCCGAGCACGCTCGCGAACTACCTGGCCGCCAACCCGATGGAGAAGGTCGACGCCAGCCACCCGGAGGCGGTCGCGGCGCGGACCGACGTCGAGGACCGGATCACCCGACTGCTCGCGATCAACGGCGATCGCACGGTGGACTCGTTCCACCGCGAACTGGGCCAGATCATGTGGGAGCACTGCGGCATGGAGCGCTCCGACGCCGGGCTGCGCAAGGCCATCGCCGAGATCCGGGCGCTGCGCGAGCAGTTCTGGCAGCGGGTCCGCGTCCCCGGCGACGGCGAAGGGCTCAACCAGTCACTGGAGAAGGCCGGCCGGGTGGCCGACTTCTTCGAGCTGGCCGAGCTGATGTGCGTCGACGCCCTGCACCGCGAGGAGTCCTGCGGCGGCCACTTCCGGGCCGAGTACCAGACGCCGGACGGCGAGGCGCAGCGCGACGACGACCGGTTCGCGTACGTGGCTGCCTGGGAGTACACCGGCACCGGCGAGCCCGTGCTGCACAAGGAAGACCTGACCTTCGAATACGTCCACCCCTCGCAGCGGAGCTACAAGTGAACCTGACCCTGCGCATCTGGCGCCAGACGGGCCCCGAGGACAAGGGTCGGATGGTGACCTACCCGGTGCCGGACGTGTCCCCGGACATGTCCTTCCTGGAGATGCTCGACGTGCTCAACGAGCGGCTGATCCTCGACGGCGAGGAGCCGGTCGCGTTCGACCACGACTGCCGCGAGGGCATCTGCGGCGCGTGCAGCCTCATGATCAACGGTGAGGCGCACGGCCCGCAGCGCGGCACCACCGCCTGCCAGCTGCACATGCGGCAGTTCTCCGACGGCGACACGATCGACATCGAGCCCTGGCGGGCCCGGGCCTTCCCGGTCATCAAGGACCTGGTGGTCAACCGGAACGCGTTCGACAAGATCATCGCCGCCGGTGGCTACGTCACCGCACCGACCGGCAGCGCCCCGGAGGCGCACTCCACCCCGGTGCCGAAGGACGACGCGGACGCCGCGTTCTCCTCGGCCGCCTGCATCGGCTGCGGCGCCTGCGTCGCAGCCTGCCCGAACGGCTCCGGCATGCTGTTCACCGCCGCCAAGGTCACCCAGCTCTCGCTGCTGCCCCAGGGGCAGCCCGAGCGCTACACCCGGGTGATCGGCATGGTGGACGCGCACGACGAGGCCGGCTTCGGCGGCTGCACCAACATCGGCGAGTGCACCTCGGCCTGCCCGAAGGGCATCCCGCTGAACACCATCGGCCGCCTCAACCGGGACTACCTCAAGGCGACCACGAAGCGGGCCGGCACCCCCGGTTCCTGACCCTTCGCCACCGAACCACCCGACCGCCGCACCCCGCACCCAGGGGCGCGGCGGTCGGCCCGTTTCCGGCGCACGCAGCCCCGCCGGCTCCGGGCTCCGGGCTCCGGGCTCCGGGCTCCGGGCTCCGGGCTCCGGGCTCCGGGCTCCGGGCTCCGGGCTCCGGGCTCCGGGCTCCGGGCTCCGGGCTCCGGGCTCCGGGCTCCGGGCTCCGGAGATCTTGGTACGAAATGGCCCCCGGCGGGGCACTTTCCTACCAAGATCTGCGCGCTCCCAAGAAGCGGAAGATCGATCTCGAAGGTAGAGACCATGTGGAGGCCGACCGCCGCAAACCTGTTGTCGGCACTCTCGGGCACCCATCGGGCTGGCCCGCACCAGCACGCCGGGTCCGAGCGGGACGGCCGCGAGGCAGGGGCGGTGAACAGCGACGGGACGACGCCGGTTCAAGTCACTCCGCGCGGGTAGCAGTCCCATGGACGGCACCGAGGAGGGACATTCAGGCATGAAGGCACTGACCTGGCAAGGCAAGCGTGACGTCCGGGTCGAGGACGTCCCGGACCCCCGGATCGAGGAGCCGACCGACGCGATCGTCCGGATCACCTCGACCGCCATCTGCGGTTCCGACCTGCACCTGTACGAGGTGCTCGGGCCGTACCTCAAGGCCGGCGACATCCTCGGCCACGAGCCGATGGGCATCGTCGAGGAGGTCGGCTCCGGGGTGACCCGGCTCAAGAAGGGCGACCGGGTGGTCGTCCCGTTCAACATCTCCTGCGGGCACTGCTGGATGTGTGAGCGGCAGCTCTACGCCCAGTGCGAGACCACCCAGGTCACCGCCGAGGGCAAGGGCGCGTCGCTGTTCGGCTACACCTCGCTCTACGGCTCGGTCCCGGGCGGCCAGGCCGAGTACCTGCGCGTCCCGCAGGCCCAGTTCGGCCCGATCAAGATCCCCGACACCGGGCCGGACGAGCGGTGGCTCTACCTCTCCGACATCCTGCCCACCGCCTGGCAGGCGGTGAAGTACGCGGACACCCCACGCGGCGGCACGCTTGCCGTCTTCGGGCTCGGCCCGGTCGGGCAGTTCTGCGCCCGGATCGGCCGGCACCTCGGCGCCGACCGGGTGATCGGCCTGGACCTGGTGCCGGAGCGACTGGAGATGGCCCGCCGGCACGGCATCGAGGTGCTCGACGTCAGCCAACTCGACGACGTGCCGGGCGCGCTCATCGACCTGGTCGACGGGCGCGGCCCGGACGCGGTGATCGACGCGGTCGGCATGGAGGCGCACGGCGCACCGGTCGGCAAGATCGCGCAGGCCGCCGCCGGGCTGCTCCCGGACAAGCTGGCCCGGCCGATGATCGACGCGGCCGGCGTGGACCGGCTGGTGGTGCTGCACGCCGCGCTCAAGGCGGTCCGGCGCGGCGGCACCGTCTCGATCTCCGGGGTGTACGGCGGCGAGCAGGACCCGATGCCGCTGATGGAGATGTTCGACAGGGGCATCCAGTTGCGGATGGGTCAGTGCCACGTGCGCCGCTGGGTGGACGAGATCATTCCGCTGCTGGAGGGCGACGACGACCCGCTGGGCGTCGAGGACCTGCGGACCCACCGGCTGCCGCTGGCGCAGGCGCCGCAGGCGTACGAGATGTTCCAGAAGAAGGAGGACGGTTGCGTCAAGGTCGTGCTCGCGCCGTGACCCGGACGGTGGTCGTCACCGGCGCGACCAGCGGGATCGGCCGGGCGGCGGCCCGGGAGTTCGCGGGCCGCGGGGACCGGTTGGTCCTCGCGGCCCGCGCGCGGCAAACCCTGGAGCAGGTACGCCGGGAGTGCGCGGACGCCGGCGCGGCGGACGTGCGCGTCGTGCCCACCGACGTCACCGAACCGGGCGCGCTCGACGCGCTGACGGCGACCGCGGTCGCCGGGTTCGGCCGGATCGACGTCTGGGTGCACACCGCCGCGGTGATGGCGTACGGACGCTTCGAGGAGGTCCCGGCGGAGGTGTTCGAGCAGGTGGTCCGCACCGACCTGCTGGGCTCCGCGGGGGTGGCGCGGGTGGCGCTGCGGCACTTCAAGGAGGCCGGCGCGGGCACGCTGATCCTCACCGGTTCCGTGCTCGGTCACATCACCGCGCCCTACATGAGCGGGTACGTCACCAGCAAGTGGGGCCTGCACGGGCTGGCCCGGGCGTTGCAGCAGGAGTCCCGGGACCTGCCCGGCGTCGACGTCTGTCTGGTCACCCCCGGCAGCGTGGACACCCCGGTCTACCAGCAGGCGGCGAACTACGTGGGACGGATCGGGCGGCCCCCGCTGCCGATCACCACCCCGGAGCGGGTGGCCCGGGCCATCGCGCACTGCGCCGACAAGCCCCGCCGGGAGATCTCGGTGGGCCGGGTCAACCTGGTCATGCGGGTCGGTTTCACCGCGCTGCCGGCCGTCTACGACGTGCTGGTCGGCCCGCTGATGCGGCTCGGCGGGCTCACCGGCCGGCCGGTGCCGCCGACCGAGGGCGTGGTGTTCACGCCCAACCCGGCCGGCGAGGCGGTCCGGGGCGGCTGGCTGCCTGACCTGTCGCGGGTGGTCCGGACCGTGGGCGGGGCGACCGCGATGGTCGGGTCGGCGGTACGGCGGCGGTTGGGCTGAGTCGGCATCCCCGCGCCCGTCGTTCCACGGACGGGGACGGTGGTGGCTACCGTGTACTGCGGGACACGGCGGAGGGGACGACCATGCGGGCACCGACGGAACGCGAACCGGGCACGGCAGGCGGCGGGCGGGGGTGGCGGCTCGCCGGGCTGGCCGCCGTGGCCGGGCTGGCGTGGGCGGCGCGTGACGTGCCGGCCCAGCTCGGCGGCCGGCTCACCGGCGCCCGGGCGGAGCGGGCCGCCCGGTCACCGCGGTTTCGCGACGGCACGTTCCACAATCCGACCGGCACGAACGCCACAATGGTCGCCGACCCGGGCCGCAACCTGGTCCGGGAGCTGATCTTCGGCAAGCAGAAGCGGCGGCCGGGCAGCGCCGTGCCGCTGCTGCGCCCGACCGACGCCGCGCCCGCCGAGCCGGCCGACGAGCTGAACGTGATCTGGTACGGCCACGCCTCCACGCTGGTGGAGATCGAGGGCCACCGGGTGCTGCTCGACCCGGTGTGGAGCGACAGGTGCTCACCGTCGACGCTGGTCGGCCCGCGCCGCATCCACGAGCCGCCGGTCCGCCTCGACGAACTGCCCCGGCTCGACGCCGTCCTGATCTCGCACGACCACTACGACCACCTGGACATGGCGACGGTCCGAGGGCTGCTGACCCACCAGTCCGCGCCGTTCCTGGTGCCGCTCGGCGTCGGCGCCCACCTGGAACGCTGGGGCGTGCCGGCGGACCGCATCGTCGAGCTGGACTGGTCGGAGCGCCACCGGGTCGGTGGCCTGACGCTCACCGCCACCGCCGCGCAGCACTTCTCCGGGCGCGGGCTGCGCCGCGACGGCACGCTCTGGAGTTCCTGGGTGGTGGCCGGCGCGCGGCGCAAGGTGTTCTACACCGGCGACTCCGGCTACTTCGACGGCTACGCAGGCATCGGCGCCGAGCACGGCCCGTTCGACGTCACGCTCATGCAGATCGGCGCGTACGACCGGGCCTGGCCGAACATCCACATGTTCCCGGAGGAGGCGGTCGCCGCCCACCTCGACGTCCGGGGCGAACTGCTGGTGCCGGTGCACTGGGGCACGTTCAACCTGGCCCTGCACGACTGGTCGGAGCCGGTGGACCGGCTCTGGGCCGAGGCGAAGGCGCGGGGCGTCCGGCTGGCGGTGCCGCGCCCCGGCGAGCGGGTCGTGGTGGACGAGCCGCCGGCGGTGGACGGCTGGTGGCAGGCGATCGCCTGAGCCGCGGCGGTCGCCCGGGGCGGCTCAGAGCACGAACGCGTCGGTCCACAACGCGCCGGAGCGCCCGGAGAGCGCGTCCAGCATCGCCACCGCCTGACCGTCGGTGAGCTGCGCGACGAAGTCGACGATGGCCCGGCCCCGGGCCCGACCGATCCGGTCCGGGGTACGCGGGTGCAGCTCGGCCTCGGCCAGCTCCACCAGGTCGTGCAGCCGGCGGGGCAGCCGGGACTCCTCCTCCGGGTCCAGCAGCCACTCCCAGAGCGCCTCCACCAGCGTGTCCAGCAGCCGCGCCTGGCCGCGCTGGTGCAGCGCCAGGTCCGGGCGGGCCAGCACGAACCGGTGGTGGACGAACTTCAGCACCTGCACCTCGTGCCACTGCGCCTTGCCCAGCAGCACGTACCCGGAGCGGACGTCCGGCTCCGGGGTCACCGTGATGGCGTCCACGAAGCGGGTGGACCAGCGGGCGGAGAAGCGGGCGACGTACTGCTCCGCCTCGATCGAGCCGTCGAACGGCAGCGCCAGCAGCCCCTCCACCAGCTCCTCGCGGACGTGTTCGACCGCCGCGGCGAACGCCTCGTCGTCGGCGATCCAGCCGTCCTTGCGGTGCAGTTGGCGGCGCAGCCGCTCGATCGCCGCGCCGGGCCGCCGGCCCGCGGTGTCCAGCGCCGAGGCGGTGATCGACCGCAGGTGCCCGCACTCGCGTTGCCAGGCCATCAGCTCGGCGGCCACCGCGCCCTGCTGGAGCACCCCGACGCGGTAGAAGTCCTCCACGTCGTGGATGGCGTACGCGATGTCGTCGGCGGTGTCCATCACGGACGCCTCCGGCGTCTGCTGCCAGTCCGGGATCCGCCCGGCGAACGGCTCCCGGGCCGCCCGCAGGTCGTCCAGCTCGGTGCGGTACGCGCCGAACTTCAGCGACCCGCTCTCCGGATCGTCCGGCGGCGACGCGGCGCCCCGGGGCGCCGGGTCGAGGTGCCGCGGATGCGGGTCGGGGTGGTCCAGCCGGGTCCACGGATACTTCAGCATCGCCGCCCGGACCGCGGCGGTCAGGTCCAGCCCGGTGGTGGCGGCGCCGCGGATCTCGGTGCTGGTGACGATCCGGTACGACTGGGCGTTGCCCTCGAAGCCGTCCGGCAGGCCCAGCCGCTGCCGGGCCAGCCGGTCGAGGACCCGCTCCCCCAGGTGCCCGAACGGCGGATGCCCGAGGTCGTGGGCGAGCGCGGCGGCCTCGACCACGTCCGGGTCGCAGCCGCCCAGCTTCTCCAGCAGGTCCCGGTGCGCCGGGTCGGCGGTCAGCCGTTCGGCGATCGCGCGGGCCACCTGGGCCACCTTCAGGCTGTGGGTGAGCCGGTTGTGCACCAGCAGCCCGGAGCCGCCCGGACTGATCACCTGGGTGACGCCGTTCAGCCGGGCGAAGAACGGCGAGCCGACGATCCGGTCCCGGTCGGCCCGGAACGGACCGGCGGCCAGGTCGCCGAGTGCCCGGGCGCTGCCCCCGAAGAGTCGCCGGGCCCGTGGATCCGCAGGTGCCTCCATGATCGCCACGCTAGCGCAGCCGTCGACGGTCGGGGCGGGGTGCTCCTAGAGCCGCTCCACCGTCGGTCCCGAACACCGGTTCCGCGCGTCGAAGACGTAGCGGGCCCGGCCGGCCACCATCTCGTAGTCGAAGACGTCGTGGTCGGTCGCGACGATCACCGCGTCGGCGGCGTCGACCTCGTGTTCGGTCAGCGGCACGACCAGCACGCCGGCGGGGATCTGGTGCGGCTCGGCGTACGGCTCGGCGGCCCGCACGTCCGCGCCGAGGTCGCACAGCCGACGCGCGACGTCCACGGCCGGCGAGTCACGCATGTCGCCGGTGTTCTTCTTGTACGCCAGGCCGAGCATCAGCAGCCGGGCGCCGCTGACCGCCCGGCCGGCCCGGTTGAGGCCGGCCATGATCCGTTGGGTGACGTGCTCGGGCATCTCGTGGTTGACGTCGTTGGCCAGCTCGATGAACCGGAACTGCCGGCCCAGCTGCCGCTTGACCTGCCAGGACAGGTAGCAGGGGTCGATCGGGAGGCAGTGGCCGCCGACGCCGGGCCCGGGCCGGAACGGCATGAACCCGAACGGCTTCGTCTCGGCGGCGTCGATCGCCTGCCAGACGTCGATGCCGAGGTGGTGGGAGAGCATCGTGAGCTCGTTGATCAACCCGAGGTTCACCTGGCGGAACGTGTTTTCGATCAGCTTGGTCAGCTCCGCGACCCGGGTGGACGACACGGGCACCGTCCGGGCCACGATCCGGCGGTAGAAGCCGTCCACCCGCTCCAGCGCGGCGGCGTCCACGCCGGAGACCACCTTGGGGGTGTTCTCCAACCGCCAGGTCGGGTTGCCCGGGTCGATGCGTTCCGGGCTGTAGCCGAGGTGGAAGTCCCCGGGCGCCTGCAGTCCGCTGGCCGTCTCCAGGAGCGGGCGCAGCAGCTCCTCGGTGGTGCCCGGGTACGTCGTCGACTCCAGCACCACCGTGGCGCCCGGCCGCACGTACGGGCCGACGTGGTGGCCGGCCTGTTCGACGAAGCTCAGGTCCGGGGTGCCGTCCCGCAGCGGGGTCGGCACCGTGATCACGCAGACGTCGAAGCCCTCGGCGTCGGCGTACTCGGTGCTCGGGCGGTAACGGCCGCTGCCGAGGGCCCGGCCGAGGCGCTCGGCCGGGATGTCCTCCACGTAGGACTCCCCCGAGGCGAGCCGCTTGACCCGATCGGCGTCCACATCCAGGCCCACCACGTCGAACCCGGCCTCGACGGCGCGTACGGCCAGGGGCAGACCGACGTAGCCCTGACCGATGACGACCACTTTCTCCGTGCTCACCCGGTTCTCCAGACAGGAGTAGAAATTCCTGGTTGGAGGCTAGAGGCGCGGTTGGCAGCCCAGGGGCGCTTTCATGTTATTCGTCGGCTTTGCCGTCGGGCGGCTGCGCGGCTGTCGGCACCGGCGGGCAGAATGCACGACGAACTCACCGGGAAGAGGCGGAGCAAGATCGTGACTCAGTCTGTGCACCAGCGGATCGCCGAGGAACTCGGCGTCGCCGAGCGTCAGGTGCGGGCGGCCGTGGAGCTGCTCGACGGCGGCGCCACCGTGCCGTTCATCGCCCGCTACCGCAAGGAGGCCACCGGCACGCTCGACGACGCGCAGCTGCGCACGCTCGAGGAGCGCCTGCGCTACCTGCGGGAGCTGGACGAGCGGCGGGCCGCGGTGCTGGAGTCGATCCGCGGCCAGGGCAAGCTCGACGACGCGCTGGAGGCCCAGATCCTGGCGGCGGACTCGAAGTCCCGGCTGGAGGACATCTACCTGCCGTACAAGCCGAAGCGGCGGACCCGCGCGCAGATCGCCCGCGAGGCCGGGCTGGAGCCCCTGGCGGACACGCTCCTCACCGACCCGGCGCAGGACCCGCGCGCCACCGCGGCCGGCTTCGTCGACGCGAAGAAGGGCGTGGCCGACGCCACCGCCGCGTTGGACGGGGCGCGGGCCATCCTGATCGAGCGCTTCGCCGAGGACGCCGACCTGATCGGCACGCTCCGCGAGCAGATGTGGTCGCGGGGCCGGCTGGTCTCCCGGGTACGCGAGGGCCAGGAGGCCGCCGGCGCCAAGTTCGCCGACTACTTCGACTTCGCCGAGCCGTACCCGAAACTGCCGTCGCACCGGATCCTCGCCATGTTCCGCGGCGAGAAGGAGGGCGTGCTGGAGCTGACCATGGCCCCGGACGCCGAGGACGACGCCGACACCGTCACCGGGCCCAGCCGCTACGAGGCTGCCGTGGCCGGCCGGTTCGGCGTCAGCGACCGGGGCCGGCCCGCCGACCGGTGGCTGGCCGACACGGTGCGCTGGGCCTGGCGTACCCGGATCCTCATCCACCTCGCCGCCGACCTGCGGACGCGGCTCTGGCAGACGGCCGAGGAGGAGGCCGTCCGGGTCTTCGCCACCAACCTGCGCGACCTGCTGCTCGCCGCGCCCGCCGGCGCGCGGCCGACCATGGGTCTCGACCCGGGCCTGCGCACCGGCGTCAAGGTGGCGGTGGTCGACGCGACCGGCAAGGTGGTCGCCACCGACACGATCTATCCGCACGAGCCGCGCCGGCAGTGGGACGCGTCGCTGCACACGCTCGCCACGCTGGCCGCGACGCACGGCGTCGAGCTGGTGGCGATCGGCAACGGCACCGCCAGCCGGGAGACCGACAAGCTGGCCGGTGACCTGATCAAGCAGCACCCCGAGCTGACGCTGACCAAGGTGGTGGTCTCCGAGGCCGGCGCGTCGGTCTACTCCGCCTCCGCGTACGCCTCGCAGGAGCTGCCGGGGCTCGACGTGTCGCTGCGCGGGGCGGTCTCCATCGCCCGGCGTCTCCAGGACCCGCTCGCCGAACTCGTCAAGATCGACCCGCGTTCGATCGGCGTCGGGCAGTACCAGCACGACCTGTCCGAGGTGAAACTGTCCCGCTCCCTCGACGCCGTCGTCGAGGACTGCGTCAACGCGGTCGGCGTGGACGTCAACACCGCCTCCGCGCCGCTGCTCACCCGGGTCTCCGGGATCGGCGCCGGGCTGGCCGAGAACATCGTGCTGCACCGGGACGCGAACGGGCCGTTCCGCACCCGGACCGAGCTGAAGAAGGTGGCCCGGCTCGGCCCCAAGGCGTTCGAGCAGTGCGCCGGCTTCCTGCGCATCCCGGGCGGCGACGACCCGCTCGACTCGTCCAGCGTGCACCCCGAGTCGTACCCGGTGGTGCGCCGTATCCTCGCCTCCACCGGGCAGGACCTGCGCGCGTTGATCGGCAGGTCCGCGATCCTGCGCGGCCTGCGGGCGACCGACTTCGTGGACGACACGTTCGGTCTGCCCACCGTCACCGACATCCTGGCCGAGCTGGAGAAGCCCGGTCGCGACCCGCGGCCGGAGTTCCGCACCGCGACGTTCGTCGAGGGCGTCGAGAAGATCGGCGACCTGACGCCCGGCATGGTGCTGGAGGGTGTGGTCACCAACGTGGCCGCGTTCGGCGCGTTCGTCGACGTGGGCGTGCACCAGGACGGTCTGGTGCACGTCTCCGCCATGTCGCACACGTTCGTCAAGGACCCGCGCGACGTGGTGAAGTCCGGCGACGTGGTCCGGGTGCGGGTGCTCGACGTGGACGTGCCGCGCAAGCGGATCTCGCTGACGCTGCGCCTGGACGACGAGGCGCCGGCCGGCGGCGGACGCCCGGCCGGCGGGGAGGGCCGGCGGGACCGCGACGGCCGAGGCGGTGCGGACGGCAGCCGAGGCGGTGCGGGCGGTGGCCGTCCGGGCCGCGGGCAGGCCGGCGGCC
>NZ_PYPS01000064.1 GCF_003027925.1 Micromonospora sp. RP3T
GGTGGGTGGGTGGGGTCAGTGGAGGTCGGCGGCCACGAAGGACCAGAGTTCCAGGTCGACGCGGGCGCCCCGGACGAAACCCGCGTTGCGGAGCAGGCCCTCGTAGCTGAAGCCGGCCTTCTCGGCGACCCGCCGGGAGGCGACGTTGCCCGGCGCCACCCGAAGCTCCACCCGCTGGAAGCCGTGTTCCAGGATCAACGCGATCGCCACCGCGTCCACCGCCTCCACCGCCAGGCCGAAGCCCCGGGCGTGCGGCGCGAGCGCGTACGACACCTCGGTGAGCCGGGCGCCCCAGTCGGTGCGCCGGGTCCAGAGGCAGCCGACCACCCGCTGGTCCTCCCGCCGCACCACCGCCCAGTGGTCACCGTCGCCGCTGTCCCGCCGCTGCCGGGCCAGCTCGGTGCACCAGGCCCGCCCGTCGATCTGCCCGGCCGCCTCGGCCAGCGGCAGCCAACGCTGGGTCTGCCGGTCGGCGAACACCTCGTCCACCGCCTCCGCGTCCGCCGCGACCAGCCGGCGTACCTCGATCCGCGGGGTGGAGACGGTCAGCGCCGGGAACCGGCGTACCGCCACCTGACCGATCACGCCGGAGCCGCCACGGACGCCCGGGCGGCGGCCACCAGCCGCTCGGCGACACCGGGAAGCGCGGCCCAGTGCGGCACGAGCTGCGAGGCGTGCACCCCGTGGCGGACGAAGCCCTCAGGCGTGCCCCCGCCCCACTGCCAGGCCGGCCGGTCCCCGGCCCGCGGCGTGAGCACCGCCGCGTGCTGCTTGTGCCCGGTCACCGTCACGCCGGCCGACGCCACCACACTGCCGGTGACCGCGGTGGCCTCCCGGTAGCCGACCACCAGGCCGTCCCGGACCGTGCCGACCGCGTCGAGCACCCCGCACATGGGCAGACCGTCCAGCTCACGGGCCAGCCAGAGCAGGCCGGCCCCCTCGGCGACCACCGGCCGGCCGGAGCGGGCCAGCTCGGCCACCGCGATGCAGAGCCGCCGATTGGCGGAGAGCTGCTCCGCGTACGTCTCCGGAAGCGCGCCGCCGACGACCAGCGCGCGGGCCCCGGCGGGCAGCGCCTCGTCGCGCAGCGGATCGAGCGTGACCACCTCGGCACCGGCGGCGCGCAGCAGCTCGACGGTCTCCGGATGGCTGTAGCTGCCGGCCGGGCCACCGGCCAGCGCGACCACCGGCCGTTCCGCGGCGTCCGACGGCCCGTCCGCCGGGTCGGGCGACCAGGGCTCGACGGTGAGCGCGGGGGCGGAGCGGGCCAGCGTGAGCAGCCGGTCGAGGTCGACGGTGGCGGCCACCGCCTCACCGAGCCGGCGCACCCCGCGCTCGGCCTCGGCGTCGCCGCGCACCACCGGCGCGGCACCGTGCCGGCGGGCGGGCAGCACCGGGGGCAGCTCGTGCCGGCGCAGCGCGCCGTAGACCGGCACCCCGACGTCGTCCAGCGCCTCCCGCAGCAGCGTCTCGTGCCGGGGCGAGGCCACCCGGTTGAGGATCACGCCGCCCAACCAGAGCTGCTCGTCGTACGCCCGGAAGCCGTGCACCAGCGCGGCCACCGACTGACCCATCGCGGCCACGTCCACCACCAGCACCACCGGGCTGCGCAGCGCGGTGGCGACCGCGGCGGTGGACTCGCTCTCCGGCCGACCGGCGACCGAGTCGTAGAGCCCCATGGTGCCCTGCACCAGCGCGAACCCGGCCCCGGCCGCACCGTGCGCGAAGAGCGGGCCGACCCGCTCCGGGCCGACCAGCCGCGGATCCAGCGTGCGGCCCGGCCTGCCGGCGGCCAGCCCGAGGTACGCCGCGTCCACCTGGTCCGGGCCGACCTTGAACCCGGCCACCGCAAGCCCTCGGTCGGCGAGGGCCGCGAGCAGGCCGAGGGAGAGGGCACCGGTGCCGTGCCCCGAGGAGGGCGCGCTCAGCACGACGCGCGGCACGTCGGTCATTCTCGACTCCTGGATCCTCCGGGGTATTTCCGCCCGCGTGACCATACCCGTCCGGTCCGCTCCACGACGGCCGCCCGCCGCCCCGATCACCGCCGGCAACCGCGAGTGGCCCCGCTCATACGGGTAGCCTTGACCACCGTGTACCGGTTCCTGCTGACCCCGCGCTGGCTGAGCTACCTGGCGCTGACCCTGGTGGCCGCCGCGGTGATGGTGTTCCTGGGCAACTGGCAGCTGGACCGCTACCACGGGCGGACGGCGGTCAACGAGCGGATCGACGCCGGCGCCACCATGACGCCCGCGCCGCTGCGCAACGCGCTGCCCGCGCCGACCGGCGGCCCGGGCAGCGTTGGTCCGGCCCCGGCGGAGCGCCTCACCTGGAGCCGGGTCACCGCCACCGGCCGCTACGACACCGCCAACGTCGTCCTGATCCGCGGCCGTACCGTCGACAACACCGTCGGCTTCGAGGTGCTCACCCCGCTGGTGCTCGCCGACGGCACCGCAGTGCTCGTCGACCGCGGCTGGATCCCGCCCGTCCCGGGCGCCGGCGCGACCGTCCAGCCCTCGGTGCCGGTGGCGCCGGCCGGCGAGGTGACCGTCACCGGCCGGGTGGTCGGCAGCGAGAGCGGCGGCGGTGGGGTAGCCCGCCGCGACGGCAAGCTGGAGGCCCGCCGCATCGACATCTCCCGCCTGGCGAAGCAACTGCCCTACCCGGTCACCGGCGGTTACGTGCTGCTGGACGGCCAGACGCCGGCCGCCGACCCGGCGTTCCAGGCGGTGCCGATCGGGCACACCAACAACTGGCAGAACTTCGGCTACGTGTGGCAGTGGTGGATCTTCGCGGTGATGAGCCTGGTCGGCTACGGCTGGGTGGCCCGCCGGGAGGCCCGACGACGGGCCGGCCTGGACGGCCCGCGTGTGCCGGTGGACCGGGCCGCCGAACCGGCAGCCGCCGGGCCCGCCGCCCCCTGAGCCCGGGCCGGCCGGCTCAGCCGCTGACCCGGCCGGCGTGGATCGCCCGGACCGCGTCGATCGTGTCCGCCTCGGCGGCGGTCTTGTCGTCCCGGTAGCGCACCACGCGGGCGAAGCGCAGCGCCATCCCGCCCGGGTAGCGGCTGCTGGTCTGCACCCCGTCGAAGGCGATCTCGACCACCTGCTCCGGCCGCACCCGGACCACCCAGTCGCCCTTCTCCACAGCGAGCGCCAGGAACCGCTCGGTCTGCCAGCGCAGCAGCTCGTCGGTCAGCCCCTTGAACGTCTTGCCGAGCATGACGAACTCGCCGGTGCCCGGGTCGCGGGCGCCGAGGTGCAGGTTGGACAGCCAGCCTTGGCGCCGGCCGCTGCCCCACTCCACCGCCAGCACCACCAGGTCGAGCGTGTGCCGGGGCTTGACCTTGACCCAGGCCGCGCCGCGCCGCCCGGCGTCGTAGGGCGCGGCCGGGTCCTTGACCACCACCCCCTCCTGGCCGGCGTCAACCGCCGCGGCGAACGCCGCCGCGGCCTGCGCCGCGTCGTCCACCTCCACCCGACCGACCAGCAGCGCCGGGTCGACCGCGCGGGCCAGCGTCGCCCACCGCTCCCGCCCGGGCAGGTCGATCAGGTCGGCGCCGTCGAGGTGCAGCAGATCGAAGAAGTACGGCGTGAGCACCGGCTCGCCGGCACGCTCGGCGGCGGCGAGCACGGCCGGCGCGACCGGGGTGCGGCCGGTGGTGCTGGGCGTGGTGCGCCGGGCCGCGTGGCTCGACGTCTGCTGGAACGGCAGCGGCCGGCCGGCGGCGTCCAGCCCGATCGCCTCGCCGTCGAGCACCAGCTCCCGGGCGGGCAGCGCGCGGACGGCGGCCACCACCTCGGGCAGCCGGCCGGTGATCTCGTCGAGGCTGCGGGTGAACACCGCAATGTCCTGACCGGAACGGTGCACCTGGATGCGGAGGCCGTCGAGCTTGACGTCGACCACCGCCGGCGTGCCGGTGGCGGTGAGCGCCTCGTCGACCGAGGGCGCGCTCTGGGCCAGCATCGGCGCGAGCGGGCGGCCCACCTGGAGCCCGAACCCGGCCAGCGCGGCGGCCCCGCCGGTGAGCGCAGCGACCGCCACCGCCCGCAGGTCGCCGGCGAGCAGCAGGGCCCGGCGGACGACCGTGACCGGCACCTCGGCGGCCCGGGCCACCGCCTCGGCGAGCAGACCGGCCTGGGCACCCTGCCGCAGCTCCCCCCGGAACAGCCCGACCAGCAGGCGTTGCTCATCGGCGGTCGCGGCGGCGAAGAGCCGGCCGACCAGCTCCCGCCGCCGGGCCTGGGAGCCGGTGCCGCCGACCCGGGAGATCTCCTCGATCGCCGCGTCGACGCCGGACACGGTCAGCGTCGGGGCGGCGGCCGGTGGCGGCAGGTCACGCAGCCCCGCCCAACCGACGCCGGTCTGCCGTTGGCGCAGCTCACCGGCGAGATAGCCGGCGCCGGCCGCGATCTCGGCCGGATCGAGCCCGCGCAGCGCGGCGGCCAGCAGCTCCACCTTGGCCCGCCGACCACCGGTGGCACCGACCGCGGCCGAGGTGGCCGCCAGCTCCGCGAAACGCACGCCCACATCCTGCCAGTCACCTGTGACAGCGGGGCGCTTCCGGCGGCCCGGCCCACCGCATCGGGTGGGCCGGACCGACCGGATCGCCCCGCCGAGCCGATCGCACGGTTGCCGGACCGTGCGGATCGCACAGGCGGGCGGATCGCGGCCCCGGACCGCGCAGCCAAGGGGATCGTCGCCCGGATCGCGCAGCCAAGCGATCGCCGGGCGGATCGCGCCAGGCGGGCGGATCGCGCCAGGCGGGCGGATCGCGCCAGGCGGGCGGATCGCGCCAGGCGGGGGCGGGAGGGTCAGGCCGAGACCGGCTCCTCCACGCGCAGGCCGCGCCCGCGCACGCCGTCGGCGACCCGGGTGAGCAGCGCGTCGAGCGTGACCAGCGTGGCGGAGAGCTCACCGAGCTGTTCCTTGAGCGTGGCCTCGGGCCACGCGGAGACGTCGACGTCCCCCAGAGCACGGACGGCGGCCTGGAGCCGCGCCATCTCTTCGTTCGTACGCATGTTCGAAAGGCTATAACACCCGGCCCGCCGACACACCGCAAACTCCGACATCCATCCCGAAGTTACGGTTTCGACACCGGACCCGGCGCGACCGGGCGATGAGACGGTGTCGAAGGCGATATACCGCAGAGGCATAATTATGACCGCCAGGCATATCGCTTCCGACCGCATCGCCTCCCCCTCCCGTTACCCAACGTGACGGAGCCGGAGCCGTGACCGAGCCGGGAGCCGCGACCGAGCCGGGCGCCCCGACCGAGCCGGGCGCCCCGACCGAGCCGGGCGCCCCGACCGAGCCGGGCGCCCCGACCGAGCCGGGCGCCCCGACCGCCCCGGCCGCCCGGACGACACCGGGCCGCATGTCGACGCCCGCCGGTCAGGCGCGGCCCGCCTCGGCCACCTTGGCCAGCAGCAGCGCCTCGGCCAGGCAGACCCGGGCGAACTCGCCCAGGTGCAGGCTCTCGTTCGGGCCGTGCGCCCGGGCGTGCGGGTCCTCCACGCCGGTCACCAGGATCGCCGCCTGCGGGAACATCTCCTGGAACGTGGCGATGAACGGAATCGAGCCACCCACCCCGATGTCGACCGGGTCGGTGCCGTCCCAGGCGCCCCGGAACGCGGCCCGCGCCGCGTCGAACATCGGCCCGCTGGCGTCGATCACGCACGGCGCGCCGTCGTGCTCGAACGTCACCGTCACCTGCGCGCCCCACGGCGCGTTCCGCTCCAGGTGCGCGGTCAGCGCGGCGTACGCCTTCTTCGGGTCGTCGCCCGGCGCCAGCCGTACGCTCAGCTTCGCCTTCGCGGCCGGGACCAGCGCGTTCGGTGCCTCGCCGGTGGCCGGCGCGTCGATGCCGAGGATCGCCAGCGCCGGCTTCGTCCAGAGCCGGTCGGTGATCCGGCCGGTGCCGAACAACCGCGCGCCGTCGACCAGGCCGACCTCCGCGCGGAACCGGTCCTCCGGGTAGTCGACGACGGCGCCCTCGCGGCCGGCCAGGCCGTCCACCGCGACGTCGCCGGTGTCGTCGTGCAGCGTGCCGAGCAGCTTCACCAGCGCGGTCAGCGCGTCCGGCACGGCACCGCCGAACATGCCGCTGTGCACCGCGTGGTCGAGCGTGCGCACCTCCACGAAGCAGTTGACGATGCCGCGCAGCGAGGTGGTCAGCGCCGGCACACCGACGTCCCAGTTGGTGGAGTCGGCGATCACGATGACGTCCGAGGCGAGGTCGTCCCGGTGCTCGGCGAGCAGCCGCTCCAACGAGTCCGAGCCGTACTCCTCCTCGCCCTCGATGAAGAGCACCACGCCCACCGGGAGCCGGTCGCCGAACGCGCGCAGCGCGGCCACGTGCGCCATGATGCCGGCCTTGTCATCGGCGGCGCCCCGACCGTAGAGGCGGCCGTCGCGCTCCACCGGCTCGAACGGGTCGGACTCCCACAACGACAGGTCCCCGACCGGCTGCACGTCGTGGTGGGCGTAGAGCAGCACGGTGGGCGCGCCGGGCGGGGCCGCCTTGGTCCCGATCACCGCCGGCTGGCCGCCGGAGCGGACGATCCGGGTGTCGAGGCCGCAGCCGCGCAGCAGCTCCGCCACCGCCTCGGCGGAGCGCTCCACGTGCGAGTGGTCGAAGCCCTCGAAGGCGATGCCCGGAATGCGGACGAGTCGCTCCAGGTCGGCACGGACACCGGGCAGTTCCCGCTCGACGGCGGCCCGCACGTCGGACTCGGAGATGATCGGAGTGGTCATGACCGGAATCGTATGCCGGCCTTACCCGGCCACGCCCTCCCAGCCCGGTCGCCGGCCGAACCGCACGAAGTAACGGTCCGCGTCGTGCGGCAGGTCGGGCGCACCGTTCACCACCAGGTCCACCGCCGCGGCGGTGCCGTCGGCGGTGAAGTGCGCCCGCTCCCCGGCGTGCCAGCGCCGCAGCTCCGGCAGCACCTGGACGCCGTCGCGGGCCAGCGCCCGGGCCAGCCGCAGCTCGGCCGGCGCGGTCACCAGCACCGACAGCGTCGACTCGGGGCGCACCGCGGCACGCGCCGCGCTCACCCCCTCGAGGATCAGCACCGGCCCGGCCGGCACCGGCACCACCCGGTCCAGGAAGCGACGGCGGACCCAGCTGTACCGGCGGTGGCCGCCCGCCCGCCCGGCCCGTACCGGGCCGAGCACCCACTCCTCCAGGCGGGTCCAGAACGTGAGCTGGTCGTCCCAGCCGTCGAGCAGGTCGTCGGTGCGGACCAGCGGCGGCCGGACGCCGCCCGCAGCCGCCGCGAACGCGTCCGCGAGGCGCGTCGCGAACACGCTCTTGCCCGCGCCGCTCGGCCCGTCGACCGCCACCAGCCGGGTACGCCCCAACCGCGCCGGCTCGGCCAGCACCCGGCGGGCCAACCCGGCGTACGCCTCGACCACCTCGACGTTCACCCGACCGACGCTAACGTTTCCCCCGTCCGCTGGATCCTGCGACCCGGCGGGCCGTTTCACCGGGCGGCGCGGCGGCTCGGTGGGCATGATCTGGGGGTGCTCCATGACGTGATGTGTCCGGGCGTCGACGCCCTCCTGGAACAGGCCCGCGCCGGTCTCCGCCGGCTCACCCCGCACGAGACCGTCGAGGCGGTCCGCAACGGGGCGCTGCTGATCGACACCCGCACCGAGACGCAACGTCGCGAGGAGGGGGAGCTGCCCGGCGCGATCGTCATCGACCGCACGGTGCTGGAATGGCGGCTCGACCCGGCCAGCGCGTGGCGCATCCCGGAGGCCACCGGGTACGACCGCGAGATCGTGGTCGTGTGCCGCCAGGGCTACAGCTCCAGCCTGGCCGCCGCCAGCCTCCAGACGCTCGGGCTGCGTCAGGCGACCGACATGATCGGCGGCGTGCACGGCTGGCGGGAGGCCGGGCTGCCGATGTCCGACCGCCCGGCCGACGTACGCGTCTGAGCCACCCCGCCGCCCGTTCGCGGCGGCCGGCCTGCCGTCGTGGTCGCCCATTCGCAGCGGCCGGCTGCCGTCGTGGTTGCCCGGTCAAGGGCGGCCGGTGCCGGCGGCCCGACGCGGCGGTTCAGTCGGGTGCGCCGGGTGGCACGAACGGCAGGCCCGCCGGCGGGCCGGACTCGATCAGCCGCCACAGCGCGCCGGTGTCCAGGTGCTCCTCCACCAGGTCGCCGAGCAGATCCAGGGTCCGTTCCCGGGCCGCCGCGAACGACGTGTCCGGGGCGACCTTGAAGCCGGTCCGGCCGGCCACGCCGGCGACCTCGGCGAGGAACCGGCGACGGAACGCGTCGGATTCGAACGCGCCGTGCCAGTGCGTGCCGTACACCGCGCCGAGCCGGGCGCCCTCGCCGGTGCCGTCGGCGTAGCGCAGCAGCGGCGGCAGGCCCGGGTCGGCGGCGGAGACCCGACCGTGGTGGATCTCGTATCCGTCCACCGGCACGTCGGTGTCGCCGGCCGCCGTGCCCTCGGCCCGGCGGACGGTCTTGCGCCTGTCGAACGTCACCTCGACCGGCAGCAGGCCGAGGCCGGGGACGCTGCCCCGACGACTCTCCACCGGGTCGTGGATCGCCCGGCCGAGCATCTGGAACCCGCCGCAGATGCCGAGCAGCGGGCGGCCGGCGGCGGCGTGCCCGAGGACCGCGTCGGCCAGGCCGGTCTCCCGCAGCCAGGCCAGGTCGGCGACCGTCGACTTCGAGCCGGGCAGCACCACCAGGTCCGCGGCGGCCAGCTCGGCCGGTTCGACGGTCAGCCGCACCCGGACCCCGGGCTCGGTGGCGAGCGCCTCCACGTCGGTGGCGTTGCTGACCCGGGGCAGCCGGACCACTGCCACGTCGAGCCACTCGGTGCCGCGCGGCGCCGCCGGCCGCCCGAGCACCCGCCCGTACGCGAGCGAGTCCTCCGCGTCCAGCCACAGGTCCAGCGCCCAGGGCAGCACCCCGTACGTGGGACGGCCGGTGACCCGGTGCAGCATGTCCAGCCCGGGGCGGAGGAGCCCGAGATCGCCCCGGAACTTGTTGATCACGAAGCCGGCGACGAGCGCCTGGTCGGCGGCGTCGAGCAGCGCCACGGTGCCGAACATCGAGGCGAACACGCCACCGCGGTCGATGTCACCGACCACGATCGCCGGGAGGTCGGCCTGCCGGGCCAGCCCCATGTTGACGTAGTCGCCGGCCCGCAGGTTGATCTCCGCCGGGCTGCCCGCGCCCTCGCAGATCACCACGTCGTACTCGGCGCGCAGCTCGGCCAGCGCCGCGTACGCGGTGGCGGCGAGCCGGGGGCGCAGCGCGTGGTAGTTGCCGGCGGTGACCGTGTCGACCGCCTCCCCGAGCAGCACCACCTGACTGGCGAGATCGCTGCCCGGCTTGAGCAGCACCGGATTGAAACGCAGGTCGGGGGCGAGCCCGGCGGCGGCGGCCTGCATCGCCTGCGCCCGGCCCAGCTCGCCGCCCCGGCCGTCCGGACCGACCACCACCGCCGAGTTGTTGGACATGTTCTGCGCCTTGAACGGGGCGACCCGGACACCCCGGCGGCGCAGCCAGCGACAGATGCCGGCGGTGAGCACGCTCTTGCCGGCGTCGGAGGTGGTGCCGGCGACCAGCAGCCCGCCGCTCACCGCCCACTCCCCCGGCCGGCGACCGATCCTGCCGACGAGGCCCCGGCCACGGCCACCGCCCGGGAGCCGGCCACCGTGCGCAGCGCGGCCCGGCCGGCGGCGCCGACCAGCCGGCCCACCGTCACCGGGTAGAGCGCGGCCAGGCCGAGCGCGGCCAACCCCACCGCGCCGGAGACCCGGGCGGCCCGCTTCAGGTGGCGCGCCTCCGGTCGAGGCCCGTCACCGAGGAACGGCCGCGTCTCCGAGCGACCGAAGTACACGTTGCGCCCGCCCAGCCGGACGCCGAGCGCGCCGGCCATCGCCGCCTCGCACTGCCCGGCGTTCGGGCTCGGATGGTCGGCCCGGTCCCGCCGCCACACGTGCCACGCGGCGGCGCGGTTCCCGTGCGCCACCGGCGCGACGGCGACGGTGAGTAGCCCGGTCAGCCGGGACGGCACCAGGTTGACCAGGTCGTCCAGCCGGGCGGCCGGCGTGCCGAAGCGGGCGTACCGGGGCGAGCGGTGGCCGACCATGGCGTCGAGCGTGTTCGCCGCCCGGTAGCCGAGCAGGCCGGGAAGCCCCGCGACCGCACCCCAGACCAGCGGCGCGACCACCGCGTCGGAGGTGTTCTCGGCGACCGACTCGACGGTGGCCCGGGCCAGCTCCGGTTCGTCGAGCGTCGCCGGGTCCCGTCCGCAGAGATGACCGAGGCGGGCCCGCGCGGCGGGCAGGTCGGCCCGGCGCAGCGCCCGCGCCATCACCCGGGACTCGTGCCGCAACGTCCGCCCGCCGAGCACCGTCCAGGTGCCGGCGGCCACCAGCGCGGCCCGTGCCACCGGATGCCGTCGCGTGACGCGCGCGGCGGCGGCCCCGAGCAGCACCGGCGCGCCCACCGCGAGCGCGGTGAACACGACACCGGCCGCACGGTCCGGGCGGTAGACCCGCCGCTCCAGCGCACCGGCGGCGCGGCCGAAGCCGGCCACCGGATGCCACCGGCGCGGGTCGCCGAGCAGCGCGTCGAGCGCGTAGCCCGCCACCAACCCGGTCGCGTTCGCCATGGCGGTCGCCTGCCGCACCCGTCACCACCTCCGGCCGGCCAGCCTAGCCGTACCTGCGGTTCGGAGCGGTCCGTGCCGCGGGGTGGCAGCGCCAACGCCGCCACCCCGCACCCCCGTTGCCCGGCTGGCCGCTCAGGCAGGCACCGGCGTACGCCGCCGGCCGCGACGGCCCGGGGCAGCCCCGCCGCCGGACGCCGCGCCGGCCGACGCCGCACCGCTCGACCCGTCCTCGGTCGGCAGCTCGACCTCGGTCGGCAGCTCGATCTCGGCCAACTCGTCGTCCTCGGCCGGGGCCGGCCCGTCCCCCTCCTCGGCGGCCAGTTCGTCGTCCTCGCCCACCCCCGGTCCACCGAGCCGGGTGTCCCGGCCGCCGGTCGGGCCACCGCCCGGCCGCGTTCCGCCGCCGGCCCCCGGACCGGCGGGCGGGTCGTCGAACGGGTCGAGTTCGATCACCCGGTCCAGCGTGCCGGTGAGGCCGACCCGGGCCGGCCTGAACTCGGGCGGCGGGAAGTCGTCGTCGAGCGGCCGGTCGTCGAACCTGGCCGGCGCCTGCTCGTCGGGCACCGGTTCGGTCGCCTCGCCGTGCACCCGCTGCTCCGCCTCGGCGTCCTCGACCGAGCTGGTGGCCGCGCGCGGCTGGTTACGCAGGAAGCGCGACCGGCCCCGGGACAGGTCGTGCCCGACCGCGACCGCCTCCAGCTCATAGAGCGTGCGGTGGTTGCCGGCCTCGTCAGTCCAGTCCCGGGTGTAGAGGCGGCCGGCGACGATCACCGGATCACCCACCGCCACCGAGGCGGCCACGCCCTCGGCCAGGCGTCGCCAGCAGTTGACGCGGACCCGCAGGCTGTTGCCGTCGACCCAGCGGCCGCTGTCCCGGTCGAGCCGGCGGGCGGTCGAGGCGACCTTGAAGTTGGCCACCAGCGTTCCGCTCTGCGTGGTCCGCCGCCACTCCGGCGCGGTCAGCACGTTGCCAACGATCGTGACGTAGGTATCGAACATCGCCCCTCCCAGGGATCGGCTTGTCCGGGGAAGCGTGGGCCGGGACGACCCGCCCCGGCCACCCGCCGGCTCCCGCCTGTGGATGACGGACCGCCTTGTGGACAACCGCCTGATCAAGGTCCCGATCTGCTAGGCCGATGGCCTCTACGGCGTCGACCTGCGGGGACACATGATCGGAAAGTGACCGGCGTGGGGCGTTCCGGAAACCAGCCGGCTGGGTAAGTAATGATCAACCGAGAGAAAGGGAGCGCCGATGCTTCTCCGAGACGTCAGCGAGGCAGCGCGATGAGCGCCGTGGCGAACCCCGCGACCGTGGCCGAGTGCCTGCGGGTCGGCGCCGGGTTCTCCCAGGGTGACCGCAACTGGATCGCCGAGCAGTTCGGGACGCTTGACGCCCGACTCGCCAGCTTCCACGCCGACGCCACCGAGCTGGAGGTGTCGGTCAAGGACCGCGAGGCCCGGGGCCAGAAGGTGACGCTGGAGTGCTGGGTCGCCGGCCGGCAGAAGATCGTGACCACCTCGACCGAGGAGGACCTGCACGCCGCGCTCAACGACGTCCGGGACGATCTGCGCCGCAAGCTCAACGACGCGAAGACCCGGCAGGAGCCGCGCAGCAACAAGCACCTGCGCCCGACGGAGCAGCCCGCGGCCGTCCCGCTCCAGGTGGGCGAGCGCGAGGACGCCGAGACCGCCTGATTCCGGTACGCCCGCCCGCACGGTGCCGGCGGGCGGGCCACCACCGTTTCCGGTTAGGAGGGGGCCCCGCTTAACAGGTCGTTGTTAAGCGGGGCCCCCGCCTCTACCAAATGCGTTAAGCGGGGCCCCCTCCTTGCACCCCTACCGTCGGGTAGCTCGGCGGCGTACCGTCGCGGTCGTGGAACCGGACGTGCTGGGGGCGCCCTACGAGCGGCGCACCATCGAGTTGGGCACCGACGACGAGGGGCCGGTGGTCGCGACCCTGGTCCGCCGGCGGGCCGACCGGCCGACCGGCCGCGCCGTGCTCTACGTGCACGGCTTCGTCGACTACTTCTTCCAGACCCACGTGGCCGACTTCTTCGCCGAGCGCGGCTGGGACTTCTACGCCCTCGACCTGCGGAAGTACGGCCGCAGCCTGCTGCCGCACCAGACCCCGAACTTCTGCCGCGACCTGAGCGACTACTTCCCCGAGCTGGACGCCGCCGCGGAGATCATCCGCGCCGAGGAGGGGCACGAGACCCTGCTGGCCATGGGCCACTCCACCGGCGGGCTGGTCATCTCGCTCTGGGCGGACGCCCGCCGCGACGCCGGCCTGGTCGACGGCATCGTGCTGAACAGTCCCTTCTTCGACATCAACGCCCCCTGGGTGGTCCGTCGACCCCTCGCGGCCGCCGTCTCCCGCCTGGGCCGTCGGGCGCCGCAGCGCATCCTGCCGTTCGGGCTCGGCACCGTGTACGGCGAGAGCCTGCACGCCGACCACCGTGGCGAGTGGCGCTACGACCTGGAGTGGAAGCCGCTCGCCGGGTTCCCGGTCCGGGCCGGCTGGCTCAACGCGATCCGCACCGGCCAGCGCCGGCTGCGCGCCGGCCTGAACATTCCGGTGCCGGTGCTGCTGGCCTGTTCCACCCGCACCTTCCGAGGCACGAAGTGGCACGACAGCGCCACCGGGGCCGACGCGGTGCTCGACGTGGAGCACATGGTCCGCTGGGCGCCCCGGCTCGGCCGGCACGTCACCCTGGCCCGCTTCGACGGCGGGCTGCACGACCTCACGCTGTCCAGTCCCGCCGTACGCGAAAAGGTCTTCGCCGAGGTCGGACGCTGGGCGGAGGGCTTCCTCCGGGTGGGCCCGACCGAGCCGGAGGCCGCGCCACCGCCCCCGCGCAGGCCGGCCGACGAACCGGCCGGCGCCACCGCCGAGGGCTGAACCGGCGGCCGACCCGCCTCCGGTCGCCGGCTCGGCGCGGGCCGACCCTCCGGTCGCCGGCTCGGCGCGGGCCCGGCCGTGCCGGTCAGCCGTCGACGACCTCGACGAGCGCGGACCGGATCCGGTCGAACGTGGCGACCGGGTGCCCACCGTCGCGGACCGGCAGCAGCACGCCCAGGCAGTGCGGCACCGGCTCGCCCTCCGGCCCGGCCTCGACGGCGAAGACGGGCGCGCCGACGTACCCGGCCGGCAGCTCGGTGGTCACCCGCACCGAGTCGTCGTGCCGGGCGACCCGCTCG
Source organism: Micromonospora sp. RP3T (assembly GCF_003027925.1). GTDB lineage: Bacteria > Actinomycetota > Actinomycetes > Mycobacteriales > Micromonosporaceae > Micromonospora. Next base: position 13,843 of record NZ_PYPS01000064.1, read on the forward strand.
GCCACCGCCTCCAGCGGCCGTGACCCGTCCTCGGCGACGCCCAGGGCCAGCACGAACGCCGAGCCGGGCGTCGCGCCGATCCGGGCCACCGCGTCGGCCGGCGCGGCGATCGCCTCGGTGACCTGCTGGGTACGCCAGCGCCAGCCCCGGTCGTCGGCGTAGCCGTGCAGCCCGCCGGTCGGCATCGCGGCCAGCCCCAGCTCCGGCAGGTGCAGCCAGTGGTCGGCGAAGCCGGCCAGCTCGATCGGCTCGTCCGCGCCCTCCGCCGGCTCGGTGACGCTGGGCCGCAGCCCGATCTCCCCGTACGCCCGGTCGGTGAGCGCGTCGGCGGTGAGCAGCCACTCGTGTGCGATCTCCCCGTCGTCTGTCGCGCCGACCAGCTCGCTGTAGAAGAACGCGGTACCGACCGTGCCGGCCGGAGCCCCCGGTCCTGTCGCCCCGGAGACGGGCAGGATGGCCCGTCCGAGGTGCTGGCACAGCGCGAAGATGATCTCGTTTTCGGTGTCCTGGTCGAGCAGCATCCGCCGAGGGTACGGATCGAGACGCGGTCGCCGGGCCGGGACCCGCCGGAACGGGGATGCCGGTCCGGGCACCGGCGTGGCACGCTGGGCGGCGACGTGGACGTGCCGACCCGTACCCCCGGGCGGGCCGGGGCCGGCGGTACCCTCTTGGCGCGACAATCGTCGACGCGCGCCCGTAGCTCAGCGGATAGAGCAGGGGACTTCTAATCCCAAGGCCGCAGGTTCGAATCCTGCCGGGCGCACATATATCTGTCAGGAAAAACGACCCTAGCCTCTGATCTTCGAGCCGCCCCGGACCCACCTCGGCCCCACCGCGTCACCCATGGCTAGCCGTACGCCGAGCCTGCGTCGCCCGTCGCTGCGGGGTGGCCGGTACCTCGGCGGGGCGGCAATCTTGGCGAACGTTCGGGATGGCAGCCGACCGCGTCGGCTTGCGGGGCGGGGCGCTGTATCTGTAGCCCGACCGGCCGCACGAAGATCGACCGACGAACCACCGCATCGCCTTTGGCGTTCAGCTCGTACACGTCGAGCCAGCACCACCCGTCATAGGTGGTCCAGTCGAGCACCCGAATGACTCGACACATGATCGGCTTGACGAACTGCACGCTGGCCGCGCGGTTCACATGCACTAGGTCGCCGGCCTTCGGAATCTGCGGGCTCATCGGGGATCACCGGCCAGTCGCCAGGCCAGCAACCGCGCATGCGCCGCCGCGTAGCGCGGATACCAGCCGTCCGAGTAGCAACGGTGGCAGGGCTTCACGTGATGGTCATCGACCACGAACCAGGCCACCTCGACCAGGAACGGCACTTGGCGGACCTCGATCACGACTCACCGCCGGGCCAGTGCCCACGGTTGATCGGGATGCGGTGGCGGGCTCGGCAGGGCAGTTCCCCGCCGCAGCGGCACACTGTGCGCCAGCGCTTCCAACTCCAGACCGGTCGGTGCCGACGAGCCAGCGTCAGCGCGGTAGCCAACAGGTAGCCGTCATAGCGGATCCGGTTCATCAGAACTCCCGGCGGTCAGGCCACGGTGGACCGTCAGGGCGACGGGATCCACGCCGCCCTGACGGGGCTGGCCTTCGTCTGCCGAACCAAGGGCAGCCACGAAGCAATCTACGTCACTATCTGACGTAGGTAAAGCCACAGCGCGTGATTCTCTTGCATCACTTGCTGACGATGGTTGGTACGTGGTCAGATGGCAGGGCCGAACCAAGGGAACGAAGCCATGCCCTCTGCACCTGCTGAATATCGACGCATTGCCGACGAACTGACCACGAAGATCAAGAGCGGCGAGCTCGCGCCGGGGACGAAGCTTCCCAGCACGAGCGAGCTTGCCGACCAGTTCGGCGTCAGCGTGGCCACGGCGTACCGTGCCGTCTCACTCCTGCACGACCGGGACTTGGTCGTGGGGCAGCCCGGGCGCGGGGTCTATGTCGCAGGAGAGAAGTAGACTCCCGTCCATGCGCCCTGCTGTCGCCATCGAGGAACTGACGAAGCTCAAGGCGGAGGCCGAAGCTGCTGATCTCTTCCGTCAGCGCGAGAGCTTGGAGTCGTGGAAGCATCGGGTGCGCCTGATCTTTGTCCGCGCGCTTGGCAACGACAACCACATAGTGGAGAGCTTCGACAAGATCAGGTACTCGCCGACCGCGATATTCGGTGGGATGCCCCGGTCTGCCTACGAGGACTCTCGACGCAGCGGAGTCCTAGGTGTAATGGGCCTGATGGACGCAGCCATCTACGAGCTCCAGTTCGGTGGCGATGAGCCAGTAGATGAGCACGCGTACGACCCAGACCTATGGGCGCACGTCAGGGGTCTAGTCGAGGATGAGGAGTGGGGCAAGGTCGCCAGCCAAACGGCGATCTTTGTTGAGAACCACGTCCGGACGTGGGCAGGGAACCCGCAGGACCGGAACGACAACAACCTCGTCGGCAAGGCTCTCTACCTGAAGGTGTTCGACGACGCCAGTGACTACCGGCTCGGCCGACAGGCTAGTGAGCGGGAGGGCTGGCGGTACCTCGGGATGGGCTTCGCCCAGGCGCTCAGCAACGTCGACCGGCATCGGATTCAGACCCGGGATGACGCCAAGCGGTACGCCCTCGGCGTACTCGGCCTCGGGAGCCTACTGCTGACCCAACTCAGGTACGAGCACGGAGACATCCTCAAGACCGAGTAGCCGGACGCAGCGGTCAGGGCCGCCTATCCATGGGTGGCGGCCCCGATAACTGCGGTTCGCGCCTGAGCAGCATCGGGCGATGTCGCACGGGCTAGCTCATCTGCACGATGCTTGCACTCTGTTTGGATTGGATCGGAGACCGGAGCATGAGTCCGCGACCTGGCGGCGAGACTGACAAGTTCGGCAACCGCTACGAAGGCGCTTGGACAGTACGGCATGTCCTGCGGGTTCTATCGGGGGCTGGAATGTCTATCACAGTCGAAGATATCGACGAGTTCGCGGAAGGCGCGGAGTTTACTTTTAGCGATGGCAGGTCGATACAAGTCCACCAGGTGAAGCGTCAGAACCGTAACGCGAACAGCTGGACTCCCAAGTCATTGCAGGAAAAGGGCATCTGGGAAAACGCTCGCAAACATGTCAGTGCTGGTCGCAGGTTCCACTTCGTCTCTATAGTTCCTGCACGCCCAATTCAAGAGCTGGCTGACAGGGCTCGACGCTCGTCTGACCTGGATTCATTTACGAAGAACTTTCTAAGTGACGAGCTGAAAGAATCTTTCGATCAGCTTGCCTCTACTGATATCTTCGGATCGCCCGAGGCGGCGTGGACTATTCTTCGGGGCTTTTGGATCGAGTGGCATGATGAGCGAAGCCTCAACGACATAAACGCCGTAATCGCTGACATGCTTCTGGAAGGTGCGGCAGGTCGACTGGCTGCAGTTGGCCTAGGTGACCTTGTTCAGCAAAATCTCGGAGTCCGACTAGATGCTGCCACTATTGAGACAGGCTTGTCTGAGTACGGACTACAGCGGGCCCAACAAGTGCGAACGGCGACTATAGTCGAACGTGCCACTGCCATCACGGCGGGTTGGATCGCCGGGATTGAACGCGAACTCATCAAGCCGATTATTCCCCGGAGTGAGGCGGCTAGGCTTGTAGAACTATTGGAGGGCGAGGACCAGCTACTACTCCTTACAGGCGACGCAGGTTACGGCAAGAGTGCCGTCCTTCACGAGTTGGCCGGTGAGCTCACCACCAAGGATGTGGCAGTTCTTGGCTTCCGCCTCGATCGTCTTGAGGCCTTCTCATCAACGGCCGAACTCGGTGAGAAGCTTGGGCTGGCAGTCTCGCCGGTGACCGCGCTCTCGGTCGTGGCGGGCCAACGCCCGTCCGTACTCGTAATAGATCAGCTTGACGCCGTCAGTCTCGCCTCGGGGCGGATGCCGCGCAGCTTTGACGCTATTGCAAACACGATTAGAGAGGCTGCCGCTTTCCCGACGATGCGGATCGTGCTCGCGTGTCGAAAGTTTGACGTTGAGAATGACCACCGTATTCGGGAACTTGTTACTGGCGAACGGTCAGTACGAGTAGAGCTAGACATGCTCTCCGAGCCGCAAGTTGCAGATGCGGTCCGCACGATGGGCCTTGATCCAGCTTCTCTCGGCCAACGACAAGTAGATCTACTCCGATCACCGCTGCACCTCGTGCTATTGCAGAGTATTGCCGACCAATCCGGAGCCCTGTCCTTTCAAACTCCAAACAGCCTGTTCGATGCTTTCTGGGATCGCAAAGTGATTGCCTGTTTGCAGCGTCGTGAAGGCACGCGCTTCGCGCAGGTCGCTAGAACGGTTGCGAGCGCGATGAGTGCGCGGCAACGACTTTGGATAGATGTCTCGACCCTAGACCATGACGATCTAGCTGTTGATGCCGGTGTGCTGGTGTCGGAACGTGTTTTGGTTAGGGACGGCCAGCGAATCGCCTTCTTCCATGAGGCGTTTTTCGGGTACGTCTTTACTCGTGCGTGGATTAGTCAACGGCAAAGCATCGTCGAGTTCCTCCTCGCTGGGGAGCAGGAACTATTCCGGCGATCTCAAGTTCGTCAGATTCTTAGTCATCTCAGGGCATCAGATCCCGAAAGGTTCGTAGAAGAGGTTGAGGGCCTGCTTACGCATAAGCATGTGAGATTCCACATCAAAGAAGTGGTGCTCGGCATAGTTCGCTCGCTTTCGGATCCGTCCAGTGCTGACTGGGACATGATGAACCGAGTCCTTGACGCCAACCCGCCATTCGAAAGTCGAGTGTGGTTGTCCCTGCGCACCTTGCCTTGGTTCAATCGCCTTGACGCCGAGGGAATGTTCGAGGAATGGCTCGCTAGTGGCGATGAGCCAGTCCAGGACAACGCGCTGCATGTGGCGCTCGGTGGGATGAAGGAAAGGCCAGAGCGAATGGCGGAACTTCTCGCGCCATACGCGGGACGTGAAAGGTACGCCAACTGGCTGCTCTGGACTGTACGTTTTGCAAACGTTCACGAAAGCCGCCCACTTTTTGACCTGCTCCTCGATGCCATCCGTACTGGCAAGCTACAAGATTATGGCCACGACCTCTGGATGTTTACCTACGACCTGGCGGAGCATCAGCCTGCATGGGCGGCGGAACTGCTTGTCGCGCACCTAGCTCTGCGGCCGAATGCTTTGGCTGTAGATGAGTCCGGAAAGGTAGGACTTCTCCTTGACCGCGACGATGCGCTGATCAGATTAACGACAGGGGCGGCGAAGGGTGCTCCGCGAGTTTTCTGTGAGTTAATCATACCCTATTTGCTGTCCGTGATGCGTCTCACGGAACGGCCGTGGGCAGAGCATCTCCTTGCGGATGCGCATTTCGGCTATCGAATTCCTCAGGACAGCTTCCATGAGCTAGAGGATTCCGTGCTATTTGGTGCGGCCAGCGCTCTTCGAAGCTTCGCCGGTAGTGACCCAGCGGCTGCCCAGCCGTTGCTGGAAAAGCTCGCAGCAGACCAGCATGAGGCGGCACAGTGGCTATTGTATGAAGGTCTGAGAGGTGGGGCGGCTGAACACTATGCGAATTGGGCGGGCAATCTTCTTCTAGAGGGTTCTACCCGTTTCCTAAGCGGCTATATGTCTAATGGTGTCTGGACAACCCGCCAACTCATAGAGGCTATTGCTTCTCACTTGTCCCCCGAACTGTTTAGCCGTTTGGAGAGGGAAGTGCTCGCTCTCCGGTTCTCGTGGGAGAGGAGGAACCCCGGTTGGTACGCTTTTTGTCTCCTGTCAGCCATGGGTGAGTCCAAGTTGTCACTTTTCGGTCGGCGGCGACTGGGTGAACTCAGGCGTCTCACGGGAATGGATGTGCCAGAGGAGCCGGCGCCGATCGTTGTTCGTCACGTCGACCCGCCTATTGCGCCCGAGTCCGCCCAGTACATGTCTGACGATGACTGGGTGCGTGCCATGGCGAGACATAACTCGGATAGGGAGAGCTTTACGACATTTCGAGGCGGTTCCCGCGAGCTATCGCATGTTTTGCAGGGCGAGGTGGAGAAGGACCCTGTGCGATTCGCAAGACTTGCCTTGCGGCTTGATGACTCGATTAATCCTGATTATACCGAGGCGATCCTGATGGGCCTGGGTGAGGGTGATCCTCTTTCAGATCCTAGTCCAGTTTTTGTAGCTATACGTCACATTGCTTCGCTTCGCCTTGGGCAGAACGACCGATGGCTCGGCTGGCCTCTTCGGAAGAACTACCTTAAGAGCGATGTTCCCGCTGACATCATTTCAATGCTCATTGAACGGTGCATAAGTTCAGAAGACCCTGTCACAGACAGATGGCCAGGCCATGAGTTGGGTGAACGGGAATCGCTTGACGGTCTAATCATGTCCGAGGGCATGAATACGGCAAGGGGTAGCCTCGCCCTCACCTTGGGGTATCTCCTTATTTGCGATTCAGACGGGAGCCGTACTGCGATGGTGGCACCAGTCCTGGATCGACTGGCACGGGACCCCTCTGTGGCAGTTCGAGCTTGCATCGCCCAGGTGATTGCGGGCTGCTTAATGCACGCACGACCTCAAGCCGTCGAGGCCTTTAATCTGTTGGTCCTGTGCGACGATCGGTTGCTAGTCGTTGAGACGGTAACTCGACTTGTTAGGTATATCGGCAACGCCGACCATGCGATCGTAATGCCACTTGTGCCGCGCATGCTAGCTGCGGAGGCTGCAGAAGTGCGGCAATGCGGCGGCGCCCTGGCGGCTCTCGCTTCGGTGCAGTGGGGACAGGAAGACCTTCTTCCCGCTGTTGTTTCGGGCCAAGATGCCGCAGCTCGGACAGGTGCGGCCATGGTGTGCGCTCATTTGCTTCCTGTCGCTACGAATTCGGCCGTGGCAGAAGGTACTCTTATCCAGCTGATGAACGATCGAGACAAGGGTGTTCGTGAGGCGGCGGCGGAGGTCGCAGGCGTCCTTCGCAATGAACGCCTGCGTCGCTTCACTCGCATACTAACCGCCCTAATCTCCTCGGAGGCGTACACCGCAGCCGTTCCGCAACTCTTAATAACGCTGGAGCATGCGCCCGATCGCGTTGATTCTCTTGTAATTTCCTGCGCTCGCCGCTTCACCGAAGTTTACGGTACAGACATTGGGGATATTTCGACGGCTGCCGCTGGGGATGTGCAGGAGGTGGGGCAGCTTGTATTCAGAGCATACGCGCAGGCAACTTCACAGGGCCAGCGACGCGAAGCCCTCAACCTGATCGATCAGTTGCTAGCCCTCAACGCTTATGGAATGGTCGAGTTGGTTGATGCCGCGGAACGTTAGGTGTGCTTTGTTGCTGGCCTTCTTTGGCGAGTAGCTGTCCTGATCAGCCTCCGCGCCTCCCAGTCCGGGTTCGCAAGACCCTGGATCAGGTGCACCCCCACCACCGCAGGCGTGGGCCTGTCGTGCCGAGCGAAACGATCACTCCCACCCCGTACAGCACCTAACTCGAAAATCGACCGTGACTTGACGTGCGGCAGCATCCCGCGTCGCGAAGCGGCGCGGGATGGGTCTTGTGGGGTGGTGCGTTAGGCGGCGAGGTCGAGGGTGACGCGGTAGCCGAGGGCTTC
>NZ_PYPS01000065.1 GCF_003027925.1 Micromonospora sp. RP3T
ACCGGGCCGGCACGCGGCCCGCCCGGATCCTCGGACGCACCGCCGGCACGCGGCCCGGCCGGTTCCTCGGGCCCGGGGTCGGGGCGCGGGCCGGCGGTCCCCGGCGGCGGGGCGCGGTGCGGCGGCGGGGCCGGCGGGCCGGCGTCGAGCACCGCCGCGAGCACCGGGCCGAGCTGGTCCGGGGTGCCCGCCCACCGGGTGAGGCCGGACCGGGCCAGGACGTCGGCGTTCGCCCGCCCGTGCCCCGGCAGGGGACGGTAGGTGACCACCGGCACCCCGGCCGCGAGCGCCTCCTGACAGGTCAGCCCGCCGGCGTTCTCCACCACCACGTCCACGGCCCGCATCAGCGTCGGCATGTCGTCCACCCAGCCCAGCACGTGCCGGCCGGGACCGCTCAGTCGTCGGCGCAGCGACCCGTTGCGCCCGCACACCACCACCGGCCGGGCCCCGGTCGCGCCGACCTCCGCCACCGTGGCCGCCACCTCGCCGACGCCCCAGGACCCGGCCACCACGAGGGCGAGCACACCGTCGTGCGGCAGGCCGAACCGCTCCCGGGCCCGCCGCCGGTCGAGGCCGGCGCCGACGGCGAACGCCCGGGAGACCAGCGGCTCGACCACCGCGACGTCGGCGTCGGCGTCGCGTTGCAGCTCGGCGTGCCGCATCGTGCAGTAGACGTCCACGCCCGGCGCGAGCCAGGTCGGGTGCACCACGAAATCGGTCACGTAGGTGAGAATCGGGACACGGAGCCGGCCGCCGCGCCGCAGCGGGCCGAGAAGCTGGTTGGCGAACGGATAGGTGGTCACCACCGCTCTCGTGTCCGGCGGGATGCGGCGGCGGATCCGGGCCCGGAACGGGCGCAGCAGCGCGCGGATGGCGCAGACGGACACCCGGGACCGGCTGGTCAGCCGGAACAGCAGGTGGTAGCCCCGGGGTAGCCGGTGCAGCACCCCCCGGTACGTCTCCCGCACCGCCCGGTGCACCGGGCCGGGCAGCAGGTGGAGAAGGTTCAACCGGTCCACCTGGAAGCCCCGGCCGCGCAGGCGCTCCGCCAGCTCGTCGGCGGCCCGGTCGTGTCCGGCGCCGATGTCCGCGGAGACCACCACGATCCGTCCCGGGTGCGCCATGGGCGGCGCATACCCACCCGGACGGCGTCCACGCGGCGGGACCGGAACCGGTCAGGCCCGGCCGGGCGGTCCGAGCGGGGACCGGGACCGGTCGGCGCCACCGCGGACGGATCGAAGCGGGAGCGGTACCGGCCAGCGGGCCGGCGGACGGATCCGAGCGGGAGCGGCGCGGCGGTCAGGCGCGGCGGTCAGGCACGGCGGTCAGGCGCGGTGGTCAGGCGCGGTGGTCAGGCGCGGTGGTCAGGCGCGGTGGTCAGGCGCGGCGGCGGCCGGACCGCCGGAGCCGGCCCCGCCGGGCGGCGAGCACCGCCACCGTCCCGCCGACGACGAGCGCCAGCAGGCCGGCGGCCGGCACGATGAGCGCCCAGTCGCCGTCGGCCATCCGGTGCAGCGCGGTGCCGGCCGGCCCTCGCCACGGCGTCGGCGTCGGCGTCGGTGTCGCCGGCGCGTCGGCCGCGGGTTCCCGGGTCGCTGCCGGCGCGGCCGGTCGGTCCAGCTCACCCGGGTCGACCAGCCGGCCGACCGACGCGTCCCGGGGCAGCGTGAAGCCCCAGTCGAGCAGTTGCGCGCCCTGCTGCCAGCCGCGCACCGGGCGGGCCTCGGCGCCGAGCAGCGTCACCACCAGCCGGCGCCCGCCGCGCTGGGCGGCACCGACATAGCTGTGCCGGGCCAGCTCGGTGAAGCCGGTCTTGCCGCCCAGCGCTCCGGGATAGCGGTAGACGAGCTGGTTCTCGTTCTGGATCTGGAACCCGCCCTTCTTCAGTGCGGGCTGGGCCGGGATCTGGGCCCGCTCGGTCATCGCGTACCGGCCGAAGCGGGGGTCGGCGAAACAGGCGCGGGCGATCAGCGCCAGGTCGTACGCGCTGGTGAACTGCCCGGGGCCGTCCAGGCCGGACGGCGTGACCGCGTGGGTCTGGAGCGCGCCGAGCCGGCGTGCCTCGGCGTTCATCTGGTCGACCCCGGCCCGGGCGCTGCCGGCGCCCAGCCGGGCCAGCATGTTCGCCGCGTCGTTGCCGGACTGGAGCAGCAGGCCCAGCCAGAGCGTCTCGACCGGGTAGCGCCCGCCGACCAGCAGGCCCACCGCCGAGCTGCCCGGCTCGATGTCCAGGTCGGCGGCGGTGGCGACGGCCACCTGCTTCGGGTCGAGGCGGTTGAGCATGGTGGCGGCCAGCAGCAGCTTCTGGGTGCTGGCGGGGGTGCCGTACGCGTGCGGCCCGCAGGCGCCCAGCACGGCGCCGCTGTCCAGGTCGGCGACCAGCCAGGTGGTGGCGGTGACCGCGGGCGGCGCGGGACTGCCGGGCGGCGTGACGAGGCCCGGACCCGCAAGCGTCTCGCCGCCCACCACCTGCTGTTCGGGCACCGACGCCGGCGGGACGGGACGCGGCGGCCGGGACACCTTCGGCGCGGGCAGCCGTGGGCATGGCGCCGCGGCGCCGGGAGCGGGAGCCGGCGCGGGAGCGCCCCGCGCCGGGGCAGGCGCACCGGACGCGAGCAGGGTGACGGCGGTGACGGCGGCCAGGACCCGGGCTCTCATGAAGAGGCACCCTACCCAGCGCGGCTCCGCCGGCGGCACGGCTCACCGGGCCGGTGACGCTGCGCCGATCGTCCGGCCCCGTGCCGTGGTCGAGCCGCGAAGCCGGGCTGTCCCGAGCGGCCCGCCGGGACCGGTGCGTCAGTCAGTGGACGCCGCGCAGCCACCGTCGCTGCCACGGCGTCTCCACCGCACGCGGATGGTAGTGCGCACGCACCCAGGCGACCGCCGGCCCGGGGTCCAGCCCGTCGAGCACCGCCAGGGCGGCGAGCGCGGTGCCGGTGCGGCCCACGCCGCCGTAGCAGGCGACCTCGACCCGTTGACCGGCGTACGCGCGTCGCCGCGCCTCGCGCAGCGCGTCCAGGGCGTCGGCGCGGTCCAGCGGAAGCCAGAAGTCGGGCCAGCGGATCCGCCGGACCGGCCAGGCCGGCTCCGGCCCGCGCGCCAGCAGCAGGGCGAAGTCGGCCGGGGCGGCCGGGGCGGCGACGCGGCGCCCCCGCACGGTGGCGCCGCCGGGCAGCGTGAGGAGACCGGCGGGATCCGTCCACGGTGGCGTCGGGTGCACCGGTTCATTGTGCGGCGTACCCCGGACACGCGGGTGCCCGCCGGAGCTTCTCCGGCGGGCACTCGCGATCGGCCCGGGGTCTCCCCCGGCGCGCCTGGCGTCAGCCGAGGCGACGGCGGCGCCAGGCCAGGGACCCCAGCAGCAGCACCGCGCCGGCACCGGCCAGGCCACCGCCGAGCTTCAGCGGCGTGCCGATGCTGTCGCCCGTGACGGGCAGGTGACCGCCGTGGTGCGGCGGACGCGGCGGGTGCGGCGGGCGCTTGGGCAACACGATGCCGGTCGCGCTGGCGGTCCGGCCGGACGTCAGCCCGGTCGCGGTGAACGTGTAGCGACCGGGACGGGTCGGGCGGTAGGTGACGGTGAAGCTGCCGTTCGCGTCGGCGGTCACCACGAAGGTGGTGGGTGCCGGCTGCGGTGTGGGACCGCTCGGCAGGTACGCGACCGACGCCATCGCCACCGTGCTGCCGTCGCTGCGCCGCGCGGTTCCCTCGGCGGGTGCGGCGACGGGCAGGTTGGAGATGGCGACGTCGATCCGGACCTGCTCGTTCGGCAGGAAGTTCCGGCCGTTGAGCGTGAACGTCTGGCCGAGCGTGATGGTCGTCGGCGTCACGGTCAGCGACGCGACCACGGGCGGGTAGACCGGTGGCTGCGGCTGCGCCGCTCCGGCCGCGGTCGGCGCGGCCACGATGGCCAGGCCCACCGAGAGCGCCATGATGATGCGGGATAGCCGCATGATGGTTTCCCTCCTACTGTTCACATCTGGGTGCGGTGGTTATCTGGGTGGTCCACGGGGTGACGGTGGGGGTGAGCACCAGATCGGCCGTGCCGGCGCCGTTCTGGCCGGTGAGCAGCGTGATGTCGAGCGTCCGGGTCTGCCCGGGGCCGACCTCCACGTTCGCCACCGCCACTTGGCGGCGGCCGTCGGTCCCACTGCCCATCGTGGTGTCCCGGCCGTCCAGTCGGCCGGCGAGGACCGCGCCGCCGCTGGGGGTGTGCACCGAGACGAACGTGCGGGCGGTGTACCTGTCGCCGGACATGGCCATGCCCGTGACCGATTCGGTCAGCCCCGTCCGCGGGGCGGTGGAGTGCACCGTGACCCGCAGCCGCAGTTCACGGCGTCCGTCCGGCTGGCACGCGCCGACCGTCAGGGTGGCCGAGAACCTGAGGTAGTAGCCGAGCTTCGCGCCGCTGCCGTCGTTGAGGAACACGCCGACAGTCGGCACGGTGTCCCGCTCCGGGAGTTGCCCGGCCAGCCGGGTCCCGGCCAACGCGCGTTGCTCCTCAGAACGGACACTCCAGAACAATATCCGACGTTCCTGTATCGAGCGGCTAATAACGGTTAAAAGCGCTCGCGGGTCAACCGTCCTGGTGAACAGCGCGTCGATCACCCCCGACGCGGCCCGCGCGTAGAACGCGTCCTGCGCCTTCACGTCCAGGTCCCGGTACGAGTCGCTGAGCAGCGTCCGCACGGCGGTGCCACCGGCCAGCGCCGGACCGTCCGGCACCTGCACCGGGCCGATGACGTTGAGCAGGTACGACAGCACCACGGGGTCGACCGCCAGCACCCCGTCCACCGTGATCCCGGTGCGTCGGCGCACCATCTCGCGGTAGAGCGCGGCGGCGGTCGGGAAGTCGGGGCTCAGATTGACGTCCGCCGGATACATCCCCGGCAGGTCGGTCCAGAGCCGGCGCATCTCCGGGTCCACCTTGAGCGGTGGATCGAAGTACCGCAGATCCGTCGCGTTGCCCTGCCCCGCCAGCCGGATCCGGCCGGAGTCCGCGCGCAGCACGGCGTACGCGCCGAACATGCCGCCGGTGGCCCGCAGCTCGGCCGGGTTCTGCGAGACGAGCAGGTAGCTGCGCGGGCCGTCCGCGCCGAGCAGCGGCGGCAACAGGCGGACGCCGTGGTCGGCGGCGGAGGTGAGCCCGCCCAACCGGTCCAACTCCTGCCGCAGCGCGGTGACCGCGTCACGTACCTGGGTCACCAGGCCGTGGGTCGGCACCGCCCGCAGCCGGTCCGCCGTCCGCCGGACCGCCTGGTCGGCGGCCGACACCTCGGCCGCGACCGCGCGCAGCCGGCCCACGTCGAGCCGGCCCTGCTTCGGCACCAGCGAGGCGAGGTCGACCCGGAGCAGGGTGGGGAAGGCGAGCCGGGCCAGGTCGTCCACCGCCACCGAGATCTGCCGCACCGCGGTCAGGTTGTCCCCGGCGTACGGGATGCCCTGGCCGAGCCACCAGACCGGGTCACCGGTCGCTCCGCGCGCGGCGCCGGCCTGCTCCTGGAGCGCGGCCAGGGTCCGCTGGGCCCGGGCCACGTCACCGTCGAGCACCTGGGCGCTGAGGTCCTTGGCCAGGCCGGCGGCGTTCACCAGGTGGGCCCGGGCCTGCCAACCCCGGAACGTGACCCAACCGCCGGCGGTGGCCAGCACCGAGACGACGACCAGCCCGATCAGCAGGACGCGACGGACGCGGGCCCGCCGGCGTCGCCGTGAGTGTCGGCGTCGGCGATGCGACGCCGCAGGTTCCGTCACGCCACTCTCCTCGGAGTCGACCGACCTTCGATCACCATTCGGTGCTCATGTCGTATACGAGTATGTATCGACCCGATAAGCCTTCTAGTCGGTTTTCCGGTTTTTCATTCGATCCGTCGCCACGTCGCGCAGCAGCGCCTCGATCCGGTCCACGCCGGCCCGCAGCGACATCTGCCGCAGGTAGGCGTCCCGTCCCCGGCGGCCCATGTCGGCCCGGGCCGCCGCGGGAATCGCCGCGGCCAGCCAGAAGCGGTCGGCCAGGGCCGCCCAGTCCTCGGGCGGGCAGGACAGCCCCGCTCGGGCCCGCTCCACCAGCTCCGCGGTGTCGCCGCCGGCCGAGGCGACCACCGGCGCGGCGCAGGAGAGCGCGGCCGGCAGGGTGCCGGGCACGGTGCCGCGCAGCTCCGGCCGGTCGCGCAGCATGACGAGCTGGTAGTCGGCGGCCGCGTAGAGCTGGGGCATGTCCGCCGGCGAGCGCCGCTCGACGAACCGGACGTTGTCCGCGCGGAGTTCGGCGGCGAGGTCCCGCACCCGCCGCTCCTCCGCGCCCGAGCCGACCAGGACCAGGTCCATCCGGTCCCCCAGCGCCGCCGCCGCCCGGACCGCGGTCTCCAGACCCTGCCGTACGCCGATCGTGCCGGCGTGCATCACCACGCAGCGGTCGTCCCGGCGGATCAGCCGACGTGCGGCCGGACCGGGCCGCGCCGGGCGGAACAGTCGCTCGTCGGTCCAGTTGAGCACCGTGCGCACCCGGTCCGGTTCGGCTCCGCCGGCGAGCACCAGCTCGCGCATGGACGGTGCGCTGACCGCTATCGCGTCCGCCTCCCGGTACAGCCGACGCAGGCCGGCGTCCAGCCGGCCCGACCAGCCACCTGCCGCCCCCGGCCGGGCCGGCTCCTCCTCCGCCCAGACGTCCTGCACGTGCAGCACCGTCGGCACCCGGCCCAGCATCCGCAATAGGCCGGCCGCGGCGAAGGTCACCGCGGGGAGCTGAAGGACGTACAGCGCGTCGAGGTCCCGCAGGTAGCGTCGGCCGGCGAGCGTCGCGCTGCCGGCGAAGGAGAGCCAGCCGGCCGCCCGCGCGCGAGCGGAGCCCGCCCCACCGGCGTACCGGGGCACCCGGCGCACGGTCAGCCGCTCGCTGCGCGTCTGGTGCCCCCACCGTTGCCGCCAGCCCGGATAGAGCTGGCCGCCCGGGTGGTCCGGGAACCCGGTGAGCACGCGTACCTCGTGGCCCCGGGCGGCCAACTCCTCGGCCAGGCTGCCCGGGATGAACGCCGGTTCCGGCGGGAAGTGGTACGACAGGATGCCGATCCTCATGGCCGCGCTCCCGGCGCGGCCTGCCGGACCCCGGTCCACCGTGGCGCGTACGATGCCGGCATCCCCTCGCCGTCCGGCCGCGACCGCCGGCAGCCCGCCGTCGCCGCGCCGTCCCGCGCGACCGCGCCGACCAGAGGGGTCCAGATGCCCGACGACGGGGTGCTCTTCGTCTGCCACGCGAACATGTGCCGGTCACCGATGGCCGAGTTCATCGCCCGCCGGTTGCTGGCCGGGCTGCCGGTGACGGTGGCCAGCGCCGGCACCGACGCGGTCGACGGGGCGGCCATGCACCCGTACGCCGTCGAGGTGGCCGCCGGGGACGGCGCGGACGTGACCGCCTTCCGCACCCGCCGCCTGCGCCCGGAGCACCTCACCTCGGCGGCGCTGGTGCTGACCGCGACCCGGCGGCAGCGTTCGGCCTGCGCGGCGCTGGCCCCGGCCGCGTTGGGCCGGATGTTCACGCTGCACCAGTTCGCCCGCCTGGCCGCCGCGGCCGGGCCGGACGGTGTGTCCGGGGCCACCCCGCTGCGGGCGGCCGTGGTGGCGGCCGTCCGTGCCCGGGGGCGGCTGCAACCCGCCCCCGACGGCACGGACGACCTGCGGGACCCGATCGGCGGCTCCCCGGCCGACTTCCGCCGGTGCGCCGAGGAGATCGAGCGGTCGATCCGGCCCCTGCGCGCGCTCATCGCGACAGCCGGGTGAGTTCCTGAGTCCGGTCACCCACGACGGTCTGCGCACCTCGCTGGGTCGCCCCGACGCGGTCGGCGGGCACGGCCGGCGCGGCCGGCGGCACGACCACCTTGTACGTCTCGTACTGGTAGGCGTCCGCCTTGCCGACCTTGGCCATGTTGAGCACGCAGCCGAGCAGACGCACCGACACCGAGCTGAGCGCCCGCGCGGCGGCGGCCACCTGGCCGCGCGAGGTCCGCCCCTGCTGGGTGACCAGGAGCGCGCCGTCGGCCTGCACGGCCACCACCACGCCGTCGGTGACCGCGAGCAGCGGCGCGGTGTCGATGATCACGATGTCCGCCGACTCGCGCAGCGCCACCAGCAGGTCCGCCATCGCCTTGGAGCCGAGCAGCTCGCTCGGGTTCGGCGGGGTGGCGCCGC
Organism: Micromonospora sp. RP3T; assembly: GCF_003027925.1. Taxonomy (GTDB): domain Bacteria; phylum Actinomycetota; class Actinomycetes; order Mycobacteriales; family Micromonosporaceae; genus Micromonospora. The sequence continues at coordinate 8,182 of NZ_PYPS01000065.1, forward strand.
TGGGCAGGACCAGCAGCGACTTCTCACCCCACCGCTGCACCACGTCACCGACCTGCACGTCGCCGACGAGCACGTCGGTGAGCCCGACCCCGCCGTCGAGACCGAGGTAGTCGGCGGCCTTGGGGCGGCGCAGGTCAGCGTCGATGAGCAGCACCCGCCACCCCGCCTCGGCCAGCGCGATGGCGATGTTGCACGCCATGGTGGTCTTCCCCTCGCCCTGGAGCGCGCTGGTGACCGCGATGACCCGGGCCGGCTCGTGCACGTCCACGAAGCGCAGGTTGGTGCGCAGCTTGCGGACCGCCTCGGCGCGGACCGAGGTGGCCGCGTCCCCGACGATCAGCGGGGCGGCCTTCGCGCCGGCCTCGAACGGGATCTCGCCCAGCAGCGGGCTGCCGGTCACCCGCTGCAACGCCACGGCGTCGCGCATCCGTACGTCGGCCATGCCGCGCAGCACGGCCAGCGCGGCGCCGGCCAGCAGGCCGAGCAGCCCGCCCAGGGCCAGGTTGCGCGCCGGTCGCGGCGAGACCGGGCTGGAGGTGACCCGCGGTCCGCTGACCATTTCGATCTTGATGGGCGGCGCCTTGCCGTCCGGCGGGGTCTCCACCTTGCGCACCAGCTCGACGAACTTGGCCGAGAGCGTCTCGGTGGTCTTGAGCGCCCGGTTCTGGTCGGTGTCGGTGAACGTCGCCCGCAGCAGCACCGTGCCGGTCGTGGTGGACGTGTTGATCCGGCTGCGCACCTGGTCGGCGGTGAGCCCGAGGGGCGCGTCGGCGACCACGCTCTGCGCCAGCCGGTCGCTGGTGAGCAGGTCACCGTACGACTTCACCCGCTGCTGGAGGAAGAGGCTGCCCTGGTAGGCGTCGGTGACCCCCTGGCTGGGCGTGGTGACGAAGAAGGTCACCGAGGCCTGGTACCGCGGCGCCGCACGGACCGTCAGGACGGCGGCGGCGGCCACCGCGAGCATCACCGTGACCAGCACGATCCACCAGTGGCGTCGAACCAGGCGCAGGTAGCCGACAACGTTCATTCCGCTTCCCCTCCCGACACGCCGGTCTGCCGATGAAACTGCACGAAAGCCCCCTAAAAGCCCCAGTAGCCGTGCCAGGATCGAATCGCCTATTCACCACGTTAGGTGACCAGACGAATGTAAACGACTGGACATGCACGTACGTCGCAAACCCGCTCATTCCAGATGGACGTAGAGGGCAATCATGGAACGTGAAGCCACCACCGCGCCGGACGCCGTGCGACCCCACGGCCGGACCACCCACCGCGCCGCCACTCTCTCCCTGTTAACGCTGGACACGGCCGCCTGGTGCGGAGGATTTCTCGGCGCCGCCTGGACCCGCTACGAGTTCGACCTGACCGCCGCCGCGACCGGCCGCGTGCTCACCGTCGCGCTCGCCTGCGCCGCGCTCTACGCGCTGCTCACGCTGCTGCGCTCCCGGCTCTACGGCCGTTATCCGATCGGCAGCGCCGGAGACGCCCGCGGGCTGGCCGGCACCGTCGCGATCGCCGCCGCGGTCACGCTCGCCGGCGTGCTGCCCTGGGCCGAACGGCCGGTCCCGGCGACCACCCCGCTGGTCGGCGGCGCCGTCGCGTTGGTGCTGATGGCGGCCGGCCGCGGACTGTGGCGGTCGCACGCCGACCGGCACCGTCCGGCGGCGCGGCACGCCGAGCGGTGCCTGGTCTACGGCGTGGACGCGGCCAGCGAACGGCTGGTCCGCGTGCTGCTGCACGACCCGGACAGCAGCTACCGCCCGGTGGGTCTGCTCGACGACGCCCCGGACAGCCGCGGGCTCCGCCTGGAAGGGCTGCGCGTGCTCGGCGGGCGGGAGCAGGTCGGCGCCGTGGTCCGGGCCACCCAGGCGCGTACCGTCATCTTCTCGATGACCGGCGGCGACCCGCGGCTGCTGCGCGACGTGCGCACCCGCACGCTGGAGGCCGGGGCCACGTTCAAGGTCCTGCCCCCGGTCCGCGAGGTGCTCGACCGCCCGGTCCACGCCACCGACGTCCGCGACCTCCAGCTCACCGACCTGCTCGGCCGCGCCCACCGGGTGGCCGAGCTGGCCGTCGAACGCGGCGGGCTGGCCGGCCGGCGGGTACTGGTCACCGGTGCCGGCGGCTCGATCGGCTCGGAGCTGTGCCGGCAGATCGCCCAGTGCGAGCCGGACGAGCTGATGATGCTCGACCGGGACGAGTCGGCACTGCACGCGCTCCAGATGTCCCTGCACGGCCGGGCGCTGCTGGACGGCCCCGAACTGATCCTGGCCGACATCCGGGACGCCGACGGCATCGCCCGGGTGATCGCCGACCGGCAGCCCGACGTGGTGTTCCACGCGGCGGCGCTGAAGCACCTGACGCTGCTCCAGCGGCACCCCGGTGAGGCGATCAAGACCAACATCTGGGGCACCCTGAACGTGCTGGAGGCGTGCCGGGACGTCGCCGAGTTCGTCAACATCTCGACCGACAAGGCGGCCAACCCGACGAGCGTCCTCGGCTACTCCAAGCGGATCACCGAGCGGCTCACCGCCCACCGGGCCGCGCAGCTCGGCGGCACCTACCTCAGCGTCCGGTTCGGCAACGTGCTCAGCAGCCGGGGCTCGGTGCTGACCGCGTTCCAGGCGCAGATCCGGGCCGGCGTGCCGATCACCGTCACCCACCCGGACGTGACCCGCTACTTCATGACCGTGCAGGAAGCCGTGCACCTGGTGCTCCAGGCCGCGACCATCGGCCGCGGCGGTGAGGCGCTGGTGCTCGACATGGGCGAGCCGGTCCGGATCGCGGACGTGGCGCGGCGGCTGTCCGCCGAGGCGGACCACCCGGTCGACATCGTCTACACCGGGCTCCGACCTGGCGAGAAGCTGCACGAGCACCTCTTCGGCGCGGACGAGGCGGACAGCCGGCCGCTGCACCCGTTGATCTCCCACGTGCCGGTGCCGCCGTTGGACCCGGACGAGGTGCGCGCGCTGGACCCGTACGCCGACCCGGAAGAGCTGGTGAAGCGGATGGCCGCGTTCTGCGAGACGATCGGCGCGGTGCTGCCGGCGCTGCCCGGCCAACGCTGACCGCCGCCGACGGCGGGTGGGGCGGCGCACACCGCGGCTGCGCTCGCCGCCCGCCCGGCGGACCGGTAGGGTTGGCCGCGGTGTGCCGGGAAGCCTGGTCGGCGATGGATCCACCGACCCCTGCTCCCGGACGGACACCGTATGCCCCATCACACCTCGCCCTCCCGCCTGCTGGCTCGGCGGTCCTGGCCGGAGGCCCGCTTCCTGGCGGACGTGCTGCGCACCGAGACGGTCGGCGGCGGCCTGCTGCTGCTCGGCGCGGTCCTCGCCCTGGTCTGGGCGAACTCGCCGTGGCGCGCCGCCTACGCCGCGCTGGGCGACTGGGTGCCCTGGCCCGGGGGCGCGGCGCTGCACCTCGACCTCGGGCTCGCCACCTGGGCCGCCGACGGGCTGCTGGCGATCTTCTTCTTCGTGGTCGGCCTGGAACTCAAGCGTGAGTTCGTCGCCGGGGACCTGCGGGATCCCCGGCGGGCCGCGTTGCCGGTGGTCGCCGCCATCGGCGGCATGGCGGTGCCGGCGCTGATCTACCTGGCGGTGACCGCGAGCGCCGGCGGCGCGGGGCTGCGCGGCTGGGCGATCCCCACCGCCACCGACATCGCCTTCGCGCTCGCCGTGCTGGCCGTGATCGGCTCGCACCTGCCGCAGGGACTGCGGGCCTTCCTGCTCACCCTCGCCGTGGTCGACGACCTGCTGGCCATCACCATCATCGCGGTGTTCTACACCGCCGACTTCCACCCGCTGCCGCTGCTCGGCGCGCTGCTGCCGATCGCGGTGTTCGGGCTGCTGGTGCAGCGGCGGCGCACCTGGTGGTGGGCGCTGATCCCGCTGGCGGTGACCGCCTGGGTGCTGGTGCACGCCTCCGGGGTGCACGCCACCGTGGCCGGCGTGTTGCTCGGCTTCACCGTGCCGGTGCTGACCGGACGGCGCGGTGAGCCCGGGCTCGCCGAACGGCTGGAGCACCGCTGGCGGCCGATCTCCGCCGGCCTCGCCGTACCGGTCTTCGCGTTCTTCGCCGCCGGGGTCTCGCTCGTCGACGTGGACCTGGGCGCGGTCGTCCGGGACCCGGTCGTGCTCGGCGTGGCCGGCGGCCTGGTGCTGGGCAAGGTGATCGGCGTGTTCGGCTCCACGTTCCTGCTCGCCCGGTTCACCCGCGCCGAGCTGGACGAGGAGATCACCTGGGCGGACCTGGTCGGGCTGTCGTTGCTGGCCGGTATCGGCTTCACCGTCTCCCTGCTCATCGGGGAGCTGGCGTTCGGCCCGGGCAGCCCCGAGGACGAGCGGGTCAAGGCCGCGGTGCTGGCCGGTTCGCTGATCTCCGCCGGCCTGGCCGCCGGGGTGCTGCTGCGGCGCAACCGGGTGCACCGCCGGATCAGCGAACGGGAGAGCCGGGACGACGACGGCGACGGCATCCCGGACGTCTACCAGGAACGGCCGGCCTGATTCGGAACGCGCCGGCCGCCGCCCCCGGTCGGGGCGACGGCCGGCGGTGCGGGACACCGATCAGCGGTGGCGCTCGGCGCGACGGTCGGCGCCGTCCTCGGTCTCCTCCAGCGCGTCGGCGAACGGCTCGGTGAAGTCGTCACCCGGCACCGCGACCCGCTCGGCGCGGTCCTGCTCGTCCGCGCGACCCCCGGGAGGCGGTTCCGGTGCCGTGGCGCCCCCGGCGAAGCCGTACTCGTTGGGCTCATCGTGCCTGCTCATGCGCGAACCTCCCGGTCGTCCGTCTCGGTGGCCCGCCGGGCGGCGCTCGTTCCGCACCGCCACGGCGTCACCTCCGCTACTTACCCACCGCGCCGGTTACTGATCATCCGAGCGCCGCTCAGGTCAGCTCCCGGACCGCCTCGAAGACGAGCCAGAGACCGCAGATGGCGAACAGCACGGCCGCGCCGTACCGGATGGTCCGTTCCGGCAGGTGCCGGCCGAGCATCCGGCCCACCAGGATCGCCAGCGCGTCCGCCGCGACCATGCCGAGCGTGGAGCCGAGCCAGGTGCCGAACCAGCCGTACTTGGTGGCCAGCGTGATGGTCGCGAGCATCGTCTTGTCGCCCAGCTCGGCCAGGAAGAACGCCACGCCGACCGCGATGATCGCCGACTTGGTGCTGCGTTCGGCCTTCCGCTTCTCCTCCTCGGTGAGCTTGTCGCCGCGCAGCGTCCAGGCGCCGAAGCCGAGGAACGCCAGACCGGCGATGAGTGAGATCCAGCCCGTGGGCAGCACGCTGTTGAGGCCGACACCGATGGCCACCGAGGCCAGGTGGACGATCGCGGTGGCGATGGTGATGCCGATGAGCACCGGCAGCGGTCGGAAGCGCGTGGCGAACGTCAGCGCCATGAGCTGGGACTTGTCGCCCAGCTCGGCGACGAAGATGACGCCGAAGCTGACCACCAGCGCGACGAGGAAACCCTCCATGTGAACCTTCCCGATCAAGCCGGGAGGAGAGACAGGGACGCCCTCGACCCGGCTGCGACAGCCTGAGTCGAAGGTCTCGCCCGCCCCGGGGACCGGGGCCGCGTGGCCGGATGCGGAACGCACCAGTGTGTCGACCACGACATTGGGGGCTACTCCCCTTCGCGCCGACCAGCCTAGCCGATCACCGCCGACCCCGGTCGCCGGGTGTGACCGGGGTCGCGCCGACCCTCACTCGGCCCGGGCCAGGCTCACCCCGAACAACCCGTCCGGGTCGGTCCAGAACGCCTGCCGCGCGAACCCGGCACGGTCCAGCTCGGCGGCGACGCCCGCCGGCCGGAACTTGGCCGAGACCTCGGTGCGCAACTCCTCCCCGGCGGCGAACGTGACGTCGAGGTCCAGCACCCGCACCCGGGTCGGACGCTCGGCGCGCAGCCGCATCTCGATCCACTCCCGGTCCGGGTCCCAGACCGCCACGTGGCGGAACGCCGCGACGTCGAAGTCCGCGCCCAGCTCCCGGTTGATCACCCGCAGCACGTTGCGGTTGAACTCGGCGGTCACGCCGGCGGCGTCGTCGTAGGCCGGGACGGTCACGGCCGGGTCCTTCACCAGGTCGGTGCCGATCAGCAGCCAGTCCCCGACCTCCAGCGCCGCGCGCATGGCGGTGAGGAATCCGGCCCGCTCCCCCGGCAGCAGGTTGCCGATCGTGCCGCCGAGGAACGCCACCAGGCGCCGGCCGCCGGTGGGCAGCCGGTCCAGGTGCCGGGTGAAGTCGCCGACGATGCCCCGGACCCGCAGCCCCGGGTACGCGGCGGCGATCTGCTCGGTGGACCCGCGCAACGCGCTGACCGAGACGTCCAGCGGCACGAACGTGCCCAGATCGCCGTGCCGGGTGAACGCGTCCAGCAGCAGCCGGGTCTTCTCCGACGAACCGGAACCCAGCTCGATCAGCGTCTTCGCGCCGGTCAGCGCCGCGACGTCGGCCGCGTGCGCGGCCAGCACCGCCCGCTCGGCCCGGGTCGGGTAGTACTCCGGCAGGCGGGTGATCTCCTCGAACAGCTCGCTGCCCCGGGCGTCGTAGAACCACTTCGGCGGCAGCCACTTCGGCGACGCGGTCAACCCCACCCGGACGTCCTCCCGCAGCGCCCGGTCGAGGTCCTGCTCCTCCAGGTGGATCTCCAGCGGCTCCGCGCCCATCAGGTGTCCTCTCTGCCATCGGTGGATGAGCCGGCCCCGGTCGGGGCCAGCTCGCGGAATTCCAGCCCGGCCGCGGTGGCCAGCACCAGCCGCCCGTCCGGCACCGCCTGCCAGCCGGGATCGTCGTCGAACGGTTCGGAGGCCAGCAGCACCGAACCCGGGCCGCGCCGCACCGACAACGCGTGCCCGGCCACCGTCGCCGCGACCGTGACGCCGTCGGTGAGCAACAGGTTCAGCCGCGAGCCGGGCGCCGCGGCGGCCACCGCGGCGACGGTGTCGGCCACCGCGTCGCCGAGCGCCGCGCCGGCCCGCAGCCGATGCCGGACCAACGCCCAGAGCACCGCCGAATCGGTCGGCACGTCCAGCGTGAGCAGGTCCCGCACCGGCAGCCCGGCGGCGAGCGGGACGAGACGGTCCGGCCAGCCCCGGACCACGCCGTTGTGGCTGAACAGCCAGCGTCCCTCGGCGAACGGCGCGGCGGCGGTCTCGTGCAGCGGCATGCCGACCGTGGCCGAGCGGACGGCGGCCAGCACCGCCCCGGCGGACGTCACGGCCGCCAGCTCCGGCAGCGTCGTGTCGCTCCACATCGGCTGGGCCCGCCGGTAACGGACCGGGTCGGCGCCGTCCGGGTACCAGCCGACGCCGAAGCCGTCGGCATTGATGGTGCCGCCGCCACGCATGTCACGCGGCGCCCAGGACTGCCGCAGCAGCCCGTACGGCGGGTCGAACAGCAGACTCCGCAGGGTGACCGGTGGACCCAGGTACGCGAGGTGACGGCACATCCGGCCGGTTCACTCCCCGTCGCCGGCGTCGCGGGCGCAGCGGAACCCGCTGAAGATCTGCCGCCGGATCGGGTAGTCCCAGTTGCGGAACGTGCCCCGGCACGCCGAACGGTCGGTGCCGAACGAGCCGCCGCGCAGCACCCGGTGGTCGTCGCCGAAGAAGACCTCCGAGTACTCCCGGTACGGGAACGCGGTGAAGCCGGGGTGCCCCCGGAACGTGCTGGCCGTCCACTCCCAGACGTCGCCGACGAGCTGGTGCACGCCCAGCGGCGAGGCGCCCTCCGGGTAGGCGCCCACCGGCGCCGGCCACAGGTGCCGCTGGCCCAGGTTGGCGTGCCCGGTGCCCGGGTCCTCGTCGCCCCACGGGTAGCGGCGGGACCGGCCGGTCGCCGGGTCCCACCGGGCCGCCTTCTCCCACTCCGCCTCGGTGGGCAGCCGCTTGCCGGCCCACGCCGCGTACGCCTGCGCCTCGTACCAGCAGACGTGCACCACCGGCTCGTCGTCGCGCACCGCGGACCAGCGGCCGAACCGGCGGTACGCCCAGCCGTCGCCGTCACGCCGCCAGTGCAGCGGCGCGCTCAGCCCGGCCTCGACCCGGTGTTGCCAGCCGGCCCCGCTCCACCAGCGCGGCTGGTCGTACCCGCCGTCGGCGATGAACGCGCGGTACTGCCCGTTGGTCACCGGCGTCGCGTCGATGCGGTACGCGGGCAGGTCGACGGTGTGCGCCGGGCGCTCGTTGTCCAGCGCCCACGGGTCGGTGGAGGTGCCCATGGTGAACGGCCCGGCCGGCACCAGCACCTCGCCGCCGACGTCGACCCGGGGTTCCGGCGGCGGTGGCGCGTCCAGCACCGGCGCGCCGGCGCGCAGTTGGTGGGTGGCGAGCATGGTCTCGTCGTGCTGCTGCTCGTGCTGCACGATCATGCCGAACGCGAAGCCGTCCTCGACCAGCCGGCGGTCGGTGAACCGGATGCCGTCGAGCAGGTCGTACACCTTGTCCCGGACCGTCCGCACGTACGCGCGGGCCTCGGCCGGGGGCAGCAGCGGCAGCGCCGGCCGGTCCTTGCGGGGCTGCTTGAACGCGTCGTAGAGGTCGTCGATGTCGCGGCGCACCGGCTCGCGCCCGCCGACGTCGCGCACCAGCCACAACTCCTCCTGGTTGCCGACGTGCGCCAGGTCCCAGACCAGCGGCGACATCAGGGTGGAGTGCTGCCGGACCAGGTCGTCGTCGTCCACCGCGTCGGTCAGCAGCGCGGTGCGGGCGCGGGTGCGCTCCAGCTCGGCCGCGATCCGGTCGCGCAGCCGTTCGGCGTCCGTACCCGGTCGCTCGGTCGTGGTCACCGCTGTCCCCTCTCCGTGGCGGCGGCGCGCCGCCGCCGGATCGCTCGCTGCGTCTCGTCGTACAGGCCGGCCGGCAGGTCCAGCGCCGGCAGGGCGGTCAGGGCCAGGTCGAACAGGGCAACCGCGGCGGTGGCCAGCGCGGGGTCGGCCAGCCCGTGCCGGGCCGCGTCGTGCCACCGGTCGGCGACCGGACCGGCCGCGGCGAGCGCGTCGCCGGTGGTCGTCCGGTCGGCGAACAGCGCCGCCAGCACCGCCAGCGGCACCGTCCAGGCCCGGCCCGGCTGGGCGTCCAGGTAGCGCAGTTCCAGGTAGCCGCGTGGGCGTACCGGCGGGAAGAGCGTGCTGACGTGGTATTCCAGATCGTCGGTGGTGGGTGGGCGGGGCAGCGCGCCGGCCAGCCAGTCGGTGAAGGTCACGTCCGCCGGCGGGGTCCAGTCCGGTCCGTCGCCGCGGACGCACAGCAGCGGCGCGGCGAGCGCGTAGTCGGTCCAGGCCGCCACCGGGTCACGGTCGACGCCGGCCGGCGACCAGACCGGACGGGTGCGCGCCGGATCGATCGCCAGCCAGGCGGCCATCCGCGCGGACGCCCAACCGGTGGGTCGGCCGGCGTGCCGGTCGGCGGTGGCGAACGCGGCCAGCAGCGGCGGCCCGACGGCGTGCGCGGCGGCCCAGCGCTGGGCGAGCTGGTCCGGCTCGCCGGCGTCCAGGCAGATTTGGAGCCCGGCCGTGCTGTACATCATCGCCCGCCCGGCCGGCCCACGCCTGTCGAAGACGTCCCGCATGGCGCGGTAGCGGGCGGTCTCCACGGCCGGTCGGGGCGGACGCCAGGGGTCCATGCCGGTACGGCCCAGCACGAGGCCGGCGGCGTCCAGTCGGGTGCGGAGCTGCGTGATGTCGGCCTCGGTGGCCGAGATGAGCGCGGCGACCGACGGTCGCGGCGGGGTGGAGATCTCCACCTGCCCGCCGGGCTCCACGGTCACGGTGCCGCCGCGCCGGAGCTCGTCGGTCGGGCTGGTGGGGTCGAGGGTGACGGGGCTGTGCCGTCCCAACGCTGCGCGCAGTCGCTCGCGGTCGACCGGTCGGGTCGGGTCCGCGGCGTCGTGCACGGTCCATTCCAGTTCGACGCCGGTGAGCGTGGGTGGGCCGGTCTTGAAGCAGATCCGGGCCAGGTGCCCGCGCGCCGCGGCCTCGTCCCCCAGGACGGTGGCGCGGTCCAGCTCCGGCGACATCACCATGTGGCGGCTCCTCTCCCCGGGGACGGGCGACACACCGTCGCCCTGGGCCCGGCCGGTCCGGCACGGGCCCGCGCCTTCCCCATCCTCTGTCTAGCAGACGGAATCCGCGCGCCCGGGGAGATGAATTTTTGTCCGGAATCTGATTGCGTCGGCCGGCTCAGTCCTCGTCGTCGTCCTGGTCGCCCGGCCCGGGCTTCCGCTCGTCGTCCGCCGACTTCTTCGGCGACGGATCGGCCGGCGTCTTCGGGGCTTTCGGGGACGGCTTCGCCGCCGGCGTCTTCGGGGACGCCGCCGGCACCAGGGTCCGGCAGTAGCTCTCCACCCGGTCAGGCCCGCCGGCGGCGGCCACCAGGTCGGCGAAGCCCGGCTTGGTCAGCGCCTTGGCCCGCTGCGGCTCCGACTTGGCCAGCCAGGCCCGGCAGTGACCGACCAGCGCGCCGCCGACCGACGGCGGCGCGGCGGGCCGGCTCCCGGACGGCGTCCCGGGCGACGACGCCGCACCGGAGGCCGCGCCGGACGGGCCGGCGGGGGTCGACCGCGACGGACCGGCGGCGGTCGGGGCGGGGCCCGCCGTGGTCGGGGCCGGCGGAACCACCGGTGGCGGGCTCCGGTCCAGCCGCACGGCGGCGAACGCCACCCCGGCGACCGCGGTGGCGGCGAGCCCGGACAGCGCGGCGGCGACGCGGAGCCGACGACGCGGACGGGACGCCGGAACCGGCGCGGCGACCGCCGGCGCGGCCCGGGCGGCCCGGAAGGCGGCGAGCGCACGGTCCTCGCCGTCGAGTTCCCCCGCGGTGGCCGGGGCCGCCGCGGCGGCGAGCAGCCGGGTCAGCGGGTCGGCGTCGGCCGGCGGCACGGCGTGCACGGCGTCGAGCAGCCGGTCGGACTCCGCCCGGTCGGCGGGCCCGTCGGACCGGTGAGGTCTCATGCCGTCTCCCCTCACGTCAGCCCTCCGCCGGCTCAGCCTCGGACGCGTGCGGCGCCTGGCTGCCGGTACGGGGCCGGGGCCGGACCGCGCCCGGCACGTCCTCCGGCGCGGCGCGCTCCAGCAGCGCGGCAAGCCGGCGCAGCCCGCGGTGCGCCGCCGTGCGCACGGCGCCGGCCCGCCGGCCCAGCACCCGCCCCGCGGTCTCCGCGTCGAGCCCGATGACGGCCCGCAGCATCACCGCCTCGGCCTCGGCCGGTGGCAGCGTGCGGATCAGCGCCAGCGCGCTCTCGGTGCCGAGGGCCTCGCCGGCCCGGTCGGCGGTGTCGGCGTCCCCGGCCAGGTCGTTGAGGGCCTGCACGGGCACCGGGACCACGGGCCGACGCCGTTGCCGCCGCAGGTGGTCCATGGCCCGGTTCCGGGCGATGGTGACCGACCAGGCGCGGAACTCGCCACCGGTGAACGAGGGAAGGTCCCGGGAGATCTGCAGCCAGGTCTCCGAGGCCACGTCCTCGGCGTCGCCCCCCACCAGCGTGGTCAGGTACCGCAGCAGGGCCGGCTGCAGGCTGCGGTAGAGGAAGCGGAACGCCTCCTCGTCCCCGGCCTGGGCCGCGGTGACCGCCTCGTTCAGCTCTCTGGTCACGGTCGCCGCCCGGGCCACGCGATCGCGGGTCGGGCGTCCGTCGACGCGGGAGACCACACCGCCATCCGCACCCCGGCCCCCCGCTGAACTGATCGGCGCCGGGCCGAGCCCGGGACGCACGCTGGATACCGCCGCCGGCACGGCCGGCGGCGGGACATACCGTACCGGCGTCGCGGGGCGACCGGGAGCCGGGCCGACGTCGGGAGCGCGACCGGGCGGATGGCATGGCCCGGACGGCCAGAAAACCGAGAGAAATGTCTACCGGCGAGGGCGGCGTGTCGGTGTAACGAAGGCCACCGTCGGGTCGCTTCTCCCGCGCGGGAAGCGGACAGCCGCCGGGAGAACGGCATTTTCTGGCCGATCGTACCCGGCCGGTCACGGTCAGCCCACCGTCGCCGCGCCCTCGGCCGTCCGGCCGACCGGGGCGCAGCCGCTCGCCGACGGCCGCAGGAGAGATCGCCGGAAATACTCCGCGACCGCTGTGGGTACGGTATGGGGATGCTCTCCTCCGACGTCGTGCTCAGCGGTCGGTACCGCCTGGAAGACCGTGTCGCCACCGGCGGCATGGGCGACGTCTGGCGGGCCAAGGACCTGGTGCTCGGCCGCCAGGTGGCCGTCAAGGTGCTGCTTCCCGCCCTGGTCCGCGATCCGGACTTCATCGCCCGGTTCCGCTCCGAGGCGCGGATCATGGCGTCACTGCGGCACCCCGGCGTGGTGCAGGTCTTCGACTGCGGCGAGGACGAGCTGCCCGACGGCAGCCGGGCCGACTACCTGGTCATGGAGTTCGTCGCCGGCGAGCCGCTGTCCCGGCGGATCGAGGACGCCGGCCAGCTCGGCGTCGACGAGACCATGTCGATCGTGGCCCAGACGGCCCAGGCGCTGCACGGCGCGCACGGGCGGGGCATCGTCCACCGCGACGTCAAGCCGAGCAACCTGCTCGTGCAGGACGACGGCACCGTGGTCCTGGTCGACTTCGGCGTGGCCCGCTCCACCAACGTCACCAGCATCACCAGCACCAACGCGGTGCCCGGCACCGCCCTCTACATGGCGCCCGAGCAGGCCGCCGGCCGGCCGGTCACCGGCGCCACGGACGTCTACGCGCTCGGCGCGGTGGCGTACTGCTGCCTGACCGGCAGCCCGCCGTTCACCGGCGACAACCCGCTCCAGGTCGCCGTGCGCCACCTCGACGACGAGCCGCCGGAGCTGCCGGCGGAGATCCCGGCGCCGGTCCGCGAGCTGGTGGCCCGGGCGCTGGCGAAGGACCCCGCCGACCGTTACCCGAGCGCCGCGGCGATGGCCGACGCGGCCCGGGCGGCGCGTACCGACTCACCCACCGCGACCGTGCCTGCGGCGCTGCGCGGCGCGGCCGGGCCGGGGCACACCCGCGACGAGCAGCCGGTGGCCCGGCCGGCGGCCGTGGCCGCGCCGCCGC
>NZ_PYPS01000066.1 GCF_003027925.1 Micromonospora sp. RP3T
CGGTCGGCCGCGACGAACTCCGGGTCCACGCCGAACCGGGAGCGGTACCGCTCGTACGCCGACAGGCTCTCGAAGCTGAACAGCGGCTCGGCCCGGTCGCTGGGGGTTTTTGTGGTGGTGTTGGGTGGGGAGGGTCAGTGGTGCGGTGATGTGGGGGAGGAGGTGGGTGTCGGGGCCGATTTCGAGGTAGGTGGTGGTGTGGTGGTGGGTGAGGTGGTTGATGGCGTGGTGGAAGTTGACGGTGTTGCGGGTGTGGGTGGCCCAGTGGGTGGGCCAGTCGGTGGTGGGGGTGAGGGGTTGGCCGGTGGTGGTGGAGATGAGGGGGATGGTGGCGGGGTGGTGGGTGAGGGTGGCGGCGGTGTGGGTGAGGGCGTCGAGGATGGGATCCATGAGGGGGGAGTGGAAGGCGTGGCTCACGTGTAGCCATCGGGTGCGGTGGTGGTGTTGGTGGAGGTGGTGGGCGATGGGTTCGAGGTCGTGGCGGGGTCCGGCGAGGACGATGTTGGTGGGGGTGTTGATGGCGGCGATGGCGGTGTGTTCGGTGAGGAGGGGGGTGATGTCGTCGATGGTGGTGGTGACGGCGAGCATGGCGCCGCCGGTGGGGAGGTTTTGCATGAGGCGGGCGCGGGTGGTGATGAGGGTGGCGGCGTCGGGGAGGGTGAGGATGCCGGCGGCGTGGGCGGCGGTGATTTCGCCGATGGAGTGTCCGGTGAGGTAGTGGGGGGTGACGCCGGTGGCGCGGAGGAGGTGGTAGAGGGCGGTTTCGATGGCGAAGATGGCGGGTTGGGCGTAGCCGGTTTGGTGGAGCAGGGTGGCTTCGGGGGTGCCGGGTCCGGCGAAGAGGAGGGTTTTGAGGGGTCGGTCGAGGTGGGGGTCGAGGTGGTGGCAGGCGGTGTCGAGGGCGTGGGCGAAGGTGGGGAAGGTGTGGTAGAGGTCTTTGCCCATGCCGGGGTGTTGGCTGCCTTGGCCGGTGAAGACGAAGGCGGTGCGTCCGTCGGTGGGGTTGCCGGTGATGAGCGCGGGTGTGTCGTGGCCGTGGCCGTGGGCGAGGGCGGTGAGTGCGGTGTGGAGGTCGTGGGGGTTGGTGGCGGTGATGGCGGCGCGTCGGGGCATGCTGGCGCGGCTGGTGGCGAGGGTTCGGGCGATGTCGTTGAGGGGTGCCTGGTCGATTGTGGGTAGTAGTCGGGCGGCGTAGTCGGCCAACGCTTGGTCCGTCTTGGCTGACAACAGCCACGGCAGGAGCACGTCCGGCTCGTCGGGAACGTCCTCCGTGGCCTGCGGGGGCTGTTCCAGGATGACGTGCGCGTTGGTGCCCGAGATGCCGAAGGAGGAGACGGCGGCCCGTCGGGGGCGTGGTGTCGTCGGCCAGGGCAGGGGGTCGGTGAGCAGTCGTACGGTGTCGTCCCAGGGGATGTGGGGTGAGGGTTCGTCGGCGTGCAGGGTGCGTGGCAGGGTGCCGTGGCGCATCGCCTGGATCATCTTGATGATGCCGGCGACGCCGGCGGCGGCCTGGGTGTGCCCGATGTTCGACTTGATCGATCCCAGGTAGAGCGGCTGGTCGGTCGGGCGGTCCCGGCCGTAGGTGGCCAGCAACGCCTGCGCCTCGATCGGGTCACCCAGGGAGGTGCCGGTGCCGTGCGCCTCGACCACGTCGATCTCGGCGGCGGACAACCGTGCGTTCGCCAGCGCCTGACGGATGACGCGTTCCTGCGACGGCCCGTTCGGTGCCGTCAGTCCGTTGCTGGCTCCGTCCTGGTTCACCGCCGAGCCCCGAATGATTCCCAGCACCGGGTGTCCGTTGCGCTGGGCGTCGGAGAGCCGCTCCAGAACCAGGACGCCCACCCCCTCGGCCCAGCCGGTGCCGTCGGCCCCGGCGCCGAAGGACTTGCACCGCCCGTCCGGCGCCAACCCCCGCTGCCGGGAGAAGTCGACGAACACACCCGGTGTGGCCATCACGGTCGCCCCGCCGGCGAGCGCGAGGGAGCACTCGCCGGACCGCAGTGCCTGACCGGCCATGTGCACCGCCACCAGCGACGACGAGCAAGCCGTGTCGACAGTGATGGCGGGGCCCTGCAGGCCGAAGCTGTAGGCGAGGCGCCCGGAGGCCACGCTCCCCGCCGTACCCGTGCCGATCAGCCCTTCGAGCTGCGAGGAGTGCCCCAGGGAGACATAGTCGTGGTACATGATTCCGGCGTAGGTGCCGGTGTCACTGCCGTGCAGGCTGGCGGGGTTGATGCCGGCCGACTCGATCGCCTCCCACGCGACCTCCAGGAGCAGCCGCTGCTGCGGGTCGGTGGCCAGCGCCTCCCGCGGCGACATGCCGAAGAACTGCGCGTCGAACGCTCCGGCGTCGTACAGGAAACCGCCGTGGCGGGTGTAGGAGGTGCCCAGCCGGTCGGGGTCCGGGTCGTAGAGCGCGGACAGGTCCCAGCCCCGGTTGTCGGGGAACGGGCCGATCGCGTCGGTACCGGAATCGACCAGCCGCCACAGGTCTTCCGGCGACCGCAGCCCGCCCGGATACCGGCAGGCCATCCCGACGACCGCGATCGGCTCGTCCGTGCCGGACACCGCGGCGCGCTCGGGCTGCGCGGGGGACTGCTCGTCGGTCAGCCGGGACACCAGGTACCCGGTCAGGGCGTCCGGGGTGGGATGGTCGAAGATCAGCGTGGTCGGCAGGGACAGGCCGAGCTGGCTGGTCAGGTCGTTGCGCAGCTCGACCGCGGTCAGCGAGTCGAAGCCGAGCTGGTTGAAGGCCACGGTGAGGTCGAGCGCTCGCGGCGACGAGTGGCCCAGCACCCGGGCGACGTTGTCGCGGACCAGGTCGGACAGGGCCTCGGCCAGCGCGGTCGAGGAGAGGCCGGCGAGCCGCGGGCCGCCGTTCACCCGGGCGCGGGTGGGCCCGCCGCGCCGGACGACGAGATCGCGGAGCAGCGGCGGGACCGTCTCCGTACCGGCCGATCGGAGGGCGGACAGGTCCAGCGGCGCAGCGACCAGGTACGGGTCACCGGCGGCCAGCGCCTCGTCGAAGAGACGCATGCCGTCCTCCGTCCCGATCGGCACCAGGCCGACCCGCCGCATCCGGGCCAGGTCGGTGTCCGTGAGGTGCCGGGTGATGGCGGAGGCTTCGGCCCACGGACCCCAGGCGATGGTGGTGGCGGGCCGGCCCTCGGCGCGGCGGTGCACCGCGAGGGCGTCGAGGAAGGCGTTGGCCGCGGCGTAGTTGCCCTGGCCCGGTGCGCCCAGCGTGGCGGTCAGCGATGAGAAGAGCACGAAGGCGGACAAGGGCTGGTCCTGGGTGAGCTGGTGCAGCTGCCAGGCGGCGTCGGCCTTGGGCGTCAGCACCGGGTGCAACCGGTCCGGGGTGAGCGCGGTGACGGTCGCGTCGTCGAGGACCGCGGCGGTGTGGACGACCGCGGTCAGCGGATGGTCGCTGTCGATCGCGGCGATCTCGGCGGCGAGGGCGTCCCGGTCGGTGATGTCGCAGGCGTGGATGGTGGCGTGGGCGCCCAGATCGGTGAGTTCCGCGTGCAGGCGGGCCGCCTCGGGCGTACCGGCCCCGCTGCGGGAGAGCAGCAGCAGACGTCGGACGCCGTACCGGGATGCCAGGTGCCGGGCGACCAGGCCGCCGAGCGTGCCGGTGCCACCCGTGATCAGCACGGTGCCCTCGGCGTCCCAGTGCGGGGGCCGCCGATCCTGTCCGGCGGCGGCGAGGCGGGGAACGTGCCGGACACCGTCGCGCACGGCGTACTGCGGGTGGCCGTCGGTGACCAGGGCGGCCAGCAGACCGGGGGTGACAGTGCCGTCGGCATCGAGGTCGACGAGGACGATCCGCCCGGGGTGCTCGGTCTGGCTGGAGCGCAACAGCCCCCAGACCGGCGCGGTGGCGAGGTCGCCGGTGGTGGCGCCGCGGGTCACCACCACGAGCTGGGTGCCGGCGAACCGGTTGTCGCCGAGGAACTGCTGGACCACGGTCAGCGCCCGCTCGGTCACGGCATGGGCGTGCGCGGCGGGATCGTCGCTGCCGGGTGGCGGCACCGGATGGACGACCACCCGGGGCGCCCGCTCGGCGATCTCCGCCAGCTGCGCCGCGACCGGCAGGTCGGCCATCCCCGCCGGGCCGGCGCCGAGCACGAACGCCGAGACCGGGTCGGCGGCGGGCGCGTCCGGCAACGGGCGCCACTCGACCACCCGCAACGCCGCGGAGACCGGGTCGGCGAGCTGATGCGGCGCCACCGCGCGCAGGCGCAGCGACGCCACCGTCGCCACCGGACGGCCCGTGGCGTCCGCGACCGCCAGGGCCGCCTCCGTCGCGGACCGGACGGTCAGCCGTACGCGCAGCGCCGTCGCTCCCGTGCCGTGCAGCGTCACCCCGCGCCACGAGAACGGCACCAGCACCTCGTCGGTGTCCGTCCGCGCGGCGACGGCCAAGGCGTGCAACGCGCCGTCGAGCAGAGCCGGATGCAGGGTGAACCGCCGCGCGTCCCGGACACCCTCGTCGAGGGCCACCTCCGCGTAGACGTCCGCACCGTCCCGCCACGCCGCCCGGAGTCCCTGGAACGCCGGCCCGTACTCGTAGCCCCGCGACGCGAGCCGGTCGTACAGGTCGTCGACCGCCACCTCCGACGCGCCGGGCGGGGGCCACGCGGACAGGGCGACCGCCTCGCCCGGCTCGCCGGCCAGCAGGCCGGTGGCGTGCAGCGTCCACGACCCGGCGTCGTCCGGCCGCGAGTGGATGGTGAGCGCCCGGCGGCCGTCCGCGTCCGGCGGGCGCACGGTCACCTGGACCGGCATGTCGCCCCGCTCGGGCAGGATCAGCGGCGCGTCGAGGGTCAGTTCCTCGACGCGTCCCGAGCCGCCGTGCTCCGCCGCGTACATCGCGATCTCCGCCATCGCCGCGCCGGGTAGCAGCCGCGCGCCCATGATCCGGTGGTCGGCCAGCCACGGCTGGGCGTCGGTCGCGAGCAGCCCGGTGAGCACCTGCGTGCCGTCGTCGGCCAGGTCGACTGCCGCGCCGACCAGCGGATGGCCGGTCGAGGAGAGACCCAGCCGGGCCGCGTCCCCGATGTCGGCCGAGGAGGCGAGCCAGAGCGACTCACCCACGAACGGGTAGGTGGGCAGCTCGGTGAGCACCTCGGCGGCGCCGATCAGGTCGCGCCAGCCCACCGGGTGGCCGGCGACGTGCACCTCGACCAGGGCCCGCAGTGCCGTCTCGGGCTCCGGCCGCCGTGGATGCAGCACCGGCACGGTGACGCTCTCCGGCAGGCAGCCGCGTACCAGGCCGGACAGCGTGGTGTCCGGGCCGAGTTCGAGGTACGTGGTGACGCCCTCCGAATCCAGTGCGGACACCACGTCGGCGAAGCGCACCGCGGCGACGACGTGTTCCACCCAGTACTCCGGGTCGGTGAGGTCGTCGCCGCTCGGGGACGTGCCCCGCGTGACCACCGGGATGGTGGGCGGCCGGAAGGTCAGCCCGGCGATCGCCGTCCGGAACCCGGCGAGCGCCGGGCGCATCAACGGGGAGTGGAACGCGTGGCTGACGCGTAGCTGCCGGGTGCGGTGCCCGCGCTCGTCGAGCGTCCCGGCGATCCGCAGCACGGTGTCCTCGGCGCCCGAGATGACGACCGAAGCGGGGCCGTTCACCGCGGCGAGGCTGACGTCGTCCCGCCCGGCCAGCAGCGGGAGCACCTCGGCCTCGGCCGCGTCGACCGCGACCATCGCCCCGCCGGCGGGCAGCGCCTGCAGGAGCCGGCCGCGCGCCAGTACGAGGGTCACCGCGTCGGGCAGCGAGAGCACCCCGGCGACGTGCGCGGCCGTGATCTCGCCGATCGAGTGGCCGGCCAACTGATCCGGGGTGACTCCCCAGGCGGCGAACTGCCGGTACAACGCGACTTCCAGCGCGAACAACCCGGCCTGTGTGAACGCGGTCCGGTCCAGCAGGCCGTCGGTGCCCGGCGCGCCGAACAGCACGTCCCGCAGGCTACGACCGAGTCCCTCGTCCAGCAGAGCGCAGACCTCGTCGAGGGCGGCGGCGAAGACCGGCTGGCTGTCGTACAACTCGCGGCCCATGCCGGGCCGCTGGCTGCCCTGACCGGTGAACACGATGGCCAACTTGCCCGCACGGACCGGTGCGGCGGTGGTCTCCAGGTCGGCCAGCGCGGTCAGGCCGGCCAGCAGCTCGTCGCGGTCTTCCGCCACGATCGTGTGCCGATGCCCGAACGTGGGGCGCCGGGTCAGGGTGTACGCGACGTCCGCCGGTGCCACCTCGGGCCGCTGATCCAGGTACGCCCGCAACCGGACGGCCTGCTCCCGCAGCGCCGCCGCGGTCTTGGCGGACAGCACGTACGGCAGCGCCACCGGCTGCCCGGCGGGGGCCGGCACCTGCGACGCGGGCGCCGACTCGACGATCACGTGCGCGTTCGTGCCACTGATGCCGAACGACGACACCGCCGCCCGTCGCGGCTCCCCGCCGGTGTCCCAGTCGCGCGCCTCGGTGAGCAGCGACACCGCGCCTGAGGACCAGTCCACGTACGGCGTCGGCTCGGTGACGTGCAGGGTCCGCGGCAGCCGCCCCGCCCGCATCGCGAGGATGAGCTTCATCAGCCCGGCGACTCCGGACGCAGCCTGGGCGTGGCCGATGTTCGACTTGATCGAGCCCAGCCAGAGCGGCCGGTCCCGGCCCGGCCCGTACGTGGCGATGAGCGCCTGCGCCTCGATCGGGTCGCCCAGCCGGGTGCCGGTACCGTGCGCCTCGACCGCGTCGATGCTCGCCGGGGTCAGCTGCGCGTCGGCCAGGGCGGCCCGGATCACCCGCTGCTGGGACGGGCCGTTGGGTGCGGTCATGCCGTTGCTGGCACCGTCCTGGTTGACCGCCGAGCCGCGGACGACCGCCAGCACCGGGTGGCCGTTGCGGTGGGCGTCGGAGAGCCGCTCCAGCACCAGCATGGCCGCGCCCTCCGCCCAGGACGTGCCGTCCGCGTCGGCGGAGAACGGTTTGCACCGGCCGTCCGGCGCCAGCCCGCGCTGGCGGCTGAACTCGGTGAACATCATCGGGCCGGCCATCACGGTGGCGCCGCCGGCCAGGGCGAGGCCGCACTCGCGCTGGCGCAGGGCCCGTACCGCGAGGTGCAGCGCGACGAGCGACGAGGAACAGGCCGTGTCGATGGTGACCGCCGGGCCCTCCAGCCCCAGGTGGTACGCCACCCGGCCGGAGGCGATGCTCGTCGCGTTGCCGGTGAGGTAGTAACCCTCGATCGCGGTCTGCGACCGGGCACCGTACTGGTTGTAGACGACGCCCGCGTAGACGCCGGTGTTGCTGCCGCGCAGGCTCGCCGGGTCGATGCCGGCCCGCTCGGCGGCCTCCCAAGAGGTCTCGAGCAGCAGCCGGTGCTGCGGGTCGGTGGCCAGGGCCTCGCGGGGGCTCATCCCGAAGAACGCCGGATCGAAGCGGTCGGCGTCGTACACGAAGCCACCGTTGACCGAGTACGACGTGCCGGCGTGGTCCGGGTCCGGGTCGTACAGCGCGGCGGTGTCCCAGCCCCGGTTCTCCGGGAACGGGCCGATCGCGTCGGTACCGGTGTCCACCAGCCGCCAGAGGTCCTCCGGCGACCGCACGCCGCCCGGGAAACGGCAGGCCATCCCCACCACGGCGACCGGCTCGTGCGCGTTCGCCTCCGCCTCGGCCAGGCGGCCGCGGGTCCGGTACAGCTCCTCGGTGACCCGCTTGAGGTAGTCGACGAGCTTGTCGTTCTCGGAATTGCTGCTGTTCATGTCCTGACCTCTGCGAGACGCGGGGCGGTATCAGATGCGCTGGAGCGCGACACCGGCCGCCGACCAGTCGCTGGGATCGACGGCGACGCCGGCCACCGGGTCGCCCGGTCCGCTCCGGCGGTAGGCGTGCGCCAGCTGGAACAGCGGCAGGGAATTCGCCGCGTGGCCGATCTCCTCGACCACGCTGTCGCAGCGGTCCGCCGCGACCGCCAGGTGTCGCGCGGTGATCCCGGCCAGCCCGCCGGGAAGCTGCGGCGGCAGCAGGCGGGCCAGGTCGGCGCAGCGCCATCCGACGCCGTCGAGCAGGTCACCCAGCAGGTCGCCGGCCAGCTTCGGCACCGCCTCCGCGATGATGTCCCGGTCGTAGGCGACCACCGGGCCGGGGGACCCGCGCTCGGCGACGCCGTGCCAGTCGGCTGTGTAGCCGGGCGGGAGACCGGCAGTGCCGCGCCGCATGACCAGCCGCTGCAGCAGGTACGCTCCCGGCCGGTCCAGCGTGGTCACCACGACCGCGGCCGCGGCGTCGCCGAACGAGGCGGCGTCGAGCGCGCTGCGCTCGGACGCGGCTCCCGAAGCCGCCGGGATCTCCAGCTGCTTGGTGCTGACGTCGCCGGCCAGGACCAGCACGGTGTGCCGGCGCCCGGTCGACACCATCTGCGCCGCGACGCCGATCGCCTGCAGCGCGCCGGTGGCGCCCGCCTGGATCTGGTACGAGGGCACGTGGTCGATGCCGAGCCGGTCGGCGACGAGGTTGACCGTCGCGGGCATGAGGCTGTCCGGCGTCGCGGTGCTCATCACCACCCCGCCGATCTCCCCGCACGTCACGCCGGCCTCCGCCATGGCCTGCCCGGCGGCGGTGGTGGCGAGGTCGGCCAGCGTCGCGTGCGGTGGCCCGCCGTCGAGGTCCCGGCAGAGGTGCCGGGACCGGATGCCCAACGTGTCGCCGAGGCGGCGCGCCGGCTCCGCGGCCAGGCCCAGGTGCCGGGCCAGTGTCGCGGTCGCCACCGGTGGACCGGGCAGCGCGGTGCCGACCGGGAGCACGCGAATCGACATGGCGTTCATCCCAGGTTCCCTCCTTGCCGGTTGCCTGCCAGTGTTCGGGCGACGCCTAAAGGGCGGCTTGTCGGCGCGGTCAGGGCTGCCGCCCGAGGTGCCGGAGCAGCTGGTCGGACGGGGAGCCGCCGCCGGCGATCGGGAGGGCGTACATGCTGCCGCGTTGCATCTCGACCGGCGGCCACTGCCGCGCGAAGGCGAGGACCGGTTCGGCCAACTGCGGCGGGATCGGCACGTCCTCACCGGTGCTGCGCCCGATGTCCCAGCCGTGCACCACGACCTCCAGGAGGCTGACGCCGGCCGCCGAGCGTGCCGGGATCGGCCCCATCTCGGTGGCGCACTCGCGGTCCAGCGCTCCCTGCGCCTGCCAGGCCGTGCGGGCCTGGTCGACCCGGCGGACGAACGCGTCGGCCGGATCCTCGTCGCCGAGGCGGTCCTCGGTGGCCAGCGCGTGGGCGCCGGCCTGGGTCAGGACGTGGTCGCCGGACACCGCCCAGGCCAGCACGTCGATCGTCCCCAGCGTGTGGTTCAGCAGGGTCCGCAGGTTCCACGCGGTGCACGGGGTGGCTGCGTCCAGGCCGTCCCGGCGGACGTACCGGACCCGGTCCGTGGTCCAGCCGAAACCCTCGTCGAGCAGTTCGATGATCTCCATGTCTCCCTCACTCACTGCCGTTGCCGAGCCGGCGGTCCAACAGCGCGAAGAGCTCGTTGTCGGAGGCCGACGTGATCTGTTCGGTGGACGTCGCGGGGGTGCCCCGCAGTTCGTCCCAGCGGACGAGGAGCCGCCGCATCCGCCCGGTGATCTTGTCCAGGGTCGCGTCGTCGCCGGCCACGGTCATCACCTCGTCGGGGGACAGCGCCGACAGCGCCGACTCCAGCCGCTCCAGGTCGTCCAGCAGCTCCGGCCCGGACGGCTCGGCGTCGGGGAAGAGCAGCGAGTGCACCTGCCGGCCGAGGATCATCGGACTCGGGTGGTCGAACACGATCGTGGCGGGCAGCCGCAGCCCGGTGATCGCGCTGAGGCGGTTGCGCAGCTCCACGGCGGTCAGCGAGTCGAAGCCCAGCATCTTGAAGGGCTTGGTCTCGTCGACGTCGTCGCCGCCGTGTCCGAGCACGGTGCCGGTCAGCTCCCGTACGGCAGCGATCACGCTCTGCTCCCGTTCCGCGACCGGCAGGCCGGCGAGGCGGGTGGCGAGCGGCGCGGCGCCGTCGGACGTCTCCCCGCCGGTCGCGGCACGCCGGCGCGGTGACGCGGTGGCCGGGAGAAGGCCGCGCAGCGGTGGCGGCAGCAGGCCGGCCTCGGCGTCGGCGCGCAGTCGCGCCAGGTCCAGTTGCGCCGGTACCAGCACCGCGTCCGGCGCGGTGAGGGCCAGGTCGAACAGCCGCAGACCCCGGTCCGGGGGTAGCGCCACGAGGCCGATGCGACGCAGGCGGGCCAGGTCGGCGCGGTCGAGATCACCGGTCAGGCCGGAGCCGGGCGCCCACAGTCCCCAGGCCAGCGACGTCGCCGGCAGGCCGGCCGCCCGCCGGTGGCCGGCGAGCGCGTCCAGGAAGGCGTTGGCGGCGGCGTAGTTGGCCTGACCCGGCGTCCCGATCGTGCCGGCGATGGAGGAGAACAGGACGAAGGCGTCGAGCGGGACGTCCCGGGTGAGCTCGTGCAGGTGCCAGGCGGCGTCCACCTTGGGCCGGAACACGGCCCCCACCTGCTCATCGGAGAGGCCGGTGACCAGACCGTCGGCAAGTGCTCCGGCGGCGTGCACGATCGCGCCCAGCGGGCGATCGGCCGGCACGCTCGCCAGCAGGTCCCGGACGGCGTCGCGGTCGCCGATGTCGCAGGCCACCGCGGTGACCTCGGCGCCCAGGGCGCGTACGTCCTCGGTGAGTTCGACGAACCCGGCGGCGGCGGCGCCCCGGCGGCTGGCCAGGA
Source organism: Micromonospora sp. RP3T (assembly GCF_003027925.1). Lineage (GTDB taxonomy): Bacteria > Actinomycetota > Actinomycetes > Mycobacteriales > Micromonosporaceae > Micromonospora. The sequence goes on from NZ_PYPS01000066.1 coordinate 10,748, forward strand.
GCAGGTGCCGCACGCCGTGCTCGGCCGCCAGGTGGCGGGCGACCAGCCGGCCGAGCGTGCCGGTGCCGCCGGTGACCAGGACCGTCCGGTCCGGATCGAACGTGCGCGGTGGGGTGTCGTCGACCGCCGCGATCCGGCGCAGCCGGAGCACGTGCGGCGTGCCGTCCCGCACCGCGACCTGGTCCTCGCCGGTGGCGAGCGCGACGAGGACCTCATCGGCTTCACCGGCGCAGTCGACGAGCAGGAATCGGCCCGGGTTCTCGGTCTGCGCCGACCGGACGAGCCCCCACACCGCGGCGGCGGCCGGGTCGGGGTGCCGGCCGTCGGCGGTCGCGACCGCGGCACGGGTGACGATCGCCAGCCGGGCATCGGTCAGCCCGTCGTCGGTCAGCCACTCCCGTAGCAGGCGTAGCGTCCGCACGGTGACCTCGTGGACGCGCCCTGGCATCACCTCGGCGTCGTCGGGGACCACCGTCACGACCGCGATGTCCGGGGCGGGGGCGCCGCGCGACACGGCGTCGTGGAGCGCCGGTAGGTCGTCGTACCCGTCGACGGTGTGCCCGGCCGCGCGCAGCGCCTCGACGGCGCCGCCACCGAGGACGGCCAGCCGTCCGGCCGGCGCGCCGACCGGCGCGGCGGGCTCCCAGCCGGGCCCGAGCAGGGAGCGCGCCACGGCGGCCCGGCCCCGGTCGACGGAGCCCTCCGGCAGCGGCCGCGTGGTGACCGCCCCGATCGTGGCGACCGGCTGGCCGGCCCGGTCGGTCAGCGTGAGGGACAACGTGTCCGGGCCGGACACCCGGGCGTGGACCACGAGGCGGTCCGCGCCGCCTGCCGTCAACGTGACGTCACGCCAGGCGAACGGCAGTCGGAGTTCGTCGGTGCCGCCGGTGAGGAAGACCGTCTGCAGGGCGGCGTCCAGCAGCGCCGGGTGGATGCCGTACCCGTCCGGTTCGGCCGGCGCGGGCAGGACCACCTCGGCGTAGACGTCGTCGCCGTGCCGCCACGCCGCCTGCAGGCCACGGAAGCTCGGGCCGTACCGGTAGCCCGCGTCGGCGAGCTGTTCGTAGAGGTCGTCCACGGGCAGGGGGGACGCGTCAGCAGGTATCCCGGCACCGCCCGCCGGCGGGGACGGCACGGTGGGCGTGAGGACGCCCGAGGCGTGGGTGGTCCACGCCGGATCGCCGTCGGTGCGGGCGTGGACGCTGAACGTACGCGCTCCGGACCCGTCGACGGGGTCGACGCTGAGGCGCAGGTCGGCTTCGCCGTGCTCGGGCGGGAACAGCGGCGTGTGCAGGGTCAGCTCACCCACCGTCGTGGCCGGCCCGTGTGCCGCGGCCTGCAACGCCATCTCGGCGATCGCCGCGCCCGGAACGAGCACCGTCTCCTCCACCGCGTGGTCGGCCAGCCACGGATGCGTACGGATGGAGATCTTCCCGACGAACTCGGTACGCCCGTCCGGGAGGTCGATCGCCGGCTCCAGCAGCGGCCGTTGGCTCTGCGGGTTGAGCCAGTAGTGGTGGTGTTGGAAGGGGTAGGTGGGGAGGTTGATGGTGTGGGGGTTGGTGGTGGTGGGCCAGGTGGTGGGGTGGCCGGTGGTGTGGAGGTGGGCGAGGTTGGTGAGGAAGGTGGTGGGGTTGTGGTGGTCGCGGCGGAGGGTGCCGGTGATGGTGGTGGGGTGGGTGGTGGTGTGGGTGATGTCGGTGAGTGCGGTGGTGAGGGTGGGGTGGGGGCTGGGTTCGATGTAGGTGGTGTGGCCGTGGTGGAGGAGGGTGGTGATGGTGGGGTGGAGTTGGACGGGTTGGCGGAGGTTTGTGTACCAGTAGTCGGGGGTGAGGTGGGTGGTGTCGAGGGGGGTGGTGGTGACTGTGGAGTAGAAGGGGATGGTGGCGGGTTGGGGGTTGATGGTGGCGAGTGTGGTGATGAGGTGGTTTTTGAGGGGTTCGACGTGGGGGGTGTGGGAGGCGTAGGTGACGGGGAGTTTGCGGACTTGGATGTTGTGGGTGCGGTAGTGGTGCAGGAGGGTGTCGAGTTGGGTGGTGTCGCCGGCGATGACGGTGGAGGTGGGGCTGTTGATGGCGGCGATGTGGAGGTCGGGGTAGGGGGTGAGGTCGTGGTGGAGTTGGGTGTGGGGTAGGGCGATGGTGGCCATGGCGCCGTGGTGGGGCAGGGTGGTGATGGCTTGGCTGCGCAGGGCGATGATGGTGGCGGAGTCGTGGAGGGTGAGGGCGCCGGCGATGTGGGCGGCGGCGATTTCGCCTTGGGAGTGGCCGATGACGGCGTCGGGGTGGATGCCGTGGTGTTGCCAGAGTCGGGTGAGGGCGATCATGAGGGCCCAGAGGGCGGGTTGGACGACGTCGACGCGGTCGAGGCTGGGTGCGTGGGGTTGTTGGGTGAGGACGTCGATGAGGTTCCAGTCGGTGTGGGGGGCGAGGGCTTCGGCGCAGGCGTTGATGTGGTGGGTGAAGACGTCGTTGGTGGGGTAGAGGTCGCTGGCCATGGCGGGCCATTGGGCGCCTTGTCCGGGGTAGACGAAGGCGGTTTTGCCGGTGGGTCGGGTGGTGTTGGTGATGAGGTGTGGTGCGGGTTGGTGGTGGGCGAGGGCGTGTAGGCCGTCGAGGAGTTCGGTGGTGTGGGTGCCGATGATGACGGCGCGGTGGTCGAATGTGGTGCGGGTGGTGGTGAGGGTGTGGGCGATGTCGGTGGGTGGTGCGGGGTGGTTGGTGAGGTGGGTGTGCAGGGTGTGGGCTTGGGCGTGGAGTGCGGGCAGGGTGTGGGCGGAGATGGGCCAGGCGACGACGGGGGTGGGGGTTGGGGTGGGTTCGGTG
>NZ_PYPS01000067.1 GCF_003027925.1 Micromonospora sp. RP3T
CAAAAGTGTTGCCAAAGGAATCCCGACCAGACAGACCAAAGCCTGACCAGTCCGGGGTATAAAACAATTGGCACTGGCTTATCAAGCACCCTGTTGAGTTCTCAAAGAACAACCACACACCAACCCGGAAACCCCCACCAGGAGGCCCCCGACCCGGGGCATTTCGTTCGCGTCCCCGCCGCTCTCGCGCCGGGCACTTTTACTACGTTACCTCACCGTCTCCGCCGTGTCAAACCGTGTGTCCCGGTCTGTCGTGCTTCGTACGGGTTGGCGCCCGGTGAACCCGCGCAGCGGTGAACCGCTGCGCTTGATCATCGGATTTGGCAGGCCGGCCGCTGCGGTTTCCCGCAAGCTCGCCCGGTTCCCTGCCGGTCGACAACCTTACCCGGTCGGTTCCGCTCCGCCAAATCCGCCCTGCGGCGTTCCGGTGAGCCCCTCCCGGACCGCATCCTCGCGGGGTGGTTGACACCCCGTTCGGACCCGGCGCCTGCGTGGATCGGTGCCTCGGGCTTTCATCCCGTTTGCCCCGTTCGCGCTGGCAGAGAGAAAGTTACGCGTCTCCGGGTTTGATCGTCAAATCGGGGGGTAGCGTTCCGCGTCACATCATCACCGCCGAGCTATCTGCCCAGTTCAGCGCGCTCAGGGTGCCGCCCTCACCGGCGGCGGGTCGCCAACCAGCCGCGTACGCCGAGCACGCCGGCCGTCGTGCCGATCGCCAGTGACGCGGCGATGAGCAGCGCGTGCACCCAGAGGAAGCCGGTCGGCTCGCCCGTCCCGACGGCACCGCCGGACCAGGCCCGCGGGTCGTTCCAGATCGCGACCGCGAACCTCGGCCAGATCACCCAGGTCCACACCCCGACCCCGACCAGGAACAACGACCAACCGCGCGACAGAACCATGGTCGGCCAGTATGCCAGCGGCCGACCGATGAGACCGGCGGTGCGGCCCGCCCGGTGCCGGCGCGGCACCCGGGTTTCACCGGCTGCCGCCAGGGCACTGTTCCCGGTGCCGAGACGACACTGCGGAGGTGCCAGCTATGCAGCCGTTCAGTCCGTGGGCCTGGCGCGATCCGTCCGCGCTCGCCGGGGGCTACGACCAGACCCGACCGGGCGACGTGCCCCGGCAGCGCGTCGAGGGGTCGGACGAGGGCGTCGACGCACCCGGCCCGGGCACCCCGATCGACCTGACCGGCTACCGGGTGGAGGCGATCGACGGGCGCATCGGCACGATCGACAAGGCGAACGAGGAGGCCGACGCCCGCTACCTGGTGGTGGACACCGGTCCCTGGATCTTCGGCAAGAAGGTGCTGCTGCCGGCCGGCACCGTGGACCGGGTCGACCACCTGGACCGGGTCGTGCACGTGGACCGGACCCGGGAGCAGGTCAAGGATTCTCCGGCGTTCGACCCGGACGACTTCGCGCGTGCCGACTACCGCGAGCGGGTCGGCACCTACTACTCCGAGAGCTACCGGCAGGGCTGAGCCTGACCAGTGGGCGGAGCGCCGAGCGCCGCCGCCACACCGACCTGACGACCGGGTACGTCGACGGCCGGTCCGGGTAAGCGATTGCGCCGACCCCGGGCCGGCCGGTTACGCTGCGGGCATGAGCAGTTCGCAGGCGTACCCGACGGCGTCCCCCGACGTCCGGCTCGGCGCGCTGCGACGCCGGCGGTCCCGCGACCGCCTGCGCTGAGCCTTCTCTCCTGCGACCGGCGGATCGAGCCGCCGGTCGACGTCGATCGTCCTCGCTCCGCCGCCTTCCCGTCCGGTGATCCGCGCGGCGGATCGAGCGAGATCGGCGTACCCATGGATCTTGAGAAGTTGTTGACCGACCGGCTGGCGCCGGCGTTCGCGGCGGTGGCCGGCGGGCCGGTGGACCCGGTCGTGCGGCGCTCGCAGCACGCGGACTTCCAGTCCGACGCGGCGCTCGCGCTGGCCCGGCAGCTCGGCCGGCCGCCGCGGGCGATCGCCGAGGAGGTACGGCAGCGCGCGGAGCTGGCCGACCTCTGCGCGTCGGTCGAGGTGTCCGGGCCGGGCTTCCTCAACCTGACGGTGGCCGACCGGGCGCTCGGCGCGTTGGTCTCCGCGCTGGCCGCCGACCCGCGGCTCGGGGTGCCGGTGGCGGCCGGGCCGGAGACCGTGGTGGTCGACTACTCGGGGCCGAACGTGGCCAAGGAGATGCACGTCGGCCACCTGCGTTCGACGGTGATCGGGGACGCGGCGGCCCGGCTGCTGGAGTGGTTGGGGCACCGGGTGCTGCGGGCCAACCACCTCGGCGACTGGGGGACGCCGTTCGGCATGTTGATCGAGCACCTGGTCGATCTGGGCGAGGCCGGGGCGGCGCGGGAGCTGTCGATGGGCGACCTGGACGCGTTCTACAAGGCCGCGCGGGAGAAGTTCGACGCGGACGCGGCGTTCCGGGACCGGTCCCGGCTGCGGGTGGTGGCGTTGCAGGGCGGGGACCCGGCGACGCTGCGGCTGTGGCGGCTGCTGGTGACGCAGTCCGAGAGCTACTTCCTGACCGTGTACGAGCTGCTCGACGTGACGTTGTCCGAAGCCGACTTCCGGGGCGAGAGCAGCTATCACGACCTGCTCGCGCCGACCGTCGACGAGTTGGACCGGCTCGGGTTGCTGCGGCGCAGCGACGGCGCGGACTGCGTGTTCCCGCCCGGTTCGGTGGGGCGGGACGGCGAGCCGCTGCCGCTGATCGTGCGCAAGTCCGACGGCGGGTACGGCTATCCGGCGACCGACCTGGCCGCGCTGCGGCACCGGACCGGCACGCTGGGCGCGACCAGGCTGCTCTACGTGGTCGGGCTGCCGCAGCGGCGGCACTTCGAGATGGTCTTCGCGGCCGCGGCGCAGGCCGGCTGGCTGGCCCCGCCGGCCCGCGCCGAGCACGTCGGGTTCGGATCGATCCTCGGGCCGGACGGGCGGATGCTGCGCAGCCGGGCCGGTGGCTCGGTGAAGCTGGTCGGCCTGCTGAACGAGGCGGTGGAGCGCGCGACCGCGTTGGCTCGGGAGCGCAACCCGGAACTGGGGGACGCGGAGGCGGCCGAGGTGGGGCGCGCGGTCGGCATCGGCGCGATCAAGTACGCCGACCTGGCCGGCGACCGGCGCAAGGACTACGTGCTGGACTGGGAGCGGATGCTGTCGCTGGACGGCAACACCGCGCCCTACCTGCAGTACGCGTACTCCCGGATCCGGTCGATCTTCCGGCGGGCCGGCGCGGCGGCGCGGCCCGGCGCGGACGTCGCGCCGGTCGCGGCGGCGGAGCGGGCGCTCGCGTTCGAGCTGGTCGGTTTTCCGGCGGTGGTCGACGCGGTGGCCGGCAGCCTGGAGTTCCACCAGCTCGCCGGGCACCTGCACCGGGTGGCGGTGGCGTTCAGCGCGTTCTACGAGCGGTGCCCGGTGCTGCGGGCCGACGGGCCGGTGCGGGAGAGCCGGTTGGCGCTGTGCGACCTGACCGCGCGGGTGCTGGGGCAGGGGCTGCATCTGCTCGGCATCCGCACTCCGGAGCGGCTGTGAGCGGGCCGGATCAGCGCGGCAACCAGGACTGCACCTCGACCAGGTTGCCCTCGGGGTCGCGCAGGTAGGCGGAGCGGACGCCCCAGCCGGGACGGTCGGCGGGTTCGGCCACCACCGTCCCGGCGGGCAGCGCGGTGACGGTGGCGTCCACGTCGGGCACCGGTACCACGACCAGCACGCCGCCGTCGCCCCGCCCGACCGGGAGCACCGCCTCGGCGGCCCGCCGGCCGAGCAGCGCGAGCACGGTTTCGCCACCGGCGTCGAAGCCGGCGTACTCGAACTCGTCGACCACCTTCTCCGGCTCGCCGAGCAGGGCGGTGTAGAAGGCGATGGTGGCCGGGAAGTCGTCGGTGACGATGCGGGGGTGCACGCTCATGGTCGGACCCTAACGGGCCGACGTCTCCGGGAAGGTCCGTTAACCGCTTCAGCGCCAGCGCCGCCCGGCGCGCACCGCCGTCAACGGGCTGCTACGTCATCGATAACGTTCGAATAACGCGCTGTTTCGGCCGCTTGACGACTTGCACCTTAACCGGTTCAGTGAGCGATGGCGACGGCCGGGCATCGACGGACGCCGTCGCCACCCGGTCGCCGCCGGCCCGGCGGCACAGCTGCGGAGGTTCCCATGACACTGCGCATCCGCTGGTCCGCCGCCGTGGCGCTGGTCGCCACGCTGGCGACCGTCGCGCTCGCCGCCCCACCGGCGGTCGCCGCACCCGACCCACCGTCGCGCCGCGCCGACCCGGCGTTCGTGGTCCGCGACGGCAGCCGGCTGAGTCTGGCCGGGCGGCCGTTCCGGTTCGCCGGGCCCAACATGTACTGGTTGGGGCTGGACGAGAACGTCGGTGGCACCGACCCGGACGACCCGCCGGCCGTCGACCACCCCACCTACTTCCGGATCCGGGACGGGCTGACCACCGCCAAGCGGATGGGTGCCACCGTGGTCCGCGCCCACACGCTCGGCGTCTCCACCGGCGACCCGCACTCGCTCGAACCCGCGCTGGGCGAGTTCAACCCGGCGGCGTTCGACCGCATCGACTACGCGGTCGCGGAGGCCGGCCGCCTCGGGCTGCGACTGGTCGTCCCGCTCACCGACAACTGGCAGTACTACCACGGCGGCCGGTACGACTTCCTGCGCTGGCTCGGCCTGAGCACTGACGACGACGGCGCGCTGTTCTACACCGACCCGGCCGCGCGCGCCGCGTTCAAGCAGTACGTCCGCACGCTGCTCACCCACGTCAACCGCTACACCGGCAAGGCGTACCCCGACGATCCGACGATCATGGCGTGGGAGCTGGGCAACGAGCTGAACGGGATGACCGCCGACTGGGTCGACGACCTGGCCGGCCACGTCAAGGCGCTCGCCCCGCGGCAGCTCGTCGCGGCCGGCAGCCAGCACGGCACCGACCCCGCCGTGCTCGGCTCGCCGTACGTCGACATCAGCGACTCGCACTACTACCCGCCCACCGCGGCCGGCATCGCGGCCGACGCCGCCGCGGCCACCGCCGCCGGCAAGGTCTACCTCGCCGGCGAGTTCGGCTCCGGCCAGGCCACCGACGAGCTGCTGGACCAGGTGGCGGCGAACCCGGACGTGAGCGGCGCGCTGTTCTGGTCCCTGTTCGGCCATCACGACCACTCCGGCTTCGTGCCGCACGGTGACGGCTTCACCGTGCACTACCCGGGTGACACGCCGGCGATGCGGGCGGCGGTCGCCGCGCTGACCCGCTTCGCCGCGACGATGGCCGGCCGCCCGGCACCGGCCGTCACCGGGGACCGGCCGCTGCTCACCGCCGTCGACGCCGACTACGGCATCACCACGCTGCGCTGGCGGGGCACCGCGGGCGCCGCCGGTTACCTGGTGCAGCGGCGCGGCGCGGGCGGGGCCTGGGCCACCGTCAGCGGCGCCCGGCCGCTGCGCGCCGACGACGCGCCCTGGTTCGACCTGGCCACGCCCGCCGGCCCGGTGTCCTACCGGGTGGTGGCGGTCGACGCCACCGGCGCCGCCGTGGCCGTCTCCCCGCCGGTGCGCACCGACCGGGCCAGCGACCAGGTGGTCGACCCGCTGGAGGACTGGTTCGTCAGCGCCGGCCACAGCGACTCCCTGCGCCGCACGCCGACCACCGGCGGGGTGCTTGTCGCGCCCGCCCGCGGCCGGTCCGGGGAGCTGCGCTACCGGCGCGACGGCCTCACCGCCGCCACGGTCACGGTCGCCTCGACCGGTCGCCCCCGCGCCGTGGTGGAGGTGTCCGCCGACGGTACGACCGGCTGGCGCCCGACCCGGCCCCGGATCGACCGGACCGGCCCCGGCCGGTACGCGCTCACCGTCACCGGGCTGCGCGACGTGCGCGGCATGCGGGTGGTGTGGCGGCCGGACGCCCGCTTCGCCGTCGCCTCGGTCGCGCTGTCCGCCCGGTCGGACTCGGTGACGGACACCGTGCCGGGGGCGTTCGCGCTGACCGCCCCGGCCCCGGACGCGACCGGGGTGAGCCGGTTGGCGGCGCTGGACTGGTCCGCCGCGCCGGGTGCCGCGTACTACTCGCTGACCGTGTCCGAGCACGCCGATCTCAGCACCCCGCTGGTGGCGGTGTCGGGCCTGCGTACGCCCGGTTTCACGCCGACCACGGCCTGGCCCGCCGGCAGCACGCTGCACGTGCGGGTCACCGCCACGAACGGGTACGGCTCGACGGTCACCGACGCCGCCTTCACCACCCGCGCCGACCTGCCCGGCGTGGTGGTCGACGACTTCGACACGTACCCGTCGGACGCCGAGCTGGCCGCCACCTACCCCCGCAACACCGGCGGCGACCCGATCACCGCGACGCTGGCCCCGCCCGGCGAGGGCAGCGGGCACAGCATGCGGCTGAGCTGGACGCCCGGCGCCAGCGGGTACGCCGGCGTCATCCGCACCCTGCCGGCGGCGCAGGACTGGCGCGGCACAACCGGCCTGCGGATGTGGGTCGAGCCGGGCACGGACGGCCAGCAGCTGACCGTCCAGTTCGTCGCGTCCGGCTTCTACTGGGAGAAGACGCTGACCTTCGCCGGCACCGGGGCGCGGGTGGTGGAGGTGCCGTTCACCGACTTCGCCCCGCCGCCGTGGGCCACCCCCAGCCCGCTCGACCTGGGCACGGTCACCCAGGTGTCGCTCTATCCCGGCGGCGCGACCGGCCCGGCCAGTCTGCGGCTCGACTCGCTCGGCGCGTACGCGTCGTGACAGGTGGGCGTCGGGCCGGGGCGTGCGCCCCGGCCCGGCGTCGACGGGGACAACCCGGCACGGGACCACCCGGCGCGTGGACACCGGCTAGCGTGGCTCGGGACCGGACGAGAGGGAGGCGACCATGGCGGATCGGCGTGCGGTGCTCGCCCCGGGCCGGGGCTACGACACGCGGGGGCCGCTCTTCGTCTACCTCGGCGAGGCGTTGCGCCGGCTCGGCTTCGACGTGCACGAGGTGACCTGGCAGCGGCTGGACGAGCTGCGCCTGGACGCGGCGCCCGGCTGGGTGGCCGCGCAACTGGCGCCGGTCCTCGACTCCGGCGTCGACCTGCTGGTCGGCAAGTCGCTGGGCAGTTTCGCCACCCCGCTCGCCGCCGAGCGGGGCATCCCGGCGGTCTGGCTGACCCCGCTGCTGCACGAGCCGGCCGTACGCGAGCCGTTGCGCCGCGCCACGTCGCCGTTCCTGCTGGTCGGCGGCACCGGGGACGCGAGCTGGGACGGCGAGGCGGCCCGCCGGCTCAGCCCGCACGTGGTGGAGGTGGCCGACGCCGACCACTCGCTGATGGTGCCCGGCCCGCTGGCCGGCTCCGCCGAGGCGCTCGGGCGGGTCTGCACCGCCGTGGAGGGGTTCGCCCGCGACATCGGCGGGGTGACCCCGGTCAGCGCTCGATGATCGCGCCCTTCTCGTCGATGCCGTGGGTGCGCCAGTAGACGTCCCACTCGTCGTCGACGTGCTGCGGGACCTTGCCCTCCGGGTAACGCACGTACGGCGCGGTCGGCTCCTGTCCGTCCGGGAAGCAGGCGCTGCCGCCCTGCCCGCCGACCGCGATGGCCGGGTACTCGCCGTCGCCGCAGATGGCCTCCTCGAAGGAGCAGCCGGCGGTGAGCATCAGGCCGCTCAGGGCGACCCCGGCCAGGGCGATCAGAGTTCGCGTTCGCATGGGGAGAATTCTGGTCGCCCCGGCCGTGGCTGCCATCCGTACGCGTACTCAGTCGGTGGGGTGCAGCAGCACCTTCGTCCAGCCCTGCTCGCGCCGGTCGAAGTGCCCGTACGCCTCGGGCGCCTCGGCCAGCGGCAGCTCGTGCGAGACCAGGAACGACGGCCGGGCGCGGCCGGCGATGATCAGGTCGCGGAGCTGCCGGTTGTAGCGCATCACCGGGGCCTGGCCGGTGCCCATCCGCTGGCCCTTGGTGAAGAACGTGCCGTACTGCCAGCCGATCCGGCCCTCCCGCGCCCGCTTGTCCGGACCGTTGGGGTCCTGCGGAACGTAGACGCCGACCACACCGATCCCTCCGGTGGAGCGGACCACGTCGACCAGGTTGTCCAGCACCAGCTCCGGGTGCTCCTCGCCGGACGGGTCGTGGGCCTGGTAGCCGACCGCCTCCACGCCGCAGTCGGCGCCCACCCCGTCGGTGGCGTCCATGATCTGCCGCACCGGGTCGCCCTCGCCGAAGTTGATCGGAATGGCACCGATCTTCTCGGCCATGGCCAGGCGGTCCGTCTCCTTGTCGACCACGAACACCCGGTCCGCGCCCTTGATCAGCGCGCTGTGCGCGGCCATCAGCCCGACCGGGCCGGCGCCGAACACGGCGACCGTGTCACCGGGGGCCTGCCCGGCGAGTTCGGTGCCGTGCCAGCCGGTCGGGAAGATGTCCGACAGCATGGTGAAGTCGTTCTCGTGCTCGGTGCCCGGCGGCAGGCGCAGCAGGTTGACGTCCGCGTACGGCACGCGCAGGAACTGGGCCTGCCCGCCGTCGTACGGGCCCATGTTGGCGTAGCCGTAGGCCGCGCCGTCCATCCCCTCGGTCGGGTTGGTGCGCAGGCAGAAGCTGGTCCAGCCGTGCAGGCAGTTGCGGCAGGTGCCGCAGGCGATGTTGAACGGCACGGAGACGCGGTCACCGACCTTGATCCGGGTGAGCGCGTCGCCGACCGCCTCCACCACGCCCATGTTCTCGTGGCCGAGGATCTTGCCGGCCTCGACCGAGGTGCGTCCCTCGTACATGTGCAGGTCGGAGCCGCAGATGTTGGTGGTGGTGACCCGGATGATCGCGTCGGTGGGGGCCTGGATGGTGGGGTCGGGCCGGTCCTCGACGGCGACGTCACGGGGACCGCGGTACACGAGAGCTTTCACGGTGGGTCTCCAGATCTTTCGGAAGGAGGTCAGCCGAGGGCGCGGAGGCGGTCGGCGAGCGTGTCGCGGTAGAAGTCGAGGAAGCCGTCCGGATCCGGGCCGGCGTTCTGGAGGACAAGATGGTCGAAGCCGGCGTCGACGTACTTCTGCACGGCCGCGACATGGGTGTCCGGGTCGGGTCCGACCGCGAACTGCTGCCGGATGTCGTCGTCGGTGACCGTGCGGGAGGCGGCGTCGAAGTTCACCGGGTTGGGCAGCTCGGCCATCACCTTCCAGCCGGTCACCGCCCACCGGCTGGTCTCCCAGGCGGCGCGCACCGCCTGCTGCTCGTCGGGCGCCCAGGCCATCGGCACCTCGGCGTAACGCGGGCCGCTACCGCCACCGGACCGGTACGCCTCGACCAGCTCGGGCTTCGCCTCGGTGGCGAACAGGCCGTCGCCGAGTTCGGTGGCGATCGCCACCGACGCCGGGCCGCTCACGGCCACCGCGATCACCGGTGGCTGGTCCGGCAGGTCGAACACCCGCGCGTCCTCCAGGTGCAGGTGCTTGCCCTCGTACGACCGGTAGCCGCCCTGCCAGAGCAGCCGGATGATCTCCAGCGCCTCGCGCAGCCGCTCGTGCCGGCCCCGTACGCTCGGAAAGCCCTGCCCGACGACGTGCTCGTTGAGCCGCTCTCCCGCGCCGACGCCGAGCGTGAACCGGCCGTCGGAGACGATGGCCAGCGTGGCCGCCGCCTGCGCGATGATCGCCGGGTGGTAGCGCACGGTCGGGCAGGTCACGCCCGTGGCGAGGCCGATCCGGTCGGTGCGGGCGGCGATCGCGCCGAAGACGGTCCAGGTGAACGACGAGTGCCCCTGCGTGTCGAGCCAGGGGTGGTAGTGGTCGCTCATCTCGACGAAGTCGAACCCGACCTCCTCGGCCCGGACGGCCTGCCGGATGAGCTCCTTCGGCCCGAATCCCTCGCTGGCCAGCTTGTAACCGATCTTCATCGCGTTTCCCGACTATAGGGGACCGACTCCTCCTTCTGACCTTTCCTCACATCCACCCCGGAAACAGTCGGTCCGGAAAAATCTCCCGCCGCCGGCACCTGCGGCCCTTCGGTCGCCATTACCCCCGCAGGTTCCAGCCGTCATGAGTGTTCTATCCAGCACATGCGGTTCGGTAGTCTGTCTGGCGTGACGATGTTCCGGATCGGGGAGGCAGCGGAACTGCTCGGCGTCAGCGCGGACACGGTGCGCCGCTGGGTGGATGCCGGCCGGCTGCCCGCGTCCCGGGACGAGCAGGGCCACCGGGTGATCGACGGCGTGGAACTGGCCGGCTTCGTCCGCGAGCAGGCGGGCGGGCCGGACGGCCGGGCCGAGGAGTCCTCGGCGCGCAACCGCCTGCGGGGGATCGTCACCGCGGTCACCAAGGACACGGTGATGGCCCAGGTGGACATCCAGGCCGGGCCGTTCCGGATCGTCTCGCTGATGAGCCGGGAGGCGGTCGAGGAACTGGGCCTGCGGGTCGGGTCGGTCGCGGTCGCGGTGATCAAGTCGACCACGGTGGTGGTGGAGCGGTCCACCCCGGCGCACCGGGCGCGAGCGGGCGCGTGAGCTTTCGGGAGGAGAGGCTGATGGGGCCACGGATGGTCCGCGCCACGCTCGCCGGGTTGACGGCGCTGACGCTGGCCGGCTGCGGGGGCGGCACCGGCTCCTCACCGGGCGGCTCGACCTCCGGTTCCGGCGTGACCGGAACGGTGACGGTGTTCGCGGCGGCGTCGCTGACCGAGTCGTTCACCCGGATCGGCGAGGACTTCGAGGCGGCCAACCCGGGCGTGACGGTGCGGTTCAACTTCGCCGGCAGTTCCGCGCTGGCCAACCAGATCAACCAGGGCGCGCCCGCGGACGTGTTCGCCTCCGCCGCGCCGAAGAACATGCAGGCGGTCACCGACGCCGGCAACGGCGACGGCTCCCCGGCCACGTTCGCGCGTAACCAACTGGTCATCGCGGTGCCCAGGGGCAACCCGAAGCGCATCGCCGCACTGGCCGACCTCACCCGGCCCGGGCTCAAGGTGGCGCTCTGCGCCGAGCAGGTGCCCTGCGGCGCGGCGGCGGCCCGGGTCCTGAGCGCCGCGCGGGTGCCACTCCGGCCGGTGACGCTGGAGCAGGACGTCAAGGGCGCCCTGTCGAAGGTGAAGCTCGGCGAGGTCGACGCCGCGCTGGTCTACCGGACCGACACCAGGGCCGCCGCCGACGACGTGGACGGCGTGGAGTTCCCCGAATCCGCCGGCGCGGTCAACGACTACCCCGTCGTGGTGCTGAAGAACGCGCCCAACCGGGCCGGCGCGCGGGCCTTCGTCGCCTACGTGCGATCCGACCGGGGCACGGCGGTCCTGACCGGCGCCGGCTTCCAGGCGCCGTGACCTCGGCCGAGGCACCCACCGCGGCCCGGGGTGGGCCGCCGCGCCGCCGTCGGGCGCAACGGGTGCCGGCGGCCCTGCTGGTGCCCGCCCTGGCGGGCCTGCTGTTCCTGGTGCTGCCGCTGGCCGGGCTGGTGGTCCGCGCGCCGTGGGCCAGCCTGCCGCAGCGGCTCACCGAGCCCGGCGCGCTGACCGCGCTCCGACTCTCGGTGCAGACCGCCACCGTCGCCACGCTGGTGTGCCTGCTGCTCGGCGTACCGCTGGCCTGGCTGCTGGCGCGGGCCCGCTTTCCCGGCCGCCGGTTGGTCCGCGCGCTGGTCACGGTCCCGCTGGTGCTGCCGCCGGTGGTCGGCGGGGTGGCGCTGTTGCTGGTGTTCGGGCGTCGGGGCCTGCTCGGCGGGTGGCTGGACGCCACGTTCGGTTTCACGCTGCCGTTCACCACCACCGGCGTGGTGGTCGCCGAGGCGTTCGTCGCGATGCCGTTCCTGGTGATCGCCGTCGAGGGTGCGCTGCGCGGGGCGGACACCCGCTACGAGGAGGCCGCCGCCACGCTCGGTGCCGGACGCTGGACCACGTTCACGCACGTCACGCTGCCGCTCGTGGCGCCGGGCGTGGCGGCCGGAGCGGTGCTGTGCTGGGCGCGGGCGCTTGGCGAGTTCGGTGCCACGATCACGTTCGCCGGCAACTACCCGGGCGTCACCCAGACCATGCCGCTAGCGGTCTACCAGACCATCGAGGGCGGGGACCTGGACGGTGCGGTCGTGCTCAGCCTGGTGCTGCTGACCGTGTCGGTGGCGATCCTCGCCGGCCTGCGGGACAAGTGGATCACCAGCGCATGAGCCCCGTCCCCGTCGTGGACGCGCACCTGGTCGTCGACCGGGGCGCCTTCCGCCTGGACCTGCCGCTGCGCATCGACGCCGGCGAGGTGGTCGCCCTGCTCGGCCCGAACGGCGCCGGCAAGACCACCGCCCTGCGCGCCCTCGCCGGCCTGCAACCGCTGAGCGCCGGTCACCTCGCCCTCGCCGGGCAGCCCGTCGACCGGCCCGACCGGGACCTCTGGACACCGCCCGAGCGGCGCCCGATCGGCGTGGTCTTCCAGGACCACCTTCTCTTCCCACACCTGAGCGCGCTGGACAACGTGGCTTTCGGGCCGCGACGCCACGGCGCGGACCGGCGCACCGCGCGGCGCCGGGCCGCCGACTGGCTCGACCGGGTCGGGCTGGGTGACCGGGCGCGCAGCAGGCCACGCCAGCTCTCCGGCGGGCAGGCCCAACGGGTCGCGCTCGCCCGCGCGCTGGCCGTCGACCCGGTGCTGCTGCTGCTCGACGAGCCGCTCGCCGCGCTCGACGCCCGGACCCGGCTCGACACCCGCGCCGAACTGCTCCGGCACCTCGGCGACCATCCCGGCGCCACGCTGCTGGTCACCCACGACCCGCTCGACGCGCTCGTCCTGGCCGACCGGCTGGTCATCGTCGAGGACGGTCGGGTCGTGCAGGACGGCGACGCCGCCGACATCACCGCGCGGCCCCGCACCGACTACGTCGCCCGGCTCGTCGGCCTCAACCTCTACCGCGGCACCGCCGACGGCCGGCGCGTCCGGGTCGGCGACGGGCTCACCCTCACCGTCGCCGACCCGCTGCACGGCGACGCGTTCGTCGCGTTCCCGCCGTCGGCAGTCGCCCTGCACCCGAGCCGGCCCGACGGCAGCCCGCGCAACGCCTGGGCCGCGGTCATCGCCGGGCTGCAACGCCACGGCGACAACCTCCGCGTGCAACTGGACGGTCCGATCACGGTGGCCGCCGACGTCACGCCGTCCGCCGCCGCCCACCTCGACCTGGTGCCCGGCCGGTCCGTGTGGGCCGCCGTCAAGGCCGCCGAGACCCGCGCCTACCCCGCCTGAGGTACGCCGAGGGCCGGCCTCCCGCGTGGGGAGACCGGCCCGTGACGAGCCGCCGGAAACCGGTCAGCGTTGCAGGGTCAGCAGACCCGGCCGGTACGGCAGCAGGCCGTAGTCGCCGCCGGAGTTGGTGGCCCGACCCTGGTAGAGCAGTTGGAGGTTGCAGGGGTCGACGGTGAACGTCTGGTCGGCGGTGGTGCGGATCA
>NZ_PYPS01000068.1 GCF_003027925.1 Micromonospora sp. RP3T
GGGAGGCGGGACGGCTGGGGGTCGGGGTCGGGCGGGGGGACGACGGCGAGCGGGACGGCTTCGCGGTACGGGCGGTGGTCGCGGTGCCGCCGCCGTACATCCGGGTGGTGCTGCGCTGCACCTGGCCGGGGAGCATCCGGATGCCGGTGGCGGTGGCCCGGTGGCCGGACACGTCGGTGACCCGGATCGCGTACGGGCCGGGGCCGGCGCCGGACGGGATCAGCCAGTAGTTGTAGTCCTCGCGCGCCGCCGCGCGCCACGAGCCGTTCTGCCGGACCTCCACCGAGCGCAGCGGGTTGCCGTGGTCGCCGACCAGGACGGCGAACCACCACTGTGACGCGCCCTCCTTGAGGCGGAACGTGAGCGGGCCGGGCAGCGGCGGGTCGACCACGGCCCGGTAGCGGACCTGCACCACGCCCTGCACCGGGTCGGCGATCCGGGCGAACGCCTCGGCGGAGAGGTCGAGGTGACCGGGGGCGCACTCCGGGCACTGGTCCATGACGAGCACCCGGACGGTGCCGCGCGGGCCGGTGACGTCGAGGAAGCCGCCGCAGGACGCGCCGGCCGCGTACTCGCTCGGGCCGAGCGCGACGTAGAGCCGGTTGGCGGGCGCGGCGGGCCGGGAGCAGTTGCCGCCGGCGCCCTTCGAGTCGTAGAACGTGGCCTTGCCGGTGTGCGTGACGCCACCGGCCGGCGGGGCGGCCAACGGGAGGGCCGCGCGGGCGGGGACGACGGCCAACGGGAGGGCCGCGCGGGGTGGGGCGGCGCAGGCGGGGGCCGCGCCGCCGCGTACCGCGAGGGTCACCGCGACCACGGCGGCGAGGGTGGCCAGGCCGGCGGCGGCGAGCCGGCGGCGGGCCCGGGCCGGGGTACGGCGACGGCCGGTCGGGGTGGGCGGGTGCCCGTCGCCGGTGGACGTGGAGGGGTGGGGCGCGCTGCCGTCGGTCACGCCGGTCGATGCTGCCGGACCGGGTGGTCGCCGGACAAGCGGGCTAAGCGAAAGCTAAGGCCGGTGCGCGCGGGCGACCGAGGCGAGACCGGCCAGCTCGTCGGCGAGCTCCGGGCGCTGCCGCAGCGCGTCCTCCAGGCGGACCCGCCAGAGGCCGGTCTCGACCGGGAGGCGGGCGTCGCCGGCCCAGCGGACCCGGTTGCGGCTCTCGACGAGGGCGTCCCCGGCGGCGGGCCCGAACAGGTCGCCGAGTTCGTGGTGGAGCCAGCCGAACAGCGCGTCGTCCCGGAGCGCGTCGCCGATCACCCGGGCCGTGTCCCACGCCACCCGCGGCTGGTGGATCACCTGCATCTCGACTCCTCGGTCCGATCCGGTCGTTTCGGCCATCATCGATCCTGCGCGGGTCGGCCGCAAGGCCCGCGCCGGGCGGGCGGGCCGACCGGCGGGCGGCGTCGTCCGTCCGGACGAGGCTGCTGTTCGCCGGCGGCGGCAACAAGAAGGCCGCGGTCATCCTGGCGGAGGTGTTCCGGGCCGGCCGTCGAGGTCGGCCAGCGCCTCGGCCAGATCCACGTGCCAGTTTCCGGGCGGCGGCAGTTTCGCGGCGGCCCACCGGTCGTGGGCCAGCACGCTGTAGCGGGGGCGGGGCGCCGGGCGCGGCACGCGGTCGCCGGTGGTCGGGCGGACCCGCGCCGGGTCCAGGCCGGACAGCGCGAACACCGCGCGGGCGAGGCCGTACCAGGTCGTCTCGCCGGACGCGGTGCCGTGGTAGACGCCCGGCGCGGCGGCGCCGGCCAGCGCCGCGTCGGCGAGCGCGACGAGCCGCTCGGCGAGCCGGTACGACCAGGTCGGTTGCCCGTGCTGGTCGGCCACCACGTCGAGCCGGTCGCGGTCGGCGGCCAGCCGCAGCACGGTGGTGACGAAGTTGCGCCCGTGGGCACTGTAGAGCCATGCGGTCCGCACCACGTACCCGCGCTCGGGCAGCAGCCGGACCACCGCCCGTTCCCCGGCGAGCTTGCTCCGCCCGTACGCGTTGACCGGGCCGGTCGGGGCGTCCTCCGGGTACGGCCGGGTGGCGTCGCCGCCGAACACGTAGTCGGTGGAGACGTGCACCAGTCGGGCGCCGGTGGCGGCGCAGGCCCGGGCCAGGTGCGCGACCGCGTCACCGTTGACGGCGGTGGCGTCGCGTTCCCGGGTCTGGGCGCCGTCCACATCGGTCCACGCGGCGGCGTTGAGCACCACGTCGTGCCCGGCGACCGCGTCCCGTACCGCGTCCGGGTCGGTGACGTCGAGGTCGGCGCGGGTGGCGGCGGTGACGGACCGGTCGGGGCGGGCGCGCAGCACGGTCACCAGGTCGCGGCCGAGCATGCCGCCGGCGCCGGTGACCAGCAGCCGGGTCACCGGTGCGCCGCCTTCAGCGGCTCCCACCAGGCCCGGTTCTCCCGGTACCAGCGCACGGTGTCGGCCAGGCCCCGGTCGAGGTCGACGCTCGGGGCGTACCCCAGCTCGTTCTGGATCCTGGTGATGTCGAGCGAGTAGCGGCGGTCGTGGCCCTTGCGGTCGGGGACCGGCACCACCCGGTCCCAGCCGGCGTCGCAGGCCGCCAGCAGCCGGCCGGTCAGCTCGCGGTTGGTCAGTTCGGTGCCGCCGCCGATGTGGTAGACCGCGCCGGCACGGCCCTTCTCCTGCACCAGCGCGATGCCCCGGCAGTGGTCGTGCACGTGCAGCCAGTCCCGGACGTTGCCGCCGTCGCCGTAGAGCGGCACGGTGCCGCCGTCGAGCAGGTTGGTGACGAAGAGCGGGACGACCTTCTCCGGGAACTGGTACGGCCCGTAGTTGTTGCTGCAGCGGGTCACCACCACGTCGAGGCCGTGGGTGCGGTGGTAGGCCAACGCCAGCAGGTCGGCGCCGGCCTTCGAGGCCGAGTACGGGGAGGTCGGCGCCAACGGCCAGTCCTCGGTCCAGGAGCCGACGTCGATCGAGCCGTACACCTCGTCGGTGGAGACGTGCACGAAGCGGCGGGTGCCGTGGCGCAGCGCGGCGTCGAGCAGCGTCTGGGTGCCGAGCACGTTCGTGGTGACGAACGGGGCCGCGCCGGTGATGGACCGGTCCACATGGGACTCGGCAGCGAAGTGGACGATCACGTCGTGGCCTCCGACCACGGCGTCGACGAGGGCCGCGTCGCAGATGTCGCCGGGCACGAAGCGCAGGCGGGGATCGTCGCGTACCGGGTCGAGGTTGGCCGGGTTGCCGGAGTAGGTGAGCTTGTCCAGCACGGTCACCGCGGTGGGCGCGGGGTCCGGCGTCCACGCCCCGTCGCCGCCGGGCCGCCCGAGCAGCATCCGCGCGTACTCCGAGCCGATGAAGCCGGCGCCGCCGGTGACGAGGATCCTCACGGATCGTGGAGTTTACGCGACGGTACGCTCCGCGGGTGCGCGGAATCCTTCTCGCCGGTGGCACCGGATCCCGGCTCTGGCCGATCACGCGGGCCGTTTCCAAGCAGCTCATGCCGGTGTTCGACAAGCCGATGGTCTACTACCCGCTCTCCACGCTGGTGATGGCCGGGGTGCGGGAGATCCTGGTGATCACGACGCCGGAGGACCGCCCGCAGTTCGAGCGGCTGCTCGGTGACGGCGGCCAGTGGGGGCTGCGGCTGACGTACGCCGAGCAGGCCCGGCCGGAGGGTATCGCGCAGGCGTTCCTGATCGGCGCGGACTTCATCGGTGACGAGTCGGTCGCGCTGGTCCTGGGCGACAACATCTTCCACGGCGTCGGTCTCGGCCGGCAGCTCGCGCAGCACGGCGACCCGGCCGGCGGGCGGGTCTTCGCGTATCCGGTCGCCAACCCGGCGGCGTACGGCGTGGTCGAGTTCGACGCGGCCGGCCGGGTGCTGTCGATCGAGGAGAAGCCGACCCGGCCCCGCTCCCGGTACGTGGTGCCCGGCCTCTACTTCTACGACAACCGGGTGGTCGACATCGCCCGCAAGCTGACGCCCAGTGCCCGGGGCGAGTTGGAGATCACGGCGGTGAACGAGACCTACCGCGGGTGGGGCGAGCTGTCCGTGACGGTGCTCGACCGGGGCACCGCCTGGCTGGACACCGGCACGTTCACCTCGCTGATGCAGGCCGCCGAGTTCGTCCGGGTGATCGAGGAGCGCCAGGGCATGAAGATCGGCTGTGTCGAGGAGGTGGTCTGGCGGTCCGGGCTGATCGACGACGAGCGGCTGCGGGCGCTGGCCCACCCGCTGACCCGCAGCGGTTACGGCGACTACCTGCTGGGCCTGCTGGCCGAGCGGCCGGGCGGCGTCCGGAGCGGCTCGTGAGGATCCGGCCGCTGGGCATCGAGGGGGCCTGGGAGGTCACGCCGCAGCAGCACGGCGACCCGCGCGGGCGTTTCCTGGAGTGGTACCGCCACGACCGGCTCGCCGAGGCGGTGGGGCATCCGTTGCGGCTGGCCCAGGCCAACCTGTCGGTCTCCGCGCGGGACGTGGTGCGCGGCGTCCACTTCGCCGACGTCCCGCCCGGCCAGGCGAAGTACCTGACGTGTGTCCGGGGGGCGGTGCTGGACGTGGTGGTGGACGTGCGGGTCGGCTCGCCGACCTTCGGCCGGTGGGAGGCGGTACGCCTGGACGACACCGAGCGGCGGGCCGTCTACCTCGCCGAAGGGCTCGGGCACGCGGTCTGCGCGCTGACCGACGACGCCACGCTCAGCTATCTCTGCTCCGCCACGTACCGGCCGGCGGCCGAGCACACCGTGCACCCGCTCGACCCGGCCCTCGCCATCGCCTGGCCGACCGCGACGCCGCTGCTGTCCGCGCGGGACGCGGCCGCGCCGAGCCTGGCCGAGGCGCGGGCGGCGGGCCGGCTGCCCGGTTACGACGCCTGCCGGTCCTTCACCGCCGGGCTGGACGCGCACCCGCCGGCCTGAGCGTCCACCGCCGCCACCCCCTTGCCGGCTGAAAGTTTTCATGCATAGAGTCGGCGGGTGAATGAAAGCGCTGCTTCCAGCGCCGACCGCCTGCTCGACCTCTTCCACGGCGTGCGGCTCACCCCGACCCAGCGCCGCATCGCGCACTGCCTGGTACGCCACGCCGGCGCGGCGGCGTACCTGTCCGCGGCCGAGGTGGCCGAACTGGCCGGGGTCAGCCAGCCGTCGGTGACCCGGTTCGCCATGACGCTCGGGCACGACGGCTACCCCGCGCTGCGCCGCCGGCTGCGGGAACTGGCCGCCACCGGGACGACCGAGCCGGCCGCGACCGGGAACACGCTGCAACGGGCGGTGCACGCCGAGCGGGCCAACCTCGACCGGCTCGCCGGGCAGCTCGCCGACGCCGACCGGATCGCCGAGGTGGGCAAGCTGCTGGCGGCCACCCGACCACTGCCGGTGCTCGGGTTGCGCGCCGCCGCGCCGCTGGCCGCGTACTTCGCGTACTTCGCCGCGAAGGTGCACCCGGACGTGCGGGTCCTCGACGACGGCGGCAGCCTGCTCGCCGACCGTCTCGACCAGGCCGTCGCCGCCGGCGCCACCGCGCTGCTCGCGTTCGTGCTGCCCCGCTACCCCCGGGAGACGCTGGACGCGCTGCGCGAGGCCCGCGACGCCGGGCTGACGGTGGTGGCCATCACCGACTCCCCGGTCAGCCCGGCCACCGACCACGCCGAGGTGGTACTGCCCGCCGCGGTCGGCACCGACCTCGTCTTCGACCTGCACACCGCCCCGATGACGCTGGCCATGGTGGTGTTACAGGCGATCTGCGACGCCGCCCCGGCCGAGACCCAGGCCCGACTCGAGGCGTTCGAGTCGTCCGCCGCCCGCCGCCAGTTGTTCCTCGGCTGAGAGGAGTACGAGATGCACCAGCCCGTCCGCGCCGCCCGCGGCACCGTACGCACCGCGAAGGGGTGGCCGCAGGAGGCCGCGCTGCGGATGCTGATGAACAACCTCGACCCGGAGGTGGCCGAGCGCCCCGACGACCTGGTGGTCTACGGCGGCACCGGAAAGGCGGCCCGGGACTGGCCGTCCTACCACGCGTTGGTGCGGACGCTCACCGAGCTGCGCGACGACGAGACCATGCTGGTGCAATCCGGCCGGCCGGTCGGCGTGCTGCGCACCCACGAGTGGGCGCCGCGGGTGCTGCTGGCCAACTCCAACCTGGTCGGCGACTGGGCCACCTGGCCGGAGTTCCGCCGACTCGAATCGCTCGGCCTGACCATGTACGGGCAGATGACCGCCGGATCGTGGATCTACATCGGCACCCAGGGCATCCTCCAGGGCACCTACGAGACGTTCGCCGCGGTCGCCGCCAAGCGCTTCGGCGGGTCGCTCGCCGGCACGCTGACGCTCACCGCCGGCTGCGGCGGAATGGGCGGCGCGCAGCCCCTGGCGGTCACCATGAACGGCGGCGTCTGCCTGATCGTCGACGTGGACCGGACCCGGTTGGAGCGCCGGGCGCACGACCGCTACCTGGACGAGATCGCCGACTCGCTGGACGACGCGGTGGCGCGGGCGCTGGCCGCGAAGCGGGACCGGCGGGCGCTCAGCGTCGGCGTGGTCGGCAACGCGGCCACCGTCTTCCCCGAGCTGCTGGCGCGCGGCGTCGGGATCGACATCGTGACCGACCAGACCAGCGCGCACGACCCGCTGTCGTACCTGCCGGAGGGGGTGGAGCCGGGCGACGCGCGGGACTACGCGGCGGCCAAGCCGGCCGAGTTCACCGACCGGGCGCGGGCGTCGATGGCGAAGCACGTCGAGGCGATGGTCGGCTTCCTCGACGCCGGCGCGGAGGTGTTCGACTACGGCAACTCGATCCGGGGCGAGGCGCAGCTCGGCGGGTACGAGCGGGCGTTCGACTTCCCCGGTTTCGTGCCGGCGTACATCCGGCCGCTGTTCTGCGAGGGCAAGGGCCCGTTCCGGTGGGCGGCGCTCTCCGGCGACCCGCGTGACATCGCCGCCACCGACCGGGCCATCCTCGACCTGTTCCCGGAGAACGAGTCGCTCGCCCGGTGGATGCGGATGGCCGGCGAGCGGGTCGCGTTCCAGGGCCTGCCGGCCCGGATCTGCTGGCTCGGCTACGGCGAGCGGGATCGCGCCGGGGTGCGGTTCAACGAGATGGTGGCCTCCGGTGAGCTGAGCGCGCCGGTGGTGATCGGCCGGGACCACCTGGACTGCGGCAGCGTGGCCAGCCCGTACCGGGAGACCGAGGCGATGGCCGACGGCTCCGACGCGATCGCCGACTGGCCGCTGCTCAACGCACTCGTCAACACCGCCAGCGGCGCGTCCTGGGTGTCCATCCACCACGGCGGCGGGGTCGGCATCGGCCGGTCCATCCACGCCGGCCAGGTCTGCGTCGCCGACGGCAGCGCGCTCGCCGGGCAGAAGATCGAGCGGGTGCTCACCAACGACCCGGCGATGGGCGTCATCCGCCACGTCGACGCCGGCTACGACGACGCCCGCGAGGTCGCGGCACGCACCGGCGTCCGCATTCCGATGACGGAGCAAGGAGGGGCCCCTTGTTAACGCATTCGGTAGAGGAAGGGCCCCTTGTTAACAAGTTCCGCGCGCTGTGGGACGAGATCGCGCCGATCGGGCGGGACGCCGGCAGCGGCGGCTACCTGCGGTACGCGCTGACCGAGCCGGAGCGCAGGCTGCGCGGCTGGTTCCGGGAGCAGGCCGACCGGCGGGGCATGCCGGTCAGCGAGGACGGCAACGGCAACCTGTTCGCCTGGTGGGGCGACCCGGCGACCGGCGGCGCGGTGCTCACCGGCAGCCACTTCGACTCGGTGCCGCACGGCGGCGCCTATGACGGGCCGCTCGGCATCGTCAGCGCGTTCCTCGCCGTGGACGAGCTGCGGGCCGCCGGGACCACCCCGGACCGGCCCGTCGTGGTGGCCGCGTTCGTGGAGGAGGAGGGCGCCCGGTTCGGCGTACCCTGCCTGGGGTCGCGGCTGCTCACCGGCGAGATCGCCGCCGACCGCGCGGCCGGGCTGCGCGACCAGGCCGGGGTGAGCTTCGCCGACGCGCTCGGCGGGCGGCCGGCGGGCGCCGACCCGGCGCTGCTCGGCCGCTTCGCGGCCTTCGTGGAGCTGCACGTCGAGCAGGGCCGCGCGCTCGTCGACGCGGACGCGCCGGTCGCGGTGGCGTCCGCCATCTGGCCGCACGGCCGGTGGCGGTTCGACTTCACCGGCGAGGGCAACCACGCCGGTACGACAGGGATGGCCGACCGGCGCGACCCGATGCTCACCTACGCGTTCACCGTGCTCGCGGCGAACAAGGAGGCCCGGCTGCGCGACGCGCACGCCACCGTCGGCCGGGTGTCGGTCGAGCCGAACGCCACCAACGCGATCCCGTCCCGGGTCACCGGCTGGCTGGACGCCCGGGCGGCCGAGGCGGAGACGCTGGACGGCCTGGTCGAGGCGGTACGCGCCAAGGCCACCGAGCGGGCCGGCCGGGACGGCACGGCGCTGACCTGCACGCGGGAGTCGGCGACGCCGCTCGTCGCGTTCGACGGCGGGCTGGCGCAGCGGCTGGTCGCGCTGCTCGACGCGCCGGTACTGCCGACCGGCGCCGGGCACGACGCCGGGGTGCTGGCCGCGCACCTGCCGACCGCGATGCTGTTCGTGCGGAACCCGACGGGGGTGTCACACTCCCCGGCCGAGTCCGCCACCGACGCCGACTGCGCGGCCGGGGTGACCGCCCTGGCCCGGGTGCTGGAGGAACTGGCATGCCGCTGACCCGCTGGCTGGCCGAGTACGCCTGGCTGCCGGACCACGCCGAACCCACACCGGACGTGCTGATCGAGGCGACGGACGGGCGGCTCACCGCCGTCACGCCGTTGACCGGTGGCGGCCCGCCGACCGCCGGCGTGGCGGTGGACGCGGTCCGGTTGCCCGGCCTGACGCTGCCCGGCCTGGCCAACGCCCACTCGCACGCGTTCCACCGGGCGCTGCGCGGGCGTACCCACGCCGGCCGGGGCGACTTCTGGTCCTGGCGGGACCCGATGTACGCGGTCGCCGCCCGCCTCGACCCCGACTCCTACCTGGCGCTGGCCCGGGCCGCGTACGCGGAGATGGCGCTCGCCGGGATCACCTGCGTCGGCGAGTTCCACTACCTGCACCACGGCCCGGACGGCACCCGGTACGACGACCCGAACGTGATGTCCGCCGCGCTGGTGGAGGCCGCCGCGCACGCCGGGATCCGGCTCACGCTGCTGGACGCCGCGTACCTGACGGCGGGCGTGGACGGCGCGGAGCTGACCGGGCCGCAGCGCCGGTTCGGCGACGGCGACGCGCTGCGCTGGGCGGAACGGGTCGACGCGTTCCGCCCGGCCGACGGGCACGTGCGACGCGGCGCGGCGATCCACTCGGTGCGCGCGGTGCCGGCCGGGCAGCTCGCCACCGTCGCCGGCTGGGCGGACCGGCACGGGCTGCCGCTGCACGCGCACGTCTCCGAGCAGCCCGCCGAGAACGACGCCTGCCGGGCCGTGCACGGCTGCACGCCGACCCGGCTGCTCGCCGACCACGGGGTGCTCGGCCGGCACACCACAGCCGTGCACGCCACCCACCCGACCGCCGCCGACGTGACGCTGCTCGGCGACAGCCGTACCGGCGTCTGCCTCTGCCCCACCACGGAACGGGACCTGGCCGACGGGATCGGCCCGGCCCGGCGCATCGCCGAGGCGGGCAGCCCGCTCAGCCTGGGCAGCGACAGCCACGCCGTGGTCGACCTGTTCGAGGAGGCCCGCGCGGTGGAACTGGACGAACGGCTGCGCACCCGCAGACGCGGGCACTTCGCCGCCGCCGAGCTGTTCGACGCCGCCACCGTGACCGGCCACGCCGCGCTCGGCTGGGGCGACGCCGGCCGGCTCGCCGTCGGCGACCGGGCCGACCTGGTGACGGTACGGCTGGACAGCGCCCGCACCGCCGGGGTGCCGCCGGTCGGCGTGTTCTTCGCGGCCACCGCCGCCGACGTCACGCAGGTGGTGGTGGACGGCCGGACCGTGGTGGCCGACGGCCGGCACCTCACGGTGGACGTCCCCACGGAGTTGCAGGATGCCATCGCCGAGGTGGTCTCGTGAACAGCCTCCTCATTGACTGCATCGGTGAGCTGGTCACCAACGACGGCCGGGGCGGTGACCCGCTGGGCGTCCGCCGCGACGCCGCGCTGCTGGTCGAGGACGGGCGGGTGGCCTGGGTCGGTCCGGCCCGCTACGCGCCCGCCGCCGGCCGGCGCGTCGACGCCGCAGGCGCGGCGGTGCTGCCCGGCTTCGTGGACAGCCACGCCCACCTGGTCTTCGCCGGTGACCGGGCCGCCGAGTTCGCCGCCCGGATGGCCGGCGAGCCGTACACCGGCGGCGGCATCCGGACCACCGTCGGCGCGACGCGCGCCGCCTCCGACGACGATCTGCGCGCCACCGTGGGCCGGCTGCGCGCGGAGATGCGGCGGCAGGGCACCACCACCGTCGAGATCAAGAGCGGGTACGGCCTGAGCGTCGCCGACGAGGCCCGCTCGCTGCGGATCGCCGCCGAGTTCACCGAGGACACCACGTTCCTCGGCGCGCACGTGGTGCCCGCCGAGTACGCCGACCGGCCCGACGACTACGTGGGCCTGGTGTGCGGGCCGATGCTGGCCGCCGCCGCGCCGTACGCCCGCTGGATCGACGTGTTCTGCGAGCGGGGCGCGTTCGACGCCGACCACGCCCGGGCGATCCTCACCTGCGGGCAGGCGGTCGGGTTGGGCGTCCGGCTGCACGCCAACCAGCTCGGCCCCGGACCGGGCGTCCGGCTCGGCGTGGAGCTGGGCGCGGCCAGCGTCGACCACTGCACCCACCTGACCGACGCCGACGTGGCCGCGCTCGCCGGCTCGGAGACGGTCGCCACGCTGCTGCCCGGCGCCGAGTTCTCCACCCGGTCGCCCTACCCGGACGCCCGCCGGCTGCTCGACGCCGGGGTCACCGTGGCGCTGGCCACCGACTGCAACCCCGGCTCGTCGTACACCTCGTCGATGCCGTTCTGCGTCGCGCTCGCCGTACGGGAGATGGGGATGACCCCGGCGGAGGCGGTCTGGGCGGCGACCGCCGGCGGGGCGGCGGCGCTGCGCCGCACCGACGTCGGGCGGCTGACCGTCGGGGCCCGGGCCGACCTGGTCGTCCTCGACGCGCCGACCCACCTGCACCTGGCCTACCGGCCAGGGGTGCCGCTGATCCGCCACGTTCTGCACAACGGAGTGCCACGATGACCACCGTCACCATCCTGTCCACCGGGGTCACCCCCGCCGACGTGCTCGCGGTCGCCCGCGGCACCGCCAAGGTCGTGCTCGATCCCGCCGCCGTCGAGGCGATGGCGACCAGCCGGTCCATCGTGGACGGCATCGAGGCCGCCGGCCGCCCGGTGTACGGCGTCTCCACCGGGTTCGGGGCGCTGGCCAACACGTTCGTCGCGCCCGAGCGGCGGGCCGAGTTGCAGCACGCGCTGATCCGCTCGCACGCGGCCGGGGTGGGCGCGCCGATGCCCCGCGAGGTGGTGCGGGCCATGATGCTGCTGCGGGTACGCTCGCTCGCGCTCGGCCGCTCCGGCGTCCGCCCGCTGGTCGCCGAGGCGCTCGTGGACCTGCTCAACCACGAGATCACCCCGTGGGTGCCGGAACACGGCTCGCTGGGCGCGTCCGGTGACCTGGCGCCGCTGGCGCACTGCGCGCTGGTGCTGCTCGGCGAGGGCTGGGTGCTCGGCCCGGCCGGCGACCGGATCCCCGCCGCCGACGCGCTGCGCCGGGTCGGGCTGTCCCCGGTCGAACTGGCCGCCAAGGAGGGGCTGGCGCTGATCAACGGCACCGACGGCATGCTCGGCATGCTGCTGCTGGCCGTCTCCGACGCCCGGCACCTGTTCGCCATGGCCGACGTGACCGCCGCGCTGGCCATCGAGGCGATGCTCGGCTCGGAGCGACCGTTCCTGCCCGAGCTGCACGCCATCCGCCCGCACCCCGGCCAGGCCGCCTCGGCCGCGAACATCCACCGGCTGCTCCAGGGCTCGGCGGTGATGGACTCGCACCGCGACGACCTGGCCCACGCGGTGCAGGACGCGTACTCGATGCGCTGCGCGCCGCAGGTGGCCGGCGCGGCCCGGGACACACTGGACTTCGTCGAGGTGGTCGCCGGCCGGGAACTGCTGTCCGTGGTGGACAACCCGGTGGTGCTGCCGGACGGGCGGGTCGAGTCGACGGGCAACTTCCACGGCGCGCCGCTCGGCTTCGCCGCCGACTACCTGGCCATCGCCGCCGCCGAGGTGGGCGCGATCGCCGAGCGGCGGGTGGACCGGCTGCTGGACGTGGCCCGTAACCGTGACCTGCCGGCGTTCCTCTCCCCCGACGCCGGGGTGAACTCCGGGCTGATGATCGCCCAGTACACCGCCGCCGGCATCGTCGCGGAGAACCGCCGGCTGGCGGCCCCTGCCTCGGTCGACTCGCTGCCCACCAGCGGCATGCAGGAGGACCACGTCTCGATGGGCTGGGCGGCCACCAGGAAGCTGCGCACCGTGCTGGACAACCTGACCAGTCTGCTCGCGGTGGAGCTGCTGGCGGCGGTACGCGGGCTCCAGCTCCGCGCGCCGCTGGAGCCGTCCCCGGCCGGCCGGGCCGCGGTGGACGCGCTCGGCGACACGATCGGCGAACCGGGTCCGGACGTCTTCCTCGCCCCGCTGATCGAGGCAGCCCGATCCGTCGTCGCCGGCCCCGACCTGCGCGCCGCCATCGAGCGCACAACCGGCCCCCTAGCCTGACGCCCCCTCCCTTCCCCCTCCCC
>NZ_PYPS01000069.1 GCF_003027925.1 Micromonospora sp. RP3T
ATGCCTCCCAGGGGGATGGGGGATACGCGGGCGCGGGGGACGCCTGCGTGCGGGGGAAGTGTGCGGTGGGCCCGGCGGCCGATCAGGTGGCCTGCTCAGGGGCCCGGCGCGACCGGGGCCACACGGGTGGCCGGGTCGGCGGCTCGGGGGTTGTAACGACGGCCGGTGGCCGGTCATTCCGACCGGGGCTGCCAGCGGCCCGAGGGCCGGGCTCCACGCGGTCTGCCAGGTACAACGCCCCGCCCCCGGCCCCGATTCCGCCGAGCCGGTGACGCCGACCACCCCAAACCCGACAAAACCCGACACCCACCCCAGCGGGGCGTCACCGCAGGCCCATCCGGGGGCCCACGAAACCGCACACCCCGCGCCCCCGGGCACCCCCGCCCCGGAGCCCGCACCGAAGGGTGAACCCGGTGGAGATCTTGGTACCGAACCGCCTTCGCGGTCCGTACGTACCAAGATCTCCACCGCCCCCGATGAGCAAAGCGTTCACCCAAGCGTTGATCATGAAGTTTGGCGGGCCGACACGCCGACAGTCCGGCAGTCAGGTTCATGATCGGCGGCGTGGGCGGGCTCCTGCCGCCCGCGCGAGCGGTTGGTTGCGCCGATGAGGTCGGCGCTTCGGCGGGGTGGTCAGGCGGTGAGCAGGTCGAGTAGTGCGTCGCGGGCGGCGCGCACGGCGACGCGCGACTCCTCGGTGTGGTCCAGGGCATCGAACCCGTGCCGTCCGTCCGGCACGTCGACCAGGTGCAGCGGCAGTCCGCGCCGGGTTGCGGCAGCCGTGAACGCCGCGATGGTGGACGTGACCTCGGGCCGGTCCCGACCGGCCCGGGTCAGCACGAGCGGTGGCCGGCCGGCGTCGCCCGTCGCCAGGGCGTCGAGCGGGTGGAAGCGCGGGTCGACCGGGGGCCAGTCGGGGAGCGGGGCCAGCAGCGGATACGTCGCGGCGAGACCGCGCAGCCAGTGGGGCGGGTCGCGAAGCCAGTCGCCGAGCAGCAGCCCGGCGCCGGAGAAGAACCAGAGCGCCAGCCGCTGCGGGTCGACGCGGGGGTCGGCGCGGAGCAGGTCGGCCGCGTCGGCGACGCGAGCGGCGACCGTGCGCAGGTCGTCGGGGCTGGTCACGGCGAGCCGGGGGAGCGCGACCACCACGCCCTGGTCGGCGAGGAGTGCGCCGTAGCCCCGGTAGAGCGGCCAGTCCCGGGCGTCGGGTGCGTCGGGGGGCCCGGGAACGCCGTGCACCACCACGACCGCGGGGTGCGGGCCGTCGCTGGTCGGCAGGTGCAGGTCGACCTGGCCGTGTCGTTCGACAGGGGCGGCCGGGGGGTCGAGCACAAACTGTGTCTCCCAGAAACTGTTTCCCATGACAGCGATGCTAGGGCAACGCGTCGTCGCGCGCCGCCCCGGTTCTCGCCGAATCAGGAGGAGGACGCCTTGGCGTGCCGTTCCCGCAACCGGTCCCGGATCTCCTCCGGTGTGTACGCCCGGCGCTGCCGCTCCGCCCGGGCCACCACCACGCCCGTCGCCGCGACGCCCGCCAGGCCGGCCAGGCCGAGCACCTTCCACCACCGCATCCGTTGCCGCATCGGCTTAGGGTAGTCCTCCATGAGCATCAGCCTGGACGAGGCCGTGGAGCTGACCCGCACCGGCGACCTGTGGGTGTTCCGTGGGCGCAGCGTGCCCGATCGCGCCATCCAGTTCACCACCAACAGCCCGGTGAACCACGTGGGCATGGCGGTCGTGCTGGACGACATGCCGCCGTTGATGTGGCACGCGGAGCTGGGCCGTTCGCTGCCGGACATGTGGACCGGCACCCGCCAGCGCGGCGTGCAGCTGCACGACCTGCGCGACGCGGTCTGCGTGTGGGCCAACCGGTACGGCCAGCGGGGTTGGTTGCGTCAGCTCGAACCGCCCGCCGACGGCGCCATGGAGGAGGCGGTGCTGCGTACCGTGGCGCGTCTGGACGGCACCCCGTTCCCGTCCACCGCGCAGCTCGCCTGGCGCTGGGCCCGGGGTCGGGTGCCGATGCCGCGCCGGCGACCGTCCAGCCCGGACGCCGGCGGCACACCGGGCGCGGGCCGGGCAGCGGGCGGCGCCGGCGCACCGGGTGCGGACGGGACGTCGGTGCGTGACCGGGCGCTGGAGACCGCGTACTGCGCGGAGGTGGTGGCGGTGACCTACGAGGCGATGGGGTTGCTGCCGGCCGGTCGCCGGCCCAACTGGTACGACCCGGGTCGGTTCTGGAGCGGTGACGACCTGGCCCTGACCGGCGGCGCACAGCTCGGCAAGGAGATCGAGGTGCGCATCCCACCGCGCTGACCAGGTTTGCCGGGCTGGCGGGCCGGTAATGGAGAGCGTCGTGACGGCTTCCACCGACCTCGACACGCTCTCCGACTTCTTCGACCGGTACGGCGTGGCGCTGACCACCGCTGACGTGCCGGCCATTGCCGCCTGCTACGCCCTGCCCGGGCTGGTGGTCGCCGACACCTACAGCTTCTCGTTCACCTCGCCGGCGGCGGTGGCGTTGAGCTTCGTCGGCGCCGCGCCCGACTACCAGGAGCGGGAGCTGGTCGCCGCGAACGCGCAGATCGAGGACGTGCAGCAGGTCTCGGCGCTGCTCACCGAGGTGGCGGTGCGGTGGGAGTTCCTGGACAGCCAGGGCGGCGCGGTGCCCGGCGAGCACTACCGCTACCTGCTGCGGACCACCGACGAGGGCCCGGCCATCTGCACCGTCATCCGCACCGCCTGAGCCTCCGCCGGGGGTGTTAAGCGGGGGCCCCTCCTCTACCGAATGCGTTAAGAAGGGGCCCCGCCTTACGTGCTCAGCGGTGGCTGCCGGCCCACCGGTCGGGCTCGGGAGCCGAGTGCAGGCCGGGCTCGTGCAGGCCCTCCTCGTCGAGCTGGCCGATCCGCCGGTAGGTGTCCGGCCGGCTGGTGCGCAGCACGCCGCCCCAGATGAGGCCGAGCACGCCGGCCACCACCGGGATCGCCGGCAGCAGCCACTTGAGGTAGCCGGCGGTGTCCGGCGCGAGCAGCGCGTCGAAGTTGAACAGCAGCACCAGCAGCACGGCGGTGAGCAGCACGGTGCCGAGCGCCGGGGCGATCGCCCGCTGCCAGGCCGACTCCGGGCCGCCGCGGCCCCGGAAGAAGCCGACGACGGACGCCGAGGTGAGCGTCATCAGCAGCACCACACCGACCGCGGCCGAGCCGGACAGCCAGGTGAACAGGTCGATGACCGGGTCTCGCCCGGACATCGCGAACCCCACGAAGACCACCACGGCCAGGATGCTCTGCACCACCGAACCGGCGACCGGGGCGCCGCTGCGGCTGGAGGTCGCGCCGAGGAAGCGGGGCAGGACGTTCTCCCGGCCGAGCGCGAACAGGTAGCGGGCCACGCCGTTGTGGAACGACAGCAGGGCGGCCAGCACGCTGGTGATGAACAGGACGTTGGCGATGTCCGCGACCACGGCGCCGGAGTACTGGTCGAGCGCCCCGAAGATCACGCCGGGGCCGGCCTCGGCGCTGGCCTGCGGCGCGTTCTCCGGCCCGGTCAGCACCGTCAGCGCCCAGGCGGAGAAGGCGTAGAACAGCCCGGTGAACGCGACCGCGATGTAGGTGGCCCGGGCCACGGTACGCCGCGGGTCCTTGACCTCCTCGCTGTAGATGGCACCGCTCTCGAAGCCGGTGAACGAGGCGATGGTGAACGCCAGCACGGCGCCGAACCCGGCCCCGAACAGGTGGCCGGGGCTGATGCCGGCGGTGGTGACGGCGCCGCCGGCCGGGTGGGCGAACGCCACCAGGTCGAAGATCAGCACAGCCACGCACTCCAGGACCAGCAGCACCGCGAGGACGCTGGCGTTCAGGTCGATGCGCAGCACGCCCAGCACGCCGATGAAGACCCAGGCCAGCAGCGCCCAGACCCACCACTTGAGGTCCAGCCCGGCCTTTGCCGACATGAAGTCCGACATGATGGCGCCGAACAGCCCGTAGAGGCCGATCTGGATGGCGTTGTACGCGGCCAGCGCGACCGCCGAGCCGGCCACCCCGCCGGCCCGACCGAGGCCGTTGGCGATGTACGCGTAGAACGCGCCCGCGTTGGCGACGTACCGGCTCATCGCGGCGTAGCCGGTGGCGAAGATGGCGAGCACGGCCGCGAGCAGGACGTAGCCCAGCGCGGCGCCGATGTTGCCGCTGACCGCGTACATGGTGGTGACGCCACCACCGAGAACGGTCAGCGGGGCGGAGGCGGCGACGGTGAAGAAGACGAGATGGGCGGTGCCGAGACGGCCACGGCGTAGCCCACCGTCGGAGAAGAACGGATCGGAGGACAAGGCTTCTCCAGGGGAGGGGAAGGGGTTGAGGATGTCTACTTCGGAACAGCCTCAGGCAGGGTATTGGTGATCACGGATCGTCACAACCCCGCTTCGATATCGATTAGGGCGCGTGTGTACGACCGG
The DNA here is from genome assembly GCF_003027925.1 of Micromonospora sp. RP3T. Classification (GTDB taxonomy): domain Bacteria; phylum Actinomycetota; class Actinomycetes; order Mycobacteriales; family Micromonosporaceae; genus Micromonospora. Next base: position 4,455 of record NZ_PYPS01000069.1, read on the forward strand.
AATTGAGCTGTGCGTGGTCATGCCGTACCGTCCCGTGTCGACGATCACGGCCACCGTTCGAGGATGGACCATGACCTACCCCGGGGCACAAGCCACGTACCGGCTAGCCGATGCGCTGTTCCTCATCGGACATGACGAGTTCACCGGTAAGCCGCATGTCGCCGTCGACCGGCTGGAGTGCGGGCTGGCCGGCGCCGCGCTCGCCGAGCTGATGTTCGAGGGACGGATCGCGCTCGACGGTGGCGGCATCGCCGCGGTCGACCCGCGGCTCTGGCAGGAGCCGTTGACCGACCTGCTGATCACCGAGATCCTGCGTCGGGAGGGCGCGCATCCGGCCCGGTTGTGGATCCGCTACCTGCGGACCCAGCTCAACATCAACGAGCGGGTCGGGACGCGGCTGGTCACCGCCGGCGTGCTGCGTCGGGAGCAGGGCAAGCTGATCGGCCGTCAGGTGCGCTGGCCGGCCACCGACCCGAACCAGGCGGCCTCGCCGCGGGTACGCCTGACCGCCATGCTGATGCACTCGTCCCCGGCCGAACTGGACCCGGGCACGCTGCTGCTGGCGAGCCTCGCCGAGGCCGTCGGGCTCGCCGCGCACATCTTCGACCCGCAGGTCGGCGCCCGGATGCGGGACTGCCGCCGGTTCCTGCCGGCGCAGCTCGACGGGCTGCTGGCCGCCGTGGTGGGCGCGTTGGACGCCAGCACCACGACGGTGCGTCGGTGACCTGCCGACGATGACGTCCCGCCCCGGCGGACCGGGGCGGGACGGGCCCGGTCAGGCCGGCTCGCGCCACATCGGGTAGAGGCTGGGCCCGTCCGGCAGGTCCAGGGTGGTCGGCCGGCGGCGGAAGCCGAGCCGCTCGTAGAGCGCCGCGTTCCGCGCCGAGCTGGCCTCCAGGTACGCGGCGGTGCCGGCCCGGTCCAGCTCGGTCAGCTTGTCGCGTAGCAGCGCCGAGCCCACGCCCTTGCCGTGGTGTGCCGGGTGCACCGCGATGAACGGCAGGTACCAGTGCGGCTCGGCCGGGTGGTTGGCGCTCATCTGCTCGTCGAGCATGCCGAACCGTTTCATCGCGTCCGGCCCGATGGTGGCCTCCAGTTCGGCGAACTCGTCGCCCTCGTCGGCGCCGTGGTCGTCGCCGACCGGCAGCCAGAGCGTGGCGCCCAGCCCGTCGCCGGCCACGTGGACCTCGCCGGTCCGCAGCGCCAACGCAACGAACGGCCCGAAGAAGGCGGGGTGCACCCGCGCCCGGTGGTCGTCCGCCGGGAAGATCCAACCGCTTACCGGGTCCCGCATGAACGCCTCGGCGAGGATCCCGGTCACGACGGCGGCGTCAGTTGTGGACGCCCGCCGGATGTTGCCCTGCCACTCTGTCACTGGCCACCCGTTCTGCCGCTGCACGAGCCATTGTGGTCATCGATCGGCGTGCAACGTATCAGGTCGCCGAGCCGCGGGTCAGACCCGAACGGACCGCTCGCCGCACCCGGGTGTCGGTGGCTAGGCTGGCCCGGCCCGGCGAACAGGAGGAACATGTCCCGCACGCGTCGCGCCACCCCGTCGACCGGGTCCGCCATCACCTCGTCGCCCTGGGTGGTCGTCGCGATCGGCGTGATCGTGATGGTGGTGCTGCTGGTGGTGGCGCTCGGCTCGGTGCGGGGCCGGCGGACGTTCCCGGCGTCGCCCACCGATCCGGCGATGTCGCTGCCGGAGCTGCCGACCGCCACGGCGGCCTCGCCCAGCGTGCCGGGTGGTCCGCCGAGCACGGCCGGCCGCCCGGTGGTCCCGGGGCTGTCGCCCCGGTCGACGGTGCTGCCGGCCAGACCGACGCCGGCCGTGTCGACCGGCGGCCCGCGGGGAGAGGTGCGACCGGCGTCGCCGTCGCCGCCACCGCCCCCGCCGGCGCCGCCGTCCGCGGTGACCGGCCGGTACGCGGTGGTGAGTACCTTCGACGGCGGCTTCATCGGCGAGGTGCGGCTGGTCAACACCGGGGGTACGGCGCACGGCTGGACGGTGCGGCTGGCGTTCCCGCAGGGTCGGCTGGTCACCGCCTGGGTGGAGGGCGCCGAACAGGGCACGTTCGGCTTCGATGGCGGCGTCTTCACGTACCGCAGCGGCGTGGACCTGGCGGCGGGCGCGGCGGTGCCGGTGCGCTTCCACCTCGAACGGACCGGCACCACCCGTCCGGCGAGTTGCACGGTCGACGGCGTGACCTGCGCCGGGCTCTGATCCAGCCGTCCGGACGACGGCGCGTGGTCCGGACGGTTTTGCAAGACGGCTGTCGTGTTTCGACTTTGTTTGCAAGCTATTGCAGAATGTTTCGGCAAGAGCTAGCGTGCGGGCGAATCAGCGACCAGAGAAAGGCCGTCGATGAAACCGACGCCGATATCCCCCAAGGCGTTGCTCGCCCTGGTCTCCTCCCTCGTACTCACCCTCGTCGGCGTGCCGGTGGCCCTCCACCAGCTCGGCGCCGACAGCGCCGAGCGGGCCGTCACCCCCGACGTCCTGGCCGCCGGCAACGCCCCCCAGTGGAACCGGGAGCCGTCCGCCGAGGCGCTGCTCAAGGCCGGGAGCAACACCGCGAAGGCGGAGCAGTTCTACTTCGTGCTGCCGGACCGCTTCGCCAACGGCGACAAGCGCAACGACACCGGCGGCCTGCGCGGCGACCGGCTCGCCACCGGCCTCGACCCGGCGGACAAGGGCTTCTACCACGGCGGTGACCTCAAGGGCGTCATCGACAAGATGGACTACATCCAGGGGATGGGCACCACCGCCATCTGGCTCGCCCCGATCTTCAAGAACCGGCCCGTGCAGGGCACCGGCGCCGACGTCTCGGCCGGCTACCACGGCTACTGGATCACCGACTTCACCCAGGTCGACCCGCACTTCGGCACCAACGCCGAGCTGAAGAAGCTGGTCGACCTCGCGCACCGGCGCGGCATCAAGGTCTACCTCGACATCATCGTCAACCACACCGCCGACGTCATCCGCTACGCCGAGGACAAGTACGGCTACGTCGACAAGAAGACCGCGCCCTACCAGGACGCCTCGGGTCGGGCCTTCGAGGACCGCAACTACGCCGACGGCACGCGGAAGTTCCCGCAGGTCAACCGGGAGTCGTTCCCGTACACCCCGACGTTCGCCAGCCCGGCCGACGCGAAGGTCAAGGTCCCGGCGTGGCTCAACGACCCGACCATGTACCACAACCGCGGTGACTCCACGTTCGCCGGGGAGAACAGCGAGTACGGCGACTTCTTCGGCCTCGACGACCTGTGGACCGAGCGGCCCGAGGTGGTCCGCGGCATGACCGACATCTACGGGCAGTGGATCGGCAAGGCCGGCGTCGACGGCTTCCGCCTGGACACCGTCAAGCACGCCAACCTCGACTTCTGGCCGCAGTTCACCCGCGGCATCGACGCCTACGCGGCGAAGGCCGGCAAGAAGGACTTCTTCATGTTCGGCGAGGTCTACAGCGCCGACCAGGAGATCGAGTCGACGTACGTGCGGCAGGGCGGCCTGCCGGCCACGCTCGACTTCTCGTTCCAGGAGGCGGCGCGCGGCTACACCGCCGCCGACGGCTCGGCCAAGGCCCTCGCCGACGTGTACGCCAAGGACGACCTCTACTCGGCGCGCGACACCGACGCCAACCGGCTGCCCACGTTCCTCGGCAACCACGACATGGGCCGGATCGGCTCGTTCATCGCCGCGGCCGGCGGGGACGACGCCACCCAGCTCCGCCGCGACCAGCTCGCCCACCAACTGATGTTCCTCACCCGCGGCCAGCCGGTGGTGTACTCCGGCGACGAGCAGGGCTTCACCGGCCCCGGCGGGGACAAGGACGCCCGCCAGGACATGTTCGCCTCGAAGACCGCGGACTACCTCGACGACGACCTGATCGGCACCACCCGCACCCACGCCGTCGACCAGTACGACACCCGGCACCCGCTCTACCGCACCATCGCCGAGCTGGGCCGGCTGCGGGCGGCGCACCCGGCGCTGCGCGACGGCGTCCAGGTCACCCGGTACGCCGCCGACGGCCCCGGCGTGTTCGCGTTCTCCCGCGTCCTGCCCGCGCAGCGGGTGGAACACGTCGCGGCGGTGAACAACGCCTCGACCCCGCAGACTGTCACGGTGGACACCTGGTCGGCCGGCGCCCGCTTCACCGGCATCTACGGCGACGCGGCGACCGCCACGGCCGGCGCCGACGGCAAGCTGAGCCTGACCGTGCCGGCCATGTCGGCAGTGGTGCTCAAGGCCGACCGGGCCATCCCGCCGGCCGGCGCGGCCCCGACGATCACGCTGACCGAACCGGGTGACGCTCCGGTGGCCGGCAAGACCGCCATCACCGCCCAGGTCGGCGGCGACCCGCTCACCACCGTCACGTTCGCCGCGAAGGTCCCCGGCGGGAAGTGGACGCTGCTGGGCACCGCCGACCGCGCGCCGTACACGGTCCACCACGACCTGACCGGCCTGCCCGGCGGCGCCACCGTCGAGTACAAGGCGGTGGTCCGCGACGGCAAGGGCCGGACCGCCACCGCGCGCACCACCGGTACGGTCGGCACCCCGGCCCAGGGCGCGTCCCGGGACTGGGCGATCGTGCACTACCAGCGCCCGGCCGGTGGCTACGCCGACTGGGGGCTCTACGCCTGGGGCGACATCGACCCGGCGTACGCCACCGAGTGGCCCAAGGGACAGCCGTTCGCCGGGGAGGACGCGTACGGCCGGTTCGCCTGGGTGAAGCTCAAGCCCGGCGCGAAGTCGGTCGGCTTCCTGGTGGTCGACTCCGACGGCAACAAGGACGTGGCGAACGACCGCACCATCGACGTGACGCAGACCGGCGAGGTCTGGGTCAAGCAGGGCGACCCGACGCTCTACCCGACCCGCGAGGCGGCCACCGGCGAGCCCGCCCCGCCGGTCGACCAGAACACCGCGGTCATCCACTGGCGTAAGGCCGACGGCAACTACGACGGCTGGGGCCTGCACCTCTGGGACGGCGCGGCCACCCCGACCGACTGGGCCGCCCCGCTGAAGCCGGAGAAGATCGACGCGTACGGCGCGGTGTTCCGGGTGCCCCTGGCGGCCGGCGCGACCGGGCTGAGCTACATCATCCACAACGGCGACGAGAAGGATCAGCCGGACGACCAGCGGCTCGACCTGACCGGCGTCGGGCACGAGGTGTGGCTGCTGGCCGGCGTCAAGGGCCGGCTGCTGCCGGCGACCAGCTCCGGCACGGCCAAGGACGTCGACATCGCCAAGCAGAAGGCGCAGTGGATCGACAGGTCCACCGTCGCCTGGGCGACCGGCCCGACCGACGGCAAGAAGTACGCGCTCGTCACCGCTGGAGCCGGCGGGATCGGCGTCGCCGACGGCGAGCTGACCGGCACGTACGCCACGCTGCCGCTGCGGGCGCAGCGCAACGGGCTGACCGAGGCGCAACGGCAGGCGTACCCCCAGCTCTGGGCCCATCACGCGTTCACGCTGGACCGCGCCGACCTGGCCAAGGTGCCGGCGGCGCTGCGCGGGCAGCTCGTGGTCACCGAGCGGGACGCCGAGGGCGCGCTGCTCAGCGCCACCGGCGTGCAGATCCCCGGCGTGCTGGACGACGTCTACGCGGCGGCCACCGCGGTGAAGCTCGGCCCGACGTTCGCCGGCCGGGTGCCCACGCTCGCGGTGTGGGCGCCGACCGCGCGGAAGGTGTCGCTGCAACTGTTCGACTCGCCCACCGCGCAGCCGAGCACGGTGGCGATGAGCCGCAACGACCGCACCGGTGTCTGGTCGGTGCGCGGCACCACGGCGTGGACCGGCCGCTACTACCGCTACCAGGTCGAGGCATGGCAGCCGGCGGCGCAGAAGGTGGTCACCGCGTCGGTGACCGACCCGTACTCGGTGGCGCTCGCGCCGGACTCCACGCACAGCCAGATCGTCGACCTGACCGACCCGGCGCTGGCGCCGGCCGGCTGGGCGAAGCTGCGTAAGCCGGCGGCCGTGCCCGCGGCCAAGGCGCAGATCTCCGAGCTGTCGGTCCGCGACTTCTCCATCGCCGACAGCACCGTGCCGGCCGAGAAGCGGGGCACCTACCTCGCGTTCACCGACCCGAACACGGCCGGGATGAAGCACCTGCGGGCGCTCGGCGACGCCGGCGTCAACTACCTGCACCTGCTGCCGGCGTTCGACTTCGCCACCATTCCGGAGAAGCGGGCCGACCAGGCCCAGCCGGCCTGCGACCTGGCCACGCTGCCGCCGGACTCGGACCAGCAGCAGAAGTGCGTCGCGGCGGTGGCCGACAAGGACGGCTACAACTGGGGGTACGACCCGCTGCACTACACGGTGCCGGAGGGCGGCTACGCGGTCGACCCGAACGGCGCGAAGCGCACCACCGAGTTCCGGCAGATGGTCGCCGGGGTGAACCAGGCCGGCCTGCGGGTGGTCATGGACGTGGTCTACAACCACACCTCGGCCGCCGGCACCGATCCGAAGTCGGTGCTCGACCAGGTGGTGCCCGGCTACTACCACCGGCTGCTGGACGACGGCACGGTCGCCAACTCGACCTGCTGCGCCAACACCGCCCCGGAACACGCCATGATGGGCAAGCTCGTGGTGGACTCGCTGGTCACCTGGGCCAAGGCGTACAAGGTGGACGGCTTCCGGTTCGACCTGATGGGCCACCACCCGAAGGCGAACATCCTGGCCGTACGGGCCGCGCTGGACACGCTCACGCCCGCCCGCGACGGCGTCGACGGCAAGAAGATCATGCTGTACGGCGAGGGCTGGAACTTCGGCGAGGTCGCCAACGACGCCCGGTTCGTCCAGGCCACCCAGGCCAACATGGCCGGCACCGGGATCGGCACGTTCAACGACCGGCTCCGCGACGCGGTGCGTGGCGGCGGCCCGTTCGACGCCAACCCGCGGGTGCAGGGCTTCGCCTCCGGCCTCTACACCGACCCGAACGGCGACGAGGTCAACGGCTCGGCCGCCGAGCAGAAGGCCCGGCTGCTGCACGCCCACGACCTGATCAAGGTGGGCCTGACCGGCAACCTGCGCGACTACCGGTTCACCGACTCCGCCGGGAAGACGGTGACCGGAGCGCAGGTCGACTACAACGGCTCCCCGGCCGGCTACACCGCCGCACCGGGCGAGGCGGTCACCTACGTCGACGCGCACGACAACGAGATCCTGTACGACGCGCTGGCGTACAAGCTGCCGCAGGGCACCTCGGCGCAGGACCGGGCCCGGATGCAGGTGCTCGCGTTGGCCACCACCGCGTTCGGGCAGGGCACCGGGTTCGTCACGGCCGGCTCGGAGCGGCTGCGTTCGAAGTCGCTGGACCGCAACTCGTTCAACTCCGGGGACTGGTTCAACCAGATCCGCTGGGACTGCGCCCAGGGCAACGGCTTCGGCGCCGGCCTCCCGCCGGAGGCGGACAACAAGGACAAGTGGCCGTACGCCAAGCCGCTGCTGGCCGATCCGAAGCTGGTGCCGGACTGCGCGGCGGTCGACCTGGCCGACGCCCGGTACGCCGAGCTGCTGCGGATCCGCCGGTCCTCGCCGGTGTTCGGCCTGCCCACCGCCGAGCAGGTGCAGAAGCGGGTCGCGTTCCCGCTGTCCGGGGCGAAGGAGACCCCGGGCGTGCTGACCATGACGCTCGACGCCCGTGGGCTGGGCGGCACGTGGAAGTCGGTGACGGTGGTCTTCAACGCCACCCCGGAGACGGCGAAGCAGACCGTGACCGGCCTGCGTGGGGCGAACGTGGCGCTGCACCCGGTGCTGCGGAACTCCGCCGACCCGGCGCTGCGGACCGCGTCGTTCGACCGGTCCGGTGGCACGTTCACCGTGCCGGCGCGCAGCGTGGCGGTCTTCGTCCAGAGCTGACCACGGCAGCGGACCGGCCCCCCAGCCACGTGTGGCTGGGGGGCCGGTCCGTACCCCCGGGTCCGTCAGGTCAGTTGAAGCAGTCCTTGACGGTGTTGGCGCAGTTGGTGGGGTCGTTGTCGCTGATGAGGGACTCGTCGTCGAGCGTGACGTGTCCTTCGTTGTTGAGGATGCCGCCGGCGACGCGGTGCAGCTTGCCGGT
>NZ_PYPS01000006.1 GCF_003027925.1 Micromonospora sp. RP3T
CAAAAGTGTTGCCAAAGGAATCCCGACCAGACAGACCAAAGCCTGACCAGTCCGGGGTATAAAACAATTGGCACTGGCTTATCAAGCACCCTGTTGAGTTCTCAAAGAACAACCACACACCAACCCGAAGCCCTGCGTCGCAGGACCCCCGCTTGGGGCAACCCCTCTAACTTACCCGGCTCGACTTTCGCTGTCAACCTCAGGTTCGAGGCGATCACCTTGGTTCGAGCCGATCCACGCTGACGCACGCCGTACCCGGCGGTCGTTGCTGTCGTGGTTTCCGGCGGACCGGCCGGCGCTGTTTTCACAGCCACCCGCCCGTCTCCCTGCCGGCTTCCGAACTCTACCCGGTCGGCTTCGCGTTTGCAACCCCGTGTTCCCGGAGTCTTTCCGCACCGCCCGGATCCTCAGTCTGGCTCGGCGTCACCGCCACCATCCTGGTGCCCGCTCTCGGCCGGTTTGCCCCGGCTTCCCGCGTGCAGAGAGAAAGTTACGCGGCGCCGCCCGGGAAGGCAAATCAATGATCGTCATTGTCTGCGGCGACCCGGGTTCCGGAGATGGCGCTCGCGGGGAGGGTCCGGATCGGGACCCGCCGTGCCAGAGTGGTCCGCATGGTTGACCTGTCCCGGCTCCCGGCCCTCGCCGAGGAGGCTCTGCTCGGTCTCCTGCTGCCGTTCTGGCAGCTGGTCATCGGCGCGTTCGTGCTCGCCGTGCTGGTGCTGTCGGTGGGACGGCTGGCCCGCCGGGGCCCGTCCCGGATGGCCACCGCGCTGCTGGTCACCGCCGCGGCCATCGCCTGCTTCGCGGTGCTGGGCGTGCTCCTGGAGACCTGAGCCGGGTCAGAGCCGGCGGTTGGCGAGACTGGGCAGCTCGGCCCGGATGGTTCGCAGCCGGTCCAGGTCCACCTCGGCGACCGCCAGGCCTGGGCCGTCCGGAACCTGGCTCACCACCGTCCCCCACGGGTCCACCACCATGCTCCGCCCGAAACAGGTCCGGCCCGGGTCGTGGTCACCGGTCTGGCCGGCCGCCGCCACGTAGCACTGGTTCTCGATCGCCCGGGCCCGCAGCAGCACCTCCCAGTGGTCCCGCCCGGTGTGCGTCATGAACGCGGCCGGCACAACCAGGAGTTCGGCGCCGCCGTCGACGGCGAGCTGCCGGTAGAGCTCCGGAAACCGCAGGTCGTAACAGATCGACAGGCCGACCCGGAGACCCTCGACGTCGACCACCACGGGCTTCTCCCCCGGGGCGACCGTGGCCGACTCGTGATAGGAGACCCGGCCGGGAATCTCCACGTCGTACAGGTGGATCTTCCGGTACGTGGCGGCGAGCGCGCCCGTACGGTCGAAGACCAGCGAGGTGTTCCAGGTGTGCGCCGGGTCCGGGCCGGCCTCGTGGAACGAACCCGCGATCACCCAGAGGCCGAGTCGGCGGGCGGTCTCGGCGAAGAACCGGCCCACCTCGCCGTCGACCGGTTCGGCCGGCGGCATCCGGTCGGCGTGACCGAGGTAGTCCACGTACTCCGGCAGGAGGGCCAGGTCGGCGCCGGCCGCCGCGGCCCGGACCAGCAGGGCCTCGGCGGCGGCGAGGTTCGCCGCCCGGTCGTCGCGGGCGTTGAGCTGGCAGACGGCGACGCGCATGAGGAGAGGGTACGGCTGCCGGCGGCGGGACGACAGGGCTCAGACGCTGGCCAGTACGAGCGCGGCGGCGGCGAATCCGAGCCCGGCCAGTTGCACCGGTCGTAGCCGTTCCCGGTCCACGGCGAGCGCGAGCAGCACCGTGCTCGCCGGGTAGAGCGACGCGATGGCCGCCACCACGCTGAGGTGGCCCCGGGCCGCGGCGGCGAGGTAGAGCGCGTTCGCCGCGGAGTCGAGCAGTCCGGCCGCGGCGACCCAGCCGAGCACCCGCCGGCCCAGCCGTAGGCGGACACCGGCGCGGGCGGCGAGCGCCAGCCCGAACGCGATGGAGCTGACGCGCAGCGCCAGCACCGGCCACATGCCGGCGCGTTCGTCGGCCTGCCCGAGCAGCGCGAAGAAGACGCCGAAGAGCAGGCCGGCGGCGAGCGTGGTGCCGATGATCCGCCCCGAGACGCGGCCGGTGCCGCCGCGCTCGCCGAGGCTCACCAGAGCGATCGCCACCACGGCCAGCCCGGCGCCGCCCAGCGCGACGGCGCCCGGGGAGTCGGCGACGAGCAGGCCGGCGACGATTGGCACGATCGCCGCGGTGATCGCGGTGACGGGTGCCACGACCGCCATCACGCCGGTGGCGAGCGCGCGGTAGAGCAGCACCACGCCGGCCGCGCCGGCCACGCCGGCCAGCAGGCCCCAGGCCAGGTCGCCGCCGGTCGGTGTGCCGGGCACGACGAGCACCAGCCCACCGAGCAGCGGCAGGCTGATCATCTGCGACACCACGGTCACGGCGATCGGGTCGGCGTGCCGGGAGGCCTTGCCGCCGGAGAAGTCGGCCGTGCCGAACGCGATCGCGGAAACCGCGGCGAGCACAATGGGAAGCATCCGGCAGTCGTACCACAATAGTGACCGTGAAGGATAGTATGATGACCGAGAGCGGTGGGCGGGTGAGCGCGGTGACCGCCGCGGTCGCCCGGCAGGTACGCGAACTGCGAGCCGCACGCGGCTGGTCCTTCGAGGAACTCGCCGGCCGGTCCGGGGTCAGCAAGGGGATGCTGGTGCAGATCGAGGGCGCCCGCACCAACCCGAGCATCGGCACGCTCTGCCGGGTCGCGGACGCGTTCGGGGTCAGCATGGCGCGACTGCTGGAGCCGGTCGAGGAGAGCACCGTCCGGATCACCCCGGCGGACCAGGCGCCGGTGCTGTGGCGCGGCGCGCACGGCGGCGTCGCCCGCCTGCTCAGCGGTCTGGGCGAACCCGACCTGGTGGAGCTCTGGGACTGGCGGATGCGGCCCGGCGAGGCGTTGCACTCCCCCGACCACGCCCACGGCACCCGGGAGATCCTGCACGTGCTGGACGGCGCCGTCACGGTCACCGTCGACGGCGTCGACCACCGGGTGGACGCCGGCGAGACGGTGGAGTTCCACGCCGACCGGGAGCACGGCTACCGCACGGCCGGCGACGAGCCGGTGCGACTGATGATGGTGGCGGTCACCCCGTCGGGCGAGTGGGACCGCCGGACCCGCTCACGCGGACCGCGCCCGAGCTGACCCGGGCGCGGTCGCGACGGGCGGTCAGGCCGACTTCTCCTCGCGGTCCCGGCGACGCCGGCCGGTGAACTCACGGGGCACGATCGTCGGGTTGACGTTCTCCAGGACGACCTCGCGGGTGATCAGCACCCGGGCGGCGTCGGGGTTGCTCGGCACCTCGTACATCACGGAGAGGAGCACCTCCTCCATGATCGCCCGCAGGCCCCGGGCGCCGGTGCCGCGCAGCATCGCCTGATCGGCGATGGCCTCCAACGCCGGCTGCTCGAACTCCAGCTCGACGCCGTCCAGCTCGAAGAGGCGCTGGTATTGCCGGACCAGCGCGTTGCGCGGCTCGGTGAGGATCTTCACCAGGGCGCCCCGGTCCAGGCTGCGCACGTTGGTGATCACCGGGAGTCGGCCGATGAACTCGGGGATCAGCCCGAACTTCAACATGTCTTCCGGCATGACCTGGCTGAAGATGTCGTCGGTCGACCGCTCCGACACCGACCGGAGCCGGGCGCCGAAGCCGGTGCCGCCCGAGCCGGTGCGCGACTCGATGATCTGGTCGAGGCCGGCGAACGCGCCACCGCAGATGAACAGTACGTTTGTGGTGTCGATCTGGATGAACTCCTGGTGCGGGTGCTTACGACCACCCTGCGGCGGCACGTTGGCCACCGTGCCCTCCAGCATCTTCAGCAGCGCCTGCTGGACGCCCTCGCCGGAGACGTCGCGCGTGATCGACGGGTTCTCCGACTTGCGGGCGATCTTGTCGACCTCGTCGATGTAGATGATGCCGGTCTCGGCGCGCTTGATGTCGTAGTCGGCGGCCTGGATCAGCTTGAGGAGGATGTTCTCCACGTCCTCGCCGACGTAGCCCGCCTCGGTGAGCGCGGTGGCGTCCGCGATCGCGAACGGGACGTTCAGCATCCGGGCCAGGGTCTGCGCCAGGTGGGTCTTACCGCAGCCGGTGGGACCGAGCAGCATGATGTTGGACTTGGCCAGCTCGACGCCGTCACTGCCGGAACCGGGCGCGCCCGCGGCCTCGGCCTGGATCCGCTTGTAGTGGTTGTAGACCGCGACGGCGAGCGCCTTCTTGGCCTGCTCCTGACCGACGACGTAGTTGTCGAGGAACTGGCAGATCTCCATCGGCTTGGGAAGCTCTTCCCACTTCACCTCGCCGGACTCGGCCAGCTCCTCCTCGATGATCTCGTTGCAGAGATCGATGCACTCGTCGCAGATGTAGACCCCGGGGCCCGCGATGAGCTTCTTGACCTGCTTCTGTGACTTGCCACAGAAGGAGCACTTCAGTAGGTCGCCGCCGTCACCGATCCGTGCCACCTACGTTCTCCCTGCACTCATCGGCCGGAGCGCCGGCCCTGACCTGCGGACGCCACCGCGCCCGTCCGTCCTGTCGTCATGCTGTGCTGTCGAATCCACCCGATCCGACCCCTGAACGGTACGGACCCGACGTTACCCGGTGGCCGGGCTTTCTCCGACCCCCAAAACGGGTGTGTCAGAGGTCGGTCGGGAACCGCCCCCGACCGACCTCCGACCCCGTTCGTGTTCAGCCCGCGGCGTGACTCGCCAGCAGACCCTTCTTGCGGCTGGTCAGGATGGTGTCGACAAGCCCGTACTCCTTGGACTCCTCGGCCGTCATGATCTTGTCACGGTCGATGTCCTTACGGACCTGCTCGATCGGCCGGTTGCAGTGGCGGGACAGCATGTCCTCCAGCTGCGTCCGCATCCGCAGGATCTCCCGGGCCTGGATCTCGATGTCCGACCCCTGGCCGTAGCCGCCCTCGGTGGCCGGCTGGTGGATGATGATCCGCGAGTTCGGCAGCGCCATGCGCTTGCCCGGCGTGCCGGCCGCGAGCAGGACCGCCGCCGCGCTGGCCGCCTGCCCGAGGCAGACGGTCGAGATGTCCGGCCGGACGTACTGCATGGTGTCGTAGATCGCCGTCATGGCGGTGAAGGAGCCGCCGGGCGAGTTGATGTACATGATGATGTCGCGGTCCGGGTCGGTGCCCTCAAGCGTCAGCAGCTGGGCCATCACGTCGTTGGCCGACGCGTCGTCCACCTGGACCCCGAGGAAGATGATCCGGTCCTCGAAGAGCTTGTTGTAGGGGTTGGACTCCTTCATCCCGTACGACGTGCGCTCGACGAACGACGGCAGGACGTAGCGGTTGTGCACGGCCGCGAACTGGGGCGGCAGGCTCAGGTCGGTCATCGTCAGCTCCTCGGTCAGCTCAGGGTCCCGGCGCCATCCGGAACCTGCGTGGCCCCGATGATCACCTTGTCGATGAAGCCGTAGTCCATGGCCTCCTGGGCGGTGAACCAGCGGTCGCGGTCCGAGTCCGCCTCGATCTGCGCCTGGGACTGGCCGGTGTGGTGCGCGACCCGCTCCTGGAACATCCGCTTGGTGTAGAGCATCTGCTCGGCCTGGATCGCGATGTCCGACGCGGTGCCGCCGAGGCCACCCGAGGGCTGGTGCATCATGATCCGCGCGTGCGGCAGGGCGTAGCGCTTGCCCTTGGTGCCGGCGCAGAGCAGCAGCTGACCCATCGAGGCGGCCATGCCCATGGCCACGGTCGACACGTCGTTGTCGATGTACTGCATGGTGTCGTAGATCGCCATGCCGGAGTAGACCGAGCCACCCGGCGAGTTGATCCAGAGGAAGATGTCGCGGTCCGGGTCCTCCGCGGCGAGCAGCAGCAGCTGCGCGCAGATGCGGTTGGCCACCTGGTCGTTCACCTCGCTGCCCAGGAAGATGATGCGTTCCTTGAGCAACCGGTTGTAGACCGAGTCGTCGAGGTTGCCAATGGAGTCGCCACCGCGGGCCTCGATCGCCCGGAGCGACTTCTTGGGGATGTGCATGTCGGTCATGGCAGCCCTTCGCTCTCCGTACCGTCCTGTCCGACACTAACCGCTCGCCCTACGGGCGTACTCCCGGTCGGGGCACTGTTCGCTCTCAGCGCAGTCACCCGCTCGGCGTACCCCGGAAAGGGTTTCGGCCGCCGCCCGGCGCGCAGCGCGGGACGGCGGCCGTCGCCGCAACGGTCAGTGCTGGTGGTCGTGCTCGGCCTCGTTCTGGGCCCGCAGCGCGTCGAGGGAGACCTCGTTGCCCGCCGCGTCCTTGATCTTGATCTTCTCCATCACCGCGGCCAGCGCCTTGCCCCGACGGACGTCACCGAAGACGGCAGCGGCGGCGCCGGAGCGGGCGAGCTGGTCGTAGTACTGCTGCGGGGCCATGCCGGCGCGCTGCGCCCGGTGCACGATCTCGTGGCCGAACTCGTCGTCGGAGACCTGCACGTCCTCCGCGTCGGCGAGCGTGTCCAGCAGCAGCTGGATCTTGACGCCGTCGGTCGCCGCCTCGGTCAGCTCGGCGTCGATCTGCTCCTCGGTCTTCTCCTCCGCGGCGAGGTATTCCTCCAGGGAGGCGCCGATGCGCTCGAGCTGGTCGACCATCGCGGCCTTACGGCTCTCGACCTCCTCCTTGACGACACCCTCCGGCGCCGGCACCTCGGCGGCGGCCACCATCTGCTCCAGCGCCTTGTCCCGGGCGGCGTAGATCTGCTCGACCTGCTTGCCGCGGGTGACCCGCTCACGCAGGTCGGCGCGCAGCTCCTCGATGGTGTCGAACTCGCTGGCCATCTGCGCGAAGTCGTCGTCGAGCTCGGGGAGCTCCTTCTCCTTCACCGTGCGGACGGTCACCGCCACCTCGGCGTCCCGGCCGGCGAAGTCGCCGCCGACGAGCTGGGTGGTGAAGGTGGTGCTGTCGCCGGCGGCCAGGCCGACAAGCGCCTCGTCCAGCCCCGGCAGGAGCTGCTTGCTGCCGACCTCGTGCGAGATGTTGCTCGCCGAACCGCCGGGGACGTCCTCGCCGTCGACGGTCGCGTTCAGGTCGATCTGGACGAAGTCGCCGTCCTGGGCGGCGCGCTCCACCGTCTTCAGCGTGGCGAACCGCTCGCGCAGGCTGTTGACCTGCTCGTCGATCTCGCTGTCGGCGATCTCGATCTCGTCGACGGTCACCTCGATGGTGGCCGGGTCCGGCAGGGTGATCTCCGGACGGACGTCGACCTCGGCGGTGAAGTTGAGCGAGTCACCGTCGTTGAACTCGGTGATGTCGACCTCGGGACGGCCGAGCGTCTTGAGGTCGTGCTCCCGGACCGCGGCGAGGATGTTCTGCGGGATGGCCTCCTGGATCGCCTCGTTGAGGACGGTCCCCCGGCCCACCCGCTGGTCGATCACGGCGCTGGGAACCTTGCCCCGGCGGAAGCCGGGAACCTGGACCTGCTGCCCGATCTCCCGGTACGCCTTCTTGAGGCTCGGCTCGAGCTCGACGAACGGCACCTCGATGGCGAGCCGCACGCGCGTCGGGCTCAGAGTCTCGACGGTGCTCTTCACAGGCGTACTCCTTGACGGATCTGGGTGTCGATTCTGGGGCGTGATTGCGCGCATCGAGTGTAGGCGAGTCGGCCTGCGGCATCGGCAGGGCCCGGGTACCGCGCGGCGAAACCGGCGGTTCCCGGGACGATCCGGTCGCGAACGACAGTCGGGGTGGCGGGATTTGAACCCACGGCCCCTCGCTCCCAAAGCGAGTGCGCTACCAAGCTGCGCCACACCCCGTGGCGACAAAGAGTGTATGCCGTCCGGGCCCCCGGGTGGGTGACCGGGGCGAGGGTGGGCACTGCGCGTCCGGCTCCGGCATTCGGTAGGCTGTCGGGCGCGCCCCGCGACAGCGAGGCGCTCGCGGGCGTAGCTCAATGGTAGAGCTTCAGTCTTCCAAACTGACTACGCGGGTTCGATTCCCGTCGCCCGCTCCACCGCTCCACCGCCCGGCCGGCGGTCAGCCGCCGAGTCGTCTCCGGATCCGTTCCGCGTCCTCCGCCGGCAGCGCGTCGGCCACCAGCACCCGGGGCAGCAGGTCCGGCTCCCGCGTCACGGCCCGGAACAGGAACGCCACTGTCACCTCGTGGTCCGGCCGGTGCACGACCTCCACCGGGTCGCCGGCCCGGACCGCGCCCGGCTCGACCACCCGCAGGTAGGCGCCCGGCACCGTGGCCTCGGTGAACCGTCTGATCCAGCCCTGCTCGCCCAGCCAACCCTGGAACGTGCCGCACGGGATGCGCGCGCAGGAGACCTCCAGGACGAGGTCGGCCCCGACCCGCCACCGCTCACCGACCCGCGCGCCGTTCACGTCCACCCCGGTGGTGGTCAGGTTCTCCCCGAAACTGCCGTTGCCCAGCGGCCGGCCCAGCTCGGCCTGCCAGCGGTCCAGATCCTCCCGGGCGTACGCGTAGACCGCCTGGTCGGTGCCGCCGTGGTGGGCCACGTCGTAGACCCGGTCACCGGCCAGACCGACCTCGCCGGCGCCCTTCGGACCGGGCGCGCTGACCGCGACCGGGCCGTCGACGGGTCGCTTGTCGATGCCGGTCGCCCCGAGCCCCTTCCAGGGGTTGGGTCGGGGCCGGCCCACGTTCACGGAGAGCACCCTCATGGCGGCGACGGTAGGCGCTGACCGGCCGACCGGGCCACCCGATTCCGCGTACCGGGCGAGGTTCGGGGCGGCGCGGGCTGCGTACGATGCGGGGCCGGACGTGCCCTCGTCGGGTGGAGGTAGTGACGGATGTCAGGCCAGCAGGACGGTTTCGCCCTCGGCGTGGACCTCGGCACCTCGAACACGGTGGCGGTGCTGCGCCGGCCGGACGGGACCACCCGGCCGCTGCTGGTGGACGGCCACCCGATCCTGCCGTCCGGCGTGTACGCCGACACCGCCGGCCACCTGCACGTCGGGCGGGACGCCCAGCGCCTGGCCCAGGCCGACCCGGCCGGCTACGAGCCGAACCCGAAACGGCGGGTCGACGAGGAGACCGTCGAGCTGGGCGGGCGGGCGTACCGGCCGGCGGAGCTGCTGGCCACGGCGCTGCGGACGGTCGCGGACGCCGCGGTGGTCGCGGTCGGTCTGCTGCCCCCGGCGGTGGTGACGCATCCGGCGGCCTGGTCGCCGGCCCGGCGGCAGGTGCTGCACGACGCGCTGGAACTGGCCGGTTGGCCGGCCGCCGCCGAGCACACGCTCGCCGGACCGATCGCGCCCGGCACCCGCCTGCTGCGCGAGCCGGTGGCCGCGGCCCGCTACTTCACCCAGGTGCTGCGCCGGCCGGTGCCGGTGGGTGGCGCGGTGGCCGTGTTCGACTTCGGCGGCGGCACGCTCGACGTGGCCGTGCTGCGCAATGAGGGCGCCGACCCGTGGGGCGACTCCGGCTTCCACCTGGTCGCCACCGGCGGGATCGCCGACCTGGGCGGCCTCGACCTGGACGCGGCCCTGCTCGGGCGGCTCGGCGAGCTGGTGGGTCCGGCCCACCCCGGGCGCTGGGCCCGGCTGACCGACCCGGCGACCACCGCCGACCGGCGCGACCGGCAGCAGCTCTGGGACAACGTGCGCGGGGCCAAGGAGATGCTCTCCCGGGTGCTGGTCGCGCCGGTGGCCGTGCCGGGGGTGGAGGCGGCCGTGCCGCTGGCCCGGGAGGACTTCGAGCGTCTCGCCGCGCCGCTGCTCACCCGCGCGGTCGCCGAGACCCGGCAGGTGACCGCCGCCGCCGGGGTGCGGCCCGAGCAGCTCTCCGGCCTGTTCCTGGTCGGCGGCTCCACCCGGATCCCGCTGGTGGCCCGGATGCTCCACGCCGAGCTGGGCATCGCGCCGACCGTGCTGGAGCAGCCGGAACTCCCGGTCGCCGAGGGGGCGCTGACCGATCTGCCGCTGCCCCGCCGGGCCGGCCGGCCCGGTGCCCGGCCGCCCGCCGGGAGCCTCGCCGCCCCGGCGGGGGGCCCGCCGGCGGGAGCACCGGCCGCCGGCTCGTCGACGCCGGACCCGACCGTGGCCCACCCGACGCCCGGCCCGACGCCCGAGGACCGGGCGGCGACCGTCGGTGCGGCGACCACCGTCGCCGGCACGCCCGCCGGGGCGGCGACCACCGCGCCCGGCGGCCCGCACGGCACGCTGGTCGCCGACGTGGCCGGCCCCACCCCTCCGGGGTACGCCGCGCCGCCCGCCCGGCACGCGCCGGCGTACGCCGGGAGCGGTGCTCCCGCGACGTCGGCCGGGCAGCCCGCGCCGACGTACGCCGCGCCCGGCGTACCCCCGGGTTGGGGGCCTTCGGCGGGCGGTGCCGGCACGCCGGACGGCGCGTCCTCCGGCGGCGGCCGGCGGGGTCGGTGGCTCGCGCTGGGCGCCGCGCTCGCGGTGGTCGGCGTGACGGCGGCGACGCTGCTCTGGGTGTTCCGGGACCGGCACCCGGCGCTGGACTTCCACCCGCCGGAGCTGGTCGGGACCGTGGCCGCGGGCGACGAGCGGCCGGCTGAGATGTTCACCGCGACGCTCGCCGACCGCGCCTACCTGGCCTGGTCGCGGCCGGACAACCGACTGAACGTGGTCGCCGTGGACACCGCCACCGGCCGGCGGATCTGGGAGAAGCAGACCCGGGCGAGCGCCGACCGGTGGGCGGGGATCCGGGCGCTGCCCGACGGGGTGGCCGCGGTGGCCGACGCGTCCGGCACCAGCACCCCCCGACCGTTCGCGGTGCTCGACGGCGACTCGGGCGAGCAGCGGTGGGAGGTCGGCATCCAGGGCGACGACCAGATCTTCGTCGGCGCCGACACGGTGGTCCGGCTGGACCGCGCCGGCAACCGCCTGGTCGGCTTGCGGCTGGACAACGGCCGGCAGCGGTGGTCGAAGGACAACCCGCGCACCGAGTACGGCGACGCCCGGACCGTGGTGGTGCCGGTCGCCACCGGGGCGGCGCTCGACGGCACGGCGTACCCGGACGGCTCGCCGCGTGCGCCGTGGGCCGGCGAGGCCGACCGGCTGGTCCAGGTGGGCGCGGACCGTTCGGTGCGGGTGGTGGCCATGGACGACGGGAAGATCCTGCGCAGCCGGGGCAACGTGGCCGACCTGGACGACCCGGTGGCCGCCCGGGACGACCGGCTGTACGTGGCGGAGAGCGACCGGGGCCTGCGGCTGGTCTCCTACGACCTCGGCGGTCTCGGCACGCCGGACGTGCGGTACGAGGCGACCGAACGGGACAGCCGGGCGCGGGCGCTGGTCACCTGTGGTGAGCATCGCGCCTGCCTGTTGGAGGTGCCGAGCGCGGGCGCCGACGGCACCCGGGTGGTGGTCGTGGCGGACGGCGAGGACAGCCGGCGCTGGCCGGCCCCGGGGGCGCAGCGGCTGGTCCCGCTCGGCGACCATCTGCTGGCCGCGCGGGACTCGCCCCGGGACGCGGTGACGGTGTTCACCCCGGACGGCACGGCGGTGCTGCGCGACCGGGACGGGGTCGCGGTCCGGCTGGACGCCGGCAATCTGCTGCTCTTCGGCAAGGCGCCCAGCGGCTACGAGGACGACCGTGTCCTCGCCGGGCTGGCGGTGGACGGCAAGCCGGTCGAGATGGGCGAGGTGAAGCAGATCCGCAGCGAGTCGTGTTCCTGGACCACCGAGGTGCTGGTGTGCGGCGCGGAGAAGGAGTTCCGGCTGTACCGGTTCGCCGGCTGACCGGTTCGCCGGCTGACCGGCGCGACCGGCGCGACCGGCGCGACCGAAAGTGAGCTTGACAGGCATCGATGTCTCGACTGGTCTGGTGGTCAGTGAGATCGACGTCCGTCAGGAGGCACCTTGTTCGTCCGACGACGGTGGACCGCACTCGCCACCACCGGCATCCTGATCACCGCCGCCCTGTCCCACCCCGGTCCCGGCGTGGCCGCGCCGGCCGCACCCGCGATCACCCTCGCCCCCACCGAGACCGCCCTGGTCCGGGTACGCCTGGCCGACGAGACGCAGCTCGCCCGCCTGGTCGCCGCCGGCGCCGACCTGGCCAACCGACCCCGCTCCCGCGACGGGCACCCGGTCGCCGACCTCGTCCTCACCGGCCGGCAGCTCGCCGACCTCACCCGGCAGGGGGCGAGCGCGCTCCAGGTGGTGCAGCGCGCCGACGACGGCGCCCGGCGGCTCGCCGAGAGCACCCGCGCGGCGCAGGCCCGTACCCGCGCCGGACTGCGCGCCGCCGACGGCACCGACACGCTCCAGTTCCTCCAGGCGTACTGGTGGACCACCGGCGGCAGGACGTTCCTCCAGGCTCAGGTGGCCACCACCGCCACCGACGACCCGGACGTGGAGATCACGGTGAGCTGGCGGACGGCGGACGGCGCCACCGGCTCCTTCCCGCTGTACCGGTTCGAGGACTCCGGCGAGTACCAGTACCACTACGCGCTGCCGCAGCCGGTGCCCGGCCGGCCGGTGCAGTTCACCGCCACCTCCAGCCTGGGTGGTACGAGCCGGCCGGTCACTCCGGCACGCTGGCCGGACGCCACCCCGCCGCCGCAGCCGGCCGGCTACCAGAAGGACTTCATCGACGCCTACCTGACGCCCGTCGACATCAGGGCGCGGATCGCCCGGCTGGGCCGCCAGTACCGCGACCTGGTCGACGTCATCGACCTGCCGAACCGCACCCAGGGCTACCGCCGCACCGCCGCCACGTACCTCGGCGACCCGGCCGTCGCCGCCCTGGTCGTGGAGTCGGTGCGCTTCGGCGACCAGGGCATGAACGGCGTGCAGGCGCGTACCGTCGACCCGGGTCGGGCCAGCCGGCCGCTGACCGTCCGGTACCGGGACCGGGTGCTCACGGTCTCCCTGGCCACCGACGCCGCCGGCAAGGTGACCAGCAGCACCGACGACGTCGCCGCCGCGATCAACGCGCGGCAGGGCAGCCGCTTCCGGGCCATCGTGGAGGACGGCTCGGCCGGGCTGCCGATGCCGGTGGCCGGCCCGGTACGCCTCGACGACGGCCTCCAGGGCACCGAGGTGCCGACCCGCCCGTGGACCGTGCAGGCGCTGCGGATCGGCAAGCACCGGGACGGCTCCCGGGTCGGGGTGCTCGCGTACTCGCAGGAGCACGCCCGGGAGTGGGCGACGCCGCTGGTCACGCTGGAGTTCGCGGAACGGCTGCTGGCCAAC
Organism: Micromonospora sp. RP3T; assembly: GCF_003027925.1. GTDB lineage: Bacteria > Actinomycetota > Actinomycetes > Mycobacteriales > Micromonosporaceae > Micromonospora. The sequence continues at coordinate 13,158 of NZ_PYPS01000006.1, forward strand.
GCCCGCACCGACGCGGCGACCCGGCAACTGCTGGAGCAGGTCGACGTGTTCGTGATCCCGACCGTGAACCCGGACGGCGCGAACTACTCGTTCCACGACTACAACCTCCAGCGCAAGAACCTGGTCAACCACTGCACCGGCACCGCCCGCGACCCGAGGTACCGCACCACCTGGGGCGTGGACGTCAACCGCAACTACACGGTCGGGTCGCTGTTCGACGGGTACGTGGGCGCCAGCGCCAACTGCCTGTCCGGCAACTACGCCGGCACCGCCGAGCTGTCCGAGGCGGAGAGCCGCAACGTGATCGACCTGGCCCGGGCCCACCCCAACATCAGGTTCGCGATGAACGTGCACTCCTACGGCGGCTACTTCATGTGGCCGCCCGGCGCGTACCGGGCGGACGGCCGGGTGACGTTGCCGCGGCCGTCGATCGACGAGTCGACGCTCTTCCTGGCCAGCGCGCGCCGCATCGTCGGGGCCATCGCCACCGAGCGCGGCACGGTCACCTGGCCGTCGCAGACCGGCCCGGTCGCCGACGTGCTCTACTCGGCGGCCGGCAACTCCGCCGACCAGCTCTACTACGAGCTGGGCATCTTCGCCTGGGACTTCGAGGTCGGCAACGACCGCTGGAACGAGGCCACCGGGCAGTGGGAGGGCGTCGGCTTCCAGCCGCCCTTCGACGAGGCGCACAGCGAGTCCCAGGAGTACGCCGGCGGCCTGGTGGAACTGGTCCGGGTCGCCCGCGACCACGCGGCCGGGACGCGTTGACCCGGGCGGTCCCCGGTCGGCACGTCGGCCGGGGACCGCGGTTTCCGGCCCGCGGGCGGGGGTAGGGCGGCCACCTGGCGACGAACACGAAGGCGTACCTGGTGGGCGGTCCCAGGGGCGGCAGCACCCAGGACGCGGGTGACCAGGCCCTGATGGAGATCGAGATCGACGGCATGATCCACCGCTACGTCAAGACCACGCAGCAGCACGGCGACGACGGTGTGGTCTACAACTACGACGGCATGGTGGCGCCCGGTGGGGGCGAGCCGGGGGTCGAGGAACCCGCCGCGCGGGTCGCCTCGCCGAAGGCCGACGCCGAGGAGCAGTGAGCCCTCAGCCCAACGGGCGACGGATGAACCGGGCGGCGCCGGGTAATGCGAGCGCCGTCCTGGTGGAGTGACGGCCGGCGTCGCGGCGTACCGCGACCGGGCCCGGGCGGGCGGCGGCACGCCGCCCGCCCGCGGCGAGCGCCCGCACATCCTCGTTGATCATGAAATCGGCATCGACTAGCGTGCGCCCACGTGAAACCGATGCGCATTTTCCCTGTCGTCCTGGCCTGCCTCGCGGCCACGGCGCTCACCGCCTGCGGCGGCGAGGGCACCTCGACGAACGCCGACGCCGCGGCGACCTCCACCGCCCCGACCCCGTCCGCCGCCCCCGCCACCCGCTCCGCCGCGCCCTCCTCGCCGGCCGCGGCGAACGCCGTCGGTGACCGGGAACTCTGCACGTCCGCGAAGAAGACCAGCGACGAGATGCGGGCGAAGCTGGTCACCGCGATGCAGTCCGGCGGCGACGCGAACACGCAGCTCGCGAAGATCATGACCGAGCTGGGACAGAAGGTCAGCGCGCTGACCAGGACCGCTGGTGACGGCGAGGCGGCCGCCGCCCTGCGCCGGTTCAGCGTGGAGGTCACCAAGGCCGCGGCGGCGCCGGACCCGGCCACCGCCGCCGACAACCCCGCGATGGCGAAGGCCGGCGAGGACTTCAACGCGGCCTGCAAGGCGGCCGGGGTCACCACCGTCTTCTGACCCGTCCGCGTGCGGGCCGTTCCCCGGGGGCGGCCCGACGTGTCGACGGACGACGCGCGGGCGGCGGCACCGAAGCCGACCGGCCCGCGCGTCCCGGACGTCAGTTGCCGGTGACCCAGTTCCAGGCCGAGACCACCCACTCGGTCTGCTGGAGGTAGGCCACCCCGACACCGGCCAGGAACAGCGCGGTGATCATGTGCGCGCCCCGCGCGCTGCGGCGCACCCGGCCGAGCTGCCGCTCCAGGATCAACCGGCCGAGCAGCCGGGCCAACGCGAACAGGCCGACGGCGGTGAGCAGGCTGAGCACGAACGTGAGCAGCGGGGCGACCAGGTTACCCCGGCCGGAGATCGCCCAGATGCCCCAGCAGACGAACGCGAACAGGGCACCCGCCGCGCTCCACTCCCCGCCCCGGCGGGCCTGGGCGAGGTGCCAGCTCATCGACCGGCGGGGCGTCGACGCGTCGGCCCAGTCACCGGACACCCCGTGCTCCACGGTGGGGAACTGTTCCGTCCGGGGCGTACGCGGCCGGCCGACCGCCGCCACCCCGCGCTGGAACGCGTCCCGCTGGGAAGGCACCACCCCCGGCTGGGGCGGCACCTCCACGGTGCGCTCCGCCCACGGCTGTGTCTGGTCCGCCATGCTTCGTCCTCCCCCTCGACCGACGTCCGCCTCCGCTGTCGAGGGTAGCCACCCGGCAAATAGGGTGCCGACCCCGACGGCGATGGGGTAGACACGGGCGATGACCGACGCGGTGGTGCCCCGGGCCGACGACTTCGACGAGATCGCCGCCTTCCTGGCGCTCTGCTTCCACGGCGACACCGACCCCGAGGTGCAGGAGGTCGAGCGCCCGATCTTCGAGCCGGAACGCTCCCTGCTGATCCGCGACGGCGGGACGGCGGTCGCGCACGCCGGCGCGTTCAGCCGCGACCTGGCCGTCCCGGGCGGGAGCGTACCGGCCGCGCACGTGAGCATGGTGGCGGTCGCCCCGACACACCGCCGTCGCGGCCTGCTCACCGGCCTGATGCGGCGGCAGTTGCGGGAGATCCGCGACGCCGGGCGGGAGCCGGTCGCGGTGCTCTGGGCCAGCGAGGGCCGCATCTATCCCCGCTTCGGCTACGGCTCGGCGGCGCAGCGGCTGATGCTGACCGCGGACACCACCGGGCTGCGGCTGCCCGCCCCGACGCCCGCCGAGGGCAGGCTGCGCCTGGACCGGCCGGCCCCGCACACCGACGAGCTGGCCCGACTGTACGAGCGGGCGCGCGCCGACCGCCCCGGCTGGTCCCGGCGGGACGAGCGCTGGTGGGCGTACGTGCTGTTGGACGCGAAGGGACGCCGGGGCGGCGCCACGGAGCGCCGGGTGCTGCTGCACCACGGGCCGGACGGGCTCGACGGCTATGCGCTCTACCGGACGAAGGAGGAGTGGGTCGGCGACGTCCCCCGGGGCGAGGTGCAGGTCGGCGAGGTGGTGGCCGTCACCCCGGAGGCGTCGCTGGCGCTGTGGCGGCTGCTGCTCTCGGTCGACCTGACCCGGCGGCTGTCGTTCCCGACCGCCGCCGTGGACGAGCCGCTGCTGCGCCTGGTGGACGAGCCGCGCCAACTGGCCCCGCAGCTCGCCGACGCGCTCTGGGTGCGGGTGGTGGACGTGCCGGCCGCGCTCGCCGCCCGGCGCTACGCCGCCGACGTGGACGTGGTGATCGAGGTCACCGACGAGCTGCTGCCGGAGAACACCGGCCGCTGGCGGCTGGTCGGCGGGCCGGCCGGCGCCGAGTGCACGGCCACCACCGCGCCGGCCGGGCTGGCCTGCGACGTCCGCGCGCTGGGCGAACTTCTGCTGGGCGGCACCACGCCGGCCGCGCTGGCCGCCGCCGGCCGGGTCCGCGAACTGCTCCCGGACACGCTGACCGCCGCCACCCCCGCCTTCACCTGGCACCGCGCCCCGTCCCCGATGGAGAACTTCTGACCCACCCGGTCCCGCCCCGGGTCGGCGATCATGAGGCTGGCGGTGCGGCGTGTCCGAATCGTCCCCGCAACTTCATGATCGTCCGGCGTGGACGCGGACGGACGAGGCCGGTGAGCGGCCCGGTTGGGCGGTACGGTCGGGGGGTGGGCGAGGCGGAGCGGCGGCGGCGGAGACTGCGGCATCACGGCGAGGCGATTGAGCCGTCGGCGGCCGGAGAGCTGAGCGCGACCACGGCCGCGGTCGACGACGACGTCACCCCCCGACCGCCGCGCGGAGTCACACGCGCCGAGCCGGAATCGTCGGACGACGGCTCCAGGGCGCCGCGCGGCGCCAGACGCGCCGAGCCGGAATCGTCGGACGACGGCTCCAGGGCGCCGCGCGGCGCCAGACGCGCCGAGCCGGAATCGTCGGACGACGGCTCCAGGGCGCCGCGCGGCGCCAGACGCGCCGAGCTGGAGTCGTCGGAGCCTCGCGGGCGTCGCGGCGCCCCGTCCGCCGACGACGGCGAACGGGGGCTACGTGGTCTCGTCGGCTCGGGGTCGTCGCAGGTGAGCGTCACCGCCGCGCTGCGGGCCCGGGACGCCGCCCGCCCCAGCGAGGACGACCTCGCCGCGGCCGAGGCGCGGGTGGTGCTGGTGCGCCGCAACTGGGTGCCCCGCGAGGACCTGCCGCGCGGCGGACGCTGACGACCGCTTGATGACGTGTGTCGCGCCGGGTTCCCGGCGCCCGGCCGGACGCGTCAGGCCGGCAGTTCGGGCAGCCGCCGGCTCTGCTCGTAGTCGGCCACCTGGGCGATGCGCCGGCTGTGCCGGGGATTGCCGGAGAACGCCGTCGTCAGGAACGCCTCGACCAGGGCGGTCGCCTCGTCCAGCGTGTGCTGTCGCGCGCCGATCGCGACCACGTTGGCGTCGTTGTGCTCCCGGGACAGCTGCGCGGTGTCGATGTTCCAGGCGAGCGCCGCCCGGACGCCGGCCACCTTGTTCGCGGCGATCTGCTCGCCGTTGCCGGACCCGCCGATCACCACGCCGAGGCTGCCCGGGTCGCCGACCACCCGGTCGCCGGTGTGCAGGCAGAACGCCGGGTAGTCGTCGTCCGGGTCGAAGGCGTGCGGACCCACGTCCACCACCTCGTAGCCCTGCTTGGCCAGATGGTTGGCCAGGTGCACCTTCAGCTCGAAACCGGCGTGGTCGGATCCCAGATAGACGCGCATACCGCGCAGTCTGACAGGCCCGCCCCCGGGCCGACGCGCGGGCGGCGACCCGGAGGCGGATTCGTCACACGGGTGCTCAGCGGGGCAGCTCGGCGACGACCAGGCCGGCCCGCGCCTTCGGGGTGAACCAGGTGCTCTTGCGCGGCATCTTCTCCCGGGCCAGGTTGACCGCGACGAAGTCGTCCACCGTCACCGGCGCCACCAGCACGGCCAGCTCGGCCCGGCCGGCGTCGACCTCACCGGTGAGCCAGCTCGCCGGGTAGTCGCCGCCCACGTACGTGATCCGCTTGTCGCCCGGGTCGAGGCCCAGCGCGTCGCGCAGCAGCAGCCGCTCGACGAGCGCGTGGTCGAGGTTCTCCAGCCGGCCGGCGGCGACGTGCGGCAGCGTCACCGCGTACCCCCGGCCGGCGAGGTGCAGGTGGACGGCGCCGCCGGTGGCCGGCACGCCGACCGGGCCGGCGGCCTCGGTGACCTCGGCGCCGGCGGCGCGGAGCCGGTCGAGCAGCTCGTCCGGGGTGGTGGTCAGCTCGCTGACCAGCCGGTTGTAGGGCTGGATGGCGACCGACGCGGGCGTGGTGACCACCGCGAGGAAGCGCGGGAAGCCGCCGGTCTGCGCGGCCAGGCTGCGGTGGTTGCCGTCGGCGACCACCAGCTCGCCGCCGCCGGCCAGCGCGGTCAGCTCGTCCTGCGCGGGGCCGGGGCCGACCAGCCAGATCGCGTGCGTCCGGCCGGACTGGTCGACGTCGGTGGCGGCGGGCGCACCGGCCGTCTCGGTCGCCGCCGCGAGCGCCGCGTGCAGCTCGTCGCCACGCCCGGTCTGGAGCAGGAGTACGGGTGAGAGCAGGTGGCCGACGGCCTCCGCCAGCGCGACGCGCTCCCGCACCTTGGCGATGAACACATCCTCGTTGCGGATCACCAGGCCCGGCTCGTCGGCGCGGGTGGAGATCTGGTCGGTGTCGACCATCGCCCACAGTCCGTACGCGTTCTCCTCCCCCGGCGCGCTGATCCGGTAGAGCACCACCACCTGCTCGGCCGGGGTGTAGCTGCCGTCCGCCTTGGCCTCGGCGAGGCGGGACACCGCGTCCGGGAGCGCGTCGAGGAAGGACTTCCCCAGGCTGCCCGGCGCCCGGTGGGGCATCTCGATGCCCAGGGCACTGTGCGGATTCGCTTCGACGATGGCGGTGATCTCCGCGTCGTCGGCGAACTCGTCGTAGTTCTGCGCGCCGGTGCCGCCAGTGGTGATCCAGGCCCGGGCGATCGGATGCACGACCGTCATGTCCGCTGACGCTACCCGCGCCCACCCCACCCCGGTCACCGGACTCGCCTCCTTCCACCAGGTGAAAGGAGGGGCCCCCGGTTAACGCCTCCGGTAGAGGCGGGGCCCCCGGTTAACAGTCAGGCGACGGGGTCGCGGTGGCGGCCGGGACCGGCCGGGCGACGGGGCGGCGCGGACGGGTGAGGGCCGGCGTTGAGGCGTACCGTCGTCGCGCCCGCAGCGGCCGGATGGCCGGCGGAGGAGCGGGCTGTCGCGCGGCCGGGGCGGGCCGCCTCCGGCGGAGTCATCCGCGAGGTGGCCACCACCCGGGCCACCCCGACCACGATCGGTGGAGCCAGCAGGTCGGCCAGTTCGGGCGGGCCGCCGGACCAGTCGCCCTCGGCCACCGACCAGTACGTCGCACCGGAGTCCTCGGCCGCCGCCGGCGGTACGTCGTCGGACAGGCGGCGGTGCTTACCCATGCGGAACGCCTCCAGGAACTGCCGGGTGCGGCGACGATCGGGCCGCCGGCGGGAACACCCGGTGAAACGAGCCCCGCACCGGCCCGGTGACGGGCGGCGCGGGGCTCGGCGCTGTTAAACGGGGCCCCCTGCTATGCCTGAGGCGTTAACAGGGGGCCCCTCCTTGCACCTCAGTCGAAGATGGGGGGCTGGGTGCGCGTGCGCTTGAGTTCGTAGAAGCCGGGGGTGGCACTGACCAGCAGCACGCCGTCCCAGAGCCGACCGGCGGCCTCGCCCTTCGGCGCCGGCGTGATCACCGGGCCGAAGAACGCGACCTGACCGCCGTCCGGGCCGGGCGCGTGCACCACGGGGGTGCCGACCTCGGTGCCGACCGGACGCATGCCGGCCTCGTGGCTGGCCCGCAGCGCGTCGTCGTACTGCGTCGACTCGGCGGCGTCGGCGAGCGCCGGGTCCAGCCCGACGTCGGTGAGCGCGCCGACCAGCATGTCCCGGCCCAGTTCCTCCTTGCCCAGGTGGATCCGGGTGCCCATCGCGGTGTAGAGCTTCGCCAGCTTCTCGGCGCCGTGCGCCTGCTCGACGGCGACGCACACCCGTACCGGGCCCCAGCCCTGGCGCATGATGTCCTGGTACTCCTCGGGCAGGTCCCGGCCTTCGTTGAGCACGGACAGACTCATCACGTGGAACCGGATGTCCACGTCCCGGACCTGCTCGACCTCGAGCAGCCAACGGGAGGTGATCCAGGCCCACGGGCAGAGCGGGTCGAACCACATGTCCGCGGTGACACGATCGGTCACGGTATTGTCCCTTCGCGTATTCCGCACCGCGCCGGCCTTCCGGCGCCTTCTCCTGTCGAGTCTGCACCCCGCACCGTATCGACACGCACCCGAATGAGAGCCTGACCTCGGCCGCCGAAGGGGGCGTCTGCATGGAAGACTCGGTTTCGGACCGCCCGTCACGAGCGGACGGGGAGGCCGGTGCCGCGGGGCGCGGCGAGACGACTGGGATGGAGACGAACAGTGCCGGGAGTGCGCAACCTGACCCAGGTCGAGGCGATCGAGCGGGCCCGCCTGCTCGAGGTGACCGGGTACGACATCAGCCTCGACCTGTCGACCGCCGTGCAGCCCACCGGCCGCACGTTCCGCTCGGTGACCGAGGTCCGGTTCCGCTGCGCCGAGCCGGGGGCGACCACGTTCATCGAGGCCGCCGCCGACACGGTGCGGTCGGCCACGCTGAACGGTGAGCCGGTCGACCTGTCCGACTGGTCCGCCGAGCAGGGCCTCACGCTGACCGGCCTGGCCGCCGAGAACGTCCTCGTGGTCGACGCCGACTTCGGTTACTCGAACAGTGGCCAGGGCCTGCACCGCACCGTCGACCCGGTCGACGGCGAGACCTACCTGTACAGCCAGTTCGAGACCGCCGACGCGCAGCGGGTCTTCGCCTGCTTCGACCAGCCCGACCTGAAGAGCGTCTACACCTGGCACGCCACCGTCCCGGACCACTGGAAGGTCGTGTCGAACATGCCGGTGGCCCGCGAGGAGGCCGCCGACGAGGGCATGAAGACGCTGCACTTCGCCCGCTCCGAGCGGATGAGCACCTACATCACCGCGCTGTGCGCCGGGCCGTACCACGAGGTGCGCCACTCCCACGACGGCATCGACATGGGCTACTTCTGCCGGGCCAGCATGGCGCCCCACCTCGACGCGGACGACCTGCACCTGATCACCACGCAGGGCTTCGACTTCTTCCAGGAGAAGTTCGGCGTGCGCTACCCGCTGCCCAAGTACGACCAGCTCTGGGTGCCGGACTTCAACGCCGGCGCGATGGAGAACTTCGGCTGCGTCACGCACGCCGAGTCGCACTACATCTTCCGCTCGCAGGTCACCGACTTCGAGTACGAGCAGCGCGCCAACACGATCCTGCACGAGCTGGCGCACATGTGGTTCGGTGACCTGGTCACCATGCGCTGGTGGAACGACCTGTGGCTGAACGAGTCGTTCGCCGAGTGGGCAAGCCACTGGTGCAACACCCACGCCACCCGCTTCACCGACGCCTGGACGACGTTCCTGTCGATCCGGAAGAACTGGGGCTACCGGCAGGACCAGCTCTCCTCCACCCACCCGGTCTACTGCGAGATGCCGGACCTGGAGGCGGTCGAGGTCAACTTCGACGGCATCACGTACGCCAAGGGCGCCAGCGTGCTCAAGCAGCTCGTCGCGTACGTGGGCGAGGAGCCGTTCCTGGCCGGCCTGCGCGCCTACTTCGGCAAGCACGCCTGGGGCAACGCCACCTTCGACGACCTGCTCTCCGAGCTGGAGGCGGCCTCCGGCCGGGAGCTGCGCAAGTTCGCCGCCCAGTGGCTGGAGACCGCACAGGTCAACACGCTGCGCCCGGACGTCGCCATCGGCGCCGACGGCGCGTACGAGCGGGTGGTGGTGCGGCAGGAGGCGCCGGCCGGGCACCCGACGCTGCGGACCCACCGGATCGGCGTGGGCCTCTACGACCTGACCGACGGCCGGCTGGTCCGGCGCGAGCTGGTCGAGGTGGACGTGACCGGCGAGCTGACCGAGCTGTCCGCGCTGCACGGCAAGCCCGCGGCCGACGTGCTGCTGCTCAACGACGAGGACCTCACCTACACCAAGCTGCGGCTGGACGAACGGTCCATGTCGACAGTGGTGCAGCACATCGCCGGTTTCGACTCGTCGCTGGCCCGGGCGCTGTGCTGGACGGCCGCCTGGGACATGACCCGGGACGCCGAGCTGTCGGCGCGCGACTACGTGGCGCTGGTGCTGGCCGGGCTGACCGCCGAGACCGACATCAACCTGGTGACCGCCACGCTGCGGCAGGCGTCCACCGCGCTCACGTTCTACGCCGACCCGGAGTGGGCGCCGACCGGCTGGGCCGACCTGGCCCGGACCGCGCGGACCGCGCTGGCCGCGGCGGAGCCGGGCAGCGGCTTCCAGCTCGCCTGGGCCCGGGCGTGCGCCTCCTCGGCCCGTTCCGGCGAGGACCTGGCGACGCTGCGTGGCTGGCTGGACGGCAGCGGGGTGCCGGCCGGCCTGACCGTCGACACCGAGCTGCGGTGGACCGTGCTCCAGTCGCTCGTCGCCAACGGCGCGGCCGGGGTCGCCGAGGTGGAGGCCGAGTTGGCGAGCGACCGCACCGCCAGCGGCGAGCGGGAGGCCGCGTACGCGTACGCGCTGGTGCCGACCGAGGCGAACAAGGCCGCGGTGTGGGCGCAGCTCACCGGCCCGGACGCGCTGCCCAACTGGCGCAACCGCGCGCTGTTGCAGGGCCTGACCCACCCGGCGCAGGTGCAGCTGACCGCGCCCTACCGGGAGCGTTACTTCGCCGCCGTCGACCAGGTGTGGGCGCAGCGGGACAGCGAGCCGGCGCAGGAGTTCGTGCAGCTCGCCTACCCGGCGTACCTGGTCGACGAGGACACCGTCGCGGCCACCGACGCGTGGCTGGCCCGTGACGGTCAGCCGGCGTCGCTGCGTCGGCTGGTGGCCGAGGGCCGCGACGGCGTGGTCCGCGCGTTGAAGGCCCGTGAGCGGGACGCCCGCAGCGCCTGAGCAGGGGTACGACGGCCGGGGCCGGCGTGGGTGGAAGCCCGCGCCGGCCCCGGCCCTTTATCGTGTACGGAGGAGGTGGACGTGATGGCACAACCGACCCACGAGTGGCATCCGCGTCAGCGGCCGTGGCAGGAGGAGGACCTGTCCGACCTTCCGGAGGACGCGAACCGCTACGAGATCATCGATGGCAGCCTGCACGTGACCCCACCGGCCTTGCCGGAGCACCACGAGATCGCGGACGACATCCGGATGGCCCTGCGACAGGCCGCACCGGAGGGCTGGCGGGTGATTCGCGAGATCGGGGTGCGAGTGCCCGAGGGCAACCTGATCCCGGACATCACGGTGCTCAAGCCGGATGCACCTCGGAAACAGATGTGGGCAGAACCGGCGAACGTCGCTCTGGTCATCGAGGTGGAATCGCCCAACAGTCGGCGGCACGACCGGTTCACCAAGCCTGCGCTCTACGCCGAGGCCGGCATCCCGCACTACTGGCGGGTCGAGCAGGGGGATTTCGGCCCGGTGGTCTACCGCTACCACCTGGTCAAGGGGGTGCACTACGACCTGGTCGGGACTCTCGGCCCTGACGATCCGGTGCACATCGACGAGCCATGGCCGATGCGCCTGGACCCCTCCGCCTGGCCCCGCTGAGCCCACGAGAAAGCCCGGCCCACGCGTACGTGGGCCGGGCTTCGTCGTGCGTGCCGGGCTGCGCTCAGCCCTTGCCGGCGTGGCTGGCGAGCTGGTCGAGGCCCTGGATGACGCCGCCGGCCAGGTCGCCGCCGCCGAAGGACGCCACCATGGAGAGCGCGGCCAGCTTCGCGTACGTGTCCGGGATGCGCTTGCGGGCGTACTTGCCGGTGACGATCTCCAGCTGCCGCTGGTTGGGCGACACCGCGATCAGCACCGACTTGTCCGGCTCGGCGAGCTGCCGGTGCAGCCGCTCGGCGTGCTCCCGGATCGGCTCGTCGAGGCCGCCCACGTAGACCGAGAAGACCAGGCCGGTGCCCTGGTCGGCCAGGCGGAGCGCCTCGTCGATGCGGAGCAGCTGCCGGGTCGAGAACGGCCCGTCCAGCACGTCGGGCGGGGTGCCCGTCCCGGTCGTGGGCCGCGCTTCACCAACGGTCACTTGCGCCTCCGGTTCCACCGGCCGGCGCCTCCCGGCCGGCCTGCTCCTGCTTGTGGCTGGTCAGCGCCGGCGCCTGCGCGCCGGCGGTCAGCGCGGTGCCGGCCGAGTCGGCCAGCTGCTCCGGGCGGCCCAGGAACCAGACCGGAGTGAAGTCGAAGGGCCGGCCCGGCCGGTAGCGCTTGGCGCCGCCACCGTGGCCACGGCTGCCGGCGGCCGCCAGACCGGCGATCACCAGCACCGCGGCGACCGGGATGCCGACGAAGACCACCAACGTCTCGGTAACAGACAATCCCAACGCCCCCAGGCGGAAGAGAGACCAGGAATGTTCCGGGTCGGGTGGACGGTCACGACGGGCCGCGCCCGACCTCGCTTGTGATGTTCACGTTAGCGGAGTCGACGGCCCGCCAGATTGCGGGGTGCTGATCCCACCCGCCACAGCAGTGCTCCAGTTGCGCGGCAGTGGCGATCAGCGTGGCGTCGTCGCCGTACCGGCCGGTGAGCAGCACCCCGACCGGCAGGCCCTCGGCGGTCCGGCCGACCGGCAGCGAAACGGACGGGTCGCCGGTGACGTTGAAGACCGCGCAGTACGGCGAGAAACGCCGCTGCCTGTCGAAATCCGTTGCCGGGTCGAGCGCGGCGAACGCGCCGACCGGCGCCTGCGGGGCCGTCAGCGTGGGGCAGAGCAGCAGGTCGCAGCCGGCGGTCCGGCGCGCGCCCCGGCGCACCTGGGCCTGGAGTTCGCCGAGCGCGGCCATCAGTCGGGCGGCGCCGATCGCCTCGCCCCGCTCGCGCAGGAACCGGGTCAGCGGCAGCAGCTCACCAGTCCGACCGGCCGGGACGGGGGCGAGCGCCAGCGCGTACCAGACGGTCTCGAACATCGGCCACGCCTCCGGGCCGAGCGGCGCGGGAACCTCGACCACGTCGTGGCCGGCGTCGGCGAGCAGCGCGGCGGCCCGGTCGACGGCGGCCACGCAGTCGGGGTGGACCGGCTCGTCGGCGAGCATCCCGGTGGTGAAACAGCCGATCCGCAGCCGGCCGGGCCGGGCGGCGCGGGCGGCGCCGAGATAGCCGCCGGCGGGCGCGGCGGGCGGCAGGTAGGGCTCGCCGGGCACCGGTTGCGCCAGCACGTCGAGCAGCGCCGCCACGTCGGCGACGGTGCGGCCGAGCGGGCCGTTGGTGGGCAGCCCGAACGCGCCGAAGCCGAGCGGGCCGCCGGAGACCAGGCCCCGGCTGGGCTTGTGGCCGACCAGGCCGCAGAGCGCGGCCGGGATGCGCAGCGAGCCGCCGCCGTCGGAGCCCTGCGCGACCGGCACCAGGCCGGCGGCGACCGCGGCCGCCGCGCCGCCGCTGGATCCACCCGCGGTGTACGCCAGGTCCCACGGGTTGCGGGCCGGCGGCGCGACCCGCCCCTCGGAGTAGAGCGAGCAGCCCAGCTCGGAGGTGGTGGTCTTGCCGAGGCTGACCAGCCCGGCACCGGCCAGGAAGCGCACCACGTCGGCGTCGACGGGCGGGACGAAGTCGGCGAACGCGGCCGAGCCGAACGTGGTCCGGACGCCGGCGGTCAGCGTGAGGTCCTTGATCGCGGTCGGCACCCCGTGCAGCGGCCCGCGCGCCTCCGTCGGCACGGCGTCGGCGGCCCGCGCGGCGGCGCGGGCGCGCTCGGCGGTGACCGTGACGAACGCGCCGACGGTGTCGCCGAGCGCGTCGACCCGGCGCAGGTGGTGCTCGACCAGTTCCACGCTGGACAGTTCGCCCCGGCGGATCGTGGCGGCCTGCTCCAGCGCGGTCAGGTCGTGCGGCTCGGCCATGACCACCATCCTGCCCGCTCGGTGGTGGGTTCGCCGGTCGACACGTCCGGCGGCGGGTGGCTCGGCCCCATATCCGGCCGGCATGACCGAGCCGGGATTGCCGCCGGGCCGGGTGGCGGGCGCACGATCGATCCATCGTTAACCTTCGATCGATACCACCACCTCAGGAGCCCGCCGTGCGATCCGTACCCGACTCGCCGACCGTCCCGCCCCGGCGCGGGATCCACCACGTCCTCCGTACGCTGCTCGCCCTCGCCCTGGCCGCCGCCGGGCTCACCGCGCTGCCCGCCGCGCCGGCCGGGGCCCGCGACGGCGCCCCGCTCGCCGCGCTGGCCGCGAACCCCTACGAGCGGGGTCCCGCGCCCACGGTGGCCAGCATCGAGGCCACCCGGGGGCCGTTCGCCATCGCCCAGACCACTGTCGCCGCGTCGGCCGTGAGCGGATTCCGGGGTGGCACGATCTACTACCCGACCAGCACCGCCGAGGGCACGTTCGGCGCGGTGGCCGTCTCCCCCGGGTTCACCGCCAGCCAGTCCTCGGTCGCCTGGCTCGGACCGCGCCTGGCCTCCCAGGGCTTCGTGGTCATCACCATCGACACGCTCTCCGTCTACGACCAGCCGGCCAGCCGGGGCACCCAACTCCTGGCCGCCCTGGACTACCTGACCGCCACCAGCGCGGTACGGACCCGGATCGACCGCAACCGGCTCGCGGTGATGGGGCACTCGATGGGCGGCGGCGGCAGCCTGTCCGCGGCCAACACCCGCCCCACGCTCCAGGCGGCGATCCCGCTGACCGGTTGGCACACCGTGAAGAACTGGTCGTCGGTACGCGTGCCGACGCTCGTCGTCGGCGCCGAGAACGACACGGTGGCGCCGGTGGCGTCGCACTCGGAGCCGTTCTACACCAGCCTGCCGGCCACCCTAAACAAGGCGTACCTGGAGCTGAACGCGGCCAGCCACTCCGCGCCGACCTCGCCGAACGTGACGGTCGCGAAGTACAGCATCTCCTGGCTCAAGCGGTTCGTCGACGACGACACCCGCTACGAGCAGTTCCTCTGCCCGGCGCCCCGGGGCAGCGCCATCGAGGAGTACCGCGACACCTGCCCGCACTCCTGACCGGACCCCGTCGGAAGCTTTGGGTGCGTTTCTCGTCGCCCCAGCGACAACAGACGCACCCAAAGCCGTCAGGACCGCCCGAGCCGAGTCACCGGCCGAGGAAGCGCAGGGCGTTGCCGCCCAGCAGCGCGGTCCGCTGCGCGTCGGTGAGGAAGTCGGACCGGTGCACCACCTGCCCGACCGGCCGCTCCCCCAGCGGGTACGGGTAGTCGCTGCCGAGCAGCACCCGGTCGACGCCCATGGTGTCCACCAGCAGCCGCAACGCGGCGGGCTCGAACACCACCGAGTCGACGCTGAACCGGTCGACGTACGAGCTGGGCGGCGCGGCGGACGCGCCGCGTACCAGGTCGCCGCGGCGGTGCCAGGCGTTGTCGGCGCGGCCCAGCCAGAACGGGAAGCTGCCGCCGCCGTGCGCGAAGCAGATCCGCAGCGTCTCCGGCACCCGGTCGAACACGCCGCCGAGGATCAACGCCAGCACCGACAGGTGCGTCTCCGCCGGCATGCCGGTCAGCCAGCGGGCCATCCACCGATTCAGGCGGGGCCCGCCGGGCATGTCCCACGGGTGCACGAAGACCGGCGCGCCGACCTCGGCGCAGTGGGTCAGGAACGCCACGATGCCGGCGTCGTCGAGGTCCCGGTCGCCGACGTGGTTGCCGATCTCCACCCCGGCGTGCCCGGCCGCGAGGCAGCGGTCCAGCTCGGCACAGGCGGCGTCCGGGTCCTGCAACGGCACCTGGCAGAACGGCACCAGCCGGTCCCCACCGGCGGCGGTGACCTCCAGCGTGAGGTCGTTGAAGATCCGGGCCACCTTGACCGCCTGGTCGGCCGGGCGGTCGTAGCCGAAGAAGACCGGGGTCGGTGAGACGACCTGGACGTCGACGCCGTCGGTGGTCATGTCGGCGAGCCGGGTGGGCGCGTCCCAGCACGCCGCGCCGACCGGCCGGAACTCCGTCTCCCCCACCATGATCATGGCGGCGCGCTCGGAGTCCACCCGCAACCAGGGCCAACCGGACCCGCCGCAGGCCGCGTCGAGGTCCGGCCACCCCTTCGGTACGACGTGCGTGTGCACGTCGACGACCGGCACCGGCATCAGCCCTTGCCCGGGTGCAGCGCGCCGCAGTTGTCGCAGGTGCGGGCCTTCTCGTCGGCGTAGAACGCGGCGAAGACCGGGGGCAGGTCGGCGGCGATGTCGCGCACCTGCAACTCGACCTCGTGCACCTTGTGGCTGCACTCGGCGCAGTACCACTGGAACTTCTCCAGCGTGCCCTCCTCGCGGA
Organism: Micromonospora sp. RP3T; assembly: GCF_003027925.1. Taxonomy (GTDB): domain Bacteria; phylum Actinomycetota; class Actinomycetes; order Mycobacteriales; family Micromonosporaceae; genus Micromonospora. The sequence goes on from NZ_PYPS01000006.1 coordinate 28,760, forward strand.
CCCGCTCGATCACCATGCCGATCGAACCGGCCTCCGGACGCTGCGGCGAGTGCGGGGTGTTACGCGGCAGCATCCACATCTGACCCTCGCGCACGTGCACCGTACGCGGCCCCTCGGGCGTCATCAGGTTGATGTGCATGTTGCCCTTGACCTGGTAGAAGAACTCCTCGTACGGGTCGACGTGGAAGTCGGTGCGCTGGTTCGGCCCGCCCACCACCATGACGATGAAGTCGTCGCTGCCGGGCAGCATCTCCTTGTTGCCCACCGGGGGCTTGAGCAGGTGCTGGTTCTCACCGATCCAGCCGGAGAAGCTGAACGGCTCGGCGATCTCACTCATGGGAACCTCCCGACGGAAGTAGGGCGACGGCCTGCATCTCGATCAGCAGGTGCGGGTGCGGGAGCTGGTGCACGGCCACCGTGGTCCGGGTCGGCCCGGCGGCGTCGAAGAACTCCGCCCACACCTCGTTGTAGCCGCCGAAGTCGTTCATGTTGACCAGGTAGCTGGTGACCTGCACGAGGTCGGTCAGTTCCGCGCCCACCGACCGGAGCAGGTCGCGGATGTTCTCGACCACGGCCCGGGTCTGCGCCCGGATGTCCAGGTCGGTGGTGCCGAACTCGTCCACCGACACACCGGCGAACGTGTTGTCCGGCCGGCGCGACGACGTACCGGAGACGAAGACGAACCCGCCCGCCACCTTGACGTGCGGGAACGCGCCGCGCGGCACGGCCTTCCCGGCGACGACGAGCCCACGACCACTCATGACCCACCACCCCGGGACGACGACGCGGACGACGACCACGACGGGGTTCCGGGCAGCCCGGCCCGCGCAGGGATCAAGCCTGACCGCCCGGAGCGGGCCGGGCTGCCCGGAACCCCCACCCCCGCGCTCACGGCAGCGCCTTCAGGGAGGCCGTACCGAGCTTCTCCACCACGGCGCGCACGTGCGCGCCCGGGCGCAGCGGCACCGCGGCGGTGGCCGCGCCGGCCAGGAACACCCAGCCCTTGCGCAGCCGCACGCCGTACCGGCCGGCCAGCCGCAGGCCCTCGTCCAACGCGCGGCGCGGGTCACCGAGGATGGCGGCGGTCGAGCCGACCTGCGCCACCCGCCCGTCGATCTCCAGCAGCACACCGAGATTGTCCAGCCCGTCGGGCACCGGTGACCAGGGCCCGATCGCGAACGCGGCGGCCGAGGTGTTGTCCGCGACCACGTCCGGCAGCGAGAACGTGAAGTTCGCGTACCGGGAGTCGATCAGCTCGATCGCCGGGGCGACCGCGCGGACGGCCCGGGTGAACGCGCCGACCGGCTCACCGGGCCCGGGCAGCCGGTCCAGCAGGAACGCCACCTCCGGCTCGACCCGGGGGTGGATGAAGTCGCCGGTGTCGACCGTCCCGCCGTCCGGCACCCGCATCACGTCGGTGAGCCGGCCCCAGATCACCTCGTCCACGCCGACCTGGGCCATCTTGGCCCGGCTGGTCAGCCCCATCTTCAGCCCGACCAGCCGCTCACCGCGGTCGAGGCGGCGCTGCACCAACGCGGCCTGCACCGCGTACGCGGCGTCCACGTCGAGGCCGGTCTCGGCGGCGAGCTGCGGAATGGCGGTGGCGGAGTCGGCCGCCGCGCCCAGCTTCTCGGCGATTTCCGCGACGTCCGGCCCGATCATGAGCTGCTCTCCTTGTTCGCCAGGTCCAGCGCCACGTCCACGATCATGTCCTCCTGGCCGCCGACCATCCGGCGGCGACCCAGCTCGACCAGGATCGAGCGCACGTCCACGCCGTACTTCGCCGAGGCCCGCTCGGCGTGGCGCAAAAAGCTGGAGTAGACGCCCGCGTACCCCAGGGAGAGCGTCTCCCGGTCCACCTGGACCGGCCGGTCCTGCAACGGGCGGACCAGGTCGTCGGCGGCGTCCATCAGCGCGAACACGTCGCAGCCGTGCTTCCAGCCGTGCAGCTCGGCGACCGCCACGAACACCTCCAGCGGGGCGTTGCCGGCGCCCGCCCCCATGCCGGCCAGCGACGCGTCCACCCGCACGGTGCGCCCGGACGGCGAGCCGACCGGACCGTCGCCGAGCACGCGGCCGTGCTCGACCGCGAGCACGCTGTTCGCCACACCCAGCGACAGGTTGTGGTGCGCGTGGATGCCGATCTGCGTCTCCGGCGCCAGCACCTGCCGGTACGCGTCGACGCGCTGCGCCACGTCGGACATCAGCAGCCGGCCGCCGGAGTCGGTGACGTAGACGCAGTGCGCGCCGTACGACTCCATCAGCCTGGCCTGGGCGGCCAGCCCGGCCGGGTCGTTCAGGTGCGACATCATCAGGAACCCGGCGACGTCCATGTCGTTCTCCCGGGCCCAGGCGATGTGCTGGGCGGAGATGTCCGCCTCGGTGCAGTGGGTGGCGATCCGCACGCTCGTCACGCCGAGCGCCTTCGCCGCCTTCAGGTCGGCGATGGTGCCGATGCCTGGTAGCAGCAGCGTGGTGAGCCGGGCGTTCGTCAGCACCTCGGCGGCGGCCGAGATCCACTCCGCGTCGGAGGCCGCGCCGTGACCGTAGTTGACGCTGGAGCCGGCCAGCCCGTCGCCGTGCGCGACCTCGATGGCGGCCACCCCGGCGGCGTCGAGCGCGGCGGCGACGGTGCGGACCTGGTCGACTGTGTAGCGGTGGGCGATGGCGTGCATGCCGTCGCGCAGCGTCACGTCCTGGATGTAGAGGTCGGTCATCGCACAGCCGCCTTCCGGAGCGTGACCAGCCGCTCGGCGGTGCGCAGCGCGGCCGACGTCATGATGTCCAGGTTGCCGGCGTACGCGGGCAGGTAGTGCCCGGCGCCGGAGACCTCCAGGAACACCGAGACCTGGAGCCCGGTGACGTGCCGGCCGAGCACCGGCGCGTACGTGTCCACCGGGTCGAACTGCACCTCCTGCTTGAGCCGGTAGCCGGGCACGTACTCCTGCACGGTCTTGACCATGTCGGCCACCGAGGCGGCGATCGCGGCCCGGTCGGCGTCGGCGTCCGGGCAGAGGCAGTAGACCGTGTCCCGCATGAGCAGCGGCGGGTCGGCCGGGTTCAGCACGATGATCGCCTTGCCGCGTTCGGCGCCGCCGACCACCTCGATGGCCCGCGCGGTGGTCTCGGTGAACTCGTCGATGTTGGCCCGGGTGCCCGGCCCCGCCGACTTCGAGGCGATCGAGGCGACGATCTCCCCGTACGCGACCGGTGTGATCCGGCCGACCGCGTGCACGATCGGCACGGTGGCCTGCCCGCCGCAGGTGACCATGTTGACGTTCGGCTCGGTCAGGTGCTCGTCCAGGTTGACCGGCGGCACCACGTACGGGCCGAGCGCGGCCGGGGTCAGGTCGACCACGGTCCGGCCGTGGGCGCGCAGCACCTCGTCGTGGCGGCGGTGCGCGCCGGCCGAGGTGGCGTCGAAGACCAGTTCCACGTCGGCGAACTCGGGCAGCGCCACGAGGCCGTCGACGCCTTCGGCGGTGGTGGTCACGCCGAGCCGGCGGGCCCGCGCCAGCCCGTCCGAGGCCGGGTCGATGCCGGCCATCGCCACCATCCGCAGTTCGGTGCTGAGCCTGAGCACCTTGATCATCAGGTCGGTGCCGATGTTGCCCGACCCGAGCACCGCAACGCCGACGCTCATGAGTGTCCTTCCCGGGAGAAACAGGTCCGCACCGAGCCGAGCCCGGAGATCCGCGCCTCGTACGCGGCGCCGGGCGTGACCGGCACCATCGGTCCGAGCGCCCCGGACAGCACCACGTCACCGGCCTTCAGCGGGTCACCGGCGCGGGCCAGCGTGCCGGCCAGCCACGCCAGCGCGTGCAGCGGGTTGCCGAGGCAGGCCGCGCCCGCGCCGACCGAGACCGGCTCGCCGGCGTGTTCCAGCACCATGCCGCACAGCCGCAGGTCCACGTCGGCCAGCCGGCGCGGCGCGGTGCCGAGCACGAACAGCCCGCTGGACGCGTTGTCCGCGATCGTGTCCACGATGGAGATGTCCCAGCCGGCGATCCGCGAGTCGACGATCTCGATGGCCGGCAGCACGTGGTCCACGGCCCGGATCAGGTCGACGGTGGTGACCCGCTCGTCCGGCAGGTCGACGCCGAGCACGAACGCGATCTCCGCCTCCACCCGGGGCTGGAGCAGCCGGTCGATCGGCACCTCCACGCCGTCGCCGACGGCCATGTCGTCGAAGAGGATCCCGAAGTCGGGCTGGAAGACGCCGAAGCTCTCCTGCACCGCCCGCGAGGTCAGGCCGATCTTCGCGCCGACCCGGCGGTGCCCCTTGCCGAGCCGCTGCCGGGTGTAGACCTGCTGCGCCTGGTACGCGGCCTCGACGTCGCCCTCCGGCAGCAGCCGGCCGCGCAGCGGCGGGCAGGGTTTCCCCTCCTGCCGGGCCACCGCCAGTTCCCGGTTGGCGGCCTCGATGTCCACCGTCATGTCGGGCTCCTCACTCGCGGTCACGTCAGATCCACGCAGACGTTGGTCAGTTCGGAGTAGAACGCCAGCGAGTGCACGCCGCCCTCGCGGCCCACACCCGACGCCTTCACGCCGCCGAACGGGGTGCGCAGGTCGCGCAGGAACCAGGTGTTGACCCAGACGATGCCGGCGTCCAGCCGCGCCCCGGCCCGGTGCGCCCGCCCCACGTCCCGGGTCCAGACGGTCGCCGCCAGGCCGTAGTCGGTGCCGTTGGCCAGCGCGTACGCCTCGTCCTCGGAGTCGAACGGCGCGACGTGCACCACCGGTCCGAAGATCTCCTCGCGGTTGGTCCGGGCGTCCGCCCCGAGGCCGGTGAGCACGGTCGGCTGCACGTACGCGCCGCCGTCGCGGGCGTCGCCGAAACGCGGCGTGCCGCCGCCCGCGCGCACCTCGGCGCCCTCGGTACGGGCCAGCGCGTAGTGGCCGAGCACCTTGTCCCGGTGGGCGTGCGAGATCAGCGGCATGTTCACCGTGGCCTCGTCCGCCGGCCAGCCGTACGCCAGCTCGTCGGCGCGCTTCGCCAGCCGCGCGGTGAACTCCTCGAAGACCGGCCGCTGCACGTAGATCCGCTCGGTGCAGAGGCACACCTGGCCGCCGTTGGTGAAGCTGGACCGCACCGAGCCGGCGACCGCCGCGTCCAGGTCGGCGTCCGCGAAGATCAGGCCGGCGTTCTTGCCGCCCAGCTCGAAACTGACCGCCTTCACGCCGTCGGCGGCGGCCCGCATGATCGCGCTGCCGGTGGCCGACTCGCCGGTGAACGTGATCGCGTCCACGCCCGGGTGCCGGGTCAGGTGCTCGCCGGCCGAACCGGGCCCGAAGCCGTGCACCAGGTTGAACACGCCGTCCGGCACGCCGGCCGCGGCCATCACCTCGGCCAGCAGCGTGGCCGACGCCGGCGTCTCCTCGCTGGGCTTGACCACCACCGCGTTGCCGCAGGCCAGCGCCGGGGCGACCTTCCAGGTGAGCAGCAGCAGCGGCAGGTTCCACGGCACGATGACGGCGACCACGCCGACCGGCTTGCGGACCGCGTAGTTGAGCGCCCGGCCGCCGGTCGGGGTGACCGTGGTGAACGACTCGGTCGGCGCGGTCGCCACGATCTCGGCGAACGCCCGGAAGTTGGCCGCGCCGCGCGGGATGTCCAGCGTGCGGGCCTGCGAGATGGCCTTGCCGGTGTCCGCCACCTCGGCCGCCACCAGGTCGTCGAAGCGGCGCTCCAACTCGTCGGCGACCCGGCGCAGCACCTCGGCGCGTTCCCGCTCCCCCATCCGGCCCCACGGGCCGCGCAACGCGGCCCGGCCGGCGGCCACCGCGTCGTCGACCACCGACTCCGACGCCTCCACCACCTCGAAGACCGGCTCGCCGGTGACCGGGCTGCGCTTGGTGAACCGGGGGCCGGCGTCGACGAACGCGCCGCCGACGAAGTTGCGCAGCAGGCCGGGGCCGTCCGGCGCGTGCCCGGTCATCAGCCGGGGGTCCCAGCGCGTCACCGCCGCCTCCCCGACGCCGCGCCGACACCGGCGGCCAGCAGCGCCACCGCGCCGGCCGCGACCGCGCCGACGGCGGCGTACTGCCGGCGGACGCGGCGGCGCACCTGGGCGTACGGGGTGGTGGAGAACGAGACCAGCTCATACTGGGAGACGTAGCGGCCGGGCAGCGCCCGTTCCAGCGCGTGCTCGACCGTCTTGCGGGCCCGGAACACCGGCGAGGCGACCTTGTCCCGCATCTCCACGAAGTTGGCCAGCGCCATCCGGGCGATCGCCTCCGCGTCGTCCTGGCGGCGGTGCTGGAACAGCGGCAGCGCGGCGGCCCACTCGTCGTCGCACTCGTCGAGGCAGCGGTCCAACTCGACCACGTCCTCGAACGCGCAGTTCGCGCCCTGACCGTAGAACGGCACGATGGCGTGCGCGGCGTCGCCGAGCAGACCGACCCGGCCGGCCACCTGCCACGGCGTGCAGCGCACCGTGCCGAGCACGCCGACCGGATTGTGCTGGTAGTCGTCGACCAGGTTCGGCGCGAGCGGGACCAGGTCCGGGTAGTGGTCGGCGAAGAACCGCTCGATCGCGGCCGGGCTGCTCAGCGACGCGAAGCTGCGGGTGCCGTGGGTGGGCCAGAACAGCGTGCAGGTGAAGGAACGGTCCGGGTTCGGCAGCGCGATCATCATCGAGGTGCCGCGCGGCCAGATGTGCAGGGCGCCCGGGTCCAGGGCGAACTCCCCGCCGATCGGCGGGATGGTCAGCTCCTTGTAGCCGTAGTCGAGGAAGTCAAGGCTCTCGGTCAGCCCCCCGTACGCCAGCAGTTGCCCGCGCACCGCGGAGCCGGCGCCGTCCGCGCCGAGGACGACCGACGCGGTGGCGGTGACCTTGCCCTCGGGGGTCTCGAACGTCATCTCGCCGCCGACCGGGTCGAGGCCGACCAGCCGGTGGTCGAACGCGACCCGCACGCCCGGCAGCGCGGCGGCGGCGTCGAGCAGCGCGTTGTTCAGCGCGCCCCGGCTGATCGAGTTGATCGCCCGGTCGCCGGAGACGCTGTACGACTGGAACTGCGGCCCGCCCTCGACCGGGTGGATCATCCGGCCGCGCATCGGCAGCGCGTCCGCCATCACCTGCTCGTCCAGGCCGATCCGGCGCAGCGCGTCCAGGCCGCGCTCGGAGAGCGCCAGGTTGATCGAGCGCCCGCGCTCGACGGTGCCGGTGCGCGGGTCCCCCCGCCGCTCGTAGAGCGCCACCGGGTAGCCGCGCCGGGCCAGGAAGCAGGCCAGCAGGCAGCCGGCCAGCCCGGCGCCGACCACTGCGATCTCGTCGCGTTCCGTGCTCATGAGGCGGCCTCCACGGTCGCGGCCAGCGCGTCGGCGACCCGCCAGCAGTCGTGGTACGTCGAGTAGAGCGGCACCGGCGCGAACCGGACCACGTCCGGCTCCCGGGCGTCGGCGATCACGCCGTGCTCGTGCCGCAGCCGCTTGGTCAGCTCGCTCGCACTACCCGAGGAGATCCGCACCGAGAGCTGGCAGCCCCGGCGGGCCGGGTCGCGCGGTGTGATGACGGTCAGCGGCCGGCCGGGCGTCACCTCGTCGAGCAGCCGTTCCAGCCAGCCGGTGAGCCGCAGGCTACGCTCCCGCAACGCGGGCATGCCGACGGCGTCGAACAGCGCCAGCGAGGTGCGTACCGGGCCCATCGCCAGGATCGGCGGGTTGGAGATCTGCCACGCCTCCACGGTGGCCGGCGGGCGGGACACCGGCGTCATCTCGAACCGGGTGGCCGCCTCGGTGCTCCACCAGCCCTCGAACCGGGGCAGCGACGCGTCGCCGAGGTGGCGTTCGTGGACGAAGACGCCGGCCAGCGCGCCCGGACCGGAGTTGAGATATTTGTAGGAGCACCAGGCGGCGAAGTCGACGTCCCAGTCGTGCAGCGCCAGCGGCACGTTGCCGGCCGCGTGCGCCAGGTCCCAACCGACGACCGCGCCGGCGGCCCGCCCGGCGGCGGTGATCGCCGGGATGTCCATCAGCTCGCCGGTGAGGTAGTTGACGCCGCCGAGCAGCAGCAACGCCACCGTGTGCCCCTCGGCCGCCAGGAAGTCGGTGACGTCGGACGTGCGCAGGGTGTCCGCACCGGGGCGCGGCTTCAACCGCACCACCGTGGCGTCCGGGTCCAGGCCGTGGAACCGGGCCTGGCTGCGCACCGCGTAGCTGTCCGACGGGAACGCGCTGTCCTCGATGACGATCCTCGTGCGTTCCCCGGCGGGCCGGTAGAAGCTCACCATCAGCAGGTGCAGGTCCACCGTGAGCGAGTTCATCACCACGGTCTCCGTGGGCAGCGCGCCGACCAGTCGCGCGGCCGGCGCGGTCAACAACTCGTGGTACGACAGCCAGGGCCGCTCCGCCTCCAGGTGCCCCTCCACGCCCAGCCGACGCCAGGCGTCCAGGTCGGCGACGAGTTCGTCCCGGGTGGCCCGGGGTTGCAGGCCCAGCGAGTTGCCGGCCAGGTACGCCACGTCGGGGTGCCGCCCGCCCTCGGCCGGCGGCACGTGGAACAGGTGCCGGTGGCCGGGGTCGGCGGCGTCGAGCCGGTGGGCTTCGCTCTCGGGGGTGATCATCGTGTGTTCTCCGGTCACATCGCGGTACGGGCCGACCACAGCTCCGGGAAGACCACCCGGGCCATGCTGCGCTGCAACCATGCCAGGCCGGCCGAGCCGCCGCTGCCGACCTTCGCGCCCATGGTGCGCTGCACCGCCTTGACGTGGTTCCACCGCCAGTCGCCGAACTGCTCGGCCACCTCGGTGAGCGCGTCGCCGAGCAGGCGCAGGTGGTTGTCCGGACCACCGTCGCCGTAGACGCGCACCCAGGCCGCCTCGACCGCCGGGTGCGACTCGTGCTCGACCGCGACGTCCCGCTCCAGCAGCTCGGCCGGCAGCGGGAAGCCGCGGCGGGCGAGCAGCGCCATCACGTCGTCCCAGAGGCTCGGCGTGGCCAGCGCGGCGGTCAGCTCGGCGTGCACGTCGGTCTGCCGGCGGAACGGGCGGATCAGCGCCGGGTCCCGCAGGCCGAGCAGGAACTCCAGTTGGCGGTACATCGCGGACTGGAAGCCCGAACCCTCGCCCAGCCGGTCCCGGAACCGGTTGAAGTCGGCCGGCGTCATCCAGCGCAGCCCCTGCCAGGCGGCGTTGAGCCCCTCCAGGTGCAGCGCGGCGCGGCGCAGCGGCGGCAGCGCCTCCCAGATCCGGTTGGCCCGCAGCTCGCGCTGGGCGTGCCGCAGCTCGTGACAGGTCAGCTTGAAGTACAGCTCCATGATCTGGCTGACCATCAGGAAGGACATCTCGCCCGGGTCGTCGCTGAGCGGCTGCTGGAGCTGGTGCAGCGTGCTGGCGTGCACGTACGCGTCGTACGGCACGCGCTCGGCGAACTCCAGCGTCGGCTCGCCTCCGTTGCGCGCCGCTCGGGCCGCCCGCTGCTGCGGGGTGGCCGGGCGCACCGCCGTCGTGTGTTCCACCGTCATCTCCGTCCGTGCGCGGGGTAATCGCCATGATCTCGCCGGTACGCGGGCCGAGGGAATGCCGGTTCAACGGCGGTATGGTGGTCTGACCTCACGAGCCGAAAGCATCTCGGGTCTCCGACTTCACGGAAGAAAGGCCGCCGCGTGGACGACATGGACTGGGCGCTGCTCCGGGAGCTCCAGGCCGACGCCCGGCTGTCGTTCAGCGAGCTGTCCCGCCGGGTGCACCTGTCCCCGCCGGCCGTCGCCGAGCGGGTCCGGCGGCTGGAGGAGTCCGGGGTGATCACCGGCTACCACGCCCACGTGGACCTGGCCCGGGCCGGGCGGACCGTGCTGGCGCTGATCCGGATGTCCTGTTACGGCTCCCGCTGCATCCTCAACGACCCGACGGTGACGCGGTGGCCGGAGATCATGGAGATCCACCGGATCACCGGCGACGCGTGCAGCATGCTCAAGGTCGCCGCCGCCTCGATGGGCGAGTTCGAGGCCGTCATCGACCGCCTGGCCCCCTACGGCCAGCCCTCCAGCACCATGGTCCTGTCCACGCCCCTGTCCTGGCACCCGGTGGTGAAAGGCGGGGCCCCCGGTTAACGCCTCCGGTAGCGGAAGGGGCCCCGGTTAACTCCCCGGCCGGCCGGGAAGGCAGCCCCCGCTGCCCGTCAGCAGGATTCCGGTGCGCCGTCGCACCGGGAGGGGGGAATCATGCCAGGGCTCCTGTCACATCGCGCGCTGTCATCCGTACTGGGCCTGCTCGGCCTGGTCGCGGCGTTCGTCCTCACCACGGCCGTACCGGCCCGGGCCGGGGAGAGTGTCTTCATCGAGGTGACGCCGAACAGCGTCCAGGCGGGCTCGCGGGTGAACCTCCGGGCCGGCTGCGACGCCAACAACAACCGCCAGGCCCAGGTCACCTCGGACGCGTTCGGCCGGGTGACGCTGCGGTCGAACAACGGCTTCCTCACCGGCTCGGTCACCGTGCCCGGCAACAAGGCGCCCGGCGACTACCCGGTGAACCTGGACTGCGCCAACGGCAACACCGCCTCGACCATGCTCACCGTGCTGAACATGTCGCAGCCGAGCAAGGGGCCCGCGACCGGCGGCGGGGGCACCGCGGCCAGCGGTCGGGGCACCGGCTCGCTGCTGCTGGTCGGAGGGCTCGCGGCGGTGGCCGTGATCGCCGGCGTGAGCGCCCGCCGCAAGCCCGGCGGCCGCGTCTGACGGGACGCGGCCATGGCCCGCTCACCACGCCGCGCCCGCCGCGGCCGGACCCGCCCCGCCGCCGACCGGCCGGACCGGACCGGGCGGCTGCGGGCCGCGCTCCGCGTGACGTCCCGGGCCGCGCGCCGGTTCGCCCACGCCGCCGGGCACGCGTTCTCGGCCAGCGTCGCCACCGCCGACCCGCACGTCCGCCCGGTCGCGGCCCGCACCACCACGCCCACCACCCGCCGGTACGCCCCGACGCCCGGCCCCGGCGTCCCGGTGCTGGTGGTGGCCGGGCTGATGGTGCTGATCGTGGCGATGCTCGGCGTGGAGCGGGTGACCGGCGCGAGCGTGCTGCCGGACCGGATCGTCGCCGGCCTGCGACCAGCGCCGAAGAAGTTCCCGGTGCTGCCGGCCAGCCCGCCGACCGACCTGACCATCGGCAAGCTGAACCTGCGTGCCCCGGTGCACCGGGTGGGCATCGCGCCGGACGGCAGCATCGCGGTGCCGGACGTCAGCCGGGCCGGCGAGGTCGGCTGGTACGACCAGGGCCCGACCCCCGGCCAGTACGGCCCGGCGGTGCTCGTGGGTCACGTCGACACCACCACCGGCCCGGCCGTCTTCCACGGGCTGCGGGAGCTCGACGACGGTGACCGGATCGAGGTGACCCGCCAGGACCGGTCGGTGGCGGTCTTCGAGGTGACCTCGATCGAGCGGTACGGCAAGGAGAAGCTGCCGGTGCAGGAGGTCTACGGCGACTTCAGCCGCCCCAACCTGCGGCTGATCACCTGCGGTGGTCGCTGGGTGGGCGGCGCGACCGGGTACGCCGACAACCTGGTCGTCTACGCGTCGCTGGTGCAGGCGCGCTGAGCGGCCGGTCAGGCCGCCTCGGGCTCCGGCTCGCGCAGGTCGAGCCAGTCGGCCCAGCGCGGGTCGGGGGCGCGGTGCCCCAGCACCCGCCAGGCGCTGCCCTTCGGCGCCGCCGGCAGGTGGTGCAGCCGCCAGCCCAACTCGGCGGGCGTCTTGTCGCCCTTGGTGTGGTTGCAACGCGCGCAGGCCGCCACCACGTTCTCCCAGGCGTGCCGGCCGCCCCGGCTACGCGGGAAGACGTGGTCGATGGTCTCCGCAGGCCCGCGACAGTAGGCGCACCGCCACCCGTCCCGGGCGAAGATCCCCCGGCGGGAGAGGCCCACCTGGGTGCGGTAGGGCACCCGGACGTAGCGGGTCAGCCGTACCACGGAGGGCACCGGGAGCGCGTTGCGCGCGCTGTGCAGGATGCCCTCGCCGTCGGCCACGCAGACCGCCTTGGCGGAGAGGACGAGGATGGCGGCCCGACGCACCGACACGACGCACAGGGGCTCGTAGGTGGCGTTGAGAACGAGTGCACCGGAGCCCGCCGTGGGTCGTATGTCAGGCATCGCGCTCACCCTCCCGGTCCAGCCCTCCCGCCGCCACCACGCCGAGACCGCCCCGCGCACTGCGCGGAACGGCCCCGGCGCCGGCCGGATCACCGACGTCCGTTGGGCCAATAGTCCCTGATCGCGCCCCGGATTGCACGCACTAATCCGGGGTACCCGCTGGGAGGCTGACCCCGGCGTGCCAAGATGGCCGGTTCCAGCCGGGATGATCGCCGCCCCCGGGCCGCCCCGTCGGGGCGGGTCCGTGCGGTCCGTGCGCCGCCGGTGCGGTACGAATTTCCGGTGAATGTCTCCGACCTGATCACCGCCGTGCTGTCCGCCGTCTCCGACCGGCGCCCGGACTGCCAGGGCAGCAGTTCCTGCGAGTGGGTGTACCGGGCCACCAACTCCGCCTGGTTCGCCGAGAGCAGCTACTGGATCCTGCTGAAGCCGCTGCGGATCGCGCTGATCCTGCTGCTGGCCGTCGCCGCCCGCTGGGCGGTGCACCGCACCATCAACCGGCTGGTGCGTACCACCACCCAGGGCTCGGTGCCGACCATGCTCCGGCCGCTGCGCGAGCGGATCCCCAGCGCCACCCTCGACCCGGAGCAGTTCGTGCCGGAACGCCGGCGGCAGCGCGCCGAGGCGATCGGGTCGGTGCTGCGCAGCATGGTCACCGCGTTCGTCTTCGGCATCGCGCTGCTGATGGTGCTCAAGGAGTTCAGCTTCGACCTGGCGCCGCTGCTGGCCAGCGCCGGCATCGCCGGCGTGGCGCTCGGCTTCGGCGCGCAGAGCCTGGTCAAGGACCTGATCGCCGGCCTGTTCATGCTGATCGAGGACCAGTACGGGGTGGGTGACACGGTCGACCTCGGCGAGGCGACGGGCGTGGTGGAGGCGGTGGGCCTGCGGGTCACCACGGTCCGCGACGGCCGGGGCGTGCTCTGGTACATCCGCAACGGGGAGATCATCCGGGTCGGCAACAAGAGCCAGGGCTGGGCGCTGGTCGTGGTGGACCTGCCGATCGGCTTCGCCGGCACCGAGGAGGCCACCGCGGTGCTGCGGACCGCGGCGGCGTCGGTGGCGCTGGACCCGGAGCTGGCCCCACAGGTCGTGGAGCAGCCGGAGGTGCTCGGCGTGGAGCAGATGACCGTCGACGGCGCGGTGATCCGCACCGTGGTCAAGACCACCGCCGACGGACAGTTCGCGGTCGGCCGTGAGCTGCGCCGCCGACTCGCGGAGGCGCTGGAGAACTCCGGGATCACCGCCCGGATCGCCGCCGCCCGGCTCTATCCCGGGCTGCCGCCGCAGCCGCCGGCACCGCTCCGGCCGGAGGGAACCGGCACCGGCGGGACCGCCTGAGGGCCGGCGCGGACGACCGATTTCCGGGGGTCGCGCCTCGCGCGGCCCCTCGGGTATCGTCCGTTCGTTCAGTCGGAGATGCGACGATCAATCCGTTCGCCCTAGTCAGTTGTCAGACGATCGGGCAGAATCCGGTGAACACGCTCCCCCGGGGAGTGTGTCGTGTCCTCGCCGATCGGTTGATCTGACGACGGTTCCCGGTCGGGCCATCACAAGTGGCCGGCTCGGAACGATGGAGGCGACGGTGTCCGACCAGCGACCCGCCGAGGAGAGTCCGGCCACCTTCCGTGACGTGTTCGGCCAGTCGGAGTTCCGCGCGCTGTTCGCCGCCAACGTCCTGTCCTGGGTCGGCGACTACCTCGCCAAGGCCGCGGTCACCGTGCTCGTGCTGCGCGAGACCCAGTCGGTCGCGCTCTCCGCCGCCGCCTTCGCGGCCAGCTACCTGCCCTGGCTGATCGGCGGCCCGCTGCTCTCGGCGCTCGCCGAACGGCACCGCTACCGCCGGGTCATGGTGCTCTGCGATCTGATCCGGATGGCGCTGATGGTGCTGGTCGCCATGCCGTTCATGCCGGCCTGGTCGATTCTCGGCCTGATCTTCCTGGCGACGCTTGCCAACCCGCCGAGCCAGGCGGCGCGCTCGGCGCTGCTGCCGCACGTCCTCACCGGCGACCGGCTGGTGGTGGGCCTCGCCGCCTCGACCAGTGCGGCGCAGGCCGCCCAGGTCGTCGGCTACCTCGCCGGGGCGACCATCGCGGTGCTGAATCCGAGCACCGCGTTGCTGCTCAACGCGGGCACGTTCGCGCTGTCGGCCGCGCTGGTCCGGTTCGGCCTGCGCGACCGCGCCCCGTCGATGACCGAGGCGCACCGCAGTCACCTGCTGCGGGAGACCGCGCAGGGCTTCCGCATCGTCTTCGAGCGGCCGGTGCTGCGCGCCATCGCGGTGCTGGTGTTCAGCGCCATGCTCTTCTCGATCGTGCCCGAGGGGCTGGCCGCAGGTTGGGCCGCCGAACGCACCGACGGCGGCATGGACACCGGCACCGCCCAGGCGGTCATCATGGCCGCCAACCCGGTCGGCTACGTCGTCGGCGGACTGCTGATCGGCCGGCTCGCCACGCCGGCCCGCCGGCTGGCCCTGATGCCGCCGCTGGCGGTCCTCGCGCCGGCGGTGCTCGTCCCCTCACTCCTCGATCCGCCACCGGTGGTGGTGGCCCTGCTGGCCGCCGCGTGCGGCTTCGCGGTCGGGGGCATCGTCCCGGTCGCCAACGGCCTCTTCGTGCAGGCGCTGCCGGACGGCTACCGGGCGCGGGCGTTCGGCGTGATGGCCAGCGGCACGCAGATCCTGCAGGGCGTCTCGGTGCTGGCCACCGGCGCGCTCGCCGAGCGGTTCACCATTCCGACAGTGGTCGGGGTGTGGAGCGCGGCCGGGGTGCTGCTCATGGTCGTCGCGGCGGTCACCTGGCCCCGCCCGGCGACGATCGGGGCGGCCGTCGACGCCGCCCGCGCCGAGTCGGCCGCCGGGAACGGACCCACGGCGGCCCGGGAGCCGGCCGGGGGCGACCGGGGGCTGGAGCGAGCCCGGCACCGGCACGCGGTGACGTGACCTCCGCCGCCCGGCGGGCGGGCGCGGCCACCGGGTCGCGCCTGGCAGGATGGGAGCGTGACTTCCCCAGGCGAGTCGATGACGCTGTTCGAGGCGATCGGCGGTGAACCCGCCTTCCGCAAGCTGGTGGACGAGTTCTACGCCGGCGTCGCCGACGACCCGCTGCTGCGGCCGATGTACCCGGAGGAGGACCTCGGCCCGGCGGCGGACCGGCTGACCCTGTTCCTGATCCAGTACTGGGGCGGCCCGCGCACTTACTCGGACCAGCGCGGGCACCCACGGTTGCGGATGCGGCACGCCCCGTTCCGGATCGGCGCCGCCGAACGCGACGCCTGGCTGCGCCACATGCGGCACGCGGTGGACACGCTGGACCTGCCGCCGCAGCTCGCCGTCGCGCTCTGGGACTACCTGGAGCGGGCCGCGTACTTCATGGTGAACGTGGCGGACGACCCGGCCGCCGGCTGACCGGCGCCGCCCGGCGGCTCGGGCTCAGAGCAGGGCGCCCTCGTCGTGCAGCCAGTCGACGAACGTGGTGGCCACCGCGGCGCCGCAGTCGAGCATCTCGACCAGCAGCGCGTCGTGGGTGCCGGCGCCGAGCGGCACCTGCAGCTCGGCGTAGATCGGGAGCTGGCCACGCTCGGTCGGGTCGCCGATGTACGCCTTGCAGAACCGTCGGGTGTGGTTCCACTCGTTCACCACCCGGTAGGCCCGGTCGGCCCAGTCCGGCGGCACCGTCGCGTGTGGACGGGCCCGCATCACGAGGATCTCGTCCTCCGGCCCTTCCAGCGCGACCAGCACGGCGTGCCGCTCCCACATGGCCAGCAGGTTGCCGTCACCGTCGGCCAGGTAACGCACGTCGAGCAGGTCGAGCGCGTCACAGACCCGGCTCAGCGTGACCGGGGCGACAGTGGCCGGCATGTCCGCGATGACCGGCCGCTCGGGCGCCGCCGCGTCGTCGTCCGGCCGGCGTGGGGTCGGTGGCCCGACCCGGACGTTGTCGTCCACTGTGGTCCCGCTTCGGGTTTCCGGCTCGCCGCCACCGGCGGGACCGGGGCGCCATGACCACCACGGCATCGCTCGCGCACCTCACTCCCCAGCGGATCCAGCCGCCTACGGTGCGTTGGATCCGAGGATGGACGGTACCCGGACAGCCGGCAGGAGGCATCCCCCCACCGGCCGCCCCAGCCCGGAAGAATGATGCCGGGTCATCCGTTCGGATGAACCCGGGTAGGCGTGAGTGCAAGGTCCGCGACCGTCCGCGACCACGCCGCCCCGTACGGCCCGACCAGCCCGACCCAGTGACCGGCCACCCGCACCTGAACGTCGCCGGCACCGGTGCCGAGGAAGCCGAGCCGCACCACGCCCTGCACCAGCCGCTGCGACACCTCCACCGGCGCGCTGGGCGCGCCGTCCGGGGTCACCACCACCGCGACGTGGTCCAGCAGCGCGTCCCGCAGCACCCGCTGGCCGACCGCCCGGCCCGCCACCCCGTGGGTGGCCGCCTCGCGCAGCGTCCCGGCCGCCGCGTCCGCGATCCGGCGCAGCTCCGCGCCGGGCAGCAGCTCGACCGGGCGGCTGACCGGTGGCGGCAGCGGCCAGCGCCAGCCGTCGTCGCGTCGCCGCGGTAGCGCCGTGCCTCCGGCGGAGAGTTCGGCCAACAGGTCCGCGGCGGCGACCGTGACGTCGCCGGGCGCGTCCCCGGGCACGGTACGCACCACGAGCACCCCCCAGGGCAGGCGGGCCCAGAGGGCGGTACGGCCGACGCCGGGCACCGGACGGAGCCGGACCAGGACGGCCGGGTCGAGCCGGACCAGCCGGGCGAGGAACGCGCCGGCGTCGGCCACCCCGGTCAACCCGTGCCCGCCCGTCGTCCCGGTCATCCGGTCAGCCCGGGGGCGTGGCGGAGCAGGAACACCCGCTCGTCGGCGGAGATCCGGCGCGGGCGCTGGGTGGACAGGTCGAACGGGACCAGCACCGACCGGGCGGTGCCGGCCAGCGTGTCGCCGTCGTACAGCTCGTACGCGACCGAGAAGGAGGCGGCCCGGATCTCGTCGACCCAGAGCTCGATCCGCACCGTCGGCGCGGCCTCCGCGCTGGCCCGGCCGAGCGCGTAGTCGACCGGGCGCAGGTAGTCGACCTCGTGCCGGCGGATGACCACCCCGTCGGCGAACGAGTCGACGCCCCACGCCCGGCCGCCGGCGAACATCATCGCCACCCGGGCCTCCTCGTAGAGCGTGAGGAAGCGGGCGTTGTTGACGTGGCCGTACGCGTCCAGGTCGGACCAGCGCAGCGCGCAGTGGTAGACGAACCGGTCAGTCACGGGTGAGCTTGCGGTAGGTCACCCGGTGCGGCCGGGCCGCGTCGGCGCCCAGGCGGTCGATCTTGTTCTTCTCGTACGCCTCGAAGTTGCCCTCGAACCAGAACCACCTGGCCGGGTTCGTGTCGTCGCCCTCCCAGGCCAGGATGTGCGTGGCGACCCGGTCCAGGAACATCCGGTCGTGGGAGATGACCACGGCGCAGCCGGGGAACTCCAGCAGCGCGTTCTCCAGGCTGGAGAGCGTCTCCACGTCCAGGTCGTTGGTCGGCTCGTCGAGCAGGATGACGTTGCCGCCGATCTTCAGCGTCAACGCCAGGTTGAGCCGGTTGCGCTCGCCGCCGGAGAGCACCTTGGTCGGCTTCTGCTGGTCCGGCCCCTTGAAGCCGAACGCCGCGATGTACGCCCGGGACGGCATCTCGACCTTGCCCACCATGAGGTGGTCCAGCCCGTCGGAGACGACCTCCCAGACGGTCTTGTCCCCGTCGAGGCCCTGCCGGTTCTGGTCGACGTACGACAACTGCACGGTGGGGCCGACCTTGACCTCGCCGCCGGTCGGCTGCTCCAGCCCGACGATGGTCTTGAACAGCGTGGTCTTGCCGACGCCGTTCGGCCCGATGATGCCGACGATGCCGTTGCGCGGCAGCGAGAACGACAGGTTGTCGATCAGCACCCGGTCGCCGAAGCCCTTGGTCAGGCCCTGCGCCTCGATGACGGTGCTGCCCAGGCGCGGGCCCGGCGGGATCTGGATCTCCTCGAAGTCCAGCTTCCGGGTCTTCTCCGCCTCGGCGGCCATCTCGTCGTACCGGTCGAGGCGGGCCTTGGACTTGGTCTGCCGCGCCTTGGCGTTCGACCGGACCCACTCCAGCTCGTCGGAGAGGCGCTTGCGCATCTTGGCGTCGCGGCGACCCTCGACGGAGAGCCGGGCGGCCTTCTTCTCCAGATAGGTGGAGTAGTTGCCCTCGTAGGGGTAGGCCCGGCCGCGGTCCAGCTCCAGGATCCAGTTGGCCACGTTGTCCAGGAAGTACCGGTCGTGGGTGATGGCCAGGACGGTGCCGGCGTACTTGGCCAGGTGCTGCTCCAGCCACTGCACGCTCTCCGCGTCCAGGTGGTTGGTGGGCTCGTCGAGCAGCAGCAGGTCGGGCGCCTCCAGCAGCAGCTTGCACAGCGCCACCCGGCGGCGCTCACCGCCGGAGAGCTGGGTCACGTCGGCGTCCGGCGGCGGGCAGCGCAGCGCGTCCATGGCCAGTTCGAGCTTGGAGTCGATGTCCCAGGCGTCGGCGGCGTCCAGGTCCTCCTGGAGCTTGCCCATCTCCTCCATCAGCTCGTCGGAGTAGTCCGTCGCCATCTGCTCGGCGATCTTGTTGAACCGCTCCAGCTTGGCCTTGGTCTCGGCGACCGCCTCCTCGACGTTGCCCAGGACGGTCTTGGCGTCGTTCAGCGGCGGCTCCTGCGCCAGCATGCCGACGGAGAAGCCGGGCATGAGCCGGGCCTCGCCGTTGCTCGGCCGGTCGAGCCCTGCCATGATCTTGAGCAGGCTGGACTTACCGGCGCCGTTCGGACCGACCACACCGATTTTGACACCCGGCAGGAAGTTCAGCGTCACGTTGTCCAGCACGACCTTGTCGCCGTGCGCCTTGCGTGCCTTCTCCAGGACGTAGATGAACTGAGCCACGGTGCGGGCTACCTCCGTCGGTTGCGATCGCGGGCTTGCGGGGCGCGGGGCGCGGGCTTCGACTCCGCCCGCCGCCGCCGGCCGGGAGCCGGCCGTGCGCACGCCGTCGTCAATCCTGACAGGTACGGGCGGCCGCGCCCACATCACCCCACCCCAGCCCTGGTACGGCGTGGCCCGTTGCAGCCCTCGATACTACTCACTAGCCTTTTCAGTATGACCAAGAAGATCGCGATCAGCGTCCCGGACGACGTCGCGGCGCGACTGGCGGAGGAACCCAACGTCTCCGCCTTCGTCACGGAGAGCGTGCGGCAGCGGATGGCCGGGGAACGCACCCGTCGGGCCCTGCGACAGGTCGGCTTCCGACTCGCCGACGACCGGCTGGCCGAGGCGGGACGCACGCTCGACGAGGCCCAGGCAGCGATCACGCCGGAGCTGCGCGCCCGGGCGGCGGCGCTGCTGAGCGAGTCGTCCCGTGGACGGTTGACCGCCGGTGGCTGACCCCGGGCTGGTGCTCGACACCGCGTGCCTGCTGGCATATTCCGAGGGCGCCGAGACGGTCGGCGAGCAGATCGTCCAGGTGGCGGACCGAGGGCAGTACGTGATCGTGCCCGCGCTCTGCCTGGCCGAGGCGTACCGCCGGGTGAACACCGACGGCTGGCGCCTTCTGGACATTCTCGGCGACCTCGACCAGGCGGTCGTCGCGCCGGTCGCGCACGACACGTGCATGTTCCTCGGTGGCTGGTCGCGCACCTTGGGCAGCATGGACCTGGCCCAGACGGCGCTGGAGGCCGCTCGGGCCACCACACCGATCATAACGGATCGGCGGGAGCTGCTCGGCGAGGTGCTGCCGAAGGAATGGCCGGTCATCGACCTGTGAGCCGGGTGTCGACAAGATCACGGGCAGGGTTCGGCGGTTCCGGGGGCGGGTAGTGGACTCCGGCACGGGGGATCAGACGCCGCAGCTACGCTCAGTACGCTCATCGCGGTGGACCCGTCAGTACCCGGAGGTGGCCGATCGTGACCGTCCGTAGCTCCTTTGTCGTAGTGGCCAACCGACTGCCGGTCGACGAGGTGAGCACACCCGAGGGACGGCAGTGGCGGCGCAGCCCCGGCGGCCTGGTGACCGCGCTGCACCCGGTGCTCGCCGAGCACCAGGGCACCTGGGTCGGGTGGGCCGGCGGCACCGGCGCCGCGCCCGAGCCGTTCGACCTGGAGGGCATCCGGCTGCACCCGGTGCCGCTGAGCGCCGAGGAGCTGGAGCGCTACTACGAGGGCCAGTCCAACGCGACGATCTGGCCGCTCTACCACGACGCCGTCGAGACGCCCGCCTACAAGCGGCGCTGGCGCGAGGCGTACCGCCTGGTGAACGCCCGGTTCGCGGAGGCCGCGGCGGACGTGGCGGCCGAGGGCGCCACGGTCTGGGTCCAGGACTACCAGCTCCAACTCGTCCCGGCGATGCTGCGCGAGCTGCGCCCCGACCTGAAGATCGGGTTCTTCCTGCACATCCCGTTCCCGCCGATCGAGCTGTTCATGCAGATGCCGTTCCGCGCCGAGATCCTGCGCGGCCTGCTCGGCGCCGACCTGGTCGGTTTCCAGCAGCGGCTGGCGGCGCAGAACTTCGTCCGGCTGGCCCGGCACCTGCTCGGCCTGCGCTACGAGGGGCAGATGATCCAGGTCGACGGCCGGCAGGTGAAGGCCGGCGCGTTCCCCATCTCGATCGAGACCAGGGAGATGGAACGGCTGGCCGAGGACCCGACGATCCAGGCCCGGGCCAAGCAGATCCGCGAGGAGCTGGGCAACCCCAAGACGATCATCCTGGGCGTCGACCGGCTCGACTACACCAAGGGCATCGAGCTCCGACTCAAGGCCTTCCGGGAACTCCTTGCTGACGGAAAGTTGACAGTTCCGGACGCGGTTATGGTGCAGGTCGCCACGCCCAGCCGCGAGCGCGTGGAGCACTACCAGGCACTTCGGGTGAAGGTGGAACGCGAGGTTGGCCGGATCAATGGTGAATTCGGCCGGGTCGGCGTGCCTGCTGTTCATTATCTGCATCAGTCGTACAGTCGCTCCGAGTTGGCGGCGATGTACGTGGCCGCCGACGTGATGATGGTGACCCCGCTGCGAGACGGAATGAATCTGGTGGCCAAGGAGTACGTCGCATCGCGCGCCGACCAGGGCGGCGCGCTCGTGCTCAGTGAGTTCGCCGGCGCCGCCACCGAGCTGCGCCAGGCGTTCCTGTGTAATCCGCACGACCCGGACGCGGTGAAGGACGCGTTGCTCCGGGCCGTGCACGTCGAAAAGCCCGAAGCCCGCCGCCGGATGCGCGTCATGCAGCGCCATCTGCGCAGCCACGATGTCGGCCACTGGGCCAAGTCGTTCCTCAGCGAGCTCGGTGTCCCCGATACGGAGGCTGCGTGACCCCGCCCGCTGCCGCCACCTCCTCCGGTGGCGTGCTCGACCCGGAACTGCGTGCCGCGATCGGCCGCATCGCCCGGACTCCCCAACTCCTGATCGCCTGCGACTACGACGGCACACTGGCGCCGATCGTCGAGGATCCGACCAGGGCCGTACCGCTGCCCGAGTCGGTGGCCGCGATCCGGGCGCTGGCCTCGCTGCCGCAGACCAGCGTCGCGGTGGTCTCCGGGCGCGCGCTGCGCGACCTGGCCACCCTCTCCCGGCTGCCGAGTGAGGTGCACCTCGTCGGCAGCCACGGCTCCGAGTTCGACATCGGCTTCGTCGAGCGGCTCAGCCCGGAGCTGATCGCGGTCCGACACCGGCTCCGCCAGGAACTGCGCGAGATCGCCTCGGCCCACCCGGGCGTCCGGCTGGAACGCAAGCCGGCCAGCGTCGCCGTACACACCCGGGGGGTCGACCCGCAGGTCGCCGCCGCCGCCGTGGACGCGGTCCGCAGCGGCCCCGCCACCTGGGACGGCGTCACCGTCACCCAGGGCAAGGAGGTCATCGAGCTGTCGGTGGTGGCCACCCACAAGGGCACCGCGGTCGACCAGCTCCGGACCCAGCTCGCGGCCGGAGCGGTGCTCTTCATCGGCGACGACGTCACCGACGAGAACGCGTTCGGCAACCTGCACGGGCCGGACGTCGGCATCAAGATCGGCCCCGGCGACACCCAGGCCGACTACCGGGTGGCCGAGCCGATCGAGGCGGCCCGCGCGCTCGGCCTGCTGCTGGAGACCCGGCGGCACTGGCTCTTCGGGGAGCGGGCGGTGCCGATCGAGCGGCACTCGATGCTCGCCAACGGGCGTACGGTCGCGCTCGTCACACCGGAAGCCAAGATCACCTGGCTGTGCCACCCGAAGCCGGACTCGGCGGCGATCTTCGCCGACCTGGTGGGTGGCAGCCCGGCCGGGCACTTCACCATCGGCCCGGAGCGCGGCGGCATCCCGCTGGGCCAGCGCTACCGCAGCAACACCATGACGGTGGAGACCCGCTGGTCCGGCCTGACCGTCACCGACTGGCTGGACCTGCCGGTCCGGGAGACCACGCCGGACGACCCGGCCGTGGTCAGCGGCGACTCGACCCTCGTCCGGGTGCTCAGCGGCACCGGGCGGGCCCGCGTCGAGTTCGCCCCGCGCCCCGAGTTCGGGCAGGTCGCGGTGCAGCTCCAGCCGCTCGACGACGGGCTGCTGGTGCTCGGCTCCAACGAGCCGGTCGCGCTGCACTCCCCCGGCGTCGAGTGGGAGGTCACCAACGACGCCGGGTACGAGACCGCGAAGGCGGTGGTGGACCTCTCCGCCGCCGGCGGGCAGGTGGTGCTGGAGCTGCGCTTCGGCACGCAGAGCCTGGAGCCGCACCGGGTGCCGGTGCACGAGCGGCAGGCCGCCGCCGAGCAGCCCTGGAAGGACTGGGTGGCCTCGCTGCGGCTGCCCACCACCGCCCGGGACCTGGTCGCCCGCAGCGCGCTCACCCTGCGCGGTCTCACCCACGAGCCGACCGGTTCGATCCTCGCCGCGGCGACCACCTCGCTCCCCGAGGAGCTGGGCGGCGTCCGCAACTGGGACTACCGCTACTGCTGGCTGCGGGACGCGGCGATGACCGCGCGGTCACTCGTCGACCTCGGCTCCACCGAGGAGGCCGAAGGGCTGCTGCGCTGGATCGACGGCGTGGTGGAGCGCACCGGCGGGCACCCGGAGCGGCTGCACCCGCTCTACACCGTCGACGGCTACGAGTTGGGCGCCGAGGCGGTCATCGACACGCTGCCCGGCTACGCCGGCTCCCGGCCGGTACGGGTCGGCAACCTGGCCAACCACCAGCTCCAGCTCGACGTCTTCGGCCCGGTGGCGGACCTGATCGCCGCGGTGGCCGACGCCCGGGGCTCGGTCCGCGACGACGAGTGGCGGGTGCTGGAGAACATGGTCGAGGCGGTCCGCCGCCGCTGGCACGAGCCCGACCACGGCATCTGGGAGGCCCGCCTCCCACCCCGGCACCACGTGTTCTCCAAGGTCATGCTCTGGATGACAGTCGACCGGGCGCTGCACGTGGTGCGGCAGCACGGCGGCCAGGACCGGCCGGAGTGGGTCGACCTGCGCGACCGGATCGGGGCCAACGTGCTGGACGAGGGCTGGCACCCGGAGGCCGAGGCGTACAGCGTCGCGTACGGGCACGACGAGATGGACGCCTCGTCGCTCTGGATCGGCCTGTCCGGGCTGCTCCCCGGCGACGACCCGCGGTTCCTCTCCACCGTGCTCAAGATCGAGGCGGACCTGCGCAGTGGCCCGGTGGTCTACCGCTACCACTGGGACGACGGCCTGCCCGGCCGGGAGGGCGGCTTCCACATCTGCACGGCGTGGCTGATCGAGGCGTACCTGCGCACCGGCCGCCGCACCGACGCCGAGGAGCTGTTCACCCAGATGATCGACACGGCCGGTCCCACCGGCCTGCTCCCCGAGCAGTACGACCCGCTGGCCGAACGGGGCCTGGGCAACCACCCGCAGGCGTACAGCCACCTCGGCCTGATCCGCTGCGCCCTGCTCCTGGACAACATGCTCAAGCAGTAACCCGACCACGCTGACGCGGCCCGGGACCCCACGGTCCCGGGCCGCCCCACATCCCCCACCCCACCCCACACCTGCGTCGATCTTGCGCTTACTGCCCGGACCAAACGGGCGAATCGGGGCATCCCTGGGGCGTCAAGTGCAAGATCGATGTCGTGGGCGGTGGCGTGAAGGCACGTGGGCCGCGGGTCAGGGGGTCAGGGCGGTGACGACGTCGCCGATGACCACGATGGCGGGTGGGCGGAGGCCCGCGGCGGTGACGTCGGCGGCCACCGCGCCGAGGGTCGAGCGGAGAGTGCGCTGGGTGGCGGTGGTGCCCTCCTGGATCACCACCGCCGGAGTGGTCGGCGGTCTGCCGTGCGCGATCAGCGTCGCCGCGATCGCCGCCAGGTTCTTCAGGCCCATCAGGACCACCAGCGTGCCCCGCAGACCCGCCAGCGACTCCCAGCTCACCAGCGAGGCCGGCGAGTCCGGCGCGACGTGCCCGGACACCACGGTGAACTCGTGCGCCACCGCCCGGTGGGTCACCGGCACCCCGGCCACCCCGGGCACCGCGATCGCGCTGGTCACCCCCGGCACCACGGTCACCGGCACCCCCGCCTCGGCGCAGGCCAGCAACTCCTCGCCACCGCGCCCGAAGACGTACGGGTCGCCGCCCTTGAGCCGGACCACCACCTTGCCGGCCCGGGCCCGGTCCACCAGGATCCGGTTGATCTCCTCCTGGGCGCGCGACGGCCCGTACGGGATCTTCGACGCGTCGACCAGCTCGACGTCCGACCGCAGCTCGTCCAGGAGCAGCCCGGGGACGAGCCGGTCGGCGACCACCACCTCGGCCTCGGTGAGCAGCCGCCAGCCCTTCACCGTGATCAGCTCCGGATCGCCGGGCCCGGCCCCGACCAGCGCCACACGCCCACCGCGGCCGGCGGTGTTAAGCGGGGCCCCCTCCGCTACCGAATCCGTTAACCGGGGGCCCGTCCTTGCGCTCAGGAGGGTGCGGACGGCGTCGCGGACCGCCCTCGCGCGGTGCGGGTCGCCACCGCCGAGCACGGCCACCGTTACCGGGCCGTGCCGGGTCACCGCGGGCGTCCACGCGCTGGCCGCGACGCGGTCGTCGGCCCGGACGCAGAAGATCCGCCGCTCGGCCGCGGCGGCGCTCACCGCCGCGGCGGCGGCCCGGTCGTCCACCGCCACCTGCACCAGCCAGGCGCCGTCCAGGTCACCGACGGCGAAGCGCCGCGGCTCCCAGCGCAGCCGCCCGGCGTCGGCATGGGCGCGCAGCGCCGGCGTCAGCTCCGGCGACACCAGCAGGACGTCCGCGCCGGCATCGAGCAGCGCGGGCACCCGCCGGGTGGCCACCGCTCCGCCACCCACCACGACCACACGCCGACCGGCCAGCCGCAACCCCAGGGGGTACGGGCTGGGTGACGCCTCCGGGGCCGGACCGCTCACTTCTCGGCCACCCCGGCCGAGTCGAACGTGGCCACCTCGTGCAGCACCCGGACCGCGCCGGTGACGACCGGCAACGCGAGCAGCGCGCCGGTGCCCTCGCCGAGCCGGAGCCCCAGGTCGACGAGCGGTTCCAGCCCGAGGTGCCGCAGCGCCACCGTGGCACCCGGCTCGGCGCTGCGGTGCCCGGCGACCATGGCGCCCACCGCGTCCGGCGCGAACGCGGCGGCGGCCAGCGCGGCGCTGACCGCGATCACGCCGTCCAGCAGCACCGGCACCCGACGCGCGGCGGCGCCGAGGATCAGCCCGGTCAGCGCGGCGTGCTCCAGCCCGCCGACGGTCGCGAGGACGCCCAGCGGGTCGGCCGGATCGGGGGTGTGCCGCGCCAGCGCGGCCCGCACCACGCCGACCTTGCGGGCGTACGTCTCGTCGTCCACGCCGGTGCCCCGGCCGGTCGTCGCCGCCGCGTCGACGCCGGTGAACGCGGCGACCAGCGCGGCGGCCGGCGTGGTGTTGCCGATGCCCATGTCGCCGGTGAGCAGGATGCCGGCGCCGGCCTCGACAAGCTCGCCGGCGATCCGGATGCCGGTCTCCACCGCCGCGCGGGCCTCGTCCCGGGTGAGTGCCGCGGTGACCGTCATGTCCCGGGTGCCGGCCCGCACGTTCGCCGCCACCAGACGCGGCCCGGCCGGGTCGGCGGGCGTCGCGACGAGGCTGGCGGAGAGCACCGCGGGGGCGCTGGTCGGGCCGTCCGAGGCGGCCGGGTCGGCGAGCGGATCGTTCGAGGCGGCGGCGAGCGCGGCCGGGTCGACGGACGGACCGTTCGAGGCGGCGGCGAGCGCGGCCGGGTCGACGGACGGGCCGATCGGGAGCGGGGTGGCGACGCCGACGTCGACCACGGTGACCGAGGCGCCGGCCTGCCGGGCGAACGCGTTGACCACCGCGCCGCCGGCCAGGAAGTTGCCGATCATCTGGGCGGTGACCTCCTGCGGCCACGGGGTCACCCCCTGGGCGTGCACCCCGTGGTCACCCGCGAAGATCACCACCGCGGCCGGGTCGGGCAGCGGCGGCGGGCAGGTCCCGGCCAGCCCGGTGAGGCGTACCGAGAGCGGCTCCAGGGCACCGAGCGAGCCGGCGGGCTTGGTCAGCCGGCCCTGCAGCTCACGCGCCGCAGCCATGGCCGACTCGTCGAGCGGGCGGATCGCCGCGACGGTGGACTCCAGCATCATGCCTCCAGGATTCGAGCCAGTGTCTCGATGAACGCGTCGGTGGTGGCCCGGTCGCGGACCGCGATCCGGAGCCAGTCCGGGCCGAGCCCGGGGAACGTGTCGCCCCGGCGTACCGCCCAGCCGTGCTCGCGCAGCCGCTCCCGCAGCGCGGCGGCGCCGGGCGTGTGGATCAGGACGAAGGCGCTGGCCGGGCGCCCCGCCACGCGTACGCCGGGCAGGGTGGCCAGGCGGGCCACCAGGTGCTCGCGGTCGGCGGCGAGCACGGCGGCGATCGCGCGCTCGGCCGCCACCGCGCCCGGCCCGGCGCAGGCGGTGGCGGCGGCGAGCGCCGGCGTGGAGACGGCCCAGAGCGGCTGGGCGGCGGCGAACCGGGCCAGCAGGTCGGCGGCGCCGAGCAGGTAGCCGATCCGCAGCCCGGCCAGCCCCCAGGTCTTGGTGAGGCTGCGGACCACCACGAGGCCGGGCAGGTCGCGGCGGGCGGCGAGGGATTCCGGTTCGCCGTCGACGCCGGGCGCGACCGTGGTGTCGGCGAACGCCTCGTCGACCACCAGCACCCGGCCGGGGCGGGCCAGCGCGGCGATCGTGTCCGCCGGGTGCAGCACCGAGGTCGGGTTGGTGGGGTTGCCGACCATGACCAGGTCGGCGTCGGCGGGCACCCGGGCCGGGTCGAGCCGGAAGCCGTCGGCCGGGTCGAGCAGCACCCGGTCCACCCGGTGACCGGCGGCCCGCAGCGCGGCCTCCGGCTCGGTGAACTGCGGGTGCACCACCACCGGGTGGCGGGTGTCGCGCAGCGCGCGGGCGATCAGCACGAAGCCTTCGGCGGCGCCGGCGGTCAGGAGTACCTCGTCCGGGGGTCGCCCGTGCCGGTGACCGACGGCGGCGCGGGCGGGGGCCGGGTCCGGGTACGCGGCCAGCTCGCCCAGCGCGGCGGTGACCGGGTCGGCCAGCCAGTCGGGCATCGGGGCGCGGCGCACGTTGACCGCCAGGTCCACCAGGCCGGGCGTGGCCTCGGCGTCCCCGTGGTGTCCCAGGTCGGGTTCGGCGGGCGTGGCGGCGGGCGGTGGTGCGGGCATGACCGCGATCCTGCCGGGAAGCCGCGTCCCGGGACAGCGCATCCCGGCGTGGGTCGCGTCACGGCCCGCCCGTTTATGAATTCTTCTCATTTCCGAATCGGAAATGTCATAGCTTGACCCCGTGAGCAACCGACCCCTTGCGTCCGCCGGTCGTGCCGTGCCCCTTCTCCGTGCCGGGCTGATCGCCGGCATCGTCGTCGCCGCCGCGTTGTACCCGATGGCCGCCGTCACCGGCATCGGCGCGAAGGCCACCGCGCACGCCGTGGAGCAGAAGACGAACATCCTCAAGACCGCGCTGCCGGCCGAGACCTCGTACCTCTACGCGCCGGACGGCAAGACCGTGCTGACCATGTTCTACGAGGAGTACCGGCAGTACACCAAGATCGAGAACATGTCGCCGAACATCCAGCAGGCGATCGTCGCCGCCGAGGACAACCGCTTCTACCAGCACCACGGCGTCGACCCGAAGGGCGTCGCACGTGCCTTCGTCTCCAACGCCCGCTCCGGCGGCGTCTCCCAGGGCGCCTCGACGCTGACCATGCAGTACGTCCGGATGGCGCTGCGGGACAGCGCGAGCACGCCGAAGGAGGTCCAGGAGGCCACCCAGCAGACCAGCCTGCGCAAGGTCAAGGAGATGCGCATGGCGCTCGACATCGAGAAGCACCTGAGCAAGGAGCAGATCCTCGAGCGCTACCTCAACTCGGCCTACTTCGGCCACCGGGCGTACGGCATCTACGCCGCCTCGCAGATCTTCTTCTCCAAGACGCCGGCCACGCTCACCCCGGTCGAGGCAGCCACCCTGGCCGGGCTGGTGAAGTCCCCCTCCGAGTACGACCCGATCACCTCCGACCAGAAGGACGCCACCGGCCGACGCAACTACGTGCTGGACAACATGGCCCGCCTCGGCTACCTGTCACCGGACGCCGCCGCCGCGGCCAAGGCCCAGCCGATCAAGCTGAAGCTGACCGACCCGCCGAACGACTGCGCCGCGATCGACGGCGCGCACCGCGCCTGGGGCTTCTACTGCGACTACCTGAAGAACTGGTGGAGCGCCCAGCCCGCGTTCGGCGAGAACCGCCTCGAACGGATGGACAAGCTGCGCCGGGGCGGCTACCGGATCGTGCTCGCGCTCGACCCGAAGACGCAGGCGGCGGCCGAGAAGAACGTCGGCGCCAAGGACAACACCGGCAGCCCGTTCGCCAACGGCATCGTGGTCGCCGAACCCGGCACCGGGCGGATCAAGGCGATGGCGGTGAACCGGAACTACTCGCTCGACCTGGCCGAGAACCCGAACAGCTCGAACCCGGAGGCCGGCCCGAAGGTCAAGGCGAACTACCCGAACACGGTGGCGCCGCTGCTCGGCGGCGGGACGCTCCCCGGCTACCAGGCCGGCTCCACGTTCAAGATGTTCCCGATGCTCGCCGCGCTCAACGCCGGGATGCCGCTGTCCACCGCGTACGACTCGCCCTACCGGTACCAGTCGGCGGTCTACGACGGCTGGGCGCCCTCCAACGCCAGCGGCGCGATGACCGGCCGGCAGACCATGTGGTCCGGGTTCGGCAAGTCGGTGAACACCTACTTCGTGCAACTGGAGGAGAAGGTCGGCGCGGACGCCGGGGTGCGCCTGGCCGAACAGCTCGGGCTGCGCTGGCGTACCGACGTGGACAAGGAGCAGGCGTCACCGGCCAAGGCGAGGAAGTGGGGCGCGTTCACGCTCGGCGTCTCCGACGCCACCCCGCTGGAGATGGCGAACGCGTACGCGGCCGTCGCCGCCGACGGACGCTACTGCGAGGCGATCCCGGTCAACGCGATCATGAACCGGGACGGCACGCCGACCACCTGGTCCACGCCGGGCGGGGTGCAGCGGGAGGTGGCCAAGCCCCGGTGCCGCCAGGTCGTCAACGCGGACGCGGCCCGGGCCGCCACCGACGCGGCCCGCTGCCCGACCGGCGACACCCCGGCCAAGGGGAGCTGCGGCGGCTGGTCGACGGCGGACAGCGTACGGAAGACGGTCGGCCGGCCGGTCGCCGGCAAGACGGGCACCACGGACAGCACCCGGTCGGCGTGGTTCGTCGGCTACACCCCGGAGCTGGCCGCGGCGAGCTTCATCGCCGATCCGGACAACCCGTTCAACGCGGTGGGTGACGGGCAGTCCCAGATCCCGGTGAACGCGGTCGCCGAGACGCTGCGCGACGCCCTGAAGGGGCAACCGACGCGCCAGTTCACCCCGCCGTCCGACCAGATCGTCGGCTGACCGCCCCTACCCGTCCCGGGGGTGCGCCCGGGTCAGTTGATCAAGGAGTTTGCGTCCAGGATCGCCCGATCCCCGACGCGAACTCCTTGATCGACGTTCGGGGGGGTGGGGTGGGGGTGGGTCAGTGCGGTGGGGCGGCGGTCAGGAAGAGGTGGACGGCGAGGTCGGCCAGCTTGCCGGCGGTCTCGTCGACCGGGGCCCGGGGCAGCACGATGTGGCTCACCACCAGGCGCACCACGCTGTCCGCCGCGAACGCCAGGGCCGCCGGGTCGGCGTCGGGCAGGTGGCACCCGGCCCACTCCAGCAGCGCCGCGGTCGACTCGGTGAGCACCAGCTCGGAGCGGGTGGTCAGGTAGGGCAGCAGCTCGTCCGAGCCGCCCCGGGCGCTGGTCAGGATCGCCTTGACCAGCGGGTTGTCGGCGGCGGCGGCGAGCGTGCGGCGGATCGCCGCGTACGCGGCCGCGCGCACGTCGGCGCCGTGCTCGCCGAGCGCGGCCCGGACGTCGCCGACGAACCGGTCCACCTCGCGTCGGGCCAGCGCCTCGGCCAGGCCGGCCTTGGTGCCGAACTCGTTGTAGACCGTCTGCCGGCTGACGCCGGCGGCCTCGGCCACCGCGCCCATCCGTACGCCGTCCCAGCCGCAGGCCACGGTCTGCGCCCGGGCGGCCTCCACGATCGCGTTCCGCGCCTCACCCATCGTCGTCGAAGTCTACGGCCGCCGGGTCGACACGGCGCGGGTCGGCTCCCCGGCGCAACGGCGACCCGCGCGACGCATAGGATGTGCGGTCATGGCACGCGTGCTCACTCCCCGTGCGGAGGACTTTCCCCGCTGGTACCAGGACCTGATCGCCAAGGCGAAGCTGGCCGACAACGGCCCGGTTCGGGGCACCATGGTCATCCGACCGGCCGGCTACGCCATCTGGGAGCGGATGCAGGCCGAGATGGACGCCCGGATCAAGGCGGCCGGCGCGGAGAACGCGTACTTCCCGCTCTTCATCCCGGAGAGCTACCTCAAGCGTGAGGCCGAGCACGTCGAGGGCTTCTCGCCGGAGCTGGCGGTGGTCACCCACGGCGGCGGCAAGCAGCTCGCCGAGCCGGTGGTGGTGCGCCCCACCAGCGAGACGGTCATCGGCGAGTTCATGGCCAAGTGGATCGACTCGTACCGGGACCTGCCGCTGCTGCTCAACCAGTGGGCGAACGTGGTCCGGTGGGAGCTGCGCCCGCGGATCTTCCTGCGCACCAGCGAGTTCCTCTGGCAGGAGGGGCACACCGCACACGCCTCCCGGGACGACGCCCGCGCCTACGCCCGGCGGATCCTGCACGAGGCGTACGAGGATCTGATGGTCAACGTGCTGGGCATCCCGGTGGTGGTCGGCCTGAAGACCGCCCGGGAGCGCTTCGCCGGGGCCACCGCCACGTACACGTGCGAGGGCATGATGGGCGACGGCAAGGCGCTCCAGCTCGGCACCAGCCACGAGCTGGGGCAGAACTTCGCCAAGGCGTTCGACATCAGCTACTCGTCGGCCGAGGGCGGCCGGGAGCACGCCTGGACCACCTCCTGGGGCACCTCGACCCGGATGCTCGGCGGGCTGATCATGGCGCACGGTGACGACAACGGGCTGCGGGTGCCGCCGAAGCTGGCGCCGGTCCAGGCGTACGTGATGGTCGTCAAGGACGGCGAGGGCGTGGGCGAGGCAGCGGCCAAGCTGCGCGACGCGCTGCGCGACGCCGGTGTCCGGGTGGCGCTGGACGACCGCACCGACACCGCGTTCGGCCGCCGTGCCGTCGACGCCGAGCTGCGCGGTTACCCGGTCCGCGTCGAGGTCGGCCCGCGCGATCTGGCCGCCGGTAACGCGGTGGTGGTCCGGCGTACCGACGGCTCGAAGGCCCCGACGCCGGTGGCCGACGTGGTCGGCGCGGTGCTGGCCGCGCTGGAGGCCGACCAGCGGGCGCTGCACGACCAGGCGCTGGAGTTCCGCCGGTCCCGCACCGTCGAGGTGTCGACGCTGGCCGAGGCGATCGAGGCGTCCGCCACCGGCTGGGCCATGGTGCCCTGGTCGGCGGTCGGCGTGCCCGGTGAGGCCGAGGCGAACGCGCAGGGGGTCACCGTCCGCTGCCTGCTCCGCGCCGACGGGTCGGTGCCGG
Organism: Micromonospora sp. RP3T; assembly: GCF_003027925.1. Taxonomy (GTDB): domain Bacteria; phylum Actinomycetota; class Actinomycetes; order Mycobacteriales; family Micromonosporaceae; genus Micromonospora. Next base: position 60,922 of record NZ_PYPS01000006.1, read on the forward strand.
ACACCGAGGACGAGCCCGACCTGGTCGCCATCCTCGCCCGCGCCTACTGAGGGTGTAAGGAAGGCCCCCTGTTAACGCATTCGGTAGAGGCGGGGGCCCCTCTTAACAAGTCAGGGAAGGTGAGCGTGCGCTTCGAACCCGGCCGGCTGGTCCTGCACCGCAACGTGCGGCACGGACGGATCGGGTGGGTCCGGACGGCCCGCGTCGTCTCCGACGACGAGCGCGGGCTGCTGCTCTGGGTGGCGCGGGGCGCGCCGGCGGCGCACGAGGTGACCGCCGCCGGGTCGGGCATGCGCGCGGTGCCGTTCGCCGAGTGGATCGTCTCCTCGTACGCGCTGGCGGTCGGCACCTGGAACGGGCCGCCGGTGCTCAAGTTCCTGCCCGCCGGCGCCGCCCACTCGGTGTGGTGGTTCTCCGACGAGCGGGGCCGGTTCAGGAACTGGTACGTGAACCTGGAGGAGCCCGGCGTCCGCTGGGACGACGGCGCGGTGGCCGGGGTCGACATGGTGGACCAGGACCTCGATGTGGTGATCCATCCGGACCTGACCTGGGAGTGGAAGGACGAGGACGAGTTCGCCGAGCGGCTCGCCTTCCCGGAGCACTACTGGGTGACCGACGAGAAGGCGGTGCGCGCCGAGGGGGAACGGGTGATCCGGATCGCCGAGTCGGGCGCGTTCCCGTTCGACGGGACGTGGTGTGACTTCACGCCGCCCGCGGAATGGGACGTTCCGGACGAGCTGCCGCCCGGTTGGGACCGCCCGCCGGCGCGCTGACGGTGTCCTTCGTCACGACCCGGCCGGTCCGGGGCGCGCGGTCCGGGTCCGGTGCGAGCGTTCCGGGTCGGATCTGGCAGAATGGTCCGCTGGTATCCGGCACGCGTCCGGCGCCCTCTAACCCGGGCGCGTCGCCAGTTCACCGAGCAGTCTCCGGCCCAAACCCCACTGTGCCGGTCGGCGCTCACCCGCCACACCGCCCAGACGGGCCGGTGAGATCGCAACAGGAGCGAAACAACTGTGGCCGTAAAGATCCGGCTCCTGCGGATGGGCAAGATCCGCAACCCGCAGTACCGCATCGTCGTCGCCGACTCGCGCACCAAGCGTGACGGTCGCGCGATCGAGTTCGTCGGTGTGTACCAGCCGAAGGAGGACCCTTCGGTGATCGAGGTCCGGTCGGAGCGGGTCCAGTACTGGCTGTCGGTCGGCGCTCAGCCGAGCGAGGCCGTGCAGCGTCTGCTGGAGCTGACCGGTGACTGGCAGAAGTTCAAGGGCCTGCCGGCCCCGCCGCCGCTGAAGGTCGCCCCGGAGCGGGCCGACCGCAAGGCGGCGTACGAGGCCGAGGCGAAGGCCGCCGCCGGTGTGGCGGACACCCCGGCCAAGCCGGCCAAGAAGGCCGCCAAGACGGAGGCCGCGAAGCCCGAGGCCGAGGCGCCGAAGGCGGAGGAGCCGAAGGCCGAGGCGCAGACCGGCGCCGAGTCCGGCGAGCAGGCCTGACATGGCGCTGCGTCCCGCCCTGGAGCACCTGGTCAAGGGGATCGTCGACCACCCGGATGACGTCCGGGTGCGGATGGTCGATTCCCGTCGGGGCAAGCGGCTCGAGGTCCGCGTGCACCCGGAGGATCTCGGCACGGTGATCGGGCGGTCCGGACGGACCGCCAAGGCGCTGCGCCAGGTGATCGGCTCCATCGGCGGACGTGGGGTACGCGTCGACATCGTCGACTCGTACTGATGCTTCTCGTCGTCGGCCGGATCGGCAAACCGCACGGCATCCGTGGTGAGGTCACCGTGGAGGTGCGGACCGATGAGCCCGAAGCACGCTTCGCCCCCGGTTCGGTGCTGGTCACCGAGCCGGGGGTGGTGCCGGCCGAGCCGGGCGCCTGGCGGGTGCCGCCGACGCTGACCGTGGAGTCGGCGCGCTGGCACCAGGGCCGCCTGCTTGTCGTGTTCGCCGGCGTGGTGGGTCGCGACGTCGCCGAGGCGTTGCGCAACACGCTTGTCGGCGTGGACAGCGCGGACGTCGCCGAGCCGGACGACCCGGAGGAGTTCCACGACCACCAGTTGGTCGGGCTCGCCGTGGTCACCCGGGACGGGGAGCGGCTCGGCGAGGTGGACCGCATCGACCACGCCCCCGCCTCCGACCTGTTGGTGGTGCGGCGTCCGGCGGGGAGTCCCGTGCTCGTTCCGTTCGTCAAGGCGATCGTGCCCGAGGTGGATCTCGCCGGCGGTCGCGTCGTCGTCGACCTGCCCGGCGGTTTGCTCGACCTCTAGCTGGAGCCACCGCATGCGCGTCGACATCGTGTCGATCTTCCCGGAGTACTTCGCCCCGCTGGACCTCTCGTTGATCGGCAAGGCCCGGGCGAACGGGCTGCTGCGGCTGGCCGTACACGATCTGCGGACCTGGACCCACGACGTGCACCGCACGGTGGACGACACGCCCTACGGCGGCGGTCCCGGCATGGTGATGCGGCCGGAGCCGTGGGGTGAGGCGCTTGACGCGCTGGCCCCCGACGAGCTGAGCCCGGACGGCCACACGCTGCCCCGGCTGCTCGTCCCGTCGCCGGCCGGCGTCCCGTTCACCCAGGCGATGGCGCACGAACTCGCCACCGAGTCGCACCTGCTCTTCGCCTGCGGCCGGTACGAGGGCATCGACCAGCGGGTGCTCGACCACGCGGCGACCCGGATGCCGGTGACCGAGGTCTCGCTCGGCGACTACGTGCTGTTCGGTGGCGAGGTCGCCGTGCTGGTCATCCTGGAGGCGGTCACCCGGCTGCTGCCGGGGGTGCTCGGCAACGCCGGCTCGCTGGACGAGGAGTCGCACGCGCACGGGCTGCTGGAGGCGCCGCTCTACACGAAGCCGGCGACCTGGCGTGACCTCGACGTGCCCGAGGTGCTGCGCTCCGGCGACCATGCCCGGATCGCGCGCTGGCGACGCGACGAGGCGCTGCGGCGCACCGCGACCCGTCGCCCCGACCTGGTCGGCGCGCTGCCCCCGGAGAGCCTGGACCAGCGGGACCGGGCGGCGCTGGACCGGGGTGGGTTTCAGTCCCCGCCGGAGCATGTGGCAAAGTAGAGGGGTTGCCGCATCCGTTCACGCCGTGGGCGGCTGCGAGGACCCTCGACCGGGGCCGGCGTCGCCGGTCACCACCCGGGGGTCAGAATCACCCGTTCGCGCATCGACTGACGATGCGCCGTGAGCCTCACGAGGACGCAGCGATGAACATCCTGGACGCCCTTGACGCCCAGTCGAAGCGCGCCGACCTGCCCGACTTCCGTGCCGGTGACACCGTCAAGGTGCACGCGCGGGTCGTCGAGGGCAGCCGGTCCCGGGTCCAGATCTTCCAGGGCGTGGTCATCCGTCGCCAGGGTGACGGCCTGCGCGAGACCTTCTCGGTCCGCAAGATCAGCTTCGGTGTCGGCGTGGAGCGGACCTACCCGCTGAACAGCCCGGGCATCGACCGGATCGAGATCGTGACCCGCGGTGACGTGCGGCGCGCCAAGCTCTACTACCTGCGCGAGCTGCGCGGCAAGAAGGCCAAGATCAAGGAGCTGCGGGAGAAGCAGCCGGCGAACTGATCGACTTTCGCCACGCCGCCCGAGCTGCGCGGATGTCGTATCGACCGGATCGCATTACCCTGGTCGGTACGGGCGCAGCCGGACGGCGCGAAGCGGTCCACTGCCGCCCGTGGGGTCTTCGAGGAGACTCCCGGGCGGTAGTGTCGTTTTCGCGGCGATCCGGAGAGTGGCATGGTGCAGATGCTTGACGAGGACGGCACCGTCGATCCCTGGCGCCGGCGGTCCCGGCGTTCCCGACGGCAGATGCCGCTCTGGCAGGAGTTGCCGCTGCTGCTCGTCGTGGCGTTCTGCCTCGCGGTGCTGATCCGCACGTTCCTGCTCCAGGCCTTCTTCATCCCGTCCGGGTCGATGGAGAACACGCTGCTCATCGGGGACCGGGTGCTGGTCAACAAGGTCGTCTACGACATGCGCGACCCGGTCCGCGGCGAGGTCGTGGTGTTCCGGGGCACCGACCGCTGGGTCGCCCAGGAGGCGCCGGCCCCGCCGACCAACCTCGCCGGCAAGGTCGGCCGCACGCTCGGCGACCTGGTCGGGGTCAGCCGCCCCGGCGAGAAGGACTTCATCAAGCGTGTCATCGGGGTGCCCGGCGACAAGGTCTGGTGCTGCGACGACGGCCGGGTCGTGGTCAACGGCACGCCGCTGGAGGAGCAGGCGTACGTCTCCGAGGACTCCCCGGTCGACCTGCCGCCCAACCCGAAGGAGTGCCGCTCCCGGCAGTTCACCGAGGTGGTGGTGCCGCCGGGTCAGATCTTCGTGATGGGCGACCACCGGCTGGTGTCGCAGGACGCCCGCTGCCAGGGGCCGGTCCCGATCGACAACGTGGTCGGCCGGGCCTTCATGATCGTCTGGCCGTCCGAGCGGTGGACCAGCCTGCCCGTACCCAGGACGTTCGCGGACCTGCCCCGCGCGGACGCCGCGCCGGCCCGTCCGGTCCCGGTCGATCCCGACCCGCTGGGGGGTGTCGTCCTGATTCTTCCGGTCACGGCCACGCTGGCCGTTCTCCCGGGTTCGGGGCGACTGCGCCGCACCGGTGGACGTAGGCTCCTCCCGTGATTGACGAGCAGACCGAAAAGCCGCGCAGCTCCTTCTGGAAGGAACTGCCCATCCTCCTGGGTGTGGCGATCCTGGTCGCAGTGCTGGTTCGTGCCTTCGTGCTGCAGACCTTCTTCATCCCGTCCCCGTCCATGGAGAACACCCTCGCGATCGACGATCGGGTGCTGGTCAACAAGCTGGTCTACGACTTCCGCTCACCGCACCGCGGTGAGGTGATCGTCTTCAAGGCGCCCACCGAGTGGAGCGGCAACCCTGACGGTGAGGACTTCATCAAGCGGGTGATCGGTGTCGGGGGCGACCACGTGGTCTGCTGCGACCGCACCGGTGGCCAGGAGCGGCTGGTCATCAACGGCAAGGCGATCGACGAGCCGTTCGTCTTCCCCGGTAACAAGGTGGCCGACCAGGACTTCGACATCACCGTGCCGAAGGGTCGGCTGTGGGTGATGGGCGACCACCGGGAGGCCTCCGGCGACTCGCTGGAGCACTGGCAGCAGTCCGGTGAGGACATCACCGAGGCCACCATCCCGGAGGGCGAGGTCGTCGGCCGGGCCTTCACCATCTTCTGGCCGGTCGACCGGGCCACCTGGCTCACCGTGCCCAAGCAGTTCGACGGCATCCCCAATCCCTGACCGGAGCGCGTGGTCGTTCGTCGGAGGCGTCTGGCAGGCTGGTGCGGTGACCGTCTACACCCCTCGTCGCGCGGCCCGGGTGCTGCTGATCGACGCCGCCGACCGGGTGCTGCTGTTCGAGGGCAGCGATCCGGGCCGGCCGGGGCACCGCTACTGGTTCACCCCCGGCGGCGGGCTCGACCCGGGGGAGACCCCGGCGCAGGGCGCGGCGCGGGAGCTGGCCGAGGAGACCGGCCTCCGGTTGGCGCCGGCAGAGCTGGGCGCGCCGGTCTGGTCGGAGACTGTCGAGTTCCCGTTCGACGGCGTCTGGTACCGCCAGGAGCAGGAGTTCTTTCTGGTCCGGGTGCCTGGGTGGGAGGTCGACACCGCCGGCTTCGACGAGGTCGAGCGGGTCAGCGTGCACGGGCACCGCTGGTGGGTGGTGACCGAGCTGGCCGTCACCACCGAGCGCTACTACCCGCCGGACCTGCCCGACCGGCTCGGCCGGGTGCTGACCGGGGGTGGCACGTGCTGACCCCGCCGCGCACCGTGGTGCGCCGCGACGGCGGCCTCTACGCGTTGGAGCGGGCGCTGCAACGGCGCGGCTTCCGGCACGTGGCGGGCGCCGACGAGGCCGGCCGGGGCGCCTGTGCCGGGCCGCTGGTGGCCGCCGCCGCGGTGCTGCCCGAGGGGCGGCGCGGCGAGATCGACGAGCTGGCCGACTCGAAGCTGCTCACCCCGGCGGCCCGCGAGCGGGTCTACCACGAGGTGGTGGCCCGGGCCCTGGCGTACGCCGTGGTGATCATCCCGGCCGAGGAGGTCGACGCCCGCGGGCTGCACGTGTGCAACCTGGCCGCGATGCGCCGCGCGCTCGCCTCGCTCGACACCCGGCCGGACTACGTGTTGACCGACGGCTTCGGAGTGGACGGGCTCGACGTGCCGGGGCTGGCGGTCTGGAAGGGCGACCGGGTGGCGGCCTGCGTCGCGGCGGCGAGCGTGCTCGCCAAGGTCACCCGGGACCGCCTCATGGTGGAGCTGGACGGACGCTTCCCGGGCTACGGTTTCGCCGAGCACAAGGGCTACATCACCTCGGAGCACAGTGCGGCGCTGCGGGAGCGGGGGCCCTGCCGGGAACACCGGTTCTCGTACGTGAACGTGGCGGCCGTCTCCGGGCGGGACGGCCGGCCGCCGCGGGCCCGCCGCCCGGTGGGCGGGGAGCCGACGGCGCCGCTCACCGGTCGTGGGGCGGGGGGTCGGGACGAGCCGATGGAGCACTCCGGCCCGCCAGGGGGTACCGTCGGCGTGGCGTTGGGCGAGCAGCCTCGACCTCCGGTGTCGGTGGGGGAAGATGTGGTCATGGAAGGCGGAGTGCGATGAGCGCGGAAGATCTCGAGAAGTACGAGACCGAGATGGAGCTGCAGCTCTACCGGGAGTACCGCGACATTGTCCGTCAGTTCTCCTACGTGGTGGAGACCGAGCGCCGTTTCTACCTGGCGAATCAGGTGGACCTGCACGTCCGCAACTCCGACGGTGAGGTCTACTTCGAGGTCGAGATGCACGACGCCTGGGTGTGGGACATGTACCGTCCTGCCCGTTTCGTCAAGAACGTCCGAGTAATGACGTTCAAGGACGTCAATGTGGAAGAGCTCGAAAAGCCCGACATCTCGCTCCCCGCGGATTCGGGCTTCGGCGGCTGAGCCGGGCGGGCCGAACCGCCCGCCGCCGGGCGCGGCTCACTCCGCCGGCACGACCACCTCGACGCGCTGCACCAGGTTGTTCGCGAACCCACCCCGGTTCCACGGCTGCTCGACCGGCTGGGCCCGCCCCGAGGCGTCCGTCGCCCGCGCCCCCAGCACGTACCGCCCCGGCGTCGCCGTCCACGCCACCGACCACCGGCGCCATGCCCACCCGCCCCCGGTGGGCTCGTCCAGACGCGCCGGCGTCCAGGTGTCGCCGCCGTCGAACGTCACCTCGACCGACGTCACCGGCGCGTGCCCCGACCAGGCGCGACCGTCCACCGTGCACGGCCCCGGCCGCAGCACCCGCGTACGGGACATGAAATCCGGGAAACCGGGCGGACGCACCAGCGCGCGCGGCTCGATCCGGGTCACCGGCACGCCCGGGTCACCGGCGTCGGTCCGCAGCCGGTAGGCCACCGCGTTCTGGTAACCGTCGAACGGCTCCGTCGTGACCCGGATGTCGCGCAGCCACTTGACGTGCGCCATGCCGTACCAGCCGGGCACGATCAGCCGCAACGGGGCGCCGTGCTGCGGCAGCAACGGAGCGCCGTTCATCTCGTACGCCAGCAGCACCTCCTCGCGCAGCGCGTCGGCCACCGGCAGCGCGCGTTGGTAGTCCTGCTCGACGCCGCGCTCCACCCCGTGGTCGGCGCCGGTGAACACCACGTCGACCGCGTCGGCGGACAGCCCGGCCTCACGCAGCAGCGGAGCCAGCGGGGTGCCCGTCCACTCGGCGTTGCCCACCGCCTCCACCAGCCAGGGCTGGCTGACCGGACGTGGATGCAGCAACGCCCGCCCGTTGCCGGCGCACTCCAACGTGACCTGCCGGGTGACCCGGGGCCGGGCGCGCAACGTCGCCAGGTCCAGCCGGAGCGGACGTTCGACCGCCCCGGACACGGTCAGCGTGTGCCCGGCCGGGTCCACGTCCGGGATGTCGTAGTGGATGAGCAGGTAGTGCAGGCCCGCCGGCGTCACGTCGTACCGCAACGCCTCCAGCGGGATGCCGTGGTTGCGCGCGGCGAGCTGAAGCTCCTCGACGCTGATCGCCTCGTCCGGCCCGGCGACCCGCGAGGGGCGGCTGACGTCGTCCACAGAGGTCATCGCTGCTCCAACTCGTCGTACCCCACGAACTCGAACATCCGCACCCCCGGGGCGAGCGGCCGGGGCGGGCCGGTGAAGCGGTGCGCGCCGACCCCCACCCCGTCGGCCGGGCTGCTCACCGCCACCGGCACGAAGCCCTCCTCGGCGAACCAGTCGCAGATGACGGGTACCAGGTCCGGCTCCCGCCGGTGCCGGGTCCACAGCACCGTGCCACCGGTGGCGCAGAGCGACGCACAGTGTCGCACCGTCGACCGGATGTCGTCGTCGTCGATATTGCCGAAGATGCCGCAGACCAGCACCAGGTCCGCCGGGACCAGGTCGGCGTAGCGGTCGGTCAGGGCCGCGTCGCCGGTGACCACCTCCACGCCGGTCAGCCCCGCCTCGGCGGCGGCCCGGCGGGCCGGTTCGGTGTTGCGCGGATCCAACTCGACCAGGCGGGCGGTCACGTCCCGCCCGCGCGGATGGGTGGCGAGCACCGGGATCAGGTCGCGGCCCTGGCCGGCGCAGAGGCTGATCGCGCGCAGCGGGCCGGGCGGCGCCGCGTCCAGCGCCTCGACGATCCGGTGCCGCACCTCGACGAGCCGCCGGGCCAACGCCGAGTCGGGCTGGTCGTAGTCGCGGTGCCAGGCGTGCCAGTCCTTCGTCACGCGGCCAGCATAGGCGGATCCGCCCTAGCAGATCCGTTCCGAGTTCGGGCGTCGTCCACAAGCGGGTGTCCGTCCACAGCGTCGTCCGCGAGCGGTGGCCGGACGCCGGGCGGCGCGGGCAGAGTGCGCGGCATGGCTACCCCGATCGGTCCCGCCGGTGCGGCCGTGCTGCTGGTGCTGTGCCTCACGCCGGGCCCGTCCGCCGAGCCGTCGCGTCGCCCGGCCCCGGCCGGCGCCGTACGTCCGGCGCCTCCATCACCGGCCGCGGCCGTGTCTCCCGTCGGGGCCGCGCCACCGGCGGTCCGGGCTTTCCCGTCGGCCGGAGCCGCATCGCCGGTAAGTCCACCGGCGTCGGCGGCCGGGGCGCCGGGAACCGGTCCGGCGGCACGTTTCCGGTGGCCGCTGACGGGCCCACCCCGGGTGGTCCGGCGGTTCGACCCGCCACCCCGGCCCTGGCTGCCCGGGCACCGGGGCGTGGACCTCGTCGCCGCACCGGGTGCCGAGGTGCGCGCCGCCGGAGCGGGCACGGTCCTCTTCGCCGGCGTGGTGGCCGGCCGGCCGGTGCTCACCGTCGGGCACGGTGCCGGGCTGCGTACCACCTACGAGCCGGTCCGTTCCCGGCTCGCGGCCGGCACCCGGGTCGACGCCGGCACCCCGGTCGGCGAGCTGCTCGCCGGCCACCCCGGCTGTGCCGTCGCGGCCTGCCTGCACTGGGGGCTGCGCCACGGTGACGACTACCTGGACCCGCTCGCCCTGCTCGGGCTGGGCCGGGTCCGACTCCTTCCCCTCGACCCGACGCCGGCCATGCCGGCCGACCCGGGCGCTCAGCCCTTGGCGAGCAGCGCGGGCAGCCGCACCGCCAGCCGGTCGTACTCCTCCGGGGTGTTGTAGACCTGGCCGCACAGCCGCAGGTAGCCCCGGCCGTTCCAGCCGGCCACCGACACCTCGGCGGCCAGCCGGTCCGCGATCCGGGCCCGCAGCGCCCGGGCCGCGTCCAGCGTCGTCGCGACGCCGGGCGGCAGCGGCACCAGCCGCATGGCGACCGCCGGTCCGCCGGGCGCCGGCAGTCGCTCCGGCGCCACCCCGAGCGCGTCCCCGACCACCCGTTGCCCGTACGCGGCCAGCGCCGCGTTGTGCGCGCGCACCCGGTCCACGTCGAGGCTGCGCAGCGTGAACACGCCGACCGGGGCGGCCAGCCAACCGGTGTAGTCGTCGGTGGCCTGCCACTCGACCCGGGTGGGGAACCCGCTGCCCTGCTCCCACGAGACGACGAGCGGCTGGATCCGCTCCCGCCACGGCTCCGCCACCACCAGCGCGGCGGTGCCGCGCGGCGCGTACGCCCACTTGTGCAGGTTGCCGACCCAGAAGTCGGCGCCGACCGACGCCACAGTGGCCGGCAGCATGCCCGGCGCGTGCGCCGCGTCCACCAGCACCGGCACCTCCCGTTCCCGGGCCACCGCGACGAGCGCCGCCGCCGGGAACAGCCGGGCGGTCGGCGAGGTGAGCTGATCGACGATCAGCAACCGGGTCCGCCCGGGGCGCAGCCCGGCCCGGACGATCTCGACGATCTCCTCGTCGGTGGCCGTCAACGGCACCGGCAGGGTACGGGACACCGCCCCGGTCCGCTCGCACTCCCGGGCCACCGACAGGGCGACCGCGCCGTACCCGTGGTCGGTGGTCAGCACCTCGTCGCCGGGGCGCAGCCCCAGCGACTGCAACACCACGGCCGCGCCGGTGGTGGCGTTGCCGACCAGGGCAGTGCCGTCCGGGTCGGCGCCGAGGAAGGTGGCCAGGTGCCGCCGGGCGTGGGTGATCCGGTCGACCAGGCCCGGGCCGAAGAACCGCATCGGGTTGGCTTCCATCTCGTCGCGCAGCCGCTGCTGGGCGCGCTGCACGACGACCGGCACGGCACCGTACGAGCCGTGGTTGAGGTGGCTGACGGACGGGTCGAGGGAGAAGAGCAGTCGAGCCCCGGGAATCGGCTCGGGCGGCTGCGGCACCGTCATCCGTCGATGGTAGCCCGCCGTGGATCACCGCCGGCCGGTTCCGTCAGGCCCGCGGGTGCGCCTGCCGGTAGGCCGCCCGCAGCCGTTCGACCGAGACGTGCGTGTAGATCTGCGTGCTGGCCAGCGACGAGTGCCCGAGCAACTCCTGCACGGCGCGCAGGTCCGCGCCGCCTTCGAGCAGATGGGTGGCGGCCGAGTGGCGCAGCCCGTGCGGGGTCACCCGCGGCACGCCGGCCGCGGCGGTCCAGCCGGCCACGATCCGCCGGGCGGTTGTCGGGTTCAGCCGTCCGCCCCGGGCCCCGAGCAGCAGCGCGCGGCCCGAGCCGGGCACCACCAGGGCGGGCCGGCCGGCGTCGAGCCACGCGTCCAGTGCGCGCTGCGCCGGGACCCCGTACGGCGCCGCCCGTTCCCGGCCGCCCTTGCCCAGCACGCGTACCACCCGGCGGGCCTGGTCGACGTCCGTGACGTCCAGGCCGCACGCCTCGCTGACCCGCACCCCGGTGCCGTAGAGCAGTTCGAGCAGCAGCCGGTCCCGCAGCAGCACCGCCTCGGGCGTGCCGGCCCCGGCGTCCGCGTCGGCTTCGGTCTCGGCGGGCAGTCCCGGGTTCCGGTCGGCGGCCTCGGCGGCCCGTGCCGGGGCGTCCATCAGGTCGGCGGCCTGATCGGCGCGCAGGACGGTGGGCAGGTCCCGGCGGGCCCGGGGGCTGGCCAGCGGCGCGGCGACGTCGCCGGGGAGCAGGCCGGCCCGGTGCGCCCAGGCGCTGAACGTCCGGGCGGCGGCGGCCCGCCGGGCCAGCGTCGTCCGGGCGGTCCCCATGGTCCGCTGCCGGGCCAGCCAGCTGCGCAGCACCGCGAGGTCCAGTTCGGGCAGGTCGGTGCAGCCCATCCGCACCGCGTGGTCCAGCAGTGCGACCACGTCCGTGACGTACGCCCGGACGGTGTGCGCGGAGCGGTTCCGCACCCGGGACAGGTGGTCGGCGAAGTCGTCCACCGCCGCACGCATGGCGGTGGGCAGCGCCGCGTGGCGGTCGCGGGTGCCGCCGCCTCGTCCGCTCATGCCCACCCCGTCGTCGATCCCGCGCTCGCCGCCAGTCGTCGGAGTCAGCCTACGGGCGCCGTTCGGGTGCCAACAGGCGTACGCGCCCCGCGCCGCAATCCGTCGAACGGCCGGTCCATTGTGGTCCGGCGGACACAAAGCCGGATATCGAGACCTGTCGGTGCCGGCGTCGTTGCCAACCACATGCTCCAGCCTCAAGGATGAGGGCCACGCGACACGTGCGGTGCCCTGCGGGCGACCGTGGGTGTCCCGGTGTCGCGACACGATCCACGGGGGGATCTGATGAGTGAGCCGGTGCTGCCCATGAGGCATGCCCATGCGGCCCAGGCGTTGCCGCGTCAGCGAACACGTACGCCGTCGCACTAGGTCCGCCGGGCCCGGGCCGATCCGTCCGCCGCGTTCGGCGGCCGACCGCCCGACGGTGTGGAACTTCCGGAGTGCTCCCGAGGAACGGCTCACGGCGCATCGACCGTGCGGCCGGCCGTTCGGTGCTGCGTCGTCCCGGTCGACGGCCGGTGCGATCGGTTCAGCGTCACCACCACCTTCGACAACGGGGAGAGGCATGCGAACAACAGGCAGATGGCGGCAGCGGTCGCGCTGGTGGCGCTTCGGGACGGCGGCGGTGGCGGGCATCGTCGCCACCGGTGCGCTGGTGGCGCCCGCGCGGGCGGCCGAGACCGCGCCCGAGATCGACGCGCGCGGGACCGCGTTGACGATGATGCTGACGGGTGACACGAACGTCTCCCGCGCCGCGCAGGTCGCGTTGGTCGGCTCCGACGCGGAGGTCGTCGAGTTCCTGCGCACCGGGCTGCGCGTCGCCGGTGACCAGGACGACACGGTCCGGATCGAGGAGATGATCGCCCTGGGCGGTCCGTCCCTCACCCAGGCGGCGCAGGCCGCCCTCGCCGGCAGCACCGCGGAGCGGCAGGCATTCCTGGCCACCGGCTGGGAGGCGCCCTGGCAGACGGACGAGCGGATCCGCCTGGGCCGCGTCATCTCGGTCGGCGGCTCCACCGTCCAGCGGGCGGGACAGGCCGCGCTGAACGCCGGTGACGACGCCATCACCGAGTTCCTCAGCACCGGTCAGTTCGCCGCGCAGGAGGCCGACGACCGCATCCGGGTCGGGCAGATCATGTCCGCGGGCGGGCCCGAGGTCCGGGCCGCCGCGCAGACGGCGCTCAACGGCACCGCCGAGGACCTGCGCGAGTTCATCGAGTACGGGCAGCACGTCGCGCGGGCCCGCGACGCCGAGCTGTTGAGCGTGTCCCAACTGGCCGGCCTGGCGAAGGAGGCCAGCCAGCTCGCCGCCGCCGAGACGCAGCAGGCCGAGGACAACGCGCAGCAGGCGGTCCGGGCGGCTGCCGCCGCGAAGGCGGCGGCCGAACGGGCGGCTGCCGAGACGGCCGCGGCCAAGGACTCCGCCACCAAGGCATCGGCGGCGGCGGGCCGGGCCGCCGACTCGGCGGCCCGGGCGGCGAAGGCGGCGCAGACCGCGATCGGTGCGGCGAATGCCGCCTCGGCCTCCGCCCGGGTGGCCTCACAGGCCGCGGCGAAGGCCGCCAACGCCGCGGCCCTGGCGGGCGACGCGGCAGCTCGCGCGCAGAGTGCCGCCTCGGCGGCGTCGTTGGACGCCGGCAAGGCGGCCGACGCGCGGGCGGCGGCGAAGCGCGCCCGGGACGCCGCGGCCGGCGCACGTCGGGCCGCGGATGCGGCCAAGCAGGCCGGCGTCGCCGTGCGGGCGGCGGCCGATGCCGCCACCGCGGCCGGTGGCGCCGTGACGAATGCCGAAGCGGCTGCCGCCGCTGCCCAGCAGGCGGCCGGACAGGCCGGTGTGTCGGAGGCCGAGGCCGCTCGGGCCCGGGCCGCCGCTGCCCGGGCCAAGGCACAGGCCGCAGCCGCGAGGCGCGCGGCCAACTCGGCGCAGTCGTTGGCCCGGCAGGCTGCCACGGCGGCCGACGACGCGCAACGATTCGCCACCAACGCCGCCGTGCACGCCGACGCCGCTGCCGTGGCGGCGGAGGAGGCGGCCGACCAGGCCGGGCAGGCCGCGGGCGCGGCGGCGCGGGCGACCGCGCACGCGGCCGCCGCGATGACGGCGGCCAACGCCGCCGCGGACGCGGTGGCGAAGGCGCAGGTGGTCGAGGAGCAGGCCCGCGTGGCCGACGAGGAGCGGCTCGCCGCCCTCACCGACCAGGCGGTGTTCGAGGCGGAGCAGGCCCGGGAGGAGGAGCAGGAACGGCTCGGCAAGGCCGCCTGGGACGCCGAGGAGCAGACCCGCCGGGACGCCGAGACGGCGCAGTGGCTGACGGAGGCCCGGGCTGCCGGAGCACCCCGTGCGGTGGTGGTCAGGAATGGCCGTCTGGCTGCGGCACGGCTCGCGGTCAGCGGCGGTTCGTGGTCGAAGGCCGCTGCCGAGCGGGCCCTGGTGGGCAACGAGGAAGACGTCATCCAGTACGTGGCGGTCGGCGCCGACCTCGCGGCGGAGCAGGACGACCGGGCCAAGGTCGGACTGGTCGCCGACAGCGCCGACAAACCGGCCCTCAAGGTGGCCGCCGAGCAGGCGCTCTCCGCGCCGATCGCCCAGGTCCGGGAGTTTTTGCGCACCCGCGCCTACCCGGACAAGGAGACCGACGACCGGGTGAAGATCGCCCAGATCATCACCGCCGGGGGGACCACGACGAAGGCGGCCGGACAGGCCGCGCTCAACGGCACGGACGCCGATCGGCAGGCGTTCCTCAGCAGTGGGCAGTTCGACGCGGCAGAGACCGACAACCGCATCCTGGTCGCCCAGGCCATCAGCGCCGGAGGCCCCGAGGTGAAGGCGGCCGGGCGCATCGCGCTCGCCGGGCCGCGTTCCGCGATCCGGCACTTCCTCCAGGTCACCCGGTTCAAGGCCGCGCAACGCGACGCCGAGGCGACGGCGCACGCGTCCAAGATCAGAGCGATGATCCTGGAGGCGGCACGCGATTCGAGGACCGCGTTCAAGGAGGCGGCGAAGGCGGCCGAGGCCGCCGCGCTGGCGCGCAACGCGGCCTCGGAAGCGGCCGGGTACGCCTCGCAGGCGGCCGAGTCCGCGCGCCAGGCCGACGGCTACGCGGCACAGGCTGCCGACGCGGCGGCGCAGGCGAGGCAGTCCGCCAATCAGGCTGCCGCCTCGGCGCAGACGGCACGGGACGCGGCTGCCCGGGCCGCCCAGGCCGCGGCCAGCGCGGACGTCTACGCCAAGCAGGCGACCGCGTCGTCGTACCGGGCCCGGGCGTCCGCCGACAAGGCGCAGCGGGCGGCCGCGGACGCCCAGGCGTCGGCCGAGGCGGCCGGCAAGGACGCGGCCGAGGCAGCCCGACTGGCGGCCGATGCGGTCCGGATCAGCGTGGAGAAGCAGCGGGCCGAGGAGAAGGCACGCCGGGAGGCGGGCCAGGCCGACCCGACGCCGCTGCCGGAGTGCAACCTCGCGTACAAGCTGCACGGCATCCACTGCAGTGGCGGCGAGTTGCTCGACGCGCTGGCCAACGGCGAGAACGCGTGCACGTTGCAGTTCGGCCACCGGCCCATCTGCGATGAGGTGATGCAGTACTACGACGAGAAGAACGCGCACGAGCGCGAGCAGGCGATGGTGATCATCCAGTTGGTGCTCGCGGTCTGCGGGTTCATCCCGGTGGCCGGTGAGGTCTGCGACGGGCTCGACGCGGTCATCGCACTGCTGAACGGGGACAGGACGGGAGCGGCGCTGAGCTTCCTGGCGATGATCCCCGGCGCCGGTGAGCTGTTCGGGGGCGCCCGCGCGGTGGATCTGCTCCGGCAGCTCAAGCGGTTCAAGAAGACCGGTTGCATCGTCGGCGCGGCCACCGCCGGGCTGACGCGGATGGCCGCGACCGCCGACGGCGGCTGTGAGAAGTTCCCGAACCAGATGGCCGATCTCCTGCAGCAGGAGCTCAAGCTCGTCGACGACCTGGGGGTCCGGCCCAGTCGCCCGGGCACCCCGGAGTTCGACCGGGCGATCAACGCCGACGCCACCGAGATGGGCAAGGTCAAGTGGGCGGTGCTCACGGATGGCACCCTGGTGGTGGTGCCGAAGTTCGTGGGCAGGCAGGAGATCCCGCACACCGCCCTGACCCGCGGTGCCGACGTGCTGGCCGCCGGGGAAGCGGTGGTGGTGGGCAACGCCCGGGACGGCTACTGGGGGGTGGAGATCGACGTGCACAGCGGTCACTACAAGCCCTCCGCCGGGTCCAAGAAGCGCGGCGTCGACGCCTTCGCGAAGCTCGGCGTCATCTTCCGGTGATTGCCGACTGGAAGCAGGTGACGAGGCTCGACCTGTCGGGCCTCGTCACCTGGCTCCGTTCCACCGCGCCGGAGCACGTGCGGTGGACGGGCAACGAATGGTTGGGCGTGCTGGAACGTCTCACGGCGTACCTCACCGACGAGGTGGCCGGGGCGCCGGTGCCGGACTGGCCGGCGCTCTCCGCCGCGTATGACGTGGTGCTGGCCCGGGCCCGGGCGGCCGGCGGCATCGACGAGCGCGAGGCAGTCGTCCGGCGGCTGCTGGTGACCGCCGCCGCGGTGGACCGCGCACACCGTGACCCGTCGATCCCGCTGCTGGATCCCCGGTTCGCGCTGGCCGGCCTTGCGGCCGTCATGCCGATGTCCACCCCGGAGGCGGTCGAGGTCGCCCCGCGCTGGCGTGAACTGGCCCCGGACGAGATGCGTCGGCTGTTGCGCGCGGCCGGCCTGGTGACGGCGGCCGGGATGCTGGCGCCGCACCTGGCGGATGCGGACCCGGGGACCCGGGATCTCGTCGCGGAACTGGAGACCTGGGAACGGAACGTGCTCACCCATCTCCGGTCCGAGCGTCCGTCCGCCTGACGGTCGCCGGCGGGGGCGCCAACGCGTACCCGCCGTCGCGGCGCACCACGAGGTGCAGTTCCTCCAGCAGCGACAGCTTCCGCATGGCCGCCCGGATGTCCACGCCGGCCCGGGCGGCCAGCGCCTCCAGCCCGATCACGCCGCGGCGCGGAAACGTCTCCACCAGCAGCGTGGCCTCGTCGTCGAGCTGGTCGGTGGGCCGGCTCGGCCCGCGTACGGGCGGGGCGAGGTCCGCGCCGATCCGGCCCACCTCCTCCAGCACGTGTGCCACGCCGGTGACCAGGCGGGCCCTCGGTTCCTCGCGGAGGATCTCGTGCGCGCCGACGGACATGGCCGACGTGACCGGACCCGGAACGACCATGGCCGGGCGGTCGAGGGCGAGCGCCCGTCTCGTCGTCTGGGTCGCCCCGCTGCGGGCCGACGCCTCCACCAGCACGGTGCCGAGGGTGCCGGCGGCGATCACGCGATTCCGGATGAGGAACCGGGGACGCAACGGCTCCGCCCCGGGCAGCCATTCGCCGAGCAGCAACCCGGTCTCGGCGATCCGGTCGAAGAGCGCGGCGTTACCCAGCGGGTAGGGCCGGTCGATCCCGCACGCCAGGACGCTCACCGTCACCCCGCCGGCGTTCAGCGCGCCCCGGTGCGCCGCCGCGTCGACGCCGAAGGCGCCCCCGGAGACCACGGTCCAGCCCCGGTCGGCGAGACCGTAGCCGAGTTCGGTCGCCACGTGCAGGCCGTACGCGGTCGCGGCCCGGGCGCCGACCACGGCCACGGAACGCTCCAGGGATTCGTCCAGTCGCGGGGCGCCGCGCAGCCACAGGCACAGCGGCGGGGCGGTTTCCAGGTCCACCCGCCGGCTGGCGTCGGGCAGCCGGAGACGGCGCAGGTCGGCGAGTCGAGCCGGCCACTCGGCGTCCTCCGGGCAGATGACGCGGGCACCGAGCCGTTCCGCGCGGGCCAGCGCGTCGGCGGCGACGCCGCGTGCGTCACCGCCGGCGCGGCGGGCCGCCACGGTGGCGCGGAGCCGGTCCTCGGGCGCGCCGCCGTCGAGCAGCAGGTCCAGCGTGGCTATCGGGCCGATCGAGTCCACCAGCCGGTACACGGTCCAGGTGCCGGGCTCGGTGAGCCAGGTCAACGCCAGTCGGGCGAGCAGCCGCTCCTCCCCGGTGCTCATGCGCCCGCTCCCGTCCTGAGTTGGAGGGCCTCCAGCACGTCCTGCCGGTCCGGGCGTGCTCGCCCGTCCAGGTCGGCGACGGTCCAGGCCATCCGGATGACGCGATCGAAGCCGCGTGCGGAGATCGATCCGGAGTCCAGCCGGGCGCGTAGCTCAGCGGTGTCGCCGGCGGGGAGCCGCCACGGTGGACGGCGGAGGAGCGGCCCCGGTATCTCGGCGTTGAGCCGGTGCCCGGTGCCGGCCCACCGGTCGGCGGCGGCTCGTCGGGCCGCGGCGACGCGGGCGGCGACCGTCGACGAGGACTCGCTCACGGTCATCGTCTCCATCAGCTCCGCCGCGGTCACCGGCATCAGCTGCACCTGCACGTCGACCCGGTCGAGCAGTGGCCCGGAGAGCCGGCCGAGGTAGCGCCGCCGGGCCTGCGGGGCGCACTCGCAGTCGGCGTCGCCGGACGGCTTCGCGCAGGGGCAGGGGTTGGCGGCCAGCACCAGTTGGGAACGGGCCGGGTACTCGACGGCGCCCCGGGTGCGGGCGACCCGGACCCGTCCGCTCTCCAGCGGCTGGCGTAACGCCTCCAGCGCGCCCTTGCTGAACTCCGGCGCCTCGTCGAGGAAGAGCACGCCCCGGTGGGCCAGTGACACGGCGCCGGGCCGGGCCAGCCCGGAGCCGCCGCCGACCAGCGCGGGCACCGTGGCGGTGTGGTGCGGCGCCTGGAACGGTGGGCGGCGCAGCAACCCGCCGCCGGGCGGCAGCAGGCCGGCGATCGAGTACAGCGCCGTCACCTCCAGGGCGGCCTCGTCGTCAAGCGCGGGCAGGATCGACGGGAGTCGTTCGGCGAGCATCGTCTTGCCGGCCCCGGGCGGGCCGAGCAGGGCGAGGTGGTGGCCGCCGGCGGCGGCGATCTCCAGTGCCCGCCGGCCGAGGGGCTGCCCGGCGACGTCGCTGAGGTCGGGACCGGTGGGCGCGCCGGCCGGCGGCGGCTCCGGTGAGGCGAGCAGCGGCACGCCGCCGCGGACGTGCGCGACGAGCCGGTGCAGCGTGTCGACCCCGTGCACCCGTACGCCGGGGATGACGGCGGCCTCCGCGGCGTTGCCGGCCGGCACCACGACGCGCGGGCAGCCGGCCCGGGCGGCGGCGGCGACCATGGGCAGGGCACCCCGGACCGGACGGACCGTCCCGTCGAGACCGAGTTCGCCGAGGACGACGGTGCCCTCCAGGGCGACCGGCGGCAGTTCGCCGGAACCGGCGAGCACGGCGACGGCGATGGCGAGGTCGAACGCGGAACCGTACTTGGGCAGGGTGGCGGGGAGCAGGTTGAGCGTGATCCGCCGGTTGGGCCACTTCTGGCCGGAGTTGACGATGGCGGCGCGGACCCGGTCGCGGGCCTCGTGCAGCGCGGTGTCCGGCAGGCCGGAGATGAGCACCGCCGGCAGGCCGGGCGCGAGGTCGGCCTCCACCTCGACCACCTGCCCGGACACGCCGGCCAGCCCGACGCTGAGGACCTTGGCGTAGCCCATGTCAGAACGCGCCCCGGAGGTGTTCCACGCGGGCGTGGCCGGCGGCCGGCAACCGGACCGAGAGCACGTCGAAACGGACCTCGTCGGCGGTGGTGCCGGTCTCGGCGAGCCAGCGGGCGGCCAGGCCGCGCAGCCGGCGTGCCTTGGCCCGGACAACGGCCTCGGCGGGGGAGCCGTACTGCTCGGTGCGCCGCGTCTTCACCTCGCAGAAGGCGAGGACCGGCCCTTCCCAGGCGATGATGTCGATCTCCCCGTCGGGGCAGCGCCAGTTGCGGGCGATCGGGCGTAGCCCGGTCTCGATCAGGTGCCGCAGCGCGCACCGCTCGCCGTAGGCGCCGACGGCCTGGTTCCGGTTCGTCATGCCGGTCAGGATGCGACCGAGGGGCGTGGTCGTGCGGAGCTGCCGTCGCCGGTCTGTGGACGAGGGTGGGGTTGTGGACGGGCACCCGATCTCGCGCCCGATCTGCTAAGGCATGATCCACGAGGACACTCCCCGTAATCGCGCGACAACCGGGCGGTGTGGGGATGAGCTGCGGTGACGCTCCGGGCGACCCGAATGGCGTGGCTGGTGCCGGTCGCATACCGTGCCGGTCGTGGACGGACGACGGAGCTATCCCGAGGATCAGCAGGAACCGCGGTGGGGCGACCGCGGGTACGAGTCGGACTGGCGAGCCGCGGGCGAGCCGCGCTACCGCGACGACGACTACCGCGCCCCGGAGCAGCGGGCGGGCGAAGGCCGGTACGCGGACCCGGGTCGGTACTCCGCCGCCGATCCGCTCGTCGACGACACGAGTGGTTGGCGGTCACAGCGACCGGACGACCCGGAGGTCTCCGGGGAGCTGCCGGGGCGTGCCGGCCGGCGGGCGGCCCGCGAGGCGGCGGCCGGGCACGGGGACGACCGGCTCGGCGCGGTGTCGCGCAGCGGCGTCGACGCGCTCGGCACCGCGTCGCGTGGCGCGCCGGACCCGCTCGGGTCGCGCGGGACCGACGCCCTCGCCGGGGGCGCCGACCCGGCCCGTCCGGCCTCGTTCGGGGGTTTTGGCGCGGACGCTCCGGCCGGGGGTGCGGTTTCGGGCGGTCCGGCCTCGTTCGGGAGTTTCGGCGCGGACGCCTCGGCCGGGAATGGCGATCCGGCCCGTCCCGGCCCGCTCGGTGGCTATCCGATCGTGGAGACCGGTCGGTCGGCGGAGCCCGCCACGGCCGGCGGGACGCAGATCTCGGTGGGCGGCCGGCCGAGCCCGGGTGCGGCCACCTCGCTGACCATCGGTGAGCGCCCGCCCGCCCCGGCCGAGCCGACGGCGCCGGTGAACCCCTTGGAGATGCCGACCGGCCCGATGCCGACGGTCGTACCCCGACCGGACGGGCCGCCGCCCGGTGACGGCGTCTACCGGACCCGGCGTCCGGCGTTGGCGGTGCTGCTGGCGGCGCTCGTGCTGGTGCTGGAGGTGCCCGCGTTCCGGGTGCTGCTGCACGGGCTGGTGGGTGACCCGGTCTCCACGTCGCACGTCGTGGTGGGCACGTTCCTGGTGGTCGGGCTGCCGATCTTCGGCGCCGGGCTGTACGGCCTGCGCACCGGTGGGCTCGCGCTGGCCGACGGCAGCCGCGGCTGGCTCCGCCCGCCGACCGCGTACCTGACCGTGGGCCTGGTGCTCTTCGTCGCCGCCGCGCTCGCGGCTCGCTGACCGCCGCCGACCGCGCACCCCGGGGCCGGTGGGCGGAGAAGGCGCGTACACTGGTCAACTGGCGACCGCCTCGTGCGGTCGACCTCGCGTGCCCTCTCCATGGTCATTCCGTGGAGCGACGGCCTCCCTGGTCCCGGTTCTTCATCCGGGCCCACCCTGGCCGGCGACCGGGCGCCAGGCGTCCGGCCGCCGGCCGGACGGACAACCAGGGACAAAGTAGGAGTACCCACCATGGCCGTCGTGACCATGCGTCAGCTGCTGGAGAGCGGTGTGCACTTCGGGCACCAGACCCGGCGCTGGAACCCGAAGATGAAGCGCTTCATCTTCACCGAGCGCAACGGTATCTACATCATCGACCTGCGCCAGACCCTCGACTACATCGAGAAGGCGTACTCGTTCATCCGCACCACCGTCGCGGGCGGCGGCAGCATCCTGTTCGTCGGCACCAAGAAGCAGGCCCAGGAGGCCATCGCCGAGCAGGCGACCCGGGTCGGCCAGCCGTACGTCAACCACCGCTGGCTCGGTGGCATGCTGACCAACTTCCAGACCGTGTACAAGCGGCTCCAGCGGATGAAGGAGCTTGAGGCCCTGGGTGACCTGAGCGGCACCGCCGCCGGTTACACCAAGAAGGAGACCCTCCAGCTCTCCCGCGAGAAGATCAAGCTCACCAAGACCCTCGGTGGCCTGCGGGACATGCAGAAGCTCCCGGCCGCGGTCTGGATCGTCGACACCAAGAAGGAGCACATCGCCGTCGACGAGGCCCGCAAGCTGGGCATCCCGGTGATCGCCGTGCTGGACACCAACTGCGACCCGGACGAGGTCGACTTCCCGATCCCGGGTAACGACGACGCCATCCGTTCGGCCGAGCTGCTGACCAAGGTCGTGGCCGCGGCCGTCGCCGACGGTCTGATCGCGCGTTCCGGCCGTGGCCGGGGCGGCGACGAGAAGCCCGAGGCGGGCCAGGTCGGCGCCGACGAGCCGCTGGCCGAGTGGGAGCGCGAGCTGCTCGAGGAGCCGAAGAAGGCCGACGAGCAGCCCGCCGCCGAGCAGCCGGCCGCCGCCGAGCAGCAGTCGGCCCCGGCCGCCGAGCAGCAGTCGGCCCCGGCCGCTGCCGAGCAGCCGGCGACCGCCGCCGCGGAGTGATCGCGCCGTCGCGTCCCCGCCGGCCGGTTCTGCGCCGGCCGGCGGGGCGCGGCGGACACACCGGGCGACACCGGCCCGGTTCCGGGTAACCGGCAGTCAGACCATCCCACCGCAGTAGTCACAGACACCGAAGAGAGAGTCATGTCCAACTTCACCGCCGCGGACGTCAAGAAGCTCCGGGACCTCACCGGCGCCGGCATGATGGACTCCAAGAAGGCGCTGACCGAGGCCGAGGGCGACTTCGACAAGGCCGTCGAGATCCTGCGCGTCAAGGGCGCGAAGGACGTGGGCAAGCGGGCCGGTCGCACCGCCGCCAACGGTCTTGTCGCCCACTCCGGCCAGGCGCTGCTCGAACTCAACTGCGAGACCGACTTCGTCGCCAAGAACGACGCGTTCATCGCGCTGGCCCAGCAGTTGGTCGAGCACGGCGTGGCAAGTGACGCCACCAACGCCGAGGAGCTGCTCGCCAGCACCATCGACGGCAAGAGCGTGGCCGACCTGATCCAGGAGCAGTCCGCCAAGATCGGCGAGAAGCTGGTGCTGAACCGCTTCGCCAAGCTCGACGGCACCACCGCGGTCTACCTGCACCGCAAGAGCCAGGACCTGCCCCCGGCGGTCGGCGTGCTGGTGCAGTACTCCGGCAAGAACGACGAGGCGGGCGACGCGGACGCCCGTGGCGTCGCGATGCAGATCGCCGCGATGCGGCCGAAGTACCTCACCCGGGACGAGGTGCCCGCCGAGACGGTCGAGTCCGAGCGGCGCATCGCCGAGCAGACCGCCCGCGAGGAGAACAAGCCCGCGGCGGCGCTCCCGAAGATCGTCGAGGGCCGGGTGAACGCCTTCTTCAAGGACTTCGTCCTGCTGGAGCAGGCCGCGGTCGCCGACAACAAGAAGACCGTCAAGCAGGTGCTGGCCGAGGCCGGCATCGAGGTGACCCGCTTCGTGCGGTTCGAGGTCGGCCAGGCCTGAGCCGCCACCCGGGCCGCGGGCCCGGGCAGCGAGAACGTGGACGAGGAGGCCGCCGGTGTACGCGACAGGCACCGCGGCCTCCTCGTCACATAGGGTCGGCAAGGGCAGGTACGCGACGCTCGCGCGGTGCGCGGGGAGAAGGGGCGGGGCGGATGACGCAGGTTGTGAGTGACCGGAGCCTGGCGGCGGATGACCCGACCGCCCCTCCGCCCGGCCGGTCCCGTCGGGTGGTGCTGAAGCTGTCCGGCGAGGTCTTCGGCGGCGGCGCGATCGGCGTCGACCCGGACGTGGTGCAGGGCATCGCCCGGCAGATCGCCA
Organism: Micromonospora sp. RP3T; assembly: GCF_003027925.1. GTDB lineage: Bacteria > Actinomycetota > Actinomycetes > Mycobacteriales > Micromonosporaceae > Micromonospora. The sequence continues at coordinate 84,368 of NZ_PYPS01000006.1, forward strand.
CCGTGGTCCGCCGCGGCGTGCAGGTCTCCGTGGTGGTCGGCGGCGGCAACTTCTTCCGCGGCGCCGAGCTGCAGAAGCGCGGCATGGACCGCGCCCGCGCCGACTACATGGGCATGCTGGGCACGGTGATGAACTGCCTCGCGCTCCAGGACTTCCTGGAGAAGGAGGGCATCGAGACCCGGGTGCAGAGCGCCATCACCATGGCCCAGGTCGCCGAGCCGTACATTCCCCTGCGCGCGATCCGGCATCTGGAGAAGGGCCGGGTGGTGATCTTTGGGGCCGGCGCCGGGATGCCCTACTTCTCCACCGACACGGTGGCCGCCCAGCGCGCGCTGGAGATCCGCGCGGACGTGGTGCTGATGAGCAAGAACGGCGTGGACGCGGTCTACACCGCCGACCCCCGGATCGACCCGACGGCGAGCAAGCTCGACTCGATCACCTTCTCCGAGGTGCTGCGCCGCAACCTGCGGGTCGCCGACGCCGCCGCGTTCAGCCTCTGCATGGAGAACGGCCTGCCGATGCTGGTCTTCGGCGCCCAGGGTGACGACACGATCGTCCGCGCCGTCGGCGGTGAGAAGATCGGCACGCTGATCACCGCCTGACCGGCCCACCCGGACCGGCAGCGGTCCTCTGCCACAGCCCCAGCACAGCCCACGACGAGCGACAGAAGGAGGCGAGGAGACCGGTGATCGACGACACCCTCCTCGAGGCGGAGGAGAAGATGGAGCGTGCCATCGAGCACGCCAGGGAGGAATTCGGCGGGATCCGCACCGGTCGTGCCAACGCCGCCATGTTCTCCCGGATCGTCATCGACTACTACGGCAGCCCGACCCCGCTGCCGCAGATGGCGTCCATCGCGGTGCCCGAGCCGCGCATGGTGATCATCAAGCCGTACGACACCTCGCAGACCAATGCGATGGAGAAGGCGATCCGCGACTCGGATCTCGGGGTGAACCCGAACAACGAGGGCAACCAGCTGCGCATCGTGCTCCCGCAGATGACCGAGGAGCGGCGACGCGAGATGATCAAGGTCGCCCGGCAGAAGGGCGAGGAGGCGAAGGTCGCCGTCCGGAACATCCGCCGCAAGGGCAAGGAAGAGCTGGACCGCCTGGTCAAGGACGGCGAGGTCGGCGAGGACGAGGGCCGGCGCGCGGAGAAGGACCTGGACGACCTGACCCAGCGCTTCGTCGGCACCGTGGATGAAATGATCAAGCACAAGGAGAGCGAGCTGCTCGAGGTCTGAACGGCCCGCGCACTCCGTCACGGCACCGCGCCGCCGTCGCCCGGCACCCCGGGCGGCGGCCCGGTGCCGTCGTCGTGCCCGGCGGCGTCCACCCTCGACGCCGGGCGGTTGCAGTAGGCTCGGCACGATTCGGCGACCACCACCGGGTGAACGGCGGGGATCGTCCGGTCGTCGGTCGGTCAACAGGAAGTCTCACGCCGGTAGGGGATGGTCTTGGTCTTGCGTCATGTGGTGGCTTTCGTACCGTCTGCCGGTGCGTGATGTCCCACCCCGACCCCTACGGCAGCACCGAGCCGCGCGGCTGGGACCGCTCGGCCCCCGCCCTGCCCTGGCCGGAGACCGGCCTGGAGCCCGGTCCGTGGCGGCGTCCCGCCCCCGGCCCGGACGCCTTTCCCGACGCGGAGGCGTACGCCGGGCCGGTCACCGACGCGTACCCGCTGGATCAGCGGCACCACGACGCGCCGTGGCCGCCCGACGGCCCCCCGGCCGCGCCGCGTGGCCGGCGGGAGGAGCCCGGGCCCGGCGACCGCGTCCCGGCGGGCGACGACCGGCCGGACGACGACTACCCCACCGCGCAGATCGCCCCGGTCCGCGACGAGCTCACGGCCCGTGACGACCCCGCGGTACGCGACGAGCCCGCGCCCGAACCGCCGGCCGGTCGCCGGTCGAAGGGGCGTCGGCGGGCGAGCGCGGACCGTCCCCCGACCACCGCGCCGCCGGCGTCCCGGGCGGGCCGCAACCTGCCGGCGGCGATCGGCGTCGGGGCGGCCCTCGGCGCGGCGATCGTGGTGCCGCTCTTCTTCTTCCTGCCGGCGTTCCTGGCCGTGCTCGCCGCCGCGGTGGCGATCGGCATCTGGGAGATGGCGCGGGCGGTCCGCCGCAGCGGCGCCCACCCGCCGCTGGTGCCGCTGGTCGCCGGTGGCGTGATCATGGTCGGGCTGGCCTGGTTCGCCGGCCCGGACGCGCTCTGCCTCGGGCTGCTCGTCACCGTGCTGGGCACGATGATCTGGCGGCTCGGCGACGGCCCCGGCAACTACCAGCGTGACCTGACCGCGGCCACGCTGATCGCGGTCTACGTGCCCTTCCTCGCCGGCTTCGCGGCCCTGCTCGCCGCCGCGCCCGACGACGGTCACCTGCGGGTGCTGGTCACGCTGGTGGCGGTGGTGCTCTCCGACACCGGTGGGTACGCGGCCGGGGTGGCCTTCGGCAAGCGTCCGATGGCTCCGAAGATCAGCCCGAAGAAGTCGTGGGAGGGCTTCGCCGGCTCGGTCGCCGCCGCCGCGGCGGGCAGCGCGCTGCTGCTGTGGCTGCTGTTCGACGTGGCCCCGTGGTGGGGCGCGCTGTTCGGGATGGCGATGTCCTGCGCGGCGGTGCTCGGTGACCTCGCCGAGTCGATGATCAAGCGCGATCTGGGCGTCAAGGACATGAGCAACCTGCTGCCCGGCCACGGCGGCCTGATGGACCGGCTCGACTCGATCCTGTTCGCGGTGCCGACGGCGTACCTGCTGTTGGCGGTCTTCGTGCCGGTGGTGAGCTGAGGGATGGATCACGTCGTCGTCACGTCCCCGACCGGCCGGTCGGGGGCGATTCGGCGCCGGTGGACAGGTGCGTCCGGCTCGGCGCGTGTCAGACTGGACGCGCCATGACGAGCCTCCCGCTGATCTCCGTAGACCCCGACGCCCGCGGCCGCCGGCCCGCGATGCCTCCCCGCCACCTCGCCGACCTCGACCTGCCGGGCCGGCAGGCGCTCGTCACCGAGCTGGGCGAACCGGCGTTCCGCGCCAAGCAGGTGTCGAACCACTACTTCGGCCGCCTGGTCCGTGACCCGGAGCGGATGACCGACCTGCCGGCGGCGACCCGGGAGCGGCTGGCCGGCACGTTGCTGCCCACGCTGCTCACCCCGGTGCGCGAGCTGGCCTGCGACGACGGCGCCACCCGCAAGGCGCTCTGGCGGCTGCACGACGGCTCGCTGGTGGAGAGCGTGCTGATGGGTTACCCGGACCGGGTCACCGTCTGCATCTCCAGCCAGGCCGGCTGCGGCATGGCCTGCCCGTTCTGCGCCACCGGCCAGGCCGGGCTGACCCGTAACCTCTCCACCGCGGAGATCGTCGACCAGGCCGTCTACCTGGCCGGCGTGGCCGCCTCCGGTGCGGTGGTCGGCTCGCCGCCGCGGCTGTCGCACGTGGTGTTCATGGGCATGGGTGAGCCGTTGGCCAACTACGCGCGGGTGGTGGCGGCGATCCGCCGGCTGGTCGCGCCGTCCCCGGAGGGGCTCGGCCTGTCCCAGCGGCACATCACCGTCTCCACGGTCGGGCTGGTGCCGGCCATTCGGCGGTTGGCCAGCGAAGACCTCTCCGTGACCCTTGCGTTGTCGCTGCACGCCCCCGATGATGAGCTGCGCGACGAACTCGTCCCGGTCAACCAGCGCTGGAAGGTGTCCGAGGTGCTGGACGCGGCGTGGGACTACGCGGCCACGACGGGGCGTCGCGTGTCCATCGAATACGCGATGATCAAGGACGTGAACGACCAGCCGTGGCGGGCCGACCTGCTCGGGCGGCTGCTGGCGGGCAAGCTGACCCACGTGAACCTGATCCCGCTCAACCCGACTCCGGGCAGCCGCTGGGACGCCAGCCCGAAGCCGGTCGAGCGGGAGTTCGTCAGGCGGTTGCGCGACGCCGGCGTGTCCACCACGGTGCGGGACACCCGGGGGCGCGAGATCGACGGGGCGTGTGGGCAGCTCGCCGCCGCCGAGGACACCGACAGCGACCCCCGCGCGGCAACGGCGTAGCGGTACGAGACCAGGAGACATAGTGGCGAGTCAGGGTCAGCGTTTCCGGCGGAAGGCGCTCCGTCGGGGATACAAGGTCGACGAGGTGGACGCCTTCCTGGACCGGGTCGAGGCGACCCTCGACGGCCAGCCGGTCGGTGCGCCCGTCGCGTCCCAGGAGGTCCACGACGTCGTCTTCCGGGTCCGGTTCAACGGCTATGACGAGTGGCAGGTCGACCTGCACCTCGACCGGGTCGAGCGGCAGCTCGCCGAGCTGGAGGAGCGCACCGGCGCCCCCGGCGGGCGCGGCGCCGATCCCCGGATGGCCGACCGGCTCGGCCCGCCGATGCGCGACGACCGTGGCCTGTCCCCGGTGCCGCAGCCGCCGATGCCGCCCCGGCAGATGCCGGCCCAGGCCGGCCCGCCCGTCGACCGCTACGGCAACCGTTACGACGAGCCGACCGGCGCGTTCGCCGGTGGGTACGACGGCCCCCGTGGCGGCTACGACGCGCCGCGCGGCCCGGCCGGTCCCGGCCCGATGGGTCCCGGGCCGGGCGCCCCGATCGGGCACGGCGGACCGCCGCCGCGCAGCCTGCCGCCCGGTCCGGGCGGTTACGGCCAGGACACCGGCCCGGGTGGCTACGGCCAGGACACCGGTCCCGGCGGGTACGGCCAGGACACCGGTCCCGGCGGGTACGGCCAGGAGACCGGTCCGGGCGGCTACGGCCAGGACAAGGGCCCGGGTGGGTACGGCGGACCGGGCGACCGCTTCGACGGCTTCGAGGCCGGCCGGCACGGTCGGGCCGACATGACCGCGGAGATCCGGATGCCCGAGCGAGACCTGCGGGAGCTGCGTGGGCGCGGCCCGGCCGGCCCGCCGGCGCTGCCGCAGCAGAGTTATGGTCCGCCGGACCAGGGCTACGGCCCGCCGGACCAGGGCTACGGCGGCGGCCCCTCGATGACGGGCCCGCCGCTTGTCGGTCCGCCGGCCGCCGGCCCGCCGATGGTGGGCCCGCCGATGGCCGGCCCGCCCGGCAGCGACCTGCACCGGGTCGACCAGATCCGGCGCGGCTTCCAGGTCCGTCGGTTCGGCAGCGGGTACGACCCGGACCAGGTCGACCGGTTCTTCGACACGCTGCTCGGTGGCATGCAGGGGCGTAACCCGATGCCGGTGAACCCGAAGGAGCTGGACACGCTGCGCTTCGGGCTGGTGCCCGGCGGCTACTTCGAGGCGGAGGTCGACGCCGCGCTCAAGGACGTGCAGGACATCCTGCTCGGCGGCCGCTGAACCGCACCCGACGACGCACTCGACGACGAAGGGCCCGCCCCCGAGGGGACGGGCCCTTCCGCGTACCGCTGGCGCCGGGTGTCAGGACCGCAGGCCGTTGCGGCGCAGCACGGCGTCGCCGATGACGATGGCGAGCAGCAGCGCGGCGATCCCGAACAGCCAGATGTGCTCCACCCGGCCCTCCTCGGTGCCGCAGAGCGCCATCAACACCAGGGCCACCGCCGACACCACCGCACCGATCCGTCCGGACCTGCGGTGCCCGGGCCTGTGCTGGTCTGGCGCGGTTACCGGCTCGTCTCCTGCCACTGTCGGTCCTTCCCCCTCGCGATCGGATCTCCGGTTAGTCTGGCACGCCGCGTGCCGGGCCCGGCGCAGGGTCCGACCCGACGCGGCCGGACGACCCGCACGGGCGACCGGCGGCCGACGCGACGGTGGGCGGACCGGCCCGGGCCGTTGGACCTGTTCCGCGGGGGCCGGCCGGCACTGTGGGCGTCGCGGGACGGCGACCACACTGTCTCCGGTAGCGTCTTGTCGTACGCCTGATGCCTTTTTGAGGGGGACTACGGTGCGAGTGACCGGTACGGGCCACGCCAGCATGCGGATCGACACGCCCGCGGGCAGCATCCTGTGCGACCCGTGGGTCAATCCCGCCTACTTCGCCTCGTGGTTCCCCTTCCCCGACAACTCGCAGCTCGACTGGGCGACGCTGGGCCAGGTCGACTACCTCTACGTGTCGCACCTGCACCGGGACCACTTCGACGCGAAGCACCTGCGGGACTTCGTCTCGAAGGACGCCACCGTCCTGCTGCCCGAGTACCCGACCTCCGAGATGGAGGACGAGCTGCGGGAGCTGGGCTTCACGAAGTTCCTGAAGGCCCCGAACGAGCAGGTGGTGGAGCTGCCCGGCGGCCTCAAGGTCATGATCCAGGCGTTGACCAGCCCGACCGACGGCCCGATCGGCGACTCGTCGCTCTGGGTCGAGTACGACGGCGTCCGGCTGCTCAACCAGAACGACGCCCGCCCCACCGACCTGACCGTCTTCGCCGAGCTGGGCCACGTGCACGCGCACATGCTCCAGTTCTCCGGCGCGATCTGGTACCCGATGGTCTACGAGCTGCCGCAGTCGGCGAAGACCGCGTTCGGCAAGCAGAAGCGGGACCGGCAGTTCGACCGCACCTGGCGCTACATCGACGACCTGAAGGCCGATCACGTCTTCCCGATCGCCGGCCCGCCCTGCTTCCTCGACGACGAGCTGTGGCAGTTCAACGACATCTTCGGCGACGAGGGAAACATCTTCCCCGACCAGTCGGTCTTCCTGGCCGAGTACGCGAAGGTCGGCGGCCACAACGGCATCGTGCTGCTGCCCGGGAGTGTCACCGAGATCACCACCGAGGGCGCGACCACCACCCACCCGCAGCCGGTGGCGGAGTTCTTCGCCAACAAGGTCGCCCACCTGGAGGAGATGCGGGAGCGCAAGCGCGGCGTCATCGAGGCGGAGAAGGCGTCCTGGCGGCACCCGGAGATCGACGTGCTGGCCGAGATGAAGCGCCGGATCGAGCCGCTGCTCGACGAGTCGATCTACCTGGCCAAGGGCGTCGGCGGCCCGGTCCGCTTCGACCTGGTCAGCTACGACGGCGCCGACGTCGAGTCGATCGTGGTGGACTTCCCGGGCAAGGAGGTCCGGCCGTACGCGGACGAGAAGGTCCGTTACCGGTTCCGCACCGAGCGGGCGCTGATCGAGCACCTGTTCCACATCGGCGAGGTCGACTGGGTCAACTCGCTCTTTCTCTCCTGCCGGTTCTCGGCGGCCCGGATCGGCCAGTACAACGAGTTCGTCTACGCGTTCTTCAAGTGCCTCTCCGAGGAGCGCCTCCAGTACGCCGAGGGCTGGTACGACGAGCACGAGCGCGCGGTCGACGCCGAGGACATCACTGTCGACGGCTGGGTGGTGCAGCGGCGCTGCCCGCACCTGAAGGCGGACCTGAGCCGGTTCGGCATCGTCGACGGTGACCAGCTCACCTGCCAGCTCCACGGGTGGAAGTTCGACCTGCCCAGCGGTCGGTGCCTGACCAGCGTCGGGCACAAGATCCGCGCCCACCGGGCCGACGAGGAGACGCCGGCGCCGGCCGGGAACCCGGTCATCTGACGCTTTCGCCCCGCCCGCCGCCCCCGGCGCGCGACCATCTCCTGGTGAGGGCGGCGGCGTGACGGGGGCGGACCGGGAGCCGGCGTACCGGTTCGCGCGCAGCAGCGAGATGGCGCGGGACGCCTCCCGGGTGGAGGCGTTCAGCGACGCGGTGATCGCCATCGTGCTCACGCTGATGGCGGTCGAGCTGCTCCAGTTCGGCCCGGACGCCCCGGACGACCGGGGGCTGCCGGCCGCGTTGGCACACGAGTGGCGGGCCTACCTGGCGTACGTGATCACGTTCGCGGTCGTCGGCCAGGTCTGGCTGACGCACCACAACATGTGGCGCTACGTCTGCCGGGTCGACCAGATGCTGCTGGTGTTGAACCTGCTGCTGCTGATGTTCGTGGCGGCCATCCCGTTCACCGCGAACCTGCTGGCGGACCATCTGCGCGGCTCGGTCGGCGACCAGCGGCTGACCGCGGCGCTGTACGTCGGCACGGTGCTCGGCGAGGCGGTGTTCTTCAATCTGAGCTGGTGGTGGGCCCGTCGCCGGGGTCTGCTGCACCCGGATCTCGACCCGCGGCTGGCCCGGGCGGTGGCCCGCCGGTTCCGGCTCGGCCCGCTGTTGTACCTGGTGGCCTTCGCGGTCGTGTTCGTCGACCCGATCCTCAGCCTGCTGGCGTACCTGCTGCTGGTCGGCCTCTACGTGATCCGGGGCCCGGGCGACCTCCCACGCGCCGGCCAGGAGGCCGCCTCGCCGTGAGGTGTTAAAAGGGGGCCCCTCCTATACCGGAGGCGTTAACCGGGGCCCCCTCCTTACTTCAAATCGGCGAGGATGCGGCGGGCGGCGTTGTGGCCGGCGGCGCCGATCACGCTGCCCGCCGGGTGGCAGCCGGCGCTGCCGGCGTAGACGCCGTCCACGCCGGTGGCGTACGGCATCCGGTCGGTGAACGACACCGTGTTGTCGACGTGGTGGATGTGGCCGCCGGTGATGCCGAAGTGGGCCTCGATGCCGGGCGGGGGCAGCGGCACCGCGTCCGCGATCAGGTCGGCGGTGCCCGGCGCGTACCGCTCGCAGATCGCGATCAGCCGCTCGACGTACCCGGGCAGCGCCGCGTCCCAGGTGGTGCCGGCCAGCTCGTAGGGGACCGACTGGACGAACAGCGCCGACGAGTGGTGCCCGGCGGTGTCCTGCAGCGACGGGTCGACGGTGGTGTGCAGGTACCACTCGATGGTCGGCTCGTCCGGCAGCCGCCCGGCCTGGACGTCGGCCCACATGCCGCGCAGCGCCGCCATCGGCGACTCACCGCCGCCGCCGACCAGCGAGTCGGAGCCGGGCAGCAGGTGGATGGTCGAGCCGAACGGGCTCGGCGCGTCGGCCGGCAGGCAGGAGAAGCGCGGCAGCCCGGTGAGCGCCAGGTTGAGCTTGAGCGTGGTGCCGGGCCGGCGGACCGCCGCCATCCGCGCGCCGAGCTCCGCCGGGAGCGCGCCGTCGGGCAACAGGTCGATCAGCCGGTACGGGTCGCACGCGCCCAGCACCACTGACGCGCCGACCTGCCGACCGTCGGCCAGCACCACTCCCGACGCGGCGCCGGAGTCCAGCGTGATGGCGGTGACCGGGGCGCCGGTGACGATGCCGGCGCCCGCGCCCCGGGCCGCGTCGGCGAACGTGCGCGACACGGTGCCCATGCCGCCCTCGGCGATCATCCAGGTGCCGTCCGCGCCGGGCAGCCGGCACATGTTGTGCACCAGGAAGTTGTGCCCGGTGCCCGGGTCGTCCGGGCCGGCGTTGAGCCCGGACAGCCCGTCGGTGACCGCGTACATGCTGACCAGCAGCTCGGAGCGGAAGTCGAAGCGGGCCAGGTGGTCGGCGACCGAGCCGCGGACCAGGTCGACGAAGACCTGTCGCAGGGCCGGCCGGACGTAGCGTTCGGCGGTCTCGTCGACCGCCAGCGGCTCGGCCAGCCAGGCCGGCGCGAGGTCCTCGCGGAGCTGGGCCAGCTCGGCCTGGAGCGCGTCGTCGGCCGCCACGTCCGCCGCCGAGAACATCTCGGTGAGCTGCCGCCGGGTGGCCGCCGCGTCGCTGCCGAAGAGGAGGTACGGCGCGCCGGGGCCGCCGGGCGTGGGCAGGAAGTAGTGCGGGTCGCGGCGCAGCACCGGAATGCTCACGTCGAGCGTGGCGAGCAGTTCCGGCGGCATCAACCCGAGCAGGTACGACCCGGTGGAGTGACGCAGCCCGGGCACCAGCGGGAACGGGTTCTCGGTGCGGGTGGCGCCGCCGATCACCTCGGCCGCCTCCAGCACCAGCACGTCGAGGCCGGCGCGGGCCAGCAGGATCGCCGAGACCAGGCCGTTGTGCCCGGAGCCGACCACGACGACGTCGGCGCGTGCCGGCAGCTCAGTCCCGTCAGTCATGGGAACGGAGCCTACTGCCGGGCCGACCCCGGCGGGAGGGTTCGCGGCCGGGCGCTACCGTGGCCGGCATGCCCGAGGCAGTCCAGTTCGCGCTCCCGGCCGTGCTCGTCGTCCTGCTCCTGCTCTGGTTCGTGCTCCGGCGGTCCGCCGGCCGCCCCCGGGACCTGGTCGCCCCGGATCCCGCCACCGGCGGCGGGCAGGGCGAGGTGCTCCGGCTGGCCCGTGCGGGGCGCACGGTCGAGGCGGTCAAACTGCTGAGCCAGCAGACCGGGCTGCCGCTGCTGGAGGCGAAGCAGGCGGTCGACGCGTTGCGGGCGGGCGGCCCGCTGCCGGCCCGGCCGGGTGGCCTGTCCGGGCCGGTCGGGGACGACGAGGTGCGGGCCGAGGCGGCCCGGCTCGTCCGCGCCGGGAAGAAGATCCACGCCGTCAAGCTGGTGCGGGAGCACACGAACTGGTCGCTGGCCGAGGCGAAGCGGTACGTCGACCGACTCTGAGGTCATCCGGCGTTCACCGCGCAGCGGCAGCGCTCGATGCGACGACGGGTCTACCGTCGGCGGGGAGTCGTCGTCTCGGGGAGGTCATCCGATGGATCGTCGTACCGTCCTGCGTGCCGCCACCGTGGCGGGCGGCACCGCCTTCGCGGGCAGCCTCTGGGCCGCCGCCGCGCCGGCGGCGCCCGCCCAGCCCGGCCCCGGCCCCTACGGTGACCTGCTGGCCGCCGACGCCAACGGCCTGCGGTTGCCGGCCGGCTTCACCAGTCGGGTGATCGCCCGTTCCGGCCAGCGGGTCGCCGGCACCTCGTACGTCTGGCACCCGGCGCCGGACGGCGGTGCGTGTTTCCCGGCCGGCGACGGCTGGTGCTACGTCTCCAACTCGGAGGTGCCGCTCGTCGGTGGCGCCTCGGCGGTGCGTTTCGCGGCCGACGGCACGATCGTCGCCGCGTACCGGATCCTCGGCGGCACCAACAACAACTGCGCCGGCGGTCCCACCCCGTGGGGGACGTGGCTCTCCTGCGAGGAGGTGCCGCTGGGCCGGGTGTTCGAGACCTGGCCGGACGGCGGCCGGGGCGGCGAGGAACGGACCCGGATGGGTCGCTTCAAGCACGAGGCGGCGGCCTGCGACCCGGTCCGGCAGGTGGTCTACCTGACCGAGGACGAGCCGGACGGGTGCTTCTACCGCTTCGTCCCGGACACCTGGGGTGACCTGCGCACCGGTCGGGTGCAGGTGCTCTGCGCCCCGGATGACCAGGTGGCCGGCCCGGTGACCTGGCGGGACCTGCCGGACCGGGACGGTTTCCCGGTGCCCACCCGCTACCAGGTGGGCGCCGCGAAGTCGTTCGCCGGTGGCGAGGGCTGCTGGTACGCGGACGACACCTGCTGGTTCACCACCAAGGGCGACAACCGGGTGTGGGCGTACGACGCGGCGCGGGAGCGGCTCGACCTCGCGTACGACGACTCGCTGGTGGAGGCCGGCGCGGCGCCGCTGACCGGGGTGGACAACATCACCGGCACCGCAGGCGGCGATCTCTACGTGGCCGAGGACGGCGGCGACATGGAGATCAACATGATCACGCCGGCCGGCGTGGTGACGCCGTTCCTGCGGCTGCTCGGGCAGTCGGCGTCGGAACTCACCGGCCCGGCGTTCGCGCCGGACGGCAGCCGGCTCTACTTCTCGTCCCAGCGCGGCACCAGCGGCGCGAAGGCCGGTACCGGCGGTATCACCTACGAGGTGCGCGGCCCGTTCCGGCGCTGACCGGCTCAGGCGCGGGCCGCCGCCCGGGCGGCCCGCCACCGGCTCAACGCCAGCGTGGCCGAGTAGCCGGCCAGCACGATCACGTGGAACAGGTAGAGCCAGAGCAGCACCGCCACCCCGCCGCCGATCTCGTCGAACCCGCCGAACGGCACGCCCAGGTTCAGCGGCAGCGAGCAGAACAGCACGAAACCGTGCAGGAAGCCGGAGAGGTTCGCGGCGGTGAACGAGCCCATGCCGAGCGTGGACAACCAGTCCGGGGAGGCCGGCCCGACCACCCGGAACACCCACACCAGCACCGGCGTGAGCACCAGCCACACCGCCAGGAACGACAGCACCACACCGAGCGCGCCGATCCAGCCGCCCTGCCGGACCAGCCGGGTGGTCAGCGGCAGCGCCAGCAGGATCGACAGCAGCAGGGCCGGGGCGGGCGCGAGCAGCGGCAGCAGCAGCAGCCGGCCGCGCCAGCCGACCAGCGCGCCGGACTCGGCGCGCGGCTCGGCCACCGAGACGAACGCCCGGCGCAGCCCTTCGCCGTAGAGCGAGGCGGGCAGCAGCGAGGCGAGCGCCAGCAGCGGGGTCAGCCCCAACCCGGCCTCGACCAGCGCGGCCACCGCCCGGTGCGCGCCGATCTCGGTGGGCAGCGTGTCGATCGCGTACGAGGTCAGCCGGCGCACCCGGTCGGCGCCGGCGAGCAGCCCGGTGAGCCAGATCGCCAGCAGCGCCACCGGCACCACGGCGATCGCGCCGTAGAACGTGATCGCGGCGGCGTGCAGCGAGAGGTCCCGGCCCCGGACCGGCCGGAACGCCGCCGAGGTGATCCGTTTCGTGCGTTGCCAGCCGTCGCCCATCGCCCCCTCGTTCCCCGTGCGGTCGCCGGCCACGCATTACGATCCGGCGTCATGATGATCGCCTCGACCGAGCGGCTGGTGGTCCGGGACTGGACCGAGTCACCCGACGACCTCGCCCGGGTGTACGACATCTACTCCCGCGACGAGGTGATGCGCTGGCTGGGCGGCGGGAAGGGGCGGTTGACCGACCCCGGGCAGGCGCGGGAGCGGGTGCGTTCCTGGTGCGAGCGCAACGCGCCGTACGCCGGTCGGTGGGGCCTGTGGGCGATCGAGCCGCGCGCGACGGGCTGCGCGGCCGGCAGCGTGCTGCTCAAGCCGCTGCCCGGCCGGGACGGTGTCACGCCGACCGACGACCTGGAGGTCGGCTGGCACCTGCACCCCGACGCGCAGGGCCACGGCTACGCCACCGAGGCGGCCCGGGCGGTGCTGGAGCGGGAGTTCGCCACCGGCACCGGCCGGGTGTACGCGGTGGTGATGGCCGGCAACGAGCCGTCGACGGCGGTGGCCCGGCGGCTCGGCATGACGCACCTGGGCGTGCGCACCGACTGGTACGGCGGCGCGGAGCTGGAGACGTTCGTCCTGGACCGTCCCGCCTAGCCGGAGTTCCTCGTCTCGTCCGGTGCCCGTACGTTGGCAGTTCGCCGTCGGACTCCTACGGTGGTGGGGACGCGGGGGAGGTGCGGTGGTCGACGGCGGCGAGGCAGCGCGTTGGCTGCAACTCCACGCGTCCCGGGGCGGGCCGGACGAGTTGTCGCTCCTGGTGAGCAGCGCCGCGCCGGCCGTCGGCGCCAGCGAGATCGTGATCTACCTGGCCGACTACACGCAGTCGTCGCTGGTCCCCATGCCCGGCGCCGGCCCGGCCCGGGACGAGCTGACGATCGAGACGACGCTGGCCGGCCGGGCGTTCACCAGCCTCGAAGTGCAGCGCGCGCCCGCCCACCCGGACCGGCTCTGGGTGCCCCTGCTGCTCGGCTGCGAACGACTGGGGGTGCTGGAGGTCGTGTCGCCGGTCGCCGCCGACCCCGCGTCGGACCGGCCGGCCTGGGAACTCGCTGTCAACGTCGCCCAGCTTCTGGTGAACCGCCGCCTCTACGGCGACGTCGTGGAACGGATCCGCCGCCGTCTGCCGATGCAGGTCGCCGCCGAGATCGTCTGGGGGTTGCTGCCGCCGCTGACGTTCGCCACCGACGACCTGGTGATCACCGCCATCCTCGAACCCTGCTACGACGTCGGCGGGGACATCTTCGACTACGCGCTCAACGACGACGTGCTCAGCGTCGGCCTCTTCGACACCTGCGGGCACGGCATCAAGGCGAGCGCGCTGGCCTCACTCGTGGTCAGCGCGTACCGCAACGCCCGGCGTACCGGCCTCGACCTGGTCGACACGGCGATCAGCATCGACAGGTGGGTGCGCGCCGAACACCCCGGCACGTTCGCGACCGCGCTGCTCGCCGAACTCGACAGGCGTACCGGTCTGCTCCGGATCATCAACGCGGGCCACCCGGGCGCCATGCTGCTGCGGGACGGCCGGGCCGTCCGGGCGCTGCCCGGCCCGACCGCGCTGCCGCTCGGCCTGGGCAACCTGTCGGGCAAACGCCCCCGGGTGCACGAGGAGGCGCTGCACCCGGGCGACCGCATTCTCGCCTACACCGACGGCATCACCGACGCGCGCGGCGACAACAAGGAGCGGTTCGGGCTGGACCGGCTGGTCGACTTCGTCGAGCGTGCCCTCAACGACCGGCTGCCCAGCCCGGAGACGATGCGTCGCCTGATCCGCGCCGTCCTCGCGTACCAGCGGGACGAGCTGGACGACGACGCCACCGCGCTGTTCCTGGAGTGGCAGCCGCCGCACCTGCCCATGCGCCACCTGGAGCACCTCACCGCGTCCGGTGGCCACGACCGCCCCGGCCCGGTGGCCGTGCCCGAGGTCTGACCGTCCGGTCCGGCCAGGGCCGGGTCCAGCCGACGAACCTGGCGAAGTACTCGGCCGGGTCGACCTCGCCCGAGCCCGGCCGCAGCGCGTCGGCGATCGCGTCGTGCATCAGTACGCAGAGGTAGATGGCCAGGCCGGGGCGGTCGTGTGCGTACTCGCGGCGCAGCCGCAGTCGGGCCGGTTGGCACGGCCACGGCGCGGCGCACGCCCGGCACCGCCTTCCTCCACTCCTTCATGATCACGGCAGAGCGGACGATCCGGTGAGGCGGCGAAGGTGAGCGCGGTCAGGCCGACCGATGCGGAATCCGGGCTCACGGCGGACGAACTCGCACTTCGCCAGGGAATTGAACCGGTCGCCTGCCTTGACGAACTGGCTCGTCCCGAGCTGTTCGAGTCGGACGACGAGTTGGACCGCTTTCTCGCCGACCTTTACGCCTCTCGGCGCGACGGCGTCATCCCCGGGTAGGCCGTGACGGACACCGTGTGCGAGCAGGGCGAGACGGGGCAGCGCCGCTAGGGTGGGTGGTAGCACGATTACCCGCCGAGGGGGTGAGCCCGATGGCCCAGGCCGCATTCGCGCCCGAGCCGGCACCGCAGCCCGCCGAGCCGTCGTTCGACGTGCTCCGCTGGCACGATGAGCCGTGGACCGCGCAGCTCGCTCTTGATCTCCTACCGGAGACCAACGGCCCGAAGGTCGAGGTCCTGAGCGGAAGCGTGATCGTGACACCACATGCCGGCTATGACCACCAGGACGCCGAACTGGATCTGGCCTATCTGCTGAAGCAGGCCGCCAAACGCGCCAAGCTCTGGCTCTATCAGGAGAGCAACGTCGTATCGGGCCGGGATCTCTTCATCCCCGACATCGTCATCCTCGATGTGCCAGGGGGCGGACGCACGACGATGGACATCCGCCACGCGGTTCTGCTCGGTGAGATCGTCTCACCGGGCAATCGGCGGAAGGACGTGATCGACCGTCCGCGTGAGTACGCCGCCGCCGGCGTGCCGTATTTCCTCCGGGTCGACCTGCGTAACCGCGTGCCCACCATCGCTTTGTTCGAGCTGGTCGACGGCGACTACCGACCGTTGGCCGCTGCGGCGGCGGGCACTCCCTTCGTGATGCGGCAGCCGTTCGATTTCACCGTCGATCCCGGCGATCTCCTGGGCGAGGAGGCGCCGGAACAGGCCGGGTGAGGCGGCGGGCGGCGCTGGGGAACAATGGGGCGCGTGACCACTCCCCGAGACCTCGTGCTGCTCGGCTCGACCGGCTCCATCGGCACCCAGGCCATCGACATCGTCAAGCGCAACCCGGACCGGTTCCGGGTGGTCGCGCTCGGCGCCGGCGGCGGCAACGTGGCGCTGCTGGCCGCGCAGGCGCTGGAACTGGGCGTGGCGGCGGTCGGGGTGGCGCGGGCATCCGCCGCGCAGGATCTTCAGCTCGCGTTCTACGCCGAGGCGAGCCGGCGTGGCTGGGCCTCCGGCGACTTCAAGCTGCCCAAGATCGTGGCCGGGCCGGACGCGATGACCGAGCTGGCGCAGTGGCCGTGTGACGTCGTGCTCAACGGCGTGGTCGGCTCGCTGGGCCTGCCGCCGACGCTTGCCGCGCTGCGCGCCGGGCGCACCCTCGCGCTGGCCAACAAGGAGTCGCTGGTGGCCGGCGGCCCGCTCGTGAAGGCCGCGGTGACCCGACCGGAGCAGATCGTTCCCGTCGATTCCGAGCACTCGGCGCTGGCGCAGTGCCTGCGCGGCGGCGCCCGGGGCGAGGTGCGCCGGCTGGTGGTCACCGCCAGCGGCGGGCCGTTCCGGGGCCGGCGGCGCGAGGAGTTGACCGACGTCACACCGGAGCAGGCGCTGGCGCACCCGACCTGGCAGATGGGCCCGGTCGTCACGATCAACTCCGCCACCATGGTCAACAAGGCGCTGGAGGTCATCGAGGCGCACGAGCTGTTCGACGTGCCGTACGCCGACATCGAGGTGATGGTCCACCCGCAGTCGGTGATCCACTCGATGGTCGAGTTCGTCGACGGCTCCACGCTCGCCCAGGCCAGCCCGCCGGACATGCGGCTGCCCATCGCGCTGGGCATCGGCTGGCCGGACCGGGTGTCCGGGGCCGCCACCGCTGTCGACTGGACCACGGCGCACACCTGGGAGTTCGCCCCGCTCGACGACGCCGCGTTCCCGGCGGTGGCGCTGGCCAAGGCGGCCGGCGAGGCGGGACGGTGCCGGCCGGCGATCTACAACGCGGCCAACGAGGAGTGCGTGGCCGCGTTCGTGGCGGGCCGGCTGCCGTTCCTCGGCATCGTCGACACCCTCGGGCGGGTGCTGGAGGACGCTCCCGATTTCGACGAACCAGGTACCGTCGAGGACGTGCTCGCCGCCGAGTCGTGGGCACGGGCGCACGCCCAGGAGATCATCGTCGGGTCGGTGGAAGGAGCTCGATGAGCTATCTGCTCGGGGTGGTGCTGTTCGCCCTGGCGATCCTCATCTCGGTGAGTCTGCACGAGGCGGGGCACATGCTGACCGCCAAGGCGTTCGGGATGAAGGTCACCCGCTACTTCGTCGGCTTCGGGCCGACGCTCTGGTCGTTCAAGCGGGGTGAGACGGAGTACGGCGTCAAGGGCATCCCGCTCGGTGGCTTCTGCAAGATCGTCGGAATGACCCCGCAGGACGACGACGTCGAGCCCGGGGACGAGAAGCGCGCCATGTGGCGGTACCCGGTGTGGAAGCGGACGATCGTGATGTCCGCCGGCTCCGCGATGCACTTCGCCATCGCGCTGGTCGCGCTCTGGATCATCGCGGTCTCCGCCGGCCTGCCGAACCCGAAGTTCCCCACCACCGAGGCCGGCTTCCGGGCCGAACCGGCGGTGATCGCGCTCGCCGACTGCGTCGTGGTGGAGAACGCCCCCCGCGCCTGCCAGGCCGGCGACCCGGCCAGCCCGGCCGGTCAGGCCCAGCTCAAGGACGGCGACCGGATCACCGCGGTGAACGGCCGGCCGGTCTCCACCTGGGGCGACATGCTCGACGTGGTCCGCGGCACGCAGCCCGGCCCGGCCACCGTCGCCTACCTGCGCGACGGCACCCCGGCCACCGCCACCGTCGACCTGGCCTCGGTGCAGCGCCCGCCGCTGGACGACCCCAAGGGCGCCACCTCGGCGGTCTCCGCGCTGGGCGTGGCGCTGCGGCCCAGCACGCCGACCCGGGTGGAGTACGGTCCGGTCGCCGCGTTCGGCGCCACCGCCGACTTCACCGGCAACATGGCGGTGCAGACCTTCCACGCCATGCAGCGCATCCCGCAGAAGGTGCCGGCGCTGTGGAACGCGATCACCGGCGCGGAGCGCGACGTGGACACCCCGATCAGCGTGGTCGGCGCCAGCCGGCTCGGCGGCGAGGCCGTGGAGAACAACGCCTGGCTGGTGTTCTTCATGCTCTTCGTGTCGCTGAACTTCTTCATCGGCGTGTTCAACCTGCTGCCGCTGCTCCCGCTGGACGGCGGCCACATCGCCATCGCCTGGTTCGAGCGCGCCCGCTCCTGGCTCTACGCCCGGATCGGCCGCACCGACCCGGGTCGCGTCGACTACCTCAAGCTCATGCCCCTCACGTACGCGGTGATCCTGGTGGGTGGCGTGTTCACGCTGCTGACCGTCACCGCGGACGTGGTCAACCCGATCACGCTCTTCTCAAGGTGAGTGCCTGAAGTGACCGCTGTCAGTCTCGGTATGCCCCCCGTACCGCCGCCGCCGCTGGCCCCGCGCCGGGCCAGCCGCCAGATCATGGTCGGTTCGGTGCCGGTCGGTGGTGGTGCACCGGTCTCGGTGCAGTCCATGACCACCACCCTCACCTCCGACGTCAACGCCACGCTCCAGCAGATCGCCGAGCTGACCGCGTCCGGCTGCCAGATCGTCCGGGTCGCGGTGCCGTCGCAGGACGACGTGGAGGCGCTGCCGGCGATCGCGCGCAAGTCGCAGATCCCGGTGATCGCCGACATCCACTTCCAGCCGAAGTACGTCTTCGCCGCGATCGACGCCGGTTGCGCCGCGGTGCGGGTGAACCCGGGCAACATCCGGCAGTTCGACGACAAGGTCAAGGAGATCGCCAAGGCGGCCGGTGACGCGGGCACGCCGATCCGGATCGGCGTGAACGCCGGCTCGCTGGACAAGCGCCTGCTGGCCAAGTACGGCAGGGCCACCGCCGAGGCGCTCGTCGAGTCCGCGCTCTGGGAGTGCTCGCTGTTCGAGGAGCACGGCTTCCGGGACATCAAGATCTCGGTGAAGCACAACGACCCGGTGGTGATGATCCGCGCCTACCGGCTGCTCGCCGAGAAGTGCGACTATCCGCTGCACCTGGGCGTCACCGAGGCCGGCCCGGCGTTCCAGGGCACCATCAAGTCGGCGGTGGCGTTCGGCGCGCTGCTGGCCGAGGGCATCGGCGACACCATCCGGGTCTCGCTCTCCGCCCCGCCGGTGGAGGAGATCAAGGTCGGCGCCGCGATCCTGGAGTCGCTGGGCCTGCGCGAGCGCGGCCTGGAGATCGTCTCCTGTCCGTCCTGCGGCCGGGCCCAGGTCGACGTCTACAAGCTGGCCGAGGAGGTCACCGCCGGCCTGGAAGGGCTGCCGGTGCCGCTGCGCGTCGCGGTCATGGGCTGCGTGGTGAACGGTCCGGGCGAGGCCCGCGAGGCCGACCTGGGCGTCGCCTCCGGTAACGGCAAGGGCCAGATCTTCGTCAAGGGCAAGGTCGTCAAGACCGTGCCGGAGGCGCAGATCGTGGAGACGCTGATCGAGGAGGCGCTGCGGATCGCCGACGAGATGGGCGCCGAGCTGCCCGAGGAGCTGCGCGAGCTGGTGCCCGGCGGCGCCACGGTCACGGTGCACTGACCCTCCTGTCCGCGTCACGCCGTGCGGCCGTCCCCCGTCGGGGCCGGCCGCACGCGCGTCTCACCCCACGCCCCGCACCCCATCCCCGCTGTTTCACGGAAAGCGTGGCCATGGCGGGCGGAATGACCACGCTTTCCGTGAATCTGGTGCGGCGAGGGGGAGGGGCGTGGGCGGGGGCGGGAGGGGTCACTCGGGGTCGGCGAGGATGGCGTAGAGCTTGCGGCGGGTCTCGTCGAGCACCTGGGCGGCGCGGGCGCGTTGGTCGTCCGTGCCGGTGGTCATCACCTGCCGCAGCGCGTTCATGGCCTGGTTCCCCGCGTCGCGGATGTCGTGCCAGCTGTTGACGGTCTGCTCGGCGAACTCCGCCCAGGGCGGGGCCTCCGCCGCCTGGGCGGCCTCGGCCTGCCCCTGCTCGGTGAGGGCGAACCGCTTGCGCCCGCCGTCGGAGTCGGCGGCGGTGGCGATGACGCCCTCGTCCTCCAGCAGTTGCAGCGTCGGGTAGATCGACCCGGGGCTGGGCCGCCAGGCCCCGCCGGTGCGGGCGTCGATCTCCTGGATCATCTCGTAGCCGTGCATCGGCCGCTCGGTGAGCAGGGCCAGCACGGCGCCGCGCACGTTCGGCCGCCGGCCGCGACCCCGACCGCCCCGGCCGCGCCCGTGGCCGTGCGGCCCGTGCGGCCCGGGTGGGAACGGCGGCGGACCCGGGGGTACGGGCGGGAAGCCGAAGCCGCCGTGCCGGTGCATCTCGTCGTGCATGGTGTGGACGTGTCGACGGAAACCCATCGGACTCCTCCTTCGCCGCGACTATCACTGATGCATCAACGATATATCGGCAACGCGTCGCCGACAAGACGTGGCGGGAACGGGCGAGTGCCCGGTCGGCCCACCGGCTCCCGGCTGCATCTGGCAGGCTGGTAACCGTGCTCACGATGCCGGTACGCCAACTGGGGGAGTCGGAGCGCCGTTCGGTCGAGCGGCTGCTCGACCTCGACCCCTACGCCGGCGCGCAGGTCGCCGAGCGGGTCGCGGCGCGCGGCCTGGCCTGGTGGCGGGCCGAGGCGCGGATCCTCGGCTACGGCTCCCGGCGCAACCTGGAGTCGATCTGCTGGTTGGGCGGCAACCTGACGCCGGTGCTCGCGTCCGGGTCGGCGGTGGCCGCGTTCGCCGAGCAGTTGGGCGAGGAGGAGCGGCTCTGCTCCTCGATCGTGGGTCGCGCCGACGCGGTGCTCGGCCTCTGGGACCGCCTCTCCGCGCACTGGGGGCCGGCCCGGGACGTACGCCCGAACCAGCCGTTGCTGGCCACGGACGCGCCGCCGCCGGTGGCGCCCGACCCGCACGTGCGTCGCGTGCGCGTCGGTGAGGTGGACCGGCTCTTCCCGGCGGCGGTGGCGATGTACACCGAGGAGGTCGGCGTCTCGCCGCTGGCCGAGGACGGCGGGCGCGGCTACCGGCGGCGGGTGACCGAGTTGGTGCGCGCCGGCCGGGCCTACGCCCGGTTCGTCGACGGCCGGGTGGTCTTCAAGGCCGAGCTGGCGGTGGTGACCCGGCGCACCGCGCAGGTGCAGGGGGTCTGGGTGGCACCCGAGTGGCGTGGCCGGGGCATCGCGGTCGCCGCGATGGCCGCGGTGGTCCGCGACGCGCTGGCCCGGGTCGCGCCGACCGTCAGTCTCTACGTCAACGACTTCAACCAGCCGGCCCGGCGCGTCTACGAGCGGTGCGGCTTCCGCCCGGTCGGCACGCTCGCCACCGTGCTGTTCTGAGGATCACCCCGCCCCGCCTTGCCCCGAACCGGACACCCGGCGCTATGCTGGTCATGTTTTTGTACTGACCAGTCAGTCTAGAAGGGCGCCATGGCAATCGTCGAGGCCAGCGGATTGGGACTACGCACCCGTCGGGGCTGGGTCTACCGGGACGTCGACCTCACCGCCGAACGCGGTGAGCTGCACGCGGTCACCGGCCCACCCGGCAGCGGTCGCACGTCGCTGCTGCTCGCGCTCGCCGGGCGCTTCCCGCACAGCCACGGCGAGCTGCGCCGCCGCGGCCCGGCCGCGCTCGGCCAGGTGGCCGGCGTGCACGAGCCCGACCCGACGCTCACCGTCGCCGAGCACATCACCGAACGGCTGCTGCTGCTCGGGCCGGTGCCGCGCCGCCGGCGGCAGCTCGTCCCGGTGGCCGCGCTGCGGGCTCGCCGCGCCTACCGCCGCGACGCCTACGCCACCGCCATCGCCGGCGCCGGCTTCACCGACACCCCGCTCGACCCCGACCGGTACGGCCGCGACCTGACCCCGGTCGACCGGCAGGTGCTCGGGCTGGTGCTGGCCAGCCTCGGCGGTCCCAGCCTGATCGTCGCCGACGACGTGGACGCCGGCGCCGACCGCCCCGAACGAGAGTGGATCTGGGCCGCGTTGGCACGCCTCGCCGACCAGGGGTACGCGGTGGTCGTCAGCGCCCGGGCCGTCGAGCCCGGCGTCGCCGCCACCGTGCACCGCATCGGCGACCCGGTCCTACCTCTGAAGGTGTCCGCATGAGCATCCTGCGACTGGCCCTGTTCGAGCTGCGCCGGATGACCCGGGGCCGGCTGCCGCGCGCCGCGCTCGCCGTGCTCACCGTGGTCCCGCTGCTCTACGGCGCGCTCTATCTCTACGCGTTCTGGGACCCGTACGGGAACCTCGACCGGATCCCGGTCGCGCTGGTCAACGCCGACCGGCCGGCGAAGGCGGCCGACGGCAGCGAGGTGCACGCCGGCCGGGACCTCGCCGACGAACTGATCGACCGCAAGGTCTTCGGCTGGACCGTCACCGACCAGGCCGACGCCACGAAGGGCCTCCGCGACGGGCGCTACCACCTGGTCTTCTCCATCCCGGCCGAGTTCTCGGCCACGCTCGCGGCCAGCCCCGAGCCGGACCGGCCGGCCCGGCAGGGCGAGCTGAAGGTGGTCAACGACGACGCCACCAACTACCTCTCCGGGCTGCTCGCCCGCTCGGCGTTCAGCGAGATCCGGGCCGCCGCCGCGGAGAGCACCGCCGCCTCGTACTTCGACAAGATGTTGATCGGCTTCACCGACGCCAAGGCCGAGACCGGCCGCGCCGCCGACGGGGCCGGAAAGATCTCCGACGGGCTCGACGCCTCCCAGCGGGGCGCCGGGCAGCTCGCCGACGGGTTGGGCGACGCCGAGAACGGCGCCGGGCAGCTCGCCGGCGGGCTGAACACGTCCGTCCAGGGCGCCGACAAGCTGGCCAAGGGGCTCGACCAGTTGCAGACCGGCGCCGCCCAGCTCGCCGACGGCGCCGGCCGGGCCGCCACCGAGACGAAGGCCGCCGCCGCCACCGTCGACGCCGCCGCCGACAGGTACGAGCCGGTGCTGCGCCGCAACGCCGACAAGATCCAGCAGGCGGCCACCGCTGTCGCCACCGGCGCGCAGCAGCTCGCCGCCGGCCTGGACGCGCTGCCCGCCAAGGCCGACGAGGTGGTCAGGCTGGCGAAGGAGACCTCCGACCGGCTCGACGCGGTCGCGAAGGCGCACCCCGAGCTGGCCGACGACCCGAACCTCGCCGCCGCCCGCACGGCCGCCGACCGGGCCGTCACCCAGGCCGAGGCGCTGGCGTCCGCCGTGGACAGGTCCGACCTGGCCGCGCTGAAGAAGCAGATGACCGAGGTCGCGAAGACCGCCCGGGAGGTGGCCGCCGCCGCGCCGCACCTGGCCGACGACGTCGCCGCCGCCCGGGCCAAGGTCGACAAGCTGGCCAGCGGGCTCGGCACGCTGGCCCAGGGCAGCGCCAAGCTCCGCGACGGGCTCGGCGACGCGTCCACCGGCGCCGACCAGTTGCGCGGCGGCCTCTACCGACTGTCCACCGGCGCCCGCGCGCTCGACGGCGGCCTGGCCCGGCTCGGCACCGGCAGCACCTCGCTCGTCGACGGGCTGACCAAGCTGGAGGGCGGCGCCGGCGACCTCGCCGACGGGCTCGCCGCCGGGGAGAAGAAACTGCCCGGGTACGACGACGCGGCCAGTCGCGCCGACGTGCTCGGTGACCCGGTCGGCCTGATCCGCGACTCGCAGCACCCGGCCGGCTCGTACGGCGTGGGCTTCGCCCCGTACTTCCTGGCGCTGGCGCTCTGGGTCGGCGCGATGATCACGTACATGCTGTTGCGGCCGGTCAACCGACGCCATGTGATGTCCGGCGCGCCCGGCTGGCGGGTGGTGCTCGCCGGCTGGCTGCCCGCCGCCGGGATCGGCCTGGCCCAGGTCGCCGTGCTCTACACCGTGGTGACGCTGGCGCTCGGGCTGCACCCGACGCACGGCGCGGCGACGTTCGGGCTGCTCGCGCTCACCTCGCTGGCGTTCACCGCGATCATGCAACTGCTCGGCGTGGCGCTCGGCCCGGCCGGTCGGCTGGCCGCGCTGGCGCTGCTGATGCTGCAGCTCACCTCGTCCGGCGGCACCTACCCGGTGCAGACCTCGCCCGGCTTCTTCCAGGCCGTCCACCCCTGGCTGCCGATGACGTACGTGGTGGGCGGCCTGCGGCACACGATCAACGGCGGGCCGGCCGGCCCGGTGGTCACCGCCGCGCTGGTGCTGCTCGCGTTCGGGCTGGGTGCGCTGGCGCTCGGCGTCGGCGCGGCGCGCCGCTCCCGCCGGCTCACCCCGGCCAGGCTGCACCCCGAACTGACCATGTGAGGATGGGCTGGTGACGGACGGACGGACCCGCCGGCGGGAGGACACCCGCCAACGACTCTTCGTGGCAGCGGTGGACCTGATCGCCGAGCAGGGCTTCTCGGCGACCACCGTGGACGACATCGCGGCCCGCGCCGGGGTGGCGAAGGGGACCGTCTACTACAACTTCGAGTCCAAGACGGTCCTCTTCGAGGAGCTGCTGCGACACGGCATCGGCCTGCTCACCGCCGAGTTCCGGGCCGCCGTCGACGGGCTGCCGCCGCGCGAGGCGCTCGCCGCGCTGGTCCGCGCCGAACTGGACTACATCCGCCGCTACCGGGCCTTCGCCCAACTGCTGCTCTCCGAGATGTGGCGCACCAACCGGGAGTGGCAGCAGACGCTGCGGCTGCTGCGCGGCGAGGCGATCGAGGTGATCGCGGAGACGGTCCGGGCCGGGGTGGACAGCGGTGACCTCCCGGCCGACCTGGACGTGCGTACCGCCAGCTCGGCGCTGTTCGGCGTCGGGCTGGTGGTGGCCGTGGACTGGCTGGTGTTCCAGCCCGAGCGGCCGATCGGCGACGTGCAGGAGGCGCTGCTCGGCATCGTCCGCCGGGTCGCCCGGACCTGACCGGAACGCGGTAATTCGGTTGAACCACGCCGGTCCGGCGGGAAGGCTGGGTGCACCGCCCCCACCCGTCCGAGTCCGGAGGACCGTCCCATGCGCCTGCTCCGAGACCTCTGGGCCACCGCACCCCGGCGGATGGCGGCCGTTCTGCTGCTGATCGTGCTGGGCGCCGGTGGCCAGGCCGCCGCCTCCGCGCTGGCCGGGCCGGTGCTCGTGCACCGCTCGTCCGGCTGGTTCGTCGCGCTGGCCGTGGCGCTGGTCGCCGCCGTCGTCACCGACCTGCTGATCGGGCTGATCATGGCCCGGCTCACCGCCGACTGGTCCGCCGACGTGCGTCGCCGGCTCTGCCGGGTCGCGCTCGGGCAGGAGCTGCCCGCCCTGGAGACCACGCCGGTCGGCGAGCTGCTCGACCGGATCGACAACGACGTCTACCAGGTCGCCGCCGAGATGCGGAACACCGGCGTACGCCTGGCGCAGGGCCTCGCCGTCTGTGTGCTCGCCACCGTCAGCGCGCTCGTCGTCTGGTGGCCGGCCGGTGTGGGAATGGTGTTGCTCACCACGCTGCTCGCGGTCGTGCTGCGCCGGCCCACCGCCCGCATCGCCCCGGCCCGGATGGCCGAGGAGGAGGCCTGGTCCGACCTCGCGGCCGTGATGGAGGAGGCGGTGCACGGGCAGGACGACGTGCGCACCAGCCTGGCTCGGCCGTATGTGCTGCGGCTCTACGCCCGCCGCGCGGCCGAGGTGGTCGCCCGCTGCGGCCGGGTGTTCCGGCTCTCCGCCCGGGTCACCTCGGTGGCCGCCGGTGGCGTCCGGGCCGGCGTCGCCGGTGTGGTGCTGGCCGGCGCGTGGGCGCTGTCGACCGGGCGGGTCGACGCCGCCCGGCTCACCGCCGTCTGGCTGCTCGCCATCGCGTTCGGCGCCACCGTCGAGCACATCGCCCGCTGGGTGCCGCACCTGCAACAGGCGTTCGGCGCGTGGGCCCGGGTGCAGTTGCTGGCCGGCGCGCGGCAGGAGCCGGCCGGCGGGGCCGCCCCGACCGACGGCGACCTGAGCGTGCGCGGGCTCACCTTCCGCTACCCGGCCGCCGGGGAGGAGCGCGGCCCGGCGCTGCGCGACGTGCGGCTCGACTTCGTCCGCGGGCGCTCGTACGCGCTGGTCGGGCGCACCGGCTCGGGCAAGTCGACGCTGGCCAAGGTGCTCACCCGGGCCGTGGAGGTGCCCCGTGGCACCGTCTTCCTGGGCGACACCGACCTGGTCGACCTGGACGTCGAGGAGCTGCGCCGGTGGATCGCCGTGGTGCCCCAGCGCACCGAGATCCTCGCCGGCACGCTCGCCGAGAACGTCGCGTTGCACGACCCGGAGCTGCTCGACGCCGCCGAGCGGGCGCTGGCCGAGCTGGGCCTGGCCGGCTGGATCGCCGAGCTGCCTGACGGGGTGCACACCCGGCTCGGCGAGGGCGGGCACGTGCTCTCCGCCGGCCAGGAGCAACTCGTCGCGTTCGCCCGCATCCTGGTCCGGGACCCGCACGTGGTGATCCTCGACGAGGCCACCGCGCGACTCGACCCGGTCACCGAGAACCGGGTCCGTGAGGCCACCGAGCGGCTGCTCACCGACCGGATCGGCATCGTCGTCGCGCACCGGCTCTCCTCGGTGCGCCGCTGCGACGAGGTGGTGGTGATGGCCGACGGCGCGGTGCTGGAGGCCGGCCCGATGCGCGAGTCCGCCCGCTTCGCCGAGCTGCTCGCCACCAGCCACGCCGGGGCGTACGCCGGCGCCGGCGCGCGGCGCGGCGGCGTGGAACTGCTCGACGCGCCCGGCTGGGTCGACGAGGCGGCCCCGGTCGTCGCGCCGGCCCCCGCGCCGCGTCGCGCCGGGATGCCGCGCGCCGAACCGCCGCCGGTGCCGCCCGCGCCGCCCGCGCGGACCATGCGGGAGATCCTCCGGCTGGGCTTCAACGATCCCCGGTACGGCCTGGCCGCGATCGGCCTGTTCATCGTGCTGACGCTGCTCGGGCTGGACGGTTCGGTGCTGCCCTGGCTCTGGGCCGAGCTGGTCGCCGGCGGCGACCCGTGGCTGCCGGCGCTCGGCATCGCCGCCGCGCTGCTGCTGGTGCTGCCGCTGCCCTACCTGACCAACCTGTGGTTCCCGCAGTGGTGGATCCGGCAGATGCTGCGGATCAGCGCCCGGTTGGTGCACGGGCAGACCGGCCCGCGCCGGGTCAGCGGGCACACCCCGGCCGAGGTGGTCGCGCAGGGCGGCGACACCGACCGGGTGGTGCAGCTCGCCGACAACCTGATGGACCAGTTCATCTCGCTGGCCATCGTGCTCACCATGACGCTGGTGACCGGCAGTCTCGTGCCGGCGCTGTTCTTCGTCGGCACGATGGTGGTCTCCGGGCTGGCGGCGACGCTGTTCGGGCCCCGGCTGGAACGCACCGCCGCCGGCACCGTCGCCGCCCGCGCCGCGTTCGCCACCGCGCTGGTCTCCGCGCTCTCCGCCGCCCGCACCGTGAAGCTGGCCGGCGCCACCCGGCCGGTGCTGACCCACCTGGCCGGGCTGGACGCGGTGCGCAGCGAGCGGCAGCGCCGGGAGATCGCCATGCAGGTGTGGGCCCGCTCCACCCCGGCGGTCGTCAGCGGGCTGCTGCCGATCGGGGCCTGGGCGCTCTACCTGACCGGCGGGCTCTCCGCCGGCGCCACCCTGGTCGCGGTCTCCACGCTGGGCGCGGCCCGCTGGTTCGCGTGGACCACCGCGGCGCTCGTCTCGCAGTACCCGTCGGCGCGGGTGTGGACGCGGCGGACCGTGGCGATGACCGGGACGGCCAACTACTCCGAGCCGGTGCCCGGGCTGGACCTGGTCGCCGGCACCGCGCCCGCGCCGGAGCCGCCGCCCCGGCGCCCGCTGCGCCGGCTGGAGCTGGCCGGCTTCGGCGCGCTGCACTCCGACGGCACGCTCGCCGTCCGCGACGTCGACCTGGTGGTCGAACGCGGCCAGTTGGTGCTGGTGGTCGGCCCGGTCGGGGCCGGCAAGTCGTCGCTGCTGCGCGCGCTCGCCGGGATCGTGCACCACGTCGGCGCGTTGCGCTGGAACGGCGAGCCGGTCACCGAGCCGGAGCTGTTCCTGCGCCCCAACCAGGTCGGCTACGTGGGCCAGCTACCCCGGGTGCTCTCCGGCACGGTGGCCGAGAACATCGCGCTCGGCCACCCGGTCGACGCCGCGAGCGCGGTGTCGACCGCCCAGCTCGACCACGACCTGGCCGTCGCCGGAGGCGGGCTCGGGCTGCTCATCGGGCACAAGGGGACCCGGCTCTCCGGCGGTCAGCTCCAGCGGCTGGCGCTGGCCCGGGCGCTCGCCCCGCGTACCGAACTGCTCGTCGCCGACGACGTGTCGTCGGCGCTGGACGTGACCACGGAGCTGGCGCTCTGGGCGGCGTTGCGCGAGCACGGGGTGACAGTGGTCGGCTCGACCGCCAAGCGGGCCGCGCTGGTCCGCGCGGACCACGTGGTGGTGCTTGTCGACGGCGTGGTCGCCGACCAGGGCGCGTGGTCCGACCTGGAGCCCCGCTGGAACCACCTGGCCGGCTGACCGACTGACCACCGGGCCGGCTGACCGCCTGGCCGGCTGACCGACTGACCACCGGGCCGGCTGACCGCCTGGCCGGCTGACCGCCGGGCCCCGACCCGACCGGGTCGGGGCCCGGCGCGCTCAGAACGCGCGGGCGTACGGGTCCGGCCAGGCCGGGGTGGCGCCCAGCTTGGCGGCGGCGCGGCGCGGCCAGTACGGGTCACGCAGCAGTTCCCGGCCCAGCAGCACCAGGTCGGCCTCGCCGCCGGCCACGATCTGCTCGGCCTGCTCGGGCTCGACGATCAGGCCCACCGCGCCGGTCGGCACGCCCGCCTCGCGGCGGATCCGGGCCGCCAGCGGCACCTGGTAGCCGGGGCCGACCGGGATCGACGCCTTCGCCGCCGCCCCGCCGGAGGACGCGTCGACCAGGTCCACGCCGGCGGCGGCCAGCTCGCCGGCGAGCACCACGCTGTCCTCGACCGTCCAGCCGCCGTCGGTCCAGTCGGTGGCCGAGATCCGGGTCAGCACCGGCACCGCCTCGCCGACCGCGGCGCGGACCGCGCGCGCCACCTCCAGGGTGAGCCGCATCCGACCGGCCCGGTCCCCGCCGTAGTCGTCGGTGCGCCGGTTGGTCAGCGGGGACAGGAACTCGTGCAGCAGGTAGCCGTGCGCCGCGTGGATCTCCACCGCGGCGAAGCCGGCGTCCACCGCCCGCCCGGCGGCGACCGCGAACGCGTCCACCACGGCCGCGACGCCGGCCTCGTCGAGCGCGACCGGGGTGCGGTAGTCGCTGACGAACGGGTCGACGCCCGGGCCGACCGGCGTCCAGCCGCCCTCGGTGTCCGGCACACCGCCGCGCCGCTCCGCCCACGGCCGGTACGTCGACGCCTTGAACCCGGCGTGCGCGAGCTGCACGGCCGGCACCGCGCCCTGGCCGGCGACGAACGCGGTGACCGGCCGCCACGCGTCGACGTGCGCGCCGGACCAGAGCCCGACGTCCTGCGGGCTGATCCGCCCCTCCGGCACCACCGCGGTCGCCTCGGTGAGCACCAGCCCGGCCCCGCCGACCGCGCGGGAACCGAGGTGGACGCGGTGCCAGTCGGTGGGCAGCCCGTCGGGCCCGGCACTGTACTGGCACATCGGCGCCAGCGCGATCCGGTTGGGCAGCGTGACGCCGCGCAGGGCCAGCGGGGTGAACAGGGCGCTCATGCGGTTCTCCTCCGGTCAGGGCTTCGTGGTGCGTTTCCTACCGTGTGTCAGGCGGGTACGGGGGCGAGCCGCTCGTTCTCGCGCTCGGCGGGCTCGACCGGCTCGATCAGGTCGCGCCTGCCGGCCGAGTCGTACGCGGCCCGGTCGAGCGTGCCCTCGCGGGCGGCCACGATTGTCGGCACCACGGCCTGTCCGGCCACGTTCGTCGCGGTCCGCATCATGTCCAGGATCGGGTCGATGGCCAGCAGCAGGCCGGCGCCGGCCAGCGGCAGGCCCAGCGTGCTCAGGGTCAGCGTGAGCATCACGATCGCGCCGGTCAGGCCGGCGGTGGCGGCCGAGCCGACCACCGACACGAACGCGATCAGCAGGTAGTCGGTGACGCCCAGGTCCACGCCGAACACCTGCGCCACGAAGATCGCGGCGAGCGCCGGGTAGATCGCGGCGCAGCCGTCCATCTTCGTGGTGGCGCCGAACGGCACCGCGAAGGAGGCGTACTCGCGGGGGACGCCGAGGCGCTCCACCGAACGCTGGGTCACCGGCATGGTGCCCACCGAGGAACGGGACACGAAGGCCAGCTCGATGGCGGGCCAGGCGCCGGCGAAGAAGCGCAGCGGGTTGAGCCGGCCGGCGGCGACCAGCAGCACCGGGTAGACCACGAACATCACCAGCGCGCAGCCGACGTAGACGGCGGTGGTGAACTTGGCGAGCGGGGCCAGCAGGTCCCAGCCGTACGAGGCGACGGCGTTGCCGATCAGGCCCAGGGTGCCGATCGGGGCGAGCCGGATGACCCACCACAGCGCCTTCTGCACGATCGTCAGGACCGAGCGGTTGAGCTGCACGAACGGCTCGGCGGGCTCGCCGACCAGCAGCGCGGCGGCACCCACCACCAGGGCGAGGAAGACGATCTGGAGCACGTTGCCCTCGACGAACGCGCCGACCGGGTTGGTGGGCACGATGCCGGTGAGGAAGTCGATCCAGGAGCCGGTGGTCTTCGGCGCGTTGGCGCCGGCCGGGTCCAGGTTCACGCCGCGGCCGGGGTCGGTGAGCAGGCCCAGGCCGATGCCGATGCTCACCGCGATCAGCGCGGTGATGCCGAACCAGAGCAGCGTCTTGAGCGCCAGCCGGGCGGCGTTGGCGACGCCGCGCAGGCTGACCACGCTGACCACGATGGCGGTGAAGACCAGTGGCGGCACGGCCAGCTTGAGCAACTGGACGAAGAGGCCGCCGACGGTGTCGAGCGTGCTGGTCAACCAGGCGAGGTCGTTGGCGCGGGCGAGGAAGCCCAGCGCCACACCGAGCACGAGGCCGAGCAGGATCTGCACGGAAAAGGGGATCTTGCGCAGGGCGGAAGCCATGAGAACGGGTCCAAGGTCTGGAGAGGGAAGAGCGGGCGTCGGGGGGCGGAGCTACGCCGGACAGACGCCGCTGGCCTGCCGTCGGAGGTCGACGTACAGGCGCTCGGTGAGGCACCAGACATTGGTCATCGCCGAACCACGCTACTCCCGCACCCGCCCCGCCGGAAGGACCGTTCCCCGTGACGCCCCTTACAGCCGGCGTTTGGGGAAGGAGGGGCCCCCTTTTAACACCTCGGTGTTAAGCGGGGCCCCCTCCTCTACCGAATGCGTTAAGCGGGGCCCCCTCCTTACCAGCACCACGGCGGTGCCCAGCCCCCACGCGGCGGTTGCTCCCAGCAGCACGCGCTCCAGCACGCCGACCAGCGTGCCCCGGCCGACCAACAGCATGGCCAACCCGACCGCGCCGGCCAGCGGCAGCGCCAGCGCCGCACCGACCGCGGCGACCCGCCGCAGCGCGCCGCCGACCGCGGGGGAGCAGACCAGCGCCAGCATCGCGAAGACCACCGCCGCGGTGGCCGCGATGCTGGCCCCGCCGTGCACCAGGTCGGCCACCGTGGCGGCCTCGAACGGCGGCAGCGGGCAGCCGGCGCTGCACGTCACCGCGCCGGAGAGCACCGTGGCGACCGCGCCGACGCCGAGCAGCACGGACGCCGCCCGCGCCACCACCGGCAGCGCGCCGGCGAGCAGCAGCAGCGCCGCCGCCAGCGTGAAGATCCCCATCCGGTACGCCCCGGCGTACCCGCTGTCGGCGACGCCGGCCTCGCTGACGTACCCGGTCGGGCCGGGGCCCGGACCGGCGACCACGGCGGCCGTCACCGCGACCGCCCCGGCCAGCACGCAGGTGGCGGCCCCGGCGGCGGCGACCCGGCGCGACGCGCGGTCAGCCACGCCCGTGCGGCGTGGTCCAGCCGGCCAGGTCCGGACCGAGCGGCACGATCCGGGTCGGGTTGATCATGTCGTGGGTGGCGTAGTAGTGCCGCTTGATGTGGTCGAAGTCCACCGTCTCGCCGAAGCCCGGCGTCTGGAACAGGTCCCGCGCGTACGCCCACAGCACCGGCATCTCGGTGAGCTTCTGCCGGTTGCACTTGAAGTGCCCGTGGTACGCCACGTCGAAGCGGACCAGCGTGGTGAACAGCCGCACGTCCGCCTCGGTGATCGCGTCCCCCATCAGGTAGCGCCGCCCGGCCAGCCGCTCGCCCAGCGCGTCCAGCCGGGCGAACAGCGCGGTGTACGCCTCGTCGTACGCCGCCTGCGAGGTGGCGAAGCCGCACCGGTACACACCGTTGTTGACGTCGGAGTGGATCTCCGCCATCAGCGCGTCCAGCTCCGGCCGCAGCGCGACCGGGTAGAGGTCCGGCGCGTCCGGCGCGTGGAACCGCCGCCACTCGGTGGAGAAGTCGAGCGTGAGCCGCGGATAGTCGTTGGTGACCACGCGCCCGGTCAGCGTGTCGACCAGCGCCGGCACGGTCACCCGGCCGGTGTAGTCCGGGTCGGTGGCCAGGTACGCCTCGGAGAGGAACCCGACCCCCAGCACCGGGTCGAAGCCGTCCGGGTCCAGCGCGAACCGCCAGCCCCGTTCGTCCCGGATCGGGTCCACGGTGCCCAGCGAGATCACCTCGTCCAGGCCGAGCAGGCCGCGCACGATCCGGGCCCGGTGCGCCCACGGGCAGGCCCGGCACCAGATCAGCCGGTACCGGCCCGGCTCCAACGGCCAGCGGCCCTGCTCGTCCGGCCCGCCGCCGGCCGGCGAGGTGGAGTGCGGGGTGACCCGCCCGGTGAACCGGTTGGGTTGGCGGACGAACGAACCGCCGCCACTGGTCTCTGCGCTGAACTGGGCCCCGGCCATGCCGCCAACCTATCCGCTCCGGGCGCGGATATCCTGGCGCCGTGGCACCCCGGCGCGACCCGCCGGGCCGCCGCCGACCGACCCCTTCCCACCCCCGAAGGACGTGCGCGCGATGACCGTGGCCTACCTCGTTGCCGGAGTTCGCACCCCGATCGGCCGGTACGCCGGCGCCCTCGCCGGGGTCCGCCCCGACGACCTCGCCGCGCACGTGATCCGCGAGCTGGTGGCGCGGCACCCGTCGGTCGACTGGGCCCGCACCGACGACGTGATCCTGGGCTGCGCCAACCAGGCCGGCGAGGACAACCGCAACGTGGCCCGGATGGCCGCGCTGCTCGGTGGCCTGCCGGCGGAGGTGCCGGGCAGCACCGTCAACCGGCTCTGCGGCTCCGGCCTGGACGCGCTCGCCTCCGCCGCCCGCGCCATCGTCGCCGGGGACGCCGACCTGGTGGTGGCCGGCGGCGTGGAGAGCATGAGCCGCGCGCCGTTCGTGATGCCGAAAGCGACCACGCCGTTCGCCCGCACCGCCGAGGTCTATGACACCACCATCGGCTGGCGGCTGGTCAACCCGCTGATGGAGCACGGCTGGGGCATCGACTCGATGCCGGAGACGGCGGAGAACGTGGCCGCCGAGTTCGGCGTGGACCGCGCCGCGCAGGACGCGTTCGCGTACCGCTCGCAGCAGCGGGCCGCCAAGGCGCAGGCCGACGGCCGGCTGGCCGAGGAGATCGTCGGCGTCACCGTGCCGGCCGGCAAGCGGGAGACGAAGCTCGTCGCGGTCGACGAGCACCCCCGCGAGACCACGCCGGAGAAGCTGGCCGCGCTGCCCACCCCGTTCCGCGCCGGCGGCACGGTGACCGCCGGCAACTCCTCCGGCGTCAACGACGGCGCGGTGGCGCTGCTGGTCGCCTCCGCGGCCACCGTCGAGCGCCACGGCCTCACCCCGCTGGCCCGGGTACGCGGCGCGGCGGCGGCCGGCGTCCCGCCACGGATCATGGGGATCGGGCCGGTCCCGGCGACCCGGAAGCTGCTCGACCGCCAGGGCCTCGCGCTGGCCGACGTCGACGTGATCGAGCTGAACGAGGCGTTCGCCGCGCAGTCCGTGGCGGTGCTGCGGGAGCTGGGCCTGCCGGAGGACGCCGAGCACGTCAACCCGAACGGCGGGGCCATCGCGCTGGGCCATCCGCTCGGCGCCAGCGGCGCCCGGCTGGCGCTGACCGCCGCGCTGGAGCTGCGCCGCCGGGGTGGTCGGCGGGCGCTCGCCACCATGTGTGTCGGCGTCGGGCAGGGCATCTCGCTGCTGCTGGAGTCGGCCGGCTGAGCCCGGACGGCGGCATCGCCAGAAGTGGATCTCCCGTTGCCGGTCCGGCGCGCATAGAGTGGGCTGGACCACATGATCCGCCGTACCAGGCGGGTGACGACCGGGGAGATCGCACGATGCAGACGTCGGACGGACCTCCCGCCGGGATCGACCTGAGCCGGCCCAGCGCCGCCCGGGTCTACGACTACTTCCTCGGCGGGGCGCACAACTTCGAGATCGACCGGCAGCTCGCCGAGCAGATCGCGGCCATGACACCGAACCTGGCGGCCACCATGCGTTCCGGGCGGGAGTTCCTGCGCCGGGCGGTGCGGGTGCTGCTCGACGCCGGCATCGACCAGTTCCTCGACATCGGCTCCGGCATCCCCACCGTCGGCAACGTGCACGAGGTCGCCCAGGCCGCGAACCCCGAGGCCCGGATCGTCTACGTCGACATCGACCCGGTGGCGGTGGCGCACAGCCACGAGCTGCTGGCCGGCAACGACCGGGCCACCGCGCTCCTGGCCGACCTGCGCGAGCCGAAGCTGATCCTGGACCAGGCCCGGGCCGGCGGCCTGATCGACTTCGACAGGCCGCTGGGCATCCTGCTCGCCGGCGTGGTGCACTTCGTGCCGGACGCCGACCGCCCGGCCGACATCCTGGCCACCCTGCGGGCCGCCGCCGCGCCGGGCAGTTTCCTGGTCGTCTCGCACTCCACGTTCGAGGACCAGCCACAGGAGATGCTGGACGCGCAGCGGCTGTCGGCGCGTACCGCCACCGAGATCACGCTCCGCTCGCGGGCCGAGATCACCGGCTTCTTCGGTGACTGGACGATCCTCGAACCGGGCGTGGTGCACATGCCGCTCTGGCGGCCCGACTCCCCCTCGGACGTGGACGAGCACCCGGAACGTTTCGGGGCGTTCGGCGGCGTCGCCCGGCACGACCGCGCTGCCGGGTGAGCCGACGTGCCCGCCCCGGAGCCCGTCGGGGATGACTTCAGCCGTCCCGGCGCCACGGCGTACGCCGCCGAGTGGGCCCGGGCGGTGCGGCGCATCGGTTTCGTGCCGCTGAGCGCGGCCGAGACCGAGCGCCTGCTGGTCTCGCTCACCGAGCGGCTGGCCCGCGCGTTGCGGGCGCCCACCTTCTCCGCCCGGCCGGCGGAGGAGGTGGGTCGGGCCCTGGTGGAGGCGCACCTGACCGAGCCCGGCGTGCTCGACTGGTCGGTGCAGGCGCTCGGTGACCGGTTCCTGCCCTGGGTGCTGCCGGCCCGCGAGGATCTGCCCGAGCTGCGGGAACGGATCGCCTCGTTGCAGGGCGCGGTCGCCGCCGGGTTCAGCCGGGCGCTGCGGGACCGGGTGTTCAGCCAGCAGGAACGGATCGCCCGCTCCGCCTGGCAGGCCCGGGACGCCGTCGAACAGGCGTTGCGGGACAGCGAGGCGCGGTTCCGGGCGGTCTTCACCGGCGCCGCCATCGGCATCGGCATCGCCGGCGTGGACGGGCACATCATCGAGGTCAACCAGTCCTTCGCGGACATGCTCGGCTACACGGTCGCGGAGATGCGGCAGATGAACGTGTCCGCGCTGGCCCACGCCGACGACGCGGCCGGCATGTGGGAGCTCTACCAGGAGCTGGTCGAGGGCAAACGGGACAGCGCCCGGGTGGAGAAGCGCTACTACCGCAAGGACGGCAGCGTGGTCTGGACCGACCTGGCCGTGTCGCTGATCCGGTACGACGACGGCCGGCCCCGGTTCACCGTCGCCATGATCGAGGACATCACCCAGCGGTACGAGCTTCAGCAGCGGCTGCGTTTCCAGGCGTTGCACGACCCGCTGACCGGCCTGCCGAACCGGACGCTGTTCTTCGAGACGCTCGGTGGCGTCTTCGCCGCGGCCGGGCCCGAGCAGCGCGTCGGGCTCTGCTTCATCGACCTGGACGGGTTCAAGGCGGTCAACGACAGCCTCGGCCACGACCTCGGTGACCGGCTGCTCCAGGTGATCGCCCGACGGCTCAGCGACTGCGTGGCCGGCCGTGGGCACCTGGTGGCCCGGATGGGCGGTGACGAGTTCGTCATCCTGGTCGACTCCGGCGGCGGTCTCGACGACGCGGTGGAGGTGGCCGAGCTGGCGTTGGCGGCGGTCTCCGCCCCGGTGCACGTCGCCGACCAGCAGCTCGCGGTCTCGGCCAGCATCGGCATCGTGGACTGCCCGGCGGCGGAGACCAGCGCCGGCGAGCTGATGAAGGCCGCCGACACCACGCTCTACTGGGCCAAGGCCGAAGGGCGGGGCCGCTGGGCGGTGTACGACCCGGAGCGCAGCGCCGCCGACATCGCCCGCTCGGCGCTGGCCGCCAACCTGCCCGCCGCGCTGGACCGGGGCGAGTTCGTGCTGCACTACCAGCCGATCGTGTCGTTGTTGGACGGCTCCATGGTGGCGGTCGAGGCGCTGGTCCGCTGGCAGCACCCGGAGCTGGGGCTGCTCGGGCCGGACCGCTTCATCGGCCTCGCCGAGGAGACCGGCCTGATCGTCCGGCTCGGCGCCTGGGTGTTGCGCCAGGCGTGCCGGGACGCCGAGTCGTGGCGGCGCGCCTTCGGTGAGTCGACGCCGGTGGTCAGCGTCAACCTGGCCGCCCGGCAGGCCGACGACCCGGCCATCGTGGAGACCGTGGCGGAGGCGTTGCAGCACACCGGCCTCCCCGCCGAGCTGCTCCAGCTCGAGTTGACCGAGAGCGCGGTGATGGGCAGCGCGGGTGAGCCGCTGCGGGCCCTGCACCAGCTCGCCGACCTCGGGTTGCGGCTGGCCATCGACGACTTCGGCACCGGTTACTCGAACCTGGCGTACCTGCGCCGGCTGCCGATCCACTGCGTGAAGCTGGCCGGCCCGTTCGTCGAGGGCATCCGCGGTGACGGCGCGGTCGCCGACCACCGCGACGAGCGGATCGTCGACGCGCTGGTCCGGTTGGCGCACGCGTTGGAGCTGTCGGTGACGGCCGAGGCGGTGGAGACCGAGGTGCAGGCCGAGCGGCTGCGGGCGTTGCGCTGCGACACCGGTCAGGGCCGCTGGTTCGGCCCCCCGATGCCCGCCGACGACATCCGCGCCCGCCTGGCGGATTAAGGAAGGGCCCCCGCTTAACGCCTCCGGTAGAGGAGGGGCCCCCGCTTAACATCTCGGTTTACGCACCGCCCGCGCAGAGAAGAGAGAACTCGTGAGTCTGACCGATTCGCAGGCCGTGGTGTCGGTGGTCGCCGCGCTGGCGATCCTGGCCGGGCTGGCCGGCGTGGTGGTGCCCGGCCTGCCGGCGCTGCCGCTCTGCTGGGGCGGCGTGCTGGTGTGGGCGCTGTTCGGCGACGCCGGCCCGGGCCGCTGGGCGGTGCTCGCCGCCGCGACCGTGGTCGCCGCCGGTGGCACCGTGGTCAAGTACCTCTGGCCGGGACGGAACCTGAAGCGCACCGGTGTGCCCACCCGGTCGCTGCTGGCCGGCGCGCTGCTCGGCGTGGTCGGGTTCTTCGTCATCCCGGTGGTCGGGCTGCCGATCGGCTTCATCGCCGGGATCTGGGGCGCCGAGCTGCTGCGGCTGGGCAGCAACCGGCTGGCCTGGCCGGCCACCGTGCAGGCGCTCAAGGCGGCCGGCCTGTCCATGCTCGTCGAGTTCATGGCGGGCATGGTGATCGCCGCGCTCTGGGTGGCGGGCCTGCTGTTCGCCTGAGGCACGACACCCGCCACCGCGCGGCGATCCGGGTCGGGGTTGGGGGCGAAGCGTTCGTCACCGGCGCGAAGCGGTGAGTGTTCCCGCCCGGGCGGTGACCAGCTCGGTGCGACGACGGTGCCTGCGGTAGAGCTGCCGGAACACGCCGTCCGGGAAGGTCGGATGCCAGGGCTTCACCGGGCCGGCCAAGTGGATGACGGACGCCTCCGTGATGCTCCCGCCGACGGTCGGGTCGAGCCGCCACGCCATCATGTGGTTCCAGCGCTTGGGGAGCCGGGTCCACCGGCCGTAGACGGCGTGGTTGAGCGCGTCCTGGTCCGGGAAACGCGCCTCGTGCGCGTGCCGGGCGATGTAGTCGAGCGCCGCGGCGGTGATCTCGAGTTCCCGCCACCGTGGCACGTCGATGAGCAAGACCCCGGAGTTCAGGTACGGCGCCTGGGCGTCGAGGTCACGGTAGCCGTAGATGCCGGGCAGGCCGCCGTTGTCGATGAGGCGGCGGGTGAACGCGTCCCGGACCGCGCCGACCGGCGTGTCGCCCAGGTCGACGTCGCGCAACGGTGCCAGGGAGCCGGTGCAGAGCACGTCGGAGTCGAGGTAGAGCAGTCGGTCGACGCCCGGGGGCAGGGCCTGCGGGATCAGCAGCCGCAGGTACATGGCGGCGGAGAGGTAGCTCAGGTGGGGCTCGCGGGATCCGGGCAGGCGGATCGGTGGAGGGTCCACGGTCAGGAAGGTGACGGTGGCGTGTCGGGCCGCCCGGGTCAGTGAGGCCCGGGCCGGCTCGGTGACGTCGTCGTCGGCGGCCAGCCAGAACCGCAGCGGTTCGGTCGGCATCTGGGCGGCGATGGTGGACATCACGACCGCCGCGTGCGGGGCGTAGGTGGCATCGAAGGCCAGTGCGCAGTCCAGGATTACCTCCTCGGTCGGGGTGAACACCAGTCAATTTACAACGTTGTATACGAGTCGACAACCGGTACCCCTGCGCCGGGTCGGTAGGGGGCGGCGGCGCGGGCGTCCGGGGTACGGCGAGACGCCGCACTTCAGTGAGAGAGAGGTGGACGCCGCGCGCCGCCGCAGACCGGGCGTTGCCGAGCGCCCGGTGCCGGCCCGTCGGGTCGGGCCTGGTCACAGCTCCAAGGATGCCCCGGGCCGGGCGCCGGGACAACGCATTTAACCGGTACGCGTATTGACCACCTTGATCGGCGGGAGCAGACTGCGAGCACTCGCCTCGAGGAGGTGTGCAGTGGCCACGACGCCCGCGCCGACCGCCGAGCAGCCGATGGACGACGACGCCCGACGACTCGCCGAACTCGGCTACAAGCAGGAGCTGCGCCGCAAGTGGAGCGGCTTCTCCAACTTCGCCATCTCGTTCTCGATCATCTCGATCCTGGCCGGCTGCTTCACCACGTTCGGCCAGGCGTGGAACAACGGCGGCCCGGTGGCCGTGTCCTGGGGCTGGCCGCTGATCTCGATGTTCATCCTGGTCATCGGGTTCTGCCTGGCCGAGCTGGTCTCCGCCTACCCGACCGCGGGCGGGATCTACTGGTGGGCGGCGACCATGGGTCGGCCGGTGCACGGCTGGTTCACCGGCTGGCTGAACCTGATCGGGCTGGTCGCGGTCACCGCCTCGGTCGACTACGGCTGCGCCACGTTCCTCAACCTGACGGTGTCGGCGCTCGTCGACGGCTGGGCCGGCACCGGCCAGCAGACGTTCGGGCTGTTCGTGGTGATCCTCGCGCTGCACGGCCTGATCAACATCTACGGGCACCGCATCATCGACGTACTCCAGAACGTCTCGGTCTGGTGGCACGTGGCCGGCGCGGCCGTGGTGGTGCTGATCCTGGTCCTGGTTCCGGACGAGCACCAGAGCTTCCGGTTCGTGTTCACCGAGCGGTTCAACAACTCCGGCTTCGGCGACGGGGACACCGGCGGGTTGACGTTCTGGTTCTACGTGCTGCCGCTGGGCTTCCTGCTCACGCAGTACACGATCACCGGCTTCGACGCCTGCGCGCACGTCTCCGAGGAGACCCGGGGCGCGTCCAGGGCCGCGGCGCAGGGACTGTGGCGGTCGATCTTCTACTCGGCCGTCGGCGGCTGGATCCTGCTGCTCGCGTTCCTGTTCGCCGCCACCGACGTGGACGCGATCAACGACGCGGGCGGCTTCTCCGGGGCGATCTTCGAGACAGCGCTGACCCCGTTCTTCTTCAAGGTGGTCATCATCATCTCCACCATCGGGCAGTTCTTCTGCGGGATGAGCTGCGTGACCTCGATGTCGCGGATGGCGTACGCGTTCAGCCGGGACCGGGCGGTGCCGGGCTGGCGGCTCTGGTCGACTGTCAACCGCAACGGCACGCCGGTCAACGCCATCATCGGCGCCACGCTGGCCGGGCTGGTGCTCACGCTGCCCGCGCTCTACCAGCGCGGCGGCATCCCGGTCGCGTTCTACGCGGTGGTGTCGGTGGCGGTGATCGGGCTCTACCTGTCGTTCATCATCCCGATCTTCCTGCGGCTGCGGATGGGGGACCGGTTCGTCCCGGGCCCGTGGACGCTCGGCCGCCGTTACCGGCTGCTCGGCTGGATCGCGGTGGTGGAGATCGCCGTCATCTCGGTCTACTTCGTGCTGCCGATCGTCCCGGCCGGCGTGCCGGGCCGTCCCGACTTCTCCTGGACGGCGGTGAACTACGCACCGCTGGCGGTGGGCGGGGTGCTGCTCGGCGTCGCGATCTGGTGGTACGCCTCGGCCCGCAACTGGTTCACCGGCCCCCGCCGCACCGTCGAGGAGCTGCCCGCCGACACCCCCACCCCACCCTCCTGACCCACGCCCCGGCACCGCCCCCTCGGCCGTCGACGTCGATCATGAGGTTGGCGGCAGTTGTGGATCTCCAAATCACCGTCAACCTCATGATCACCCGTTTGCCGTCCGGAACGGTGGGCGGTTGCGCCGACCCGGCCGAGATCTTGGAAGGAGATGGCCCCCGGAGGGGCAACTTCCTTCCAAGATCTCTTCGACTCCCGGCAGGTGAGAGGGATTGTCCGCCACGTGGGAGCGGTGCGGCCGGACCTGTGGGTTCCGCGATCAGGGGGGCGTCGGATGGAAACACCGAAGCTGTCGAGCGCTGCGCTCCGCACAGGTGCGCTGCTCGTCGAGTACCGGGGTGACCGCGTCGGGCTGCTGTTCCACCTGGGCGGCCTGATGGCCGAGGCGCACGAACACCTCGCCCGGCTGAACCCGGACCATGTGCCGGACCTGCACCGCCGTTTCCTGGCCTGGGCGCGGGCGCGTGGCTGACGCCGTGGGCGGCGGTCCGCGTACCCCCGGGGTCAGGGTGTGGGCTGGCGGTGGGTGAGCGGGAAGCGGAGGACGCGGTCGTCGTCGGCCGCCGGTGGGACGCCGCGCGGCTCGCGGTTGCTGGTGGTCACCCAGAGCGCGCCGTCCGGGGCGACCGCGACGGTACGCAGGCGGCCGAACGTCCCGACCAGCTCCGCCACCGGTACGCCGACAGTGCCGTCGTGGTCGACCGGCACCGCCCAGAGCCGGGTACCGCGCAGCGCGGCCACGTAGAGCGTGCCCCGGGTGAACGCCGCGCCGCTCGGTGACGCCTGCGCCGGCGGCCAGACCACCACCGGGTCCCGGAAGCGGCTGTCACCGGCGACGCCCTCCACGATCGGCCAGCCGTAGTTGCCGCCCGGCACGATCCGGTTCACCTCGTCCCAGGTGTTCTGCCCGAACTCGGTGGCGAACAGCCGGCCGTGCCGGTCCCAGGCCAGCCCCTGCACGTTGCGGTGGCCGTAGCTGTAGACCGGTGAGCCGGGGAACGGGTTGTCCGCCGGCACGCCGCCGTCCGGGCGAATCCGTAGGATCTTGCCGTTGCGGCTGGTCAGGTCCTGGGCGCGGGTCGCCGCCCCGGCGTCGCCGACGCCCACGTAGAGCAGCCCGTCGGGGCCGAACGCGATCCGCCCGCCGTCGTGGAACGTGGCCCGGGGGATGCCGCTGAGCAGCACCTGCGGGACCGGCGTGGCGGCCAGCCGGAACCGGACCACGCGGAGGTCGGCGGCGGTGGTGTAGGCGGCGTACACCAAGCCGTCCCGCCGGTAGGTGGGGGAGACGGCGAGCCCGAGCAGGCCCGCCTCGCCGCCGGCGACCACGTCGGCGATCCGGGCCACCTGCCGGGCCGGGCCGCCGGGGCGGACCCGCAGGATCGTGCCCGGGTCCCGCTGGGCGACCAGGGCGCTGCCGTCGGGCAGGAAGTCCAGCCCCCAGGGCACCACCAACCCGCCGGCGACCACCTGCGGGTTCGTCAGGTC
Source organism: Micromonospora sp. RP3T (assembly GCF_003027925.1). Taxonomy (GTDB): domain Bacteria; phylum Actinomycetota; class Actinomycetes; order Mycobacteriales; family Micromonosporaceae; genus Micromonospora. The sequence goes on from NZ_PYPS01000006.1 coordinate 126,158, forward strand.
GTAGCCGGTCGCCGGCCGTCGGGGGCGGCTGACGTGCCGCTCCACGTCGGCCGGGCGCAGGTCGACCAGGTCCGGCTGCGGCGCCGTCTCGACGGCGGGCCGCTCGGGGGCGGCGGTGGGCTGCCGGTCGGCGCGGGCGTCGGTGGCGCCCAACCCGATCGCGAGGACGGCCGCGGCGGCCGCGACGATCCGACGACGCATGTGCTCTCCCCGGTTTCGCGCCCGGTCCCACCGGGGCATTGACGGTGATCCGGTTTGCCAGTAGACCTTGGTGATGGAGGCCCCCTGATGAGTAGAACGCCGTTCTCGCTGGAGCAGTTGCGGGTCGCCGTCGCCGATGGCGAGATCGACACGGTGGTGCTCGCCCTCACCGACATGCAGGGCCGCCTCCAGGGCAAGCGGATCCACGCGCCGTTCTTCCTCGACAACGTGCTGGAGAACGGCAGCGAGGGCTGCAACTACCTGCTCGCCGTGGACGTCGACATGAACACCGTCGACGGGTACGCCATGTCGAGCTGGGAACGCGGCTACGGCGACTTCGCCATGAAGCCCGACCTGGACACGTTGCGCCGGACGCCGTGGCAGCCCGGCTCCGCGATGGTGCTGGCCGACCTGGAGTGGCTGGACGGTTCCGGCCCGGTGGTCGCCTCGCCCCGGCAGATCCTGCGCCGGCAGCTCGACCGGCTGGCCGCGCACGGGTTGACCGCGTACGCCGGCACCGAGCTGGAGTTCGTGCTCTACCGCGACTCGTACGAGCAGGCGTGGTCGCGCGGCTACCGCGACCTGACCCCGGCGAACCAGTACAACGTGGACTACTCGCTGCTCGGCACCGCCCGGGTGGAGCCGCTGCTGCGCCGCATCCGCACCGAGATGGCCGCCGCCGGGTTGACGCCGGAGAGCGCGAAGGGCGAGTGCAACCTCGGCCAGCACGAGATCGCCTTCCGGTACGACGAGGCGGTGGCCTGCGCCGACCACCACGTCGTCTACAAGAACGGGGCGAAGGAGATCGCCGCTCAAGAGGGAATGGCGATCACGTTCATGGCGAAGCCGAACGCGCGGGAGGGCAACTCCTGCCACATCCACTTCTCGCTGCGCGACGCCAACGGCTCGTCGGCGATGCTCGGTGACGGGCCGGCGCACCTGAGCGTGACCGGGCAGCGGGTGCTGGCCGGGCTGCTCGCCACGATGCGCGAGTTCAGTCTGCTCTTCGCTCCGAACATCAACTCCTACAAGCGGTACCAGCCGGGCTCGTTCGCGCCGACCGCGCTGCGCTGGGGCACCGACAACCGCACCTGCGCGCTGCGGCTGGTCGGGCACGGGCAGGGGATGCGGGTGGAGAACCGGGTGCCGGGGGCGGACGTCAACCCGTACCTGGCGATCGCCGCGCTGGTGGCCGGCGCGGTGTACGGCATCGAGCACGAGCTGGAGCTGGCCGAGGAGTGCACCGGCAACGCGTACGACGACCCGGCCGCCGAGCGGGTCCCCGGCACGCTGCGGGACGCGCTCGACCTCTGGCAGCGCTCGACGGTCGCCCCGGAGGCGTTCGGCGACGAGGTGGTCGCCCACTACGCCAACCAGGCGAAGGTCGAGCTGTCCGCCTTCGACGCCGCCGTCACGGACTGGGAGCTGACCCGTGGCTTCGAACGCCTCTGACCCCGCCGCCGCCCCCGCCCCCGCCCCCGTCCCCGTCCCCGTCCCCGTCCCCGTCCCCGTCCCCGTCCCCGGCCGATCTTGCACTTGCGGCCCGCTTTTCGCGGCATGAGAGGCTTTTGTCCGGGCACCATCTGCAAGATCGACGAACCGAGGGGCGGAGAGGGGACGCATGGGTGAGGTGATCTCGCCGGTCAGCGGGGCGGCGATCGCGGAGGTGGCGTCCGCGTCCGTGGCGGAGGTGGATGCGGCGGTGGCGCGGGCGGCTGCCGCGTACGAGGAGTGGCGGAACGTGGCGCCGGGGGACCGGGCGCGGCTGCTGCGGCGGTTCGCCGCCGAGGTGGACGCGCACCTGGAGGAGCTGGCCCAACTGGAGGTACGCAACTCCGGGCACACCGTCGGCAACGCGCGCTGGGAGGCCGGCAACGTCCGGGACGTGCTCGGCTACTACGCGGGCGCGCCGGAGCGGCTGACCGGCCGGCAGATCCCGGTGCCCGGCGGGCTCGACGTCACGTTCCACGAGCCGCTGGGCGTGGTCGGCGTGATCGTGCCGTGGAACTTCCCGATGCCGATCGCCGGCTGGGGGCTCGCCCCGGCGCTGGCCGCCGGTAACACGGTGGTGCTCAAACCGGCCGAGCTGACGCCGCTGACCGCGCTGCGCCTGGCCGAGCTGGCGCTCGACGCCGGGCTGCCGGAGGGCGTGTTCACCGTGCTGCCCGGCCAGGGCGGCGTGGTCGGCGAGCGGTTCGTCACCCACCCGGCGGTCCGCAAGATCTGCTTCACCGGCTCCACCGAGGTCGGCACCCGGATCATGGCCGGCGCCGCCAACCAGGTGAAGCGGGTGACGCTGGAGCTGGGCGGCAAGTCGGCGAACATCGTCTTCGCCGACGCGGACGTGGCGAAGGCGGCGGCCACCGCGCCGTCCGCGGTCTTCGACAACGCCGGCCAGGACTGCTGCGCCCGCTCCCGGATCCTGGTCCAGCGTCAGGTGTACGACCGCTTCCTGGAACTGCTCGAACCGGCCGTCCGGGCGTTCCGCGTGGAGGACCCGGCCCGCGAGACGGCCGAGATGGGCCCGCTGATCTCCGCCGCGCACCGGGACCGGGTCGCCGGGTACGTCGACGGCGCGACAGTGGCGTTCACCGGCTCCCGCCCGGACGGCCCCGGCTTCTGGTACGCCCCGACCGTGCTGCTCGCCGACTCCCCGGCGGACCGGCACTGGCGCGAGGAGATCTTCGGCCCGGTCGTCTCGGTGCTCCCGTTCGACGACGAGGCGGACGCGGTCCGGCTCGCCAACGACACCGAGTACGGCCTCTCCGGCTCGATCTGGACCCGGGACGTGGGTCGGGCCGTGCGGGTCGCCCGGGGGGTCGAGGCCGGCAACCTCAGCGTCAACTCGCACTCCTCGGTGCGCTACTGGACCCCGTTCGGCGGGATGAAGCGGTCCGGCCTCGGCCGGGAGCTGGGTCCGGACGCGCTGCACGCCTTCACCGACGTCAAGAACGTGTTCATCGGCACCGAGGAGTGATCACAGTGCAGGGACGGCTTTCCGACCGGGTGGCGGTGGTGACCGGCGCGGGCAGTGGCATCGGGCTGGCCACCGTGCGGCGCTTCGCCGCCGAGGGCGCGCGGGTGGTCTGCGTGGACATCGACGCCGACGCCGGCACCCGGGCCGCCGACGAGGTGGGCGGCGAGTTCGTGGCCGCCGACGTGGCCGACGAGACGGCGGTCCGCGACCTGTTCGACGGCGTGGTGGCCCGCCACGGCCGGGTGGATGTGTCGTTCCACAACGCCGGCATCTCGCCGCCGGACGACGACTCGATCCTGGAGACCGGGCTGGACGCCTGGGAGCGGGTGCTGCGGGTCAACACCACGAGCGTCTACCTGTGCTGCAAGCACGTCATCCCGCACATGCGGCGGCAGGGCAAGGGGTCGATCATCAACACCGCCTCGTTCGTGGCGCTGATGGGCGCGGCCACGTCGCAGATCGCGTACACGGCGAGCAAGGGCGGGGTGCTGGCGATGACCCGCGAGCTGGGCGTGCAGTTCGCCCGCGAGGGCATCCGGGTCAACGCGCTCTGCCCCGGCCCGGTCGCCACCCCGCTGCTGCTGGAGCTGTTCGCGAAGGACCCGGAGCGGGCCGCCCGCCGGCTGGTGCACGTGCCGATGGGACGGTTCGGCGACCCGACCGAGATCGCCGCCGCGGTGGCGTTCCTGGCCAGCGACGACGCCTCGTTCATGACCGCCGCGCAGTTCGTGGTCGACGGCGGCATCACCGGCGCGTACGTCACTCCGCTGTGAGGCTGATCGACCCGGCGGCGAGCCGGGGTCGCCCGGGCCCGCCGGTTACGACAGGATGAGGCGGAGGTAACCAGCGTCCAGCGCGCCGGATGCGTTACGTTGCTCCACCGGCGGGGTAGTAGCCGGGGACGGTCGGCGCAGCGGCGCCGACCGTCGGGGACAAAGAGGCCGGAGCGGGAGGCTACATGAGCTCGGCCCAGGGGGGCGGGGACGCCGGTCGGCCGTCCCCGGCGGCCGGCGATTCGTCACTCCCGCCGCTGCTGACCGCCGCGTTCGCCGCCGGCGGTGAGATGGGCGAGCGGCTGCGCGGCTTCGACTGGTCCGCCACCCCGCTCGGCGCCCCGGACGGCTGGCCCGCCGCGCTCTGCCACGCGGTGAGCACCATGCTCGCCTCCCGTGCCCAGATGGTGGTGTTCTGGGGCGCGGAGCACCTGGCCTTCTACAACGACGCCTACCGGCCCACCATCGGCGACAAACATCCGGCCGTGATCGGGCAGTCGGCCCGGCTGCACTGGGCGGAGACCTGGGACGTGCTCGGCCCGCTGCTGGACGGCGTGCGCGGCACCGGCGTGCCCTACCGGGGCGAGGACCATCCCTTCGTGATCAACCGGCACGGCTTCCTGGAGGACGTCTACTTCGACGTCTCGTACGACCCGATCCGCGAGGCGGACGGCACCGTCAACGGCATCTTCTGCTTCGTCAACGAGACCACCGGCCGGGTGCTCGGCGAGCGCCGGCTGCGGGCCCTGGCCGAGCTGGGCAACGAGTTGGGCGACGTGCCGAACACGCTGGAGCTGGGCCGGGCCGTGGCGCGGGTGCTCGACGCGCACCGCGACGACGTGCCGTTCAGCGCGCTGTGGCTGCACGACGCCGACGGCACCCCGGCACTGGCCGGCTGCGCCGGCGTCGATCCGACCACCGTCGCCGGCTGGCCCGGCCGGCCCGTCGATGAGCCGCTGGCCGAGCCGCGCTGGATCGCCACCGCCGACCTGCCCGGTCCGGTGCCGCCGGACGCCGCCGACCAGGCGCTGCTGCTGCCACTGACCGCGACGAACGAGCCGGCCGGCGCGCTACTGCTGGGCGTGTCCCGTCGGCTGCCGTTCAGCGACGACTACCGCGACTTCGTCGACCTGGTCGCCGCGCAGGTCTCCCGCGCCGTGGGCAAGCTGCGGGCGTACGAGCAGGAGCGCGCCCGCGCCGCCGAGCTGGCCGCGCTCGACCGCGCCAAGACCAACTTCTTCGCCAACGTCAGCCACGAGTTCCGGACCCCGCTGACGCTGGTGCTCGGACCGCTGGAGGACATGCTCGCCGACCGGGAGCTGCCCGACCGCTACCTCGACCGGCTGACCGTCATGCACCGCAACGGGCTGCGCCTGCTCAAGCTGGTCAACACCGTGCTCGACTTCTCCCGGCTGGAGTCCGGCCGGCTGGCCGCCCGCTACCAACCCACCGACCTGTCCGACTACACGTCCCGGCTGGCCAGCACGTTCCGCTCGACCACCGAGCGGGCCGGGCTGCGGCTGGTGGTCGACTGCCCGCCGCTGCCGGCGCCGGTCTACGTCGACCGGGACATGTGGGAGAAGATCGTCCTCAACCTGGTGTCGAACGCGGTGAAGTTCACCTTCGAGGGCGACATCGTGGTCCGGGTCCGCCCCGGCGACGGGTCCGCCGTGCTGGAGGTGAGCGACACCGGCGTCGGCATCGCGCCGCAGGAGCTGCCGCAGGTCTTCGAACGGTTCCACCGGGTGGCCGGCGCGCGCTCGCGTACCCACGAGGGCACCGGCATCGGGCTCGCGCTGGTCCGCGAGCTGGTCGAGATGCACGGCGGCACGGTCGCCGCGCGCAGCGTCGTGGAACGGGGCACCACGTTCACCGTCACCGTGCCGTTCGGTTACGCGCACCTGCCCACCGACCGGGTGTCCGCGCTGGCGCCGGTGCCGCTGACCGAGCCGGAGCAGGCCCGGCTGTACGTCGCCGAGACGGCGCTCTGGACCGACGAGGTGGCCCGGCCCGTCGGGTTGCCCGAGCCGTCCGGCACGCCGGGCGGCTCCGGCCGCGTCCTGGTCGCCGACGACAACCCCGACCTGCGTGAGCACGTCAGCCGGCTGCTCTCCCCGGCGTACGAGGTGGTGGCCGTGCCGGACGGCGTGGAGGCGTTGCGGCTGGCCGTGGACAGCCCGTTCGACCTGGTGCTGACGGATGTGATGATGCCCCGGCTGGACGGCTTCGGGCTGGTCGCCGCGCTGCGCGCCAATCCGGTCACCCGGGGGGTGCCGATCGTGCTGCTCTCCGCGCGGGCCGGCGCGGCGGAGGAGGTGGCCGGCCTGTCGGCCGGCGCGGACGACTATCTCACCAAGCCCTTCTCCAGCCAGGAGCTGGTCGCCCGGGTTCGGGCCAACGTCGAGTTGGGCCAGCTCCGCGGGCAGATCATCCGCCGGCTGCGGGCGCTCGCCGACGCCGCGGTGGCGATCAACACCGCCCGTTCCACCGCCGAGGTGGTGCGGGTGGCCGCGCAACACGCGATCGGCCTGGCCGAGGCGGGCCGGGTGCTGGTGGTCGCCACCGGCGTCCGCCACGAGGAGGACACCGGCGGGGACCTGCCGACCGAACCGTCCGCGGTGCTGCCGCTCACCGGCACCACCGGCGAGCAGCTCGGTGAGCTGCGGGTGTGGCGTCGGGAGGACGGCGGCACGGAACAGGCGGCGTTGACCGAGTTGGCCCGGCTGGTCGGCGTACGGCTGGAGAACGCCCAGCTCTACGAGGCCGAGCACCGGATCGCCACCACGCTCCAGCACAGCCTGCTGCCGCGTACGCTGCCGCAACTGCCCGGCGCGCTGGTGGCCAGCCGCTACCTGCCGGGCAGCGCCGACGTGGAGGTCGGCGGCGACTGGTACGACGTGGTGGGCACCCCCGACGACGAGCTGGTGCTGGTCATCGGCGACGTCGTCGGCAAGGGGGTGCGGGCCGCCGCCGCGATGGGTCAGCTCCGCAACGCGCTGCGGGCGTACGTGCTGGAGGGCTACGACCCGGGCGAGGCGCTGACCCGGCTCGACCGGCTGGTGCACTCCACCGGCAGCGGCTCCTTCGCCACCGTGGTCTGCCTCACCTTCTGCCCGCGCACCGGCCGCCTCCGGTACGCCAGCGCGGGTCATCCCTCGCCCCTGCTGATTCGCGGAGACGATGTGGCGTTCCTGCACGATCGGGCCCTCGGACCGCCGGTCGGGGCGATCCCCGGCACCACCTATCCGACCGCCGAGGGCGAACTCGCCCCCGGCGGCCGGCTGCTGCTCTACACCGACGGCCTGATCGAGGACCGGGAGGAGGGCATCGACGCCGGGCTCCGCCAGCTACGGGTCGACGCCGCCGCCGGCGGCGAGCACGTCGCCGACCTGGTGGACGCCGTCGTGGAGCGCGTCGCCGGGCGGCCCCGGCACGACGACGTGGCGGTGTTGGCGCTGGAGGCGGCCGAGCGGAACCGTTTCGCGCTGCGGCTGCCGGCCGACCCGACCCGGCTCAGCGTGCTGCGCAAGCGCCTGGAGGACTTCCTCGTCGCCCACCGGGTCGGCGAGACCGACCTGTTCGACCTGACGGTGGCGATCTCGGAGGCCGCCGCGAACGCGATCGAGCACCCGGTCGACCCGGTCGACCCGTCCATCGAGGTCGACGTGACCATCGCCGGTCGCACGGTGACCGCTACCGTCCGGGACAGCGGCCGGTGGCGCGAGCCCAGCGGGTCGGGTTTCCGGGGTCGCGGGCTGGGGCTGATCCAGGCGCTCGGGGAGATGAGCGTGACCCGGACCGGGGACGGCACCGAGCTGACGCTGCGACGCCGGCTGGCCGACTAGACCGGCCGTGCGCTCAGGCGTCGGCCAGCCACTCCTGCTCACCCAGACCGGAGATCTCCAGCACGCGCCGGACCTGCCGCGACGGCAGCACGGTGAGCGCCGCCGGGAACCGCTGGGCGAGCCGGACCACCGCGTGGATGGCGGCCGAGTCGAAGAACGTGACCGCCCGCAGGTCGAGCAGGAGCCGTTTGGCGGGCTCGCGCAACGCGGTCTGGAACATGGTGTCGGCGGTCGCCATGTCGACCTCGCCGGTCACCAGGACGCGAAGGTGGTCGCCGTCACCCTCCGCCGTCACGGAGAAGACGGGCGGCGCACCCCCTTGATCCACGCAGCAACAATGGCACAGCGTTTGCGGCACGGCAACAACCTCCCGGCCAGGCCGTGGCGAGGTCGTCGTCGGGGGCGGCGATAGGCTGAGGACATGACCGTCCGTGCGCCGCTGACCCCCGGCACGCTCTCCCCGTGGCGAGCGGTCCCCGCCCACATCCCGCGACCGGAGTACGTGGGCAAGAAGCACCCGCAGGAGTGGCGCGGGTCGCACGTGCAGACACCGGAGACCATCGAGAAGATGCGCGTGGCCGGCCGGCTCGCGGCCCGGGCCACCCAGCTCGCCGGCGAGCACTGCAAGCCCGGGGTGACCACCGACGAGATCGACCGGGTGGTGCACGAGTTCCTCTGCGACCACGGCGCCTACCCGTCGACGCTGGGCTACCGGGGCTTCCCCAAGTCCTGCTGCACCAGCCTCAACGAGGTGATCTGCCACGGCATCCCCGACACGACGGTGCTCCAGGACGGCGACATCATCAACGTCGACGTCACGGCGTTCCTGAACGGCGTGCACGGCGACACCGACGCGACGTTCTGCGTGGGCGAGGTGAGCGAGGAGGCCCGGCTGCTGGTCGAGCGGACCCACACGGCCATGATGCGCGGCATCAAGGCGGTCGCGCCGGGTCGGCAGATCAACGTCGTCGGCCGGGTGATCGAGTCGTACGCCAAGCGGTTCGGCTACGGCGTGGTCCGCGACTTCACCGGTCACGGCATCGGCGAGGCCTTCCACAGCGGCCTCTACGTGCCGCACTACGACAGCCCGCGCCCCACCGACCTGATGGAACCCGGCATGACGTTCACCATCGAGCCGATGATCACCATCGGCACCCACCAGTACGACGTCTGGGACGACGGCTGGACGGCCGTCACGAAGGACCGGAAGTGGACCGCGCAGTTCGAGCACACCATCGTCGTGACCGACGACGGCTACGAGATCCTGACGCTGCCGTGACCGAGACCCCGGCGGCGCTGCGCGAGGCGCACCACGCGGACGTGTCCGGCGGCTGGCTGCGGCCGGCCGTCTTCGGCGCGATGGACGGGCTGGTCACGAACATCGCGTTGATCGCCGGCGTCGGCGGTGGCGGGGTGTCGCCGCGCAGCGTCGTGCTGACCGGCGCGGCCGGCCTGGTGGCCGGCGCCATCTCGATGGGCCTGGGCGAATACACAAGCGTCCGGTCCGCCAACGAACAGGTCGCCGCCGAGGTGGCCAAGGAACGGCGTGAGCTGGAGCGGCACCCGGAGGCGGAGGCGCGTGAGCTGGCCGACGCCTGGGTCGCCCGCGGCCTGCCCCGCGAGCTGGCCACCCAGGTCGCCGAGGCGGTCCGGCGCAACCCGGAGGAAGCGCTGCGCGTGCACGTCCGGGAGGAGTTGGGCGTCGACCCGGACGACCAGCCCAGCCCGTGGGCGGCGGCGATCTCGTCGTTCGTCTGCTTCTCGATCGGCGCCCTGGTGCCGCTGCTGTCGTACCTGCTCGGGTTCACCAGCCTCTGGCTGGCGCTCGCCGTCGGCGGGGTGGGGCTCTTCGTGGCCGGCGCGATCGTGGCCCGGTTCACCTACCGCTCGTGGTGGACCAGCGGCCTGCGGCAGTTGCTGCTCGGCGCGCTGGCGGCCGGCGCCACCTACCTGATCGGCACCCTGATCGGCGTCAGCGGCCTCGACTGACACCCACCCCACCCCCCACCCCCCACCCCACCTCCGCGCGCTGATTCACGGAATGCGGGGCTATCGGGCGCGAAATGGCCACGCTTTCCGTGAAACAGCGCGGATCTTGGGGTGGGGGTGGAGGGACGGTCAGGGGGCGGGGACGAGACGGAAGACCTTGATCTCGCGGCCGCCGGCCCGCTCGACGTACGTGCGGTAGGCCGGCCACTCCTGGGCCAGCCGGTCGAACAGCCGGTCCCGGTCGGCGCCGGTGACCTGCTCGGCGCGCACCGGGACCCGGCGACCCTTGACGTCGACCTCGGCGGACGGCTGGGCCAGCAGGTTGAACGTCCACGACGGCTGGTGCTGCTGCCCCCAGTTGGAGCCGATCACCACGTAGGCGTCGCCGTCCGGCACGTAGAGCAGGGGGTTGCTGCGGGGCCGGCCGGAGCGGCGGCCGGTGGACGTCAGCACCAGCGTGGGCACCAACCCGAACGCGACCACCCGCCCCTTCGTCAGCCGGCCGACCAGCCGGTCGGCGGGGACGAGCACGCGCATCGTGGCGGCGAACCACCGCTGGTGACCGAGGTGGCGGGCGAGGGATCCCAGGGCGGACACCCGCCAAGTGTGCCGCGCCCGCCGGCCGTCGTCACCCCCTGGGGACCCGACCGCCGGTGGGACGGTCAGTCGAGGCGGCGTTCGACGGGCAGGCGCGAGCGGGTGAGCAGGGCCGCGCCGAGCATCGCCACCAGCGGCACCACCACCAGCACCGCCATCGTGAGGCCGGGCACGGTCAGCGGGTACGGCGGCTGCACCGGCCAGGACTGCGCGTACCGCTGGTTCAGCGAGGCCAGCACGACGGCGGCCGAGCCGAGCCCGGCCACGATGCCCAGCGCCGAGCCGAGCACCGCGATCACCCCGGCCTGGCAGAGCGACAGCACCCGGCGTACCCGCGGGTCGGCGCCGACCGCCGCGAGCGTGGACAGGTCCCGACGGCCCTCGGCGGCGGCCAGGCCGGTGGCGACCGCGGCGGCGCCCAGCGTGATCACCCCGGAGGCGGCGGCCAGCAGGAGCAGCAGGGGTCGCTGGTCGGTCGGCGGGTCGGCGGTCGACACCTGGAGCGACGCCGCGGCCTTTTCGGACAGCTCGTCGACCAGCCGCTCGCGCTGCCGGTCGGTGGGTGGGTCGGTGGTGTCCACCAGGTAGCCCATCGGCGCGGCCACCAGGCCGAGCGCCCGCGCGGCGGCGGGGGAGAGGACCAGCCGGTCCACCGGAAGGCCGCCGCGCAGCGGGTACCCGGGCAGCAGGCGGGCCGCCGACGGGGCGCCGGAGCTGTGGCTCACCTCCACCCGGACCCGGCCGTCCGCCACCTGCCGAGGGTCGGTGACCACCACGCCGCCTGCGGCGAGCGTCCGGCGCGCGGCGGCCACCTCGTCGGCCGGCGCGCCGGTGAGCGCGGCCAACACGTCGCCGTCGTCCACGATGGCCGGCAGCGAGATGTCGTTCGGTTCCCGGAACGGCTGTCGGCAGCGGGGGTCGTCGCGGGCCGAGGCGGGAGCCATCTCGAACGGCTCGTACCGGCAGCGCTCCTCGGGCGGACGCACCGCCAGGGCGACGCAGTAGTCGTCCGGGGCGGCCGGACGGGCACACTCGGGAATGGCGAGTCCCGCCACGCCGGCGTCGGGCAGCACGGCCCGGACCCGTTCGGTGACCGCTGCGAGCGTCGGCGGGGGATTCCCCTCCCGGTCGGCGAACTGGACCAGCGCGTGCCCCGGCGGCAGGCCGGGTTGCCACGCCGCCCGCTGCCGGGCGTCGTCGCTGGCCACGTAGACACCGAGCGCGACGCTGCCGGCGACCGCCGCCATCACGGCCGAGATGGCCGGCGCGGCCGACGACCGGTTGCGGCTGGCGTCGCGCAACGCGAGCCGGGGGGTCAGCGGCAGCAGCCGGCCGGCCCGGGCCAGCAGCCCGACCAGCGTCGGGGTGCAGAAGACCAGCCCCAGCTCACCGAGGGTGACGCCGGCCAGCACCCCGGTCGGGGAGGTCTGGGAGGCGGCGAACGCGGCCAGCGCGGTGCCGACGACGGTGAGCAGCGCGCCGAGCAGCAGCCAGCGCCGACGTGGCCGGGGCGCCTCACGCCGGCCGGCCAGGCCGGCCACCACGTCCTGCCGGGCCGCGGTCCAGGCCGGCGCGAGCGCCGCCAGCACACCGGCCAGCACCGCGACCGCGGCGATCGCGGCCAGCGCGCTGGGAAAGACGCGGTACGCGCCGAGGCGCTCGTGGATCAGGTACTGCTCGACCAGCGGCCGGCCGGCGAACGCGGTCCCGACGCCGAGCAGCAGCCCGAGGGCGGCCCCGCCGGCGCCGAGCACCACCCCGTCGGCGAGCACGATCCGGCGCAGGTGGGCGGCGTCCCCGCCGGCCACCGCGACCAACGCGAGATCCCGCCGCCGGCGGCGTACGCCGACCGCGAAGGCCGGCCCGACCAGCAGCACCACCTCCAGCAGACCCAGGCCACCGACCAGCACCGAGACGCCGGCCTCCTCGGCGTCCGGCAACGGCGCGCCGTTGTCGAACTCCTGCCGGCCGGGCAGCGGGGACCGGGTGGACACCTGGATGCCGCGGGCGTTCAGCCGGTCGGCCAGCGCCTCGTCCATCGCCCCGGGCAGGTCCACCAGCCAGCTCTCGTCGGTGGGCGGCCCGTCCGGAGCGACGCCGGAGAGCGTCACCACCTCGCCCAGGTTGTCCGGGAACTCGACCACCCCGACCACCCGGTACGGCGTGCCGTCGGTGGTGTGGACCGGCGCTCCGGTGCGGGTGTCCAGCCGGCGCTGCGCGGCCGGGCTGACCGCGATCTCGTCCGGGCGCACCGGTACCCGGCCCTCCCGCAGCGTGGCCAACGGACGGGCGAGCGGGTCGGTCAGATCGAGCGCGCGCGCCTCGAACGACACCGTCCGGCGGCCGAGCGGCGTCTCGAACGGCATCCACCGCCGGACCCGGACGACTCGGCTGCCGACGGGCAGGAGTGCCCGCAGCTCGTCGGCGGTGACCGGGCGGGTCCGAGGCACCGGGTCGCCCTCGACCGGCCAGGAGGTGTCGCCCCACCTGTCCTGCATCACCGGGGTCAGGTTGTCCCAGCGCAGCTCGGCGTCGGCCGCGCCGAGCCGGCGGTCGAGCTGCTCCGACCGGGTCAGCTCGGACATGTCGTAGCTCACCGCGGCGAAGCTGAGCCCCAGCACCGGCAGCGCGATCATCACCAGCACCAGCAGGGTGCGGCGGCGGGAGCGGCGGGCCTCCCGGCGGGCGATCCGCAGCGCGGTGCGCCACGACCCCCGGGCCGCGGCGAGCCGGCCGCGGCTCACCGTTCGCTGCCGCTGAGCAGGTGCTCGATGCCGACCAGCGGCGCGGTCGAGTCGACGAGCACCCCGTCGCGGAGGAAGACCACCCGGTCCGCCCAGCCGGCGTGCCGGGCCTCGTGGGTGACCAGGACCCCGGCCGCGCCGTCGTCCACCCGGCGGCGCAGCAGGTGCAGCACCGCCTCGCCGGCCTGCGAGTCCAGCGCGCCGGTCGGCTCGTCGGCGAGGACCAGCCGGCGTTCGCCGACCAGGGCCCGGGCGATCGCCACCCGCTGCTGCTGGCCGCCGGACATCTGGTCGGGGAAGCGGTCCGCCTGCCCCGCGACGTCGACCTCGCGCAGCGCGGCCAGGGCCAGCCGGCGGGCCGCCCGTACCCCGGTGCCGTCCAGCTCCAGGGGCAGCGCCACGTTCTCCACCGCGGTCAGGCTGCCCAGCAGGTTGAGGTCCTGGAAGACGTAACCGATCCGGCGGCGACGCAGGCGGGCCAGCTCGCGGGCCGGCAGGCCGCCGAGCGCCTCGCCCTCGACCAGCACCTCACCGCCGGTGGGCCGGTCCAGCCCTCCGGCCAACGCCAGCAGGGTGGACTTGCCGGACCCGGAGGGGCCCATCACCGCCACCAGCTCGCCGGCCGCCACGGTGAGGCTGACGCCGCGCAGCGCGTGCACGGCGGCCTCGCCCGCGCCGTGCGTCCGGTGCACGTCGCGTAGTTCGAGCACTCCGCTCATCGTCGCGGGCCTCCCGTGTCCCGTCACCGGCGGGCCTCGTCACCGGCCCGGTCCACCGCCTCGGGGTGGGCGACCGGCCGGCCCGCCGTCGGGCGGTGGCGGACCAGGCTGGTCTCGCAGTGGTCGAGCCACCGCACCTCGGCCTCGGCCTGGAAGATCATCGCGTCCAGCACCAGCCGCCAGGGCAGATCCTCCGGCTTGTCGCTGGTGTACTTCAACCGGGTGAACTCCTGCAACGCGCGCATGGTGGCGCTGCGCTGGGTCTGCACCACCGTCCGGACGTCCACCCCGGGTGTGGTCAGCGCCAGCGCCAGCTTGATCGACAGTTCGTCCCGGGGCCGGTCGGCCCGGCTGATCGGCGTGGCGAACCAGAGCGCCAGGTCCGCCCGCCCGGCGTCGGTGATCTCGTACGGCCGCTGCCCGCTCTCGTTCTCCGGCAGCGGGCGCACCAGGCCGTCGCGTTCCAGTCGGGCCAGTGTGGTGTAGACCTGCCCGATGTTGAGCGGCCACGTCGAGCCGGTCGACTCCTCGAACGCGGCACGCAACTGGTAGCCGTACATCTGGCCACGTTCGAGGAGGGCGAGCAGGCCGTGGCGGATGGACATGGCCTGGAGTATGCATACCTGGTATGCGCGCCGCAACCGGAAGGCTCCGCCGGGTGACCACCGTCGCGCTCAGGCCGGCCGACCCGGGAACGGCACGGTGACCGGGCTCACCCCCGCCGTACGCCGCCAGCGGGTGGCCCGCAGCGCGCAGTCGGTGAGCGCGGCGAGCGCCGTGTTCCGGTCCGCGCCGGTGGTGTGCGGCAGCGCGGCCCGCCAGTGACCGGCGGTCCGTTCCTCGATCTCCACGGCCAGTTGGAGCGCGGTCGTCCGGTCGGTCACCGGATAGGGCAACGCATAGCCGGCCCGGTCCGCCGGCACCTGCCCGGCCCCCTCGGCGAGCTGGAGCAGCAGCGCGTCCCGGCGGGACCGGTGCGCCGCCTCGGCGGCACGGGCGGCCGAGCGGGCCGCGTCGGTGAGGTGCACGCCGATCACCCCGTACGCCCAGACCGCCGCGTACTCGGCGGCGAGCGCGTCGCCGAGTGCCCGGTTCGGGTCGTTGCCCGGCCCGTTGCTCGGGCCCACGCGGTGCCCGACGGGCACGGCCACCCGGCCCTCGGTGCGCTCGGTGCGTTCGCTCATGCGGTGCTGGCCGGGCATGTGCTCACGGCCCTCGCTGCGCTCGGTGCGTTCGCTCATGCCAGCGCCTCCACGTGGGTGGCCCGGGCCGCGGCGATCGAGCCGAGCAGCGCCGCCCGGTCGGCGGGCGCGGTCGCGCCGGCCTTGGCGGCGTTCGCGTGGCCCTGCTGCTCGGCGCGGCGCAGCTCGGCGAGCACGGCGTCCGGAGCGTCGG
Organism: Micromonospora sp. RP3T; assembly: GCF_003027925.1. GTDB lineage: Bacteria > Actinomycetota > Actinomycetes > Mycobacteriales > Micromonosporaceae > Micromonospora. The sequence goes on from NZ_PYPS01000006.1 coordinate 141,398, forward strand.
CCGGTGCCCCGGACGCCGGGCCGGTCGGGCCGGTGGCCGGGCCCGAGGGCGCCGGCCGGCCGATCACCCGCCGCAGCTCGTCGGCGTGCGCCCGGTGCGCGTCGGCGATCGGGGTGAGCCGCGCGGCCAGCGTCGGCGCGGTCGAGGCGGCGGCCCGGTGCCGTGCCTCCAACGCGAGCGCCTCGGCCGCCAGCGGCTCCAGTGCGTCCGGCGGCGGTGGCTCGTCGTCGCGGTCGAAAGGATCACAACCAGTCAGCGGCGCGGCCGCGCCACCGAGCGCCACGAGCGCGCCGGCACGCAGCAGGCGACGCCGGGAATGCCCCGCTCCGCCCTGGTCGGATGGTGTTCTGCCGATCCCCACCGGACAAGTCAACACCATCCCCGCCACCCCGTGGGGCAGGGTCGTCGGTGCGCCGCCCGGTCCGCCACCCGGCCCAGGCGTTACGCTCTGCGCAGCCACCGGGCGCGAACGCCCCGGTGGCGTGCCGGCATTGCGGGTCGACCGCGCACGCCGGCCCGGACGAACCCGGCCCCGACGGGCCGTGGCAACAGCAGAGAGGTGCGCGGAATGACGCAGCGTGGCCGTGCCACCCGGTCGTCCGGGCCCGCCGGGCGGCCCCGCCGGTCCGACGGCCCGCGCGGTCCGGAGCGGAGCGGCGCACCCCGAGGCGATCTGGCCGCCCGCCGGGCCCGGCTGCGCGAGGTGATCGAGCCGGTGGTCACCGCCGCCGGCTACGACCTGGAGGATCTCTCCGTCTCCCGGGCCGGGCGCCGGCACGTGGTCCGGGTGATCGTGGACGCCGACGGCGGGATCAACCTGGACGCCGTCGCGGACGTCTCCCGGGCCGTCTCCACCGCGCTGGACGCCGCCGATGAGGCCGGCGGCGACATCGTCGCCGGCGAGTACCAGCTCGAGGTCAGCTCGCCGGGCGTGGACCGCCCGCTCACCCTGCCCCGACACTGGCGGCGCAACGTCGGCCGGCTGGTCAAGGTCACCGTCCGCGGCGACGCCGGGGACCGGCAGCTCACCGGCCGGGTCACGGCCGCCGACGACGAGCGCGTGACGCTGGAGACCGACGCCGGCTCCGCCGCCCATCCGTACGCCGAGCTCGGGCCCGGCCGGGTCCAGGTGGAGTTCTCCCGCCTGGACGACCTGGCCGACGCCGACCTCGACGACGACACCGACACCGACGACGAAGATCTGGAGGACGAGGAGAGGTGAACATCGACCTCGCGGCGCTGCGCGCCCTGGAGCGCGAGCGGGAGATCCCGTTCGACACGATCCTCGCGGCGATCGAGACCGCGCTGCTGACCGCGTACCGGCACACCGACGGCGCCGAGCCGCACGCCCGGGTGGAGATCGACCGTAAGAGCGGGGCCGCCTCGGTCTACGCCCAGGAGATGGACGACGACGGCACGGTCGCCCGGGAGTGGGACGACACCCCGCACGACTTCGGCCGGATCGCCGCGATGACCGCCAAGCAGGTGATCCTCCAGCGGCTGCGGGAGGCCACCGACGAGGTGCACTTCGGCGAGTACGCGGGTCGCGACGGCGACCTGGTCACCGGCGTGGTGCAGGCGCACGAGGCCCGCAAGGAGAAGGGCATCATCAGCGTCGACCTGGGCAAGCTGGAAGGCGTGCTGCCGCAGTCCGAGCAGGTGCCGGGCGAGGACCCGCAGCACGGCGAGCGGATCCGCTGCATCGTCGTGCACGTCGCCAAGGGCATGCGCGGGCCGCAGATCACGCTGTCCCGGTCGCACCCGGCGCTGGTGAAGAAGCTCTTCGCGCTGGAGGTGCCGGAGATCGCCGACGGCACGGTGGAGATCGGCGCGATCGCACGTGAGGCAGGTCACCGCACGAAGATCGCCGTACGCTCCACCACGCCCGGCGTGAACGCCAAGGGCGCCTGCATCGGCCCGATGGGCCAGCGGGTCCGCGCGGTGATGAGCGAGCTGCACGGCGAGAAGATCGACATCATCGACTGGTCGGACGACCCGGCCACCTTCGTCGGCAACGCGCTGTCGCCGGCCAAGGCCCTGCGGGTCGAGGTGGTCGACCTGGCCAGCCGCGCCGCCCGGGTCACCGTGCCGGATTTCCAGCTCTCGCTCGCGATCGGCCGGGAAGGTCAGAACGCCCGCCTGGCGGCCCGGTTGACCGGTTGGCGCATCGACATCCGCTCCGACGCGGAGTCCTCCGGCACCGCCGGCCGCAGCGGAGCCGCTCACGTACCGGAGCCGGGCGGCGCGATCTCGAGCAGCTAGGGGTAGACTTTCTCAGTGGCACGACGCGAGCTGCCGGAGCGCACCTGTGTGGGCTGCCGGAAACGAGCGCCGGCCAGCGAGTTGTTGCGGGTCGTCGCGGTCGGTGACGAGGCTGGTCAGACCAGTCTCCGGCCCGATCCGGCCCGCAGACTGCCGGGTCGGGGAGCGAACATGCACCCCAATCCGGCCTGCTTCGCGCAGGCGGTGCGGCGCCGCGCCTTCGGGCGGGCACTGCGGGTCGCCGGGGTCCCCGACCACGGCGCGCTTGCCGAGCACGTCGACGCGCAACCCCCGACGAGCGGTCAAACCCGACCGGTCGCGGGTCGCTAGCAAGGTAGGACGACCGACATGAGCACACGATGAAGTCGCAGAAATGACCAGGCTTCAAGTGCACGAGTGAGGTTGTTGCGGGTGCTGCCCGCACGACCTCGGAGTGAGGAGTGCAGTGGCAGGAAAGGCCCGCGTACACGAGCTTGCCAAGGAGCTCGGGGTCGAAAGCAAGACCGTTCTCGCCAAGCTCAAGGAGATGGGCGAGTTCGTGAAGTCCGCCTCCAGCACCGTCGAGGCGCCTGTCGCCCGACGGCTGCGGAACGCGTTCGTGGCGTCCGCCGGTTCGCCGGCGCCCGCCGCCCCGCCGGCTGCCGCGTCCAGCGGCCCGGCACCGACCCCCACGCCCACCCCGACCCCGGGTGCCCCCCGGGTCTCGGCCCGTCCGATGCCGCCTCGGCGGCCGGCCGCGCCGACCCCTGGACCGCGGCCCAAGGGCCCGGTCCCCGGCCCGCCGCAGCCGGCGACCCCGGTCGCCAAGCCGGCGAGCGCGCACGACATCGAAGTGGCGGCCGCGGAGGCACGTGCCGCCGCGCTGAAGGCTGAGCAGGAGGCCGCGGTCAAGGCCGCCCAGGCCGCCCGCCAGCAGCAGCGCGAGACCCCCCGCCGGGAGCCCCCGGCCGAGGGCGGTCCCCGTCCCGGCCCGCGTCCCGGCCCGAACGCCATGCCGCCGCGTCCGGGTTCCCCGGCCGCGCGTCCCAGCGGTCCGGGTCAGGGTCAGGGCCCCGGTGCCCGGCCGGGCGGTCGCCCGCCGGCGCGTGGCGCCGGCAACAACCCGTTCGGCATCCAGGGCGGCCAGCAGCGTCCCCCGGCCGCCGGTGCGGGCGGTCCCCGTCCCAGCCCGGCCGGCATGCCGCCGCGGCCCAGCCCGGCGTCCATGCCGCCGCGGCCGAGTCCGGCGTCCATGCCGAGCCAGCGTCCGACCACCGGTCGCCCCGGCGGTCCCGGTGGCGGTCGTGGCGGCCCCGGCGGCGGCGCGGGTCGTCCCGGCGGCGGCGGCGGCTTCCGCGGCGGTCCCGGTGGCGGCGGCGGTGGCGGTGGTTACCGCGGCGGCCCCGGTGGCGGCGGCGGTGGCGGTGGCTTCCGTGGCGGTCCCGGCGGCGGCGCCGGCGGCGGTGGCGGCGCGCCCGGTGGCGGTTTCCGTCCCGGTGGCGGCGGTGGCCGTCCGGGTGGCGGCGGTCGCGGCCGTGGCGGTGGCGCGGCGGGTGCCTTCGGGCGTCCCGGCGGTCGGCCGACCCGCGGTCGCAAGTCCAAGAAGCAGCGCAGACAGGAGTTCGACAACCTGTCGGCCCCGACCATGTCCTCGGGTGCGCCCCGCGGTCAGGGTCAGGTCGTCCGGTTGTCCCGTGGCGCCTCGCTGTCGGACTTCGCCGACAAGATCAACGCCAATCCGGGTTCGCTGGTCCAGGAGATGTTCAACCTGGGCGAGATGGTGACGGCGACCCAGTCCTGCTCCGACGAGACCCTGCTGCTGCTGGGTGAGCACCTCGGCTTCGACGTGCAGATCGTCAGCCCGGAGGACGAGGACCGCGAGCTGCTCGCGCAGTTCAACATCGACCTCGACGCCGAGGTCGCGGCGGACCGCCTGGTCAGCCGTGCGCCGGTGGTGACCGTCATGGGTCACGTCGACCACGGTAAGACCAAGCTGCTCGACGCGATCCGCAAGGCGAACGTCGTCGCCGGCGAGGCGGGTGGCATCACCCAGCACATCGGCGCCTACCAGGTCCACGTCCCGCACGAGGGCGAGGACCGCGCGGTGACCTTCATCGACACCCCGGGTCACGAGGCGTTCACCGCCATGCGTGCCCGTGGTGCCCAGGTGACGGACATCGTGATCCTGGTGGTGGCGGCCGACGACGGCGTGATGCCGCAGACCATCGAGGCGCTCAACCACGCCAAGGCGGCGGACGTGCCGATCGTGGTCGCGGTCAACAAGGTCGACAAGCCGGAGGCGAACCCGGACAAGGTTCGCCAGCAGCTGACCGAGTACGGCCTGGTCGCCGAGGAGTACGGCGGCGACACCATGTTCGTCAACGTGGCCGCCAAGCCCGGTATCGGCATCGAGGAGCTGCTCGAGGCCGTCCTGCTGACCGCCGACGCGTCGCTGGAGCTGACCGCTCCGATCGACGGGCCGGCGCAGGGTGTGGCCATCGAGGCGCACCTGGACAAGGGCCGCGGCGCGGTGGCGACCGTGCTGGTGCAGAAGGGCACGCTGCGGGCGGGTGACTCCATCGTCGCCGGTGGGGCGCACGGCCGGGTGCGGGCCATGCTGGACGAGAACGGCAAGCCGGTCGACACGGCCGGGCCGGCGCGTCCGGTCATGGTGCTGGGTCTGACCACGGTGCCGGGTGCGGGTGACACCTTCCTGGCCGCCGAGGACGACCGCACCGTGCGGCAGATCGCCGAGCAGCGGCAGGCACGGCGGCGGGCGGCGTCGTTCGCCAACTCCCGTGGCCGGGCCACCCTCGAGACGCTCATGGAGCAGCTCAAGGAGGGCGAGAAGACCTCGCTCAACCTGGTGCTCAAGGGCGACGTCTCCGGTTCCGTGGAGGCGCTCGAGGACGCGCTGTTCAACCTCGACATCCCCGAGGAGGTCCAGCTTCGGATCATCCACCGGGGCGTGGGCGCGATCACCGAGAGCGACGTCATGCTCGCGAGCGCCTCGTCCGAGGCGGTCACGATCATCGGCTTCAACGTGCGGGCCGCCAACAAGGTCCGCGAGATCGCCGACCGCGAGGGCGTGGAGATCCGGTACTACACGGTCATCTACCAGGCCATCGAGGAGATCGACGCCGCGCTCAAGGGGCTGCTCAAGCCGGAGTACGAGGAGGTCGAGCTGGGCACCGCGGAGATCCGCGACGTCTTCCGCTCGTCCAAGATCGGCAACATCTCCGGCTGTATCGTCCGGTCCGGCCTCATCCGCCGCAACGCCAAGGCGCGGCTGCTGCGGGACGGGTCGGTCGTGGCGGACAACCTCACGATCAGCTCGCTGAAGCGGTTCAAGGACGACGCGACCGAGGTCCGCGAAGGCTTCGAGTGTGGTCTGACGCTGGGCGGTTACAACAACGTCCAGGTCGGCGACATCATCGAGACCTTCGAGATGCGGGAGAAGCCGCGCGCCTGAGTGGTGTGCACGACCGGTCGACGGCCGGGGCCTTCGGGCCCCGGCCGTCGCCGTTTCCGCAGGCTGAGACAATCTCCGGCGTGATCGGGTACGCACTGCTCCTCGCCCCCTCCGCCAACCGCGTCTACGCCGACGCGGCCGCCCGGCTGGCCCGCGCCGAACTGGCCGTGTTCGCCGGCTCGGGCGTGCTCGACGCGCCGCCGTCCGACGCGGAGGTCACCCGCATCGGCGGAGTGGAGTACCTGACGTTCACCGCGCCCGCACCCGGCCTCGGCGCGCGGGACCTGGCCCACCTGGCGAACCTGTCGGCGGCGTACGCGCTCTTCGAGCGGGTCGGTGACGACCTGCTCCGACCGGTGCCGCTGCATCCGCTGGCCCGGTACGACTCGGACCTGATCACCATCCCCAAGTACGCCGGCAAGACCAACGAGCAGTTCACCCGGCTCCTGCTCAACGTCACGCTGCTCGCCTCCGCCGCCGCGCCCCGGATGCTCGACGGCGGGCTGGTGGTGCTGGACCCGCTCTGCGGCCGGGGCACCACGCTCAACCAGGCGCTCATGTACGGCCACGACGGCATCGGCGTCGAACGCGACAGCCAGGACGTGGAGGCGTACGCGACGTTCCTGCGTACCTGGCTGCGCCGCAAGCGGCTCAAGCACACGGCGGAGACCACGTCGGTGCGCCGGGACCGCAAGCTGGTCGCCCGCCGCTTCGAGGCGGTGCTCTCGCCCTCGAAGGACGCGCACCGGGCCGGTGCCACCCAGCGGATCGTCGTGCTGAACACCGACACCACCCGGGCCCGCGAGGTGCTGCGTCCCCGCTGCGCCGACGTGCTCGTCACCGACACGCCGTACGGGGTGGCGCACGGCAGCCGCACCGGCCAGGGCCTGTCCCGCAGCCCGCTGGAGCTGCTCACCGCCGCCGTACCGGTGTGGCGGGAGCTGCTGCGGCCGGGCGGCGCGCTGGGGCTGTCCTGGAACACCCACGTGGCGCCGCGCGCGGCGGCCGAGGCGGTGCTGACCGACGCCGGCCTGCGCGTCGTCGACGGGCCTGGCTGGCGGGATCTGGCCCACCGGGTCGACCAGGCCATCGAGCGGGACGTGCTCGTGGCGGTCGCGCCATGACCGGGTGACCGGCGGTGGCCCTGTCTTATCCGGGTGACCGGCGGCGTCCCGGCGCGTACCGTTGCTCGCCGTGTATACCGGAACCGCGCTGTTCGACCTGTTGCTGCCGGGTGACTCCCGGTCCCTGAAGGCCAAGCGGTCCTACGTCCGGCCGATCGTCGCCGCGCTGCGCAAGTTCGAGGTCTCGGTCGCCGAGGTCGGCGCGCTCGACCTGCACGGCCGGGCCGAGATCGGGGTGGCCGTGGTGGCCGCCGAGCCGGCCCACGTCCGCGAGGTGCTCGACTCCTGCGAACGGATGGTCGCCGCCCGCCCGGAGACCGAACTGCTGTCGGTGCGCCGCCGCCTGCATGGCGCGGACGACTGACCCGGCCCGCGTGGCGTACGGCGGCCCGGCCGCGCCGCGCGTCGCCCGGCGGGGCGCGGGTAATGTTCTTCGACGTTGGGCGGTCGGACCCGGCGGCGCCCGGCGCCGTCCGTCTCCGGCCGGCGGCTCCCGGTCGCGACGCGATCCGGAGTCGGAGGTGACAGTGATCTGGAGGTGGGGGACATGTCGGATCCGGCCAAGGTACGCCGGCACGCGGAGCGCGTCCGCGAACTGGTCGCGTCGGTGGTGCGGAGCCAGATCAAGGATCCCCGGCTCGGCATGATCACGATCACCGACGCCCGGATCACCGCCGACCTGCGCGACGCCACCGTCTTCTACACCGTGCTCGGTGACGCGGCGGCCCAGGCGAGCACCGCCGCCGCGCTGGAGAGCGCCAAGGGCATGCTGCGCAGCACCGTCGGCAAGGCACTCGGCCTGCGGCACTCGCCGACGCTCACCTTCGTGCTCGACGACGTGCAGAACCAGGTCAAGCACATCGACGACCTGCTCACCGCCGCCCGCTCCGCCGACGCCGAGGTGCAGCGGCTGGCCGCCAAGGCCGCGTACGCGGGCGACGCCCAGCCGTACCGCGTCGAGGAGGACGACGCCGACGCGGAAGGCGACTCCCCGGCGGACGACGCCGAGGGTGACTCCCCGGCGGACGACGCGCCGCGCGGCGGCGACCGCCGGTGACCGAGGCCGTCCCGGGCGGCGGGCCGGTCACCGCCGTGAGCGGCGCGCCGGCCCCCGCCGGTCCCACCGACGCCGACTGGGCGGCCGCCGTCGCGGCGGTGCGGGGCCTCCACCCGGACGCGCGGGTGCTGCTGATCTGCCACGTCAACCCGGACGGGGACGCGCTCGGCAGCATGCTCGGCTTCGCGTTGGGCCTGCGCCGACTCGGGGTACGCCACCTCCAGGCGACGTTCCCCGGGCCGGCCGGCGTGCCGGAGCCGTTCCGCTGGCTGCCCGGCGTCGAGATGCTGGTGCCGCAGGACGACGCGGACCCGGCACCGGACCTGGTGATCTGCTTCGACGCGGCGAGCGAGTCCCGGCTCGGTGACCTGGCCGACCGGCTGGGCGGTGCGGGCACCTCGCTGGTGCTGGACCACCACGCCTCGAACACCGGCTTCGGCGACGTCAACCTGGTGGACCCGCACGCGGCGGCCACCTCCGTGGTGGCGCTGGGGCTGCTGGACCGGCTCGGCGTCCCGCTGGACGCGGCCACGGCGACCGGGCTCTACGTGGCACTGACCACCGACACCGGCTCGTTCCGGTTCGAGGCGACCACCCCCGCCGTGCACGAGATGGCCGCGCGGCTGCTGGCCACCGGCATCCGCCCCGGGGACATCTCCCGGCAGGTCTTCGACACCCGCCCGTTCGGCGCCGTCCGCCTCTTCGGCGAGGTGCTCGGCCGGGCCATGCTGGAACCCACCGCCGCCGACGGGCACGGCCTGGTCTGGACGTACGCCACCCGTGACGACCTGGTCCGCCACGACCAGCCGGCGTACGTGTTGGAGGCGCTCATCGACTCGGTCCGCTGCACCGCCGAGGCGGACGTGAGCTGCGTGGTGAAGCAGTCCTCGGACGCCGAGTGGGCGGTCTCGCTGCGCAGCAAGGGCGCGGTGGACGTGAGCCGGGTGGCGGTCGGCCTGGGCGGCGGCGGGCATCGCTTCGCGGCCGGTTTCACCGGTCGGGGCCCGCTCGACGACGTGATCGGGAGCATCCGTGCCGCACTCACCCCCGCCGTGCTGACCACCCCACCCGCCTGACCACTCCGTCCCGCAGCCCCGCCACCCCCACCCCCACCCCACCCCTGACCTTCCCTGCGTCGATCTTGCGTTTGCCGCCCCTGGAACGTCGGTTTCGTACCGAATGGGCGGTCCGTAACTGCCAGATCGGCGACCGGGGTGTCGGGGCGTGCCCGCCTGGGGTGGGATGTCCGGTTCCGGGGTGGTGGGCGGCACGCTCGCGGCGGAATCGTCGACGGGGTCGCGGCGTTGTATCCCGGTGCACGGCCGAGGAAGGCAAGCGCCCGCCCGCCCCCTGGGAATGACGGTGGGGTCCCGGTCGTTGCACAGTCTTCCGGCGCCGCGTCGAGGCCCCCGCCCCGCGAGCAGCCGGAACCCCCGAGAACTTCTTTGTGCGCCTGACGGTGCCCGCACCCCCCGGTGCGTTGACCCCCGAATGGAGCCTTTCTGATGAACACGATGCTGCGTAAGAGTGTGCTGGGTATTGCTGGTCTGGCGTTCACCGGTGGTGTGTTCGCCGGTCCGATCGCCGCGCACGCCGACGCCTCCGCCCATGTGGCGAAGCCGGTCGTCGCCGTGCAGGGCGAGCAGTCCACGATCAACCTGAACGACGAGCAGACGGCCAACGTCAAGGCGATCATCGCGGCGACGAAGAAGGCCGGGCTGCCGGAGCGGGCCGCGGTCATCTCGATCGCGACCGCGTTGCAGGAGTCGAAGCTGGAGAACCTGGGCCACCTCGGCGACCGCAACGACCACGACTCGCTGGGCCTGTTCCAGCAGCGCCCCTCCTCGGGTTGGGGCACGCCGGAGCAGATCACCGACCCGGAGTACTCGACGCTGGCGTTCCTGAAGGGGCTGAAGCAGGTCGACGGCTGGCAGGACATGCCGCTGACCAAGGCGGCGCAGACGGTGCAGGTGTCGGCCTACCCGGACGCGTACGCCCAGTGGGAGAAGCAGGCCACCGATCTCGTCAACAAGCACTGGACCAAGTAAGACGGCGCGAGGGCCGGCACCCGCCGAGGGTGCCGGCCTTCGGCGTTTCCCCGCAGACACGAGGCGTGCCGGTCTTCCCGCGCTACGTCACGCTGGGGACAATCGGATGATGGATCACCCCCGTGAGCTCACCGTCGAGGCGCCCCGGGTCTGGGATCGGCCGGTCGTCTCCGTACCGGTGTTGATCTGCCTCTCCCTGGTCGGTGGCCAACTGCCGTCGTTCTCGACGGTGGCGAACCTCTACATTCTCGGCACCGGCGGGGGGTTGATCTGGGTCGGTCTGAGCAACCGGGTGCCCCGACGCCCGGCGCCGCGGCGGCTGCCGTCGGCCGCGCTGTGGTGGCTGCTGCCGGTCACCGTCTTCGGGGTCTTCGAGGGGGCGACATTCGTGCTGTCAGTGGGCGACGACTTCCCCACCTTCTCCCGGCTGGCCGATCCGCTGCTCGAGGATCACCTGGCCCGCTCGGGGGCCTGGTTCGCCTGGCTGGCCGCGTTCTGGGGACTGGTCCGCCGATGATGCGCGCGTTGGCCATCGGCGGCTTCCTGACCGCCCTGTTGCTGTTCGCGGTCGTCGAGTGGGCCGCCCGTCGGGAGGGTTCCCGGGTGCCGTCCCTGGCGGACGTCTGCGCCTTCGTCATGCGGTACGAGGTCGGGCCGGTGCCGGTGGGCCGGATCGGTCTGTTCGGCTTCTGGTGGTGGCTGGGCTGGCACTTTCTCGCCCGCTGAGACGCCGCCGGAAACGGGGTCGGCTGTCCGCATCGCGGGAACAGTGGGCACTATCTGGAAAGTGAACGTTAATTTGGGTGCGGGACCGGCGCTTCGCGGCGCTGGTCACGGGGGGTGGTGCCGCACCCGGCGCTACCTCCCTCCAGGGTCAGACCGACCCGGGCTCACGCTGCCAGGCGAGCCGCTCCGGTGATCCCGGACCGCTGCCCGGCGCGCAGCAGGCCGACGACTCCGGTCGCGGCGCGACGGTCGTCGCGTCGTCGACGACGGGGCGTCGGACGCCCGCAGGGCCGCCGTGCCTCGGTGGTCCGCACCCTGGAAGGACATGCCATGCCGAGCAAGCGCAAGCCGCAGACCGAGACCACCAACGACGAGGCGCGTGAGCAGATGCGTCGCGCGTTGCAGACCTCGATGGACACCCGTCAGTGACGCAGGCCGTCCGGCGGTGACGCCGGCCGGCCGGGGCCCCGCGACACCGTGACCGGCCCCACCGCCAGCGTCACCGCCGCACCGGTCGCCGCGCCCGCGACACCGGACCGGAGCCCGCGCCCACCCCCGCCGCCGGGCGGGGCCGCCGCGCGGTGGAACGACAGCGCTACCGTCACCCGGTGCGCCGCATCCTCGTCGTCGGCAGCTCGGGTGCCGGCAAGAGCACCCTCGCCGGTGAACTGGCCCGGCGACTCGACCTCCCGCTGATCCACCTCGACCGTCACTACTGGCGGCCCGGCTGGGTCGCTTCGACCGGCGCCGAGTTCCGCGCCGAGGTGGCCGCGCTGGCTGCCCGCCCGGCCTGGGTGATGGACGGCAACTACGCCAGCACCCTCGACCTCCGGCTGCCCCACGCCGACCTGCTGGTGCTCTGTGACCCGCACCGGTTGCGGTGCCTGGCCCGGGTGACGCGTCGCCGCTGGGCCCACCGCGCCGAGCCCCGACCCGATCTTCCCGAGGGCTGCCCGGAGCGCGTCGACCTCGAATTCCTGCGCTACGTCTGGCGCTATCCGCGCCACTCCCGCCCCCGGGTGTTGGCGGCCGTCGCCGCGTACGCCCCGAACCTGCCGGTGCGTCGGCTGCGCGGCCGGCGGGACGTGGCTCGCTTCCTGGCCGGGATGGGTAAGCGGTCCTAGCGGGTTGCGTTCCTTACCGAGCGCGTGCCAGGATCGGCGGCGATGAGCACGACTGCCGCCCCCGCCTCCGCCGCCACGCCCCGGCGGATCGCCGCGCTCGCCCTGCCCGCGCTGGTGGTGCTGGCCGCCGAGCCGCTCTACGTGCTCGTCGACACCGCGGTGGTCGGCCATCTCGGGCGGGTGCCGCTCGCCGCGCTCGCCGTCGGCGGCACGGTCATGACACTGACCGCCTGGATCGGCACCGTCGTCGCGTACGGCACCACGGGGCGGTCGGCCCGCCGGTTCGGTGCGGGGGACCGGGCCGCCGCGGTGGCCGAGGGCGTCCAGGCGTCCTGGCTCGCGCTGACCGCCGGTGTGCTGGTGGCGGTCGCCATCGGCATCGGCGGGGGCGCGTTGGCGCGTACCCTCGTGGGCGGTCCCGGCGAGGTGGCCGACGCCGCCGCCGGTTGGCTGCGGGTCGCGGCGCTCGGTGCCCCCGGCCTGCTGCTCGCCGCCGCCGGCAACGGCTGGCTGCGCGGTATCCAGGACACCCGCCGGCCGCTGCTGTTCGTGCTCGCCCCCAACCTGCTCTCCGCGCTGCTCTGCCCGCTGCTTGTCTACCCGGCCGGGCTCGGCCTGGTCGGCTCCGCGGTGGCGAACGCGGTGGCGCAGACGCTCTCCGGCGTCCTCTTCGCGGCGGCGCTGGTCCGCGAGCGGGTCTCCCTGCGGCCCCGGCCCCGCACCATCGGGCAGCAGTTGGTGCTCAGCCGCGACCTGCTCGTCCGGGGCGTCGCCTTCCAGGCGAGCTTCCTGTCGGCGACCGCGGTCGCGGCCCGCTTCGGCGCCGCCGCGGTCGGCGCGCACCAGATCGCCGTACAACTGTGGTTCTTCACCGCGCTGGTGCTGGACGCCCTCGCGATCGCCGCGCAGGCCCTGGTCGGCGCCGCGCTCGGCGCCGGCGACGCGGCCGGCGCGCGGTTCCTCGCCCGCCGCGTCGCAGTGCTCGGCGGCGTGTGCGGCGTGGCGTTCGCGGTGCTCATCGCCGCCGGCGCCGGCGGGGTGCCGTCGTTGTTCAGCTCCGATCCGCAGGTACGCGAGCAGGCCCTGGTGGCCTGGCCCTGGCTGGTCGCGCTCCAGCCGATCGGTGGCGTGGTGTTCGCGCTCGACGGGGTGCTGATCGGCGCCGGCGACGTGCGCTACCTGCGCAACCTCACCATCGTGGCCGCGCTGGGCGGGTTCCTGCCGGCGATCTGGCTGGCCTACGGCCTCGACCTCGGGCTGGGCGGGATCTGGGCCGGGCTGACGCTGTTCGTGGTGCTCCGGCTGATCGCGCTGCTGCTGCGACTGCGTTCCGGCGCCTGGGCGGTCGTCGGCGCGGTCCGCTGACCGCCGCGCGTCGGGCGGGCATCGGCCGGGCCGACGTCAGCAGGTGTCCGGGAGGTCGAGGGTCTTGTCCGGGTCGAAGACCGCGTCCGGATCCGGGTCGACGGGACCGCCGAACGCGGGCTTGCCAAGCGCGAGCAGGCCCTTGTCCCAGGCCGCGCAGTCGATGTTGGAGGCGTACGAGTCGGACTTCTCGAGCCAGAGCCCGAGCGAGCCGCGGCGCACGTCGTCCGGGTGGGGCACGCTCCACACCACGGTGTCGTGCACCACCACGACACCGTCGCCCGGCTCGGTGCTCGCGGTGGGGAACGCGTACGCCCAGACGAAGTTCGTGGTGACCGCCAGGATCCGGATGCCGTGCGGATCCCTGGTGGCCCGGTAGCTGATCCGGCCCTTGACCCGGGGCTGGTCGGCGGTGAGCCGGGCGCCGGGGGTCAGCCGGGTGGCGTAGCTGCCCACCTCGCCGGAGGGGACGTCGCGGCGCAGGTCGGCCCGGGCGTCCGGCGCGAACTGGCGGACCAGCCGCTCCGGGTCCTTCGCGCTGAAGAACGCGCGGTCCAGCCGGGCGGTCACCAGCGCCCTGCGCACCTTGGCCAGCGTGTCGGCCACCTGCTTCTCGGTGAACGGGCCGGTCCGCTTGGCCCGGGGCAGCGCGATCCCGGCCGCGCCCCGCGGAAAGCCGGCGGCCGGGGTGCCGTCGAACGGCCCGGTGGTCGGTGGCGGCGACGCCGAGGTGACGGCCTGCTCGCCGCCGGGCGGGCTGACCGTCGGATGGGCCACCGGTCCCGCCTGCCAGCGTCGGTATCCCTGGTAGCCGACCGTGGTGACCACCCCGGCGCAGGCCAACAGCAGCACCGCGACCGCGCCGCCGAGCAGCTTGCCCGAGTGCCGGTTCAGGCCGATGCGCCAGCGGGCGAGGCGGGTGGGCTCGGCCTCCGGGGCGGCCTGGCGGAGCCACTCGGGAACCCGCCCCAGAGCATCCGCGGACAGCGGGTCGGCGGGGTGGGGCTCGGGGGTGGCGCGGTGATCGGTCATCGGACTTCCGGGGCGGTGGGGACGAGGGCGCATGATCTTGACACTCCGCTGACCGGGGCGGTATCCCCCGCGGGGTCGGTCGCCGCCGTCTGGCAGGCTTGGCGGGCGTGAGCACAGACGGTCTGATCGTGGTCGACAAGCCCGGCGGCATGACGTCGCACGATGTGGTGGCCCGCATCCGGCGGCTGGCCCGGACCCGCCGGGTCGGGCACGGCGGCACGCTGGACCCGATGGCCACCGGTGTGCTCGTGATCGGGGTGGGGCGGGCGACCCGGCTGCTCACCTACGTGATCGGCGCGGGCAAGAGCTACGCCGCGACGATCCGGCTCGGCCAGGCCACTGTCACCGACGACGCCGAGGGGGACGTGATCGCCACCACCGCCACGGCGGGGGTGACCGACGACGCGATCCGGGCCGCGCTGGCGGCGCTGACCGGCGAGATCGACCAGGTGCCGAGCGCGGTGAGCGCCATCAAGATCAACGGAGAGCGGGCGTACAAGCGGGTCCGCGACGGGGAGAGCGTGGACCTGCCGGCCCGTCGGGTCACCGTCTCCCGCCTCGACGTGCTGGCCATCCGCCGGGACACCCCGGACGTGGTGGACGTGGACGTGGACGTGACCTGCTCGTCCGGGACGTACATCCGGGCCGTCGCGCGGGACGCGGGCCTGGCCCTCGGGGTCGGCGGCCACCTCACCGCGCTGCGTCGGACCGCCGTCGGCGGCTTCGCGCTGGCCGAGGCGGCCACCCTGGCGCAGCTCGAACAGCGCGCGCCGGAGGTGGTGAACCTGCCGCTGGACGCCGCCGCCGCGCGGTTCTTCCCGCGCCGGGACGCCACCGCCGAGGAGACCCGCACGCTGTCCCACGGCGGGCCGCTGGCCCCGGCCGGGATCGCCGGTCCGTACGCGGTCTTCGATCCGGCGGGCGGGCTGATCGCTATCGTCAGCGAACGGGACGGGCGGGCCCGCGCGGAGATCGTGCTGGCCCCGGCCTGACGGCGCGCGCGGCGGACAGGGGAGGAACGGCATGCAGCGGTGGCGGGGGTACGAGGCGGCGCCCGGCGGCTGGGGGCGTTCGGTGGTCACCATCGGCGTCTTCGACGGGGTGCACCAGGGGCACCAGGCCACCATCGGGCACGCCGTGGCGCGCGCCCGGGAACTGGGCGTCAAGTCGGTGGTGGTGACGTTCGACCCGCACCCGGCCGAGGTGGTCCGCCCCGGGTCGCACCCGGCGGTGCTCACCGAGCCGGCCCGCAAGGCGGAGCTGATCGAGGCGCTCGGCGTGGACGTGCTCTGCGTGGTGCCGTTCACCGCCGAGTTCTCCCGGCTGCCGGCCGAGGCGTTCGTGCACGACATCCTCACCGAGCACCTGCACGCCGCGCTGGTCGTGGTCGGCGACAACTTCCGGTTCGGGCACCGGGCGGCCGGTGACGTGGCGCTGCTGGAGCGGCTGGGCCGCACGTTCGGCTTCGGCGTGGAAGACGCCCCGCTGGTCGCCGAGGCGGGCACCGTCTTCTCGTCCACGTACATCCGCTCCTGCGTCGACGCCGGTGACGTGCGCGCGGCGGCGGCGGCGCTGGGCCGCCCGCACCGGGTCGAGGGTGTGGTGGTCCGCGGCGACCAGCGCGGACGTGAGCTGGGTTACCCCACCGCCAACCTGCTGACCCACCGGTACGCGGCGGTGCCCGCCGACGGGGTGTACGCGGCCCGGCTGGTGCGTCGCGGCGGCGACCCGCTCGTGGCGGCGGTGTCGATCGGCACGAACCCGACGTTCTCCGGCCGGGAACGCCGGGTGGAGGCGTACGCGCTGGACTTCTCCGGTGACCTGTACGGTGAGCGGCTGGCGCTGGACTTCGTGGCGCACCTGCGCGAGCAACGGACGTACGACGCGATCGAGCCGCTGGTCGCCCAGATCGCCGAGGACGTGGAGCGCACCCGACGGGCGGTGTCCTGACCCGCGAGGGGAGACCTTGACCGGCCGGTCCGGTCCGGGGCTGGTAGGCTGACGGAGACGTCGGCTGACCGACGGGAGCCTCGCGTGCCTGCACGACGCCGCGGGCGCGAGGAATCCGGTCCGTCGCACCGGTCGCCACGACCGCTCCGACAGACCTCATCGAACCACCCACGAAACAGGGAGAACATGGCGCTCGACCAGGAAGCCAAGGCCAAGATCCGCCAGGAGTACGCGACCGCCGAGGGCGACACCGGTTCGCCGGAGGTGCAGGTCGCGGTCCTGACCAAGCGGATCGCGGAGCTGACCGAGCACCTGAAGGTGCACAAGCACGACCACCACAGCCGCCGTGGGCTGCTGCTGCTGGTCGGCCGGCGCCGTCGGCTGCTCAACTACGTCCAGAAGAAGGACATCAACCGCTACCGCTCGCTCATCGAGCGGCTCGGCCTGCGCCGATGAGCTGACGGGGGAGTGGCCACTCGGCCGCTCCCCCGTTCCGGTACCACCAGAAAGAAACCCGGCCGCGCGACGACCCGAGAGGGAGCCGGTCAGCACCGGTCTCCGGTAGTGGCCCCCGGGAATCCCGGCATCATGCCGGCCCACCCGGGCGCTTCGATCGAAGACCGGCCGCCTGAGCAGTTCCCGTGTCGTCGGCCGACGACGCGAAGGAGCACCACAGCACATGACCGAGACCAACCTCGGCACCGAATCCCGCACCGCCGTGATCGACAACGGGTCCTTCGGCACCCGTGAGATCACCTTCTCCACCGGCCGACTGGCCAGGCAGGCCGCCGGCTCCGTCGTCGCCCAGCTCGGCGAGACGGTCGTCCTCTCCGCCACCACCGCCGGCAAGCAGCCGCGTGAGTCGTTCGACTTCTTCCCGCTGACCGTCGACGTCGAGGAGCGGATGTACGCCGCGGGCCGGATCCCCGGCTCGTTCTTCCGCCGCGAGGGCCGGCCCAGCGAGGACGCCATCCTCACCTGCCGGCTGATCGACCGGCCGCTGCGCCCGTCGTTCGTCAAGGGCCTGCGCAACGAGGTCCAGGTCGTCGAGACCGTGCTGGCGCTCGACCCGCAGCACCCGTACGACGTGGTGGCCATCAACGCCGCCTCGATGTCGACCAAGCTCTCCGGCCTGCCGTTCTCCGGCCCGATCGGGGCGACCCGGGTCGCGCACGTGGACGGCCAGTGGGTCGCCTTCCCGACCCTGGAGGAGCTGGCCCGGGCCACCTTCGACATGGTCGTGGCCGGTCGCACCCTGGCCGACGGCGAGGTCGCGATCATGATGGTCGAGGCCGAGGCGACCCCGAACGCGGTGGCCCTGATCTCGGACGGCGCCACCGCGCCGACCGAGGAGATCGTGGCCAGCGGCCTGGAGGCCGCCAAGCCGGCCATCCGCGAGCTGTGCCGGGCGCAGAGCGAGCTGGCCGAGGTGGCCGCCAAGCCGGTCAGCGAGTTCCCGGTGTTCCTGGACTACTCCGACGACGCGTACGACGCGGTGGCCGACGTGGCCCGCGCCGACGTCACCGAGGCGCTCAAGATCGCCGGCAAGGCCGACCGCGAGGAGGCCCTGGACCGCATCAAGGCCAAGGTCGCCGAGGAGCTGTCCGGCCGCTTCGAGGGCCGCGAGAAGGAGCTGTCCGCCGCGTTCCGCTCGCTGACCAAGTCCGAGGTCCGCAACCGGGTGCTGCGCGAGCAGGTCCGCATCGACGGCCGCGGCCCGCGTGACATCCGTCCGCTGAGCGCCGAGGTCGGCGTGCTGCCGCGGGTGCACGGCTCGGCGCTGTTCGAGCGCGGCGAGACCCAGATCCTGGGCGTCACCACGCTGAACATGCTCCGCATGGAGCAGATGGTGGACACGCTGTCCCCGGAGAACCGCAAGCGCTACATGCACAACTACAACTTCCCGCCGTACTCCACCGGGGAGACCGGCCGCGTCGGCTCGCCGAAGCGGCGCGAGATCGGCCACGGCGCGCTGGCCGAGCGGGCGCTGATCCCGGTGCTGCCGTCGCGCGAGGAGTTCCCGTACGCCATCCGGCAGGTCTCCGAGGCGCTCGGCTCCAACGGCTCCACCTCGATGGGCTCGGTCTGCGCCTCGACGCTGGGCCTGCTCTCGGCCGGTGTGCCGCTGAAGGCCCCGGTCGCCGGCATCGCCATGGGCCTCATCTCCGACGAGGTCGACGGCAAGACCCAGTACGTGACGCTGACCGACATCCTCGGCGCCGAGGACGCGTTCGGCGACATGGACTTCAAGGTCGCCGGCACGCGTGACTTCGTCACCGCGCTCCAGCTCGACACCAAGCTCGACGGCATCCCGTCGGACGTGCTGGCCGCCGCGCTCCAGCAGGCGCACGAGGCCCGGCAGACCATCCTCGACGTGATGCAGCGGGCCATCGAGACGCCGGCCGAGATGTCCGACTACGCGCCGCGGGTCACCACCGTCAAGATCCCGGTCGACAAGATCGGCATGGTGATCGGCCCGAAGGGCCAGACCATCAACGCGATCCAGGACGAGACCGGCGCCGAGATCTCCATCGAGGACGACGGCACGATCTACGTCGGCGCGACCAACGGCCCGTCGGCCCAGGCCGCGGTGGACCGGATCAACGGCATCGCCAACCCGACCCTGCCGAAGGTGGGGGAGCGGTTCCTCGGCACCGTGGTGAAGACGGCCGCGTTCGGCGCGTTCATCTCGCTCCTGCCGGGCCGCGACGGCCTGCTGCACATCTCCAAGGTGGGCGACGGCAAGCGCGTCGACAAGGTCGAGGACTTCCTCAACGTCGGCGACAAGGTCGAGGTCGAGATCGCCGACATCGACGCCCGCGGCAAGATCTACCTGGACAAGATCCGTCCGGAGGGCGCCGAGGCGCCGGCCGCCGGCGAGGCCGCCGGTGGCGAGCGTCCGGCCGGCCGGGACCGCGGCGGCGACCGTGGCCCGCGTGGTGACCGTGGTGGCGAGCGCGGCGGCGACCGTGGCGAGCGCGGCGGCGACCGCGGCGGCGAGCGTCGCTCGGAGGGTGGCGGTGAGGGCGGCGACCGCCCGCGTCGCCGCACCCGGCACAGCTGATCGACCGACCGGCCCGGGTGACGTCCGCGTCACCCGGGCCGGCCCACGGCTCCAGGTCGCACGGCGGGCTGGAGCCGTCGTTCGTCCCACCCCACCCTTCGTGGCACGGAGAGCAGGTTTGTCGTGAGTTCGTCCACCCCGGCGGCACGGGCGGTCACCCGCACCCTCAGCGACGACCCGCTCGGCGGCACCGTCCGGCGCACCGTGCTCCCCAGCGGACTGCGGGTGCTCACCGAGGCGATCCCGGCGATGCGCAGCGTCTCGTTCGGCATCTGGGTGGCGGTCGGCTCCCGGGACGAGACCGGGTCGCAGGCCGGCGCCGCGCACTTCCTGGAACACCTGCTCTTCAAGGGCACCAGGAAGCGCAGCGCGCTGGAGATCTCGTCCGAGATCGAGGCGGTGGGCGGCGAGACCAACGCGTTCACCACGAAGGAATACACCTGCTACTACGCGCGGGTGCTGGACGAGGACCTGCCGCTGGCCATCGACGTGATGTGCGACGCGGTCGCCGACTCGGTACTGGCCGCCGCCGACGTGGAGACCGAACGCGGCGTCATCCTCGAAGAGATCGCCATGCACGACGACGAGCCCGGCGACGAGGTGCACGACCTGTTCGCCCGCGCCGTCTACGGCGACCACCCGCTCGGCCGGCTCATCTCCGGCACCGAGGAGACGGTCACGCCGATGACCCGGCGGCAGATCCAGAACTTCTACCGCAGCCGGTACACCGCGCCGCAGATCGTCATCGCCGCCGCCGGCAACCTCGACCACGCCGCCGTGGTCAAGCTGGTCCGGCAGGCGCTGCGGGACACCCCGCTGGACACCGACCCGGCCGCGCCGGCGCCGCACCGCGCGACCACCCCGGCGGTACGCACGAAGTCGGCCACCACACTTGTCGAGCCGAAGGAGACCGAGCAGGCGCACGTGCTGCTCGGCTGCCCCGCCATCGACCGCACCGACGAGCGGCGCTTCGCCCTGGGCGTGCTCAACAACGTGCTCGGCGGCGGCATGTCCAGCCGGCTGTTCCAGGAGATCCGGGAGCAGCGCGGCCTCGCGTACTCGGTCTACTCCTACGCCAGCCAGTACGCCGACAGCGGCGTGTTCGCCGTCTACGCCGGCTGCGCGCCCGGCAAGGTGGACGAGGTGCTGGCCCTGACCCGCGCCGAGCTGGCCCGGGTGGCCGCCGAGGGGATCACCGAGGCCGAGCTGGTCCGGGGCAAGGGGATGAGCAAGGGCTCGTTCGTGCTCGGGCTGGAGGACACCGGCTCCCGGATGAGCCGGCTGGCCAAGGGCGAGCTGCTCTACGGCAACCTGATGCCGGTGGACGAACTGCTGGCCCGGGTGGACGCGGTGACGCTGGCGGACGTGAACGACCTCGCCGCCGAGCTGCTCGGCCGACCGATGTCGCTGGCCGTGGTCGGCCCGTTCGACTCCGGCGCGTTCCCGGTCGACAGCTGACCGGTCCGGCGGGTGGGGCGCGTCCCGATTGGGATAGGTTGTGCCCCGTGACTGACGTGCGGGAGAAGGGCTCGGCCGAGGCGGCGCGGGTCGGTGTGCTGGGTGCCCGGGGCCGGATGGGCCTGGAGGTCTGCAAGGCGGTCGACGCCGCCGCCGACCTGGAGCTGGTGGCCGCCGTCGACCAGGGCGACGACCTGGCCGCGGTGGCCGGCGCCGGCGCCGGGGTGGTCGTCGACTTCACCACGCCCGACGCGGTCATGGACAACCTGCGCTGGTGCGTCGAGCGCGGCGTCCACGCGGTGGTGGGCACCACCGGCTTCACCGAGCAGCGGCTCGCCCAGGTGCGGGAGTGGCTGGCCGACCGGCCGTCGGTGGGCGTGGTGATCGCGCCCAACTTCGGCATCGGCGCGGTGCTGATGATGCAGTTCGCGGCGCGCGCCGCCCGGCACTTCGAGTCGGTCGAGATCGTCGAGCAGCACCACCCGCGCAAGCTGGACGCGCCGAGCGGC
The DNA here is from genome assembly GCF_003027925.1 of Micromonospora sp. RP3T. Lineage (GTDB taxonomy): Bacteria > Actinomycetota > Actinomycetes > Mycobacteriales > Micromonosporaceae > Micromonospora. Next base: position 162,568 of record NZ_PYPS01000006.1, read on the forward strand.
ACCGCCACCCACACCGCGCGGCTGATCGCGGCGGCCCGCGCCGAGGCCGGTCTCGGTCCCGCGCCGGACGCCACCCGCGACGAGGTGGCCGGCGCCCGGGGCGCCGACATCGACGGGGTACGCGTGCACGCGGTACGCGCCACCGGCCTGGTCGCCCACCAGGAGGTGCTGTTCGGCACCACCGGTGAGACGCTGACCATCCGGCACGACTCGTACGACCGGGCCTCGTTCATGCCCGGGGTGCTGCTGGCGGTCCGCGAGGTGGGTCGCCGGCCGGGCCTGACCGTCGGCCTGGACGCCCTGCTCGACTGATTCCCGCCGCGCCGGCCGGCCGGCGTGCTGATGGCCGGCGTGTTGGGGTGCGGCTGCGCAACGGCGATCAAGCGGCGTGGTCGTCGGCGGGTGCAGGCTGGGCGCATGACCTCGACGGACGGACTCACCGGCCTCCTCGACGTGCTCCAGGCCGCGCTCGACGACCCGGAGGTCGCCCCGGTCGACCTGGCCGCGCGGGCCCACCTGTCCCGGTTCCACTTCGACCGGCTGGTCGCCGCGGCCACCGGCGAACCGCCCGGCGTGCTGCGCCGGCGACTGCTCCTGGAACGGGCGGCGTACCGGCTCGTCACCAGCGACCGGACCGTCCTCGACATCGCGGTCGAGGCCGGGTACGGCTCGCACGAGGCGTTCACCCGTGCCTTCCGTCGGTCGTACGGCTTCGCCCCGACCGCGGTCCGGCGACGTCGTCCGCCGACCTTCCGCGAGCTGGAGCTGCCCTGCCCCAGCGGCGTCCACTTCCAACCGCCCGGTGGCCTGAGGCTGCCGGCCGCACGTCAGGAGACCCCGATGAACGTGCTCCAGTCCCTGGTCGACCACCACGTCCAGACGCTCACCGCGATCATCGACCGCGCCGCCGGTCTCGACGACCAGGTCCTCGACCGGCCCGTCACCGTGTCCGTGGAAACCATCGACGAGCAGCCGACGCTCCGCTCACTGGTCAACGCCATGGTCACGCAGGAGGAACACTGGCTCTCGGCGCTGCGCGGCGGCGAGTGGCCCGACGAGAGCGACCGGTCGATGACCGGCCTGGCCGCCCGGCACGCGGTCGCCGGCCGCGACTGGCGGGCCTTCGTGGCCCGGACGCTTGCCGACGGCACCCTGGCCGACACGTTCGTCGACACCACCTGCACGCCCCCGAGCACCCACACGCTCGGCGGCACCATCGGTCACGTGATCACCTTCGCCGCCGTGCGTCGGACCCTGGCGATCGGCGCACTGTGCAGCGCCGGGGTCACCGACCTCGGCGCCGGCGACCCGCGCCCGTACCTCGACCGCGTCGCCCTCGCCACCGACTGACGTGAAGGAGGGGCCCCCGGTTAACGCATTCTGCATAACAAGGGGACCCTATTAACGCCTGCCGGACCGCCGTGACCTCGGCGAAATCGATGGTCGGTGGGCGCAGCCGAGCCTAGGCTGACCACCATGATCGACTCTGGAGAGCGTGACCGCCTCGGCCGCCGGGTGACCCTGCGGCCGGTGGACGACGACAACTGGCGGCCGGTGGCCGACGTGGCCCCGCGTGACGACCAGCGCGCCTTCGTCGCCGCGCTGGCCGCCCGCTACCTGCTGCTCTCCACGCACTCGGACGTCTGGAACTCGCTCGCCGTGTACGCCGACGACACCGTGGTGGGGCACGTGATGTGGGGCGTGGACGACGACGGCTCCCGCTGGATCGGCGGCATGGTCGTCGATGCCGCCGAGCAGGGCCGGGGGCTGGGCCGCGCCACGGTACGCACGCTGGCCGACTGGCTGGCCGAGGCGGGCCGGCCGATCCGACTGAGCTACCACCCGGACAACACCGCGGCCGCCGCCCTCTACACCTCACTCGGCTTCCGCCCCACCGGCGCCATGGAGGACGACGAACTGGTGGCCGAACTCCACCCCTCCTGACCCGCCCCCGTTGATCAAGAAGTTTGCGTCAGGGTCGCCGTCGGATCCGACGCAAACTTCTTGATCAACGCCGTCAGGGGCGGGGAAGGGGGGTTTCGGAGGGGGTGCGGGGGGTGGGGATGTGGGCGGGGCGCAGGGTGGAGGGCAGGTTTGTCAGGGTGGGGTGGCCGGTGTGGGTGACCGTGGCCGTCACCGGGGTGCCGGCGATGCGGAGGTTGGTCGCGGTGAGCGCGCCCAGTTCCGGGCCGGCCAGCGGGCGCAGGTCGACCCGGCCGTTCGGCACGTCGGGGTAGACGCCGAGACCGGCCTGGAGCAGCAGCACGGCCGCCGCCGCCGACCAGGCCTGCGGGCGGCACGCCGCCGGGTAGGGCACGGGTCGGCCGAGCGCCGCCCGGTCGTCGCCGCCGTACAGCTCGGGCAGGCGGTAGTCGAACGCCTCGGCGGCGGCGAGCAGGCCGTCGGCGAGGCGTAGCGCCGCGTCCCGGTGCCCGTCGCGGGCCAGCCCGGCGAGCACGATCGCGGTGTCGTGCGCCCAGATCGAACCGCAGTGGTACGACAGCGGGCTGAACCCGGCGTCGTCGGTGGACATGGTGCGCAGCCCGAAGCCGCCGGCCATCGCCTCGGTGGAGAGCAGCGCCGCCACCTGGGCAGATTCGGCGTCCGACAGCAGCCCGGTGCCGAGCAGGTGGCCGATGTTGCTGGTCAGCGCGTCGACCGGGCGCTTGTCCCGGTCCAGTGCCAGCGCGGGTTGCGGGCCGTGGCGGCCGTCCACCCAGAACGCCGCGCGGAACCTGGTGGCGAGCCGGTCGGCGTAGCCGCGCCAGCGGTCGGCGTCCGGACGACCGAACGCGTCCAGCAGGTCCGCCCCGTCGGTGGCCGCGCGGTACGCGTACCCCTGCACCTCGGCCAGCACGATCGGCGGCGCGGCCAGCCGGCCGTCGCGGAAGCGCACCGCGTCGCCGGAGTCCTTCCAACCCTGGTTGGCCAGGCCGTGGCCGGTGGTGTCGATGTACTCGACGAAGCCGTCGCCGTCGGCGTCGGCGTGCTCCCCGAGCCAGCGCAGCGCCGCCTCCAGGTGCGGCAGCAGCGGCTCGATCTGGTCGGCGGGCAGGCCCCAGCGCCAGGCGTCGTGCAGCAGGCTGACCCAGAGCATGGTCGCGTCGACGGTGCCGTAGTACGCGGGCGGCAGCCGCAGCCCCTCGTTCGGGGCGAACTCGTGCCGGCGCAGCTCGTGCAGGATCTTGCCGGGCTGCTCGCCGGTGGCCGGGTCGACCCGGGTGCCCTGCCGGCGGGCCAGCACCCGCAGCGTGCCGGCGGCCAGCTCGGTGCCGAGCGGCAGCATCATCCGGGCGGCCCAGAGGCTGTCCCGGCCGAACAGGGTGAGGAACCAGGGCACGCCGGCGCCGAGGAAGACGTCCTCCGGGTGGGCCGGCTCGGCCAGGCGCAGCGCGTGCAGGTCGGCCAGGGACCGGTTGAGCAGCCGGAGCAGTCGGCGGTCGTCGGCGGCGACCCGGGGTTCGGCCCAGCCGGGGCCGGGCGGCGCGGCGGTCACCACGGCCCGCGGGTCGGTGACGGCGAGCCGCCAGCGCAGCGTGACCGAGTCGCCCGGGTCGACGGCGACCGCCCAGCTCAGGCGCGGCGCGACGGCGCGCTCGCCGGTGGCGTCCACGGTGGCGCCCGCGCCGGTCACGGTCACGGTGAGGCCGTCGGCGGCCCACTGCACCCGGCCCGGCTCCCCGGCCTTGGCCTCCAGCGGTTGGCCGGTGTGGCCGGTCTTGACCTGCTCGATCGGGGCGAGATCGCAGGCCAGGTCCACGGTGACGGTGGTGCGGACCGGCTCGGTGGCGGTGGACGACACCACGATCTCCTCGGTGAGACCGGCCGGGCCGGCCCGTCGGGTGCGTTCGACCCGGACGGTCGGGTCGGGGGTGGCGTCGCCGAGCCAGCGGGCCAGCGCGACGAAGCGGGCGCCGTGCGGGCCGGCGGCGCCGTTCGCGATCGTCTCCGGCACCCGGTCGTCGAGGCGAAGCTCGGCGCGGGAGAGCACCCGGGCGTCGGCGTGGAAGACGCCCTGGACGCCGTGCGGCCGGAGCTGTCCGGCCGCGTCGCCGAGCGCGCTCGTGGGGGCGTGCACCACCCCGACCAGGTCGTGCAGCAGTGGTTGGAGGTGGCGTTCGGTCACGGGGGAACTCCTGGTGCTGATCGGTGGCGCGGATGTCTTGACAACTGGCTGCGGCCGGGTGCAGAGTGCGAAACATTCCAGAAACTTTGAACGATCTAATCCTGCCGCATCGGCATTGGATCGTTCAAGGCGGCGAGAGGGATTTCGTGGGAGAAAAGGTAACCATCGCGACCGTGGCCCGGCATGCCCAGGTCAGCCGGCAGACCGTCTCCAACGTGCTCAACGCCCCGCACATCGTCCGCGAGGACACCCGCCGCCGGGTGCGGGAGGCCATCGCCGCGCTCGGCTATCGGGCCAACCAGGCCGCCCGCCAGATGCGGACCGGGCGGTCCCGGCTCATCGCCGTCCGCATCGAGCCCACCCGGGACGGCATCAACGGCTCCGTGCTCGACCGCTTCCTGCACGGCCTCACCGAGACCGCCGACGCCACCGGCTACCGGGTCATGCTCTACACCGCCCGCCACGACGACGACGAGATCTCCACCTACGACGACCTGCTCGGCGCGTACGACCTGGACGCGTTCGTGCTCACCGGCACCAAGCACCGCGACCCGCGTACCGCATGGCTGGCTGAGCGGGAGGTGCCGTTCGTGACGTTCGGCCGGCCCTGGGACACGCCGGAGGCGCACCCCTGGGTCGACGTGGACGGCGCCGCCGGCACCGCCCAGGCCACCCGACACCTGCTCGCCGCCGGCCACCGTCGGATCGCGTTCCTCGGCTGGCCCGCCGGTTCCGGCGTCGGCGACGACAGGCGCGCCGGCTGGCGTACCACGATGGCGGAGGTCGGCCTCGACGGCGCCGCACCGGACCGCGCCACCGAGGACGGCATCGCCGAGGGGGAGCGCGAGGCCCGCGCGCTGCTCGCCCTCGACGCGCCGCCGACGGCGTTGGTCTGCGCCAGCGACTCGCTGGCCCTCGGCGCGTGGCAGGCCGCCCGCGACGCCGGGACCGACGTGGCGGTCGTCGGCTTCGACGACACCCCGGTGGCCGCCGCGGTCGGGCTGAGCAGCGTCAGCCAGCCGCTCGGCGAGGCCGCCGCCCGCTGCGTCGAGCTGCTCACCGGGCTGCTCGACGGGCAACAACGCGACCCCCAACTGCTGCTCGACCCCTCGCTGGTGCTCCGGCACTCGGCGTGATCCCATCCCCCACCAGGAGAAACAGATGACACCACGGATGCTCACCCGGGCCGCGGTGGCCGGCGTCGCCGCCGTCGCCCTGCTCGGCTCCGCCGCCTGCGGCAGCGGCTTCGACGACTCGGCCACCGACACCAAGCAGTCCAGCGGCCCGGCCAGCCTGCAGATCCTGATCGGCTCCTCCGGCGACGCCGAGACCAAGGCCGTGAAGGACGCCGCCGCCGCGTGGGCCGGCTCCTCCGGCAACTCCGCCACCGTCACCCCGGCGCAGGACCTCACGCAGCAGCTCGGCCAGGCGCTGGCCGGCGGCACCCCGCCGGACGTCTTCTACGTCGACGCGGCCCGCTTCGCCGACTTCGCCAGCGTCGGCGCGCTGGAGCCGTACGGGGACAAGGTCGCCAACTCCGACGACTTCTACGAGAGCCTGCGCACCGCGTTCACCTACGACGGCAAGCTCTACTGCGCGCCGAAGGACTTCTCCACCCTGGCCCTCCAGATCAACACCGACCTGTGGGCCAAGGCCGGCCTGACCGACGCCGACGTGCCGACCACCTGGGACCAGCTCACCGCCGTCAGCCAGAAGATCAAGGCCAAGGGCCAGGTGGCGCTCGCGCTCGGCGACACCCGGGACCGCATCGGCGCGTTCATGGTGCAGAACGGCGGCTGGCTGATGAGCAAGGACGGCAAGCAGCCGACCGCGGACACCCCGGAGAACCTCCAGGCCCTGCAGTACGTCAAGTCGTTGCTCACCAACGGATACGCGAAGTTCCCGAAGCAGCTCGACTCCGGCTGGTCCGGCGAGGCGTTCGGCAAGGGCAAGGCCGTGATGACCATCGAGGGCAACTGGATCAAGGGTGCCCTGCAGAACGACTTCCCGAACGTGAAGTACAAGGTGGTGCCGCTGCCGGCCGGCCCGAAGGGCCAGGGCACGCTCTCCTTCACCCAGTGCTGGGGCATCGCGGCCAAGTCGAAGTACAAGGAGCAGGCGATCAAGTTCGTCGAGGCGATGACCGCCGGCGAGCAGCAGATCGGCTTCGCCAAGGCGTTCGGCGTGATGCCGTCCCGCCAGTCGGTCCGCGACCAGTACACCGGCGCGTTCCCGGCGGACAAGCCGTTCATCGACGGCGTCGAGTACGCCCAGGGCCCGGTGAACGCGCCGAAGATGGACAGCGTGCTGCGGGACCTGGAGGCCGGCCTCCAGGGCCTGACCACCGGTGACCCGAAGACGATCCTGGCGAACTTCGACAAGAACGCCAAGGCGGCGCTCGGCGGCTGAGGTGTGAGGAGGGGCCCCCTGTTAACAGACGGGTGTTAACAAGGGGCCCCTCCTTCCACCTCCACCGAGCGAAGGAGGAGGGAATGGCAACGGACACGCTCGCCGCGCCGGGCACCGCGTCGGCCGGCCCGCCGCGTCGCCGTACGGGCGGCATCCGCAGTAACGAGAACCTCGCCGGCTGGCTCTTCGTCGCGCCGGTGATCGTGATCCTCGGGCTCTTCCTGCTGCTGCCGATCCTGATGGCGCTCTGGGTGAGCCTCACCGACTGGAACGGCCAGGGCAGCCCGTTCACCGGCGACGTGCCGTTCGTCGGTGGCGACAACTACAGCCGGCTGTTCACCGACGACGGGCTCGCCCGCCGCGACTTCATGACCGCCATCCGCAACAACATCTACTACGTGGCGCTCGTGGTGCCGGTGCAGACCGCGCTCGCGCTCGGTCTCGCCCTGGTGGTCAACAACCGGCTGCTGAAGGGGAAGGGCTTCTTCCGCAGCGCGTTCTACTTCCCGTCCGTGACCAGCTCGGTCGCGGTCAGCGTGGTCTTCCTGTTCCTGTTCGCCAACTCCGGCGCGGTCAACCGGCTGCTCGGTCTGCTCGGCGTCGACGGGCCGGAGTGGTTCGCCGACGGTCGCGGCGTGCTGCACCTGGTCCTCGGCGCGTTCGGGTTGGACGCCCCGCCGGCCGCGCTCACCTCCGGCGGCCCGTTCGGGCTGAGCTGGTGGGAGTGGCTCTCCGGGCCCAGCGTGGCCATGATGTCGATCATCTGCCTGGTCATCTGGACCACCTCGGGCACGTTCATGCTGATGTACCTGGCCGCGTTGCAGAACGTCCCGGTGGCGCTGGACGAGGCCGGCATGCTCGACGGGGCGTCCCGCTGGCAGCGCTTCCGGTACGTCACGCTGCCGCTGCTCAAGCCCACCACGTTCCTCGTGGTCACGCTGGGACTGATCGGCTCCTGGCAGGTCTTCGACCAGGTGTACGTGATGAGCCAGGGTGACCCGGCCAAGACCACGCTCACCCCGGCGTACCTGTCGTACCGGACCGCGTTCCGCGACTTCGACTACGGCTCCGGCGCGGCCATCTCGTTCGTGCTGTTCCTGATCATCATTCTGCTCACCCTGTTCCAGCGCCGGCTGATGGCCGACCGGGACGGCAACCGGCGCGGCCGGTGGTGGCGGCGACGCGTACCGGAGGGGTCCTGACATGGCCGTGCTGACCGACCGGCCGGCGCCGGTCGCGCGCCGTCGCGACCGCGAGCCGCGCGCCCGGGCCAACCGCTTCCTCGGGTACGCCGTCCTGATCTTCTTCGGACTGGTCTTCCTCTACCCGTTCGTGATCCAGCTCGGCAACTCCTTCAAGACCGAGCCGGACGCGGCGGCCAACCCGCTGTCGCCGATCCCGGACCCGCTCACGCTGGCCGGCTTCGAACGGATCTTCTCCGGCACCAACTTCCCGCTCTGGCTCGGCAACTCGCTGCTGGTCACCGTGCTGGTCACGCTCGGCCGGGTGTTCTTCGACTCGCTCGCCGGCTACGCGCTGGCCCGGCTGCGCTTCCGGGGCCGGGCCGGGCTGTTCGCCGCCGTCATCGCGGTGATGGCGGTGCCGGGCGTGGTGCTGCTGATCCCGAAGTTCCTGGTACTCAAGCAGATCGGTCTGTACGACAGTTACGCCGGCCTGATCGTGCCGCTGCTCGCCGACGCGGCCGGCGTGTTCATCATGAAACAGTTCTTCGAGTCGATCCCGGTCAGCGTGGAGGAGGCGGCCCGGATCGACGGCGCCGGTGTCTTCCGCACGTTCTGGTCGGTGGTGCTGCCGATGGCCCGACCGGCGCTGATCACGCTGACCATCCTGTCGTTCCAGGGCTCCTGGAACGAGTTCCCGCACAGCCTCGTCTCGGTGCAGGACCCGGGCCTGTTCACGCTGCCCCGAGGGCTGGCCGACCTGGTCGGCGGCTCGCTCGGCAAGGGCAACCAGTATCCGCTGAAGCTCGGCGCGGCGCTGCTGGCCACCATCCCGGTGGCGGTGCTCTTCGTGATCTTCCAGCGGTACTTCGTACGCGGCGCCAACGAGGGCGCGGACAAGGGCTGACCGGTGGCCGGCGGTCCCGCCCCGTGCCGGGACCGCCGGTGCCACCCGTGGAGGGCAGACCGGCGGCCGGCCGGAAACTCATCGCTGCGCCGGCGCCGCTTCCTCCGGGACGGCCACGTGCAGCCGGAGTTGGGGCACCAGCATGTCGTCCACGTCCAGCGCCCGGGTCGCGCCGTCCGGCTCCCAGCCGGTCGAGCCGAGGAACGCGCGGGTCGCCGCGTCCGCGTCGAACGCCCACGCCACCGCTCGGGTGAGCCCGTCCGCGCGCCAGTGCTCGACGGCGGCGGCGAGCAGCCGGCTGCCGTGCCCGCGCCGCCCCCACCGCGGCTCGACCAGCAGGTCGGTCACCGCGGCCACGCCCCCGTCGAACGCGTCGGCCGGCTCGCCCGGGGCGAGCGCCTCGGCGTCGGCCGGACCGGAGGCGGCGAACCCCACCAGATACGATTGCGCGGCCTGTTCGACGGCGACCAGCACCCGGTGCGCGCCCGAGGGCGGCTCCTGCACCGCCGCGCCCCACCGCCGGGCGAGGTACGCCTCGTCCAGGTTGTCGAGCACGTGCCGGGGCAGGATCCGGCGGTACGCGACCCGCCAGGTCGCGAGCTGGATGCGTGCGATCTCGGCGACGTCCTCGGGACGCGCGGGGCGGACGTAGCCTGCAGCCATGGCACGTGAGCCTACGCAGGGCGAGGAGGAGGACGGTGGCGCAGGGTGCCGGGCGGACGACCGCGCAGGTCGTGGCCGTGGTGGCGCTCGCCGCGGCGGTCACCGTGTTCCTCTCCGTGGCGGCGGTGCGGCACGGCTTCTTCGACCTGAAGGTCTACTACGGCGCGCTCACCTACTGGGTGCGTGACGGCGGCGAGATCTACGACTTCCTCAAGGCCGGCACCCAGTACGGCTTCACCTACCCGCCGTTCGCGGCGCTCGTCATGCTGCCGATGGCGTACCTGCCGTGGGGCGCGGCGATCGTGGTGAGCGTGGCGGCGACGGTGGTGGTCAGCGCCGTGGTGATCTGGTGGCTGCTGGACCCGGTGGCCCGTCGGGCCGGCTGGACCCGCTGGTTCACGCTCGCGGTCGCGCTCTGCCTGGCCGCCGCGTACGAGCCGATGCGCGAGACGGTCAATTTCGGTCAGGTCAACATGCTGCTGCTGTTCCTGGTGGCGGTGGACCTGCTCCGGTTGCTGCCGGTCGGCAGCCGCTGGGCCGGCGTGGGCATCGGCCTGGCCACCGCGATCAAGCTGACCCCCGGCATCTTCATCGTCTACCTGCTGGTCACCGGTCGCTGGCGGGCCGCCGCGACGGCGGTCGGGGCGGCCGCCGTCGCCACGCTCGTCGCCGCCGGCCTCTTCCCGGACGCGTCCCGCGAGTTCTGGACCGAGGCGCTGTGGAACACCGACCGGGTCGGCGAGCTGGCGTTCGTCTCCAACCAGTCGCTGCGCGGCGTGGTCGCCCGGCTCGACCCGGAACATCCGAGCACCGTGGCCTGGCTGCTGTTGGTCCTGGCCACGCTGGCGGTCTGGGGCTGGCGCTGCCGGGCCGCGGTGTCCGCCGGCGACGAGGCCACCGGCCTGGCCCTGACCGGTGCGGTGATGTGCCTGGTCAGCCCCGTGACCTGGGTGCACCACCTGGTCTGGCTGCTGCCGGGGCTGATCCTGCTGGTCGACAACGGCATGGCGGCGCCCGCCCGCAGCCGGCGGCGCCGTCTGCTGCTGGCCGCCGCGCTGATCGGGTACGCGCTGCTGTGCAGCCGGATCGTCTGGTCCTGGGAGAAGGACTTCACCGGCGTGGACGGCTTCCTCGGCAGCAACACCTACGTGTGGATCAGCCTGGCCCTGCTGCTCGGCCTGCCGATCCGCCGCTGGGCGGTCCCGGCCGGCGGCGGCGGGCCGGCGGGCGGCGCCGGGCCGGCCGGGTCAGCGGTCGAGCCGGGCGGTGTACCGCAGCTCGCGGAGCAGGACCGGATCGCGCCCACCGTGCAGCGGCACCGGGTAGGCGGACTCCTCGCCGTCCGGTGAGTGCCCGGCCCGCTCGTAGAAGCGGCGGGCCCGGGCGTTGTCGGCGAGCACCCAGAGTCGGTACTCGGTCCAGCCCCGCCCGGCCAGCCCGGCCCGGGCGGCGGCGAGCAGCGCCGCGCCGGTGCCCGAACCCCAGCGCGCCGGCTCCAGATAGAGGGCCAGCAACTCGCCGCACGCCGGGTCGAGGTCGCCGCGGTCCTGGTTGTTCCGGTACGGCCCGAACGTGGTGAAGCCGGTGACCTCCCCGTCGGCCTCGGCGACCAGCGTGGTGAACGGGTGCTCCGGGTCGGCGGTGCCGAGGTCGCGGCGGCGCTGCGCCCAGGCGGCCGGGTTCAGCCGGCGCAGCACCTCGGCCGGCATGATGCCGGCGTACCCGGCCTGCCAGCCGTGGACGTGCACCCGGGCGATCGCCTCGGCGTCGTCCGGCTCCTCCGGTCGGATGGTGGGCACCCGTCCAGTTGTATGCCCCGGCGGTCGACCGGTCCAGCCGCCGCTCCGTCCGCGTCGTACCGGTGGATTAGGGTCGCCGACGATGGCCGCACCGGAATCGCTCTCGCTCGCCCAGGCCCGTCGGGTCGCGCTGGCCGCCCAGGGCTTCGCCGACCCGACGCCCACCGGCGTGCCCACCCGCCGGCACCTGCGCCGGGTGCTCGACCGGGTCGGGCTGATCCAGATGGATTCGGTGAACGTCCTGCAACGCGCGCACTACCTGCCGCTCTACAGCCGGCTCGGGCCCTACCCGACCGCCCTGCTCGACACCGCCGCCTACCGCCGCCCCCGCGAGCTGTTCGAATACTGGGCGCACGAGGCGTCGCTGGTCCCGGTGGGGCTGCAACCGGCGCTGCGCTGGCGGATGGCCAAGGCGCGCGACGAGGCGTGGGGCGGGATGCGCCGGATCGCCCAGGAGCAGCCCGAGCTGGTGGCGTGGGTGCGCGACGAGGTGGCCGCCCGGGGGCCGCTCACCGCCGCCGAGGTCGAGCACGACGCGCCCCGGGAGACCGGCAACTGGGGGTGGAACTGGTCGACCGTGAAGCGGGCACTGGAGTTCCTGTTCTGGGCCGGTGAGGTCACCGCGGCCGACCGCACGAACTCGTTCGCCCGCCGCTACGACCTGCCCGAGCGGGTGCTGCCGGCGACCGTGCTCGACGCGCCCACCCCGACCGTCGCCGAGGCGCACCGCGCCCTGGTGGCGCTCGCGGCCCGGTCGCTGGGCGTCGCCGCCGAGCCGGAGCTGCGGGACTACTTCCGCCTGCCGGTGGCCGGGGCCCGGCAGGCGATCGCCGAGCTGGTCGAGGCGGGTGAGCTGACCCCGGTCACCGTCCAGGGGTGGCGGCAGCCGGCCTTCCTGCACGCCGCCGCCCGGCTGCCCCGCTGGGTGCGGGGCAACACGCTGGTCAGCCCGTTCGACCCGCTGGTCTGGGAGCGGGCCCGCACGGAGCGGCTCTTCGGCTTCACCTACCGCATCGAGATCTACGTGCCGGCGCCCCAGCGGGTGTACGGCTACTACGTACTGCCGTTCCGGCAGGGCGAGCGGTTCACCGCCCGGGTCGACCTGAAGGCCGACCGGAAGGCGGGCGTCCTGCTGGTGCCGGCGGCCTGGCTGGAGCCGGGCGCCGACCCGGGGGAGACGGCCGTGGCGCTCGCCGCCGAGCTGTACCGGCTGGCCGGCTGGCTCGGCCTGGACGCGGTCGCCCCGCCGGCCGCCGGTGACCTGGCCGCGCCGTTGGCCGCCGCGCTGGTGGGCGTGGCCGGTGTACGGTGACCTCGTGACGAGCGTCGACCGGCCCGCTACCGCACCGCACCCGGACGCGGAGGCACCCGCACACGCCGAACCGCACGGGCACGCCGAGCCTTACGGCCACGCCGGGCCCTCCGGTCCTGCCGAGCCTTACGGCCATCCCGGGCCGGTGGCGTGGCCGGCCGGGGTGGTCTACCAGCCCGTCGAGCCGGACCGGTTCACCCGCCTGGTGCTGCGCCTGCACGCCCGCGCCCCGCGTTGGGCGGTGCCGCTGGCCGCGCTGGCCTGCGTCGGCCTCGGCATGACGTACGCGTTGATCAGCGACCCCACCCGGAGTGACCCGGACGCCCGGCCGACCTGCCTGCTCAAGCTCACCACCGGGCTGGACTGCCCGGGCTGCGGCGGCACCCGCGCGCTCTGGTACGTGCTGCACGGCGACCTGCCGGCCGCCGCCCGGCACCACTTCCTCTTCGTCTTCGCGCTGCCGTTCCTGGCCTGGCTCTTCGTCGCCTGGGCCGGCAACCGGGCGTTCGGCTGGCGACTGCCCGAGCCGCAGTTCAGCCCGAAGGTGCTCGGCGGTTTCCTGGCCGCCTGGGCGGTCTTCTCGGTGGTCCGCAACCTGCCCTGGGCGCCGTTCCCCTCGCTCTACGTCTGACCGCCTGCTGGCGGAGCCGCCACAGGGCAAGGGCTGGTCGGCCGCGTGCCCGATTTCCACGCCGGACGACGGGCAACTACAGTCCTCGGCATGCCGGAGATGGTGCAGCCCCAGGTCAAGCTGATCGCGTGGACCCAGTTCCAGGCGCCGGACGAGGTGCCGTGGTCGACCGACGCCGACGGCGGGCAGGCGCTCGCCGAGTTCGCCGGCCGGGCCTGCTACCAGAGCTGGAAGAAGCCGAACCCGGTCACCGCGACGAACGCCGGCTACCTGGCGCACATCCTGGAGGTGGGTCACCTGTCCGTGCTGGAGCACGGCTCGGTGAGCTTCTACTTCAGCGGCGTCTCCCGGTCGTTCACGCACGAGCTGATCCGGCACCGGCACTTCTCCTACTCGCAGCTCTCCCAGCGCTACGTGCCCGAGCGGGACGCCGCCATGGTCGAGCCGGCGGTGATCGCCGAGGACCCGGAGCTGCACAAGAAGTTCGTCGAGGCGTCCGAGGCGGCGGTGCGCGCGTACACCGATCTGCTGGAGGGGCTGGAGGCCCGCTTCACCGACGAGCCCAACCCGACGCTGCGCCGCAAGCAGGCCCGGCAGGCGGCCCGGGCCGTGCTGCCGAACGCGACCGAGACCCGGATCGTGGTGACCGGCAACTACCGGGCGTGGCGGCACTTCGTGAAGATGCGCGCCACCGAGCACGCCGACGTGGAGATCCGCGAGCTGGCGATCGAGTGCCTGCGGCAGCTCCAGGGCGTCGCGCCGAACGTCTTCGCCGACTTCGTGATCACCACGCTGCCGGACGGCACCGAGGTGGCGGCGTCGCCGCACGCGGAGTGAGCGGAGTGAGTCGTCTCCCTTCGCCGCCGGGGCACCGGTGGTCGTCCGCTAGGTTGTGAACATGACGCACGACCACTCCGCCGCCCCGGACCGCGGCGCGTCGCGCCCGTTCGGGCGGGTGATCACGGCCATGGTGACGCCGTTCACGCCCGACGGCGCGCTCGACCTCGACGGCGCCGCCCGGCTCGCCGGGCACCTCGTCGACGAGCAGGGCAACGACGCGCTGGTGCTCAACGGCACCACCGGTGAGTCGCCGACCACCACCGACGCGGAGAAGGAGACGCTGATCCGCGCCGTGGTCGAGGCGGTCGGCGACCGGGCCCGGATCGTCGCCGGGGTGGGCACCAACGACACCCGGCACACCGTCGAGCTGGCCGCGCAGGCCGAGAAGGCCGGCGCGCACGGCCTGCTCGTGGTCACGCCGTACTACAACAAGCCGCCGCAGGCCGGGCTGCTGCACCACTTCTCCACCGTCGCGGACGCCACCGGGCTGCCGGTGATGCTCTACGACATCCCGCACCGCTCCGGCGTCGCGATCGCCACCGACACGTTGGTCAGGCTCGCCGAGCACGGGCGGATCGTCGCGGTCAAGGACGCCAAGGGCGACCTGATCGCGACCTCGGAGGTGCTGGCCCGCAGCGACCTCGCGTTCTACAGCGGTGAGGACGCGTTGACCCTGCCCGCCCTGGCGGTCGGCGCGGTCGGCGTGGTCGGCACGTCCACGCACTTCACCGGCGCGGCGACGAAGCAGATGATCGAGGCGTTCGAGGCGGGCGACCACGCCGGCGCGCTCGCCCTGCACCGGCGGCTGCTGCCGCTCTACACAGGTATCTTCCGCACCCAGGGCACGATCCTGGTCAAGGCCGGCCTCACGGCCCAGGGCCTGCCGGCCGGCCCGGTGCGACCGCCGCTGGTGGAGGCCACCGGCGACGAACTGGCCCAGCTGCGCGCCGACTGCGCCGCGGCGGGCCTGCCCCTGCCCGCATGATTCAACGACACGACGGACGCCGCTCGCGGCGTCGCAGAATGAGGTGACGCGTGACCGAGGCGCACATCGAGGGTGAGCTGCCCCCGCCGCTGCCGGAAGGCGGCCTGCGGATCATCCCGCTCGGCGGACTCGGCGCCATCGGCCGGAACATGACCGTCTTCGAGTACGACGGCAAGCTGCTGATCGTCGACTGCGGGGTGCTCTTCCCCGACGTCGAGCAGCCGGGCGTGGATCTGATCCTGCCCGACTTCGGTCCGATCCTGGACCGGCTGGCCGACGTGCAGGCGATCGTGCTCACCCACGGCCACGAGGACCACATCGGCGCGGTGCCGTACCTGCTCGCCCACAAGCCGGACATCCCGCTGGTCGGCTCCCAGTTCACGCTGGCGCTGGTCGAGGCGAAGTTGGCCGAGCGGCGGATCCAGCCCTACACGCTGACCGTGCGGGAGGGCGGCCGGGAGCGGCTGGGCCCGTTCGAGTGCGAGTTCTTCGCGGTGAACCACTCGATCCCGGACGCGCTGGCGGTGGCCATCCGCACCCCGGCCGGCCTGGTGCTGCACACCGGCGACTTCAAGATGGACCAGCTCCCGCTGGACGGGCGGATCACCGACCTGGCCGGCTTCGCCCGGCTCGGCGCCGAGGGCGTCGACCTGCTGCTCTCCGACTCGACAAACGCGGAGATCCCCGGCTTCGTCACGCCGGAGCGGGAGATCGGGCCGGTGCTCGACTCGATCTTCGCGAAGGCCAAGGGGCGGATCATCGTCGCCTCGTTCGCCTCGCACGTGCACCGGGTGCAGCAGGTCTTCGACTCGGCGGCCGAGCACGGCCGCAAGGTGGCGCTGATCGGCCGGTCCATGGTCCGCAACATGGGCATCGCCCGGGACCTGGGCCTGCTCAACATCCCGGCCGGTCTGGTGGTCAACATCGAGGAGGCCACCAATCTGCCGCCCGAGCAGATCGTGCTGATGTCCACCGGCTCGCAGGGCGAGCCGATGAGCGCGCTGGGCCGGATGGCCAGCGGCGACCACCGGCACATCACCATCGCGCCGGGCGACACCGTGGTGCTGGCCTCGTCGCTGGTGCCCGGCAACGAGACCTCGGTCTACCGGGTGATCAACCGGCTGGCCCGGGCCGGTGCCGTGGTGGTGCACAAGGACGTGGCGAAGGTGCACGTCTCCGGGCACGCCCCGGCCGGCGAGCTGCTCTACCTGCTCAACGTGGTGCGGCCGAGCAACCTGATGCCCGTGCACGGTGAGTGGCGGCACCTGCGCGCGCACGCCCGGCTCGGCATCGAGTCCGGCGTCGCGCCGGACCGGGTGGTGCTCTGCGAGGACGGCGACGTGGTCGACCTGGTCGAGGGCCGGGCCAGCCTGGTCGGGCGCGTGAGGAGCCGCTACGTCTACGTCGACGGCCTCGCCGTGGGCGACGTCAGCGAGTCGTTGCTGACCGAGCGCCGGATCCTCGGCGACGGCGGCTTCATCGCCACCACCGTGGTGGTCGACTCGGTCACCGGCAAGGTGGTCGCCGGGCCGACCGTCTCGGCGAAGGGCTTCTCCGAGGACCCGGCCGCGTTCAACCCGGTGATCCCGCTGGTCACCGACGCGCTGAACCGGGCCGCCGCGGACGGCATCACCGACCCGCACCAGCTGCAGCAGATCGTCCGCCGGACGGTGGGCCGCTGGGTCAACGACGCGTACCGGCGACGCCCGATGATCGTCCCGACCGTGGTCGAGGTCTGACCGGACGGTTCCACGCGCCGGTCCACCGTCCGCGGTGGGCCGGCGCGGTCGCGTTCCGGGTACGCCCCGACACGCTGCGTCGAAACCGGGTGCCGGTCCTCAACCGATCGGCGTCCGTCTCCGTACCCCCGGTCGGTCGGCGTGCCCCCGCGCCGGCCGGGAGGAGCGTGGCGGATGGACCGCAGACGGATGACAGCCATCGGCGTACTGGTGGCGGCGGCCGGCCTGACGGCGGCGGTGACGCTGCCGTCGTTCGCCGGTGAGGAACCCCGGCGGGCGGCCCCGGCCGCCGACGGCGTCGCCCCGGAGGTCCTGGACGCGCTGGGCCGCGACCTCTCGCTCACCCGTGACCAGGCGGTCCGCCGGCTGAAGACGGAACGCTGGGCGGCCGGCACGGTCAGCAGGCTGCGCACCGAACTCGGCGCCGGCTACGGCGGGAGCTGGCTCGGCGACGACGGCGCCACGCTCAACGTGGCGGTGACCGACGCGGCCGGGGCGGCGCGGGTCACCGCGGCCGGCGCGGTGCCGAAGCGGGTGCAGCGGGGCGTCGCCGAGCTGGACGCGGTGAAGACCCGACTGGACGCGGCCGGCGCGGACGCCAGCCCGGACATCGCCGGCTGGTACGTCGACGTGGCCAGCAACTCCGTGGTGGTGGTCGCCCGGCCCGGCGCGGAGTCCGCCGGCCGCCGGTTCGCCGCCGCCGGCGGGACGGCCGGCCCGGTCCGGGTGCGGACCGCCGACGAGGCCCCGCGCCCGCTGTTCGACGTGCGCGGCGGCGACGCGTTCCTCATCAACGACGCCGGCCGCTGTTCGGTCGGCTTCTCCGTGGTCGGCGGCTTCGTCACCGCCGGGCACTGCGGCCGACCGGGCGACCGCACCACCGGCAGCAACCGGGTCGCCCAGGGAACGTTCGCGGCCTCGTCGTTCCCCGGTGACGACTGGGCCGTGGTCGAGACCAACGGCGACTGGACGCCGCAGGGCGTGGTGAACGACTTCAACGGCGGCACGGTGCCGGTGAACGGCTCCACCGAGGCCCCGGTCGGCGCGTCGATCTGCCGGTCCGGCTCCACCACCGGCACCCGCTGCGGTGTGGTGCAGGCCAAGAACGCCACCGTCAACTATCCGGAGGGGACGGTCACCGGACTGACCCGGACCGACGTCTGCGCCGAGCCGGGCGACTCCGGCGGCGCGTGGCTCTCCGGTGACCAGGCGCAGGGGGTCACCTCCGGTGGCTCCGGCGACTGCACCAGGGGCGGCGTGACGTTCTTCCAACCGGTCAACGAGATCCTCCAGCGCAACAACCTGACGCTGGTCACCGCCGGCGGCCAGCCGGCGCCCGCGGAGCCACCGGCCGGTGGTGACCAGACCGCCCCGCCGGCCGCCACGCCGCCCGCCGAGCCGCCGGCCGGCGACACCGGGTGCACCGGCCAGGTGAGCCGTACCGGCCGGATCGCCGCCGGGCGCGCGCAGGTGCAGCCGGACGGCCGCTTCTTCCGGGTGGCCGGCGGCGCGCAGGAGGCCTGCGTCGTCGCGCCGGACGGCACCCGGGTGGTGCTGGAGCTGCAACGCTTCACCGGCGGCGCGTTCCGCACCGTGGCCCGCGTGGCCACCGCCGACGGCGCGGCCACGCTGACCGCCGACACCCCGGCCGGCGCCTACCGCTACCGGGTCGTCGGGCTGTCCGGCGCCGGCGAGTACACGGTGGCGTTCTCCGCCCGCTGACCGCCGCCCCGAGACCGCGGCCCCCGACTTCCACCGCCCGGTGGTCGGGGGCCGCGCCGCGTCGGCGTGCGGCGTGGCGCGGGCCGTGTGCGGCTCAGCCCAGGGCGGCGACCGCGTCGGCGTACGCGGTGCCGGTGCGGACGGCGGCGGCCACCAGCACGGCCAGTTGGGTCGGGGCGACACCGCAGGACAGGTCGGTGGTGACGCCGGCGGCCAGCACCAGCGTCCCGTCGCCGGGCTCGTGCACGTAGGCGGCGGGCAGCAGGCGGTCGTGGTTCCAGGCGTTGCAGAACGCGTACGCCTCGGCGCGTCGGTCGGCCGGCAGCGTGCGCGCCGCGACCACCCGGGCGTGCAGCACCTCGCCGAGCACGCGGAACTGGATCGTCGCCTCGCCCCACCGGCCGACGAGCGTGCCGTCCGGCTCCACCGTGACCGCCTCGCGGCGCGCCGCCAGCGCGGCGGTGAGCAGCGCGGCGTCCAGCGGGGCCGGCTCCTCCGGGCCGGGCAGCCCCGGGTCGGCCGGGTCGGCCTCCGGCTCCTCGTCGAACTCGCTCTCCGCCGCCAGCGACACCGGCCCGGCGAGCGGCCGTTCGGCCAGCCAGGAGGCGATCCGGCCGGACTGGTGCCCGGTGCCGTTGCGGGCGTCGAAGCTGCCGGCCAGCGCGGTGGCCAACGCCTGGAGTTGCGCGCCGAGCGTGGCCACGTCCACCTCGGCCGCCGGGCGGGAGCCGTGCCCGGGACGGTGGATCCGCCGCCCGCCGAGACCGGCCTCCGTGGCCAGCCCGCAGAGCAGCGCGCCGGCCGCCGCGAACTCCATCGCGGACAGGTCGTCGGCCGGCCGGTCCAGCCGGGGCAACTGCTCGGTCAGCAGCTCCAGGCCACGGTGCGGGTACCCGCCCAGCGCGCAGAACCGCAGGTGCGTGGCGAGCAGCGGAAACGCGGCCCGCTCCCGACGGTGTCGGCGGTACGCGCGGACGTGCGCCCGCGCCGCCCGCTCCACCGCGCCGGTACGCAGCCACGGCAGCAGCCCCGCCGTGAGTGACCGTTCGGGCTGGTCGGTGCAGTTCGGCTCGCCGTCCGCCGGATCGTGGTAGCCGTGCTGTTCCGGTGCCGCCAGGGCCGCCAGGGCCGCCTCCGGCTCACCCCAGCCGGTCAGCAGCTCGGCCCGCCGGGCCGGGGCGCAACCCGGGCAGCCGCCCACCGGGTCGGCCGCGTCCCCGGCCGTCCACCGCTGGTACGCGCGCCGCGCGGCCGGTTCGTCGCCGAGGTGGTCGGCGAGCCGGCAGCGCAGCTCGGCGACCGGCGTGGCGTCCGGGCCCAGCTCGTCGGCGAGCGTGTCGGTGAGCGACCGGATCTGGTCCAGCCCGACGCGGGGCGTGCCGAGCGCCGCCTCCACCGCCTGCCGGTGGTGCCGGCGCAGCCGGACCAGCTCGTCCGGGTGGGCGTCGAGCAGCCCCGGATGCCGGGCCAGCGTGGCCCGCAGGCGGCGGACCGGCTCCACGGTCCGCCACCGCTCGCCCCGGTGCAGGTACGCCTCGACCAGCGCGAACCGCGCCGACAGGGCGGTACGCGGGTCGTCGGCGGCGTCGGCGCGGGCCGCGATCCGGTCCAGCTCGGCGCAGCGTCCCTCGTCGTCCGGCCGGTCCCGGGCGTCGGCGAGCGCGGCGGCCAGCGCCCGGTCGCGGGCCGTGGTCACCGGAGCGTCCCGTCGGGCAGGTCGGCGACGGCGGCGGCGAGCTGGCAGCCGGTGGTGACACCGCAGTCGATCAGCCGGTCGAGCTGGTGCGGGGTGACGCCGCGCTCCAGGTCGGTGGTGACCTCGCCGCAGACCTGGGCGACCCCGTCGTCGTCGACGTGCACGTACGCCTTGGGCCAGAGCCGGTCGTGGTTCCACGTGTTGCAGAACGCGTGCAGTTCGGGCGCCCGCTCGATGCCGAACCGGTGCGCGGCGACGGTGCGTACCTGGAGCAGCTCGCCGGCCGCGCCCCGGCGGTGGAACCAGATCAGGCTGCGTTCCCAGCGGCCGACGAGCGCGCCGTCGGGGTCCTCGGCCACCGCGTACCCCCGGTGGGCCAGCACGGCGGCGATCAGCTCGCCGGTCAGTGGCCGCAGTGCCTGCGGGTGTCCGGTCAGGGGACCGTCCGGACCGTCCTCGATCTCCGGCGACGCCATCGGGCATCCCTTCTGAGGCGAATAACACAAACGACGGCCCGGCCCGCGCTGCGACACGCGCACCCGACCCGGAAAAGCGGCGTTCCGCCGGTCACCGCCGTTACCGTGACTCTATGGCGGGCCGTACCTCTCAGGCGAGCCGGCGGCGCGGCGCGTCGCCGCGCGGAACCACCAACAACCGTGCCCGTCAACCGGCGAAGAAGGCGGCGCGCAAGCCGGTCCGGCGGCGGCCGACCCGCGGGCCGAGCCCGGCCGCGTTCGTCGGCGGCGCGGTCAACGCACTGTGGATGGGGCTGGCGCACTCGGTCGGCTGGGCGTTCCGGGCCGCCGGTCGACAGGCCGCGTCCACCCGGGAGCTGGACCCGGAGCACCGCCGCGACGGCGCCGGACTGCTCCTCTTCGGGCTGGCCATCCTCGCCGCGGTGGGCATCTGGGGCGGCGGCGCGGGGCCGGTCGGCCGGCATCTGGCCGACACCGTGCGCCTCTTCTTCGGCGCGATCTCCATCGTGCTGCCGGTGCTGTTGATGATCGGCGCGTGGCGGCTGATGCGTACGCCGGTGGACCCGGAGCATCGCGGTCGCGGCCTGGTCGGCTGGGGTTCGATGCTGCTGGCCACCGCCGCGATGCTGCACATCGGGCAGAACCCGGTCGACGAGGTGCAGCGCGACTACGCCGGCGGCCTGATCGGCGCCGGCCTGGGTGACCTGCTGAAGTCGGCGGTGACCGCCTGGGTGGCCATGCCGTTGCTGCTCCTGCTGCTGGTGTTCGGCCTGCTGGTGGTGACCGCGACGCCGATCAACCGGATTCCGGAGCGGCTCGGGCTGCGCGCCGGCCTGATCCCGACCGACGACGGCGAGGTGGAGGAACCGGTCGAGGACGCCGCGCCGCCGAAGCCGGCGCGTAAGCGGCCGGCGAAGCGGCTCCCGCCGCCGCTGGACCCACCGGACCCGGACGACGAGCTGGCCGGCGTGGACCTCCAGGAAACCATCGTGCTGCCGCGCAAGCTGCCCAAGGTGCCGGCGAACCGCAAGCCGGCCGAGCCGCCGGAGCACTCGCCGCTGCCCACCCGCGCCGAGCAGCTCGCGCTCACCGGCCTGGCCGGCGACTACACGCTGCCGCCGGCCAACATGCTCGGCGCCGGCGCCGCGCCGAAGACCCGGAGCAAAGCCAACGACGAGGTGATCGCGGCGCTGACCGGCGTGTTCGACCAGTTCGGGGTGGACGCCGAGGTCACCGGCTTCACCCGGGGCCCGACCGTGACCCGCTACGAGGTCGAGCTGGGGCCGGGCGTCAAGGTCGAGCGGATCACCCAGCTCTCCCGCAACATCGCGTACGCGGTGAAGTCGCCGGACGTGCGGATCCTCAGCCCGATCCCGGGCAAGAGCGCGGTCGGCGTGGAGATCCCGAACACCGACCCGGAGAACGTGTCGCTCGGCGACGTGCTGCGGTCGCGCAACGCGACAAGCGACCACCACCCGATGGTGGTGGCGCTCGGCAAGGACATCGAGGGCGGCTACGTGGTGGCAAACCTCGCGAAGATGCCTCATATTCTGATCGCGGGTGCCACCGGCGCGGGCAAATCGAGTTGTCTTAATAGTCTGCTTGTGTCTATTTTGACCAGAGCCACGCCGGACGAGGTGCGGCTGCTGCTGATCGACCCGAAGCGCGTCGAGATGACCGGCTACGAGGGCATCCCGCACCTGGTCACGCCGATCGTCACCAACCCGAAGAAGGCGGCCGACTCGCTGGAGTGGGTCGTCCGCGAGATGGACATGCGCTACGACGACCTCGCCGCCAACGGGGTCCGGCACATCGACGACTTCAACCGCAAGGTGCGCAACGGCGAGATCAAGGCCCCGCCCGGCAGTGAGCGGGAGATGCGCCCCTACCCGTACCTGCTGGTGATCGTGGACGAGCTGGCCGACCTGATGATGGTCGCGCCGCGTGACGTGGAGGACTCGGTCGTCCGGATCACCCAGCTCGCCCGGGCCGCCGGCATCCACCTGGTGCTGGCCACCCAGCGCCCCTCGGTGGACGTGGTCACCGGTCTGATCAAGGCGAACGTGCCGTCCCGGTTGGCGTTCGCCACCTCGTCGCTCGCCGACTCCCGGGTGATCCTCGACCAGCCCGGCGCGGAGAAGCTGCTCGGCCGCGGTGACGGCCTGTTCCTGCCGATGGGCGCGTCGAAGCCGGTACGCATCCAGGGCGCCTGGGTGACCGAGCGCGAGATCGCCGACGTGGTCAAGTTCTGCAAGGACCAGCGCGAGCCGGAGTTCCGCAAGGATGTGCTCGCCCCGGCGCAGGACAGCAAGAAGAAGATCGACGAGGACATCGGCGACGACCTCGACCTGCTGGTGCAGGCCGTCGAGCTGGTGGTCACCTCGCAGTTCGGCTCGACCTCGATGCTCCAGCGCAAGCTGCGGGTCGGTTTCGCCAAGGCGGGCCGGCTGATGGACCTGATGGAGACCCGGGGCGTGGTCGGCCCGTCCGAGGGCTCCAAGGCGCGCGACGTGCTGGTCAAGCCGGACGAGCTGGAGGAGGTCCTGGTCGGCCTGCGCGGCGGCGGCGAGGAGTAGACCCGGTCACGACGAGGGCCCGCCGGAAGACGGCGGGCCCTCGTCGTGCTGGTGGTGGGATCAGGCGTTCAGGAGCGCGGCGGCGATGATGAAGCCGAGGACGGCGCCGGCGACGCTCGCGGCGGCGGCGTACCAGCCGAGGGGCTTGTCGCCGAGCACGGCGCCCACGATGCCGAGGATCACGCCGAGGACCCCGAAGATCAGCGGGGACAGGAAGAGCGCGAGCGCCGCGAAGACGAACGCGATGATGGTGCAGATCCGGGCGGCGTTGCTGCGCGGACGGGCGGTGGCGTGGACGTCGGCCATGGTGTCCTCCGTGAGTGATCTTCTCGATGAGCTGAGGGATCACCTACCCCGGCGCCGCCGTTGTCCAAACCGGATGACGCATCGGTCAGTGGAACACCTTGAGGCCGACCACGCCGGCGACCACCAGTAGCAGACAGGCGATCCGGGGCAGGTTGGCGGGCTCGCCGAGCGCGACCATGCCGACCAGCGCGGTGCCCACCGCGCCGATGCCGACCCACACCGCGTAGCCGGTGCCGACCGGGATGTCGCGCAGCGCGTACGCCAGGCCGGCCATGCTGCCGACGAGCGTGACGGCGAAGACGGCGGAGGGGACGGGGCGGGTGAAGCCGGCGCTGCGGTCCAGGGCGATCGCCCACGCGGTCTCCAGCAGTCCGGAGAGCACCAACACGATCCAGGCCATGACGGATCACCTCTGACGGGCGGGCCCGGCGGTCGGCCGGGCGGCGGTCGGTTCACGCGGGGCGTCGTGCCTGACCGGGTACGCCCACCACTCGTCCGGGGCGGCCCGGGGACCGCCACGGCCGACGCTAGCACCGGCGGGGCGGGTCGGCCGGCATGGTGACGAAGCCCACCATGACTGGAGTTGACGTCAACTTCAGGTTGCACGATGGGTCCATGACGGTGCTCTTCTCCGACGAGGACGTGGCGGCGGTCGTGGACGCCCCGCTCACCGTCGCCGCCATGCGGGACGCGTTGCTGGCCTCGTACGCCGGGCGGCTGATCGCCCCGCCCCGGGCGTCGGCGTCGCTCGGTGGCGGCCGGATGGTGCTCACCGCCGGCCACCTGACCGGTGAGTGGTACGGCTTCCGCTCGTACGACACGTTCGGGCACCCGGAGAGCGGGCAGCTCGTCGTGCTGCACGACGCGCGTACCGGGGCGGTCCGGGCCATCGCGGTCGGCGACGAGCTGGGCTCGCGGCGTACCGGGGGACTGGGTGGCGTGGCGGTGGACGCGCTGGCCCGACCGGACGCCGCCACGCTCGGCGTGGTGGGTTCCGGACGCCAGGCGTGGACCCAGGTCTGGGCCGCCGCGGCGGTCCGGCCGTTGCGTGAGGTGACCGTGCACAGCCGCTCGGCCGCCCGGCGGGAGGCGTTCGCCGCCCGGGTCCGGGCCGAGCTGGGCGTGCCGGCCCGGGCCGTCGGCTCGGCCGCCGCCGCGGTACGTGACCGCGATCTCGTGGTGCTGGCCACCACCAGCACCACCCCGGTGCTGGCCGCCGCCGACCTGGCCCCCGGCACGCACGTCAACACCGTGGGCTTCAAGCAGGTCGACCGGCACGAGTTCGGCACCGACCTGCTCGACGCCGCCGACCTGCTGGTCACCGACTCGCCGGGGCAGGCCGCCGCGTACGCCCCGCCGATGCTCGCCGCCGTCGAGCCGTACGCCGGGCGGCTGCGTGACCTGGGCGCGGTGCTGGCCGGCGCGACCCCCGGCCGGACCCGCGCGGAGCAGATCTCGGTCTTCTGCTCCACCGGTCTGGCCGGCACCGAGGTCTTCCTGCTGGACCGCCTGGCCCGCACCCTCGCGCCCGCGCGCCCGGCGCGGTGAGACGGGCGCCCTTCTCTACCGCAGGCGTTGAGAAGGGGCCCTTCCTTGCACCTGTACCCTCGGATGGTGTCTGATTCTTTGTCTGGGCGGCGGGTTGCGCTGCTGACGCTGGGGTGCGCGCGCAACGAGGTCGACTCGGAGGAGTTGGCCGCCCGGCTGCACGCCGACGGCTGGCAGGTGACCACCGACGGCGAGGGCGCCGACGTGGTGGTGGTGAACACCTGCGGTTTCGTGGAGAAGGCGAAGCAGGACTCGATCCAGACGCTGCTGGCCGCCGCCGACACCGGCGCCAAGGTGGTCGCCGCCGGCTGCATGGCCGAGCGGTACGGCCGTGAGCTGGCCGACAGTCTCCCCGAGGCGCAGGCGGTGCTCAGTTTCGACGACTACCCGGACATCGCCGCCCGGCTCGACGCGGTGGTGGCCGGCGAGGCGATCTCCGCGCACACCCCGCGCGACCGGCGCGAGCTGCTGCCGCTGACGCCGGTGAAGCGCCGCGAGGCGGCGGTGTCGCTGCCCGGCCACGGCACGCCGACCCGGGTCGCGCCGGAGACCGACGCGCACACCCCGGCGCACCTGCGGCAGGTGCTGCGGCACCGGCTCGACACCGGCCCGGTGGCCTCGCTGAAGCTGGCCAGCGGCTGCGACCGGCGGTGCGCGTTCTGCGCCATTCCGGCGTTCCGTGGGGCGTTCGTCTCGCGTACCCCGGACGAGCTGCTCGCCGAGGCCGAGTGGCTGGCCAAGACCGGCGTGCGGGAGCTGGTGCTGGTCAGCGAGAACTCCACCTCCTACGGCAAGGACCTGGGCGACCCGCGGGCGCTGGAGAAGCTGCTGCCGCAGCTCGCCGCCATCGACGGGATCGTGCGCGTGCGGGCCAGTTACCTCCAGCCGGCCGAGACCCGGCCCGGCCTGGTCGAGGTGATCGCCACCACGCCGGGCGTGGCCGCGTACTTCGACCTGTCGTTCCAGCACTCCAGCGAGCCGGTGCTGCGCCGGATGCGCCGGTTCGGCTCCACCGACCGGTTCCTGGAGCTGCTCGCCTCCGCCCGCGCGCTGGCGCCGGAGGCGGGCGCGCGGAGCAACTTCATCGTCGGCTTCCCCGGCGAGACGAAGCAGGACGTGGCCGAGCTGGTCCGGTTCCTGACCGAGGCGCGGCTGGACGCGATCGGCATGTTCGACTACAGCGACGAGGACGGCACCGAGGCCGCCGGGCTGCCCGGCAAGGTCTCCGCCGCCACGGTCAAGCGGCGCTACGACAAGCTCAGCGCGCTCGCCGACGAGCTGTGCTCGCAGCGGGCCGAGGAGCGGCTCGGTTCGACGGTGGAGGTGCTGGTCGACTCGGTCGCCGACGGCGTGGTCGAGGGCCGGGCCGCCCACCAGGCGCCCGAGGTCGACGGGTCGACCACGCTCGTCGCGCCGGACGGCGGCGGGGTGGACCTGGCCGCGCTGCGCCCGGGTGACCTGGTCCGGGCCCGGGTGACCGCGACCGAGGGGGTCGACCTGATCGCCGTACCGGATGAGATGATCTCGGCGGCGCCCGGCGCGGCACGGTGACGGCGGGCCCGGACGGAGCGGGGAAGCCACGTGGGGCGATGCCGGACATGACCGGGGCGGAGTCGACGGTGGCCGCTCCCGTGCCGCTGCTCAACGCGGCCAACCTGCTGACCGCGGCGCGGCTGGTGCTGGTGCCGGTCTTCGCGGTCACCGTGGTCGTGTCCGGGATGAGTCACGCCGGCTGGCGGACGGCGGCCTGCCTGATCTTCGTGGTGGCCTCGGCGACGGACCTGGTCGACGGCTGGATCGCCAGGCGGTTCGAGCTGGTCACTTCGCTGGGCAAGGTCGCCGACCCGATCGCCGACAAGGCGCTCACCGGCGCCGCCCTGGTGCTGCTCTCCGTCTACGACCGGCTGCCCTGGTGGGTGACCGTGGTGATCCTGGTCCGGGAGCTGGGCATCACCGCGTTGCGCTTCTGGGTGATCCGGCACGGGGTGATCGCGGCCAGCCGGGGCGGCAAGATCAAGACCGCGTTGCAGATCCTGGCCATCACCTGGTACCTCTGGCCGATGCCGGCGGCGCTGGCCCCGGTCGGTCCCTGGATCATGGGCGCCGCCGTGGCGGTCACGGTCGCCACCGGCTTCGACTACGTCGCCCAGGCGCTGCGGCTGCGTCGTCCCGCGCGTTGATCCGGGCAGCCGGCGACTAGGCCGGCGCGGCGCGGGAAGAAGGGGCGGTCATGGGAGACACCGACGCGAGAGACCAGCGGCCCGCCGGCAGTCCGGCGGCGGCCGCGGTGCACCGCCTGCACGAGTGCGGCCAGACGTTGGCCACTGTCGAGTCGCTGACCGGTGGGCTGCTCGCC
This sequence comes from Micromonospora sp. RP3T, assembly GCF_003027925.1. Taxonomy (GTDB): domain Bacteria; phylum Actinomycetota; class Actinomycetes; order Mycobacteriales; family Micromonosporaceae; genus Micromonospora. The sequence goes on from NZ_PYPS01000006.1 coordinate 189,840, forward strand.
GCCGCGATCGTGGAGATCGCCGGCGTCAGCGCGATCTACCGGGGCGGTCTGGTGGTCTACGCCACCGAGCTGAAGGCGGTGCTGGCCGGTGTGCCGGAGGACCTGCTGGCGGCGCGCGGGCCGGTCGACCCGGACGTGGCCGTCGCGCTGGCCGAGGGTGGGCGGCGGCGCTGCGGCGCGGACTGGGGACTGGCCACCACCGGCGTGGCCGGGCCGGAGCCGCAGGACGACAAGCCGGTCGGCCTGGTCTACGTGGCGGTCGCCGGCCCGACCGGCAGCGACGTGCGCCGGCTCGACCTCGACGGCGGCCGGGACCACATCCGCTCGGCCGCGGTGATCGAGGCGCTGCGCCTGCTCGCCGAGCACATCCCGGACGCCGACGACGCCGGGGTCGCCGACCCGGCGGGCACCGGCCGGCGGTGAGCCGGCCGACCGCCGACGCGCCCGGCCGCGGGGGCGCCGGCACGGCGTGCCGCTCAGGATTGGAGAGGCGGGGTGGGATGTCGTCGTGGCGGTCAACGGGTACGGTTGCGGGAAGGCTCCGGCGGGCGACGCCGGCGCCGGGGCGGACCGCCGTCCCCGGCGCGGCGCGGACCGGCCGGACAGGTGTCCCGTCAGGGGAGGTGCGATGGTCCTGCTACGCCGGGTGATCGGTGACGCACTGCGGGCGCGCCGGCAGGGGCAGCACCGCACCCTCCGCGAGGTCTCGTCCGCGGCCAACGTCAGCCTCGGTTACCTGTCCGAGATCGAACGCGGCCAGAAGGAGCCCTCCAGCGAGCTGCTCGCCGCGATCTGCGACGCGCTCGGCGCCCGCCTGTCCGAGCTGCTGCGCGAGGTGAGCGACACGGTCGCGTTGGCCGAGCAGATGCCCGGCGTGCTGGTGCCGGTGACCGACGAGCCGACGCCGGTGGCCCCGCCCGCCGTGCGCAAGGCCACCAACCGGGGTGTCCGGCAGGTCACCACCGACGGCGCGGTGGCCGTCCAGGTCCGGCAGGATTCGCCGCTCAAGGCGACGCTGCGCAGCACCCGCGTACGCCCCGCCGAGCGGGACGTGGTCTGCGCCGCCTGACCGATCGTCCGCGCGATGGTCGCCGGTGGCGCCTGCGTCGTACTGTTGATCAGGGTCGTACGGGTGCCGGAGTGGTGTCCGACTGGGACGATGTAGGCGCGACACTACTGAGGGGACGAGGCGGAGATGGCGAACCCGTTCGTCAAGGGTTGGAAATACCTGATGGCGCTCTTCGGCGCGAAGATCGACGAGCAGGCCGATCCGAAGGTGCAGATCCAGCAGGCGGTCGAGGAGGCGCAGCGGCAGCACCAGGCGCTGGTCCAGCAGGCCGCGGCGGTGATCGGCAACCAGCGCCAGCTGGAGATGAAGCTCTCCCGGCAGATGACCGAGGTGGAGCAGCTCCAGGGCAACGCGCGGCAGGCGCTCGCGCTCGCCGACCAGGCCCGGGGTCGGGGCGACGAGACCGAGGCCGGGCGCTACGAGCAGTCCGCCCAGTTGCTCGCCACCCAGCTCGTCTCCGGTGAGCAGGCGCTGGAGGACCTCAAGACGCTGCACGACCAGGCGCTCGGCGCGGCGGCGCAGGCCCGCAAGGCGGTCGAGAACAACTCGATGATCCTCCAGCAGAAGCTCGCCGAGCGCACCAAGCTGCTCAGCCAGCTCGAGCAGGCCAAGATGCAGGAGAGCGTGGCCAAGTCGCTGGAGTCGATGTCGTCGCTCACCGCGCCGGCCAGCACTCCGTCCCTGGACGAGGTGCGGGACCGCATCGAGCGCCGCTACGCCACCGCCATGGGCCGGGCCGAGCTGGCCGGCAACTCGGTCGAGGGCCGGATGCTGGAGATCCAGAAGGCGACGCTCGACTCGGCCGGGTCCTCCAGGCTGGAGCAGATCCGGTCGAGCATGGCCGGCGAGCAGCTCGGCGGCCAGCAGCAGCGGCCCGCCGTGGGGCAGCCGACCGACCCGGCCGCCGCCGCCCGGCTGGACGAGATCCGGGCCAGCATGAGCCGGGACCGCGGTGCCGGGGAGAGCACCACCGGCTGACGGACGAGGGAGAGCGATGGCGGACGAGCGGACGCGACACTTCCGGCGGCTGGCCAAGCTGCGCCGTTCGGCGCGGCGGTGGAGCGTGCTGGCCGGTGGGCTGGGCGGCGCCGCCGCGGTGCTCACTCCGTACGCCGGCCTGGGGCTGCCGGACGCGGCCTGGGTCGGCGCCGCGGGCAGCGCGGTCGCGGTGGCCGCCTGGCGCTGGATCGACCACCGGGCGCTCGCCGCCGTGCCGGCCCCGCCGGCGCTCGACCCGGCCGAGGCCGCCGCCCGCTCCCGGGCCCGGCTGGTCGCCGCCGTCGAGCGGCTGCCCGTCGGCCCCGGCGTCCTCGCCGAGGTACGCCGCGTCCGGTCCCGCCTCGCGTTGCGCGGCACCTCCGCGGCCGAGCCGTGGGCCCGCCTGGACCGCGCCGCGCTCACGCTCGGTGGGCTGGCCGGCCGGCTGACCGGGCTGGCCGAGCCGGCGGTCCGGGAGGCCGCCGAGGCGGACCATTCCCTGCGTGAGCTGGCCGGTCGGGTGGCCGGCGTGGAGCGTGCGCTGAAGCTAGCCCCGCGCGGGCCGCTCGCCGAGGTGCACGCCACGCTCGTCGCCCAGCTCGAGGAGGGCGTGGCGGCCTACGAGCGGCTGGTGGTGGCCGCCGCCGGCTACGTCGCCGAGGACGCCCGCCCCGACACCCACCACCCGGCCGCGACCCGCCTGACCGAGGCCACGGACCTGCTGCACGGCGTCGCCTCCGCGCTGGCCGAGCTCCGCACCCCACTGCCCACCCCCTGACCGCCGCGCTCGGTCACGGCACGCCCCGACGGGCCGACAGGCGCACAGCCACGACCGATCGCGGTGCGCGGCTGATCCGGCGTGTCATGCCGGTGCGTGTCATGCCGGTTCCTCGTCCGGCCGATCCACGGAGCTGCCCGACCCCATCCATCCTCACCGTGGGTAGTGGCCGCCCCGAGTAGATCGGCAGGAACCGGTATACCTCAGAGGCATAATTATGCCTCTGAGGTATACCGGTCAGAAGTAATGCCTTCTCCCGCAGCCCGCAGCCCGCAGCCCGCAGCCCGGCGGGTTTCGGAGGCTGGGGGTCCCGGCGGGCCCGCGCACGGCGAGGGATGGGGGCGGCGGTCAGTCCGGAGTGGTGATCTGGATCGGGGGGGTCCACGGGGAGGTGCCGACGATGTTCGTCGCGCGGACCCGGTAGTAGTAGGTGACTCCGGGCGGCAGGGCGGTGTTGGTGAAGCCCCGGCCGGTGACACGGAACGTGGTGGGGTCCCGGGTGAAGCCGGCGTCGCTGGCGCGTTCGACGAGGAAGCCGGCGCCCGGCCCGACCGGCGTCGACGCCGACCAGCTCAGCGTCACCGTGGTGGTGTCCGGGGCCGGCGCGCCGGCGGTGGCGGAGACCCGGGTGGGCGCGGCCGGCCGGGGCGGCGTGGTCACCGTGGCCACCGTCGACCAGGGGGACGCCGCGCCGAGGTACGTGGTGCGTACCCGGTAGTAGTACGTGGTGTCCGGGGCGACGGCCGGGTCCAGGTGGGCCTCGCCGACGGTGATCGCCGTGGTGCCCGGCCCGCTGGTGAACGTCGGGTTGGTGGCCCGCTGCACGTCCACCCCGGTGGCGAAGGAGTGGTTCGCCCAGCGCAACGCCACCCGCAGCGGGGCGGCCGGCGGCACCGCCGCGGTCAGCCGGGACGGCGCGGTCAGCCGCACCGCCGCCGGCGCGTCGTTCGACCAGGCCGAGCAGCTCACCGCGTTCTCGGCGCGGATCCGGTAGTGGTAGGTGACGCCGGGGGTGACGGTGGCGTCCGTGTACCGGGTCGCGGTGGCGGCCACGGTGATCTCGGTGCGACCGGTCGTGAAGGCGCTGTCGGTGGCGCGTTGCAGCCGATGGCTGGTGGCCGGCGGGCGGCTGCCGTTGCCGGTCCAGGCCAGCGCGACGGCCGGCAGCACGGTGGCCGAACCGGGCACCGGCGTGGCGGTCAGGCCGGTGGGCGCCCGGGGCGACACCCGCAGCACCAGCGGCCGGCTCATGCCCTGGTCGCGCAGCCCCGCCGAGCGCGTCTGCCAGCGGTACTCCCAGCCCAGGTTGACCACCTGGTTGACCACCGTCGCGGGCCGCCCGTCGACCGGGCTGACCGGGCCGGCGTCCAGCCGCGCACCGGCCGGCCGGCTCGGATCGAGCAGCCGTACGCTGTCGCCGACAGTGAACGGCAGGCTGGGCGCGACCGGACGCAACGCCACCACCACGTCCTCCCGGGGGTTGACCCGGACGGTGTCCTTCCAGCCCAGCTCGCCCGGATCCGGTGGGCGGAGCGTGCCGTCCCAGCCGACCCGGTTGACCACCTGCACGTCGACGCCCTCCACGTGTACCGGATGGGTCCGGTCCGTGTCGCCGACGATCCGCCAGAGCTGGGTGCCGTCCGCCGGCGCGCCCACCGGCACGGTCGGATCGGTCACGAACACCTCCTCGGTGACCGGGTCGGTCGGGCCGAGCGGCAGCACGGCCGGCGCGAGCGGGCCGGCGAGCGGGTGGCCGACCCCGAGTCGCCCCACCGCCCGGCCGTGCCGGGGCTCGAACACCTGCCCGACCGACTTCACCGCCAGCGGCAGCGTGACCGGGCCGGACCCACCGCTCGGGGTGAACGTGACCGAGGTGGCGCGCGCCGGGACCAGCGTCGGGCCGGCGGTGCGGGTGCCGAACGCCGGGTCGTACGCCGGTTGCGGCACGATCGGCGGCGGCTGGCTCTGCGCGTACGCGGCGGGCAGCCGGGCGGCCAGTCGCCGCCTGTCGTAGCGGGGCGCCGGGCTGCCGACCACCCGGATCTGGAGCAGCGTGCGCGTGTTCGGGCCGTAGCCGGGGTGGGCCGGCGGCAGGCCGCCCGCGCCGGTGCGGTCGGCGGCGCCGGTGTGGTGGTCGTAGCGCGGATCGAAGCGGGGCAGCGGGGCCGGGCAGTCGTTGTAGAGGATCAGCGTGCGGCCCGGCGGCACGGTGGAGAAGTCCACCACCACGTCGGCGCGTTCGCCGGGCGCGAGCAGCAGCGTGTGCCCGTCCACGTTGAGCACGGTCGGGTCCTGCCGGTCGTAGCGGTAGCCGACCGGCCGGTTCGCCAGCACCACCGGCGCCGGCAGCAGGCCACCCTCGTTGCCGATCTGGATCAGCTCCGGCCCGGCGGCGGCCGGATCGGGCACGCCGCCGTCGCGGCCGTCCACCGGCCAGTACGCCGGCCGGCCCGGTGCGCGTACCGCCTCGACCATCGGCACCTCGCCGGCGCGCGGGTCGGCCGCGTCGCCGTCCGGCGTCCACATCGGCCCGTCCGAGGCGGCCCGGTAGAGCTGGAGGTTGAGCGCCCGGTCCGCGCAGGCGTTCAGGATCCGGAACCGGTACGCCCGCGGTTCGACCTCCAGGTACGGGTACGCGACGCCGTTGACCAGCGGCGTGTCCCCGTACGCCGCGGGAACCGCCGAGGGGTGCGGCACGCCCGGGACCAGCGGTGGCTCGTCGGGTTCGGTGACCGGGTCGTGGTGCGGGTTCGGCACCGGGGCGATCCAGGGGCTGGTCCCGCCGTCCGGGTCGTGCGCCCACGGCCCGTAGTCCCAGCGCCCGGTCGGGTTGGTGCCGCTGATCCGGTACGGGTTCTGCCGGGGCTGGTAGACGTGCGGGTGCCAGAGGCTGCCCTTGGCGCCCCAGCGGTCCCGGTCCCAGGTCGGGTCCTGCGCGGCGAGCTGCGCGTCGTCGGGGACGAACGTCTTGTCCTCGATCACCAGCGGGAGCTGGTCGGCGGGGAGCACGCCGTCGGCGACGAGGCGGTCCTCGGCCGGGTCGGTGAGCAGGTAGAGCGCGAGCTGCCCGGCGTAGACGGTGAGCCGGGACAGGCCGAGCGTGTTGTCGTGCAGCCACATCAGCCGGCCGCTCTGGTCGTTCGGGAAGTAGAGCGTGGTGGCGCCCGCGCCGGGCGCCGGCATGTCCGGCACCGGCGTCACCCCCACCCCGACCGGGTACGGGGTGATCTCGCCGGCCGGGGTCACCCACTGCCACGGGTTGCCGGCGCTGATCCAGGCGGTCCGCGCGCCGGCCAGGTGCGGCACGGCCCGGTTCTGCGGGTACGGCGCGGGACCGTCGAGCGGCCCGCTCCCGGCCCCGTCGACCGTCTCGTCGACCGGCAGGAACAGCTCGCCGGCCCGGCCGGTCGGTAGCTGGTTGATGAACTTGACGCGGACCGGCCGGTCGCGCCGGGCCATGATCATCGGCCCGAGGTGCCAGGGCCGGTCGGGCGGGCTCACCGTGTTGTGGCCGGCCCCGTCGGTGCCCAGGTTGAGCTGGCGGTAGCCGCGCAGCCGGGTGGCCGGCAGGTCCCGGTGCAGGCGCTGCGCGTACTCCTGGAGGCCGATCTCGTAGTAGTCGCAGCCCGGCCAGGTGATGGTGTCCGGCACCGCGACCGGCAGTCGGGCGCCGAGCCCGGCGGTGGGCGACCGGCCCGGCAGCGGCAGCGGGTCGACGAACTTGCGCAGGCCGGTGCCGGGGACCGGGCGGCCGTCCGGGTCGAGCGTGGGCAGCGGGCTGGCGGCGGTGTTCGGTACCGGACCGAACAGGCGCGGCACCCCGCCCGGGTCCAGGGCCGCCGGGCCGGTGGGTTCGGCCGGCCCGGCGGGCGTCTCGTCGGCGGCGCGGGCGGTCGGGACGGTGGGCGCGGTCTCCTCGGCGACCGTGGCGGCCCGGTCCGGCCGGCCCGGCCGGAGTCTGCGGAACAGCACCATGGCTCTCCCCGGGATCGGGGCGCGCCGGCCGTCACCCCGGCGTGGCGGGCGTACGCGCTGCTGACGATCGGTGCGGTCCACCGCAGCATGCGACGCCGGACGGGCGGGAGGGAAGTACCCAATCGTCCGTATCTCGGGTGATCTTATCCGGTTCGTGGAAGTTGCAGGTCACGTCCGCTCCGGCTGGCAGGCCGGGCACCAGTAGGTGACCCGCTCGCCCAGCTCCTCCTTGCGGATCGCCGTCCCGCAGCGCCGGCACGGCTGGGCCCGGCGGCCGTAGACGTAACTGGTCCCGCCCCGGCGCAGCACCCCGGTGGTGCTCTGCGTCCAGCGACCCCGGTTCGCCGCCAGCAGCCGCTGGGCCAGCGCCACGGTGCCGGCCAGGTCGGGCACGTCGCGCACCGGCGTCCACGGCGACACCCCGCGCAGGAACAGCACCTCGCACTTGTAGAGGTTGCCCACGCCGGCCAGGTTGCGCTGGTCGAGCAGCGCCTCCCCGATGCTCTGCTCCGGGTGCGCGGCCAGCCGGCGGACCGCCTCGGCCGGGTCCCAGTCCGGGCCGAGCAGGTCCGGGCCGAGGTGACCGACGAGCGACTCCTCCTCGGCGGTCGGGATCAGCGCCAGTTCGTGCAGGTGGTAGCCGACCGCTACCGCGCCGGCGGAGCGGAGCACCACCCGGATCAGGTGCGCCGGTCGGGCCGACCACCGCTCACCCGGGGCGTACGCCCGCCACGCGCCGTCCATCCGCAGGTGCGAGTGCAGCGTCCGCTCCTCGCCGGCCGGACCGGCGAGGCGCAGCAGCAGGTGCTTGCCGCGGCTGGCCGACTCGCGCGCGGTCCAGCCGGTCAGGTCGGTGGTGGCGAGCTGCGGCACGCGGAAGTCCGACCCGGTGAGACGGGCCCCGGCCAGCGCACGGTGCAGGACGCGGGCGGTGTTCCAGACGGTGTCACCTTCGGGCACCCCGTCATTGTCGCCTACCGAACGGAATTCACATGTTTCGCTATCTGGACCGATATTCTTTTTTGTGACGATAGCGGACAGGATCAGGGGGTTCTGAGGAGAATCCCATGGCCCGAGCCCGTCGTACCGTCATCGCCCTGACCGCCCTGCTCACCGCCACCGCCGGCCTGCCCGCCGCCGCTTCCGCCGCGCCGGCCCGCGCCACCGGAGGAGAACGCTGGTCCGCCGACCTCGCCGTCGCCGGTGGCGACGACGTCAACGTCACCTGGCGCGCCGGCCGCCTGCGGCTGGCCGACCCCCGCCCGACCGCCCGGACCCGCCCCGCCGCCGCGTCCGGCCCGCTCGCCGAGGGCATCCTGCTCGCCGCGCCGCGCGCGCTGGACCGGCCCGCCACCCGGGTCCGCGCCCGGCTCGCCGCCCACACCGGCGACGGCGGCACCGCGACGGCCGAGGTACGCGGCTGGCGGGCCGGCGGCTGGACCGAGTGGCGCGACGCCACCGAGGCCGTCTTCGACCAGCCGGTCACCCGGGTCCAGGCGCGCGTCGTGCTGACCGCGCCGGGCGCCGCCGCCGAGGCCACCGTGACCGACCTGACGCTCGCCGCCGACCAGGCCACCACCGCCGCGACCCAGCCCACCGCCGGGCGCACCTACCGGGTGTACGCGACCCGGATCGGCCTGGTCGGCGGCGTCACCGCCAACGGGCACGTCGTCGGCGCCCGCGACCACTTCGCGGCGCTGCCCACCCGGCGCGGCCTCTCCCCCCGGGGCACCGGCGACTACACGGTCAAGGTCTGCACCACCAATGGCAGCCGGTGCGAGTACGCGCCGGTCTGGGACGTCGGCCCGTGGAACACCCGGGACGACTGGTGGAACCCGCCGACCGTCCGGGAGAACTGGCGCGACCTGCCGCAGGGCCGGCCCGAGGCGCAGGCCGCCTACGAGGACGGCTACCACGGCGGGCGGGACCAGTTCGGGCGGGTCGTGCGCAACCCGGCCGGGCTGGACCTGGCCGACGGCACGTTCTGGGACGGGTTGCGGCTCACCGACAACGCGTGGGTGGACGTGACCCTGCTCTGGACCGGGGGCGGGGCGCGGGCAGTCGTCGGCTCCGGGCCGCTGACCCTGCGCACCGGGGCGGGCACCTCGTACGCGAGCCGGGGCCTCGCCGCCACCCACGCGCAGGTGCCGGTGCAGTGCTACCTGACCGGCGAGCGCGTCGCCGGCACCTACCGCACCACCACCAGGTGGTACCGCCTGGTCGGCGGCACCTACGTCAGCCACGCGTACCTGTCCGCAATCTCCGGCGGCACCGTCCCCCGCTGCTGACCCACCCCCACCCCGTGGATCTTGCAGTTGCGGCCCGTCCGGCGCGGCTTTCGGGTCATTTGTCGGGGCCCGAACTGCAAGATCGCGGAGGTCAGGGGGTGGTGACGGTGACCAGGTCGCCGGGGGAGAGGGTGAGGACGTCGGCGGCGCGGCCGGTGTGCACGGCCACGGCCACCAGGCCGGCCGAGTCGACGTAGGCGACCAGTCCGCCGGGCTCCGCGTCGCCGAACGTGCGGCCGTGCACGGCCTCGTGCCCGTTCACCAGCACGCGGGACGGCAGGCCGTCGAGCAGCGGGCCCGGCGCGGCGAGCTGGACGTTGCCGAAGTGGTCGACGGTGAGCACCTCGGCGTCGAACCCGGCGGTCTCCGCCCGGACGACCGGCTCCGGCAGCCGGACCAGGGTGGCCGGGTCGACGGCCGGCCCGGCCCCGCCCGGCGGCGCGCCGAGCGCCAGCCGGGCGGCCACCGGCACGAACACGTCCCGCCCGTGGAAGGTGCGGGACACGGTGGGCGCCAGCCAGGCCGGGTTGGTCAGCTCCACCGCGGCGGTCACCCCGCCGAGCGCCTCCGCCGCCGGCAGGAGCAGGCCGTTGTCCGGCCCCACCAGCAACCCGCCGGGCGTGGCCAGCGCGATGCCGCGCCGCTCGGTGCCGACCCCCGGATCGACCACCCCGACGTGCACCCCGACCGGCAGGTACGGCACCGTCTGCGCCAGCACCGCAGCGCCCCGGCGGACGTCGCCCGGCGGCACCAGGTGCGTCACGTCGATCACCCGGGCGGTCGGCGCGAACCGCGCGAGCACCCCGTGGCAGGCCGCGACGAAGCCGTCCGCCAGCCCGTAGTCGGTGGTCAGCGAGACGCACGGCCGGCGCGCCGCCGGTGGGCCGGCCGGATGACTCGCCATCGGCTCCTCCTCGTCGTCTCCGGCCACCCTAGCGAGACGTCGCCCCGCCCTCCCGCCATGGCCGTGCGGCGCGGCCCGGTCCGGGCCGGGTCAGCCGCGCGGTGCCGGCCGGTCCGGCGGGTCAGCCGCGCAGGCGCAGGCCCCGGGGGGTGGCCCGGAAGCCGGCTGCGGTGAGCGCGTCGCGCAGCGGGGAGGAGTGCACCGCCTCGCCGTCGGCCCGCTCCACCGAGATCGCGCCGAGCGCGCCGGAGTGCACCGCGTCGGCGAGCGCCTTGCCGGCCGCCCCCAGCGCGTCGGTGTCGTCGGTGAACGAGAGGATCGTCCGCCCGCCCCGCTCCACATAGAGCACCAGGTCACCGCCGACCAGCACCACCAGTGCGCCCGCCTTGCGCCCGGCCCGGTGACCGGTGGCGGGTGCCGCCCCGTCGCCCGAGTCGACGACGCGGTCCGGCCAGGGCAGCGCCGCGCCGTACGGGTTCGCCGGATCGGTGGCGGCCAGCACCACGGTCGGGCCGCCGCCCCGGTCCCGGCTGTCGTCGGCCAACGCGCGGATCCGGTCGACCGCGCCGGGCACCGCGAACTGGGCCGCGCCCAGGCCCTCGACGAAGTAGCCGCGTCGGGCCGCCCCGCGCTCCTCCAACGCCGACAGCACCGGGTAGACCGCGGCGAAGCCACCTGTCACCTGCTCCGCCACCACCGCGCCCCGGGTCACCACCCCGTGCCGTTCCAGCAGCAGGTCGGCCAGGGCGGCGGCCCGACGGGTCGGGTCCAGGTCGCGTTCCGGCAGCCGGGACCAGCGGCCGGCCATGGTCGGCGGGCCGCCCCGGCTGGGCAGCGCCACCCGACCGGGCCGGCGGTAGCGGGTCCGGGGGGCCGCCGGCCGGGACCGGTGCGCCCCACCCGCGCCCAACGCGGCCCGCAGCGGCGCGAGCGTGTCGTTGGTCAGGTGGCCGGCCCAGACCAGATCCCACACCACGGCCGACAACGCGGCGTCGTCGGTGGCGCCGACCCGGTCGGAGAGCGAACGGAAGAACAGCGCCTGCCCGTCGCCGAGCGCGTCGAGCACGGACTCGTGCAGCGGGGTGAGCGTCAACGCCTCGTCCGGTGGCGGCAACAGCAGCGGCGCGACGTCGGCGTACGCCAACGTGACCCAGCCGTCGCCGCCGGAGATCGCGCCGGCGCCGGCCCAGACCACCTCGCCGCCGGCGCACAGCTCGTCGAGTTGGGCCGGGGAGTAGTCGGCGACCCGGGCCGGCAACACCAGACGCTCCAGCGCGGACGCCGGCACGGTGGTGCCCTGCACCTGCTCCACGGCGGCGGCGACCGCCTCGACGCCCCGGGCCGACGAGCCGACCTGCTGCCAGCGGGGCAGGAACGCGGCCAGCGCCCGGGGCGGCACCGGCTCGATCTCCCGGCGCAGCGCCGCCAGGGAACGGCGGCGCAGCAGGCGCAGCACCTCCGCGTCGCACCACTGGGTGCCGACGCTGTCCGGCGCGAACTCGCCGGAGACCACCCGACCGGTCGCCGAGAGCCGGCGCAGCGCCTGCTCGACCACGAACACCCCGAGCCCGAACCGGGCGGCGCAGGTGGCCGCCGCGAACGGGCCGTGGGTGCGCGCGTACCGGGCGACCAGGTCACCGAGCGGATCGGCCACCGGCGCGAGGTGGGCCTCGGCCACCCCCACCGGCAGCGCCACCCCGAGCGCGTCGCGCAGCCGGGCGGCGTCCTCGACGATCACCCAGCGGTCCTCGCCGGCGACCCGGACCCGCAGCACCCGGCGGGCCGCCGCCAGCTCCACCGGCCACGCCTCCGGCACCCCGCGTTCGGCCAGCTCGGCCGGGCTCAGGTCGCCGACCACCCGGAGCAGCTCGACCACGTCCTCGGCGTCGCGGGGCCGCCGCTGCTCGGTGCGCCACCGCAACTGCCGCTCCGTCTCGGCGAGCACCGCCGGGTCGAGCAGCTCCCGCAGGTCGACCCGACCGAGCAACTCGCCGAGCAGCCCGGAGTCGAGCGCCAGCGCGGCGGCCCGCCGCTCGGCCAGCGGCGCGTCGCCCTCGTAGAGGAACGCCCCCACATACCCGAACAGCAGCGACCTGGCGAACGGGGACGGGCGTTCGGACTCCACCTCGACCAGGCGCACCTTGCGGGCGGCCAGGTCGCGCATCAGCCCGCCGAGGGCCGGTTGGTCGAAGACGTCCTGGAGGCACTCCCGGGCGGCTTCCAGGGTGACCGGGAAGTCGGCGTACTCGCGGGCCACGTCGAGCAGTTGCGCGGCGCGCTGGCGTTGCGCCCAGAGCGGCTGCCGGCGGCGCGGGTCGCGGCGGGGCAGCAGCAACGACCGGGCCGCGCACTCGCGGAACCGGGCGGCGAACAACGCGGACGTGCCGACCGACTCCTCGACGAGCTGGGCGATCTCGTCCGGCTCGAAGACCACCACGTCCGCGCCGGGCGGCTCCTCGGCGGTGTCCGGCAGTCGCACCACGATGCCGTCGTCGGAGGGCATGACCTGGGCGTCCACGCCGTAGCGTTCGGCCAGCCGGCGGCCGATGGCGAGCGCCCACGGGCCGTTGACCCGGGCGCCGAGCACCGAGTGCACGGCGAGCCGCCAGTCGCCCAGCTCGTCGCGGAAGCGCTCGACCACCACCGTCCGGTCGTCGGGCAGCGACCGGGTGGCCGCCTTCTGCTCGCGCAGGTACGTCATCAGGTTGCCGGCGGCCCAGTCGTCCAGCCCGCCGGCGCGCAACGCCGCCACCGCGTCGGCGTCGGACTGCCGCAGCAGCGCCCGGACCCGGGCGCCGATCGCGCGGCCCAGCTCGACCGGCCGGCCGAGCTGGTCGCCCTTCCAGAACGGCATCCGGGCGGCCTGCCCCGGCGCGGGGGAGACCAGCACCCGGTCGGGGGTGATCTCCTCGATGCGCCAGGACGACGAGCCGAGCAGGAACACGTCGCCGACGCGTGACTCGTAGACCATCTCCTCGTCCAGCTCGCCGACCCGCGCGGCCCGCTCGGCCCCGGCCAGGAAGACGCCGAACAACCCGCGGTCGGGAATGGTGCCGCCGCTGGTCACCGCGAGCCGCTGGGCGCCGGGCCGGCCGGTCAGCACGTCGGTGGCGCGGTCCCAGACCAGCCGGGGGCGCAGCTCGGCGAAGGCGGTGGACGGGTAGCGACCGGAGAGCATGTCGAGCACCGCGTGCAGCGCCGAGTCTGGCAGCTCGGCGAAGGGCGCCGCGCGCCGCACCAGCACGGCCAGGTCGCCGAGCGGCCACGGCTCCAACGCCACCATCGCGACGATCTGCTGGGCCAGCACGTCGAGCGGGTTGCGCGGGTAGTGCAGCTCCTCGATCGCGCCCTCGCCCATCCGCTCGGCGACCACGGTGCAGGAGAGCAGGTCGCCGCGGTGCTTGGGGAAGACCACGCCCCGGGAGACGGCACCGACCTGGTGCCCGGCCCGGCCCACCCGTTGCAGCCCGGCCGCGACGCTCGGCGGCGCCTCGATCTGCACCACCAGGTCGACCGCGCCCATGTCGATGCCCAACTCCAGGCTGGAGGTGGCCACCACGGCGGGGAGCTGACCGGACTTGAGCGCCTCCTCGATGTGTTTGCGCTCCTCCCGGGAGACGCTGCCGTGGTGCGCCCGCGCGATCACCGACGGCGCGCCGGTCGCGGCCCCGGACTGCGCCATCACCTCGGCCGGCTGCCGGGGCGCGCGCACCGGCCCCACCGGCCCGCCGAAAGCGTCCGCGCCGCGCCGCCCGCCGCCGGCCGGCGGGCCGTCGGCGCCGGGCAGGAGATCGGATACGCGCACCGGCTCCCCGCCCCGGGCCACGCGGCTGCCCTCCGGGGCGGCCTCCGCCTCCGCCTCCTCGGCGGCCAGCTCGTTGAGGCGGGCACAGAGCCGCTCCGCCCCCCGCCGGGAGTTGGTGAACACGATCGTGGACCGGTGCGCGCGGATCAACGCGAGCACCCGCTCCTCGACGGCCGGCCAGATCGAGGGCCGGCGCGGGCCGAGCCCGCCCAGCTGGTCCTCCGGGGGCTCCTGCTCGTCGAGGCGGGTCATGTCCTCCACCGGGACCTGGACGCTGACCTCGATGGTCTTGTCGGCTGGCGGTTGCACCACGTCGACCGGGCGGGCGCCGCCGAGGAAGCGGGCGCAGACGTCGATCGGGCGCACCGTGGCGGACAGCCCGATGCGTTGGGCGGGCCGCTCCAGCAGCGCGTCGAGGCGTTCCAGGGAGAGCGCCAGGTGGGCGCCGCGCTTGGTGCCGGCCACCGCGTGGACCTCGTCGACGATCACCGTGTCCACCCCGCGCAGCGAGTCGCGGGCGGCGGAGGTGAGCAGCAGGAACAGCGACTCGGGCGTGGTGATGAGGACGTCCGGCGGGGTGCGGGCGAAGGCCCGCCGCTCGTCGGCCGGGGTGTCGCCGGTGCGCATGCCGACGGTGATGTCGGGCGGGGCGAGCGCGAGCCGGGTGGCGGCCTGCCGGATGCCGATGAGCGGGGTCCGCAGGTTGCGCTCCACGTCGACGGCGAGCGCCTTGAGCGGGCTGACGTAGAGCACCCGGCACCGCCGCCGGGGGTCGGCCGGCGGTGGCTCCTTGCCCAGCCGGTCGAGCGACCAGAGGAACGCCGCGAGCGTCTTGCCGGAGCCGGTCGGGGCGACCACGAGCGCGTGGTGACCGGCGGCGATCGAGCGCCAGGCGCCCGCCTGGGCCGGCGTGGGCGCGGCGAACGCCGCGGTGAACCACTCCCGGGTCGCCGCGCCGAACTCCGTCAGCACCCCGTCGGCCGGGGTCACCTCGTCCGCCACGGCACCATCCTGCCCCGCCGGTACGACATCCGGCCCGTCGCCGGGGTGGTTCGGTACCGGGCGGACAATTGACGCGACGAATAGGGGATTTGTTCCGTTAAGTCTTACTTAACTGCTTGCTTGCGGCATGCAACATAAAGTAACTTCACTCGCAACGTGGCGTGGGTGGAGGCGTGGATGACCGTTGAGGAGCGAGGCTCTCGACCCGGCACCGACGTGCTCATCCGCAAGGTCGACAGCCGGCTCGCCTCACTCCGCGCCGGTCTGCACGGCCCCGAGCTGGAGCTGGCCGAGGAGCTGGCCGAGCGCCTGCGTCAGCTGGTCGTCGCCACCGCCCGGTCCAGCGCCGCCGACCGCGCGCTGGTCCGCGCCGCGGTGCACTACTTCGTGCTGCGCCGGGAGAGCCGCGACACCCGGCTCCCGGTCCGCTCCCTCGCCGCCGCCCAGCGCGTGGTGGACCGGGCCGCCCGCCAGCTCAACCACCCGACCCAGCCCGGCGACCCCCGCCGAAACCCGGCCCGCTTCCCCTGACGGGTTTCGGGGAAAACGGCGCGGCGGGTGGGGAAGTGGCGTGTGATCGGTCGTACCCGCAGCGTGCCCCCGCGCTGTACCTCGACCGGGAGTACGCGTGCTCGTCCTGCTGATCCTGCACCTGGTGGCGGCGCTGCTCGCCCCGCTGCTGGTCCGCAGGTGGGGCCCGCGAGCCTGCCTGCTGCTGGCGCTCGCCCCGGCGGCCACGGCCGGCTGGGCGGTGGCGCACACCGGCGCGGTACGCCACGGCGGCGCGGTCGTCGAGACGTACCCCTGGATCCCGCAGCTCCGGTTCGACCTGGCCCTGCGGGTCACCACGCTGTCCTGGCTGATGATGCTGCTGGTCGGCGGCGTCGGTGCGCTGGTCCTGGTCTACTCCGCCCGCTACTTCCCGCCCGGCTCGGTGGGCCTGGCCCGGTTCGCCGCCGTGCTTGTCGCGTTCGCCGGCGCGATGCTCGGCCTCGTCGTCGCCGACGACCTGCTGCTGCTCTACGTCTTCTGGGAGCTGACCACCGTCTTCTCCTACCTGCTGATCGGGCACAGCACCGAACGCCGGGCCAGCCGGTGGGCCGCCGCCCAGGCGCTCACCGTCACCACGCTGGGCGGCCTGGCCATGCTGGTCGGCTTCCTGCTGCTCGGCCACCACGCCGGCAGCTACCGCTGGTCGGCGGTGGCCGCCGCGCCGCTGCCCGGCGGCGGGTACCTGGCCACCGCCGTGCTGCTGATCCTCGCCGGCGCGCTGGCCAAGTCCGCGGTGTTCCCGTTCAACGCCTGGCTGCCGGTGGCGATGGCGGCGCCGACACCGGTCAGCGCGTACCTGCACGCGGCGGCGATGGTGAAGGCCGGCATCTTCCTGATCGGGCTGCTCGGCCCGACGCTCGCCCCGGCCGGACCGTGGCGGCCGGTCACCGTGGTCGCCGGGCTGGTCACGCTGGTCGGCGGCGGCTGGGCGGCGCTGCGGCAGAGCGACCTGAAGCTGCTGCTGGCGTACGGCACGGTCAGTCAGCTCGGCCTGCTGACGGTGGCGTTCGGGGCGGGCACCCCGGCGGCGGCCCTGGCCGGCGTCGCCCTGCTGGCCGCGCACGCGCTGTTCAAGGCCGCGCTCTTCCTCGTCGTCGGCCTCCTCGACCACTGCGCCGGCAGCCGGGACCTGCGGGACCTGTCCGGCGTGGGCCGGGCCGCGCCGCTGCTGGCCACCGTCGCCGCGCTGGCCGCCGCGTCGATGGCCGGCGTCCCGCCGCTGCTCGGCTTCGTGGCCAAGGAAGGCGTGCTCGCCGCGTTCACCGACCGGCCGTGGGTGCTGGTGGGCCTGGTCGCCGGCAGCGCGTTGACGGTGGGCTACAGCATCCGCTTCCTGTGGGGCGCGTTCGGCACCCGACCCGGGATTGCGGACACCGTGCTGGAGCGACCGCCCGCGGCGATGCTCGTACCCCCGGCGCTGCTGGCCGTGGCCGGGCTCGCCGCCGGCCTGACCGCCGGCTGGCTGGGCGGCCTGCTCCAGCCGTACGCCGAGCTGTTCGGCCCGGTCGAGGAGCATCTGGCGCTCTGGCACGGACCCACCGTGGCGCTCGGCCTCTCCGCGCTGGTGCTGGCCGGCGGCGTGCTGCTGCACCTGCTCCGCGGCCCGCTCGCCCCCGTGCTGGCCCGGCTGCGTTCGCCGGTGGGCGGCAACCAGGGCTACGAGTGGGTGACCCACCGGTTCGACCGGCTCGCCATCGAGGTCACCGGCGTCACCCAGCGTGGTTCGCTGCCGCAGTACCTCGGCACCGTGCTGCTCGTCCTGGTGGTCGTGCCGGGCGGGGCGATGGTGGCCACCGCGCCGTGGCGGGTCGGGCTGGCGCCCTGGGACACCCCGACCCAACTGGTGGTCTGCGTGGTGATCGCGGTCGCGGCGGTGCTCGCGGTGGACGCGCGTCGCCGGCTCACCGCCATGCTGCTGGTCGGCGTGACCGGATACGGCACCGCGATGATGTTCGTCCTCTACGGCGCGCCGGACCTGGCGCTCACCCAGTTCCTGGTGGAGACCGCCACCATCGCCGTCTTCGTGCTGGTGCTGCGCCGGCTGCCGGAACGCTTCTCGGCCCGTCCGCTGCGCCGTAGCCGGTGGCTGCGGCGGGGCATCGGCGTCGCCGCCGGCCTGGTGATGGCCGGTCTGGCGCTGACCGCGGCCGGTGCCCGCCGGGCGCCGTCGATCTCCGCGGCGTTCCCCGACCTCGCGGTCGCGCAGGGGTACGGCCGCAACGTCGTCAACGTGACGCTCGTGGACATCCGGGCCTGGGACACCATGGGCGAGATCTCGGTGCTGGTGGTGACCGCGACCGGGGTGGCCAGCCTGATCTTCGAGCGCTCCCGCACCGGGCCGCGCCCGCGCCGCCCCCGCCCGGCGACGCCGCGCCCCGGCCGCACGGTCTGGCTGCGCGGCGGGCAGACGCTGCACGAGCGGCGGCGGTCGATCGTGTTCGAGGTGGTCACCCGGCTGATCTTCCACACCGTGCTGCTCTTCTCGCTGTTCCTGCTCTTCTCCGGGCACAACGCGCCCGGCGGCGGGTTCTCCGGCGGGCTGGTCGCCGGCCTCGCGCTGACCCTGCGGTACCTGGCCGGCGGGCGGTACGAGCTGGCCGAGGCCGCGCCGGTCGGCGCCGGCATGGTGCTCGGCGCCGGCCTGGCGGTCTCGGTCGGCAGTGGCGTGCTCGGCCTGCTGCTCAGCGGCGAGGTGCTGCAGAGCGTCAAGGTGGACCTGTGGCTGCCGGTTATCGGCCACTTCTACCTGGTCACGTCGCTCTTCTTCGACATCGGTGTCTATCTGGTGGTGGTCGGGCTGGTGCTGGACATCCTGCGCAGCCTGGGCGCCGAGGTGGACCGGCACGTCGAGGCGGCCGGCGAGCCGGGCCGTGGCCTGACGGTCCGGCGTGAGGGGCCGGGCGCGTGACGGGGCCGACGCTGGTGCTGGTGCTGGCGGTCGGGGTGCTCGTCGCCACCGGCGTCACGCTGCTGCTGGAACGCAGCCTGACCCGGATCCTGCTCGGCGTCATCCTGCTCGGCAACGGGGTGAACCTGCTCATCCTGCTCGGCGGGCGGTCCGGCGCCGCCCCGCTGGTCGGCACCGCGCCGACCGGCGACATGAGCGACGCCCTGCCGCAGGCCATGGTGCTCACCGCCGTGGTGATCACGTTCGGGCTGACCGCGTTCCTGCTCGCGGTGGCCTACCGGAGCTGGTACACCAGCGGCGACGACGAGGTGCAGGACGACCTGGAGGACCGGCAGACCGTCCGGCTGGCCGAACGCAACGAGGTGGCCACCGCGGACCTCGGCGGCGACGGCCCGGACGGCGACCCGGAACAGGTCGACCCGGAGCCGGCCCGCCGCCGGCTCCGCCGAAACGAGGAATCGTGAGCGCGAGGAGTGAGCCGGGTTTGCGAGCCCCGCAGTCGCGAAGGAAGGCGGCACCATGAGTGGGCTGGTGCCGCTGCCGGTGGTGGTGCCGCTGCTCGGCGCGGCGCTCACCCTGATGCTGACCGGCCGGCCCCGGTTGCAACGCTCGATCAGCGTGCTCTGCCTGGCCGGTGTACTGCTGGTCGCGGTGGTGCTGCTGGTCCAGGCGTACCGGTACGGGCCGGTGGTGGTGCGCGTCGGCGGCTGGCCGGCGCCGGTCGGCATCGTGCTGGTCGCCGACCAGTTGGCGGCGCTCATGGTGGTGGTCTCCTCGGCGGTCACGCTCTGCGTGCTGCTCTACTCGATCGGCCAGGGCCGGGCGGAGACCGGCGAGACCGCGCCGGTGAGCATCTTCCACCCCACCTACCTGGTGCTCACCGCCGGGGTGACGAACGCGTTCCTGGCCGGGGACCTGTTCAACCTGTTCGTCGGCTTCGAGATCCTGCTGGCCGCGAGCTTCGTGCTGATCACACTGGGCGGCACCGAGGTGCGGTTGCGCACCGGCTCGACGTACGTGGTGGTCAGCATCCTGTCGTCGCTGCTCTTCCTGTCCGCCGTCGGGCTGGTGTACGCGGCCACCGGCACGTTGAACATGGCGCAGCTCGCCGGCCGGCTGGACGCGCTGCCCGCCGGCGTACGCCTGGCGTTGCAGCTCATGCTGCTGCTCGCATTCGGCATCAAGGCGGCGGTCTTCCCGGTCTCCGCCTGGCTGCCGGACAGCTACCCGACCGCGCCCGCGCCGGTGACCGCGGTCTTCGCCGGGCTGCTGACCAAGGTCGGCGTGTACGCGATCATCCGCACCGAGACGCTGCTCTTCCCCGGCGGCCAGGTCGACGGGCTGCTGATGGTGGTGGCCGGGCTGACCATGGTGGTGGGCGTCCTGGGCGCGGTGGCGCAGTCGGACATGAAGCGGCTCTTCTCCTTCACGCTGGTCAGCCACATCGGTTACATGATCTTCGGGGTGGCGTTGAGCAGCGTCGCCGGCCTGTCCGGCGCGATCTTCTACGTGGTGCACCACATCACCGTCCAGACAACGCTCTTCCTGGTCGCCGGCCTGGTCGAGGAACGCGCCGGCAGCACCGACCTGCGTCGGCTCGGCGGGCTGGCGCGGGTCACCCCGGTGGTCGCGGTGCTCTTCTTCGTGCCGGCGATGAACCTGGCCGGCATCCCACCGTTCTCCGGCTTCCTCGGCAAGCTCGGCCTGCTCCAGGCCGGCGTGGCGGCCGGCGGCGCGCTGCCCGCCGTGCTGGTCGGCGCCGGCACGCTGACCAGCCTGCTGACGCTCTACGTGGCGTCCCGGGTGTGGAACATCGCGTTCTGGCGGGCGCCGCGGCTGGCCACCACCACGCCGGTCACCCGGCTGCCCGGTCTGATGGTCGGCGCCACCGCCGCGCTCGTCGCGCTCGGCGTGCTGCTCACGCTGGTGGCCGGCCCACTGTTCCAGGTCACCGCGGACGCCGCCGCCGACCTGCGCCAACGCACCCCGTACGTGCGGGCCGTGCTGCCCCGGGACGTGCCGTGACCACCGACCCGGGCCCGGACCGGAACGGTGCGGCGCCGGGCGGCGACCCGCCGACGGTGGGTCGCGGCGGGCGGCGGCGCGACCAGGCCGTGGCGCTCGGCTGGC
Source organism: Micromonospora sp. RP3T (assembly GCF_003027925.1). GTDB lineage: Bacteria > Actinomycetota > Actinomycetes > Mycobacteriales > Micromonosporaceae > Micromonospora. Next base: position 210,229 of record NZ_PYPS01000006.1, read on the forward strand.
TGGTCGTCGTCTGGCTGCTGCTCTGGGGCGACGTCTCCTGGGTCAACCTGCTCACCGGCCTGGCGATCGGCGCGGCGGTGCTGTTCTTCTTCCCGCTGCCGCCGGTCACCTTCGGTGGGCGGCTGCGACCGGGGCCGCTGCTGGTGCTCGCCGGCACGTTCGTCGGGGAGCTGGTCAGCGCCAGCGTGCACGTCGCCGCCGTCGCGTTGCGCCCCGGCTACCGGCCGCGCGGCGCGATCATCGCGGTGCCGCTGCGGGTCCGCACCGACCTCAACCTGGCGCTCACCGCCGAGGTGATCTCGCTGGTGCCGGGCACCCTGATCCTCGACATCGACCGCACGCGCGGGGTGCTCTACGTGCACGTGCTCGACGTGCGCGGTCCCGAGGACCTGACCGGCAGCCGCGACCGCGTGCTCGCCGTCGAACGGCGCATCGTGCGCGCCGTCGGCTCGCCCACCGAGGTACGCCAGCTCGACACCGAACCCGTCGAACGGAGGAACCACCCGTGACCGTCCTGCTCGCCGTCGCGCTGACCGTGCTGCTCTCGGCCACCGCGCTGCTCGCCCTGACCCGGATCTACCGTGGCCCGTCCCTGCTCGACCGCATCGTCGGCGCCGACCTGCTGCTCGCCGCCATGCTCGGCGCGGTGGGGGCGGAGGCGGCGGTGAACCGGCACGCCACCACGCTGCCCGTGCTGGTGGTGCTCTCCCTGCTCGGCTTCGTGGGCTCGGTCTCCCTGGTCCGCTTCGCCGTCCGGGCCGAATCGTGAGCGCGAGGAGTGAGCCGGGGTTGCGGGCCCCGCAGTCGCGAACGGAAGGCGGCTCAGCGTGAGCGCGAGGAGTGAGCCGGGGTTGCGGGCCCCGCAGTCGCGAACGGAAGGCGGCTCAGCGTGAGCGCGAGGAGTGAGCCGGGGTTGCGAGCCCCGCAGTCGCGAACGGAAGGCGGCTCAGCGTGACGGTCGTGACGGTCGTGGCGGACTGGGCCGGGGGGATCCTGCTGCTGGGCGGCGCGCTGCTGAGCCTGGTCGCCGGCATCGGGCTGGTGCGCTTCCCGGACACGCTGGACCGGATGCATGCCGCCACGAAACCACAGGTGCTCGGCGTGCTGCTGTTGCTGGGCGGGCTGGCGTTGCGGCTGCGTACCGGCTCGGACCTGGGCATGCTGGCGTTGGTGGCGATCTTCCAGCTCTCCACCGCGCCGGTCGCCGCGCAGATGATCGGGCGGGCCGCCTACCGGTCCGGGCGGGTCGACCGGTCGCTGCTCGACGTCGACGAGCTGGCCGGACACTGAGAACCGGACGTGGGGGAGGCTTTTCGGCACCTTCAGCGAGCATCCAGCGGGCACCGATAAAATGGGCGGCATGATCGACTCTCCTGCCCCGGAGGGCAGCAGTAGCCGGCCGGGTCGTACCCGGCATCTTCCCTCCCCGACGACCCCGGGAGCCCTGAACCTCCCGTGTTGATCCTCGTCGGTCTCCTTCTCATCACCGTGCTCACCGCCGCCACCGGTTACTTCGTGGCGCAGGAGTTCGGTTACGTCGCCGTGGACCGCGGCAAGCTCAAGCAACTCGCCGACGGTGGCGACCGCGCCGCCGCCCGCGCCCTGGAGGTGACCGGGCGGCTCTCGTTCATGCTCTCCGGCGCCCAGCTCGGCATCACCGTGACCGCCCTGCTGGTCGGTTACGTCGCCGAGCCGTACCTGGGCGCCGGGCTGGCCGGCCTGCTCGGCGTGGCCGGCGTGTCCGGCGCGGTGGCGCTGCCGCTGTCGGTGGCGCTGGCCCTGGTCATCGCCACCGTGGTGCAGATGGTCCTGGGCGAGCTGGCCCCGAAGAACCTGGCCATCGCCCGGGCCGTGCCGCTGGCCCGGGCGCTGTCCCGGTCCACCCTGATCTACCTGCGGATCGCCGGTCCGCTGATCACGCTCTTCGACCGGGCCGCCGTGCGGCTGCTCCGCCGGGTCGGCATCGAGCCGATCGAGGAGCTGCCCAGCGGCGCCACCCCGGCCGACCTGGAACAGATCATCGCCGAGTCCCGCGAGGAAGGACACCTCGACGCGGAGATGTCCGACCTGCTGGACCGGGGGCTCGACTTCCGGGGGCTGACCGCCGGCGAGGCCATGGTGCCCCGGGTCGACGTGCACACCGTCCGGGCCGACGAGCCGGTCAGCCGGATCGTCGAGATGCTCGACACCGGCCACTCCCGGTTCCCGGTGCGCGGCGCCGAGGGCGTCGACGACCTGATCGGCGTGGTCGGCATCGCCGACGTGCTGGGCGTGCCGCCGGCCGAGCGGGCGCGTACCCGGATCGACGCGGTGGCCGTACCCCCGCTGCTGGTGCCGGAGACGCTGCCGCTGCCGACGGTGCTGGACCGGCTCCGGTCCGGGCACCGGCAGTTGGCCTGCGTGGTCGACGAGTACGGCGGGTTCGCCGGCGTGATCACGCTGGAGGATCTCGCCGAGGAGCTGGTCGGGCCGATCCGCGACGAGGACGACCCGCCGGAGCGGGCGCCGGCCCGGCAGGACGACGGTTCCTGGGTGGTGCCGGCCCGCTGGCGGATCGACGAGGTCGCCGACAGCACCGGCATCGAACTGCCCGAGGCGCCGGAGTACGACACGCTCTCCGGCCTGGTGATGCGGGAGCTGGGTCGGGTGCCCGAGGTCGGCGACCGGCTGGAGATCGCGCTCGCCGGTGACGGTGACGAACCGCCGCCGTCCGGGCCCCGGGTGCTGGTCGAGGTGCTGGCCGTGGACCGGCACGTCGCCGACTCGGTCCGGCTCCGGACGACCGCCGGCGTGGCCGGGGAGGGTGCGGCATGAGCCCCGGGTTCGCGTTGATCTTCTCCGTGGTGCTGCTGGCGCTCAACGGATTCTTCGTGGCGGCCGAGTTCGCGCTGGTGGCCTCGAAGCGCTACCGGCTGGAGCAGTCGGCGGCCGGTGGCGGCCGGGCGGCCCGCGCGGCGCTCGACGGCGTCCGCGAGCTGAGCCTGATGCTGGCCGGCGCGCAGCTCGGCATCACGCTGTGCACGCTGGGCCTCGGCGCGCTGGCCGAGCCGGCCATCGAGCACCTGCTCAGCCCGCTGCTGCACGCGGTGGGCCTGCCCGACGCGGCGAGCCACGTGGTGGCGCTCGTGTTCGCGCTGGGCCTGGTGACGTTCCTGCACCTGGTGGTCGGCGAGATGGCGCCGAAGTCCTGGGCGATCACCGACGCGGAGCGCTCGGCGATGCTGCTGGCGCTGCCGTTCCGGGCGTTCGCCCGGATCGCCCGCCCGGTGCTGTCGCTGCTGAACGGGGTGGCCAACGCGATGCTGCGGTTGGTCGGCGTGCAGCAGCAGGACCAGCTCGCCCAGGTGCACGGCCCGGACGAGCTGCGCATCCTGCTGGAGCAGTCCCGGGAACACGGGCTGCTCGGCGCCGAGCAGCACCAGTTGCTCACCAGCATGCTGGAGTTGCAGGGCACCACGGTGGCCCAGGTGATGGAGCCGTTCGACAAGATCGTCACGGTCCGCCGGGACGACACCGCCGAACGGATCGAGCACGTCTCCCGGGACAGCGGCCGGTCCCGCCTCGCCGTGGTCGACAGCGGTGGCGAGGTCTGCGGCCTGGTGCACGTCCGGGAGGCGGTGCGCGCGGTGACCACCGGCCGGGCGGCTACCGCCGGGGAACTGATGACGAACGCGTTCACGCTGCCGGCCGAGTCGTCGGTGTCCGAGGCGGTGGCGGCGATGCGGGGCCGGCAGGCCCAGCTCGCGTTGGTCCGCAACGGTGGTGGCCCGACCCGGCCGATCGGCTTCGTCGCGCTGGAGGACCTCCTGGAGGAGGTCATCGGCGAGTTCGACGACGAGACCGACCCCGTCCCCAGGGGCCGCCGCCTCCGCTGACCCCCACCCCCTCCCACCCCGCCCACCCTGGGCGCGGATTCACGGAAAGAGTGGCTATCCGGCCTCGGATAGCCACTCT
>NZ_PYPS01000070.1 GCF_003027925.1 Micromonospora sp. RP3T
AGTTACGGCGGTCATGGCGGAGGGGAAACGCCCGGTTACATTCCGAACCCGGAAGCTAAGCCCTCCAGCGCCGATGGTACTGCACTCGGGAGGGTGTGGGAGAGTAGGACACCGCCGGACAATCTTCGAGTTCAGGGCCACCCTTCGGGGTGGCCCTGAACTGCGTTTCACCGACTCTGCACGCCCTCGCGGATCTCCCGGAACAACGTGGCGGCGTCGTCGACCGCCCGGCCGGGGAACATTCCCATCGCCACGCTGCCGTGATCGGCCCAGCCGCACACCGCGAAGTCACCGCCGTCGCCGCTCGTGGTGCCGCACTTCATGACACCGCCCAGACGGCCGGCGTCGACCTCGCGTACCGCCGAGACCTTGCCGGTCTCGTCGGCCATCAGGCCGAAGAGCGTGTCCAGGTCCCGTTCGGGCTGCCAGAGCAGCGTGGTGCCGCCGAACAGCAGCACCGACCGCTTCGCGTCCGCCGGATCCGAGTAGACCGCGCCGAAGCTGCGGTCCAGGTCGATGTCGGCGGCGAATCCGTCGCGCAGGTACTCGGCCGTGCTGCGGGCCCGGTCGCTGTCGTCCCGAGTGAGCCCGGCCACGCCGGGCGGCTGGGTGAGCTCGGTGTCCTTCTGCTGGAGCACCCGCCAGCCGCCCAGGCCGAGCGCGCCGGCGCCGGCGAGGCCGGCCGCCAGGACTGCGGCCAGCACGACCTTTCGACGTCGCGAGACGGGCCGTCGTTCGGGTTCCAGCGCGGGGTCGCGGCGGCTCAGTCGGATCGGCTCGTCGGTCAGCTCGACCGGACCGTGTCCCCCGTCGACCTGACGCTCGGTGAGATGCGCGTCGGACATGTCCGCCACCGTACGCGAATCACCGGTGGCGCACGTCAGGTCTCCGGAAGCGCTCCGTAGACTTTGAGGGTGACCGAGAGACTGGATGCCCGACGCCCCGACGCCCCGACCCTTGCCGGCCAGTACCAGCCCGGCGAGGTAGAGCAGCGACGGTACGAGCAGTGGGTAGCCGGCGGGCACTTCCGAGCCTCGGCGCAGAGTGACAAGCCGCCGTTCGCCATCGTCATCCCGCCGCCGAATGTCACCGGCTCGCTGCACATGGGCCACGCGTTCGAACACACGCTGATGGACGCGCTCACCCGACGCAAGCGGATGCAGGGCTTCGAGGCGCTCTGGCTGCCCGGCATGGACCACGCCGGCATTGCCACCCAGAACCTGGTCGAGCGGCAGCTCGCCGGTGAGGGGCTGTCCCGCCACGATCTCGGGCGGGAGAAGTTCGTCGAGCGGGTGTGGCAGTGGAAGGCCGAGTCCGGTGGCGCGATCCTGGGCCAGATGCGCCGGCTCGGCGACGCGGTCGACTGGGACCGGGAGCGCTTCACCATGGACGAGGGCCTCTCCCGGGCCGTGCAGACCATGTTCAAGAAGCTCTTCGACGACGGGCTGATCTACCGGGCCAACCGGATCATCAACTGGTGCCCGCGTTGCCTCACCGCGCTCTCCGACATCGAGGTCGAGCACACCGACGACGAGGGCGAGCTGGTCTCGATCCGCTACGGCGACGAGGTCGTGGTGGCCACCACCCGGGCCGAGACGATGCTCGGCGACACCGCGGTCGCGGTGCACCCGGACGACGAGCGGTACCAGCACCTGATCGGCACCGAGGTGGCGCTGCCGCTCACCGACCGGCGCATCCCGATCGTCGCGGACGAGCACGTCGACCCGAGCTTCGGCACCGGCATGGTCAAGGTGACCCCGGCGCACGACCCGAACGACTTCGAGATCGGGCAGCGGCACGACCTGCCCTCGCTGACGATCATGGACGAGCGTGGCGTGATCACCGCGCCGGGGCCGTTCCAGGGCCTGGACCGGTACGAGGCCCGCCCGGCGATCGTGGCGGCACTGCGCGAGCAGGGCCGGATCGTGGCGGAGAAGCGGCCGTACCTGCACGCGGTGGGGCACTGCTCGCGGTGCAAGACGACCGTCGAGCCGCGCCTGTCGTTGCAGTGGTTCGTCAACACCGGGCCACTGGCCAAGGCGGCCGGCGACGCGGTGCGGGACGGCCGGGTGAAGGTCGAGCCGGCCGAGCTGGCCAAGCGCTACTTCGCCTGGGTGGACAACATGCACGACTGGTGCATCTCCCGCCAGCTCTGGTGGGGCCACCGCATCCCGGTCTGGTACGGCCCGGCCGGCGAGATCGTCTGCGTCGGCCCGGACGAGGCCGCACCGACCGGCGAGGGCTGGCACCAGGACGAGGACGTGCTGGACACCTGGTTCTCCAGCGGCCTCTGGCCGTTCTCCACGCTCGGCTGGCCGGAGCAGACGCCGGACCTGGCCAAGTTCTACCCCACCAGCGTGCTGGTCACCGGCTACGACATCCTGTTCTTCTGGGTCGCCCGGATGATGATGTTCGGCCTGTACGCGATGGACGGCGTCCAGCCGTTCGACGTGGTGGCGCTGCACGGCATGGTCCGCGACGAGCACGGCAAGAAGATGTCGAAGTCGTTCGGCAACGTGGTCGACCCGCTGGACTGGATCGACCGGTTCGGCGCCGACGCCACCCGCTTCACGCTGGCCCGCGGCGCCAACCCCGGTCAGGACGTGCCGGTCAGCGAGGAGTGGTGCCAGGGCTCCCGCAACTTCTGCAACAAGCTGTGGAACGCCACCCGGTTCGCGCTGCTCAACGGCGCGCACACCGACGGTCCGCTGCCGGCGGCCGGTGAGCTGTCGACCGTCGACAGGTGGATCCTGTCCCGGTTGGCGCACGTCACCGCCGAGGTGGACGAGCAGTTCGAGGCGTACGAGTTCGCCAAGGTCTGCGACCTGCTGTACCACTTCGCCTGGGACGACGTCTGCGACTGGTACGTGGAGCTGAGCAAGTCGGTGCTCGCCGAGGGCGGGCCGGCGGCCGACGCCACCCGCCGGGTGCTGGGCCACGTGCTGGACCAGTTGCTGCGGTTGCTGCACCCGGTGATCCCGTTCGTCACCGACGAGCTGTGGGCCGCGCTGACCGGCGCGGAGACGCTGCTGGCGGCCCGGTGGCCGGCGGTGGACCGGACCGGGATCGACGACGCCGCGGAGGCGGAGGTCGCCACGTTGCAGCGGGTGGTGACCGAGGTCCGCCGGTTCCGTTCGGACCAGGGGCTGCGGCCGACCCAGCGGGTCGCCGCCCGGCTCGACGGCCTGGCCGGCGCGGGCGTCGCGGCGCACGAACCGCTGATCCGGTCGCTGGCCCGGCTCGACGCCCCCGGCGACGACTTCCAGGCCAGCGCCACGTTGGCCATGCCCGGCGAGGTGAGCGTCGCGCTCGACACCCGCGGCGCGATCGACGTGGCGGCCGAGCGTGCCCGGCTCACCAAGGACCGCGCGGCGGCCGAGAAGGAGGCCACCCAGGCGCGGGCGAAGTTGAACAATCCGGCGTTCGTCGGCAAGGCGCCCGAGGCGGTGGTCGCGAAGATCCGGGAGCGGCTCGCGGTGGCCGAGACGGACCTGACCCGGATCGACGCCGCACTGGAGGCCCTGCCCTCATGAGCGACCGTACCGACCACGCCGCGTTCGTCGAGGTGGAGGCCGCGCTGAACGCGCGCGGCTTCACCCGGATGCGGTTCGAGCTGGAGAAGATCGAGAGCCTGCTGGACCTGCTCGGCAGTCCGCAGCGGGCGTACCCGTCGATCCACCTGACCGGCACCAACGGCAAGACCTCGACGGCCCGGATGATCGATTCGCTGTTGCGGGCGTTCGGGCTGCACACCGGGCGTTACACCAGCCCGCACCTGGAGACCGTCCGGGAGCGGATCAGTCTGGACGGCGAGCCGGTGAGCGAGGAACGGTTCGTCTCCACGTACCGGGAGATCGCGCCGTTGGCCGAGTTGGTCGACCAACGATCCGCCGAGCCGCTGACGTACTTCGACCTGACCACGGCGCTGGCGTTCGCCACGTTCGCCGACGCCCCGGTCGACGTGGCGGTGGTGGAGGTCGGGCTGGGTGGCGCGGAGGACGCGACAAACGTGATCCAGGCCGGCGTCGCGGTGATCACGCCGATCGGGCTGGACCACACCGAGTGGCTGGGCGACACGATCGAGGACATCGCGCTGCACAAGGCGGGCATCATCCACCCCGGCGCCACGGTGATCGCCGCGGCGCAGGAGGAGGAGGCGGCCCGGCCGATCCTGGAACGCTGCGCCGAGGTCAACGCCACGGTCGCCCGGGAGGGCGCCGAGTTCGGGGTGATGCGCCGGGCGGTCGCCGTCGGTGGTCAGGTGCTGACCATCCAGGGCCTGGGCGGGGTGTACGAGGAGATCTTCATTCCGCTGCACGGCGCGCACCAGGCGCAGAACGCGGCCGTGGCGCTGGCCGCGGTGGAGGCGTTCCTGGGGGCCGGCGCGCGGCGGCAGCTCGACGTCGAGGCGGTGCGGGAGGGCTTCGCCGCGACCAGCTCCCCGGGCCGGCTGGAGCGGGTGCGTACCGCGCCGACGGTGCTGCTCGACGGCGCGCACAACCCGCACGGGATGGCCGCCACCGTGGCCGCGCTCCAGGAGGAGTTCGCGTTCAGCAAGCTCGTCGGCGTGCTGGCGGTGCTCGGCGACAAGGACGCGGCGGGCCTGCTCGAACTGCTGGAGCCGGTGCTGGACACGATCGTGGTCGCGGAGAACAGCTCGCCCCGGGCGATGCCCGTCGACGAGCTGGCCGAGCTGGCCCGGGAGGTCTTCGGGCCAGACCGGGTGCAGGTGACCCGGGACATGCCCGACGCCATCGAGGCGGCGGTGGCGGAGGCCGAGTCCGACGTGCCGGGCGAGCTGGCCGGGGTGGGCGTGCTGATCACCGGTTCGGTGGTGACCGTGGCCGACGCCCGCCGGCTGCTCAAGCGATGACCGGCCCGGAGCAGCGCCCGGACGCGCAGCCGGGGCCGGAGCAGTCGGGGCCGGAGCAGTCGGGGCCGGAGCAGTCGGGCGGCGTCCGCCGCTCCGGGCTGCGCAACCCGGACCGGGCGGTACGCGGGCTGGGCGCCGGCACGCTCGCGCTGGAGGCGCTGGTGCTGCTGCTGGCCATCCAGCCGATCCGGGTGGTCGGCGGTGACCTGGGCGGCGCCGCGATCGGCGTGATCGTCGCGCTGGCGGTCGCCTGTGTGGTGCTGGCCGGCATGATGCGCCGCCCCTGGGCCTGGCACGCCGGAACCGTGCTCCAGGGCCTGCTCCTGCTCTCCGGGCTGCTGCACTGGTCGCTGTTCGGGCTCGGCGTGATCTTCGCGTTGGTGTGGGCGTACGCGCTGCACGTGCGGCGGGTCATCCTCGGCTGAGCACTGCCCCGCGTGTTAAGCCGGGGCCCCTCCTCTACCGCAGGCGTTAAGAAGGGGCCCCGCCTTGCACCTTCAGGCGTCGGCGAGGGTGCGCCACTGGGTGAGGGCGACGCCGTGGCCGTCCGGGTCGCGGAAGGCGGCGGCCCAGACCTCCAGCTTGGTGCCTCGGTTGACCACCCGCGGGGCGTACGTGAAGCGCACGCCGGATTCACGCAGCCGCTCGTACGCCGCCTGGATGTCGTCGACCTCCAGGTTGACGTGCACCAGCCGGCGGCTGATCGGGGCGGCCCCGGTCACCCGGCGCAGCACCAGCCGGGTCGGCCCGGAGGAGAGCACGGCGTTGCCCTCGCCCCGGTCCATCTCGTCGAAGCCCAGCTCCCGGTAGAAGTCGAGGGACCGGTCCAGGTCGGTCACGAGCAGCGTGATGCCGACCCCGCTGATCGGGCTGGCCAGCTCGTCCGGCTCGGCGTCGCCGACCGGGCCGAAGATGGCCTCGTCCAGCTCCTGCGGGGTGGGTGTGGTGGCGGACTCCGGAGCGTCCAACGGCACGTCGATCGACTCCACTCCGACCGTGTCCGGATCCTGCTCCTCGGCCGGCGGGCGGGGCGCCGGCGCGCGGCGCGGGAGCGGGCCGAGGGAGGTCGGCTCGACCAGTTGCCCCTCCAGCACGACCGGGCCGCCGGGCCGCTGGTGCATCACCACCGGCTCACGGTCCTCGCCGCGCAGCGTGACGTCGTCCAGCAGCGGGTCCGGTGCGGGCGGGTAGTCGTCGCGGAAGTCGTCCTCCGCGGCGCGCCCGGCCCACGGCGGCGCCTCCTGCCCGAAGAGCGGCTCGTCGAGCGGCTGTTCCGGACCGGCGTACTCGGGCGGCAGGTCGGCGACCGTGGCGGCGTTCTCGGCGTGGGTGGGCACCTCGTCCCAGAGCACCCGGACGTGGCGCTGGTCGTCGAGGGCCACCCGGACCGGCAGCGCCTGGCCGAGCGAGGGCCACTTGGCCACCGGCACCCGGGGCTCGATGATCTTCTTGGAGCGGGGCGGCAGCCCGGGGGCGTCGATCACCAGCTGCAGCTCGCAGCGACCGAACGCGTACTGCGTCGGTGGTTCGGACGCGCTGTGCACGTGCCCCAGGCCGACCACCCAGGTGCGGCCACCGCCGCGCACCGTGGCCAGCGCTATCGCGAGCACCAGCAGCGCGACGCCGAGCGCCACGATCGCCCAACTGGTCATGCCGAGCCCGAACAGGGTCACGAAGGCGGCGACGGTGCCCAGCACCGCGCCGATCAGTTTGCGTACCGGCGCGATGGTGCGGTTCCCGCCATTCGCCACAGTGGACCTCCCAGGGGTTCCAAGGCCAGGCTAGGCCGCCGCGGCGGGCCAGGGAAGACGCAGCCGCCGCGCCGGCGCCGGGACCGGGTCGCTACGCTGACCGTACCCAGCCTGACCCCGGTTCGTGCACAGGAGGAAACCAGCGTGTCCAGCAGCAGCCCGGCAGAGCGGACGCTCGTACTGATCAAGCCCGACGCGGTGCGCCGCGGTCTGGTGGGGGAGATCCTGTCCCGTTTCGAGCGCAAGGGCCTGCGGATCGACGCGCTGGTGAGCCGGACCGTCGACGGCGACTTCGCCGACCAGCACTACGCCGAGCACGTCGACAAGCCGTTCTACCCGCCGCTGAAGACGTTCATGACCGGCGGCCCGCTGGTGGCCCTGGTGCTCTCCGGCGACCAGGTGATCGAGGTGGTGCGCGGCATGATCGGCAGCACCGACGGTCGCAAGGCCGCCGCCGGCACCATCCGTGGCGACCTGTCGCTGTCGAACCGGGAGAACCTGGTGCACGCCTCCGACTCGACGGACAGCGCCAAGAGCGAGATCGCGCTCTGGTTCCCCGAGCTGGACTGACCGCAGCCCGACCGGCGCGGGCCCGTCCGGTTTCAGCCGGCGACCCGGGTGAGCTTGTCGGGGTTGCCGACCAGGTAGACGCCGGTGATCCGGCCGCCGGCCGCGGTGATCCCGAGCGTGTAGCGGGCGCCGTCCGGCCAGCTCAGTACCAGCGCCGGTGCGCCGTTGAGTTCGACCGACGCGATCCGCACCCCGGGCCGCCGGCGGCCGTACACCCCGGCGAAGAAGCGGGCGATCCGGTCCGCGCCGTACAGCGGGTTGCGGGCCGCGCGGATCCGCCCGCCGCCGTCGGACCAGGCGGTGGCGTCGGCCGCGACCAGATCGGTCAGCCGGGCCAGGTCGCCGTCGCGCGCCGCGGCGAGGAACGCGTCGAGCAGTCGGCGCTGCTCGGCCGGGCCGGCGGTGAAACGCCGCCGCTGCTCGGTCAGCCGGGCCGCCGCGCGGTGGTGCAGCTGGCGGCAGTCCGCCGCCGACCGGTCCAGGATGTCGCCGATCTCCGCGTACGGCAGCGCGAACGCGGTGTGCAGCACGTAGACCGCCCGCTCCGGCGGGGTGAGCTGTTCCAGCAGGTGCAGCAGGGCGTTGGAGACCGTCTCCCGTAACTCGACGGTCTCCAACGGCCCGAACGGGGACGGGTCGGTGGGCACCGGCTCGGGCAGCCACGGGCCGACGTACGTCTCCCGGGCGGCCTGCCGGGCGCGCAGCCGGTCCAGCGCCAGCCGAGTCACGACCCGGGACAGGTAGCGGCGCGGTTCGGTGACCGTTTCCCGGTCCACGCCGAGCCAGCGCAGGTACGCCTCCTGGAGCACGTCCTCGGCGTCGTGCAGGCTGCCCAGCAGCCGGTAGGCCAGCCCGAGCAGCATCGGCCGGTGCGCGGTGAGCGCACCGGCCGACTCCGCCGCTGGAGTGGCTGTCACACCTCGCGCGGCGGCTGGGTCCGACTGCTGATCACGATCCGGTTCCACACGTTGATTGTGGCGATCGCGACGACGAGGTCCGCCAGCTCCTTCTCCGACCAGACCTTCGCGGCGGCGTCCCACACGTCGTCCGGCACGCCGTGCTCGCCGAGCCGGGTGACCGCGTCGGTCAGCGCCAGCGCGGTCCGCTCCCGCTCGTCGAAGAACGACGGCGCCTCCCGCCAGGCCGCCACCGCGAACAGCCGCCGGCTGTCCTCCCCGGCGCCCAGCGCGTCCCGGGTGTGCATGTCCACGCAGAACGCGCAGCCGTTGAGCATCGACGCCCGCACCTTCACCAGCTCCAGCACGGTGTGGTCCAGGTTGCCCCGGACGTAGGTCTCCAGCCCGAGCACCGCCCGGTACGCCTCCGGCGCCACCGTCGCCAGGTTGATCCGGCTCATCGTCTTCTCCCTCGTGTCGTCGGTTCACCTGCACGACGGATCCGACCCCGGCCGGTGTGACGCCCGACGGTGTGACGCCGGTCATGCGAGGTGTTAAAAGGGGCCCCCTCCTCTACCGGAGGCGTTAACCGGGGGCCCCGCCTTACTCGAAGGCGGGGCGGGGGGCGGAGCGGGTAAGCTTGGCGTACAGGCGTCGACCCGGCCATCACCGGCGAGCCTCCGGAAGAACGGCCGGGCGACCGGCTCAGTAGAACCGGACGGGACGGCCCGTCACAGCCGACAAACGAGCGGGCGGTCGCACCTCGACCGCCAAGCGGGGTGGTACCGCGGACCACCCGGGGGCGTCGTTCCAGGCGTACCCGGAGAGGTTCGTCCTCGCAGACCCACCGACGAGTGAGCTGCGCGAGGAGAGCGACCCCGATGGCCTATCCGTTGCACGACCCGACCGGCACCGGTGTCCCGGCGAGCCCGGACCTGCCCGCGGTCGAGCGTCGGGTGCTGGAGCACTGGACCGCCGACAAGACCTTCGAGGCCTCCGTGGAGGCCCGCCCGGCCGGCACGGACGGCAAGAACGAGTACGTGTTCTACGACGGCCCGCCGTTCGCCAACGGCCTGCCGCACTACGGCCACCTGTTCACCGGTTACGTCAAGGACGTGGTGCCGCGCTACCAGACCATGCGCGGGCGGCACGTCGAGCGTCGGTTCGGCTGGGACTGCCACGGGCTGCCGGCCGAGGTGGTGGCGGAGAAGCAGCTCGGCATCACCAGCAAGGCGGAGATCCTCGACCTCGGTGTGGCGCGGTTCAACGACGCCTGCCGGGCCAGCGTGCTGGAGTTCACCCAGGACTGGGAGCGCTACGTCACCCGGCAGGCCCGCTGGGTCGACTTCGCCAACGACTACAAGACGCTCGACCTGGACTACATGGAAAGCGTCATGTGGGCCTTCAAGACGCTGCACGACAAGGGCCTGGTCTACGAGGGCTTCCGGGTGCTGGCGTACTGCTGGCGGTGTGAGACCCCGTTGTCGAACACCGAGACCCGGATGGACGACGTCTACCGGGACCGGCACGACCCGACGCTGACCGTGTGGTTCGAGCTGACCGCCGACGAGAACGCGCCGGAGCCGCTGCGCGGGCCGGTCAAGCTGGGCGTCTGGACCACCACGCCGTGGACGCTGCCGTCGAACCTGGCGCTCGCCGTGGGCCCGGACATCGAGTACGCGGTGCTGGACCGCGACGGTGAGCGGTACGTGGTCGGCGCGGCCCGGCTCGGCGCGTACGCCAAGGAGCTGGAGGGGTACCAGCAGGTCGGCACCGTGCACGGCCGGGACCTGGTCGGTCGCCGCTACACGCCGCTCTACGACTTCCTGGTCGAGCCGGCCGGGCCGAACGCCTACCAGGTGCTCGGCGCGGAGTTCGTGACCACCGAGGACGGCACCGGGATCGTCCACCTGGCGCCCGCGTTCGGCGAGGACGACCAGAACACCTGCAACGCGGCCGGCATCCCGACCGTGGTCACCGTGGACGACCACACCCGGTTCACCGCGCTGGTCCCGCCGTACCAGGGCGAGCAGGTCTTCGACGTGAACAAGCCGGTGATCCGGGAGCTGAAGGAGCGGGGGGTGGTGTTGCGGCAGGACGTCTACACCCACTCGTACCCGCACTGCTGGCGCTGCGACACGCCACTGGTCTACAAGGCGGTGTCGTCGTGGTTCGTCGCGGTGACGCAGTTCCGGGACCGGATGGTCGAGCTGAACCAGCAGATCAACTGGACGCCGGGGCACATCAAGGACGGCTCGTTCGGCAAGTGGCTGGCCAACGCCCGGGACTGGTCGATCAGCCGGAACCGGTTCTGGGGCTCGCCGATCCCGGTGTGGCGCTCCGACGACCCGACCTATCCGCGTGTCGACGTGTACGGGTCGCTCGACGACATCGAGCGCGACTTCGGCGTACGCCTGACCGACCTGCACCGGCCGGCGGTGGACGACCTGGTCCGCCCCAACCCGGACGACCCGACGGGCCGGTCGACGATGCGCCGGGTGCCGGAGGTGCTGGACTGCTGGTTCGAGTCCGGCTCGATGCCGTTCGCCCAGGTGCACTACCCGTTCGAGAACCGCGACTGGTTCGAGCACCACTACCCGGGTGACTTCATCGTCGAGTACATCGGGCAGACCCGTGGCTGGTTCTACACCATGCACGTGCTGGCCACCGCGTTGTTCGACCGGCCGGCGTTCCGCAACTGCCTGAGTCACGGCATCCTGCTCGGCTCCGACGGGCGCAAGATGTCCAAGAGCCTGCGCAACTACCCGGACGTCTACCACGTCTTCGACGCGTACGGGTCGGACGCGATGCGGTGGATGCTGATGTCCTCGCCGGTGCTGCGCGGCGGGGACATGGCGGTCACCGAGTCGGGCATCCGGGACGCGGTGCGTCAGGTGCTGCTGCCGCTGTGGAACGTGTGGTACTTCTTCACGCTCTACGCCAACGCGGACGGCTACCAGGCGCGTCGGCGCACCGACTCGACGAACGTGCTCGACCGGTACGTGCTGGCGAAGACGAACGAGCTGGTGGCGACCGTCGGCGCGCAGATGGACGCGTACGACATCTCCGGCGCCTGCGCCACCGTCCGGTCCTACCTGGACGCGCTGACCAACTGGTACGTGCGTCGCTCGCGGGACCGGTTCTGGGCCGGCGACGCGGACGCGTTCGACACGCTCTCGACAGTGCTGGAGACGCTCTGCCGGGTGGTGGCGCCGCTGGCACCGCTGACCGCCGAGGAGATCTGGCGCGGGCTGACCGGCGAGCGGTCGGTGCACCTGACCGACTGGCCGTCGGCGGACGAGTTCCCGGCCGACCACGAGCTGGTCTCCGCGATGGACAACGTCCGGGCGGTCGCCTCGGCGGCGCTGTCGCTGCGCAAGGCGAAGGGCCTGCGGGTCCGGCTGCCGCTGGCGACGCTGACCGTGGCCTCGCCGGTCGCCGACCAGCTCCGGCCGTTCGCCGAGCTGGTCGCCGACGAGGTCAACGTGAAGGAGGTCGTGCTCACCGGCGAGGTGGCGGCCTACTGCCAGCAGGTGCTGACCGTGGTGCCGCGGGCGCTCGGCCCGCGCGTCGGCAAGGCGGTCCAGCAGGTGATCAAGGCGGTCAAGTCGGGGGAGTGGGAACTCGTCGACGGCGCCCCGGTCGCCGCCGGGGTCACCCTGGCCGAGGGCGAGTACGAGCTGCGCCTGGTCGCCGCCGACGCGGAGCACTCCGCGCCGCTGCCCGGCGGTGAGGGCGTGGTCGTGCTGGACACCGCTGTCACGCCGGAACTGGCCGCCGAAGGGCTGGCCCGGGACGTGGTCCGGGTGGTGCAGCAGGCCCGCCGGGACGCCGACCTGGGCATCTCGGACCGGATCGCGGTGGCGGTGTCCGCGTCCGAGGAGGTGCGCGCGGCGGTCGCCGCGTTCACCGACTTCGTGGCGCGGGAGGTGCTGGCCGACACCGTCGACTTCGTCGAGGGCCTCGACGGCTTCGCCGGCGAGGTCGGCGACGGCGAGCGCGTGGTGGTCGGCGTCCGCCGCGTGTGAGGTGTAAGGCGGGGGCCCTTCTTAGAGGTCCTAACTTAATGATGTTGGGCGTAACCGACTGGATGTGAGGCTCGTTTCGTCTGAACGTGAGGAGGGGTGAGCAGCCGCCGTGGATCGTCTCGGATGAGTTGTGGGCCGAGATCGCACC
>NZ_PYPS01000071.1 GCF_003027925.1 Micromonospora sp. RP3T
GGGGTTGGGGTTGCGTGGGGGTGAGCGGGGCGGGGGGTGGTGCGGGCGGTGGTGCGGAGGCGGAGCAGGCCGGCGGCGACCGCGCCGGCGCCGGTGGCCAGCGCCACGGTGACCAGGACCCGGATGAGCGTGGGTGGGCCGGCGGCCGGGGGGACCGAGCGGGCCAGCACGGCGAGGTTGGACACGCCGGCGAACAGCGTGAGGCAGGCGCCGGCGAGCGCCAGCGTGAAGTCGGCGGCCGGTCGGCGGGCCAGCGCGTATCCGCCGGCGGCCAGCGCGCCGAGGCCGGTGAGCAGTGTCCACACCTGGCCGGTGACCAGCTCGGCGAGCAGACCGCCGGCCCCCGGCGCGCCGGTGTCGAGTGCCCGGCCGACGGTGAGCGCCACGGTGGCCGCGCCCCCCACCGCGAGCAGCCCGCCCACCGCGCGCAGCGCGCGGACGCCGGCAGCCGTGCCGCCGGGCACCAGGCCGGCCGCGCCGAGCGCCAGGAAACCGAGCGTGGCGGCCACCCACCACGGGTACGGGTCGGGCGGCGGCACCCAGTCCAGCGTGCCGCGTACCTCGGTCGGGGTGTCGCCGGCGCGCAGCGGCACCACCCAGTCGCGGACCCGCTGGACGCGGCCCGGGTCGGCGGCGACGGCGGCGGGCGGGCCGTCGGAGCGCCAGAGCGTGCGCTGGTCGTGCCAGCGGTGGGTCGGCCCGTCGGCGATCCGCCGCCAGGCCGGCGCGGCGGCCGGGTCAGCCTCGGCCGGGAGCCGCGTCTCCCCGGCGATGGTGCGGTTCAGCCAGGTGGCCGGCGAGCGGCTGTTCTCGAACACGCCTGCTGGACCGATCCGCAGGTACGGCTCGCCGGAGTAGCCGAGCACGGTGACGTCGGCGCCGCCGCGGTTGGTCAGCTCCAGTCGCGCGCCGGCCTCCACCATCCGGGCGGTCAGCCCGGTCCGCTCCGGGCCGACGCCGGTGACGGTGGCCCGGTAGTCGGTGCCGTCCGGCGCGTCCGCGCCGTGCGCGGCGGCCGGCGCGGCGGACGCGAGCAGGGCGGTGGTCGCGGCGGCGACCAGCAGCCCGGCCCGGCGCAGCGGTGCGGGGGTCACCTGCCGGCCGCCGCCACGGCTGCCCTGATGCCGTCCGGGCTCTTGTCCGCCAGCTCGGTGCCGTTGACCTTGATGGTGGGGGTGCCGGTGACGCCGGACCGGCTGGCCTCGTCGGTGACGTGCCCGGTCCACGCCGTGTACGTGCCGTCGTTCACGCAGGAGCCGAAGTCGTCCCGGTTCAGCCCGACGCCCACGCCGATGTCGATCAGCTCGTCGTTGCTGAGCCCGGCGCTGCCCTCGGCCGGCTGCTTCGCGAAGAGCTGGTCGGTGAACTCGCGGAACTTGCCGCCCTTCGCGGCGCAGCCGGAGGCGGCCGAGGAGCGGGTGGAGTACTCGGTGGTGGAGAAGCGGTTCAGGAACGCGACCGGGTGGAAGACCACCTTGGCCTTGCCCTCGCTGACGAGCTGGTTGACCGTCTCGCCGTTCACCTGCTGGAACTGTTTGCAGACCGGGCAGAGGTAGTCCTCGTAGAGGTCGATGGTGACCGGGCCGGAACCGTAGACGATGCCGGTGCCGGCGTCGTTCGCGCCGGGCGGGGCGGTGAAGTCGTCGGACTTCTGCGAGGAGTAGACGGCCCAGCCGATGCCGCCGGCGATCACCAGCACCAGCACCGCGGCGATGGTGGTGAAGAGCGTGCGCTTGCGGCGCTTCTCCCGGGCGATCTGCTCGCGTACCACGCGCGAGGCGTCCTTGCGGCCCTTGCGGCTACTCATCGTCGTCCTCCACGGTGTCGCCCGCGAGCCATCCGTCCACCGAGAACGGGGTGCGGGGCCAGATCAGCAGGAACCCGGCCAGTGCCAGGAACCCGAGGTCCCGGAGGATCTCCGGGAGGTAGCTCGGCGTCTCGCCGGCGCCGAGCTGACCGCCGCTGCCGAAGCACCCGCAGTCGATGGCCAGACCGCGCGCCCAGGCCGAGGCGATGCCGGTGACGAAGACCACCAGCAGCGCCGCGGCGACGCCGGCGCTCACCCGGGTGGCGAGCCCGGCGAGCAGCAGCAGGCCGAGGGCCAGCTCCACGAACGGCAGCGCCGCCCCGATCACGGTGGCCACGTCGTACGGCATCACCTGGTAGGCGTTCACGGCCCGGCCGGAGGCGGCCAGGTCACCGACCTTGGCGCCGCCGGCGACCAGCCAGACGGCGGCCAGGCCGAGGCGGGCCGCGACGCCCAGCCAGGGGCGCAGCGCCGGCCAGCGGGCGGGGGCGGGGGAGGGGTGCACAGTCATTCGTCGTCCGGCGGTCACGAAAGGTTCCCGCTATCCGGCCCGTGTGTCGCCGACGGCGTCGACCAGTTCGTCGCGGGCCCGGGCGACCCGGGAACGGATGGTGCCCACCGGCACCCCCTCCACGTCGGCGGCCTCGGCGTAGGAGAGGCCGAGCAGTTGGGTGAGCACGAACGCGGAGCGTCGCTCGGCGGGCAGCCGGTGGACCAGGTCGGTGGCACCGAGCTGGCCGGCCGGGTCCGGGTACGGCCGGTCGGTGGCCGCCTGGGCGGCGAGCCGCTCGTCGAGCCGGCGGCGACGCACCAGGGTACGCAGGTGGTCGGCGCAGGCGCGTCGGGCGATGCCGAGCAGCCAGGTGCGGGCGGAGGACCGGCCCTCGAAGCTGGGCAGCCCGCGCAACGCCCGCAGGTAGGTCTCCTGGGTCAGGTCGTCCGCGCTGTCCGGGTCGACCAGGGCGGCGGTGAAGCGCCAGACCTCGGCCTGGGTGGCCCGGACGAACGCGGCCCGCGCGTCCGCGTCGCCGTGCCGGGCCGCCAGCGCCCAGTCGGTGACCGTCTCCCGCGCAGCACCGGGCCCCGCCGGGAGGCGGTCGGCGGCGGTGTCGCGCGGGGCGGGGATCACGTCAGACGAGGTTACGCGGCGTACCTGTGCCGGACAGGGTCCTTCGGCCCATTCCGTGGTCCGGCACACGCCGGGAACTTTTCCCACCCCCTCACCGACTACCCCGGCATGACCTCCGACCAGCGCGCGGGCCGGGCACCTCGGCGTGCCCGCCGGAGGTCGGCTCGCCGGATGCCGCGCGGTTCGGGAACCATGGCGGTCATGAATGCTGCCGTACGCCGCCCGCCCGGGGCCGTCGCCGCCCGCTCCGGGGCCGCCGCCGGGCTGCTGCTCCTCCTGCTCGCCCTGCTCCTCGCCCCGGCCGCCCCGGCCAGCGCCCACGCGGTGCTGGTGAGCAGCAGTCCCGCCGCCTCCGCGGTGGTGCCCGAGGCGCCCGCCCAGGTGGTGATCACGTTCAGTGAGGGGGTCCGCAAGGTTCCCGGGAAGGTGCGGGTGATCGCCCCGGACGGGTCGCGGGCCGACCGGGGCGAGCCGACGTTCCGGGGCGCCGAGGTCAGCATCCCGGTGGACCCGTCCGGCGGGCGCGGCACCTACCTGGTGAGCTACCGGGTCATCTCGGCGGACAGCCACCCGGTCTCCGGCGCGTTCACCTACTCGGTCGGCGCCCCGTCCGAGCCGCCGACCGACACCGGCTCGGACAACCGGGCGAACCCGGTGACCGAGAACGCGGTCAAGGTGGCGAAGTACGCCGGCTACGTCGGTCTGCTGCTGCTGGTCGGCCCGGCGCTGGTGCTGGCCGCGCTCTGGCCGCGCCGGCTGTCCCGCCGGGGGCCGGCGCGGCTGGCCTGGGCCGGGCTCGGCGTGCTGGCGGTGGCCACGCTGGCGGAGCTGTGGCTCCAGGTGCCCTACACCAACGGCGGCGGCCTGTTCGACGTCACCTCGGCGGGCATGGGCGACGTGCTGGGCAGCGCCTACGGCGCCACCCACCTGGTCCGGCTGGGCCTGCTCGCGGCGGCGGCGTTCCTGCTCCGTCCGCTCTTCGCCGGCCCGGTCGGCCGCACCGACGGGATCATCCTGGCGGTCCTGGGCGGGGCGGCGTTGTTCACCTGGCCGCTCGCCGGCCACCCCGCCGCCTCGCCCGCGCCGGCGGTCTCCGTGGTGGTCGACGCCGTGCACCTGGGCGGCATGGCGGTGTGGCTGGGTGGCCTGGTGATGCTGGCCGTCTTCCTGCTGCGCCGCGCCGACGAGCGCGAGCTGGGCGCGATCCTGCCGATCTGGTCCCGCTGGGCCGCGCTCGCGGTGGCCGCGCTGCTGCTCGCCGGCACCGTGCAGGGGCTGATCGAGGTGGCCACCCCGAAGGCGCTCGTCGACACCACGTACGGCCGGCTGCTGCTCGCCAAGATCGCGCTGTTCGCGCTGGTGATCGGTGTGGCCGCGTACTCCCGGGCACTGGTGCGGCGGCGCGTCGCCGCCGGCCGGCCGGGCGCGATGCGGCGGGCCGTGGTGGCCGAGCTGGCGATCACCGCGGTGGTGCTCGGCCTGTCCGCCACGCTGGTGCAGACCACCCCGGCGCGGACCGCGGGCACCGGCATGACCGGCGGCTCGGTCGACTACTTCTCGACCACACTGAGCAGCCCGAAATATTCCCTCCAGGTGGAGCTGGACCCGGCCGGGACCGGCAACAACTCGCTGCACCTCTACGCCTACACGACCGACAACCGGCCGCAGGCGGTGCAGGAGTGGAAGGTCACCGCCGCGCTGCCGTCGGCCGGGATCGAGCCGATCACGGTGCCGCTGCTGCCGCTGAGCGACAACCACGCCACCGGTGAGGTCAGCCTGCCGGCCCGGGGCGACTGGCAGCTCCGGATCACCGTCCGCACGTCCGACATCGACCAGGCCACGGTGACCGCCACCGTGCCGATCAAGTAACGGAAGGTTCCATCTGATGATCCGTCTCCGGCGTTCCGCGACCGCCGCCGCGCTGACTCTCGCCGCCGTCTCCGCGACCGTGCTCGGCCTGGCCGGGTCGGCCTCGGCGCACGTCACGATCAACCCGAAGGAGGGGACGCAGGGCGGCTACGGCCGGTTCGCGTTCCGGGTGCCGAACGAGAGCGACACGGCGTCGACCGTCAAGGTCGAGGTGAACCTGCCGGAGAACGCGCCTGTCGGTTCCGTCTCCACCATGCCGGTGCCGGGCTGGACGGTGGCGGTGGAGAAGCGCAAGGTCGACCCGCCGGTCGAGGTGCACGGCAGCCAGCTCACCGAGGCGGTCTCCAAGCTCACGTTCACCGCGGCGCCCAACGGTGGCGTGAAGCCGGGCGAGTTCCAGGAGTTCCCGGTGTCGATGGGGCCGCTGCCACAGGTCGACACCATGGTGTTCAAGGTGCTCCAGACGTACTCCGACGGCAACGTCTCCCGCTGGATCGAGGAGCCCACGCCGGGCGCGGAGGAGCCGGAGAACCCGGCCCCGGTGCTCGCGCTGGCCGCCGGCGGGGCGTCCGCGTCCCCCGGCGCGAGCGCGCCGGCCGTCGCGGCGGACGACGACGATGACGACGACGCCGACTCCGGGGCGGCCACCGCGTTCGGGGTGGCCGGGCTGGTCGCCGGTCTGGCCGGCCTGGTCCTGGGTGGGCTGGCGTTCGCGCGTACCCGGCGGGAGCCCGCCGCGAAGTCCTGAGCACGGCACGGTCACCGGCCCGGCGGACATGTCCGCCGGGCCGGTGACCGTCGGTGGGCCGGGTGCGGTGATATCCGGCGATCGGCGGAGCGTCGTCGGTAAGGTCTGCCGGGTAGTTGGCTACCGAGAGGGACGACGCGAATGCGTTTCGTACGCACGATCGCCGGCATGCTGCTGCTGGCCCTGGGAATTCCGGCGCTGCTGGCGGGCGCCGGGCTGTGGCTCACCGCCCGGCACGCCGATCCGGCCGGCGGCTTCACCGCCCGCTTCGAACCGGTCCGCACGCCTGCCCGCGCGGTCGTGGTGACCGACGTGGACGCGCTGCTCCGGGCCGACCTGCCGGCGGCCCGCACCGGGCAGGTCCGGCTGCGGCTGGCCGCACGGGACGCCGGTGGCCCGGTGTTCCTCGGCCTCGCCCCGACCGACCAGGTGCGCCGCTGGCTGGCCGACGTCCCGCACAGCACCGTGCGGCGCGTCGCGGTCACCCGGGGCCCGCTGCCGGTCCGGCTCGATCCGGCCACCACCGGCGTCGCCACCGCCGTCCCGGCCGGGCAGTCCTTCTGGGTACGCCAGGGCGTCGGCTCGCTCCAGTGGCGCCCCGCCGAGCTGGGCGACCGGTCGTTGAGCCTGGTGGTGATGCGCGCCGACGGCGCCGGCGGGCTCGACCTGAGCCTGCGGGGCGAGGTGCGGGCCGGCTGGTTCCCGGGCGTGGCGTGGGCGTCGCTGGCCGGCGGCACGCTGCTGGTGGTCCTGGCGGTGCTGGTGCTGCTGCGCCCGCACCGGCCCCGGGAGGTGGTCTTCGTGGTCGAGCCGGACCAGGTTCCGGTGCTGGCCGGGCGGCTCGGCATCAGCTCACTGAGCGAGCTGGGCCGGCAGCCGGACCGGGCGTCCGGCCCGGACCGGCAACTGGTCGCCGTCGGCCCGGTCGCCGGTGGGCGGAGCCGCGCCGCGATCTCCGCCGCGCCGAGCCGGCGCTCGGCCAGCCCGGCCGACCTGCCGGCCGGCCGCGACTGGTCGTGGCCGCCGGTCTCCCGGCCCGACGATCGGTGATCCCGGCGCGACGGCAGGTGGCCCTCCGCGCTGCCGACGCGGAGGGCCACCGTCACCGGGGGAATTCGGTGCTACCTGGGAAAAACAGAGGTAGTGGGGACAAGATTAGCGCCGAACCGCGCCGTTTGCGAGGTCTGTCCGTTCAACGACCGTCGCGGTCCGCCGGCGGACCGGCAGCACCGCCAGCAGCAGCAGGCTCAGCAGCACGTACGCGTTACGCGTGACGAAGTCGACCGGGTCGTCGGTACGCGCCGGACCGGCGCCCCAGTCCTGGAACGTCACCACCCCGTACACGATCACCACACCGGTGCCCACGGCCAGCGCGAGCAGGCCACGACGCCGGCGGGTCCCGGCCGCCGTCGACCGGTCGGCGTCCAGCGCCGCGTCCACCAGCACCACCACCGCCGGAATGAACCAGTACAGGTGGTGGGTCCAGGTGATCGGGGAGATCAGGCCGCCGACCAGGCCGGTCAGCGTCAGGCCGGCCAGCGCGTCCCCGGCCCGCGCCGCGCGCGCCGCCCGCCACAGCCCGTAGCCGGCGACCAGCAGCGCGAGCACCAGCCATGGCAGCCGGCTCGGCTCCTCCGGCGCGGTGATCCGGCTGAGCAGCCCGAACAGGGACTGGTTGCCGGTGTAGTCGGTGCGGCCCACCCGGTCGGTGGCCCACAGCTCATGGGTCCAGAACCGCCACGAGTCGTGTGGCGCGACCGCCGCCGCCAGCAACGTGGCCGCCGTCGCGGTCGCCGCCGCCACCGCCGCCGCCCGCCACCGCCGGGCGGCCAGCAGATAGAGCACGAAGATCCCGGGGAACAGCTTGAGCGCCGCCGCCAGCCCCACGCCCACACCGGCCCAGCGCCGCCCCTGGGGTACGGCGAACAGCAGGTCGGCCAGGATCAGCACCACCAGCAGCATGTTGATCTGCCCGAAGGTGATCGTCTCCCGGGTGCTCTCCACCGCCAGCACCAGCAGCACGGCGACGGTCAGGCCGAACACGCGGGGCAGGCCGTGCCGCCGGAGCGCCGGCGTCACCAGCCAGCGGGTGGTGACCACCACGCCGGCCACGGTCAGCACCGTGAACGCGGCGATGGTGACCCCCAGCGGCAGCAGCGCGAACGGGCGCAGCAGCAGCGCCGCGAACGGGGGATAGGTGAAGTAGAGCGCGCCCTGCACCCGGTCCGGCTGGACGTAGTCGTAGAGCGGGTGCCCGGCCGCCCACCAGTCCATCGCCCGCATGTAGATCTTCAGGTCGAAGTAGTCGTGCACGAAGCCGGGCAGGTAGAGCGCCGGCAGCATGGCCGCCAGCGCCAGCACGGTGACCACCCGCCGAGCCGTACGCCCGCCCGCGTCGTCCGGGGTGACGGCGGGTGGGGCGACGGGTTCGGCTGGCACGGGGAAACCCTAGCGGTCCACCTGGCCGACCGGGCCGAGGCGCGGGCGGGTCGGCGGCGCGTAGTCTGTTCCGGTGGCTGATCTTCTCGTCTGGATCGATTGTGAGATGACCGGGCTGGACCTCGATCGGGATGCCCTGATCGAGGTCGCCGCGCTCGTCACCGACCCCGATCTCAACGTGCTCGGGGACGGCGTGGACGTGGTGATCCACGCCGACGACGCGACGCTCGCGGGCATGCCGGAGATCGTGCGCACCATGCACGCCAAGTCCGGCCTCACCGAGGAGGTACGCCGGTCCACGGTCACCCTCGCCGAGGCCGAGGACCTGGTGCTCGACTACGTCACCAGCCACGTGAAGGACCCGAGGACCGCGCCGCTGTGCGGCAACTCGATCGCCACCGACCGGGGTTTCCTGGCCCGCGACATGACCCGGCTCGACGCCCACCTGCACTACCGCATGATCGACGTCTCCTCGATCAAGGAGCTGTGCCGGCGCTGGTACCCACGGGTGTACTTCGGTCAGCCGCAGAAGGGCCTGGCCCACCGCGCGCTGGCGGACATCCGGGAGAGCATCCGGGAGTTGGAGTACTACCGGCGGACGCTGTTCGTGCCGCTGCCCGGCCCGGACGTGGAGACCGCGAAGGCGATCGCCGCCCAGCTCTGACGTCCGGGTCGGAACCCGGTGGACGGGGCGGGGCCGGGTGTGGCTATTATTGGTCCGCGCACCGCCCGGGTGACCGGAGCGGCGAGCATGGTGGCTGTAGCTCAGTTGGCAGAGCACCGGGTTGTGGTCCCGGTTGTCGTGGGTTCAATTCCCATCAGTCACCCCAAGCGTTCCCCGCGTCAGGGCCGGTTTTCAACCGGCCCTGACGCGTATCTGGGGGCATGGTGGGGGCAGTCACCGGCGGCGCAATTCTGCCGACGGCCACGCCGACCCGGAACGCCCTCACGGTCTGCCGGCTGCGGGGGCAGCCGATGTGGTCGCGGGGCCAGCAGGTAGAGGGCGGGGAAGCCGACGACCGCGGCGTAGAGATGTGGGCATCTCTACGCGGTTGAGGCCGGTGCTGGCTGGACGCGAGGATCTACACCACCCAGATGCTCTTGATGGTGGCGGGAGCGCTGAAGACCTTGGTGGTGATGAGGGGCCGCGCTCGTAAGTCTGATGGTCGCCAGCGGCCGTGAGCTGGCACTCCACCGGCACCGAGGCGGCGACCGCCATCCCGGAGCGTGCGCAGCACCGGCGCGTCGGTGGGAAACGCCAACGCCACACGAACAACGCCCCGCTCACCTTCGGGTGGGCGGGGCGTCGCGTTGGATGGTCAGGCCGGGTGTAATTCTCGGACGCTGCGGTCGGTCGCCACGTACTGCGGCCAGTCGTCCGTGTGGCACTCCGCAGCGTGCAGGGCGGTGCGTACCTGCGACAGAAGGATGTGGACGGCGCTCTCGAAGTCGTCGGCTTCGATGCTCGTGGCGAACTCCACGGTGCGATCGGCCAGGCTGGCAGCCATCTGCACCTCGCAGTCCAGATTGTCGAGGTGTTCCTGCACGGCGTCGAGGAACTCCTCGTACTGCGCGTCGGTGCCGTGTGGCGTACTTTCGAGCGTCATCTGGATCGCGATGCGATGCTGCTGCATGGTCATCCCTTCTCCCAGCATGTGGCTCGTTTGAGCTGTCCAACAAGATCTTTTAGGTAGTTCGCACCGGAGGGGGTGCACTTCACGGTCTTCCAGTGCTTTTCAGGGCATGGGCAGTACAGCTTGAAGTACCTGTTGCCCCCGCCGTCAACTCTCCAGTTCTTGCGCTCAGCCTCGCGGAGAACGTCCTCAAGTTCTTTGACTCTGTGCTTGGGGCGTGACACTCGGTAAACGCTCCTTGCCTCTTGAGGTTACCTACCCGGAAGATCCACTAACAGACACGGTTGGTCACAGACGCGCCAACGAGTGAAGAGGGCATCGGACGCGGATCGTAGGGTCTCGTTCGGTGTACCGTGACCGCTTCGTCGGCAACGCGACACCGAGGTCAGGCGCGCGCCCGTTCGTCGCGTCACCGCCGCCAGCTCCAGGCATCCGGCCCCGGCTGGCGCGACGCGGCCGGAGCTGAGCAGCTCGCGAACGCCAGCCTCAGCGGGATTCTCTCCGCCGGAACGGCGCCTTCGTCGTTGCGGTCGACGAAGGCGCCGGCGAGATGGTCGAATACCTCCGTGTCGTCTGCGGCACAGCCTCGTCGCGCGGTTGCTGTCGGCGAAGGAGCCACCGTCGTTGACGGCGATCCAGCGGCGCCTGGGGCACGCGTCGATCTCGGTCCCGTCGGACCGCTGCGGCTACATGGTGCCGGCGTTGGATGAGCGGATCGCGGCGGCGTTGGATGCGGCGTTGCCGCGTTCGGGCTGGGGGCATCGAGCCCGACGCAACCCGTTACAGCCGAATGTAATCCGAGGCATCTAGGGCCTGTGTCGAAGTCGGTCACAGCCATTCGTTGATGGCGGCGACGTGCACGGTGGCCGCGTAGCGCACGGCGAGTTTGTCGAAGCGGGTGGCCACGGAGCGGTGGCGTTTGAGGCGGTTGAT
>NZ_PYPS01000072.1 GCF_003027925.1 Micromonospora sp. RP3T
GTGGGGGTGGGGAGCGGGGTGGGGGACCAGTGGGTGGGGCGGTGCAGGCCGGCGGGCAGGAGCGTGCGGTGGTCGCCGCGGGCGGCGTCGAGTTGGGACTGGTGCAGGAACAGGCACCCGCTCAGGTCGGTGCCGCGCAGATCCGCCCCGCGCAGGTCGGCGCCGGTCAGGTCGGCGACGCCGAGCCGTACGCCGCGCAGGTCCGCGCCGATCAGCGTGGCGCCGCGCAGGTTCGCCCCGGCCAGCGCGGCGCGTCTCAGGTCGACACCGATCAGCGTCGCGCCCCGCCGGTCGGGGCCGGCGCGGCCGGCCCGGGCCCGCTCGCCGGCGCTCGACAGCAGCCGGTTGACCCGGCCCCGGTGGGCGTCGACGTCGACGGCGAGCAGGTCGTCGGGCGTGCCGTCGGTGAGCCGGTCCGTCTCGTCGAGCGTCGCGACCAGGTCGTCGCGCAGCGGGCCGGGCGGGGTGATCCGCACCGCCTCGGTCAGGTACCACAGCAGCTCGTGCAACGGCCGCAACACGGCGAACGTGTCGAACATCCGCCGCGCGGTGACCGGATCGGCCCGCCAGTCGCGACCGGCGAACGTGCCTTGGGTGAGGTGCTGGCCGGCGCCGAAACAGTCGAACACGGTGCACCCGGGGAAGCCGCGTTCCCGCAGCTGGGAGTGGATGCCGCAGCGGGAGTCGGCGCGCAGGTTCGGGCAGGGCTGCCCGGCCGGCTTGTCGACGGCGAAGTCGGCCGAGGCGGCGAACGCCGGCGCGACGCAGCAGACCCCGGCGCAGCGCGCGCAGTCCGCCCGCAGCTCCCGACCCACACCCACGTCCGACCCGCCGGTCATCGCCACGCCCTCCCCGAATTCCCAGCTCCGCCCGCGCCCATTGTCCGCCCACCCCCACCCGGCCGGACCGGCCCCCTCGTGCTCGTGACGGTGGCGGCGGCGAACCGGACGGCGGGCACCGCCCCGGTCATCACCGGCGCCGGCCGGGGCGCGGAATGGCTGAACGGGTGACAACCGTGGCCGTGATCCGTGGCAACGCAATGCAGAATCAGCGGCACGAATGGCTGAACGGTTGACAACCGGATAGCGCCGTTATTGCGCCGATGCATTCCGTACGCCAGATCGTTGTCGATGTCCGACAACCGGAACGGCCGTTACCGTAACGATTCTTTCCGCCGTTCCCAGACGCTTTACCGTCAGATGGCAGGGACGTTTTCGGCTCCCCGGGAGGACCCTCATGAGCGACCTTTCCCATCCGCCGCCGGTGGCCACAACCGTCGACCCGGCCGCTCCGGAACCGGTGGCCGGAACCGTCGCCGGTCACCCGGAGATCGTCGGCCGGTCTCCCAACCAGCTCGCCTGGCTGCGGCTGAAGCGGGACCGCACGGCCCGGGCCAGCGCCGTGACGCTGGCCGTCGCCGCCGTGGTCGCGCTCGGCGCGCCGCTGCTGGGCCACCTCACCGGAATCGACCCCACGGACAAGTTCGTCGACCGGCTCAACGATTTCGGAATGCCGATCGGCTATGCCGGCGGGATCAACACCGACCATTGGCTCGGGCTGGAACCCGGCAGTGGCCGCGACATCGCGCTGCAGTTGGTGTACGGGCTGCGTACGTCACTGTTCGTCGCGTTCGCCTCGGCGCTGCTGGCCTCGGTCATCGGGGTCGCGGTCGGGGTGCTGGCCGGCTGGGCCCGGGGCTGGCTGGACAGCGTGGTCAACTGGCTGGTCGACCTCACGCTGGCGTTCCCGTTCCTCATCTTCGCGCTCGCGGTGATCCCGATCCTCCAGGACCGCTTCTACTCCGACCGGGAGTCCCCGTCGCCGGCGTTCCGGGTGGCCCTGATCGTCGCCACCTTCGGGCTGTTCAGTTGGACGTACACCGCGCGGCTGGTCCGCGGCCAGGTGATCTCGCTGCGGGAGCGGGAGTTCGTCGAGGCGGCCCGCGCCGCCGGCGCCGGCACCGGGCACATCCTGCTGCGGCAGCTCCTGCCGAACATCTGGGCGCCGATCCTGGTCACCGTCTCGCTGATGGTGCCCCAGTTCATCGCCATCGAGGCGGCGCTGGCCTTCGTCAACATCGGCGTCACCGAACCCACGCCCGACCTGGGCCGCATGATCTTCAACAGCATCGGCTACGTCGCGAGCGACCCCTGGTACACCCTGTTCCCCGGGTTGACGATCTTCCTGCTGGTCCTGGCGTTCAACCTGCTCGGTGACGCGCTGCGCGACTCGCTGGATCCCCGCTCCACCCGGTAGTCCCACCCGGCCACCACATGCCCGGCCGGCGGGGGCCGCCGGGCAGGAAGGGAGCACTCCGTGCGTACCCGAACCCGGACACTGACCGGTGTCCTCGCCGTGGCGGCGCTGGTCGCCGCCGGTTGCAGCCCCACCACCGACGGCGGTGACGGCGCGGACCAGCAGACGAAGACCCAGAGCGGCTCGATCTCCTACCGGGCCGCCGACAACCAGGGCCCGGCGAAACCCGTCGACGGCGCCGCCCGTGGCGGCACGCTGACCGTCATGCAGCCGACCGACTTCGAACACCTCGACCCGGCCCGCAACTACGTCAACACGCAACAGGTGACCGGCGGGCAGCTCTACCGGGCGCTCAACGGCTACAAGGAGGACGGCAGCGGCAAGCTGCTGCTCGTCGGCGACCTGGCGACCAACCCCGGCAAGGACGTCAACGGCGACTGCAAGGTCTGGGAGTTCACCCTCCGCGACGGCGTGAAGTACGAGGACGGCTCGGCGGTGACCAGCAAGGACGTCGTCCACGGCATCGCCCGGTCGTTCGCGCCGGCGCTCAACGAGGGCCCCCACTACATCCAGCAGTGGCTCTACCCGGGCGGCACCTACAACGCGAGCTACCAGGGGCCGTACGACGGGGGCCGGCCGACGCCCGACGGCGTCGAGACCCCCGACGACAGGACGATCCGGTTCACGTTCCCGCAGCCGCACTGCGACCTGCCGTACGCCGCCGCGCTGCCCACCAGCGCGCCGGTGCCGGCCGCCAAGGACACCCGGGCCAACTACGACCTGCGGCCGTTCTCGTCCGGCCCGTACCGGGTGAAGTCCTACCAGCGGGACGTGGCGCTGGAACTGGAACGCAACCCGCACTGGGACGCGGCGACCGACCCGATCCGCAACGCGTACCCGGACGCGATCCGGGTGACGTTCGGGCTGGAGCAGGCCCAGATCTCCGAACGGCTGGTCGCCGACGGACCCGCCGACCAGACGGCGCTGAGCTGGGCCGACGTGCCGCCGTCCGTGCTGCCCCGCACCACCGGCTCCGGCGTCGCCGACCGGGTGGTCAAAGGCCCCACCCAGTACACCTGGGTGCTCAGCATCAACACCCAGCGGGTCACCGACCTGGCCGTGCGGCGGGCGCTCAACTACGCGGTGGACAAGGACGCGCTGCTCAAGGTGCTCGGCGGGCAGGCCGCCGGCTCCCCGGCCACCACGCTGATGTCACCGACCACCGCCGGCTTCCAGAAGTACGACCTGTTCAACGCGCCGGTCACCGGCGACCGGGCGAAGGTCGCCGAGCTGTTGGCCGGCAGGCGTCCCAAGCTGGTGCTCGCCCACTCCAGCCTGGAGTTGCGCACCCAGCAGGCCGAGGCGTTGCGCAAGAACCTCACCGACATGGGCTTCGACATCGTGATGAAACCGATCGACAACAGCAGCTACTACGACGAGATCGGCCGTAAGAACAACCCGTACGACATCTACCTCAGCGGCTGGGGCTCGGACTTCCCGTCCGGCTCGACGATCATCCCGCCGGTCTACGACGGCCGGGAGATCGTGGCCGAAGGCAACCAGAACCTGTCGTACCTGAACGAGCCGTCGATCGGCGCGGAGATCGACCGGGTCCGCAGTCGGCCCGCCGCCGAACAGGACGCCGGCTGGATGGCCCTCGACCGCACCATCATGCAGGAGTACGCCCCGGTCGTGCCCTGCTACTACGACGCCACCTACGAACTGCACGGCTCCAAGGTCGGCAACGCCTTCCTCAGCGACGCGTTCGGCATCATCTCGCTCAACGGCATCCACGTGAAGCAGTGACCGTCGGCGGGGGCGGCCACACCGGCCGCCCCCGCCCCACCCGGGGGAGGTGTTTCCCGTGCTCCGTTTCGTGCTCCGGCGACTGCTCGTCGCCGTCCTTACCCTGGTCGTCGTCAGCCTGGTCACCTTCGGTCTGTTCTTCGCGGTGCCGAGCAGCCCGGCGAAGGTGATGTGCGGCAAGAACTGCACCGCCGCGGACATCGCCCAGGTCGAACAGCGGCTCGGCATCGACCGGCCGCTGCCGCGCCAGTACGCCGACTTCGTCCACGGCGTCTTCGCCGGCCGCACCTACGGCGAGGGCGACTTCCGGCAGGACTGCCCGGCGCCCTGCCTGGGCTTCTCGTTTCGCAACAACCAGCCGGTCACCGAGATCGTCGTCCAGCGTGCCCCGGTGACGTTCAGCATCGTCCTTGGCGGCGCCGTGCTCTGGCTGGCCCTCGGCATCTCGCTGGGCATGGTGTCGGCGCTGCGCCGCGGCACCGCGTTCGACCGGGCCGCCATCGGCATCACCCTCGCCGGGGCGTCCATGCAGGTCTACTTCTTCGGCCTGATCCTGCTCTACCTGCTCGTCTACTCCACCGGGCTGCTGCCGTTCCCCAGCTACACCCCGCTGACCGAGAACCCGGCCCGCTGGGCGGCCGGACTGATCCTGCCCTGGATGACGTTGGGCTTCCTCAACTCGGCGCTCTACGCGCGCCTGTCCCGCGCGCAGATGCTGGAGACGCTGTCCGAGGACTTCGTCCGTACCGCCCGGGCGAAGGGACTGCCGGCGCGGCAGGTGCACACCCGGCACGCCTTACGCGCGGCCATCACCCCGATCGTCACCATCGCCGGGCTGGACATCGGCACCAGCCTCGGCGGCACCTTCATCACCGAGACCATCTTCGGCCTCCAGGGTCTCGGCAAGGCCACCGTGGAGGCGGTGCAGTTCCTCAACCTGCCGGTGGTGATGGCGACCGTGCTGCTGGCAGCCGTGTTCATCGTGGTCGCCAACATCGTCGTCGACGTGCTGTACGCGGTGATCGATCCGCGCGTCCGGTTGAACTGAGCGGGAGGAGTCGACATGGTCGAGCATCGGATGCCGCGGGACCCGTACCTGCGCGTCACGGATCTGCGGGTGCGGTTCGACACCGAGGACGGTGTGGTCAAGGCCGTGGACGGGGTGTCGTTCGCGGTGGAGCGGGGGCGCACGCTCGGGATCGTGGGGGAGTCCGGTTCCGGCAAGAGCGTCACGTCGTTGGCGATCCTGGGCCTGCACAGCACGTCCAAGCGGGCGACCGTCACCGGGGAGATCTCCGTCGGCGGGCGTCAGCTCGTCGGCCTGCCCGAGGAGGAGGTGCGTCGGCTGCGTGGCCGGGACATGGCGATGATCTTCCAGGATCCGCTGTCGGCGCTGCATCCGTACTACTCGGTGGGGCGGCAGATCGCGGAGGCGTACCGGGTGCATCATCCCCGGGCCGGCCGGCGGGAGGCCCGCAGCCGGGCCGTGGACATGCTGGACCGGGTGGGCATTCCGCAGCCGGCGA
>NZ_PYPS01000073.1 GCF_003027925.1 Micromonospora sp. RP3T
CGGGTTGGTGTGTGGTTGTTCTTTGAGAACTCAACAGGGTGCTTGATAAGCCAGTGCCAATTGTTTTATACCCCGGACTGGTCAGGCTTTGGTCTGTCTGGTCGGGATTCCTTTGGCAACACTTTTGTTGCCAGGACATTGTGTCCGACAAAGTTTTTGTTGGAGAGTTTGATCCTGGCTCAGGACGAACGCTGGCGGCGTGCTTAACACATGCAAGTCGAGCGGAAAGGCCCTTCGGGGTACTCGAGCGGCGAACGGGTGAGTAACACGTGAGCAACCTGCCCTAGGCTTTGGGATAACCCTCGGAAACGGGGGCTAATACCGAATATGACCTCGCATCGCATGGTGTGTGGTGGAAAGTTTTTCGGCCTGGGATGGGCTCGCGGC
Organism: Micromonospora sp. RP3T; assembly: GCF_003027925.1. Taxonomy (GTDB): domain Bacteria; phylum Actinomycetota; class Actinomycetes; order Mycobacteriales; family Micromonosporaceae; genus Micromonospora. The sequence goes on from NZ_PYPS01000073.1 coordinate 388, forward strand.
CTATCAGCTTGTTGGTGGGGTGATGGCCTACCAAGGCGACGACGGGTAGCCGGCCTGAGAGGGCGACCGGCCACACTGGGACTGAGACACGGCCCAGACTCCTACGGGAGGCAGCAGTGGGGAATATTGCACAATGGGCGGAAGCCTGATGCAGCGACGCCGCGTGAGGGATGACGGCCTTCGGGTTGTAAACCTCTTTCAGCAGGGACGAAGCGTAAGTGACGGTACCTGCAGAAGAAGCGCCGGCCAACTACGTGCCAGCAGCCGCGGTAAGACGTAGGGCGCGAGCGTTGTCCGGATTTATTGGGCGTAAAGAGCTCGTAGGCGGCTTGTCGCGTCGACCGTGAAAACCTGGGGCTCAACCCCAGGCCTGCGGTCGATACGGGCAGGCTAGAGTTCGGTAGGGGAGACTGGAATTCCTGGTGTAGCGGTGAAATGCGCAGATATCAGGAGGAACACCGGTGGCGAAGGCGGGTCTCTGGGCCGATACTGACGCTGAGGAGCGAAAGCGTGGGGAGCGAACAGGATTAGATACCCTGGTAGTCCACGCTGTAAACGTTGGGCGCTAGGTGTGGGGGGCCTCTCCGGTTCCCTGTGCCGCAGCTAACGCATTAAGCGCCCCGCCTGGGGAGTACGGCCGCAAGGCTAAAACTCAAAGGAATTGACGGGGGCCCGCACAAGCGGCGGAGCATGCGGATTAATTCGATGCAACGCGAAGAACCTTACCTGGGTTTGACATGGCCGCAAAACTTGCAGAGATGTAAGGTCCTTCGGGGGCGGTCACAGGTGGTGCATGGCTGTCGTCAGCTCGTGTCGTGAGATGTTGGGTTAAGTCCCGCAACGAGCGCAACCCTCGTTCGATGTTGCCAGCGCGTTATGGCGGGGACTCATCGAAGACTGCCGGGGTCAACTCGGAGGAAGGTGGGGATGACGTCAAGTCATCATGCCCCTTATGTCCAGGGCTTCACGCATGCTACAATGGCCGGTACAATGGGCTGCGATACCGTGAGGTGGAGCGAATCCCAAAAAGCCGGTCTCAGTTCGGATCGGGGTCTGCAACTCGACCCCGTGAAGTCGGAGTCGCTAGTAATCGCAGATCAGCAACGCTGCGGTGAATACGTTCCCGGGCCTTGTACACACCGCCCGTCACGTCACGAAAGTCGGCAACACCCGAAGCCGGTGGCCCAACCCTTGTGGAGGGAGCCGTCGAAGGTGGGGCTGGCGATTGGGACGAAGTCGTAACAAGGTAGCCGTACCGGAAGGTGCGGCTGGATCACCTCCTTTCTAAGGAGCACCATCCAGCGAAAGCTGGTATGGAGCCCGCGACCTGCGAATGTCGGGTCGGGGTGCTCAGATGGCGGAGACACTGGTGAGTTTTTCTTCGGCAACGGCCGGGGTCCTTCTAGTACAGCTGCTCCTTCGGGGGTGGTGGGAACGAAGTCCTGGTGCGGCTGAGGGAAGGCGGAGAGCACCCTGTTGGGTCCTGAAGGAACAACCATGGGTTGTTTTCTTCGGAGCCTTGTGCGGGCGTGAGTCCGTGGAGGTTGCCAGGCATGGCCTGGTCTCGCAAACCGTGACTCTTGTGGGTTGCAGGTGTGGGGCTGTGGGTTGTGGGTTGGTTGTTTGTTGAGAATTGCACAGTGGACGCGAGCATCTTTGTGGTCAAGTTGTCAAGGGCGAACGGTGAATGCCTTGGCACCAGGAGCCGATGAAGGACGTGGGAGGCCGCGATAGGCCTGGGGGAGCTGTCAACCAAGCTGTGATCCCAGGGTGTCCGAATGGGGAAACCCGGCATCAGTCATGTGATGTCACCCGCACCTGAACACATAGGGTGTGTGGGGGGAACGCGGGGAAGTGAAACATCTCAGTACCCGTAGGAAGAGAAAACAAATAGTGATTCCGTGAGTAGTGGCGAGCGAAAGCGGATTGAGGCTAAACCGGATGCGTGTGATACCTGTCAGGGGTTGCGTGTTCGGGGTTGTGGGACCCTGCTGAGTGTGCTGACACGCACTCGAGAAGTTACAAAGCTAGTGGTTAGTCGAACAGTCTGGAATGGCTGACCGTAGACGGTGATAGTCCGGTAGGTGAAAGCTGCTGGTCTTCTGTGGGTGTTCCCGAGTAGCGGCGGACTCCTGAAATCTGCCGTGAATCTGCCAGGACCACCTGGTAAGCCTAAATACTTCCTGGTGACCGATAGCGGACGAGTACCGTGAGGGAATGGTGAAAAGTACCCCGGGAGGGGAGTGAAATAGTACCTGAAACCGTTCGCCTACAATCCGTCGGAGCCTTACGGGGTGACGGCGTGCCTTTTGAAGAATGAGCCTGCGAGTTAGTGGCATGTGGCGAGGTTAACCCGTGTGGGGGAGCCGTAGCGAAAGCGAGTCTGAATAGGGCGTTTTTAGTCGCATGCTCTAGACCCGAAGCGGAGTGATCTAGCCATGGGCAGGCTGAAGCGCGGGTAAGACCGCGTGGAGGGCCGAACCCACCAACGTTGAAAAGTTGGGGGATGACCTGTGGTTAGGGGTGAAAGGCCAATCAAACTCCGTGATAGCTGGTTCTCCCCGAAATGCATTTAGGTGCAGCGTCGCGTGTTTCTTGCCGGAGGTAGAGCACTGGATGGTCTAGGGGGCCCACAAGCTTACCGAAATCAGCCAAACTCCGAATGCCGGTAAGTGAGAGCGCGGCAGTGAGACTGCGGGGGATAAGCTTCGTAGTCGAGAGGGAAACAGCCCAGATCACCAGCTAAGGCCCCTAAGCGTGTGCTAAGTGGAAAAGGATGTGGGGTCGCATAGACAACCAGGAGGTTGGCTTAGAAGCAGCCACCCTTTAAAGAGTGCGTAATAGCTCACTGGTCAAGTGGTTCCGCGCCGACAATGTAGCGGGGCTCAAGCACACCGCCGAAGCTGTGGCATTCACATTTTAACTTCGCGGCGCCTTGATGTGTCGTGCAGGTGTGTGGATGGGTAGGGGAGCGTCGTGCCGGGGGTGAAGCGACGGGGTGACCCAGTCGTGGACGCGGCACGAGTGAGAATGCAGGCATGAGTAGCGAAAGAAGGGTGAGAAACCCTTCCGCCGGATGACCAAGGGTTCCAGGGCCAGGCTAATCCGCCCTGGGTGAGTCGGGACCTAAGGCGAGGCCGAGAGGCGTAGTCGATGGACAACGGGTTGATATTCCCGTACCCGCGAAAGAGCGACCCTGATGAACCTCGTTGTGCTAACCACCCGAACCGGAGGAGGTCTTCGGACTGAGTTTGGGGAGCGTGGGAACCTGGCGGGTAGTAGTCAAGCGATGGGGTGACGCAGGAAGGTAGCTGAGCCCGGCCGGTGGTTGTGCCGGGGTAAGCGTGTAGGCCGTGCCATAGGCAAATCCGTGGCGCATGTAGGCTGAGACGTGATGCCGAGCCGATTCAGGTGAAGTCAGTGATCCTATGCTGCCGAGAAAAGCCTCTAGCGAGTTCTTAGCGGCCCGTACCCCAAACCGACACAGGTGGTCAGGTAGAGAATACCGAGGCGATCGGGCGAACTGTGGTTAAGGAACTCGGCAAATTGCCCCCGTAACTTAGGGAGAAGGGGGGCCGGAGACGTGAAGCCCCGCGCGGGTGGAGCGTTGTATGGCCGCAGAGAGCAGGGGGAAGCGACTGTTTACTAAAAACACAGGTCCATGCGAAGAAGTAATTCGATGTATATGGACTGACGCCTGCCCGGTGCTGGAACGTTAAGGGGACCTGTTAGCTCTTCGGGGCGAAGCGGAGAACTTAAGCGCCAGTAAACGGCGGTGGTAACTATAACCATCCTAAGGTAGCGAAATTCCTTGTCGGGTAAGTTCCGACCTGCACGAATGGCGTAACGACTTCCCCACTGTCTCAACCACAGGCCCGGCGAAATTGCATTACGAGTAAAGATGCTCGTTACGCGCGGCAGGACGGAAAGACCCCGGGACCTTTACTATAGCTTGACATTGGTATCTGAATTAGCTTGTGTAGGATAGGTGGGAGCCGGTGAAGTCCATACGCCAGTATGGGTGGAGGCAATCTTGAAATACCACTCTGGTTGATTTGGGTATCTAACTTCGGACCGTTATCCGGTTCAGGGACAGTGTCTGGTGGGTAGTTTAACTGGGGCGGTTGCCTCCTAAAGGGTAACGGAGGCGCCCAAAGGTTCCCTCAGCCTGGTTGGCAATCAGGTGTTGAGTGCAAGTGCACAAGGGAGCTTGACTGTGAGACTGACAGGTCGAGCAGGGACGAAAGTCGGGACTAGTGATCCGGCACTGGCATGTGGAAGCGGTGTCGCTCAACGGATAAAAGGTACCCCGGGGATAACAGGCTGATCTTCCCCAAGAGTCCATATCGACGGGATGGTTTGGCACCTCGATGTCGGCTCGTCGCATCCTGGGGCTGTAGCAGGTCCCAAGGGTTGGGCTGTTCGCCCATTAAAGCGGTACGCGAGCTGGGTTTAGAACGTCGTGAGACAGTTCGGTCCCTATCCGCCGTGCGCGTAGGATACTTGAGAAGGGCTGTCCCTAGTACGAGAGGACCGGGACGGACGAACCTCTGGTGTGCCAGTTGTCCCGCCAGGGGCACGGCTGGTTAGCTACGTTCGGAAGGGATAACCGCTGAAAGCATCTAAGCGGGAAGCTCGCTTCAAGATGAGGTATCCCACCCACTTTGTGGGGTAAGGCCCCCAGCTAGACGACTGGGTTGATAGGCCGGAAATGTAAGCCCGGTAACGGGTTCAGTTGACCGGTACTAATAGGCCGAGGACTTGACTACTAAGCTGCTACGCGTCCACTGTGCAACTCTGAACGAACACCGAACCCGTGTGGGTTGTTGGTTGATATGTTCATAGAGTTACGGCGGTCATGGCGGAGGGGAAACGCCCGGTTACATTCCGAACCCGGAAGCTAAGCCCTCCAGCGCCGATGGTACTGCACTCGGGAGGGTGTGGGAGAGTAGGACACCGCCGGACAATCTTC
>NZ_PYPS01000074.1 GCF_003027925.1 Micromonospora sp. RP3T
ACGCTTTCCGTGAATCAGCGCCCTTTTCGGGGGCGGGTGGGTGGTGGGTGGGGTCAGGGGAGGGGGAGGGCTCGCCACATGAGGATCTCGTCGCGGGAGTCGGTGGGGGCGAGGCGCAGGGCGGCGGGGAGGCGGCCGACCTCGCGATAGCCGAGGCGGCGGTAGAAGCGGTCCAGGCCGAGCCCGTCGCGGACCGTCACGTGCAGCGCCTCCACGCCCAGCGAGCGGGCCACCCGCTCGGCCTCGCGCATCAGCGCCGCGCCGTACCCGCGTCCCTGGGTGTCGGGGTGCACCATGACGCGCTTGAGCACCCGCCAGTGCGTCTTGAGGTGGAAGCGGTTGTCGCTGATGACCAGGACGGCGACGAGCCGGTCACCCTGGTAGCCGGCGAGCAGCCGGTCCGGTCCGTCGGCGACGTCGGCGAGCGTCGACTCGGCGAACGGGCGCACCTCGCCGGCGCTCACCGGGGCGACGAAGCCGACCGCGCCGCCGGCGTTGGTCGCCGCCACCCAGAGGTCGACGAGCCGTTCGCGCAGTTCGGGGGTCAGGTCGGGGTCGAGCACGAAACGCAGGTCCACGCCGCCATCCTGCGCGTGACGACGCGGCCCGGACCTGCGTTCGTGACCTTCCTGACAGCCGCCGGTGCCGAACGGTACCGGTGAACGGGTGGTAGGGCCGGCGGGACTCGAACCCGCACTGGTGCGGACCTAAACCGCATGCCTCCTGCCAATTGGGCTACGACCCCTTCACGGTGAACACCGTCGTCCTCCACGGCCATTCTGGCCGACGCCGCAGGCGCCTGCCGATCGGGAAGCCGGTCGGTGTCACAGCCTCCGGATCGTAGACCACGTCCGGCGTCGGCACCGCCGGCCTACGGTTGCCGGCGTACGTGGCGGTCTGGCTGTGGCAGTTCGGGCAGAGCAGCCGCAGGTTGCGTGGACGGTTGTCCAAGAAGTCGCCGTTGATGTGGTCGACGTGCAGGGTGAGCGGCGCACCCTGCCAGGTGGCACCGATCCCGCACGCCTCGCACTCCTCCGGCAGGCCGATCGCGCGGAGCGCCCGCTTGAGTCGATGGCCGGCGACTCTGCGGCTGCCCTCCGGGCGGTTCGTGAGCAGCGCCGTCACCGGCAGGCGGGCACCGCGCCCGCCCTTGTTGTGGGCCTGCCCGGTGAAGTGTGAGGTGTCGATGCCGAAGCGTTTGAGCTGCCGGCTGATGTGCGCGTGCGACCCGCCGCTGATCCGCACCCCGAGCAGTCGCATGACCTCGGTGACGCTGTGCGCCTGCGCGGCGGTCACGGCCAGCAGCTCGGGGGAGTACCGGTAGCGGACCACGTGCCGACGGTAGCGGCGGCCTCCGACAGCGTCAGTCGAGACCGAGGTCGCGGCGCAGCTTGGCGACGTGCCCGGTGGCCTTGACGTTGTAGAGCGCCCGCTCGATCTTGCCGTCGGCGTCGATGACGAACGTGGAGCGGATCACGCCGGTGACGGTGCGCCCGTACGACTGCTTCTCGCCGTACGCTCCGTACGCGGTCAGCACCGCCTTGTCCTCGTCGGCGACCAACGGGAACGTGATCGCGTCCCGCTCGCGGAACTTCGCCAGCTTCGCCGGCTTGTCCGGGGAGATGCCGACCACCTGGTAGCCGGCGGACTGCAACGAGGCGAGCGAGTCGCGGAAGTCGCACGCCTGCTTCGTGCAGCCGGGCGTCATGGCCGCCGGGTACGCGTACAGGATGACCTTGCGGCCACGCAGGTCGGCCAGGGAGAGCGTCCCGCCGTCGTCGGTGGGGAGCGCGAAGTCGGGGGCGGGGTCGCCGGGGTTCAGGCGGTCGGTCATGGCGGGAACGATACCGCCGCGCGTGGGCCGGAGGCGGGCGGCGACGCGCGGCCGGCCGGTGATCATCACCATGGCTTGTTGCAAGGGATTGGCAACAGCGACTCGCGGGAAATAGGCTCTGCCCGTGGAAACCCTGGCGATGCACATCTCCAACGGGATCATCGACGGTCCCGTCGCCGCGATCTTCGCGGCCTTCGCGCTCGCCGCGCTCGCGTTCTGCGTGCTGCGCGGCCGGGCCGACCTCGACGACCGGCTGGCGCCGATGGCCGGCCTGGTGGCCGCGTTCATCTTCGCCGTGCAGATGCTCAACTTCCCGATCTTCACCGCCGGGGTGAGCGGCCACCTGCTCGGCGGCGCGCTCGCCGCGCTGCTGGTCGGCCCGTGGGTGGGCGCGCTCTGCGTCGCCGTGGTGCTGGTCGTGCAGGCCCTGGTGTTCGGTGACGGCGGGGTGGCCATGCTCGGCCTCAACATCACCAACATGGCGATCCTGGGCACCGCCGCCGCGTACCTGCTGATCGCGCTGCTGCTGCGGGTGCTGCCGCGCACCCCGGCCGGGCTGGCGGTCACCGCGTTCGTGTCCGCGCTGGTCAGCGTCGTGGTCGCGTCCCAGGGCTTCGTGCTCCAGTACTGGCTGGGCGGCACCACCGACCTCGGCGGCAACCTCGGCGGGCTGGCCGGCACGATGGCCGTCGCCCACCTGCTGATCGGCATCGGCGAGGGCCTGATCACCGCGACCACGGTGGTCACCGTCGCGAAGGTCCGCCCCGATCTGGTGTACGCGTTGCGCGCGCTGAAGAAGCCGGCCGTACCGGCCCCCGCCGTCCCGGTCGCCGGAGGTGCCCGATGAGCAAGCGTTCCTGGCCGTTCCTCCTCGGTGGCCTGCTGATCGCCCTGCTGCTGGCCGGCGTGGTCAGCAACTACGCCTCGTCCCACCCGGACGGGCTGGACTCGTCGCTGCTCAAGGGCTGCACGGTGAACGCCGACGACGAGATCACCGGCGGTAGCTGCCCGGCCCAGCAGGCGAAGGACCACGAGTTGGCGGACAGCCCGCTGGCCGACTACGGCGTCCGGGGGATCGGCAACGACTTCCTCTCCACCGGCCTGTCCGGCGTGCTCGGCGTGCTGCTCACGTTCGCGCTCGGCGGTGGCCTGTTCTGGCTGGCCCGCCGCCGCAACCCGGCGACCGGCGGTCCGGCGACCGGCGGTCCGGCGACCGGCGGTCCGGCGACCGGCGGTCCGGCGACCGGCGGTCCGGCAAGCGGCGGTCCGGCGACCGCTGGTGCTGCGGGCGGCGACAGCGGGACCACCGTGCAGCCCTCCGGCACCCGCTGAGCCGGGGGAGCGACGAATGGGCGCCGGGCACGGGCACGTGCTCTACCGCGAGTCCGGCTCGCCGGTACACCGCCTCCCACCGGAGGTGAAGATCACCGCCATGGTGCTGTTCACCGTGGCGGTGGTGGCCACGCCCCGGGAGGCGTACTGGGCGTTCGGCGGGTACGCGCTGCTGGTCGTCGCCGTGGCGGCGCTGGCCCGGGTCGGTCCGCGCTGGCTGCTCGGCCGGGCGCTGATCGAGCTGCCGTTCGTGCTGTTCGCGTTCGCGTTGCCGTTCCTCGGCACCGGTGAGCGGGTCGGGGTGGCCGGGCTGAGCCTCTCCGTCGACGGACTGCACGGCGCGTTCAACATCCTGGCCAAGGGCACGCTCGGCGTACTCGCGTCGCTCCTGCTGGCCGCGACCACGACGACCCGGGACCTGATTCTCGGCCTGGACCGGCTGCGCTGCCCGCAGATCCTCACCCAGATCGCCACGTTCATGTTGCGCTACCTGGAGGTGCTGGTCGGCGAGGCCCGGCGGATGCGGCTGGCCCGGGTGTCCCGGGGCGACGACCCGCGCTTCCTCTGGCAGTTGCGCGGCTTCGCGGCCGGCGTCGGCGCGCTGTTCCTGCGCGCGTTCGAGCGCGGCGAGCGGGTCTACCTGGCGATGGTCTCGCGCGGCTACACCGGCCGGATGCCGGCGGTGTGGCAGGGAGCCGGCGCGGCCACCGCCGGGCAGTGGGCGGTCGCCGCGACGGTCCCGGCGATCGCGGCCTCCATCGCCGCCGCCGCGCTCGTCCTGCAATGATCGGGTACGTGCAGCCGCCGCCCTCCCTGGACGTCCGTGGCGTCCGGTACGCGTACCCGGATGGTCACGTCGCCCTGCACGGGGTGGACCTGACCGTGCCGCGCGGCGACCGGGTGGCGCTGCTCGGGCCGAACGGCGCCGGCAAGACCACGCTGGTGCTGCACCTCAACGGCATCCTCACCCCGACCGAGGGCACGGTCGAGGTGGGCGGCCTGACCGTCTCCCGCGACCGGGGCACGCTGGCCGAGGTGCGCCGCCGGGTCGGCATCGTCTTCCAGGACCCGGACGACCAGCTCTTCCTGCCCACGGTGGCGGAGGACGTCGCGTTCGGCCCGGCCAACCTGGGGTTGCGCGGGGCCGAGCTGGCGGAACGGGTCGACGAGTCCCTGGCGGCGGTGGGCATGGCCGAGCACCGGGACCGGGCGCCGCACCACCTGTCGTTCGGGCAGCGGCGGCGGGTGGCGGTGGCCACCGTGCTCGCGATGCGGCCGGAGATCCTGGTGCTGGACGAGCCGTCGTCGAACCTCGACCCGGCGGCCCGTCGGGAGCTGGCGGAGATCCTGCGCGCCCTGCCGGTGACGCTGCTGATGGTCACGCACGACCTGCCGTACGCGGCCGAGTTGTGCCCCCGCGCGGTGATCCTGGACGGCGGCCGGATCGTGGCCGACGCCCCCACCAATGACCTCCTTGCGGACGCCGCCCTGCTGGCGCAGCACCGCCTCGAACTCCCCTACGGCTTCACCCCGCCCCTCCCCCGCCCCTGACCCCGCCCTCGCCCTCGCCCCCGAACCCTCGGCGATCTTGCACTTTCCGCCCCGGCAAAGAGGACGAAAGCCGCGCGACGGGGGCCGCAACTGCAAGATCGCCGGGCCGGGCCGGGCCGGGGTGGGGTGAGGCGGGTCAGGGGGGTGGGGGTGCGTGGGGGTGAGCGGGGCGGGGGGGGGTGCGGGCGGTGGTGCGGAGG
>NZ_PYPS01000075.1 GCF_003027925.1 Micromonospora sp. RP3T
GGGGTGCCTGGTCGATTGTGGGTAGTAGTCGGGCGGCGTAGTCGGCCAACGCTTGGTCCGTCTTGGCTGACAACAGCCACGGCAGGAGTACGTCCGGCTCGTCGGGAACGTCCTCCGTGGCCTGCGGAGCCTGCTCGATCACCAGATGAGCGTTGGTCCCGGAGATACCGAACGACGAGACGGCGGCCCGCCGAGGTCGTGACGTCGCCGGCCAGGGCAGCGGATCGGTGAGCAACCGGATGCTGTCGTCCCAGTCCACGTGCGGCGTGGGCGCGTCCACGTGCAGGGTCTGCGGCAGTCGGCCGTGGCGCATCGCCTCGACCATCTTGATGATGCCGGCGACGCCGGCGGCGGCCTGGGCATGGCCGATGTTCGACTTGATCGACCCCAGCCACAGCGGCTGGTCGGTAGGGCGGTCCCGGCCGTAGGTGGCCAGCAACGCCTGCGCCTCGATCGGGTCGCCCAGCGTCGTGCCGGTGCCGTGCGCCTCGACCACGTCCACGTCGGCGGCGGACAACCGTGCGTTCGCCAGCGCCTGACGGATGACGCGTTCCTGCGACGGCCCGTTCGGTGCTGTCAGTCCGTTGCTGGCTCCGTCCTGGTTCACCGCCGACCCACGGATCACCGCGAGCACCGGATGCCCGTTGCGCTGGGCGTCGGAGAGCCGCTCCAGGACCAGGACGCCCACCCCCTCCGACCACGCCGCCCCGTCGGCCCCGGCCGCGAAGGACTTGCACCGCCCGTCCGGCGCCAACCCCCGCTGCCGGGAGAAGTCGACGAAGATGCGGGGCGTCGCCATGACGGTGGCGCCGCCGGCGAGCGCGAGGGAGCACTCGCCGGATCGCAGTGCCTGACCGGCCATGTGTACCGCGACCAGCGACGACGAGCAGGCCGTGTCGACGGTGACGGCGGGGCCTTGCAGGCCGAGGGTGTAGGCGATGCGGCCGGAGGCGACGCTGCCGGCGGTGCCGGTGCCGACCATGCCTTCCAGGTGGGTGGGCAGGGCGAGGGTGGCGTAGTCGTGGTACATGATTCCGGCGTAGGTGCCGGTGTCGCTGCCGTGCAGGCTGGCGGGGTTGATGCCGGCGGATTCGATGGCTTCCCAGGCGACTTCCAGCAGTAGTCGTTGTTGTGGGTCGCTGGCGAGGGCTTCTCGGGGGCTCATCTCGAAGAACTGGGCGTCGAAGTCCGCGGCGTCGTAGAGGAAGCCGCCGTGGCGGGTGTAGGAGGTGCCCAGCCGGTCCGGGTCCGGGTCGTAGAGCGCGGACAGGTCCCAGCCCCGGTTGTCGGGGAACAGGCCGATCGCGTCGGTACCGGAATCGACCAGCCGCCACAGGTCCTCCGGCGAGCGCACCTCACCGGGGAACCGGCAGGCCATCCCCACCACCGCGATCGGCTCGTGCCGGGCGGCCTCGACCTCGGCCAGGCGTTGCGAGGTCTGCTCCAGGTCAGCGACGGCGCGCCGGAGATAACTGCGCAGCTTCTCATCGTCCGACATCAGACTCCCCCATGCGATTGCGTCATCGGCGACAGGATGTCCCGCACCGTCCGGAAGAACTCGGCGTCCGGCTCCCGGACGAAGAAGTGACCGCCCTCGACCCGGTGCAGCACGGTGCCGACGGTGGTGTAGCGAGACCACTCGGACACCTGCTGCTCGGAGACGAGCGGATCGTCGGTCCCGTGAAAGAGATGGAGTGGGAAGGGCAGGGGGGCACCGTCCGGAGGCCGGGCCGTCGCCATCAGCCGTAGGTCGGCGCGGAGCAGACCGGTCGCCGCGCGTAGCCACTCCGGACGCCGGAGAACCTCAGCGGAAACCCCGCCGATGCGCAGCATCTCCGACACCAGCGCCTCCTCGCCGGCCAGTTCCGCCGTCTGGAGAACCGGCCGTAGGTGCGGCGCGGCGCACGCGCCGACCAGCAGCGCCACCGGTGCGGCCACGCCCCGAGCCGGGTAACGCTGGGCCAACCGGTACGCCACACCGCCGCCCAGGCTGTGTCCGTAGAAGGCGTACGGCGGGCGGACGTGCTCGGCCAGGTCGGCCTCGAGCCCGGCGATCAGGGCGTCGAAGTCGGCCGGCACCGGCTCCCGGCGGCGCCACTCCCGGCCCGGAAGCTGCACCGGCAGCACGTCAACGTCGCCGGGGAGCGCCGCGGGCCACCCCGAGAAGACCGACGCCGCACCGCCCGCGTGGTGGAAGCAGAACAGCCGCAGCCGGCCACCGGGTGAGGGCGACGCCGAGAGAGAGGTCGCAGGCATTCCGCCCCTACCCTGCTGCCCGGCTCAGCGCGTCGCGCACATGACGGATGAGAGAACTCGGCGTCGGATGGTCCATGATCACCGCAGGGGAGAGCACGAGACCGGTCTGCGCCGACAACTCCCTGCCCAGCTCCAGCGCGGTGAACGAGGAGAACCCGATGTCCAGGAAGGTCTCCTCGACGTCGATCTCCTCGGGCGAGCCGTAGCCCAGGATGCTGGCCGAGCGCTTGCGGAAGATGTCGCGCAGCAGTTCCTCCTGTTCCGGCGGGGACATCTGCGCGAGGCGCTCGGTGAGCGGGAGTTGGCTCTCGGCGGCCGGGCGTTGGGCGACGGGCGCGTCACCCAGCAGGTCACGTAGGACCGGCGCGGCGGCGTCGTCCGGCCACGCCTTCCAGTCGACATCCACCACCGCCGCCACGGCGCTGTGCTGCCCGACGGCACGGCGGATCGCCGCCATGGCGGCGCGTACCGGGACGGGCCGGGCCGCCGGCAGGTCGTCGCCGTGGTGCCACGCCACGTACGTCGCCGGGTGGCCGTCGGCGCGGAGCCGGTGGGCGATGCTTTCCAGCACGGCCGCCTCGACAGCGTCGGCCGGGCGGTCCGGCCGGCCCAGCGCGGCGGTGAACCCGGAGACGAGTACGACATTCGCCGGCCGCTGCCCGTCCGGCAGCGCGTCGAGACAGCGCACCAGTGCGTCCCCGTCCGTCACCGGCGCGGCCTCCGGCGCATAAACGATGGCGGTGAGCGGGACTCCCGGCGGCAGGGCCCGGTGCAGGGCCTGCGGGTCGGCGGGCACCTCGGCGGCGGTCGCGACGCGCTCCGCGCCGTTCTTCCGCACCGCACCGGCCAGCTCGGCGGCCCTCGGCCCGGTCCCGATGACGAGGACGGTGCCGCTCGGCCGCCACACCGTCGCCGGTCCGGTGGCGGCCCGGACCAGCCGGCGGACGAGAACCCCCGCCGGACGTATCGCGTACTCACCACCGGCTCGACCGGCGGAGAGCACGCCGATCAGGCGGTCCCCGAGCCGTGGATCGAGCTCGCCGGCCGGCTCAGCCGGCAGGTCGACGAGGCCGCCGCCCGAGGCGTGCCCGGCCACGGCGGCGCGTGCGGCGCCCCAGACGGCGGCGCGGGCCGCGCCCGCCGGTCGTTCCCCGTCGGCGGTCACCGCGCCCCGGGTGACGAACCACAGGGGAGCGTCCACGCCGGCCGCGGCCACGCCGGCGGCGGCCACGGCCTGCCGACGGGTACGGGCGACGGGGGCGTGCTCGTCGGCGTCGGTGAGCCCGTGCAGCGACACCACACCGGCCGGCGGCGGCCCGTCCGGCAGGTCGGCGGTGCCGTCGGCGCGGATGTGCAGCAGTTCCGCGTCGGCGCCGTGCGCCCTGAGCAGACCGACGATGTCCGGTGCCGCGACACCCGGTTCGGGCACGACCACGAGCCACCGGCCGGTGAGCGTCGGTTGCCCGTGGTCGGGCAGCGGACGCCAGACGAAGAGGTACCGGAGGCGCTGCTGGTGCCGCCACTCGGAGAGCACCGGCAGCAATGCCCGTACGGATTCGGCCTGCTCGTCATCGACCAGCAGCGTCTCGGCGGCGCCGGCGAAGTCCTCGTTGTCCACCGCCGCCCAGAAGTCGCTCTCGCTGGTTCCGACCCGCTCGTCGTCCTGCTCGGCCGGCCAGTACTGCTGGTGTTGGAAGGGGTAGGTGGGGAGGGGGGTGTGGTGGGGGCCGG
>NZ_PYPS01000076.1 GCF_003027925.1 Micromonospora sp. RP3T
TAGTCGGCCAACGCTTGGTCCGTCTTGGCTGACAACAGCCACGGCAGGAGTACGTCCGGCTCGTCGGGAACGTCCTCCGTGGCCTGCGGGGGCTGTTCCAGGATGACGTGCGCGTTGGTGCCCGAGAGCCCGAACGACGAGATAGCGGCCCGCCTCGGTCGAGGCGCGGCCGGCCACGGTGCCGGGACACTCAGCAACCGGATGCTGTCGTCCCAGTCCACGTGCGGCGTGGGCGCGTCCACGTGCAGGGTCTGCGGCAGTCGGCCGTGGCGCATCGCTTGGATCATCTTGATGATGCCGGCGACGCCGGCGGCGGCCTGGGTGTGCCCGATGTTCGACTTGATCGATCCCAGGTAGAGCGGCCGGCCGGCCGGGCGGCTCTGACCGTAGGTGGCCAGCAACGCCTGCGCCTCGATCGGGTCACCCAGGGAGGTGCCGGTGCCGTGCGCCTCGACCACGTCGATCTCGGCGGCGGACAACCGCGCGTTCGCCAGCGCCTGACGGATGACGCGTTCCTGCGACGGCCCGTTCGGTGCCGTCAGCCCGTTGCTGGCTCCGTCCTGGTTCACCGCCGACCCACGGATCACCGCGAGCACCGGATGCCCGTTGCGCTCCGCGTCCGCCAGCCGTTCGAGCAGGACCAGTCCCACCCCCTCGGCCCAGCCGGTGCCGTCGGCCCCGGCCGCGAAGGACTTGCACCGCCCGTCCGGCGCCAACCCACGCTGCCGGGAGAACTCGATGAACGCACCCGGCGTCGCGATCACCGTGGCCCCACCGGCGAGGGCCAGGGAGCACTCGCCGGACCGGAGCGCATGGCTCGCCAGGTGGACGGCGACCAGCGACGACGAGCACGCGGTGTCCAGGGTGACGGCCGGACCGTGCAGTCCCAGGGTGTACGCCACCCGACCGGACGCCACGGCGCCGGTCTTGCCGGTGACGACATAGCCCTCCACCGCCTCCGGAGCCCGGCCCGCCTCGGGACCGTAGTCGTGGTAGACGATCCCGGCGTAGGTGCCGGTGTCACTGCCGTGCAGGCTCACCGGGTCGATGCCGGCCGACTCGATCGCCTCCCAGGCGACCTCCAGGAGCAGCCGCTGCTGCGGGTCGGCGGCCAGCGCCTCCCGCCGGTTCATCTCGAAGAAGTCCGCGTCGAACTCCCCGGCGTCGTACAGAAAACCGCCGTGCCTGGTGTAGGACCTGCCCATCCGCTCCGGATCCGGGTCGTACACCGTGTCGGTGTCCCAGCCGCGGTTGTCGGGGAACGGGCCGATCGCGTCGCCGCCCGCGTCGACCAGCCGCCACAGATCGCCGGGCGAGCGCACCCCACCGGGGAACCGGCACGCCATCCCCACCACCGCGATCGGCTCGTGCCAGGCGGCCTCGGCCTCGGCCAGACGCTGCCGGGTGTCCCGCAGGTCGGAGACAGCCCGCCGGAGATAGCTGCGCAGCTTCTCGTCGTCATCGGGCATCAGGTACCCCCATCAGAAATCGTTGTCGATGATCGCGAAGATCTCTTCGTCACTCACCGAGTCCAGGTCGTCGGATTCCGGCTTCCCGGCCGGTAGTTCGGTGCCGATGCGCGCGGCGAGCTCCTTCAGCCGGCGGGCGAGCCAGGCGCGCGACTCCGGCTCGGAAACGTCGGCGAGCGTGCCCTCCAACCGGGCCAGCTCGTCGTCGAGGAGTTGGGTGGCGGCCGCGGCCGTCGGGGCGACACGGTCGCAGATGTACTCGGCCAGCGTCGTCGGCGTCGGGTGGTCGTACACGAGCGTGGCGGGCAGCGGCACCCCGGCGGCCCGGGCGAGACGGTCGCGCAGCTCGGTGGCGGTGAGGGAGCTGATGCCGAGCGCCTGGAACGGCTGGTCTGCGGCGATCGACTCGTGGCTCGGGTACCCCAGGACATCGGCGATCGCCTGCCGGACCATGACGAGTACGACGCCCTGCCGTTCGTCGGGCGACCGGCCGGCGAGCTCCTGTCGCAGGTCGTACCGCGCCGCTACCGGCCGGGCCGATCGGGCCGGCGGCATGCCACCGATCAGATGCGCGGCCACCACCGCCGGATGGTGGCCGGCGAGCGCCCGGTCGAGAAGGTCCAGTGCCGCCGAGGTGGGCATCGGGATCCGCCACGTCGACCGGCCGGCATCGGTGCGGTGCTCGGCGCCGCCGGCGTCCTCCGCCCACGGGCCCCAGGCGACCGCGGTGGCGGGCAGCCCCCTGGCCTGCCGGTGGGCGGCCAGACCCTCCATGAAGGTGAGCGCGCCGGAGCCGATGTACGGGGAGAACAGCACGAAGGCGGCGAGGGGCTGATCCGTGGTGAGCCGGTCGAGGTGCCAGGCGGTCGACGACGCCTGGGTGGTGTGCACGACGGCGGTGACCGGGTGCTGCGCCGGGACGGCGGCCAGCTCGGCGGCCAGGGCTTCCGAGTCGGTCTGTTTGGTCAGCAGCACGTGCCGCACGCCGTACCGGGTGACGAGATGGTCGGCGACCAGCGTGCCGACCGGCGTGCCGCCGCCGGTGACCAGGACCGTACCGTCCGGATCCCAGACCGGGGCGGGTGCGGCGGGACCGGGCGCGGGGACGAGGTGCGGGGTGTGCAGGCCCTCCTCGCTGATCACGTACCGGAAATGGCCCGCGGCGAGGCAGGCGGCGAGCAGTTCCGGTGTCAGTGCGTCGCCCCCCGTCAGGTCGGCGAGGATCAGCCGGCCCGGGTGCTCGGCCTGCGCCGAGCAGAGCCGGCCCCAGACCGAGGCCGCGGCAAGGGCGCCCGTGGTCGCGCCGTTGGTGATCACGACGAGCGGAACGTCGGCGAGCCGGTCGTCCGCCAGGAACCGCTGTACGACGGGCAGCGTCTGCTCGGCGATGGCGTCGGCGTCCGACGCGGGGTCGTCGCCGTCGGCGGGAACCGGTACGGAGTGGACCACCGCCTGCGGCAGGGTGGGGAGGGCGAACAGCCCGTCCAGCCCGGGGACGTCCGCGAGCCCGTCCACCGGGGACGTGCCGACCGCGATCGCGGTGACCGGGGGCAGCGGGCCGGTCGGCTCCGTCAGCGGACGCCACTCCACGATCCGCAGCGGCTGCGGTGGGGCCAGCGCGGCGAGCCGGTCGTGCGCGACGGTGTCGACCTCGACCCTGCCGACCGACGCGACAGGCAGGCCGTCGCCGTCACTGATGGTCACCGTGTATGCGGCACCGTCGCGCCGGATGCGTGCCCGCAGGACGTTCGCCCGGTGTCCGGTGAGGGTCACGTCGCGCCAGGAGGACAGGATCGGGATCCGGTCCGGCTGCGTCGAGTCGAGCTGCGCGAGCGCGATCGGGTGCAGGGCGGCGTCGAGGAGGGCGGGGTGGATGGCGTAGTCGGTGTCGGTGTCGGTGCCGGGGAGGGTGGCTTCGGCGTAGATGTCGTCGCCGTGTCGCCAGGCGGCGGTGAGGCCGCGGAAGGCCGGTCCGTACTCGTAGCCGTGTTCGGCGAGGCGGGCGTAGGCGTCGTCCAGGTCCAACGGCAGCGCGTCCGCAGGCGGGACGCACGACTCCACCCGGGGGGTGCCGGTGCCGGGCCCGACCACGGCATGCGCGGTCCGGACCAGGGTCCGCTCCTGCGGATCGCCGGTGTGGACGGTGACCTGGCGCCGCCCCGACTCGTCCGGCGCCGTGACGGTCACCTGAACCCGTACCGCCCCGTCCTTCGGCACTGGTAACGGCGTCTCGATGGTGAGTTCGGTGAGGTGGGGGCAGTTGAGGGTGGCGGCGGTGTGCAGGGTGAGGTCGAGCAGTGTGGTGGCGGGGGCGATCGAGGTGCCCAGAATGGTGTGTTGGTTGAGCCACGGGTGGGTGCGGGGTGTGATGCGGCCGGTGAAGACGGTCTCGCCGGTGGGCAGGGTGATCGACCCGGCCAGGTGCGGATGGCTGGTCGCGTCGAGTCCGAGGGTGGTGGGGTCGGTGGTGCGGGGGTTGGTGGTGGGCCAGTACTGCTGGTGTTGGAAGGGGTAGGT
>NZ_PYPS01000077.1 GCF_003027925.1 Micromonospora sp. RP3T
ATGTGGAATAAAGAAATTGAATACATCTAATCTGTTATAGATGTATGAGGGAAAACACAGCCTTCTGGCTGACTGTGGAGAAATACTGAGACATGTTGCCACAACCTTCTGGGCGAAGGAGACCCAGTCGGAGCACAGTCGCGGACTACTCCGCATCTAGTCCTGACTGCGGGGCATGGAGGACCCAGGTTCGCCGGAGGGAACATACTGGGAGATAGCGCACGGATACCGTGGGAATGGCGCAGCAAGCCGACACCTGCCGGCCTCCCGCAAATTACCTGATGTTACCTTAACACACGGGAGGACACGGGCTCGACGCGGAGATTATAGAATCTCGCGAAGGTGTTAGGTGTCGCCCAGCCCGCAGCTCTGCAGATGTCTGCTAGCGAGGCGCCGTGCGCCAACGCATAGGAGGAGGCAACACTACGAGTGGAGTGAGCTCGAACTCCTAGGGGGCACGGCTCCCCCTGGCTTTCGTAGGCCAGGGAGATGGCATCTACCACCCAATGGGCCAACCTCTGCTTGGAGACAGCATTTCCCTTCTGCTGTCCTCCGAAGCAAACAAAGAGCTGCTCGGAGCGGCTGAAGCTCCGGGTGCGGTCCACGTAAACCCGTAAGGCACGAACGGGACACAGCAACGCTAATGCTGGGTCTGCCTCCTCCAGGGGCAGAGCTTGCAGGTTCACCACCTGATCGCGGAAAGGCGTGGTGGGAACCTTGGGCACATAACCGGGCCGGGGTCTCAGGATGACGTGAGAATCGCCGGGCCCGAATTCTAGGCACGCTTCGTCGACAGAGAAAGCTTGTAGGTCCCCTACCCTCTTGATGGAGGCCAGTGCGGTCAGGAGCGCTGTCTTAAGTGACAGATATTTTAGCTCAACTGACGCAAGTGGCTCAAATGGGGCCTCCCGCAGGCCCTGGAGGGCGACGGAGAGGTCCCAAGAGGGTATGGGGTGCGGCCTGGGGGGATTAACCCTTCTCGCACCCCTCAGGAACCTCACGATGAGTTGGTGCTTACCTAGGGATGTTCCATCCACTGCATCGTGGTACGCTGCAATGGCAGCAACGTACACTTTGAGAGTTGAAGGGGACAGCCTGCGCTCCAACTTTTCCTGCAGGAAGGAAAGCACTACTGCAATCGTACATCTCTGTGGGTCCTCCCCGCGAGAGGAACACCAGTCGACGAACAGACCCCATCTCAGCGCATAAGCCTGCCTTGTGGAGGGGGCTCTGGACTGAGTGATAGTTTCTATCACGGCCTGTGGAAGGCCGGAGAGGTCTGACGCGTCCCGTCCAGGAACCAGACGTGCAGGTTCCACAGGTCGGGGCGCGGGTGCCAAATTGTGCCCATCCCCTGAGAAAGAAGGTCTCTCCTCAAGGGGATTTTCCAGGGAGGGGCTGCCGCGAGGGAAATGAGTTCTGGAAACCAGGTCCGGGTGGGCCAGTATGGCGCAACCAGCAGAACCTGCTCC
This sequence comes from Micromonospora sp. RP3T, assembly GCF_003027925.1. Taxonomy (GTDB): domain Bacteria; phylum Actinomycetota; class Actinomycetes; order Mycobacteriales; family Micromonosporaceae; genus Micromonospora. The sequence goes on from NZ_PYPS01000077.1 coordinate 1,473, forward strand.
TCGTCCTCCCTGATCTTGCACAGTGTCTGTGCAAGGAGGCTCACTGGGGGAAAGGCGTACTTGGGCCCCGGAGGCCAGCTGTGTGCCAGTGCGTCCCTGCCGAGGCTGTTGGGAGCCTCGTTGAGGGAGTAGAACAGCTGGCAGTGGGAGGATTCGGGGGAAGCAAACAGATCTATCTGGGCCTCCCCGAAATGGCTCCAGATAGCTCGACTCTCTCGGGGTGGAGTCGCCATTCTCCAGGATGGGTGTACTGCTGTGAGAGCTGGTCGGCTGCACGGTTGAGTTCTCCTGGAATGTGAACGGCGCGTAGCGATTTCAGCCACGTTTGACTCCACAGGAGCAGATGGCGGGCGAGTTGTGACATGCGACGGGAGCGTAGACCACCCTGGCGGTTGATGTAGGCTACGGTCGCAGTGCTGTCGGTGCGAACAAGCACGTGCTTGTGGCGCAGCATCGGTCGGAAGCGACGCAGCGCAAGAAGCACAGCCAACAACTCTAGGCAATTGATATGCCATTGCAGTCGAGGTCCTGTCCAGGAGCCCGAGGCTGCTTGCCCGTTGCATACAGCACCCCAACCCGTGGAAGAGGCATCCGTGTAAACCACAAGATGCCTGGAGACTTGTCCCAGGGGGACTCCGGCCTGAAGGAAGGCCGGGTCTGACCACGGGCTGAACAGGCGGCGACACTGCGGGGAAACGCCAATCCGGAGTGTGCCACGGTGCCATGCCCATCTCGGGACTCGATCGTGTAACCAGCGCTGAAGCGGTCTCATATGAAGCAAGCCCAGCGGCGTTACCGCGGCTGCAGCTGCCATATGCCCCAGGAGCCTCTGAAATTGTTTCAGTGGGACTGCTATCCTGCTTTTCAATGCATTCAGGCAGTTCAACACCGACTGAACACGTTCCTGCGTGAGCCATGCCGTCTGTTCGACCGAGTCCAACTCCATACAGAGAAAAGAGATCCTCTGGGTCGGGGAGAGTTTGCTCTTTTCCCAGTTGACCCGAAGTCCCAACTGAGCCAGGTGGTTGAGAACCACATTCCTGAGAATGCAAACTGAACCCCGTGAGTGTGCTAGGATCACCAAGTCACCAAGATAACTAAGAATGGATATGCCCACTTCCCTGAGGGGGGCAAGGGCAGCCCCCGCTACCTTCGTAAAGGCGCAGGGCGGCAGGGATAGGCCGCAGGGGGAACCTTGTACTGATGAGCCTGATCTCGAAGACAGAGTCTTGGAGGATCAAGACATGATAGTACGTGTCGCTCAGGTCCAATGCCATCAACCAATCTTAAGCCCTGACACACAAGGAATGTGTGTTCAAGGGCTAATGTTTGAACGGGAGCTTGAGAAAGGGCCCGATTCAAAAACCTCTGTTTTAAGATTGGTATGAGTCAACCACCCATCTTGGTACAATGAAGTAGGGGTCGGCAAACCCTTTCCTTCATTTTGGCTGAGGGGATAGGATCTATCGCACCCTTCCCAGGGGGGCTGCGATCTCCGCTTAAGGGACCATAGCATTCTTGCCCTGAGTCGATTTATAAGAGAATGCCGTAGACCTTAGCGGATGCCTTGCAACCTGAGTTGCATAGCCAAGTCAGGTAGTTCTGAGAAGCTTCAGGTCTCAGGGAACTATACCCGACGTACCTGGAATGGGAATGTTGTGGCTGAATAAAGCAAAGAGCGCCGTGCTTGGAGATGAAGCCCCAAGAACACGGTGTGTCTTTGCCATTATGCAGAGTTTGTGCCGAATCCATCTCTCATCCCCGGGTCGAGAGTGGATCTGGACGGGTCAGCTAGCCCGCCTGCTCTGGATTGCTTGTCAGAAGAAAAACTAGAAGCCTAACGAGGGTTCTAGCAAGCCTACCGACAAGCTTGTGTTGCCACCTTCCCACAAGATCTCTGACCGCTGGGCGGTCAGGCCGGAGGCCCGGCTGTCGCGGGGCCTCAGGAGTTCTATAGGGGACCGTCCGTGGCGACGAACAGACAGGAGTAGTCGGGGGTAGAGGGCCGGAGCCCTGACCCGCGGCTCTGTCTGCTCCTACCGTGAAGGACTTTCGCTGCAAATTCTATCACGGTGTTGCCAGAAGGACCAACCTGGGAAATGGGGGGTAAGAAGCGGACTTCAAATTTCCCGCATTTCTGACAGGTGCAGCCACAGGTGGCGTTCCTGGACCAACAAGTAGACATCGCCCTTCCTAGAGCGTGTGCCACGACTCACAGCTCTAGGTTGGAACCACCCTCGTACTGAGCTCGCAACGCCACGGCCTGAACGCCCAGAGGATGGCCGTGGTATGTAAGGCAGACGCAGCCTGTCCAGAAGCCGTGTAAGCCTTGCCTGGAAGAACTTACAGGCCCTGAACGGGAGTTCTGGAAGGAATCCCACAAGCGGCGGCGATTAGCAGGGAGTACACTGCAATCGCCCCCTCCGCCTGGGGGAACCTCTGAAAC
>NZ_PYPS01000078.1 GCF_003027925.1 Micromonospora sp. RP3T
AGGGGGTGTGGGTGGGTGGGGAGGGGGAACGCCTCGGTATGCGGCTCACCGGGGTGTCGCGGGGGTCGGCCTGGACCGGGCTCTCGGTCACCACCACGCTGCCCAATCCGAGCACCCGGCCGGGCCTGCGCCTGCCGGGGCGCGTGACGTTGGCCGCCGACGGCGAGGACGTCCTGGTCCGGCACATCCGCCTCGGGCTGGTCACCCAGGTCGAGCCGGAGGACCCGGGGGCGCCGCGCCGGCTGGTGCAGTACCACCAGTGGCCGATCGCGGGCCGGTTCGTGGTGCCGGGCGGGCGGCGGCGGGCGGTGGACTTCGCCGTGCCGCTGCCCTGGGCGACGCCGGTGACGGTGTTCGGCGGGGTGCCGTTGATGACGTTGCGTACCGGGCTGCGGACCGAGGTGTCCGTCGACCCGGACCTCGACCAGGGCGAGATGGTGCCGGTCCTGATCCACCCGCTGCCCACCCAGCAGCACCTGCTCGCCGCGTTGGACACGCTCGGCTTCGTGATGCGGCAGGCGGGACTCCAGCAGGGCCGGTTGCCCGGGGTGGCGCAGACGCTGCCGTTCCAGCAGCGGCTCGGCTTCTGGGCCGCCCCGCTCTACGCCGGCCCGATGACCGAGCTGGAAGTGATCATGCTGACCGACCCGGCCGGCATGGAGGTGTTGTTCTGGCTGGACCGGCGGCTGTCCCTGGCCGGGGTGACCCATCAGAGCATCAGCCGGTTCCGGGTCTGGCACGCCGGCGCGGACCAGCGGGACTGGGTGGCCACCGTGGACGGCTGGCTGCGGCACGCCATCGACCGGCACGCCGCAGCCGCCGCACACGCGGACTGGTCGGCCATGATCCGGGAGTCGGCGCACGTCAGCCGCCATCCCGACCAGCCCGTCGCACCCGGCTACGGCCTCGGCGGCACGGCCGGCGGCGCGGGCGTCGGCGGCGGTGGCGGCGGCGACGGCACCTGACGCGGTGCAAGGCGGGGCCCCTGCTCAACGCCTCCGGTAGAAATGGGGCCCCGTCCAACCGGTCAGTGTGCGCGGAGCCGGGCCCGCGCGTCCGGCCACTCCGGCGCGAGCATCGAATACTGCACGGTGTCCCGCCAGGAGCCGTCGGGCCGTTGCCGGTGGTGCCGCAGCACTCCCTCCCGAGTCGCGCCGAGCCGTTCGATGGCCCGCTGGGAGCGCTCGTTGCGGATGTCGGTGTGCCAGACCACGCGGACCGCGTCCAGCTCCTCGAACGCCCGGGTGAGCAGCAGCAGCTTCGCCTCCGTGTTGATGCCGGTCCGCCACCACGGCCGGCCCAGCCAGGTGTAGCCGATCGCCAGCGACCGGCGGGCCGGGTCGATCTCGTACCAGGAGGTGGTGCCGACGACGGCGCCGGTGCGGGCGCAGCGCTGCGCCCAGCACACCTGCTCGCCATCCTGCTGGGCGTCGAGGTAGCCGGCGATGATCCGCCGCATCCCGGCGACGTCGACCGGCTGTCGGGTGCCCAGGTGCCGCCAGACGTCCGGGTCCCCGGTCGCGGCGTACAGCTCGTCGGCGTGCGCGAGGTCCAGCGGTTCCAGCACGACGTGCTCGCCGCGCAGCACCACCGGATCCTGCCAGGGCGAGCGGGCCGACCGCAGGTACGCCGGCACCGGCGCGACGACGCCGGCGTCCGGTTCGGGCCGGCCCGGCGTCACCTGTAGCGGCAGCACCCCGGCCCAGTACGGCAGCTCCGCGTCGGCCGGCTCGTCGTTGACGCCTCCGGTGCGCATCCGCACCGACACCTCCCGCAGGGGCAGCGCCAGCACCGCGGTCTCGGCCAGCTCGCGCCGGTTCGGCGGCCGGCTCTCGGCGGACCGGCCGGCGGCCACCTTCTCCACCAGCGCGGTCAGCACGGCGGCCTTCTCCCGCTCGTCGGTGACCAGCCGGGCGGTGCCGTGCGCGACGACCGAGCGGTAGTTGGCGCTGTGGTGGAACTGGGAGCGGGCGTAGACCAGCCCGTCGAGGTGGGTGACCGCGACGCTGACCGGCAGCCCGTCCGCGCCCCGGGCGGCGAGCAGCGGCCGGCTGCCGGTGGAGCCGTGCAGGTAGAGCGTTTCGTCGACGCGGACGTGCAGGGTCGGCAGGACGCGTGGCTCGCCGTCGGAGGTGAACGCCAGCGCGCAGTGGTACGCCTCGTCGAGCAGCGCGTGGGCGGTGGCCCGGTCGTAGTGCATCCGGTCGCGGGTGCGGGTGGCGGTGGTGCGTTCGGTCCGGGGGTACATGTGATCTCCCGCTTTTGTTCTAGTACAATCTCCGAACTGTGTCAGCACGTTATCAGATCAGTGGTGCCACGTCGGCGGCCATTTCGGCGAGCGTGGAATCCGCCGTCCGCACCGGCGCGCTCGCGCCGGGCGACCCGCTGCCCGCGGTCCGGGCGCTCGCCGGCGAGTTGGGCGTCAGCCCGGCCACCGTCGCCCGGGCGTACCAGGACCTGCGGCAGCGTGGCCTGGTCGTCACCGCCGGCCGGCACGGCACCCGGGTCCGACCCCGCCCGCCGGTGGCCGCCCGCCGCGCGGCGCTGCTGCCGCCACCGCGCCCCGATGCCCACGACCTCGCCAGCGGCCACCCCGACCGCCGGCTGTTGCCGCCGCTCGGGCCGCACCTGGCCGCGCTCGCCGCCGGATTCGGGCCCGCCACCGGGTACGCGGACGCCGCCGTCCTGCCCGAACTGGCCGCCGCCGCCCGGGAACGGCTCGCCGCCGACGGGGTGCCGGCCGACGAGCTGACCGTGACCGGCGGCGCGCTGGACGGCATCGAGCGGCTGCTCGCCGCCCACCTGCGGCCCGGTGACGCGGTCGCGGTGGAGGACCCCGGGTGGGCCAACCTGCTCGACCTGATCGCCGCGCTCGGGCTGCGTACCGTCGGGGTGCCGGTGGACGACGAGGGCCCGACCGTGGCCGGGGTGCGGGTCGCGCTGGCCGCCGGCGTTCGGGCGCTGGTGGTGACCAGCCGGGCCCAGAACCCGACCGGTGCGGCCGTCTCCGCCGACCGGGCCGAGGCGCTGCGCACGCTGCTCGCCGACTGGGCCGACCTGCTGCTGATCGAGGACGACCACGCCGCCGAGCTGGCCCGCGTACCCCTGCACCCGCTCGCCGGGGTGACCCCGGCGTGGGCCCTGGTCCGGTCGGTGAGCAAGCCCTACGGGCCCGACCTGCGGCTCGCCGTGCTGGCCGGCGACGAGGCCACGGTGGCCCGGGTGGCCGGCCGGGCGCAGGTCGGCGCCGGTTGGGTCTCCACCGTGCTGCAACACCTGGTCCTGGCGCTCTGGCGTGATCCGGGTACCGCCGAGCTGGTGCGGCGCGCGGCGGACGGCTACGACCGGCGGCGGGACGGGCTGGTCGCCGCGCTCGCCGCGCGCGGGCTGGCCGCGCACGGGCGCACCGGGATCAACGTCTGGGTGCCGGTGCCGGACGAGACGGTCGCGGTCACCGCCCTGCGCGACGCCGGCTGGTCGGTGGCGCCCGGTGGCCTCTACCGGATTGCCGCCGCGCCCGCCGTCCGGATCACGGTGAGCACCCTCGACGACACGGACCTCCCGCCGCTAGCCGACGCCCTCGCCCACGCCGTGCGGCCCGTGAAAGGCGGGGCCCCCTATTAGAGGTCCTAACTTAATGATGTTGGGCGTAACCGACTGGATGTGAGGCTCGTTTCGTCTGAACGTGAGGAGGGGTGAGCAGCCGCCGTGGATCGTCTCGGATGAGTTGTGGGCCGAGATCGCACC
>NZ_PYPS01000007.1 GCF_003027925.1 Micromonospora sp. RP3T
CACCACCCACCCCCACGCCACCCACCCCCACGCCGGGCCCTAATTCACGGAAAGCGTGGCCATTCGACGCGGAATAAGCACTCTTTCCGTGAAACAGCAGCCACACGGACGGGGCACGCGGGCGGACGGGGGCGCGCGGACGGGGGCCGCGCCGGCGGATGCGGCGTCAGCGGATCACGCGGCCGCGCAGCACGATCCGGCTGGGCGTCCGGACGACCCGCAGGTCGCGGCGCGGGTCCGCGGCGTAGACCACCAGGTCGGCGAGGCCGCCCTCGACCAGGCCGGGGAAGCCGAGCCACTCCCGGGCCCGCCAGGAGGCGGCGGCCAGCACGTCCTCGGCGGACATGCCGGCCTGCTCGTGCAGCAGCAGCATCTCCTCGGCCGCGAGCCCGTGGTCGATGCCGCCGCCGGCGTCGGTGCCCACGTAGATCGGCACGCCGGCCTCGTGCGCGGCGCGGACCACCTCGGGGAAGCGGTCGCGCAGGGCGAGCATGTGGTCGGCGTACCCGGGGAACTTGGTCCGGGCCTGCTCCGCGATGTGGCCGAACGTCCGAATGTTGATCATCGTGGGCACCAGCGCGGTGCCCTGCCGGGCCATCAGGTCGATCAGGTCGAGGCTCAGCCCGGTGCCGTGCTCCACCGAGTCCACCCCGGCCCGCACCATGATCTCCACGGCCGACTCGGAGAACGTGTGCACCGCGGCGCGTACCCCGGCGGCGTGCGCGGCGGCGACCGCCGCGGTCATCGTGTCGGCGTCCCAGGCCGGCGCCAGGTCGCCCACGCCCCGGTCGATCCAGTCACCGACCAGCTTGACCCAGCCGTTGCCGGCGGCGGCCTGCGCGGTCACGGTCGTGGCCACCTCGGCGGCGTCGACCTCCACGCCGATGTCGCGTAGGTACCGCTTCGGCGGCGCGACGTGCCGGCCGGCGCGGGCCAGGCGCGGCAGCTCCGGCTCGTCCTCCAACTCGGGGTACGGGTACGGCGAGCCGGCGTCGCGGATCGCCAGCACGCCCGCGTCCCGGTCGATCCGGGCCAGTTCGCGGGCCTGGTCGAGCGAGGTGATCGGCGCGCCGCCGCGGGCGATGCCGAGGTGGCAGTGCGCGTCGGTCAGGCCGGGCAGCACGAAGCCGCCGTCGGCCACCGTCTCGGCGCCGGGCACCGGTTCGAAGGTGACCCGGTCGCCGACCAGCCAGACGTCCCGGACCTCGTCGTCGGGGAGGAACACACCGCGCACATGCAGAGCCATGCGCACAGTCCTACCCGATCTCAGTCGTCCGCGCCGGCCAGCAGGTCGTTGCGTCGTGCGGTCAACGCCGGCAGGTCGACCGAAACCTTCCAGGGGCGCTCGGTGACGAACAGGTCCTCGGTGTGGATCAGTTGCTCGTACTCGCGGGCAGCGCCGCCGAGCGTGTACTCGGTGAGCGCGATCCGCTCGTGCTGCGGGTCCACCACCCAGTAGGAGCCGACTCCGGCGCGGGCGTAGACCTTGGCCTTGTCGGAGAGGTCGCGGAAGTGCGACGTCGGCGGGACCACCTCCACCGCGAGCAACGCGTCCTCGACCGGCACCGGTGACCGGCCGGCGTGCTTGCGCCGGATGACCACCACGTCGGGTCGCGGCTCGTTGCGCCGGTCGACCTGCATCGAGAGGTCGATGGTGACGAGGAACTCGGGCGGGCAGTTGACGCGGAGCGCGAGCAGCAGTCGGACACACAGCTCCTGGTGTACGGCAGTGGGGGACGGCACGATCAACCTTCCGTTGATCAGTTCGTACGGAAGGTCCTTGGGCAGGTCGCCCAGGTCGTCGACCGTCCACTCGTGCCGCTCCGGCAGGATCGGGGCCGCGGTCATTGACATCTCCTTCAGGGGGACGACATCACCCTAGGAGATGATGATGTCGCCCACCGTCACCGACACGCTAGCGGGGACCCTTGTCCCCGCCCTTGCCCAGCTTGTTGAAGTCGATCTTCGGCAGCTTGAAGCCCGGAGGCAGGCCCTGCCCACCGGCCAGGTCGCCCGGGTCCAGGCCCGGCGGGAGCTGCGGCATGCCGCCAGGGAAGCCGCCCGGCATCCCGGCGCCGGTACGCGGCCGACCGCCGCCGCCCTTGGTGCCCTTGCGCTTGTTCTTCGGCGACTTGGTCGCCTTGCGCCGGCCGCCGCCGGGCAGCCCCATCATGCCGCCCATCTGCTTCATCATCTTCTGCGCGTCGGCGAAGCGGTTGAGCAGTTGATTGACGTCCATCACGGTGACGCCGGAGCCGGCCGCGATGCGGGCCCGCCGGGACCCGTTGATGATCTTCGGGGTGGTGCGCTCGGCCGGCGTCATCGACCGGATGATCGCGGTGACCCGGTCGAAGTGCTTGTCGTCCAGCTCGGCGATCTGGTCTTTCATCTGGCCCATGCCGGGCATCATGGCCAGCACGTTGGCGATCGGACCCATCCGCCGGACCGCGATGAGCTGATCGAGGAAGTCCTCCAGCGTGAAGGTCTCCCCGCCCATCAGCTTGGCGGTCATCTTCTCCTTCTGATCGGAGTCGAAGGCCGCCTCGGCCTGCTCGATCAGCGTGAGGACGTCGCCCATGCCGAGGATCCGGCTGGCCATCCGGTCGGGGTGGAAGACGTCGAAGTCCTCCAGCTTCTCGCCGGTGGAGGCGAACAGGATCGGCTGGCCGGTGACCTCCCGGACGGAGAGCGCGGCACCACCGCGGGCGTCACCGTCGAGCTTGGAGAGGACCACGCCGGTGATGCCGACGCCGTCGCGGAACGCCTCGGCGGTACGGACCGCGTCCTGGCCGACCATGGCGTCGATGACGAAGATGACCTCGTCCGGCTGGACCGCGTCGCGGATGTCCGCCGCCTGCCGCATCATCTCGGCGTCGATGCCGAGCCGGCCGGCGGTGTCCACGATGACGATGTCGCGGGCGGCGCGGCGGGCGTGCTCGATCGAGTCGCGGGCCACCTGCACCGGGTCACCGACGCCGTTGCCGGGCGCCGGGGCGTACACCTCGACGCCGGCCCGGCCGCCGAGCACCTGGAGCTGCCCGACGGCGTTCGGGCGCTGGAGGTCGGCGGCGACCAGCAGCGGCTGGTGGCCCTGGCCCTTGAGCCAGCGGGCCAGCTTGCCGGCGAGCGTGGTCTTGCCGGAGCCCTGGAGGCCGGCGAGCATGATCACGGTCGGCGGGTTCTTGGCGAACTGGAGCCGCCGCCCCTCGCCGCCGAGGACGGTGATCAGCTCCTCGTTGACGATCTTGACGATCTGCTGGGCCGGGTTGAGCGCCTGGGAGACCTCGGACCCGCGGGCCCGCTCCTTGACGTTCGCGATGAAGCCCTTGACCACCGGCAGGGCGACGTCGGCCTCCAGCAGCGCCATCCGGATCTCGCGTGCGGTGGCGTCGATGTCGGCGTCGGTGAGCCGTCCCTTGCCGCGGAGCTTGGTGAAGATCCCGGACAGGCGGTCACTCAAGGTGTCAAACACGCGAACATCCCGTTTGTCGTCATCGGCGGGCACAGTGCGGCCGGGCCGGCTGTCCAGCCCACCGTTAGGGTAGCCCGCCGCCCGCACCCCCGCTCCGACCCGGCCGCCCCCGAGCGGGTCAGGAGACGACCAGGCCCGACTGGTACGCGAACACCACCAGTTGCGCCCGGTCCCGGGCGCCGAGCTTCACCATCGCCCGGCTGACGTGGGTACGCGCCGTCGCCGGGCTGACCACCAGCCGGTCCGCGATCTCGGCGTTGCTCAGCCCCTCCCCGACCAGCCCCACCACCTCGCGTTCCCGGTCGGTGAGCGACCCGAGCCGGGGATGCGGACGCGGCACCCGGGCCGGCCGGGTGGCGAACTCCCGGACCACCCGTCGGGTCACCGACGGGGACAGCAGCGCCTCCCCGTCGGCGACCAGGCGGATCGCCCGCAACAGGTCGACCGGGCGGGTGTCCTTGGTGAGAAAGCCGCTGGCCCCGTGCCGGAGCGCGTCGAAGACGTACTCGTCCAGCTCGAACGTGGTGAGCACCACCACCCGGGTGCCGGCCAGCGTCGGGTCGCCGACGATACGCCGGGTGGCCTCGATGCCGTCGACGCCGGGCATCCGCACGTCCATCAGCACCACGTCGGGGCGTTCCCGGCGGGCCACCGTCACGGCGGCGAGCCCGTCGGCGGCCTCCCCCACGACCGTCAGGTCGTCCTCGCTCTCCACCAGGGCCCGCAGTCCGATCCGGACCAGGTCCTGGTCGTCGGCGAGCAGCACCCGGATCATGTGACCTCCCGCGTGGGCAGCGTGGCGTGCACCCGGAACCCGCCGGCCGGGGCCGCCCCGGCGCTGAACGTACCGCCGAGCGCGATGACCCGTTCGCGCATGCCGGCCAGACCCGAGCCGGTGGGCCGGGCGGGCCGGGCGGAAGGGCCCCGGCCGGTGTCGGTGACCTCCACGGTGACCTGGCCCGGCGCGTACCCGACGTGGACCGCGGCGGTGGCCGGCCCGGCGTGCCGCAACACGTTGGTCAGCGCCTCCTGCACCACCCGGTACGCGGCCAGGTCCACCGCCGCCGGCAGCGCGCGCGTCATGCCGGCCACCTCGACGGTGAGCGGCACGCCGGCGCCGGCCAGCCGTTCCCGCAACTGCGGGAGCTGGCCCAGCCCGGGCGCCGGCGCGCGCTCGTCGACTGACTCCTCGCGACGGACCACGGTGAGCGTGACCCGCAGCTCGTCAAGCGCCTCCTGGCTGGTCCGGCTGATCGCGGTGAGCGCCGCCTCGGCCTGCTCGGGCCTACGGGCCAGCAGATGCAACGCGATCTCGGCCTGGAGGTGGATCGCGGCGAGCCCGTGGCCCACCACGTCGTGCACCTCCCGGGCCACCCGCAGCCGCTCCGCGTCGGCCAACCGGCGGGCCTCGTCCGCCCGGCTCCGCGCGGTGGCCTCCCGGCCCATCCGCACGGTGACCCCGATCGCGACCGGCACCACCACCCACGCGGCGACCGGCATCAGACCGACCGGCCCCGGTGGCCGGACCCCGACGAACACGTAGACCAGCAGCGCGACCAACGCGACCGCGCCGGCCCCCGCCGCGTCGCGGAACGGCCGGTGCACGGCCACCGCGTAGACCGCGGCGAAGAACGACAGCAGGATCGGGCCGTACGGGTAGCCCAGCATCAGGTACGCCGTGGTCGCGGCGGTGACCACGGCCAGGGTCGGCACCGGCCACCGCCGGCGTCCCGCCACCGCGAGCGCGGCGACCGCTACCAGCGGATAGGCGCCCAGGTCGGCCCGGACATCCTGGTTCAGGCCGGCCGGCCCGGTGCCGGCCAGGCCGATCGCCAGCAGGGCCAGGGCGAGCAGGCCGTCGAGGGACCACCGACCTCGACGCCGACGCTCGCGGTCCATCTCGCCCCCGTCCCGGCTCAGCCGATGTCCCGCCGGCGCAGCAGCGCCGCGCCGACCGCCGCGAAACCCACCAGGTACGCGGCCACCACCACCGCCGCCAGTCCACCGCCGACGGTGGTGGCGACACCCGGGGTGTCCTCGGGCGCGCCCAGCGCGGCGGCCAACGCCCCGGCGTTCGGGCCCGGCAGCCCCTGCTGGGCGGTCGCCACCCAGTCGACGAGCGGGGCGGCGATGGCGGCGAGCAGGTTCTGCACGGCGAGCATCCACACCAGTCCCAAGCCGACCGGAAGCGCCACCGCACGCAACGCGACCGCGAGCACCGCACCGAGCATGGCCCACATCGTGGCGACGAGCCACCCCGCGCCGACGCCGACCACCAGATCACCGGCCGACGGCCAGCGCACCGGCTGCGCCTCGGCGGACGCGATCAGCGTGGCGGCCACCGCGCCGACCGCGAACACGGCCAGCACCACGCCCAGCGCCGCGACCGCGAGCGCGAGCAGCTTGCCCACGTACACCTGAAGCCGGGTCGGGCCCTGGGTGAGCACGGTCTTCCAGGTGCCCCAGCCGTACTCGCCGCCGACCGTGAGCACGCCGAGGATCAGCAGGATCGCGCCGAGGAAGATCGGCAGGCCGCCGAGCGAGTTGCCGACCAGGTGGTCGGGGAGCAGGGCGGGCAGCGCCCGGTCCGTGTTCGGGCCGTCGGCGCCGCCGGCCACCCCGGCGTACGGGAAGAGGTAGGTGAAGATCAGCGACAGCGCCAGCGTGATCGCCAGCAGCAGCCAGACGGCCGGTCGCCGGACCAGCTTGACCAGCTCGGCACGGAAACTACGCGACATCGGCGGTACCCCTTTCCACCAGGTCGAAGAAGATCTGCTCCAGGTCCCGCTCCCGGGGCCGCAGCTCGCGTACGGCGAGTCCGGCACCGACAAGCGCGGTGTTCAGCCAGGCGGCCCGCGCCGGCTCGACCGCGAGTTCCAACCCGCCGTCGACGACGCGGACCCGGTCCGCGCCGACGAGTTCCCGGGCCCGCTCCGCCGCCGCGTCCAGCGGGTCGGCGAGCACCCGCAGCCCGGCCGCGCCGCGTAGTTCGTCGATGCTGCCCTCGGCGACCAGCGCGCCCCGGGCGACCACGCCCACCCGGTCGCAGATCTGCTCGACCTCGCCGAGCAGGTGACTGGAGACCAGCACGGTGTGCCCGGCCGCGCCGAGCCGCCGGATCAGCGTCCGCATGTCCGCCATGCCGGCCGGGTCGAGGCCGTTCGTCGGCTCGTCCAGGATCAGCAGGCGCGGGTCCTTCAGCAGCGCGGCGGCCACCCCGAGGCGCTGCTTCATGCCCAGCGAGTAGCCGGTGTACCGGTCGCCGGCCCGGTCGGCGAGGTCGACCTGGTCGAGCACGGCCGCGACCCGGTCCGCGCCGACACCGGCGTAGCGGGCCAGCACGCGCAGGTTGTCCCGGCCGGACAGGTACGGGTAGAACGCCGGCCCCTCGATCAGCGCGCCGACGCCGCTGAGCCGACCGGCGCCGGGGGTACGGCCGAACAGCCGTACCGTGCCGGCGCTGGGACGGACCAGGCCGAGCAGCATGCGCAGCGTGGTGGTCTTGCCGGCGCCGTTCGGGCCGAGGAATCCGTACACCTCACCGGGTCGGACGGTCAGGTCGAGCTGCCGCACGGCGGTCAGGCCGCCGTACCGTTTGGTGAGCGCTTCGGTCTGCACGGGCGGGTTCATGCCGTTGAGCGTCCCGTCGGCGGCCCTGCGTCGCGTCGGCCCGGCGGCGGCTCCCGGCGTACGTCAGCGGACGTAGCGCGAGGTGTTAAGCAGGGGCCCCGCCTCTACCGAAAACGTTAACAGGGGGCCCCTCCTTACACGGCGGCGAGGACGGCGGCCTCGACGACGGCCCGACGCTCGTCCGGTAGGTCGGTGCCGACCAGGTAGAACGTGTCCACCACGTCGCCGCCGAGGGTGGCGATCCGGGCGGCGCGCACCTGGGCGCCGGCCTCGTCGAGCGCGCAGGTGACCCGGTAGAGCAGGCCGGCCGCGTCCGCCGCGCGCAACTCCAGCAGCACCGCGTCGGTGGCCGCCTCCCGGTGCCAGACCACGCGGGGCGCGGCACCCCGGCTGCGGGCCGCGAGCGCCCGGCCGCGCAGCCGCTGGGTGACCGAGACGTCGCCGGCCACCGCCCGGCGCAGGTCGGCGCTGAGCGCGATCGGGTCGGGGGCGAGCCCGTAGCGCGGCTGCACCCGGCACTCGACCAGGGCGCGACCGTCGACCGTGGCGGCGTCCGCGGAGATCACTTCCAGTCGGTGCAGGGCCAGGCACCCGGCCACGGTGGCGAGCAGTCCACGCCGGTCGGCCGCGGCCACCGACACCCGGTCCTCGCCCAGGTGTACGACCGGCAGCGGGCCGGCGACCAGCGCCGGGTCGGGGGCCGGCGGGGCGGGCACCTCGCCGGTGTCCAGCGTGGTGCGTACCCGGGCGACCAGGTCGGCGATCAGCCGGCCCTTCCAGCCCGACCAGGCGGCCGGGCCGGTGGCGGCGGCGTCCGCCCGGACCAGCGCGTGCAGCAGTTCCAGCGTGCCGGCGTCGCCGACCAGCCCGGCGACCCCGGCGATGGTCTTCGGGTCGGACAGGTCCCGCCGGGTGGCCACCTCGGGCAGCAGCAGGTGCAGCCGGACCAGCGTGCCGATCAGCGCCGCCTCGGCCGGGGGCAGCCCGATCCGGGTGGCCACCGCCTCGGCCAGCGGCGCCCCGACCGTCGAATGATCTCCAGGCAGTCCCTTGCCGATGTCGTGCAGGAACGCGCCGAGCAGCAGCAGGTCGGGGCGCTCCACGTCGCGGGTGTGCCGGCTGGCCTCGTACGCGGTCTGCACCAGGTGCCGGTCGAGCGTGAACCGGTGCACCGGGTTGTGCTGGGGCAGACTGCGCATCCGGGTCCACTCGGGCAGCCAGCCGTCGATCAGCCCGTACCTGTCGCAGGTCTCCCAGGCGGGCACCAGGCCGGGGCCGGCGCCGAGCAGGGTGATCAACGCGGCGCGGGCGGCCGGCGGCCAGGGCGCGGGCAGCGGCGGGCAGTACGCGGCCAGCCACTCGCAGGTGGCGCGCGCGATGGGCAGCCGGGTGCTGGCCGCCGCGGCGGCCACCCGCAGCGACAGGCAGGGGTCGGGGCGGGCCCCGATCGCGGTCCGGGCGAGCACCAGTTCGCCGTCCTGCTCGACGACGTCCCGGGCGACCGGGCGTCGCACCGGCCGGCCCGAGGCGGCACGCTGCCGGCCGGAACGGAGTCGGTCGGCGGCCCGCCAGGCGTCGTCGAGGGCGTGGCGGACGGTCCGCGCGTCGCCGGCGGTCAGGCGCAGCAGCGCGTCGCCCCCGTCGACGCCGAGGAGCTTCGCGACGCCGTCGCGTTCCTGCGCGACCAGGCGGTCGACCCGGCGGCCGACCTGCTGGTGCAGGGCGTCGCGGGTGTCCAGCAGACGCCGGTGCGCGGCGTGCACGGCGGGACGGAGCGCGTCGGTGACGCCGGCGGTGGCGATGGCCCGCAGGATGCCGACGTCGCGCAGCCCACCGGCGGCCTCCTTGAGGTCGCCTTCGAGCAGGAAGGCCAGCTCGCCGTGGGCCTCCCAGCGGGCGGCGGTGATCTCGCGCAGCCCGGGGAGCTGCCGGATGGCGGTGCGCCGCCAGTGGTCGGTGGCGGTGCGGGCGAGCTGCTCGGTCAGGGCCGGGTCGCCGGCCACGTGGCGCGCGTCGAGCAGGCCGAGAGCGACCTTGACGTCGTCCTGGGCCACCGAGAGCGCCTCGGCGACGGTGCGGACCGAGTGGTCGAGCCGCAGGCCGGCGTCCCAGATCGGGTACCAGAGCGCGGCGGCCAGCTCGTCGACGCCGGGCACCCCGGCGTGCAGCAGCACCAGGTCGAGGTCGCCGTAGGGGGCGCACTGGCGGCGGCCGAGCCCGCCCACGGCGACCAGCGCGACGCCGGGCCGGGCCGGGAAGATCCGGTGCAGCCAGGCGTCGAGCGCGTCGGCGCGGGCGGCGCGGGCCGCCGCGCCGACGCCCCCGGGCAGGCCGGTGACCTCGTTGACCACGGGTACGCCGTCCCCGCCCGGGGCGGTGGCCGTGGTCAACGAGGTCACGTCGGCGGATTCCGTGGTCAGAGCGCGTCGAGCCCGCGCTCGCCGGTACGCACCCGGACGACCTCCTCGACACCGGTCACCCAGACCTTGCCGTCGCCGATCTTGCCGGTCCGGGCGGCGCCGACGATGGCGTCCACGATCTTGTCGACGTCCATCTCGTCGGTGAGCACCTCGACCCGGATCTTGGGCAGGAACTCGACCGTGTACTCCGCACCCCGGTAGACCTCGGTGTGCCCCTTCTGCCGGCCGTAGCCCTGGACCTCGCTGACGGTCAGCCCGGCCACGCCGAGGGCGTGCAGGGCCTCCTTCACCGCGTCCAGCTGGTACGGCTTGATGACCGCGGTCACCAGCTTCATGTCCAATCCCTCCATCCCAGGAACGTTAACCGGCGACCTTCTCGCCGACCGGCGCGGCGGACGGGTCCGCCTCGTCGGTGGGCTCCGGGCTCGGCTTGCCGCCGCCGATCCCGGCCAGGGCGAACGCGCTGGTGCTGCTGCCCGTGGTGGGCGACAGGTCGTACGCGCTCTCCGCGTGCTCGGCGACGTCGATGCCGTCGACCTCGGCCTCGGCCGACACCCGGAAGCCGATCGTCTTCTGGATGGCGAAGGCGAGCAGCCAGGCCACCCCGCCCGACCAGACGGTGACGATCAGGCCGGCCAGCGCCTGCCGACCGAGCTGGGTGATGCCGCCGCCGTAGAACAGGCCGTCGGAGGCGCCGATCACGTCGCCGATCGCGCTGTTGACGGAGTTGGTGGCGAAGAACCCGAGCCAGAGCGAGCCGATCCAGCCGCCGACGAAGTGCACGCCGACCACGTCGAGCGAGTCGTCGTAGCCGAGCTTGTACTTCAGGCTGATGGCGAGCGCGCAGACCGCACCGGCGACGAGCCCGAGCAGGACCGCCGCCCAGGGGGCGATGAAACCGCAGGCCGGGGTGATCGCGACCAGGCCGGCGACCGCGCCGGAGGACGCACCGACCATGGTCGGACGGCCGTCCTTGATCCGCTCGACCAGCAACCAGCCGAGCACCGCCGCGGCGGTGGCGAGCTGGGTGTTGAGGAACGCCAGGCCGGCCACCGAGTCGACGGTCAGCTCGGAGCCGGCGTTGAAGCCGAACCAGCCGAACCAGAGCAGACCGGCGCCGAGCGCGACGAGCGGGATGTTGTGCGGCTTCATGCCCTCGCGGGGCCAGCCGACCCGCTTGCCGAGCACCAGCGCCACGCCGAGCGCCGCCGCACCGGCGTTGATGTGCACCGCGGTGCCGCCGGCGAAGTCCAGCGCGTGCAGCTTGGCGCCGATGATGCCGCCGCCCCACACCCAGTGCGCGACCGGGAAGTAGACCAGGGTGGCCCAGCCGAACGCGAAGAGCAGCCAGCCGGAGAACTTGGCCCGGTCGGAGATGGCGCCGCTGATCAGCGCGACGGTGATCACCGCGAAGACCATCTGGAACGCCATGAACACGTAGAGCGGGATGCCGATGCCGCTGGGGTTCTCCGCCGTGGCGCCCCAGAGGTCGGTCTCGGCGAGGAACGTCTTGGTGCCGAGGTAGGCGCCCGGGTCACCCCAGAGCCCGTTGACGTCGCTGCCGAACGCGACGCTGAAACCGTAGAACCACCACAGAACAGAGATGAGCCCGATGGCCGAGAAGCTCATCATCATCATGTTGAGCACGCCCTTGGACCTGTTGAGGCCGCCGTAGAACAGCGCCAGGCCGGGGGTCATGAGCAGCACGAGAGCGGTCGAAACCAGCAGCCAAACGGTGTTGCCGCCGTCGATCGTCGGTGCTTCAGGCACGCTGGCCTCCTAAAGGTGAACTTCCTCCTTCGCGGCTTCCGGGGCAGCGTCGCCCGTACGCCGGTTGCGCGGAAGCTTGGTCGGCCGCTGTTTCCTGCACCGACACCGCTCGATTTCCGACGCGTCACGGGTTGTTTCCGGCGTGTGAAGAACGCCGATCTTGCTCAGCGCAGCGCGTACTCCAGGTGGTGCCGCTCGTAGTCGAGCAGGCGCAGGTCCCGCATCGGGCGGCGGAGGTGGCCCTTGTGCACGATCCGGACGAACGCCGGCTCACCGGCGGCGGCCATCCGCCGGATGCCCTCGACGTGGTCGACGATGCGCTTGCGGATGGTGCGGATGAGCCGGTGCCGGTCACGCGGGATCAGCCCGTACGCGTCGGCGAAGAGGCGCAGCCGGCGTGGCCGGTCCGGGCGCTTCCAGCCGAGCGTGATGGAGTCCCGGTCGGCGAAGATCGGCACCCAGGTCCAGGCCGCGTACGCCACGTCGTAGATGCGGGCGCCGGGCGAGGCGAGGTCGAAGTCGATCAGCCCGAGCGTGCCGTCGGGACGCCAGATCACGTTGTGCGGCGCGGCGTCGTGGTGGCAGATCACCTCGGTGTCCGGCGGGGGCGGGCCGAACGAGCGCCAGACCGCGCCGGGCGGCGGGGTGAAACCGTACTGGGCGTCGTGGAACATCCGCAGCATGGTGGCCACCGTGACCAGCGCCTCGTCGGTCACCCAGTGCGGGGCCAGCGGGTACTCCCCGCACTCCCCCTCCAGGTACGACAGCACCTCCCGGTTGCGCTCGTCCATGCCGAGCGCGCGCGGCGCGCCGGTGAAGCCGACGTATTCCAGGTGGCGCAGCAGCGCGTGCACCGAGGGGGTCCAGGGGCCGGCGTTGCGCCGGACCGTGTCGCCCACGCGGACCACGGTGCTCACGTTCCCGCCGTGCAGCGGGATCTCCTGCGAAGTCACGTACGGTCTCCCGAGGCGCGGCGCGGGGTGGTGGGGGTCGCGCCACCCGGGGTAGGCGCGATCATCGGTGCTCACGGCAGGGGTTACGCGTCCCGGCCGAGCGGCTCGGTGCCGAGCAGCGCGTCGACGAACTGCGCCGGGTCGAACGGGGCCAGGTCGTCCTTGCCCTCGCCGAGCCCGACCAGCTTGACCGGGATGCCGAGCTTGCGTTGCACGGCGATCACGATGCCGCCCTTGGCCGTCCCGTCGAGCTTGGTCAGCACCACGCCGGTGACGTTGACCGCCTCGGTGAAGACCCGGGCCTGCTCCAGGCCGTTCTGGCCGGTGGTGGCGTCCAGGATCAGCAGCGTCTCGTCGATCGGGCCGTGCTTCTCCACCACCCGCTTGACCTTGCCCAGCTCGTCCATCAGGCCGATCTTGTTCTGGAGCCGGCCGGCGGTGTCGATGAGCACGGTGTCGACGCCCACCTCGATGCCGCGCCGGACCGCGTCGAACGCGACGCTGGCCGGGTCGGCGGCCTCCGGGCCGCGGACCGTCTCCGCGCCCACCCGGCCGCCCCAGGTCTCCAACTGGTCGGCGGCGGCGGCCCGGAACGTGTCGGCCGCGCCGAGCAGCACGGTACGGCCGTCCGCGACCAGCACCCGGGCGATCTTGCCGCAGGTGGTGGTCTTGCCGGCGCCGTTGACGCCGACCACCAGCACCACCGCCGGCACGCCGTCGGTCGGCGTGGTCCGCAGCGACCGGTCCAGGCCGGGGTCGAGCGCGTTGACCAGCTCGGTGGCGAGCAGCGTGCGCAGCTCGTCGCCGGTGCGGGTGCCGAGCACCCGGGTGCGCTCCCGCAGCCGGTCGACGATCTCCCGGGTGGAGTCCACGCCGACGTCGGCGGTGATCAGGCTGTCCTCGATCTCCTCCCAGGTGTCCTCGTCGAGCCGGTCGCGGCTGAGCAGGCCGAGCAGTCCCTTGCCGAACGCGTTCTGCGAGCGGGACAGCCGGGAGCGCAGCCGGACCAGCCGGCCGGCGGTGGGCTCGGGGACCTCGATCGGGGGCGCCTCGACCGGCGGCGCCTCGACCACCACGCCGGTGGTCAGCTCCGACTCGGGCGCCTCCACCGGCGGGCCGGCCAGGTCCTCCTCGGTGCGGGTGTCGACCTCCGTGCGCGGCAGCGGCGGCTCCGGGCGCCGGCGCAGCCGGGGCACCACGAGGCTCAGGCCGCCGATGATGAGCACGCCGAGCAGGGCGAGAGCGACGAGGAGGTATTCCTTCATGCCGAAATCCTGTCAGATGCCGGCGACGGCGTCCCACTCACCGCCTCGGCACGCGAACAACCTGCGGGTACGCTCGCGTTCGGAAGGCGTACCGCAACCGCCGGCCGGGTAGGAACGCCCATACGATCTTGTCGGAGGTAGACGCCGTGCCCGGTTCCCGCCTGCTCATCGGCCCACTGCTGCGCCGGGTCGTCGACACGCGGGCGACGGTCTGGGTGGAGACCAGCGCGCCCGCCGTGGTCACCGTCCGCACGGCCGACGGCGCCACCGGCAGCGCGCCCACCTTCTCCGCGTACGACCACCACTACGCGATCGTGGTGGTGACCGGGCTCACCCCGGACAGCACCACCGAATACCAGGTGCTGATCGACGACGAGGCGGCCTGGCCGCTGCCGGACAGCACGTTCCCGCCCAGCGTGATCCGCACCCGCGCGGCCGACGACGCCGACCAGCCGGTGCGTCTGGTGTTCGGCTCCTGCCGGGAGACCACCCAGCACTCCACCGCGCGCAAGCTGCCGCCGGACGCGCTCGACGCGTACGCCCGGCGGGTGATGGCCGCGCCCGAGGAGAACACGCTGCCCGACCTGCTGGTGCTGCTCGGTGACCAGGTCTACGCGGACGAGACCTCACCTACCGTGCGCAAGCTGCTCAAGCGGCGCCGGCGGCGGCCGAAGGACGCCCCGGCCACGCAGGTGGTCAGCTTCGACGAGTACACGAAGCTGTATCTGGAGTCCTGGCGGGATCCGGAGATCCGCTGGCTGCTCTCCACCGTGCCGAGCGTGATGATCTTCGACGACCACGAGGTCATCGACGACTGGAACACCTCGCGGTCCTGGCGGGCGGACATGCGGGAGCAGCCGTGGTGGGCCGAGCGGATCCGCAGCGGCCTCGCCTCCTACTGGGTCTACCAGCACCTGGGCAACCTGAGCCCGGACGAGATCGCCGCCGACCCGGTGTACGCCAAGGTGGTGGCCGCCGAGGACGCCACGAGCGTGCTGCACGAGTTCGGCGCGCGGGTCGACACCGAGGCCGACCTGGCGCACGACACCGAGCGCTGGCGGGCCGTGCAGTACCAGTGGAGTTACGCGCTGGACCTGGGGCGCACCCGCCTGGTGATGCTGGACAACCGCTCCAGCCGGGTGCTGCTGCCGGGCAGCCGGGCGATGCTGCCGCCGGGCGAGTGGTCGTGGTTCCTGGACCAGGCGCACGGCGCCTACGACCACCTGGTGGTGGGCACCTCGCTGCCGTGGCTGCTGCCGCCGGGCATCCACCACGTGGAGGCGTGGAACGAGCGCCTGGCCGACTCCGACCGGCAGTGGGTGGCGCGGCTGGCCGAGCAGATGCGCCGGGCCTGGGACCTGGAGCACTGGGCGGCGTTCCGGCGTTCGTTCGAGGCGCTCGGCGAGCTGTTCGCCCGGCTGGGCAGCGGCGCCGCGGCACGCACCGGCGCCCGGGTGGGCGCCGGTCCGGCGTACCCGCGGCCGGCGTCGATCAGCGTGCTCTCCGGCGACGTGCACCACTCGTACGTGGCCCGGGCCCGGTTCGCCGACCGCGGCGTGCGGACGCCGGTGCACCAGCTCACCTGCTCGCCGATCCACAACCAGGTGCCGGCCGCGATGCGCCCGCTGATGACGCTGGGCTGGAACCCGGGTCCGGCCGGGGCGACCCGGGCGCTGGCCCGGTCGGCCGGGGTGCGCCGGCCGCCGGTGCGGTGGCGCAAGCTCGCCGGGCCGTACTTCGGCAACGCGGTGGCCACGCTCACCCATCGGGGGCGGTCGGCCGCCGTGGTGATCGAGGGCACCACCAGTCAGGGCGAGTTGCGGCCGGTGGCACGCCAGCAGCTCAGCGACGAGGACTGACTATCCTCTGATCATGGACGAGACGCTGCGGGCCGTGGAACACGAGTTGACCGCGCTGCTGCGCCGCGGCCGGGCGCTGTCCTGGGAGATCGCCCGCGAGGTCCACCCGAACCTGGAGCCGAACGCCTACGGGCTGTTGCTCTGGCTGCGCCGCTCCGGTCAGATCCGGCTCACCGACCTGGCCGTGAAGCTGGGCATCGGCAAGGGCACGCTGAGCCGGCAGATCGGCGGCCTGGAGACGCTGGGCCTGGTGCGTCGCGACCCGGACCCGACCGACCGGCGGGCCGCCCAGCTCAGCCTCACCGAGGAGGGCACCCGGCGGTTCGACGCGGCGCGGGCGGCCCGGCTCGGGCAGATCCGGCGGTCGCTGGAGAGCTGGCCGGCCGAGGACGTGGCGGCGTTCGCCCGGCTGATGCACCGCTTCAACGAGACGTTCTGAGGTGTGTAAGGCGGGGCCCCCTTTTAACGCCTCGCGTGGTACCCGGGCCCTCTCCTAACATCGCCGGGATGACAACCTGGACCGCACCCGAGATCGACCGCCGCCACGAGCCCTTCGTCGCCGACGAACGCGCCATGCTCCAGGGCTGGCTGGACAACCACCGCGACACCCTGCGCCTCAAGTGCGCCGGGCTGACCGCCGAGCAACTACGCACCCGCAGCGTCGAGCCGTCCGGGCTGACCCTGCTCGGCCTGGTCCGGCACATGGCCGACGTGGAGCGCTGGTGGTTCCGCGTCCACGCCGCCGGCCTGGAACTGCCCGACATGTACGACTACGACAAGGACCCGGACGCCGACCTCAACGACATCGCCGACGCCGACCCGGCCGAGGCGTTCGCCACGCTGGCCGCCGAGGTCGAGGCGGCCGACCGGGCGGTGGCCGACCTGCCGCTGGAGCACACCTTTCCGCATCGCCGCCGCGACGGCAGCACCAAGGAGATCAGCCTCCGCTGGGTCTACGTCCACATGATCGAGGAGTACGCCCGGCACAACGGCCACGCCGACCTGATCCGCGAGCGCATCGACGGCGTCACCGGCTCCTGACCTCCGCCGGTGCGCCCGCCCGCAGCAACTGCTCGCCCAGCGGGGTCAGGCAGTGCCGTACCGCCGCTCCGGTCCGCCGGGTGGTGATGAGGCCGGCGGCCCGGAGGGTCGCCGCGTGCTCGCTGGCCGTGGCGGCGGAGACACCGACCCGGCGGGCGAGCTCGGAGGTGCCGGGGGCATCGACGGTCGCCGCCAGCACGGCCGCCCGGGTACGCCCGAGCAGGCCGGCCAGCGGCGCCCCGGCCCCCAGCTCACGCCGCCCCGGCCGGATCGGGTAGACCAGCACCAGCGGGCCGTGCGGGTCCGCCAGCAGGTAGGGCTGCGGGGCCAGGTGACAGGGCAGCAGGGTCAGGCCCCGGCCGCCCGCGGCCACCTCGACGTCGTCGGCGACCGCACACCGGTAGGACAGCGCGTAGCGCTCCCCCGTCTCGGCCCAGGCCAGGTAAGGGCTGAGGTCGCGCAACACCCGGTCGAGGCCACCGGCCGCCAGCGTGTGGCCACGTACCGACCGGTCGACGCGTACCGCCGTCTCGATCTCCGCCCAGTAGGGCGCGAGCGCCACCCGATGGAAGGCGTCCATCGCGGCGCGCAGCCGGGCCCGGGCGGCGGGCTCGCCGGCGGCCAACGACGCCACCCGGGCGGGCAGGGTGCCCGCGGCCACCAGCGGCCCGAGCTCGGCGGCGAGCACCTCGTCCGGCGTGCCGGCCACCTGCTCCAGCAGGCCGGCGACGTCGCCGTCGAACCGGGGCGGGGTGAGGAAGTCCGGAACCAGATACGGGGTCCGGCACAGGTCGAGGTAGGGCCGCATGTCCGGCCGCAGCGACGCCCGGGTGCGGGCCCGCCACCGGGTGAGATGTGCGGGCACGTCGGCCAGGAACAGCCGTTGGGCGGCCATCGCCAGCTCGATCAGCACCGCCGGGTCGGATCGCAGGACGGTGCGGCTCAGGTCGGTCGCGTTGAGCCGCAGCGTGGTCACCGGCGAACGGTAGCGACCTTTCGGCCCGTACCGAAAGGGGCTTCCGGACCGGCCGGCGCCGCCGGACGCTGCGTCGGGTGAAGACACTTCTCGCGGCGGCGACCGCGGTCCTGACGGCACTGGCCGTCGGTGCGCCCCGGCCCGCCCCCGCCAGCCTCCGTCCCGACACCTACCTGGTCTCCGCCGAGCCGGGCGTGATGCCCGAAGGGCTCACCGTCACCCCGGCGGGCACGATGTACGTCACCAGCTCGGCCACCGGCGCGGTCTACCGGGGCGACATCCGCCGGGACCGGCTGCGCCCGTTCCTCCCCGCCGGCTCCGACGGCCGGACCAGCGCAGCCGGGATCCGGGTGGACCATCGCGGCCGGATCTTCGTCGCCGGCTGGGCCACCGGCGCCCTGTTCGTGTACGCCCCGGACGGCGCCCTGCTCGCCCGCCGCGACGCCGCTCCCGGTGCCGCCCTCAACGATCTGGCGGTCACCGCCGACGCGGTCTACGTCACCGACTCGGCCACCGGCACGGTGTGGCGGGCCGCACTCGACGGCGGGCGGGTCGGCGCGCTGGACCCGTGGGTGCGTCCCGGCGACTTCCCCGCCGCTCCGGTCTTCCTCAACGGCATCGTGGCCGACCCCCCGGGCCGGCTCGCCCTCGTCGCGGAGCAGGGCGGCGAGCGCCTGTACCGGGTCGACCTGACGACCCGGTCGGTGACCGAGGTCGAGGTGACCGGCGGCCGGATGGGCGCAGACGGCCTGCTGCTGGAGGGAAACCGGCTCTACGGGGTGGTCAACGAACCGGACGGCGTCGGCGGGACGCAGTTCGTGGTGAACCTGGCCCGGCTCGACGACGGACTGCGGACCGCCCGGGTGCTCGACCGGTCCCGTCCGGTCGGCACGGACCGGTCACCGACCTCGGTGGCGCGCGACGCCGGCCGGCTGCTGTGGGTGGACAGCCAACTCTTCGCCGCCACCCCCAGCCCGCCGTTCACGGTCACCGAGGTGCCCGACCTGCGGTGAACGGCGCACGAGCCGGGCGGGACACGGGGCCCGTCCGGCTCAGTACGCCAGCGCGGCGCGCAGGTAGCGCAGGTCGGCCGGCCCGCTCCACCGGTGCGCGGAGAGGCCGGCGACCCGGGCGCCGGCCACCGCGCGGTCCTGGTCGTCGACGAAGAGCACCCGGCCCGGCGGCGTGTCCAGCGCCGCGCAGGCGGCCTGGAAGTACTCCTTCGCCGGCTTGTGCACGCCCACCACCGAGGAGTTGACCACCACGTCCAGCTCGTCGGTCAGCTCCAGCGCGGCCAGGTCGGCGTCGAGCAGGTCGGTGGCGTTGGTGCCCAACCCGACCCGGATGCCGGCCGCCCGCACCTCGCGGACGAACGCGAGCACGTCGGGATCCACCTCCCCGCGGTAGCGCTGCCACGCCTCGACCGCCGCGCGGGCCCGGGCCGGGTCGCCGACCGACGGGGTCAGCGCGTCCGCCACGCTCGCCATCCATGCGGCGTGGCTCATCCGGCCGGTGAGCACCGGTTGGAGCAGCCCCCAGGACATCGCGATCTCGCCGAGGACCCCCTCGGTGAGCCCGTACTCCCGCTCGACGCCGGCGGCCACCGCCGGGTCCCAGCGGCGCAGCACGCCGTCGAAATCCACCAGGAGCGCCGTGGCGCGTTCCCGACTCACTCGTCTGTCTCCTGCCCGTCGTCCTCGGCCCGGTTGAGCCGCTGGCTGATCACCTGGGTCACGCCGCTGCGCATCGTCACGCCGTAGAGCGCGTCGGCGATCTCCATGGTCCGCTTCTGGTGGGTGATGACGATCAGCTGGCTCTTCTCCCGCAACTGTGCCATCAACGTGATCAGCCGGCCCAGGTTGACGTCGTCGAGCGCCGCCTCCACCTCGTCCATGATGTAGAACGGGCTGGGCCGGGCGCGGAAGATCGCCACCAGCATGGCCACCGCGGTCAGCGACCGTTCGCCGCCGGAGAGCAGCGAGAGCCGCTTGATCTTCTTGCCCGGCGGGCGGGCCTCGACCTCGACGCCGGTGGTGAGCAGGTCCTCCGGGTCGGTGAGCACCAGCCGGCCCTCGCCGCCGGGGAAGAGCACGGTGAAGACCTGCTCGAACTCGCGGGCGGTGTCGGCGAACGCGCTGGCGAAGACCTCCAGGATCCGGTCGTCCACGTCCTTGACCACGGTGAGCAGGTCCCGCCGGGTGGCCTTGAGGTCCTCCAGTTGCTCGGAGAGGAACTTGAAGCGCTCCTCCAGCGCGGCGAACTCCTCCAGCGCGAGCGGGTTCACCTTGCCGAGCAGGGCCAGCTCCCGTTCCGCCTTGGCGGCCCGCTTCTCCTGCGCCGGCCGCTCGTAGCGGACCGGCTCGGGCACCGGCCGGCCGTCCTTCTCGGCCTGCGCGACGTCCGCGTCGGTCGGTGGCACGAGCTGCACCGGGCCGTACTCGGCGACCAGCGTGGGCACGTCCAGACCGAAGTCCTCGGCGGCCTTCGCCTCCAACTGCTCGATGCGCATCCGCTGCTCGGCGCGGGCCACCTCGTCCCGGTGCACCTGGCTGGTGAGCCGCTCCAGCTCGGCGGCGAGGCGCTTGGCCGCGCCGCGTACCTCGGACAGCTCGGCCTCGCGGGCGGCGCGCTCGCGGGCGACGGCGTCCCGGTGCTCCTCGGCCCGGGCGAGCGAGACGGTGAGCCGGGTGAGCGCCTCGCGGGCGCCGCCGACCACCGCGCGGGCGATCTCCGCGCCGCGGGTACGGGCCGCGCGGCGGGCCGCCGCGCGCTCCCGCGCGGCGCGTTCGGCGGTCGCCTGCCGGGCCAGCGAGTCGGCCCGGCCGGCGATCGAGGAGACCCGCTCCTCGGCGGTACGCACCGCGAGCCGGACCTCCATCTCGTTCTGCCGGGCGGGCGGCACCATGGCGGCGAGCTGGTCGCGTTCCTCGGTCGACGGTTCGGCGTCGATCGGGGTGACCTCGGCCAGCCGCAGCCGCTCCGCCAGCTCGGCCAGGGCCGTCAGGTCCCGCTCCCGGGCCGCCTCGGCACGGGCCCGGGAGTCGCCGAGCCGGTCCGTCTCCGCCTTGGCCGACCGGGCGGCGGCGCCCAGCTCGGCGAGGCGGCGGGCGGCGGCGTTGCGGTGGCTCTCCGCCTCCCGCTTCGCGGCGGCGGCGTGCTGCACGGCCTCCTTCGCGGCGGTCACCTCGGCCCGCGCCTCGACCAGTTGTTCCCGCAGCTCGGCCGCGGTGTGCTCGGCGGTGGCCCGGTTGGTGCGGGCCTCCTCGACCGCGGCCTGCACCTCGATGAAGCTGGGCGCCTTGGCCGACCCGCCGGCCGCCGCGTACGCCCCGACCACGTCGCCGTCCGGGGTGACCGCGCGCAGCTCCGGGTTCGCGGCGACCAGCTCGGCGGCGGCGGCCAGGTCGTCGACGAGCGCCACGTCCCGCAGCGCCCGGTGCACGGCCGGACGGATCCCGGCCGCGCACTCCACCAGATCGGGCGCCCAGCGGGCGCCCTCGGGCAGCTTCGGGCGCAGCGCGTCCGCCGAGCCGTCCATGCCGGGCCCGGCGGGGCTGCCGACCAGCAGCCCGGCCCGGCCGGCGTCGGAGATCTTGAGCAGCCGCATCGCCTCGACGGCCTCGTCCACGCCGGTGACCGCGACCGCGTCGGCGAGCCCACCCAGCGCGGCGGCGAGCGCCGCCTCGTCGCCGGGGGCCACGGTGAGCAGCCCGGCGAGGCTGCCGAGCAGGCCGGGCACCTGGTCGGCGCGGGCCAGCAGCGCGCCGGCGCCGTCCTTGCGGCGCAGGCCGAGCGCGAGCGCCTCCTCGCGGGCCTTCCAGGTGGCGGCGTCCTTCTCGGCGGCCCGCTCGGCGTCGACGAGACCGCGCACGGTCGCCTGGGCCCGCTCGTGCGCGGCCACCGCCTCGGCGTGCCGGGCGTCCAGGTCGGCGTTGTCCCGGTCCGCCTCGGTGGACTGCTCGGCGACCGCGTCCAGGTCGGCCTGCGCCTTCTCGGCGCGGCCCAGCGCGTCGGCGTGCGCGGCGGCGAGCCGTTCGATCTCCTCACCGGCGCTCGTGGTCCGCGCCCGGGCGGAGTTCACCTGGCCGGTCAGCCGGGCCAGCCCCTCGCGCCGGTCGGCGATGGCCTTGGCGGCGGCCACCAGCTCCCGTTCGGCGGCGGCGAGCTGCCGTTCCAGCTCCTGCCGGTGCTCGACCGCCTCGGCGAGCCGGATCTGGTCGTCGGTGAGCGCGGCGCGCAGTTCCTCCTCCTGCTCGCGGACCCGCCGCGACTCCGCTTCGAGCTGCTCCGGGTCGCGGCCGGGCCGCTCGTCGTCGCCGGTGGCGCTGAGGTGCCGCAGGCGCTCCCGGGCGAGCTGTTCGATGGACCGGAACCGCTCCTGCAACGCGGAGAGCTTGTACCAGGTGTCCTGGGCCGCCGCGAGCAGCGGGGCGTCCTCGGCCAGCGCCGCCTCCAGCTCACCGAGGCGGCCCTGCACCTCGCCGTGCTCGCCCTCGATCTGCTCGCGCCGCTCGCGCAGCGCGGTCTCGTCGGCGATCTCCTTGTCCAGCGTGGTCCGCAGCGTGTGCAGGTCGTCGGCGAGCAGCCGGAGCCGGGCGTCGCGCAGGTTGGCCTGGATGGCGGCGGCCCGCCGGGCCACCTCGGCCTGCCGGCCCAGCGGCTTGAGCTGGCGGCGCAGCTCCGCGGTGAGGTCGGTGAGGCGGTTGAGGTTCACCTGCATCGCGTCGAGCTTCCGCAGCGCCTTCTCCTTGCGCTTGCGGTGCTTGAGGACGCCGGCCGCCTCCTCGATGAACGACCGCCGGTCCTCCGGCTTGGCGTGCAGCATGCCGTCGAGCCGGCCCTGGCCGACGATGATGTGCATCTCCCGGCCGATGCCCGAGTCGGAGAGCAGCTCCTGGATGTCGAGCAGGCGGCAGGAGTCGCCGTTGATCTCGTACTCGCTCTCGCCGGAGCGGAACATCCGGCGGGTGATGGAGACCTCGGTGTACTCGATCGGCAGCGCGCCGTCGGTGTTGTCGATGGTGAGGGTGACCTCGGCCCGGCCCAGCGGGGCCCGTCCGGCGGTGCCGGCGAAGATGACGTCCTCCATCTTGCCGCCGCGCAGCGCCTTGGCGCCCTGCTCGCCGAGCACCCAGGCGATGGCGTCGACGACGTTGGACTTGCCGGAGCCGTTCGGACCGACCACGCAGGTGATCCCGGGCTCCAGCTTCAACGTCGTGGCGGAGGCGAAGGACTTGAAGCCCTTCACCGTCAGGCTCTTGAGATGCACCTTCTCGATCCTCGTCCGGTGGCCGCCGTACCGTCGCCGGAGCCGCGGACCTGGTGAACCCGCAGACTAACCCGCGACCGGGACGCCGCCGGCACGCGACCCACCCGGTTTCCTCCGGCGCAATTCCGGAACGCCTCGCAAGATCGATAATTGCGGAAAGGGTACGCACATGGCTGCGCGCCGGCACTGAAGTGTCGGCGCGCTTTTCGGTGTGGTGCGATTCAGTTTTCCGACAACTGGAACTCAGGTCAGCGCGGGCTCGGCGAGACGGAGGAGGTCGTCCGCCTCCGCTGCCGCCGCCGCGAGCCGATCGTTCTCGGCGCGCAGACGCGTGATCTCGAATTCCAGTGCCTGAACCCTGGCACGCAGTCGGGTGACCTCGTCGAGCAGACGCCGGTCGGACGCTGCACCTACGTGGCCGTAGAGGGCCTTCGCCATGCTGAACTCCTCGATATGCGCTGCCGGAAAGGCCGGCCAACGCGCGCCCATGATGTTCGCGACTGCCATTCCCGCTGTGCATCGGGACATGGCTGGGCGCGACTGGCGACACCTATATATTGAGCCGAACCCCCCTCCTTCGTCAAGTTGCCGCAGGCCGTAGATCATCTCCACGTCGGCCGGGCCACTCACCGGGGGGCTGCCACAAAGGGCGCGGACACGCTCTGTCCGGACGCCTTCACTGTACGCCCGGGTACCCGGGAACACCTCCCCCTTCCCGCCCGGTTCGCCTTAACTCTTTCTTAGCCACGTTGCCGCTGCTCGGGCCGCGCCCGTAGCGTCACCCCGGCCCGCAACCGACCCGTGGAGGCACAGGCGTGTACCGCTGGACCGACCCGATCGACCCGATCGACCCGGACGACGCCTCCCGGCGCCCGGAGCCGCCGACCGACCAGGGTCCGGCGTGGCTCACCGACCGGCCCGAGCCGCGGTCGTCGTACCTCTTCGGGGACGAGTCCGGGCAGCCGCCCGCCGGCCACCTGCCGCCCACCCTCGACGCGGACCGCTACGGCGACACCGCCCGGCCCGGCCACGGCCCGGCCGACGCCACCGGGGCGCACCCGGGCTGGGGCCACCCGGCCGAGCCGGGGTACGGCCCAGCCGCCGGCTACGGCCACGGCGACCAGCCGGGGTACGGCCAGGCCGCGCACCCGGGTCACGGCCCCGCCGCCGCGCCCGGCTACCACCAGACCGCCGGCTACGACCAGACCGCCGGCTACGACCAGGCCCGCTACGGCCAGCCCGGTTACGGGGCCGCTACGGCGTCCGGCCATGCCCAGGCGCAGCCGGCGTACGACCCGCGGGCGGCGTACGCGCCGGGCGACAGCCACCCGGCGGACCGGGACCGCTGGAACGGCGAGGAGCCCGCCGGCGGGTGGGAGCAGCCCACCGCCGCCTGGCAGCCGGTGACCGACACCCCCGCCGACGACGACGGCCGGCACCGGCCGAAGCGGCGGCTGTCCCGTCCGTTCGTGATCGGTGGCGCCGCCGCCGCGGCCACGCTCGTGGTGAGCCTGGGCGTGGGCGCGGTGCTGCTGCCCGGCGACGACGGGCCGGCCGAGCGGGCCGCGGTGGACGCGCCGGTGGCCGCCGCCCCGTCGCCGACCGGGGAGTCCGACGCCACGCCCGCCCCGGACGCGTCCGCCTCCGGCTCGGCGTCCGCCAGCCCGTCCACCGCGCCGACCACCGCCAAGCCGAGCCCGACGAGGAAGGTCGCGCCGAAGCCGAGCCGGACCACCGCCCCGTCGCGCCAGCAGGAGCGCAGCAGCGCGCCGAGCGGCACCACCGCCCGGACCACCTCCTCGGGCGCGCTCAGCGCCGAGTTGCAGCAGGTCGTCGACCTGGTCAACCAGGAGCGGGCCAAGGCCGGCTGCAAGGCGCTCGGCGTCGACACGAAGCTGACGCTCGCCGCCCAGCGGCACAGCCAGGACCAGGCCGACCACAAGACCATGACGCACGACGGCAGTGACGGCAGCGACGTCGGGCAGCGGCTCGACCGGGCCGGCTACGCCTGGCGGGCGTACGGCGAGAACGTCGCCTGGAACCAGCAGAGCCCGGCCGCGGTCATGGACGCCTGGATGAACTCCCCCGGCCACCGGGCCAACATCCTCAACTGTTCGTTCACCGAGATCGGGGTGGGCGTGGCACGCAGCAACGGACCGTACTGGACGCAGGACTTCGGCACCCCGCGCTGACCGGCGCGTCGTGACCGGGCCGGCGCTCGTTGACCGGTCGGGGGCGGCGTCGGGCCGCCCGCGTCCGGGGAGCTGTCGATGCGGATCCGGCCGGCGCACGCCGTGCCGCGCTCCCGGCCGGTCCGCGTCCGCCGACGAGGGCCGCGCCGGGGCGTGGCGCTGGCGTTGACCGCGCTGCTGCTCGCCCCGCTCCCGGGCTGCCGGGACCGGCTCGCCCCGCCGCCCGGCGCCCCCACCTCGTGGCCGGCCGCGCTGGCCCGTCGCTGGGCGTGGCAGTGGCAGCTCACCGGCCCGGTCGACGTCTCGGTCGCGGCGGACGTCTTCCTCCTCGACCCGGTCGCGACCACCTCGACCGAGACCGCCGCGCTGCGGGCCAGGGGACGCCGGCTGGTCTGTCAGGTCCGGGTCGGCACGTACGCGACAGGCGACCCGGACGCCACCCGCTTCCCGGCCGCGGTGCGCGGCGCGGCGGTGCCGGACCGGCCCGGTAGCCGGTTCCTGGACGTCCGGCGCTGGGACTCGCTGGAGCCGGTGCTGGCCGACCGGTTCCGGCTCTGCCGGGGCAAGGGCTTCGGCGCGGTGGCGCTGTCCGACGTGGACGGCTTCCGGCACCGCTCCGGTTTCCCGCTCGGCTTCGACGAGCAGCTGCTGTTCAACCGTCGGCTGGCCGGGCTGGCCCGACGGTTCGACCTCTCCCCCGGCCTGGTCGACGACGTGACGCAGGTGGCGGCGCTGGCGCCCGACTTCGACTTCGCGGTCAACCAGGAGTGCGTCCGCCGGCGCGAGTGCGCGAAGCTGCTGCCGTTCGTCGACGCGCACAAGCCGGTCTTCCACGTCGAGTACGTCGGCGAGCCGGCCACGTTCTGCGTCACCTCGGTCGGCTACGGCTTCGCGTCGATCCGCAAGGACCGCGCCCTCGACGCCTGGCGTGAGCCCTGCGCGCTGCCGTGAACGCGGCACCGCCCCCGCCCGTCGTGGGCGGGGGCGGTGGGCGTGGTGGGGGTCAGCCGGCGCTCGCGCCGGTGGTCGAGGTCGGGCTGTCGGCGCCGCGCTGCGACGGCAGGTCGGGGTGCTCGGCGCTGAGCGGGGTGGCCAGGTCCTCCAGGGACTTTCCTTCCGCCTTGACGCCGAGCGCCAGCTCCACCAGACCACCGATGATCATGATGGTGGCGCCGATGACGAACGCGATCACGGTGTCGCCGACCTGGCCGCTGCCGACCAGCTTGGCGAAGAGCAGCGGGCCGGTGATGCCACCGGCGGCGGTGCCGATCGCGTAGAAGAACGCGATCGCCATGGCCCGGGTCTCCATCGGGAAGATCTCGCTGACCGTCAGGTACGCCGCGCTGGCCCCCGCCGAGGCGAAGAAGAGCACCACGCACCAGCAGGCGGTCATGGTCACCGCGCTGAGCACGCCGGAGTGGAACAGCCAGGCGGTGCCGAGCAGCAGCACGCCCGAGCCGATGTACGACCCGGCGATCATCGGCACCCGGCCGACCGTGTCGAACAGCTTGCCGAGCAGCAGCGGGCCGAGCAGGTTGCCGACCGCGATGACCGCGAAGTAGTAGCCGCTGTTGCCGGGCGGGACGTCGAAGAAGGTCTCCAGGATCTGGGCGAAGCCGAACGTGATCGCGTTGTAGAGGAACGCCTGCCCGATGAAGAGCGAGAAGCCCAGCGTGGCGCGCTTCGGGTAGCGGCGGAACAGCGTCTTCGCGATCTCCAGGAAGTTCGTGCTCTTCCGCTGCCGGATCTCGATGTAGTTGTCGGCCTCGGCGAGGTCCTTGCCGGTCTCCCGTTCCACCTCGGCCTCGACCGAGTCGACGAGGTGGTTCGCCTCGTCCGCCCGGCCGTGGATGAACAACCAGCGTGGGCTCTCCGGCACGTGCCGGCGGACCAGCAGGATCACCACGCCGAGCACCGCGCCCATGCCGAACGCCACCCGCCAGCCGAGGTTGGTCGGCAGGCCGTTGAGCAGCGGTACGGTCAGCAGCGCGCCGATCGCCGCGCCGAGCCAGAACGTGCCGTTGATGATGATGTCGATCCGGCCGCGGTGGCGGGCCGGGATCAGCTCGTCGATGGCCGAGTTGATGGCCGCGTACTCGCCACCGATGCCCATGCCGGTGAGGAACCGGAACAGGAAGAACCACCAGGTGTCGAACGAGAGCGCGGTGAGCGCGGTGGCCACCAGGTAGAGCCCCAGCGTCAGCAGGAACAGCTTCTTGCGGCCGAACCGGTCGGTGAGCCAGCCGAAGAAGAGCGCGCCGGTGCACGCGCCGGCCACGTAGAGCGCGGCGGCCAGGCCGGTGACCTGGCTCTGGGTGATGTCCAGACCGCTGCCCGGCTCGGCCAGCTTCCCGGACAGGTTGCCGACGATGGTCACCTCGAGACCGTCGAGGATCCACACCGTCCCGAGACCGATCACGATCATCCAGTGCCAGCGGGACCACGGCAGCCGGTCGAGGCGGGCCGGGACGTTGGTCCGTACGGTGCCGGTCGACACGTCGGTGCTCATGACGCCCGCCGGCGGGATTCGGGAGCCGGGGCGGAAGTAAGCGCCTCCGGCGAGAGCTGTTCGTCCATGGCCGCCCAGATGCCCCGGGGCCACCAGCACTAATCCTGCCTTCGGCTTTCCCGGCCGGATGGGAGCCGGCTGGGAATCGGATGGCAATCGCATGGGAGTCGCCGGTGGGGGCCGGATCGGACGATCCGGCCCCCGTCGGTCAGCGGACGCCGACCAGTTCCGGCGCCGGCGCGGGCGGCGGCTCTGCCGGCGGGGTGGTCACCCGGCGGCGCAGGAACCGCGGCGCCCACCAGTTCGCGTCACCCAGCAGCGTCATCACCGACGGCAGCACCACCGCACGGATGATCGTGGCGTCCAGCAGGATCGCCGCCGCCAGTCCGATGCCGAGCTGCTTGAAGTCGATCATGCTGAGCGTGGCGAAGATCGAGAAGACCCCGACCATCACGATCGCCGCGCTGGTCACCACCGGCGCCGAGGACGTGATCCCGTACGCCACCGCCTCCCGGTTGGGCATGCCCCGGTCCACCGCCTCGCGGATCCGGCTGACCACGAAGACGTGGTAGTCCATGGAGAGCCCGAACAGCACCACGAACAGGAACAGCGGCAGCCAGGTGACGATCGCGTCCATCGAGGTGAACCCGAGCAGCCCTTCCGCCCAGTGGCTCTGGAAGACCAGCACCAGCAGCCCGTACGCGGCGCCGACGGAGAGCAGGTTCAGCAGGATCGAGGTCAGCGCCACCACCACCGACCGGAACGTCCAGGCCATCACCAGGAACGTCAGCGCCAGCACGAACGCCGCGACCACCGGCAGCTTCGCCCAGATGTGGTCGGCGTAGTCCTCGCTGGCGGCCACCCCGCCGCCGACCGCGTACTCCACGCCGGGAACGCCGTTCAGGGCGGCCGGCACCAGGTCGTCGCGCAGCTCGTGCAGCGAGCGGGACGCCTCGTCCGAGCGGCTGGCGAACGGGGTGGCCACCTCCAGCACCGACACCCGCCGGTCCGTCGACACCCGGATCTCCGGGCCGTCCCCCTCGGCCGGCGCGAAGAGCGGGTCGGCGCCGGTGCGGGCGGCCAGCCCGGTGAGCGCGGCCCGCACCCGGTCGGCCTGGTCGGCGGGCGCCCGCACGGCCACCGTGTGGCTGGTGCCGTTGCTCGGGAAGGCCGCCGCGAGCCGGTCGTACGCCTGCATGGCCGCCGTGGTGCGCGGCACGTCCTCGGTCCCGGGGAACTTCAGCTTCATGCCCAACGCGGGCGCGGCCAGGGCGAGCAGCAGCGCCACCGACACCAGCAGGGTGGCCACCGGCGCGCGCAGCGCGGGCCGGAGCACCGCCGGCCAGAAGCGGGGACGCCGCCCGGCACGCGGGGTGGTGAGCCGCCACAGCAGCGGCACCCGGGGCCGGTCCACCCACCGGCCCAGCTTGGCCAGCAGCGCCGGCAGCACGGTCAGCGAGCCGAGCACCGCCACCGCGACCACCAGGATCGAGCCGACCGCCAGCGACGAGAAGATCGCGTCCTGGGCGAGCAGCAAGCCGGCCATCGCGATGATCACGGCGGTCCCGGAGACCACCACGGCGTGCCCGGACGTCTCCGCCGCGACCTCCACCGCGTCCAGGCCGGACCGCCCCTTCGCCCGTTCCTCGCGCTCGCGCCGCACGTAGAACAGCGAGTAGTCGACGCCCACCGCCATGCCGATCAGCAGGATCACGCTGGCCGTGGTGTCGGTCGCCGGCACCAGGTGCGAGGCGAGCGTGGAGAGGCCCATCGCGGCGGCCACCGAGGAGAGCGCGAGCAGCACCGGCACGCCGGCGGCGATCAACGCGCCGAACGCGATGATCAGGATGGCCAGCGTCACCGGCAGGCTGAGCAGCTCGGCCCGCTTGAAGTCCTTGCCGAGCGTGTCGTCGAGCGCCTTGTCGATCGACGGGCCGCCGACCTCCTCCACCCGCAACCCCGGATGGGCCGCCTGCACGTCGGCGGTGGCGTCCCGCAGCGGCCCCACCCGGTCCCCGGCGGTCTCCGGGTCGCCGGACATGGTGATCGGCAGCAGCAGCGCGCTCCCGTCCCGGGACGGCATCGGCGTACCCACCGACGCGACGCCCTCGACCTGCCGCAGCCGGCCCGCGGCGTCGGTCGCGGCGGCCCGCGCCGCGGCCGGATCGAGCGCGCCCGACCGCGCGGTGATCAGCACGTTCTCGGTGGCCGCCTGGTGGAAGCCGCCACTGTCGACGATCAGCTCGGCCCGCCCGAACTCACCGATCGCCTGATCCGCGTCGGTGGCCTCGTTCAGCCCGGCGGCGTTGCCGCCGAGGAAGCACACCGCCACGAACACCACCCACAGCGCGATGGCCC
This sequence comes from Micromonospora sp. RP3T, assembly GCF_003027925.1. Classification (GTDB taxonomy): domain Bacteria; phylum Actinomycetota; class Actinomycetes; order Mycobacteriales; family Micromonosporaceae; genus Micromonospora. The sequence goes on from NZ_PYPS01000007.1 coordinate 29,715, forward strand.
GCCACGGATGCTCCGCACTCCACCGTGCCACCCGCACGGTCACCGGTCGCCTGCCCATATCCGGGTCCCCCTCCAGCCGTCGGCGCCGTGCCGACGTCTGGAGACGCTAGGCAGCCGACGGAGCCCGGACATCGGGGAACGGCCCCGGCTCCTCCCCGATAGGGCTGGCCCTACCGGGCGGCCGGAGCCGGCCGCGCCGGTCGGGCGGAAAAGGGCATTTCTCCGGTACGTCGCGGTGGGCCCCCGGGCCCGGCCCGGCGCAGCACACCGGCGCAACCCCGAACCGGCTCGGGGTCATCCCCGGAGGGTGCCCCGGGGACGCGGCTGGCAGCGCGGGCAACTGTAGGAGGAACGGTTCATGAACGCCTCCCGCCGGATCGGCGCGCCACAGCGCGGGCAGGGCTCGCCCTCCCGGCCGTACGCGTTCAACGACCTGTCGAAGTAGCCGCTCTCGCCGTTGACGTTCACGTACAGCTCGTCGAAGCTGGTGCCGCCCTGCTTGATCGCCTCGCCGAGGACGTCCCGCACGTGGCCGAGCAGCCGCAGCGCCGCCGGCCGGGTCAACGCGTCGGTCGGCCGGGCGCCGTGCAGCTTCGCCCGCCACAGCGCCTCGTCGGCGTAGATGTTGCCCACGCCGGAGATCAGCGTCTGGTCGAGCAGTGCCCGTTTGATCTCCGTACGCCGGCGGCGCAGCGCGGCCACGAACGCGTCGTCGGAGAACTCCGGGTCCATCGGGTCCCGGGCGATGTGCGCGATCTCGGCCGGCAGCTCCGCCCCGCCGTCGGAGACGGACAGGCCGCCGAACGTGCGCTGGTCGACGAAGCGCAGCTCCGGGCCGTCGTCGGCGAACCGGAACCGGACCCGCAGGTGCAGCTCGTCGGCCGCGCCGACCGGCTGCAGCAGCAACTGCCCGGACATGCCCAGGTGGCCGATCACCGCGTCCCCGCTGTCCAGCGGCAGCCAGAGATACTTGCCCCGGCGGCGGACGTCGGTGATCGTCCGGCCGGCCAGCACGTCGGCGAAGTGCGCGCCGCCCGGCGCGTGCCGGCGGACCGCCCGGGGATGGCGCACCTCGACGGCGCTGATCCGTCGGCCGACCACCCACTCGGCCAGCCCCTGCCGGACGGTCTCGACCTCGGGCAGCTCAGGCACGGCCGGCGCCCGCCTCGGCGTCCTCCGGGTCGACCGCCGCCCCGGCCTCGGCCGCCGCCCGCGCCTCGGCCTCCGCCCGCGCGGTCGCCTCCGCCTGCTCGGTGAGCATCCGCCAGGCCGACTCGGCGGCCCGCTGCTCGGCCTCCTTCTTGCTGCGCCCCTCCGCGCCGCCGTACCGGTTGCCGGCCACCACCACCCAGGCGGTGAACGTCTTCAGGTGGTCCGGTCCGGTGCCCTCGATGCGGTACTCCGGCACGCCCAGACCCAGCGCGGCGGTCAACTCCTGGAGGCTGGTCTTCCAGTCCAGTGCCGCGCCCCGCCCGGCCGACTCCGCCATCAGCGGGTCGAAGAGGCGGTGGATCACGATGGCGGCGGTGTCCAGGCCGTACTGGAGGTAGATGGCGCCGAGCAGCGCCTCCAGTGTGTCGGCCAGGATGCTCGCCTTGTCCCGACCGCCGGTGGCCTCCTCGCCCTTGCCGAGCAGGAGGTACGCACCCAGCCCGTCCGGGCCGAGGCCACGCGCCACGTCGGCCAGCGCGCGCATGTTGACCACGCTGGCCCGCAGCTTCGCCAACTGCCCCTCGGGCAGGTCCGGATGGTTGTGGAAGAGCGCGGTGGTGATCACCACGCCGAGGACCGAGTCGCCGAGGAACTCCAGCCGCTCGTTGGTGGGCAACCCGCCGTTCTCGTACGCGTACGAGCGGTGGGTCAGGGCGCGTTCCAGCAGCTCCGGGTCGAGCGACACCCCGAAGGCCGCCTCGAGGAGGCCGACGGGAGCACGCCGCCGCTTGTCGTTGGTCATGGTGCTACCTCGGTGTCGTTGCGGTCAGGTGCGGGATCGTGCGGGATCTCGGCGAGCAGGGCACGGACCGTGCCGGCGGCGTCGCGACGCCAGAGGTGGGCGGCCAGCGCGATGCCCGAGGCCACGTCCTCGGGGCCGGCCGCGCCGTGGCACACCACCACCGTGCCGGCCACCCCGAGCAGGGCCGCCGCGCGCGGCGCGCCACCGCCGACCGGCGGCCCACCGGCCATGGCGTACGCGCCCTCGATGGCCTTCAGCAGGACGTTGCCGGTGAAGCCGTCGGTGACCACCACGTCGGCGCGACCGCCCAGGGAGAGGTCGAATCCCTCGACGAGGCCGACGTAGCGGGCGCCGCAGGGCAGTGGCACGGCGGCCAGCGCCGGGTCGGCGGCCCGGCGCAGGCGGTCCCCCTTGCCGGCCTCGTGGCCGACGGAGAGCAGCCCCACCCGGGGTGCGACGATGCCGTGCGCCACCGCCGCGTAGGCGGCGCCGAGGACGGCGTGCCGGACCAGCGTGGCGGGGCCGGGTTCGAGTGTGCCGCCGACGTCCAGCAGGACCACCGGCCCGGCGACGGCCGGCAGCGTGGCGACCAGCGCGGGTCGGCGTACCCCGGTCCAGCGGCCCAGGCCGAGCGCGGCGGCGGTGACGGTGGCCCCGGTCGAGCCGGCGGAGACCACGGCGTCGGCGAGCCCGTCGTGGACGGCCTGCACGGCCGTGCGTACCGTGCTCTCGCCGCGTGCGGCGGTCGGATGGTCGGCCATGCCGACGGCGGTCCGCACCGGGCGGACCGTGACCCGGGCGCGGTGCGCCGGGTCGAGCGCAGCAATCAGCCCGTCGGCCACCTCGGTCGGGCCGACGAGCATCAGGCGCAGGTCAGGGTCGGTGCGCACCGCCCGCAGAGCGCCGTCAACCACGACGGCGGGAGCATCGTCCCCGCCGAGGAGGTCGACGGCGATCCGCGCGGTGCCCGGCTCCGTCGGCCCGCCGGCCGGGGAACGGCCGGCGGCGGAGGGAGCCGGGGCACCGGGCGTGAGCCGTGGTGCGCGCGCCGCCCGACCGGTGGTCGGGGGCGTCACTCGGCGTCCAGGTCAGACCTCGAGAACCTGGCGGCCGTTGTACGTGCCGCAGACGGAGCAGGCGGCGTGCGGCAGCTTCGGCGACTTGCACTGCGGGCAGGCAACGGTCGACACCGCCGTGGCCTTCCAGTTCGCCCGGCGGGCGCGGGTGTTGCTGCGCGACATCTTGCGCTTGGGGACGGCCACGGTTCCTACTCCTCTGTACGGGTCAGTTGCGACAGGCCCGCCCAACGCGGGTCGACCTGCTGGTGACTGTGGTCGGCCGGCAGATCGTCCCAGTGCACCCCACACTCGGGGCACAGCCCTGGGCAGTCCTCCCGGCAGAGCGGGTTGGTCGGCAGCGCGAGCACCACCGCGTCCCGCAACGCCGGCTCCAGGTCGATCAGATCGCCCTGCATCCGGCCCACCTCGTCCTCGTCGGTCGTCTCGTCCGTGGTGCTGTCCTCGTACGCGTACAGCTCCTGGAGGTTCACGACCACCGAGTCGTCGATCTCGCGCAGGCAGCGACCGCACTCGCCCTTGACGGGACCGGTGACGGTCCCGGAGACGAGCACGCCCTCGGACACCGACTGCAACCTCAGGTCAAGGTCGAGGTCCGCGCCCGCCGGCACGCCGATCAACTCGACGCCGAGGTCCGCCGGTGCCGTCACGACCCGCCGGTGCGTACGCAACGCGCCAGGGCGACGCGGCAGGTCCCTCGTGTCGAGGACCAGCGGCGCCCTGGGGTCGAGTTGGCGTGGCGAATGTTTGGGCATAGTCAGACTCCGGCCGGTGAGAGGCCGACAAAAAAGGTTACCTGGCAGGGGGGCGGACCGTCGAACCGGGGGCGTGTCCGCCCCGGTCCGGCGGCAGCCGGCTGTCGGCGACCGGCCCGTGCGCCGCTCAGAAGGGTAGCGGGCGATCGGCCTCGTCCCCCGCGAAGGTGCCGATCTCGCGCAGCGCGTGCATCTTGTCCCGGCCGCGCTCTATCGAGGCCAACGCCCTGGTGAGGAACTGCTCGAAGTTGGCCAGCGCGGTGTCGACGTAGTCGTCCACCTCCTCGCGGAGGCGCTGCGCCTCGGCCCGCGCCTCGCCGATGATCCGGGCACCCTCGTGCTCGGCGGAGACCGTGATCTCGTTCACCGAGACCAGGCGGGCGTGTTCCGCCTCACCCTCGCTGATGATCCGGTCGGCCTCGCGCTTGCCGGCCTCCATGATCTTGTCCCGTTCCTCCAGCAGCGCGGCGGCCCGGCGCAGGTCGGCGGGGAGCTCGGCGCGCAGCTCGTCGAGCACGGCGATCATCTCACCGCGGTCGACCATGCAGTTGTTGCGCGACATCGGGACGGAGCGGGCCTGCTCCACCATGGCGATCAGTTCGTCGATGCGATCGAGCGGGTCCACCGGCGCCTCACTCCTGTCTTCGTCGGCCGCCCTCCATGATGCGGCCTGCGCCCGGTTCCGGCGCTGCCCCCATCATGTCGCGCCCCGCCCACTCCCGCCCCACCCCGCCCACCCGGCGCGTCGCCCCCGCTCCGCCACCGCCGTTGATCTTGCACTTTCCGCCCCGACATCTGGCGCGAAAGGGACACCTGCCGGGCCACAAGTGCAAGATCGGCGGGGTCAGGGGCGGTCAGGGGCGGAGGCGGGCGACGAGCTGCTCGCGGACCAGGTCGGGGACGTGGGCGGAGATGTCGCCGCCCCACTTGGCCACGTCCTTGACCAGGCTGGAGGAGAGGAAGGAGTAGAGCGGGTTGGTCGGCATGAAGAGCGTCTCCACGCCGGCCAGACCGATGTTCATCTGGGCCATCTGCAGCTCGTAGTCGAAGTCGCTGACCGCCCGCAGGCCCTTGATCAGCACGCTCGCCTGCTGGTCGCGGCAGAAGTCGACGAGCAGGCCGCGGAACGACTCCACCCGGACGTTGTCGTACGAGGCGGTGACCTCGCGGAGCATCGTGATCCGCTCCTCGACCGTGAACAACCCCTGCTTCGACTGGTTGACCAGCACGCCGACGATCACCTCGTCGAAGAGCCTGCTGGCCCGGCCGACGATGTCGAGGTGACCGTTGGTGACCGGGTCGAACGAGCCCGGACAGACCGCACGTCTCATGATCGGCGACCGTACCAAAGGGTGGTCTCGCCGTAGCGGCGACTGCGTTCCGGCGTGACGCCCTCCACCCAGTCGACCGGTCCGGATCGGCGGGACCGCTCGACGACCACCAGGGCGTCCGGCGCGAGCCAGCCGCCGTCGACCAGCGCGGCCAGCATCGCGGTGATCTCCGCGGCCGGCACCGCGTACGGCGGGTCGGCGAAGACCACGTCGTACGGCCCGCCGTCCGGCCCGGCCGCCAGCACACCGGCCACCTTGCCGGTGACCAGGCGGGCGGCCGGCGCAGCCCGGAGCGTGGCGATGTTCTCCCGGATCACCCGGGCGGCCCGGGCGTCCGACTCGACAAGCAGCACGTGCGCCGCACCCCGGGACAGCGCCTCCAGCCCGACCGCGCCGGAGCCGGCGAACAGGTCGGCGAAGCGCGCCCCGGCCAGGTCGAGATCGGCCTGCACGGCGCTGAACAGCGCCTCCCGCACCCGGTCCGAGGTCGGTCGGGTGCCGGCGCCGGGTGGCGCGGCGATCCGCCGCCCACCGAACGCGCCGGCCACGATCCGGGTCACCGTCGTTCCCTCCGCATGCCCCGACGCTACGCGACCGCGGACACGGGACGAGCGGACCACCGGGAGCGACGGTTCGTGACACCCCGTACATCAATGATCTCGAATTCATAACGGACCCTTTACGACCCGTAGATCGCGGTAACGCCCACGGTGTCGATCTCGCTAGGGTCTGCCCGGTTGCCGCGTGGACGCGTGACTCCGGTCCGTCCGCCGCACCCCTCTCCGCACCTCCCCTCATCAGGAGAAGACGTGAACCGTCTCAACCTCCGGCGTGCCGCCGTCCTCACCGCCGGCGCGCTGATCGGCCTCGCGGGCGTCGCCACCACGGCCGCCCCGGCCGCGGCCCACCACCCCGAACCGTCCGGCAGCTTCTGCGCCACCAAGGACGGCACGGTCACCGTCACCTGGTCGGTGATCAGCAGCGAGCGCGACATCTCCGGCCGGATCACCAAGCTGGAGTCCACCGTGCCCGGCGACATCACCGGCGGCCTGACCGTCGGCGCGGAGCTGAAGAAGCAGAGCGAGGGGCCGCTGACCGGCACCCAGACCCACACGTTCACCGGTGAGATCCCCGAGCTGAAGCTGACCGTCGGGGCGCACTGGGAGCGGGGCCGCCAGTCGCACGACGGCGAGCGCACCGTGGTGGCCCGGCCCAGCCGCGACTGCGAAATCGTGGAGAGCCCGTCGCCGTCGCCCAGCTCGCCGTCGCCGAGCGCCACGCCGGAGCCGACCCGGTCGCCGGAGCAGCCCACCCCGACGCCGTCCGCGTCCGTCTCCACGCCGCCGAGCCCGTCCGCGACGCCGTCCGCCCCGGCCGAGCCGGCCGAGCCGATCTTCAAGCTGGACCAGGACTGCGACTCGATGACCTTCATCGTGGAGAACCCGGCGAAGGGCATCCCCTTCACCGCCACGCTGACCACCGAGAAGGGCGTCACCAAGAAGCTCACCTCCGAGCCGGGCACGACCACCTCGGTCGAGTTCGACGCCTACCGGGGCCTCAAGGTCACCGTGAAGTACGACGTGGTCGCCGACGCCGAGACCGTCCCGTACACCCAGCCGGAGGACTGCTCCGGCCAGGGCGGCGGCCTGCCGGTGACCGGCCCGGCCGCCGGCGCGATCGCCGGTGGCGCCGCGCTGCTGCTGGCCGCCGGCGCGGTGCTGTTCGTGGTGGCCCGCCGCCGTCGGATCCGCTTCACCGCCTGACCCGCCCGCACCGCCGCGAGGGCGCGTCGACCACCCGGTCGGCGCGCCCTCGCATCCCCCGCACCTCACACGCCTCACGGACCTGTTTCACGGAAAGAGTGGCCGTCGGGGCCCAGTCAGCCACTATTTCCGTGAAACAGGGCGCCGGGGCGTCGCGCCCCCGCGTCCTCGCCCGCGCGGTACCTCACTGACATTCGTCGGAGCATGGGGAGCACCGGGTCGACCGGTGGGGTCAGCCCTTCTCCAGGTATTCGGCGCGCTCCTCGTCGACCAGGGCGGCGACGGACGCGGCCAGCGCCGGGTGCCGGGCCAGCTCCGGATCCTCCTCGACCAGCTCGATCGCCTCGGCGCGGGCGTCCCGGATCAGCTCCGTGTCGCGCAGGAGCGACAGCAACCGCAGGTGTGAGCGCCGGCCGGACTGGGACGCGCCGAGCACGTCGCCCTCCCGGCGCTGCTCCAGGTCGAGCTCGGCCAGCTTGAACCCGTCGGTGGTGGAGGCCACCGCGTCCAGCCGCTCCCGGGCCGACGAGCCCTCTGCCGCCTCGGTGACCAGCAGGCAGAGCCCCGCGGCCGACCCCCGGCCCACCCGGCCGCGCAACTGGTGCAACTGGGAGACGCCGAACCGGTCGGCGTCCAGCACGATCATCACGGTCGCGTTGGGGACGTTCACGCCCACCTCGACCACAGTGGTCGCCACCAGCACGTCCAGGTCGCCGGCGGCGTACGCGCGCATCACCGCGTCCTTCTCGTCGGCCGGCAGCCGCCCGTGCAGCACCCCGATCCGCAGCCCGTGCAACGGCCCGTCGGCGAGCAGCGGGGCCACCTCGGTCACCGCCAGCGGCGGCCGGCGGCCGTTGTCGTCCTCCCGCGGCGCCTCCTCGTCGGAGACCGGCCCCTCACCGATCCGGGGGCAGACCACGTACGCCTGGTGGCCCTTGCCGACCTCCTCGCGCAGCCGACGCCAGGCCCGGTCCAGGAAGGCCGGCTTCTCGGCGGCCGGCACCACGTGCGAGGCGATCGGCGAGCGGCCCTGCGGCAACTGGGACAACGTGGAGGTCTCCAGGTCGCCGTAGACGGTCATGGCGACCGTGCGTGGGATCGGGGTGGCGGTCATCACCAGCACGTGCGGCGGCTGCTCGGCCTTGGCCCGCAGCGCGTCCCGCTGCTCCACGCCGAAGCGGTGCTGCTCGTCCACCACCACCAGGCCCAGGTCGGCGAAGTCGACACCCTCGTAGAGCAGCGCGTGCGTGCCGAGCACGATGCCGGCCCGGCCCTCGGCCACCTCGGCCAGGGCACGGCGTCGGGCCGCCGCGCCCAGCGAGCCGGTGACCAGCTCCACCCGGGTGGCGTCGGGGGCGGCGCCCAGCTCACCCGCCGTGCCGAGCGGGCCGAGCAGCTCCCGGATGCCGCGGTGATGCTGGGCGGCGAGCACCTCGGTCGGAGCGAGCAGCGCGGCCTGACCGCCGGCGTCGACCACCTGGAGCATGGCGCGCAGCGCCACCACCGTCTTGCCGGAGCCCACCTCGCCCTGGAGCAGCCGGTGCATCGGGTGCGCGGTGGCCAGGTCGGCGGCGATCTCCCGCCCGACCACCTGCTGGCCGGGGGTCAGCTCGTACGGCAGTCGGGCGTCGAACGCGTCCAGCAGGCCACCGGGCCGGGCCGGTCGGGCCCGCGCCGGCCACGCCGCCGCCCGGTGCTTGCGCTGCGCCAGGGTGAGCTGCACCGCGAACGCCTCGTCCCACTTGAGCCGGCGGCGGGCCCGGTAGAGCGCCTCCTTGCTGGACGGCCGGTGGATCTCCCGCAGGGCGGCGCCGATGCCGACCAGGTTGCGGGTGGTCCGCAGGGCGGCCGGCAGCGGGTCGTCCGGCGGGGTGAACGTGTCCAGCACCACCCGGACGCAGCGGGCGATCACCCAGGTCGGCACCGCCGCCGCGGCCGGGTAGACCGGGATCAGCGCGCCGGCGAACTCCTCGACCTCCTCGTTGGCCGCCGCCTCGCCGTCACCGCCCTCGCCGAGCAGGACGTACTCCGGGCCGTTGAGCTGCCGCTTGCCCCGGAACTCGGTCACCTTGCCGGCGAACAGCCCCCAGCGGCCCGGTCGCAGCTCCCGTTCCCGCCACGCCTGGTTACCGAAGAAGGTGCAGGTCAGCACGCCGCCGGAACCGTCGCCGACGGTCACCTCCAGCAGGTTGCCGCGCCGCTGGCGCATCGGGCGGACCGCGGTGCGCTGCACCTGGGCCAGCACGGTGACCTGCTCCCCCACATCGAGCGAGCGGATGTCGGTGTGCTCGCCGCGCTCGTCGTAGCGGCGCGGGAAGTGGTAGATCAGGTCACCGGCGGTGTGCAGGTCGAGGTGACCGGCAAGCGCCTTCGCGGTCTTCTCCCCGACCAGCTTCTTGAGCGGGGTGTCCACCGTCGACGGTTCGCTCGTCATTCGACCCCCAGCAGGAGCGGGTAGTGCGGCTGGCCGCCCTCGTACGCCTGCACCTCGACGAACGGCCAGGCGCGCTCGACATGCGCGCGGACGCGGTCGGCCAGCCCGGCCGGGGCGTCCGCCCCGCAGAGCAACGTGACCAGCTCGCCGCCGCCACCGAGCATCCGGTCGACCACGGCGGTGCAGGTGTCGGTCAGATCCTGCCCGATCAGGTGCACCTCGCCCTCCACCAGGGCCAGCACGTCACCCGGCCGGCACGGGCCGGCGACGGTGAGTGCCTCCCGGCCGGCGTGGCAGACCTCGGCGTAGCGGCAGGCGCCGGCGGCCTCGGCCATCGCGATCACGTCGTCCTCGAAGCGGCGCTTCGGGTCGCGGACGGCGAGCGCGGCGAGCGCCTGCACCGGGGAGCGGGTGGGCACCACGCTGACCTTGATGCCGAGGCGGTGCGCCTCCCTGGCCGCCGCGCTCGCCACCGACTGCGTGTTCGGGTCGTTCGGCAGCACCACCACCCGGGCCGCGTCGGTGGCCCGGACCGCGTCGAGCAGCTCGCCGGTGGACGGGTTGGCCGGCACCACCACCGCGCCCTCGGCGGCGAACAGCTCGGCGATGCCGGCGCCGGTGGCGACCACCACGGCGGCCCGGCCACCGGACGGCGTCGGCGGCGGGCCGGGCGTCGGAACGGGGTGGTCGGCGAACCGGGTCACGGTGATCCGGTGCGGCCGGCCGGCGACCACGCCCGCCTCCACGGCGGCCCCGACGTCGTTGACGTGCACGTGCACGTTCCAGGTGCCGTCGCCGTCCCCGACCACCGCCAGGGAGTCGCCGAGCCCGGCCAGCTCGCCGCGCAGCCGCGCGACCGCCTCCTCGGTGGCGTCGAGGAGGTACTGCACCTCGTAGGCGTACGCGTCGGAGCCGGTCTCCCGGACGGCGGCCCCGGGCCGGTGCGGCGCGGCCGGCGCGGCGGCCGGCCGGCCGGGGCTCTCCCCCGTGATCACCTCGACCAGCGCGTCGAGCAGCAGGCAGAGCCCGCGCCCGCCGGCGTCGACCACGCCGGCGCGGGCCAGCTCCGGCAGTTGCTCCGGGGTGCGAGCCAGCGCGTGCGTGGCCGCCTCGGCGGCGGCCCCGGCCACCGTGTGCAGGTCGTCGCTGTCCGCCCGCTGGGCCGCGCGGGCCGCCGCGGCGACCACGCTCAGCAGCGTGCCCTCGACCGGCCGGGCGACCGCGGCGTAGGCGGCGGTGGCGGCGTCGGCGAGCGCACCGGCGAGCTGCCGGCCCCGGACCGCCGGCGCGGCGGCGAGGGCGTCCGCGAGGCCGCGCAGGATCTGCGAGAGGATCACCCCGGAGTTGCCCCGCGCGCCGAGCAGCGCGCCGCGGGCCATCAGCCGCAGCGCGTGCCCGTGCGGGGTGTGCCCGTCGTCGGGAAGGGTGCCGAGATCCATGGCCAGGGCCTGCTGGGCCGAGGTGAGCGTGAGCACCAGGTTGGTGCCGGTGTCGCCGTCCGGCACCGGGTAGACGTTGAGGCCGTCGATCTCGCCCTGGTGCCGCTGGAGGGCGGCCAGCCCGCTCGTGCACCAGCGGCGCACCGCGGCGGCGTCGAGGGTGTCCAGCACGTCGGGAAGCCTACTGGCGCACACCGACACGCGCCGGGGTCGTCCGGCGTGTCCGCCCGGCCGGTCGGCCCGGTCGGCCCCGGTCCCGGGTCGACCACGCGCCGACCCGGCCGGCCGGTACGCTGCGGTGGACTCGGCGTAGGGCCGATTGGGCGTACCGACCGGCATCGGGTAACCTGGCCAGGTTGCCCGGGCTGCGCCTGGCGGCGACCTCATGAACGTTTCAATCCCAGGAGTATCCCGTGGCTAGCGTGTGCGACGTCTGTGGCAAGGGACCGGGCTTCGGCCACAACGTGTCCCACTCGCACCGGCGGACCAACCGCCGCTGGAACCCGAACATCCAGTCGGTGCGTACCCCGGCCGGTGGCGGCACCACCAAGAAGTTGCAGGTCTGCACCTCGTGCATCAAGGCCGGCAAGGTCACCCGCGCCTGACGCGGAGCACCACCGGAACATCGTCGGTCGCCGGCGGCCCCCTCGGGTCCGCCGGCTTCTGTCGTGTCCGCCGGTTCGCGGCGACCGCTGACCGACCGTACGGCGACCGCCTGGTCCCCGCCGGTTAGGGTGCTGCTGCGCCGGCCGTCCGGTTCCGGCGCGGACCGTGGGGAGGACGACCGGTGGACCTCGATCTGGGCCGCGAGCAACTGGTGGTGGTGGGCGGGTCGTTCGGCTCGTTGCGCTGGTTCGACCAGGAGCTGCCGGCCGGCAGTGTGGTGCTGGTCGAGGAGCCGGACGTGATCCGCCGACGCGACCTGGTCCGGTTCGCCGAGGAGCTGCCGCTGATCGGCCGCCTGGTGGCCGCGGAATACCAGACCGGCCTGGACGTCGACGCCCTGCTCGGTCGCGAGCCCGGCCTGGCCGACGCGCGCCTGGTGCTGCCCGGCCTGGAGTACGCGGTCGCCGCCACCGCCCGGCTGGCCGACCGGCTCGGCCGGCCCGGCGCCGGGGCGGTCGCCGCGGACATCTTCTCCGACAAGCACCGGATGCGGCTGCTCGCCGACGAGATCGGCCTGGCCAACCCGGCCTACGAGCTGGTCGACGACGCGGGCCGGGCGGCGGAGTTCGCCCGCGCGCACGGCGGCCGGTGCGTGCTCAAGCCCACCCGCCGCTCCGGCAGCCTCGGCGTGCAGCTCATCACCGACCCGGCCGAGGTGCCGGCCCGCTGGGCGGCCAGCGCCACCCCGCCGGAGCCGCCCGAGGCCACCGCGGGCCTGCCCACCGGCGTCCTGGTCGAGGAGTTGCTCGTCGGCTCCGAGCACAGCGTGGAGCTGCTGGTCGCCGACGGCGAGGTGATCTTCGCCAACGTCACCGACAAGCGGGTCGCCGGTGGCCGGCACCCGGTGGAGACCGGGCACACGGTGCCGTCCGCGCTGCCGCCGGCCGAGCATGACGCGATGCGGTCGGCGGCGGCCCGCCTCGCCGCGGCGGCCGGCTTCGGCAGCGGCATGCTGCACAGCGAGTGGATCCTGACCGACGGCGTGCCGACGCTCGTGGAGTGCGCCGCCCGGATGCCCGGCGACATGATCACGGCGCTCATCTCGATCGCCTACGAAGGGGACGTCATCGAGGCGTACCTGCGGGTGCTGTGCGGCGAACGGCCGGCGCTGCCGCAGCGGCCCACCGGCGCGGCGGCGGTCGAGTTCCTGACCGCCCAGCCCGGCCGGGTCATCGCGGTGGACGGCCGGCGGGCGGCGCTGCGCGTGCCCGGCGTGCTCGACGTCCAGGTCGAGACGAAGGTCGGGCAGACCGTGCCCGAGCTGCTCTCCTCGGCGCACCGCAGCGGGCACCTGATGACCTGGGGCGCGACGCCGGACGAGGCGGCGGTCGCCGCCCGGCGGGCCGCCGCGGAGATCCGCATCACGGTCGGCTGACGGCGACGGTCAGAGCGGTCGACCGAACGACAGGCAGCCCGGCGCGTCCCGGTAGTAGCCGAAGTTCGGGATCCGCTCGTAGCCGGCCGAGGCGTACATGGCGAGCGCCTCGGGCTGCTTGTCGCCGCACTCCAGCACGATCCGCTTCCGGCCGGCGTCGCGGGCGGACCGCTCGATCGCGGCGAGCACCGCACGGGCCACGCCCCGGCCCCGGGCGGCCGGCGCGGTGTACATCCGCTTCAGCTCGGCCTCCTCGCCGTCCACGCCGTGGCTGCGCCAGCCGCCGCAGCCCACCGGCCGGCCGTCCAGGTACGCGACCAGGAACGCGCCGGCCGGCGGGACGAACTCGGCGGCGTCGACGGGCGTCTCGTCGCCGTTGCCGCCGTACCGCGCGCCCAGGTCGGCCAGCGCCGCCCGGATCAGCTCCTGCGACTCGGGCGCGTCGAAACGCCGCGGGAGGATCTCGATCTCGCTCACCGTGCCAGGCTACGACCGGCCCGGGCACCCGGCCGGCGCCGGTCGCCACGCTCGGACGCAGATCACTACGGCCCCTGGCGGGCGGGCCCTGACCGGCTCAGCGGAAGTGGTCCCAGCCACGGGGGCCGTCGTAGTCACCGCCGTCGACGGTGACCCCGGCGCCGTCGGTGACCCGGCCGACCGGACGCCAGCCGTCCGGCAGCGCCGCGTCGGCGGGGAACGTGGCCGCCAGGGCGTGGTCGTCGCCACCGGCCAGGATCCAGGAGTACGGGTCGACGCCGAGCGCCTGCGCCGCGTCGCGCATCTGTCGGGGCACCTCGAACGCGCCCCGGCTCAGGTCGACCGCCACCCCGCTGGCCGTGGCCACGTGTCCCAGGTCGGCGAGCAGCCCGTCCGAGACGTCGATCATGGCGGTGGCGCCGGCCGCGGCGGCGGCCGGCCCGGCGGCGTACGGCACCTCGGGGCGGCGGAACGCCTCGACCAGCAGCCGGGGCGTACGGAAGCCGCGGGACAGCACGGTGAAGCCGGCCGCCGCCCAGCCGGTACGCCCGGCGAGCGCCACCACGTCGCCCGGTCGCGCCCCGGAGCGGACCACCGGCGCGCGGCCGGCCAGGTCACCGAGCGCGGTGACCGCGACGGTCAGCGTCGGGCTGGCGGACATGTCCCCGCCGACCACGCTCGCGCCCACGCCGGCCGCCTCCGCGCCCAGCCCGTCCGCCAGTTCCTCGGCCCAGGCCGGGTCCAGGTCGGCCGGCATGCAGAGCGCGACCAGCAGCGCGGTCGGCGTCGCGCCCATGGCGGCGACGTCGGCGAGGTTGGCCGCGGCGGCCCGGTGCCCGACGTCCCGCGCCGAGGACCAGTCCCGCCGGAAGTGCCGCCCCTCGACGAGCACGTCGGTGGAGGCGACCACCCGCCGGTCCGGCGCCGCCACCAGCGCCGCGTCGTCGCCGGGGCCGAGCAGGCAGCTCTCCCCGTACGACAGCCGGGCGGTCACCCGGTCGATCAGTCCGAACTCCCCGACGCCCTCGACCGTCATGCCGTCCCCTCGTTCGCTCCGTCGTTCCGCACGTTCCGCACCCGTCCCCCGCCCCCGGCCTGCCCGCCCACCGGCGACCGATAGGGATCACGCCCGGTCGGTACGGTAGTTTCACCCTTCGGGCCGCCCCAGGCGGCGACGGACGGAGGTCGAGTCGTGGTACAGGCGTACATCCTCATCCAGACCGAGGTCGGCCGGGCGCGTGACGTGGCCGGTCTGATCGCGGACCTTGCCGGCGTGGTACGGGTCGACGCCGTCACCGGGCCCTACGACGTGGTCGTGCTCACCGAGGCGAACACGGTCGACGAGCTGGGCAAACTCATCGTCAGCAAGGTGCAGATGGTGCCCGGCATCACCCGCACGCTCACGTGTTCGGTGGTGCGGCTGTAAGTGGACGAGACGGAACCCACCACGCGCCGGGACCCCGGCACCCGACGGGCCGCGCTCTGGGCCACGGTGATCGCGGTGCCGGTGACCCTGGCGGTGGCCGGCTTCACGTTCGCAAAGCTCGCCCCGGAGTCCCCGGACGCCGCGCCGAGCGCGTCGGCGAGCCCTCGGGCGCAGTCCACCGCGCCGGTCGAGCTGCCCGCGCCGACGCTCGCCCAGCGTCCCGGGGTGGTCTGCCGCGCGCTGGTCTCGCAGCTTCCCGACAGCGTGCGTGACCTGCGGCAGCGCCCGGTCACCGCGGGTCCGGAGCAGAACGCGGCGTACGGCGACCCGGCGCTCACCGTGGCCTGCGGCGCAACGCCGCCGGTGCGACCCTGCCCGTCGCCCACCGGCGGCGCCACGCTGCCCGCCGGTTGTTTCCCGGACACCGACGAGGTGTTCCGGGTCAACGGCGTCTGCTGGCACCCGGTGACCGGGGGCGGGGCCACGGTGCTGACCACCGTCGACCGGGAGGTGCCCGTCCAGGTCCGGGCGCCGGGGACGTACCAGCCCGCGTTGCAGTGGGTGGTGCAGATCTCCGACGCGATCGTCAGCGCGGTCCCCTCGGCGAAGCAGGCCCCCTCGGGCTGCGCCGGGTGACGCCCGCGCCGGCCCGTCAGCGGCCGGCGCGGCGGTGCAGGGCGGTCCGGATCAGGCGGTTGACCAGCTTCGGGTACTCCAGCCCGCTGGCCGCCCACATGCGCGGGAACATCGAGGTCGGCGTGAAGCCCGGCATCGTGTTGATCTCGTTGAGGAAGACCTCCTGCGCCGGGGTGACGAAGAAGTCGACCCGGGCCAGGCCGGAGCAGTCCAGCGCGGTGAACGCCCGGGTGGCGTAGTCGCGCACCTGCCGGGTCACCGCCTCGGGCAGCTCCGCGGGGACGTCGTACTCGGTGACCTCGTCGGCGAAGATGTACTTGGCCTCGAAGTCGTACCAGTCGCGGTCGCCGATCATCCGCACCTCGGCGAGCACCGACGCCTCGGGCGCGCCGCCGGCCTCGCCCTCCAGCACGCCGCACTCGATCTCGCGGCCCACCACGGCGGCCTCCACCAGCACCTTGCTGTCGATGTTGCGGGCAGTGGTCAGCGCGGCGTCCAACTGCGCCCAGTCGTCGACCTTGGTGATGCCGAACGAGGAACCGGCGCGGGACGGCTTGACGAAGACCGGCAGGCCGAGGCGCTCCTTGTCCTCCTCGCTCAGCGACATTCCGGCGCGCAGCACCGCGTACGGGCCGACCGGGATGCCCTCGGCCACGCAGAGCTTCTTGGTGAACTCCTTGTCCATGGCGGCGGCGGAGGCGAACACGTTCGCCCCGACGTAGGGGAGGTCGGCCATCTCCAGCATGCCCTGGATCGTGCCGTCCTCGCCGTACGCGCCGTGCAGCACCGGGAAGACCACGTCCACGTCGGCCAGCGCCACCGGGCCCTGGGCCGGGTCGAGCACCACCAGGCCGCCGGCGGCCGGGTCGGCGCGTAGCAGCAGTTCGGCGCCGGAGCCGGCGGTGATCTCGGGCAGTTTGCGGTCGGCGATGGCGAGCCCGGCCGGGTCGCCGCTGGCGAGCACCCACTGGCCCTGCCGGGTGATGCCGACCGGGACGACCTCGAACTCGTCCGGGTCCAGGGCGGCCAGCACGCTGCCGGCGCTGACGCAGGAGATGCCGTGTTCGGGGCTCCGGCCACCGAAGACGATCGCCACACGGGTCTTGCCTGGGGTGGTCATGGTCACCTCATCGTTCGCGGCTGCGGCTGGCCGTGCTCGCCGGTGGCGCTCACCCGGTTGACCTTACTGTGCGTCGCCGGCAGCGGTGGCCGATACCCGGGCAGAGCGCAACCGCGTGGCAAACGGTCAAGATGACATATACAGGGAGTAACGGCGCGGGCGGCCGACGGCGGGACCTGCCGTCGGCCGCCCGGCTCCCCGACCCCCGTTGCCGCCTCCACGGGGTCGGGCCCGGTGTGGTTCAGGTGGCCGGACGCCGGAGCCGGCGACCGACCGCGATGACCTTGACCCGTTGCCGGCCGGCCCGCACCATGCCCAGCGCCATGAACGCGCCGGCGATCCGGTCGGCCGCCTCCCGGCTGCTCGCGCCGACCACCTGCCGGCGTCGTTCGGGGCTGGTGCGTTCGTCGCGTCCGGGGCCTTCGGTGGGACGTACGTCGGTGAGGACCACGAGGAACCGGGTCATTCCGGGCCACCCCCGCCCCCGGGGCGGCAGGCCGTCACCGTCATCGCGAATCCTCCCCGTCTGGCGGACCGGTCAGGGGCACGCGGCGATCGGGTCGTGGGGGAGTAAACCCGACCGCCGCGCACCCCATCCCCTCCGGTCGCTCACCACCACCGTCGCCACGACAACCGGTGGTGAGGACGCCATCACAGGTTGACAGGTGGACGGGCGTGAATGCAACTCTCATCGGCTTTCTCTCATGCCCATTTTCCCACCGGATATGAGACCATCGATACATGGCGCCGAAGACCGCCCGAGCCCGACGGCTCGGCATCGCCCTGCGAACCCACCGTGAGGCCGCCGGCCTCACGCTGGAGACCGCGGCCGACGAGATCAACAGCACCCGCAGCACGCTGTCCCGCTACGAGAACGCCCAGACGCTGATCAGCCCGGCCACCGTGCGCGCGCTGCTCACCAGCTACGGCGTGGGACCCGACGAGATCGCCGCCGCGGTCCAACTGGCCAAGGACGCCCGCAAGCCCGGCTGGTGGGTGTCCTACTCGTACCTGCTGGACCGCCGCACCATCGACTTCATCGCGCTGGAGGCCGAGGCCACCGGCATCGCGAACTTCGAACCGTCGGTGGTGCCGGGCCTGCTGCAGACCGCCGACTACATCCGCGCGGTGATGCGCGGCGGCCCGCACACGCTCAGCGACGAGCAGGTGGAGCAGCGCGTCCACCTACGGCTGGACCGCCAGCAGCGGATCACCGCGGCGGAGCCGCCGATCCTCGACGCCATCATCGACGAGGGCGCGCTGCTGCGCCCGGTCGGCGGCCGGGCGGTGATGGCCGGCCAGCTCCAGCACCTGCTCAAGATGACCGAGCTGCCGAACATCACGGTGCAGGTGATCCCCCTCTCCGCCGGCTACCACCGGGGCACCCGGGGTTCCCTGCACATCCTGGAGTTCGCCGACCCGGAGGACCCGATCATCGCGTCGGTGGAGACCGTCGCCGGGCAGATGGTCCTGGACCGGCCGGGCGACCTGCGTACCTGTACAAAGATCATGGAGCACCTGCGGACCGTGGCGCTGAGCCCGGCGGCCAGTCGGGACCAGCTCCTCCGTCTGCTCAACGAGAGGTGACCGCATGAACGGCACGACCCCCAGCCACCCGACGCCGCGATGGCGCAAGAGCAGCCACAGCGGCGACGAGGGCGCCTGCGTGGAGATGGCGCCGCTGCCGGAGACCGTCGCGGTCCGCGACTCCAAGGACCCGACCGGCCCGGTGCTCGTGTTCCCGCCCGCCGCCTGGGCCGCCTTCACCGCCGCGCCGCCCCGCGCCTGACGACATCGCGCCGCGCCGGGCGCTGTTAAGCGGGGCCCCCGCCTCTACCGAAGACGTTAAGCGGGGGCCCCGCCTTTCACCCGGTCCAGGGCGGCGATCGCGACGCCCCGCGCGCCGGCCATGTCGCGGTCGGGGACCAGCGCGAACCTCGCCACCGCGCGTTGCTCGTCGCGGAGCACCGTGTGCTCCGCGACGGTGGCGAGGAACCAGTCCCGGAACTCCGGCGCGGCCTCCACCACGCCGCCACCGACGAAGTACGCGTGCGGGTCGGTGAAGTTCGCCGCGATGGTGAACAACCGCCCCAACGCCCGGGCCTGCTGGCCGAACACCTGACGGGCCAACGGGTCGCCCCGCTCGCCGAGGTCCCGGAGCAGCCGCGCCGCCCGGCCGGGCTCCTCCGCCGCCAGCGGATGCTCCGGATGCCGGGCCAGCCAGTACGGCAGCAGGTTGCGCCGGATGGCGGTGAGCGAGGCGACGCTCTCCGCGTCCCCGGCGAAGCCGCAGGCACAGACCGGCACCGGCTGGCCCGGTTCGAGCAGCCCGTCCAGCGGGACGTGCACGTGCCCGAACTCGCCCGCCATGCCGGCCGCGCCGCCGACCACCCGGCCGGCCTCGACCACGCCCCCACCGAGGCCGGTGCCGACGATCGCGGACACCGACGAGCGGGCCGCCGCGTCCGCGCCGAAGTGCACGTGGTGGGCGTAGAGCGCGGCGGCGTTGCCGTCGTTGGCGTACACCACCGGCAGGCCGAGCCGCCGCTCCAGCGCGCTGCGCACGTCGTAGCCGCGCCAGGCGGGCTGCGCGAAGTTGGTCGACCCGCGCGACGAGATCACCCCGGTGGCGCTGGCCGGGCCGGGCGTGTCCAGCCCGACCGCGCGCACCAGCTCACGGGGCACCCCGGTGTCCGCGAGCACCCCGTCGAAGGCCCGCGCGAGCGCCTCGACGGCCACCTCCGGGCCGTCGCCCACCTCACTCGGGATCTCCCGCAGCCCGTCCACCAGGAACCGGCCGTCGACGGTCAGCACGGTGGCGTTGTTGCTCGTGCCGCCGTTGTCCAGCCCCACCACCACCGGCATTCCTGTGCTGCCCACCGTCACCGCCTCGCCGTCGAGTCTGAGCCGAGGTTAGTTCCCGGCCGGCCCACCCGCCACGGCTACGTCAGCCGGGGCGGCGCGCGGTCACGGCGGTGGCCTCCCACTCCTCGTCGCGCACCACTGTCGGGTCCAGCCCGACGGCGGTGAACTCGGCGCAGAGCGCCGGCGCCTGCTCGGCGCTCGCCTCGACCACGAGGTGGCCGCCCGGGGCCAGCCACTCGGCCGCGCCGGCGGCCACCCGGCGCAGCACCGCCAGCCCGTCCGCGCCGCCGTCCAACGCCACCGGGGCCTCGTACAGCCGGGCCTCGGGCGGCAGCGTCGCCACCGCGTCGCTCGGCACGTACGGGGCGTTCGCCACCACCAGGTCCAGCCGGCCGCGCCAGCGCGCCGGCACCGGCGCGAACAGGTCGCCCCGGTAGACCGGCACGCCCAGCGGGTCGAGGTTGCGCCGGGCGCAGGCCACCGCCACCGGGTCGACGTCGGCGGCGCCCAGCCAGCGCGGCGCCAGCCGGTCGTGCAGCACCACGGCGGCGGCGCCGGAGCCGCAGCACAGGTCGAGCACCGCCGGCGTCGGCCCGGTCACCGCCACGGCGGCGTCGACGAGCAGCGCGGTACGCCCCCGGGGCACGAACACGCCGGGGTGGACGACGATCCGCCGCCCGCAGAACTCGGCCCAGCCGAGCAGGTGCTCCAGCGGCAGGCCGGCGACGCGACGATCGGCCAGGAGGGTCAGCGCGCGGGCCGAGTCGGCGGCGGCGATCAGGAGATCCGCCTCGTCCTCGGCGAAGACGCAACCGGCGGCACGCAGCCGACGGACGAGGGCGGGACGGTCGGGAGTGAACACGGTGGATGCCATGGCAAGCCTCTCGGGGAACGCTCGTCGGCGCCCCCGGCGTCGCCTCAGCCCCGGGGCGACACGGACTCGGAGGGAGCGCCGGTCCTCTGCTGGTGGATCGGACTCACCTCCTCGCGTCGGGGCCGCACGGGCCGTGGCTGCCCGTCACGATAGCCCAGCGGTCGACCCGGCGTCAGCCCGGCGCGTCAGCGCGCGGCGGCGTCCAGCGCCGCGGCCACGTCGGCGACCAGGTCGGCGGCGTCCTCGATGCCGCAGGAGAGCCGGACGAAGCCGGGCGCGGTGTCGTCGCCCCACTGGGCCCGCCGGTCGGCGGTGGTGTGCAGCCCACCGAACGAGGTGGCGGCCGCCACCAGGCGCGACGCGTCGAGGAACCGGGCCACCCGGTCGGCGTCGCCCAGGTCGAACGAGAGCACGCCGGGGATGCGCCGCATCTGCGTCGACGCCACCCGGTACGCCGGGTCCGCCGGCCGCCCCGGCCAGCGCAGGCCGGTCACGTCCGGTCGGCCGGCGAGCAGTTCGGCAAGCGCCCCGGCGTTGGCGGTCTGTCGGGCCAGCCGCAGGTCGACGGTGGCCAGCGAGCGGTGGGCCAGCCAGCAGTCGAACGCGCCGGGCACCCCGCCGGTGGTGGTCCGCCACCCGGTCACCGCGTCGCGCAGCGCGGCGTCGCGCGTCGCCACGTAGCCGAGCAGCAGGTCCGAATGGCCGGTGAGCGCCTTGGTGCCGGAGGCCACCACCACGTCCGCGCCGAGGTCCAGCGGGCGCTGCCCGAGCGGCGTCGCGGTGGTGTTGTCCACCGCCAGCAGCGCGCCCGCGGCGTGCGCCGCCCCGGCCAGCGCCGGCACGTCGGCCACGTCGAGACCGGGATTCGCCGGCGTCTCCAGCAGCACCAGCCGGACGCCGTCGAACGACGGGTACGGCCCGGCGGTCGGCACGAGGACGACGCGCACCCCGATCCGCTCCAGCGTCTCGGTGGCGAACGCGCGCACCGGAAAGTAGCCGTCGGCGGGGAGCAGCACCGTGTCACCGGGGCGCAGTACGGCCAGCAGCAGCCCGGTGATGGCCGCCTGGCCGCTGGCGAAGGCCCGGCACTCCCCGCCCTCCAGCTCGCCGATCGCCGCCTCCAGCAGCCGGCGGGTGGGATTGTCCGGCCGCCCGTACCCGTCGGGTGCCGCCGCCGGCCCGCGCCACGGGTCGAGGTGGTACGGCGCGGCGAACACCGGGCCGGGCAGGAAGGGCTGGCCCGGCACCGCGTCCGGCAGGCCGGCGTGGACGCTCCGGGTGCCGTCCCCCCAGCCCGCGCTCACTCGTACGACTCCGGCTTGGCGGTGCGGCTCATCAGCGCGTCCACGGCCAGGCGAGGGTCCATCCCCTCGTGGCAGATCCGCTCGATCTGCTCGGTGATCGGCATCTCCACCCCGTGCGCCCGGGCCAGGTCCCGGATGGCCAGGCAGCTCTTCACGCCCTCGGCGGTCTGCCGGGTGGCCGCCTGGGCCTGCTCCAGCGTCTCGCCCCGGCCCAGGTGCTCGCCGAACGTGCGGTTGCGGGCCAGCGGCGACGAGCAGGAGGCGACCAGGTCGCCCATGCCGGCCAGCCCGGCGAAGGTGATCGGGTCGGCGCCGAGCGCCACCCCGAGGCGGGCGGTCTCGGCCAGGCCACGGGTCATCAGCATGGCCCGGGTGTTGTCGCCGAAGCCCATCGCGGTGGCGATGCCGTACGACAGCGCGATCACGTTCTTCACCGCGCCGCCCAGCTCGCAGCCGATCACGTCGTCGTTGGTGTAGGGGCGGAAGTAGGGCGTCCGGATCGACGCCTGCACCAGCGCGGTACGCCGGCTGTCGGTGCCGGCGACCACGGTGGCGGCGGGCTGCTCGGCGGCGATCTCCGGGGCCAGGTTGGGCCCGGAGACCACGACCACCCGGTCGGCCGGCACCCCGGCCGTCTCCATGATCACCTGACTCATCCGCTTGGTGGTGCCCAGCTCGATGCCCTTCATCAGGGACACCAGCGTGGCGTCGGGGGCCAGGTGCGGCGTCCACTCGGCGAGATTGCCGCGCAGCGTCTGCGAGGGCACCGAGAGCACCACCACCTCGGCCCCCTCGATCGCCTCGGCGGCGTCGCCGGTGGCGGTGACCCGCTCGGGCAGGCGCACGTCCGGCAGGTACTCCGGGTTGTGCCGCCCGTCGCGGATCGCCTCGGCCACCGCGACGCGGCGGGCCAGCACCGTCACGTCCCGCCCGGCGTCGGCGAGGATCTTGGCGAACGCGGTCCCCCAGGAACCGGCGCCCAGCACCGCGACGTGGCCGCTCATTCGGAGACCTCCGGGGTGCCGGTACGGGCCGGGCGCTGCCACAGCGGCGGCGGTGTGCCGCCCCGGATCTCCGCGACCAGGTCCCGGATCCGCAGCATGATGGTGTCCGTCATCTCCTCCAGGATCGGCCGGGTCGGCGTGGCGCCCGCCCACCGGCTGAGGTCGATCGGCGGCCCGGCGACCACCGTCACCGGCGTACGCGGGCGCAGCCCGAACCGGGCCGTGCGCGGGTCGAACATCCGCTCCGGGCCGATCATGGCCACCGGGATCACCGGGGCGCCGGTGGCCAGCGCCAGCCGGGCCGCGCCGGTCTTGCCCCTCATCGGCCACAGCTCCGGCTCCCGGGTGGTGGTCCCCTCCGGGTAGATCACCACGGCGCCTCCCTCGTCCAGCGCGGCGATCAGCTTGTCCAGCGACTTGACCGCCTCGACGCTGCCCCGCTCGACCGGGATCTGCTTGCACCGGTGCAGGATCCACCCGATCACCGGCACCCGGAACACGCTGGCCTTGCCGAGGAACTGCGGCCAGCGCCCGGCGTCGTAGATGAAGTGCGCGGAGACCAGCGGGTCGGCGTGCGAGATGTGGTTGGGCACGATGATGATGCCGCCGTCGCCCCGCAGGTGCTCCATGCCCCGCCAGGTGCGCCGGGTCCAGACGGTCAACACCGGCTTCACCAGCACCACGGCGAACCGTTGCCAGAATCCCAGCCTCCGCGGTGCCACAGTGCCTCCTCGTTCCGCCCCACGCGCCCCGGGGAAGAATCATGCCTGCTCGCCACCGGTCCGGCCAGTGAGGGTACCGCCGGCCGCGCTGGCAGGATGGTCGGTGTGCCTGAGCCCAGCTGGACCGTGGTGACGCCGGTGAAGCACCTCGGGGTGGCGAAGAGCCGCCTGCGTGGCGCGCTCCCCGGCGTACCCCATGAGGAGCTGGCGCTGGCCCTGGCGGCCGACACGGTGCGCGCGGCGCTGGCCTGCCCGGCGGTCGGGCGGGTGCTGGTGGTCACCGACGACCCGCGGGTGACCGCCACCGTGACCGCGGCGGGCGCCCGGGTCGCGGGCGACCCCGCCGGCGGGCTCAACGCCGCCTTCCGGCACGGCGCCGCGGTGGCCGGGCCGCGCGCCCCGGTGGCCGCCCTCACCGCCGACCTGCCGGCGCTGCGCCCGGCCGAGCTGGCCGCGGCGCTACGCGCGGTCGAGGGGGTACGCGGCTTCGTCACCGACGCCCCGGGCACCGGCACGGTGCTGCTGGCCACACCGCCCGGGGTGCCGTTGGAGCCCCGGTTCGGGCCCGGCTCGGCCGGTGCGCACGCGGCCAGCGGCGCGCTGCCGCTGGCCGGCGACTGGCCCAGCCTGCGGCGGGACGTGGACACCGCCGCCGACCTGGCCACCGCCGCCGGGCTGGGCCTGGGGCCGCGCACCGCTGCGCTGCTGGACCGCGCCGGCGACCCGGTCCGGTACGGTGCTGACATGCAGGGCACGGTGGCCACCTACGACGCGTCGACGCGCAGCGGCGTGCTGCTGCTCGACGACGGCACCGAGCTGGCGTTCCCGGCCCGCGCCTTCGACGCCTCCGGGCTGCGGCTGCTGCGGCTCGGGCAGCGGGTGCGTGTGGAACGGGACGAGACCGGCGAGGTCACCCGGGTGACGTTGCCGACGATGGCCTGAACAACCTGGTCGAGTTCATTTTCCGTTCACCCTCGTCGGGGAATCATGGGGTGGTGAGCACCCCTCGCGAGCACTCCGACGGTCCGCCGCCCATCCTCGACCCCGGCCCGCCCCGCAACGGCGGCCCGACGCGCGGCGCGGACGGGCGGTTCCGGCCGTCCCGGCCGCCCGAGGAGCGCCTCGGGGCCGACCCGGACGCGGCCGGCGCCACCGGGCTGGACGAGCCGCTCGACCCGGTCGAGGGGCCCGGCCCGATCGCCGGCCCGCGGGACGAGCCGCCGGCCGCGGAGCCGCTGCCGGAGGACCGCTTCCTCAACCGGGAGCTGTCCTGGCTCGACTTCAACGCCCGGGTGCTCGCGCTCGCCGAGGACCCCCGGACGCCGCTGCTGGAGCGGGCGAAGTTCCTGGCCATCTTCGCCGGGAACCTGGACGAGTTCTACATGGTGCGGGTGGCCGGGTTGAAGCGCCGGCTCTCCGCCGGCCTGCCGGTCCGCGGCGGCGACCGGCTGCCGCTGCGCACCCAGCTCGACCTGATCACCGAGAAGGCCGCCGACCTGGTCGCCCGGCACGCCGCCTGCTTCGTCGACGACGTGCTCCCCCGGCTCGCCGAGGAAGACGTCCGCATCCTGCGCTGGAGCGAGCTGGACGACGCCGAGCGGGAGCGGCTGCGCACCTGGTTCCGGGAGCACATCTTCCCGGTGCTCACCCCGCTGGCGGTCGACCCGGCGCACCCGTTCCCCTACATCTCCGGCCGGTCACTGAATCTGGCCGTCTCGGTGCGTGACCCGGACGGCGGCTCCGAGCTGTTCGCCCGGGTCAAGGTGCCGAACAACGTGCCCCGGTTCGTCCGGGTCGCCCGGGACCGGCCCGGCGTCCGCTTCCTGCCGGTGGAGGACCTCATCGCCGTCCACCTGGGCCAGCTCTTCTCCGGCATGCAGGTGGTCGAGTGCCACCTGTTCCGGGTCACCCGCAACGCCGAGGTGGAGGTCGACGAGGACCGCGACGAGGACCTGCTCCAGGCGCTCGAACGGGAACTGGCCCGACGCCGGTTCGGCCCGCCGGTGCGGCTGGAGCTGGCCGCCTCCATCTCCGACCACATGCTGGAGCTGCTCGTCCGCGAGCTGGACATGGACGACCACGACGTGCTGCGGGTCCGCGGCCTGGTCGACCTCTCCGCGCTCTGGCAGGTGTACGGCGAGGCCGACCGCCCCGACCTCAAGGACCGGCCGTTCGTGCCGGCCACCCATCCCCGGCTGACCGAGGGCGAGGTGCCGCGCAGCGTCTTCGCCACCCTGCGCGACGGGGACGTGCTGGTGCACCACCCGTAC
Organism: Micromonospora sp. RP3T; assembly: GCF_003027925.1. Taxonomy (GTDB): domain Bacteria; phylum Actinomycetota; class Actinomycetes; order Mycobacteriales; family Micromonosporaceae; genus Micromonospora. The sequence goes on from NZ_PYPS01000007.1 coordinate 55,206, forward strand.
CACTCGTTCGCGACAAGCGTGCAGCGCTTCGTCGAGCAGGCCGCGGCCGACCCGAACGTGCTCGCCATCAAGCAGACGCTGTACCGCACCAGTGGCGACTCCCCGATCGTCGACGCGCTCGTCGACGCCGCCGCCGCCGGCAAGCAGGTGGTGGTGCTGGTCGAGGTGAAGGCGCGCTTCGACGAGGTGGCCAACATCGGCTGGGCGCGCACGCTGGAGCGGGCCGGCTGCCACGTGGTCTACGGCCTGGTCGGCCTGAAGACGCACTGCAAGACCGCGCTGGTGGTGCGGCAGGAGGGCAACCAGATCCGGCGCTACTGCCACATCGGCACCGGTAACTACCACCCGAAGACCGCCCGGCTCTACGAGGACTTCGGCATGCTCACCGCCGACCCGGAGATCGGCGCCGACCTGACCGACCTGTTCAACGTGCTCACCGGCTACAGCCGGCAGACGGCCTTCCGGCGGTTGCTGGTCGCGCCGCAGGGCATCCGCAGCGGCCTGATCGAACGGATCGAGCGGGAGATCGAGCACGTCCGGCTGGGCATGCCGGGCCTGGTGCAGTTCAAGGTGAACGCACTCGTCGACGAGGAGATCACCGACGCGCTCTACCGGGCGTCCCGGGCCGGCGTGCACGTGGACCTGCTGATCCGGGGCATGTGCACGCTGCGGCCGGGCGTGCCGGGGCTGTCGGAGAACATCCGGGTCCGGTCGATCCTCGGCCGGTTCCTGGAGCACTCGCGCATCTTCCGGTTCGGCAACAACGGCGACGCCGAGTTCTGGATGGGCTCGGCCGACCTGATGCACCGCAACCTGGACCGCCGGGTGGAGGCGCTGGTGCAGGTGAGCGACCCGGTGGCCCGCGCCGAGCTGGACCACGTGCTGGCCGCCGCGTTCGATCCCGAGGTGGACGCGTTCGAGTTGGCGGCGGACGGCACCTGGCACCGGCGTACCGGCGACGGGCCGTCGACCCATCTCCAGGAACTGTTGCTGCGTCGGGTCGGCGGCCGGGCGGACTGAGCGGCGCGCGGCACGCGGTGGGCGGGCATACGGTGATCGGATGAGCGACGACGAGCCGGTGCGGATCCGGGCGGCGGGCGGGGTCGTCTGGCGTCCCGGCCCCGACGGTGTCGAGGTCTGCCTGGTGCACCGCCCCCGGTACGGCGACTGGTCGCTGCCGAAGGGCAAGCTGGACGCCGGCGAGCACCCGCTGGCGGCGGCCGTCCGGGAGGTGGCCGAGGAGACCGACGTGCGGGCGGTGCCGCAGGTGCGCCTGCCCACGGTCCACTACCGCAGCGAGGGCCGCGCCAAGGCGGTCGACTGGTGGTCGATGCGGGCCGTCGGCAGCGGCGGTTTCCAGCCCGGCACCGAGGTGGACGACGTGGCCTGGTTCCCGGTCGACGCGGCGGCCCGCCGGGTCAGCTACCCGCACGACGCGGAGGTGATCGGCGCGTTCGCGGCGCTGCCGCCGGTCACCACGACCGTGCTGCTGATGCGGCACGCGCACGCCGGCAAGCGGGGCACGTGGTCCGGTCCGGACACCGGCCGGCCGCTGGACGCCGAGGGGCGGGCCCAGGCGCGGGCGCTGGTTCCGCTGGTGGCCCTGGTCCGCCCGGCCCGCCTGCTCTCCGCCTCGGCCCGCCGGTGCGTGCAGACGCTGGACCCGGCGGCAGCGCGGCTGGACCTGCCGATCGAGGTCTGCGGCGACCTGGACGAGCCGGGGCCGGGCCAGCAGCCGGAGGAGTGCGCGTTGGCCGCCGCCGCGCGGTTGGTGGCGTTGGCCGCCGACGGGGAGCCGGTCGCGGTGTGCAGCCAGGGCAAGGTGATCCCGGGCGCGTTGGAACGGCTCACCGGCCGGTCCGACGACTTCACCACCGCCAAGGGCGGCGGCTGGCTGCTCCCGTTCGCCGGCGACCGTCTCCTCCTCCCCGACCGCTTGTAAGGCGGGGGCCCCGCTTAACGCTTTCGGTAGAGGCGGGCGGCGGCTCAGGGCAGCGCGACGGTGACGCGCACCGGGAGGTGGTCGCTGGCCTCGGTGCGCGGGGCGCGCGCCTCGACGGCGGTCACACCCGGCGAGACGAAGACGTGGTCGATCTGGGTCCGCGGGTCGTCGGCCGGGCTGGTCCGCAGCGGCCGGGCCGCGGCCAGCGCGTCCACCAGACCGGCGCCGGTGAACTCGGCGAACGCCGGGTCGGCCGGCTCGGTGTTCAGGTCGCCGCCGAGCACCAGCGGCCGGCCGGCCGCGTACCCGCGGGCGAACCTGGCCGCCTCGCGGGCCTGTTCCACCGGGTCCCGGCCGGGCGGCGGTTGCAGGTGGGTGGCGACCACGGCCAACTGCCGCCCGCCGAGGTCGAGCGTGACGCCGAGGACCTGCGCGCCGGTCGGCGCGCCGTGCGCGGGCAGCGGCCGGGTCCGACCGGAGCGTGCCGGAAACCGGCTGAGCACCGCGTCGCCCCAGACCGGGTCCGCGGCGGGCGCGAAGACGTACGGCATCCGCAGCCGCGCCGCCAGCAACGCCAACGTGTCGTGGCCGCCGTTGAGCCACCATCCGCGGTCCACCTCGCTGAGCAGCACCACGTCCGCCCCGCGCAACGCCCGGGCCACCGCGTCGAGGTCCAGCCGGCCGTCCAGGCCGTACCCCATCCGGATGTTGTACGCGGCCACCCGGACCGTGGCCGGCGCGACGCCGGGGCGTGGGGCGGACAGCGGCGGGTGGTGGAACACGGGCACGAGCGCGGTCGCCAGCACCAGCGCCGCCACGCTCCACCGCCGGGCCCGCCCGGACAGCTCGGTCGGTGACCAGGACGGCCCGGCAACGGCCACCAGACCGACCAGGAGCGCCGTGGCGACCGGCACCCACCCGTTGGGGTACCCCAGGTCGTAGGCGGCGTAGTAGACGATCGTGGCCGCCGCGAAGACCACCGTCCCGCCGACCGCCGCCCGACCGCGTCGCGTCGCGGCCCGCCCGTCCGACACGTCGCCGCCCGGCGCGGCCGTGTCGGTGCGGGCCAGACAGCCACCGAGACCGGCGGCGGTGAGCAGGTACGCCGGCCCGAGCCGCCCGGCGGCGAACAGCACCGCCCCGGCGAGCAGCACGACCGGCCAGAGCACCCGGGCCGGCCGGGCCAACCGGGCCGGAGGCCGGTACAGCGCGGTCACCAGGAACAGCGCGACCGCCAACGCGCCCCACGGTGCGACGCCGACCGGGGCGCGGGACAGACCGGGGAAGCCGGCCGGGCCGACACCCGAGGAGGCCGCCCACACCGCCGGGGCGAGCGCGATCTGGTTGGCCAGCAGCAGTGCCGGACCACAGAACAGCCACGCCCGGCGGCCGGCCGCCGACGGCTCCCCCGGCCCCGCGCCGGGCGGTGGCGCGGGCACGGTCGCGGCCAGGAACGCCGCCACCAGCGCCACGCTCAGCGTCCAGCCGAGCGCGCCGCCGCGCCAGACCAGGTCCTCGGTGCCGAGCAGGGCGTGCCCGGCGGCGGCGCCGGCCAGGCCGAGCGCCAGCCCGGGGACCGGCCGGTCGACGCGGGCGGCGGTGGCGGCGAGCCAGGTCAGTCCGGCGAGCAGGCCGGCGCACGCGAGCCAGAGCTGGGCGCCGCCACCGGGCGCGGCGGTGAGCGCCAGCCGGGCGGCGGCGAGCACACCGGCCGCGGCGAGACCGACCGGGCGGGCGCCGAGCCGACGGACCACGGTGGGCGCGGCCAGCGCGAGCAGGAACCAGCCGAGCGCGAACGCGCCGAGAAGTTCGGCGGGTGTCTCGGCGGCACGGCCGAAGAGCGTGATGACCGACGGCAGCCAGACCCGCAGGACGTCCAGGAAGACCGCGACGCCCAGGGCGAGCGCGACGGTGGAGAGGTGACGGTGCCGCACGGGCGCCTCTTCTCGTGACCGAGGGGATTTCGGCACGGCGATTCTGCGGGCCGGTGCGGCGAGCGGTCAACGCGTACCGACGAGACGAGGGCGCCCACCGCGAACGGTGGGCGCCCTCGTTCGGGCCGTCCGGTCAACGCCGACTGGCGGCCTTCTTGGCCGGTGCCTTCTTCGCGGGTGCCTTCTTCGCCGCCGTGGTCTTCTTGGCCGTGGCGGACTTCGCCGCGGTCGTCTTCTTGGCGGCGGGCGCCTTCTTCGCCGTGGCGGACTTCGCCGCGGTCGTCTTCTTCGCCGCCGTGGCCGTCTTGGTCGCGGCGGCCTTCTTCGCCGGCGCGGCCTTCTTGGTCGCGGCGGTGGTGGTCTTGGTGGCCTTCGCCGCCGTGGTCTTCTTGGCGGCCCCGGTGGTCTTCGCCGCCGTGGTCTTCTTCGCCGCCGCCGCCGTGGTCTTGGTGGCGGCGGTGGTCTTCTTCGCGGCGGTGGTGTCCTTCGGAACCTTGCCGCTGGCGACCATCTCCTTGAAGCCCGCACCCGCCCGGAAGGTCGGGACGGAGGTCTTCTTGACCTTCACCGCCTCGCCGGTCCGCGGGTTGCGCGCTGTTCGGGCCCCACGGACGCGCTTCTCGAACGCTCCGAAACCGGTGATCGCCACCTTCTCGCCCTTGGTGACCGCCGCCTGGACCTCAGCGAGAACCGCGTCGAGCGCGGCCGTCGCCGTCTTCCGGTCCCCCAGGCGAACGGCGAGCGCCTCGATGAGCTCGGCTTTGTTCACGACTTCCTCCCGATTGTGCAACTGACTCGACGCGAGCCATTCTGCGCGCACCGTATGCCCTGTGCTGCCTGGACACAAACATTCGGTGGAAAAAAGCCCTTGTGTCGCAACGGATTCGCCCCCACCGGCCGGGCCGGTGGGGGCGAAAGGGGGTCGGGGTCAGGCGATCGAGGGCAGGAACGCCGGCCGGGCGGCCTCGTACGCGCCGATCTCGGCCTCGTGGCGGAGGGTGAGTCCAATGTCGTCCAAGCCCTCCAGCAGCCGCCACCGGCTGTGGTCGTCCAGCGGGAAGGCCCAGGTGGCCTGCCCGGCGTGGACCTGGCGGGCGGTGAGGTCGACGGTGACCGGGGTGGTGGGCTCGGACTCCACCAGATCCCACAGTTCCTCGACGGCCTTCAAATCCAACTCCACCGGAAGGAGACCTTCCTTGAGGGCGTTGCCCCGGAAGATGTCACCGAATCGGGGCGAGATCACCGCCCGGAAGCCCCAGTCCCGCAACGCCCAGACGGCGTGCTCGCGGGACGAGCCGGTGCCGAACTCGGGGCCGGCGACGAGAATCGACGCCCCCGCGTAGGCGGGGTTGTTGAGCACGAACGACGGGTCCTCCCGCCACGCGCTGAAGAGGCCGTCGGCGAAGCCCGTCCGGGTCACCCGCTTGAGGTACACGGCGGGGATGATCTGGTCGGTGTCCACGTTGGACCGGCGCAGCGGCACGGCGGTGCCGGTGTGTGCGGTGAACTTGTCCATCTCTCGGCTGCCCTTCTACAGGTCGGCGGGGGCGGCCAGCCGGCCGACCACGGCGGTGGCGGCGGCGACCGGCGGGGACACCAGATGGGTGCGTCCGCCCCGGCCCTGGCGGCCCTCGAAGTTGCGGTTGGAGGTCGAGGCGGAGCGCTCCCCCGGCTTCAGCGTGTCGGGGTTCATGCCGAGACACATGGAGCAGCCGGCGAACCGCCACTCGGCGCCGGCGTCGGTGAAGACCTGGTGCAGCCCCTCGATCTCGGCCGCCTCCCGGACCGCGGCGGAGCCGGGGACCACGAGCATGCGGACGCCGTCGGCGACCCGGCGCCCGCGCAGCACCTCGGCGGCGGCCCGCAGGTCCTCCAGCCGGCCGTTGGTGCAGGAGCCGACGAAGACCACGTCCACCGCGAGGTCGCGCAGCGGCGTGCCGGGGGTGAGGTCCATGTACTCCAACGCCCGGCGGGCGGCCACCCGCTCCGGCTCGGTGACGAACTCCTCCGGGTCCGGCACGGCCGCGCCCAGCGGCACGCCCTGACCCGGGTTGGTGCCCCAGGTGACGAACGGGGTGATCCGGCCGGCGTCCAGCGTCACCTCGGTGTCGAACGTCGCGCCGTCGTCGGTGGGCAGCGTCCGCCAGAACTCCAGCGCCGCGTCCCAGTCGGCCCCCTGGGGTGCGTGGGGCCGCCCCTTCAGGTACGCGAACGTGGTCTCGTCCGGCGCGATCATGCCCGCCTTGGCGCCCCACTCGATGGACATGTTCGCGATCGTCATCCGCCCCTCCATGGAGAGGTCCCGGATCGCCTCGCCCCGGTACTCGACGATGTGGCCGCGCCCGCCGCCGGTGCCCACCTGCGCGATCAGCGCGAGCACCAGGTCCTTCGCGGTGACGCCGGGGGCCAGCTCGCCGACGACGTTCACGGCCATCGTCCTCGGCCGGGCCTGGGGCAGCGTCTGGGTGGCCAGCACGTGCTCCACCTCGCTGGTGCCGATGCCGAACGCGAGCGCGCCGAACGCGCCGTGGGTGGCGGTGTGCGAGTCGCCGCAGACGATCGTCATGCCCGGCTGGGTGAGGCCGAGCTGCGGGCCGATGACGTGCACGATGCCCTGGTTCTCGTCGCCGAGCGGGTGCAGCCGCACGCCGAACTCGGCGCAGTTGCGGCGCAGCGTCTCGATCTGGGTGCGGGAGGTGGGGTCCGCGATCGTGAGCAGGTCGCCGCGCCGGGAGCGGAACGCCGGGTCGTCGTACCCGGTAGGGGTGTTGTGGTCCTCGGTCGCGATGGTCAGATCGGTCCGGCGGACACCGCGACCGGCCAGGCGCAGGCCGTCGAACGCCTGCGGGCTGGTCACCTCGTGCAGCAGGTGCAGGTCGATGAAGAGCAGGTCCGGCTCGCCGGCGGCGGAGCGGACCACGTGCGCGTCCCAGACCTTCTCGGCCAGGGTCCTCGGTTGAGTGACTCCCACCATCTGGACATCCTAAATTCTGGGAGGTAAATTTCGGCTTGTGGGACACAGTATGAGCGGTGTCGGCGTTCTCGACAAGGCGGTGGTCATCCTGGCCGCCTGTGTCGACGGCGCCAGCCTGGCCGAACTCGTTGAACGCACCAAGCTGCCCCGGGCCACCGCGCACCGGCTGGCGCAGGCGCTGGAGATCCACCGGATGCTGGTCCGGGACACCCAGGGCCGATGGCGCCCCGGGCCACGCCTGGGCGAGCTGGCGAACGCGGCGCCGGACGTGCTGCTCACCGCCGCCGAGCCGCTGCTCGCCGCGCTGCGCGACGCCACCGGTGAGAGCGCCCAGCTCTACCTGCGCCGCGCCGACGAGCGGATCTGCGTGGCCGCCGCCGAACGCGCCAGCGGCCTGCGGGACACCGTCCCGGTCGGTTCGGTGCTGCCGATGGTCGCCGGCTCGGCCGCGCAGATCCTGCTCGCCTGGGAGCCACCCGAGGCGGTCATGCCGCTGCTGCCCCGCTCCAAGTTCACCGGCCGCACACTGGCCGAGGTGCGCCGGCGCGGCTGGGCACAGAGCGTCGCCGAGCGGGAGGCGGGCGTGGCGAGCGTCTCGGCCCCGATCCGCGACCGCACCGGCCGGGTGATCGCCGCGATCAGCATCTCCGGCCCGATCGAGCGCCTCGGCCGCCGCCCCGGCGAACGCCATGCCATGGCCGTCGTCCGGGCCGGCCAACGCCTCTCCGGCCTCTGACCCCCGCCGGGCGCGAGGATCCCGGCGAAACGGCGAACGGCCCGCCTCGCGAGAGCGAGACGGGCCGTTCGGTGAGCTGTAGCCCCGACCGGATTCGAACCGGCGCTACCGCCTTGAGAGGGCGGCGTCCTGGGCCACTAGACGACGGGGCCAGGCACTTTTTCCTGCTTCACCACCCTCGCGGGCGGTGCGGGAGTAGTCTAGCGGCACCGCTTCCGGCGCCGCTGCGGGGGGTCGCCCCCGCGAGGCGGCCGCGCATACCGGGGCCGGACAGCAGAACAGCCCGCCCCGAGAACGGGACGGGCTGACGGTGCTGTAGCCCCGACCGGATTCGAACCGGCGCTACCGCCTTGAGAGGGCGGCGTCCTGGGCCACTAGACGACGGGGCCAGAACTTTTCGTGCACTCCGACAGCGGCAACTGTCGGACATCCAGCGACCGGGACTCTCACGAACCCACGGTTGCGCTGGGGTACCAGGACTCGAACCTAGACTAACTGAACCAGAATCAGTCGGGCTGCCAATTACCCCATACCCCATTGGCCCCTTGCGGCGCCGGGAATGAACTTTACCCTCCCGCCGCCAGCAGGCCAAATCCAACCCCCCGAACCGCACCTGAGCTGCGGAAACGAGGCATCGGACGGATCAGGCGACCGGAACGACCGGGTTGCTGAGTTCCCCGATCCCCTCGATCCGCACGGTGACCGTATCCCCCTCGGTGAGCGGGCTAACCCCCGCCGGAGTGCCGGTGAGCACGACGTCGCCGGGCAGCAGCGTCATCACGTGCGAGATGTACGACACCAGACCCGGCACGTCGAACACCATGTCCTTGGTCCGGCCGAGCTGGCGCACCTCCATCTCCTCCGGATCGCGTCCCACCTCGCAGCGCACCTCCAGGTCGCGGACGTCCAGCCCGGTGGTGATCCACGGTCCGATCGGGCAGAACGAGTCGAAGCCCTTGGCCCGGGTCCACTGCCCGTCGGACCGCTGGAGGTCCCGAGCGGTGACGTCGTTGGCGCAGGTGTAGCCGAAGATGGCCCGCTCGGCGGCGGCCCGGTCGGCCCGCCGCGCGCCGGGGGCGCCGATCACCACGGCGAGTTCCGCCTCGTGCTCCACCTGCTTGGAGAAGATCGGCAGCCGGATGGCGTCCCGGGGGCCGATCACCGAGGTGGACGGCTTGAGGAAGAGCAGCGGCTCCTTCGGCACCTCGCTGCCGTGCTCGGCGGCGTGCTCGGCGTAGTTGCGACCGACGCAGACCACCTTGCTCGGCAGGATCGGCGACAGCAGCCGGACGTCGGAGAGCGCCCAGCGGGCGCCGGAGAACTGGATCTGCCCGAACGGGTGGCCCTCGATCTCGGCGATGGTCAGGCCCTGCGGCCCGGCCTCCGGCTCGCCCTCGACGACCCCGAACGACATTCCCTTGGCATGAGCGAAACGAGCGATACGCACCGGGCCAATCTATCCCGCGCCGGCCGGGCGGCCCGCGGACACCGGCAGGTGATCCCCGCCTCGACCGGTGCGCCAGGGTACGCCGGGACTCGCCGACCGGGAGGAAAATGCCGGCTTCGTACCCGCCCGGCGGGCCCCGGCCCATAGCTTCGGGTCCGGAGGTTCGTTGGTATGCCTGCATCGAGACGACACCACAGGACCCTGGCCGTGCTGGTGAACTGCCTCGGCGTGCTCGCCGCCGTGCCGGCGCTGCCCCCGGCGGCGCCCCGGGCGGTCGCCGCGCCCGCCCGGTCGGCCCCGCCACCGGCCCTGGCCGCCGCGCCGGTCCGCCCGGTGGCGGCGGCCACCCCGATTCCGACCGGCGTGCCGGCGGTGCCCCCCGCGGTGCCGACCACCGGCCCGGCGCCGGTGCAGCCGTCGATGCCACCGGTGAGCGTGGCCGTCGGCGCCGCCGGTACCCCGGCGCCGGGGTACCGGATCGAGGTCCGCAACGCCGGCCCGGCGCCGGTCGAGACGATGGTCCGGCAGGAGCTGCCGACCGGGTCCCGGGCCACCACGGTCACCGGCGGCGGGCAACGCACCGGCCCGGTCGGGGCGACCACCGGCGAGGTGACCTGGCGGCTGCGCCTGCCGGCGCGGAGCACCACCACGCTGCACACCGCGCTCGCGGTCACCGGCCCGGACCGTTCGGTGACGGCTCCCGCCTGCGTCTACGGCACCGACGGCACCCGCCCGTACGACTGCGCCACGGCGACCTGGGTGGCCGCCGCCGCGGCCCCGACCGCGCCGGCGACGGCCGCCCCGGCCTGGCGTCGCCCGCCGGTGCTGCTGGCCGCGCTCGCCGCGCTGCTGGTGCTCCTCGCCGGGGCGCTCTGGTGGGTGGCCCGCCGCCGGCGGCGCGGCGCCCCGGTGCCGGCCGGCATCGCCAGGTCCGGCACGGGCCCGACCGGCCCGGTGGGCACCGCCGGGCCCCTTGCCGTCCCGACCTGCCCGGCGGACGGCGACGGGACGCCGGTCGGCCCCGGGATGGGCGGTCCGACGGACCGGGGCACGGTCTACCCGCGCCCGGCGCTGCCGACGCCCACCGTCCGGCGTCGCCGACCGCCGGTCTGGTTGACGGTCGGCGTGGCGGCGGCGGTACTGGCCGGCGTGGTCGGCGCGGCGGCCTGGACCGCCACCCAGCGGGTCGCCGCGATGGACACCACCAAGCAGCCGACCAGCGGCGCCTGGGTGGGCAGCAGCGTGACCGGAGCGCTCGGCGTGCCGCTGCGCGAGACCGCGTTCGAGTTCACCGTCTACCGGATGAGCTGCGGCGCGGGCGCGGTGCCGGCGGCGCCGGCCGGCGGGCGGCCCTGTCTGGCCACGGTCGGCGTGCGCAACCTCACGTCGGAGCAGCAGACCTGGCACGGGCAGTTGCAGCGCGCGTACCTGCCGAGCGGCAACTGGGTGGCCGCGGACGAGGACGCCACCCGGGTGGCGAACCTGGGCCGGGACGTGTTCGCCCAACCGGTGGCCGCCGGCCGGCGGGTGCTGCTGCCGCTGGTGTTCACCGTGCACGGGGCCGAGCCGCCGAAGCAGTTGGAGCTGCGCAGCGGCGTGTTCTCCGCCGGCGTGCGGGTGGACGTGGACTGACCGGGTGCCGGACGGCGGTCGTACCCTGGGGGCGTGACCGCCGCCCTCGCCCCCGCCGCCGTGCTCGACGCGGCCGACTGGCGGGCCCGCCGGCGCGACCACGAGGAACGGGTCGACGCCTGGCTGACGCCGCACCTGGCCCGCCGCCGCACCGGCGTGAAGCACCCGGTGGAGGACTTCCTCTTCACCTACTACTCGCACCGGCCGGCCCAGCTGCGCCGCTGGCACCCGGGCGCGGGCGTGGTGCTGCGCGACGTCGACCCGGCCGGGTTCGGCCCGGACTACACCGCCGGCGCCGCCGGGCTCACGCTCGACACCGAGCGGGTACGCGCCCGCCGCGCCGAGTCCATCACCTGGATCCGGACGCTGCTGGCGGCGACCGCCTCCCGTCCGGCGCACCTCGGCTGCTTCGGCATGCACGAGTGGGCGATGGTCTACCGGCAGACCCAGGAGCAGGTCCGGCACAACGCCTGGCCGCTGCGGCTGAGCCCGGCGGCGACCGCGGCGGTGGTCGAGGAGCGCGGCGTGCGGTGCAGCCACTTCGACGCGTTCCGCTTCTTCACCGCGCCGGCCCGGCCGCTGAACGTGCTCCAGCCGACCCGGGAACGCCAGCACGCGCTGGAGCAGCCGGGCTGTCTGCACGCCAACATGGATCTCTACAAGTGGGCGTACAAACTCTCCCCGCTGGTGGCCTCGGAACTCGTGGCCGACTGCTTCGCGCTGGCGCGGGAGATCCGGACGCTGGACATGCGGGCCAGTCCGTACGACCTGGCCGACCTGGGCCACCCGCCGGTACGGGTGGAGACGCCGGAGGGCCGGGCCGAGTACGCCGCCGCCCAGCGCGGGTTCGCCGAGCGGGCCGCCGGCCTGCGGGCCCGGCTGCTGGCCGCGCTGGATCACGTCGTCCCGGCCTGAGACCCGCTCGTCCCACGGCTGCGACGGCGTGCTCCCGCGCCGGGCCGACGTCGGCGCGTGCCGGGCGTGTCGCGTGCCGGGGACATGTTCCGCTGCGAGCCGTATACCTCCTGGTCATAAATATGACCAGGAGGTATACGGCTGTCACGCGATGTGCTTCTCCGCTCCGTCACACCGGGTGTTCAGCGCGGCGAGCCACGAGCGTCAGCCCAGCGTGCAGGCCGGCAGCGGCGGCGGGTTCGGGACGGCGCCGTTGGCCAGCAGGCCGAACGTGGCCTCGGCGCCCGGGGCGAGCGCGCCGTTCCAGGTCGCGTTCCGGGCGGTCACCGCGGTCCCGCCCTGCGCCACCTGGGCGCTCCATGCCTGGGTGATCTGCTGGCCGCCGGTGAGCGCGAAGCGGACCACCCAGGAGGGGATCGACACGGCGCCGGTGTTGCGGACCGTCACCTCGGCCTGGAAGCCGCCCGGCCACTGACCGGCGATGCGCCAGGTGGCCGTGCAGTTGCCGATCGTCGGCGTCGGCGACGGGTAGTCGGTCGGGTGCGGGGGGCCGGTCGGCGTCTCGGTCGAGCTCGGCGACGCGGTGGGCGACGTCGTGGGCGACGGGGTCGGGGACCTGGTGGGCGTCGGGGTGGGCGTCGGGGTGCCCCGGCGCAGCGCGGCGGTCAGCGCCGGGTACCACCGGTCGGACATCTTCTGGTCACCGGCGGCGTTGGGGTGCACCCCGTCGTACGTGTCGGTGGCGGTGTCGAAGCCGGTCCACTGGTCGACCACCACGATCGGCGAGGCGGCGGTGGTCTTCCCCGCCGCCCAGCCGTCGATGGCGGCGTTGAGCGCCACGGTCCGCTGCCCGCACTCCGGGCAGCTCGCCGGGTTCATCGGGATGATCTTCGCGACCAGCACCGCGGTGGCCGGGTTGGCGGCCCGCATCTGGTCCACCAGCTTCGAGTACGCGGCCAGGATGGTGCTCGGCGCGATGTTGCTCCACACGTCGTTGGTGCCGAGGTGCATGAGCACCACGTCGGGGTGGGTGGCGGCGAGCCAGCCCGGCAGCAGGTTCTGGTTGGCGATGTTGGTCGCCAGGTAGCCGCCGTGCCCCTCGTTGTCGCCGTCGTAGGGCACGCCGCAGCCCTGGGGGCCGAGCGTGCCGACGAAGTCGACGTCGGTGTGGCCGGTGGACTGGAGGCGGTTCCAGAGCACGGCCCGCCAGCAGCCGGGCGACCCGGTGATGGAGTCGCCGAGCGGCATGACCCGGATCGGGGCGGCGGCTGCGGCGGCCGGTGGGGTGACGGAGACGAGGGTGAGACCGAGGGCGAGGGCGGGCAGCAGCGCGGTGACCGCGGTCAACGCGGCGCGCAGGCGGATTCGGGGCATGCGTACGGGACTCCTGTCACGTGACGATGGTCGGTGACGGCCCTGACGCTCCCGTACGCATTGAAGCGCTTCGACGCCTGCGATTCAACCCCCGGACGGCGGTCAGTCGCCGTCCACCCGGCGGTCGCGCTTGCGCTGGGACTGCCGCTTCTTCTCGGCCAGCCGGCGCTCCTTCGCGCCCCGCGACGGACGGGTCGGCCGGCGCGGCTTGGGCGGCGGGGCGACCGCCTCGCGCAGCAGCGCGGTCATCCGCTCCCGGGCCGCCTCCCGGTTGGCCAACTGAGCGCGGTGCTCGCTGGCGGTGACCGTCAGCACGCCGTCGACCAGTCGGCCGGCGAGCCGGCCCAGGGCCCGCTCCCGCAGCGCGGGCGGCACACTGGGCGAGCCGGCCAGGTCGAAGCTCAGCTCCACCCGGGAGTCGGTGGTGTTGACGCCCTGCCCGCCTGGCCCGGACGACCGGGAGAACCGCTCCCGCAGCTCGGCGGCGGGCACCACGAGCCGGTCGGTCACCCGCAGTCCGTCGTCCACGCCCCGAGGCTAGCGCCCCGGACGGTGGCTCGGGCTCGGGGTGCCGGTCGGGGCCGGTCCGGCTCGTTCCTGACCGGCGCCGGACGCCGCGTACGCGGCGGCGCCGACCAGCAGCAGGGCGATCACGACCAGCTTGGCGGCCACGCCGCGGATCGCCGCCCAGGCGGTGCGCCGCGCGCCCGGCACGCTGCTACGGACCGTCCGGTAGTCCTTCCAGCCGCGCTTGGCACGGGCGTACGACGCGCCGACTCCGGCGCCGATGACCAGGCCCACCAGGAGGAGGGCCGCGATGACAGCTTGCTCCACCTCCGCCAGTATCCATACTCAGCGTAATATTTCCATGGTCCGATGGTCCCACGCCGGATATCCGACAGTTCCGGCTTGTCCGCGCAGCTCAGCCGCCCCGGCCGATGATCGTGTCGGCGGTCTGCTGGACCTGGTCGATGGGGATGGCGAAGCCGATGCCGATCGAGCCGTTCCCGTCGATGGTGGCGATGGCGGTGTTCACGCCGACCACCTCCCCGCGCGCGTTGACCAGCGGCCCGCCGGAGTTGCCCGGGTTGATGGAGGCGTCCGTCTGCACCGCGGTGTGCCGGCCGTTGCCGATCCGGACCTGCCGGTTGAGCGCGCTGACGATACCGGCGGTGACCGTGCCGGCGAGCCCGAGCGGCGAACCGACCGCGAGCACCGGCTCGCCCACCCGGGTCCCGTTCGGCTTCGCCAGCGGCAGCGGCGGCAACCCGGCCGACGCGGGCACCTTGAGCACGGCCAGGTCGCTGTCCGGCGCCCGGCCCACCACCTCGGCGGCGATCCGACGCCCGTCCGAGGTCTCCACCGTCACCGGGCCGGCGCCGCCCCGGGCCAGGATGTGGTCGTTGGTGACGATGTGCTGCTCGTTGTCGATGGCGAAGCCGGAGCCGGACGCTCCCGCGCCGGACTTCCCGCCGACCATCACCGACACCACCCCGGGCACCGTCCTGCCGGCGGCGGTGACCAGCTCGGCCGGCACCGGCGCGGCGGAGGCCGCGGACGGGCCGGGCGCGCCCCGGTCGGCCGCCCAGGTGCCGGCCGCCGCGCCGGAGACGGTGGAGAGCGCCACCACCGCCGCCGCGCTCAGCAGCCGGCCCGACCAGCCCCGTCGCCCCGCCGGCCGGGCGGATCCGGGTACGCCGTCGGGACCGCGTCCGTCCGGGTCCAGCTCCGGGGAGACGAACCACGGGCCGCGCGGCTCGCCGAGTCCGGTCTGCACTGCCATGCCTGGCTCCTCACGTGTCGTGCGTCGTCCGGTCCGGATGTGCGGGTCAGGGCAGCCGGGAGAACCACCGCAGCGAGCCGGCGGCGGCGCCCATGGCCAGGACCAGCCCGAACCCGATGAAGCGGGCCGAGATGTCCTGCCGTTGGGTGCGGTAGCCGACCGAGGTGCCGATGTCCTCGTAGACGTCCTTCAGCTCGCGGCTGGTCGACGCCTCGTGGAAGCCGCCGCCGGTCGCCTCGGCGACCGCCTTGAGCGTCTGCCCGTCCACCGGCACCTGGATCGCCCGGCCGCCCCGGTCCACCGACCCGCCGGGCGTGCCGAACGAGATGGTGTGCACCGGCACCTTGGCGGCCACCGCCTGGTCCGCGGCCTCCATCGGGTCCATCCCGGAGGTGTTCGCGCCGTCGGAGAGGATGATGATCCGGGCCGGTGGCGGGTTCTTGGCGGCGCTGGCGTCCAGGCTCTTCACCGCGCCGAGCGAGGTGCTGATCGCCTCGCCGATGGCGGTGCCCTGCACGCCGGTGATCCCCTCGGCGAGCCGCTGGATGCCCTCGTGCAGCGCCTCCCGGTCGGTGCTCGGCGGCACCAGCACCGCCGCGCTGCCGGCGAACGCGACCAGGCCGACGTTGAACTCGTCCGGCAGCCCGTCGACGAACTTCCGGCCGGCCTCCTTGGCCGCGGTGAGCCGGTCCGGGTCCACGTCACCGGCGAGCATCGAGGTGGAGACGTCCACCGCGACCATCACGGTGGCCCGTTCCCGGGGCACCCGCACCTCCGCCTCGGGCCGGGCGAACCCGACCACCAGCAACGCCAGCATGGCGAGGAAGAGCCCCGCCGGCACGTGCCGGCGCCAGGCCGGCCGGCGCGGCGCGACCCGGTCCAGCAGGCGCAGGTTGGTGAAGCGGACCGCGTAGCGGCTCTGCCGGCGCTGGCGCACCAGGTAGCCGGCGACCAGCGCGGCGACCAGGAGCAGCAGCCAGAGTCGCGCGGGTGACTGCCAGCTCATGCCGCACCGCCCCGGGCGGCGGCCGGCGCGGTGGCCAGCCGACGCTGCTCGTGCACGTGCCGGACCACGTCCGCGCACCAGTCCCGGTCGGTGCGCAGCGTCAGGTGGGTGGCGCCGGCCCGGCGCAGGGCCCGGCGCACCTGGTCGCGTTGGGCGGCGGCGGCGTGCGCGTACCGCTCGCGCAGCGCCGGGTCGCCGGTCCACACCTCGCGGTGCCGCCCGTTCTCCGGGTCGATCAGGGTGATCAGCCCGACGTCGGGCAGCTCCAGCTCGCGCGGGTCGGTCACCTCCACGGCGAGCACCTGGTGCCGGACCGCCAGCCGGCGCAGCGCGGTCGCCCACGGCGGGGGCGAATCCGGGTCGTCCGGCAGGTCGTCGAGGAAGTCGGAGATCACCACCACCAACCCGCGCGAGGTGGCGACGCGCTGCACCCCAGCCAGACCGTCGGCCAGGCCCGGCGTCGCGGCGTCGGGGTCGCCGTCGGCCCGTCCGGCCGCGCGCGCGTCCGGCCGCTCACCGGTACGCGGGGCGTCGAGCAACGCGCGGAGCAGCCCGAGCAGATGGGTCCGACCGCTGCGGGCCGGGAACCGGCGCAACCCGTCCGGGGCGAGCACCTGGGCGCCGAGCCGGTTGCCGACGCCGGCGGTGAGGAAGCCGACGCAGGCCACCGCCGCCACCGCCAGTTCGCGTTTGTCCAGTGTGGACGTCCCGTACTCCATGCTGGGGCTGGCGTCGACCAGCACCCAGGTGGTCAACTCCCGGTCGGCGTCGACCTCCCGCACGTGCGGGACGGTGGTGCGGGCGGTGACCGCCCAGTCCATCCGGCGTACCTCGTCCTCGCCGGGGCGGTACTCGCGACTGCCGGCCGCCTCGCTGCCGGGACCGGGCAGCAGGCCCCGGTACCGGCCGTGCAGCAGGCCGTCGAGCCGCCGCGTCACGGTCAGCTCCAAGCGGCGCAGCCGCTGGTCGGGGGCGAGGTCGACGAGGCCGGGACCGGCCGGCGCGGGAGCGGTGCGGCGGGTCACGCCGCCGCCAGGTCCGCCGCCGCCGGCGCGGGACCGGTCACCAGCCGGGGCGGAGGCACCGCCTCGACCAGGCGACGCACCAACTCCTCGCCGGTGACCCCGTCGGCCACCGCGTCGAAGGAGAGCACCAGCCGGTGCGCCAGCACGTCCACCGCCAGGTCCCGGACGTCCTCGGGGAGCACGTAGTCCCGGCCGTGGATCAGCGCGTGCGCGCGGGCGGCGGCGACCAGGCCGAGCGTGGCCCGAGGGCTGGCCCCATACGCCAGCAGCGGCGCGACGTCGGGCAGGCCGAAGCGGCAGGGGTCCCGGGTGGCGAGGATGAGCCGGACCACGTACTCGGCGAGCGCGTGGTGGACGAAGACGTCGGCGGCGCGGCGTTGCAGCTCGCGCAGCCGGACCGGGTCCAGCACCGGACGCGCGGTGGGTCGCTCGGTGCTCATCCGGTAGAGGATGGCCAGCTCGTCGGCGTCACTCGGGTAGTCGACCACGACCTTCATGAGGAACCGGTCGCGCTGCGCCTCGGGCAGTTGGTAGACGCCCTCCGACTCGATCGGGTTCTGGGTGGCCAGCACCAGGAACGGGTCGGGCACCGGCCAGCTCCGTCCGGCGATGGAGACCTGCCGCTCGGCCATCGCCTCCAGCAACGCGGACTGCACCTTGGCCGGAGCGCGGTTGATCTCGTCGGCGAGCACCAGGTTCGCCATGATCGGTCCCAGCTCCACGTCGAACGCCTCGGTGGAGGCCCGGTAGATCCGGGTGCCGACGATGTCCGACGGGACCAGGTCGGGCGTGAACTGGATCCGGGAGAACGTGCCGCCGACCACTGTGGCGAGTGTCTGCGCGGCCAGCGTCTTGGCCACCCCCGGCACGCCCTCCAGCAGGCAGTGCCCGTCGGCGACGAGCGCGGTGAGCAGGCGGTCGACGAGCCGATCCTGCCCGACGATCACGCGTTTGACCTCGAAGAGGGTCTGGTCCAACTCGACGCCGCTCGCGTCCGCGTCGACCGGGCTGGGCACGCTGGCCAGGGTGTCCGAGATGTCCGTCACGGTGCTTGCTTCCCGGGCCGGACGGCCGACAAACGTCGGATTATCCGGCCCAGGCTGGTCCGGTCCGGGCCGGACCGGGAGGACCTCCCCGACCGGGCGGGAACGGCGCGAAACGGCGTCCGGAGCCCTGGACCGGGACGGAACATGACACCGGCCCCCGCCGTGGCGGGGGCCGGCGTCCGGCGGGGCGGGTCAGCTGGTGACCACGAGGTGGAACGGCCGCGGCGAGACGATGCCGGCGGAGTTGCGGGTCTGCACGAAGACCGCGTTCGGCGTCAGCAGCCGCGGCGCGACGGACACCTCGCCGGCCGGCGGGACGTTCGCCGAGTCGTTGGTGCCGACGGTCGCCACGTACGCCTTCTGGCTCACGTCGTAGTCGAGCAGCACCTGGAACTGCCCCGGCGTCACGCCCGGCCCGGGCGGGAACCGGAACGCGGAGACCACGTTGCCGGAGTGCTGGAGCAGCACGCCGGTGGACGACACCACCGCCCAGGCGACCTGCCCGGGAGCCGGCGGGGCCAGCGTGGCCCGCATGGCGGACCGGGCGGCCTGCCGCTCGGCGGGGCTGACCTCCGGCTGCTGCCCGGCGGACCGGGTGGGCTGGCCGGCCTTCGACTCGGGCTGGGCGGCGACCGCGATCCCGCCACCGGCCACGGTGAGGGCGAGCGCGGCGAGCGCCACCACCGTCGCCTTTCGCTTGAAGAATGTAGCCATGACTGGTCTCCCTCTTTTGACCGTGGTGATGAAACGGCGCGAGCAATTGCGGGACATCGGGTTCCCGCAGTGGAGAGCACGGCCGCTGAGCTGGTCTTACTACGGAGCATTGGAATGTCTCAACCAGGTGGAACCTAACACCGGAAAATGGGTCGGTCAATAGCGTTAATCGCGTGTCCAACGCGCCTCGAAAGCCGTCTCGAAATTGTGAGAAGGCCACGCTCGACCATTCACGAAATTGCTTCGCGGGACACCGGACCGACCCGCCCCCCGGTACGCTCACCGCCGTGATCACCATGGACGCTCCCCCGCGCGACGACACCCGCCGCAGCCGGTGGGCGACGGTGGCGTGCTGGCTGGCGGTCGCGCCGGTGGCCGCCTGGGCGGTGCTGCGGCTGGCCGGGCTGGAACGGGGCCCGCTGGTGCTGACGACCGCCTTCACGCCGTACGTCGCCGCGGCGGCGCCGGTGCTCGCGGGGCTGGCACTCGCGCTGCGCCGCCGCGCGCCCGCGGTGGTCGCGGCGCTCGCCACGCTGGCGCTGGTCGGCGCCGTGGCGCCGCGGGCGGTCGCCGACGACCAGCCGCCCGCCGACGGACCGACGCTGCGGCTGCTCACCGCCAACCTGCGCCTGGGCTCGGCCGACCCGGCCCGGCTGGTGGCCCTGGTCCGCGCGCACCGGGTGGACGTGCTCACCGTGCAGGAGCTCAGCCCGCAGCTCGCCGCCGACCTGGACCGGCTCGGCCTGGCCACGCTGCTGCCGTACCGGTCGCTGAGCCCGGAGGTGGGCTCCACCGGCTCCGGCCTGTACGCCCGCTATCCGCTGCACGACCCCGGCTACCGACGTCATCGGCGATACTTCCTCACCCAGGCGTACGCCACGCTGACGGTGCCGGGCGCGCCGCCGCTGCGGGTGGAGTCGGCGCACCCGGGCGCGCCGTACATCCTGGACGCGGTGCCGCAGTGGTGGACCGACCAGCGCGCCCAGCCGCCGGCCACCCCGAGCGCCGGGCTCAGTGTGCTGGCCGGCGACTTCAACGCCACGCTTGACCACGCCACCGTGCGCCGCCTGATCGCGACCGGCTACACCGACGCCGCCGACGCGGTCGGGGCCGGGCTCGCCGGCACCTGGGGCCCGTACGACGGCGACCCGATCCCGCCGGTCACCATCGACCACGTGCTTGTCGACCGCCGCATCGCGGTCCGCGCCGTCGACGTCTGGCCGGTGCAGGGCAGCGACCACCGGGCGGTGCTGGCC
This sequence comes from Micromonospora sp. RP3T, assembly GCF_003027925.1. Lineage (GTDB taxonomy): Bacteria > Actinomycetota > Actinomycetes > Mycobacteriales > Micromonosporaceae > Micromonospora. The sequence continues at coordinate 74,990 of NZ_PYPS01000007.1, forward strand.
GAGCTGCGCCTGCCGGCGGCGTGAGCGGGGCCGGGCCCCCGCCTCAGGCGTTCAGCCGGGCCCCCGCCTTGTCCAGGCCGTAGGTGAGCGCGTCGACGAGCGCGTGCCAGCTCGCCTCCACCACGTTGGGGTGCACGCCGACGGTGGTCCAGTCCCGGCCCGCGCCGGCGGTCTCCACCAGCACCCGGGTCACCGCGCCGGTGCCGTGGCTGCCCTCCAGGATGCGCACCTTGTAGTCGGCCAGCTCGAACTCCCGCAGCTCCGGGTAGTGCCGGGCCAGCCCGGACCGCAGCGCCTCGTCGAGCGCGTTGACCGGGCCGTTGCCCTCGGCGGTGGCGATCAACCGCTCGCCGCGTACCCGGATCTTGACGGTCGCCTCGGAGACCACCGCGCCGTCCTCGCGGTGCTCGACAAGCACCCGGTACGACTCCAGCGCGAACGGCCGGGCCGGCGCGGCGTCCGGCAGCTCGGAGCGGACCAGCAGCTCGAACGAGGCGTCGGCGGCCTCGAACGACCAGCCGCCGGCCTCCAGCTCCTTGACCCGGCCGGTGACCCGGGAGAGCGCCTCCGGATGGCCGGCCAGGTCCAGACCCAGCTCGCGGCTCTTGAGCTCGATGCTGGCCCGGCCGGCCATCTCGGTCACCAGGATCCGCATGTCGTTGCCCACCACGGCGGGGTCCACGTGGTTGTAGAGCAACGGGTCGACCTTGATCGCGCTCGCGTGCAGCCCCGCCTTGTGGGCGAAGGCGGCGGCCCCGACGTAGGCCTGGTGGGTGTCGGGGGCGATGTTGGCGATCTCGGCGATGGCGTGCGAGACCCGCACCATCTGTTCCAGGCAACCCTCCGGTAGGACGGGCATGCCGAGCTTGAGCTGGAGGTTGGCGACGATCGCGAACAGGTCCGCGTTGCCGGGGCGCTCGCCGTACCCGTTGGCGGTGCCCTGCACGTGCCGGACGCCGGCCTCGACCGCGGCGATCGTGTTCGCCACCGCGCAGGCGGTGTCGTTCTGGGCGTGCATGCCCAGCCGCTCCGGCGCCACGCCGGTCCGCGCGATGAGGTCCTCGATCGCGGCGGTGACCTGGGAGGGCAGCATGCCGCCGTTGGTGTCGCAGAGCACGAACCGCTCGGCGCCGGCGGCCATCGCGGTCGCCACCACGGCAGCGGTGTAGCCGGGGTCGTGGCGGAAGCCGTCGAACGTGTGCTCCCCGTCGACGAACACCCGCCGCCCCTGCGCCACCAGGTACGCGACGGTGTCCCGGACCATCGCCAGGTTCTCCTCGGCGGTGGTGCGCAGCGCGCGCTCGACGTGCCGCAGGTCCGCCTTGGCGACCAGCGCCACGGCCGGGGTCCCGGCGTCGAGCAGCCCGCCCACCTGCGGGTCGTCGGAGACCGCCAGGCCGGCCTTGCGGGTGGCGCCGAACGCGACCAGGACGGCGTGCCGCAGGTCCAGCTCCGTGCGGGCCCGACGGAAGAACTCGGTGTCCTTGGGCACCGCGCCCGGCCAGCCGCCCTCGATGAAGCCGACCCCGAGGTCGTCGAGCAGGCGGGCCACCGCCAGCTTGTCGACCACCGAGTAGCTGAGCCCTTCACGCTGGGCGCCGTCGCGCAGCGTCGTGTCGTACACCTGGAAGGTCATCGGAGTCCTCTTCTCGTGCCTGGGGAGAGCAACAAAAAGACCCCCCGCGAAATGCGGGAGGTCGGCGCGCTCGGCGAGGGAAGCCGGCGCGCTAGCTGCTAATGATCAGGACGGAGCTGGTCACGACCGGTACTCTGCCACCTCCGCCGCGTGCTGGGAGCGGTAATCCACATTCCGGGATGCGGGCAAGGATTGAAAAGTCGGCCAACGGGTATGAACCGGCTCAGCAACGACACATTCACTCCCCATGACGGCCTACCGGCCGGGACAGGAGTCACCCCTATGGACAGGCTCGACCCGCACACCACGCACGGCACCACCGAGCCGGTCGCCGACGGTGGCCAGGGCGCCTACGCCGGCGGCGCGCCCGCCGGCGCGTTCGACCCCTGGCGTTACCGCGACGAGGCCGGCGTGGCCAGCGCCGACCTCACCGGCTACAAGGTCGAGGCGACCGACGGCAGCATCGGCAAGATCGACAAGGCGAGCCACGAGGTCGACGACAGCTACCTGGTGGTCGACACCGGCCCGTGGATCTTCGGCAAGAAGGTCATGCTCCCGGCCGGCACGGTGAACCGCGTCGACCACGACGACCGGAAGGTCTTCGTCGACCGGGACAAGGACCAGATCAAGGCGGCCCCGGAGTACGACGAGAGCAACCACGCCGACCCGGCCTACCGGGACAAGCTCGGCGGCTACTACGGCGAGAACTACTCCGCGCTGCCGCCGGACGGCCCGGCCCGGATCTGAGACAGCACCGGCCACGGCCGGCGGGGGCACACCGATGCCGCCGCCGGCCGTTACCGTGTCAGGGGTGGACGCCCCGGAGACCCCCTTCCCCGCCCTGTTCAACTTCCGCGACGTCGGCGGCTACCCCGCCCGCGACGGCCGCGCCGTCCGACGCGGTCGGCTCTACCGCTCCGACTCGCTGCACCGCATCGACGAGACCGACCGGGCCGCGTTCACCGCGCTCGGCATCCGCACGGTGATCGACCTGCGCCGGCCGACCGAGGTGGCGCGCGACGGCCGGGTGCCCGACTACGACGGGCTCGCCTACCGGCACATCCATCCCGAGCATGCGGACTGGGCCGCCCAGCAGTTCGAGTCCTCCGGCGTCGACCTGGCCCGCTACCTCGCCGACCGGTACGCGGACCTGGCCCGCACCGGCACGGCGGGGCTGGCCGAGGCGGTCGGCCTGATCGCCGACAGCGCCAACGCCCCGGTGGTGGTGCACTGCGTCGCCGGCAAGGACCGCACCGGCATCGTCTGCGCGCTCACGCTGGCCGTGCTCGGCGTGGCCGACGACGACATCGTCGCGGACTACGCGCTCAGCACCGCCGCGTCCGAACGGTTCAGCGCCTGGGTGCGGGCCACCCTGCCGGACGCGGAGGAGCTGCCGCCGCCGTTCCTGGGCTCCCCCGCCGAGGCGATGGAGCTGTTCCTCGCCGAGCTGCGCGCCGGCCACGGCTCGGTCGAGGGCTACCTGACGCACGCCGGCGTCACCGAGGCCCAGCTCGACGCGCTCCGCGCCCACCTCCTGGAATGACGTGTCGACCAAGGAGTTGGCGTCCGGCTCCGGACCGGGGGACGCCAACTCCTTGGTCACGCCTCCGGGGGCGTCAGAGCACCCGGGTGACCCAGTGGTGGGGGTCGGCGGTGCGACCGCGCTGGATGTCGACCAGCTTCTGCCGCAACGCCATGGTGGTGCGGCCCGGCTCGCCGCCGCCGATGAGGAACTCGCCGTCCGGGAAGCGCACGCCGCCGATCGGGGTGATCACGGCGGCGGTGCCGCACGCGAAGACCTCGCGCAGCCGGCCGCTGGCCGCGTCCGCCTGCCAGTCGGCGAAGCTGACCGGGCTCTCCCGGACCGTGTGCCCGGCCTCGCCGGCCAGCATCAGGATCGCGTCGCGGGTGATGCCCGGCAGGATCGTGCCGCTCAGCGGCGGGGTGACGACCGTGCCGTCGTCGTAGACGAAGAAGACGTTCATGCCGCCCAACTCGTCGACGAACCGCCGCTCGACCGCGTCCAGGAAGACCACCTGGTCGCAGCCGGCCTCGATCGCCTCGGCCTGGGCCGCCAGCGAGGTGGCGTAGTTGCCGCCGCACTTGGCCGCGCCGGTGCCGCCGGGCGCGGCCCGGGTGTAGTCCGGCGAGACCCAGACCGTCACCGGCTTCACCCCGCCGGCGAAGTAGGCGCCGGCCGGCGACGCGATGACGCAGTAGAGGTATTCGTTGGCCGGGCGCACGCCGAGGAAGACCTCGCTGGCGAACATGAAAGGCCGCAGGTAGAGGCTGCCGTCCTCGTGCTCCGGGATCCACTCCCGGTCGATCTCGACCAGTCGACGCAACGACTCCAGGAACGTCTCCGGCGGCAGCTCCGGCATGGCCAGCCGGCGGGCGGACGCCACGAAGCGGGCCGCGTTGGCCTCCGGGCGGAACATGGTCACCGAACCGTCACCGGTGCGGTACGCCTTCAGGCCCTCGAAGATCTCCTGCGCGTAGTGCAGCACCGCGGCGGCCGGGTCCATCGGGATCGGGGCGCGCGCCTCGACCCGGGCGTCGTACCAGCCCTTGCCGTCGGCGTAGCGGATGGTGACCATGTGGTCGGTGAACACCCGGCCGAACCCCGGGTTCGCCAGCAGGGCGGCCCGGTCGGCGGCGGATACCGGCGCGGGATTCGGACGGATCTCGAAATCGAGCTTGTCACCACCGCTCATCGCGCTGACCTCCCTGCGGGTCCACGGCATGCGGGGGTCGCACACCGACGTCACTGGTGCCAGAAACTTACCCCGAACGGTCGTTCAGCGGATAGCTCCGGCCCCGCACATCGACGATGCCAATCGGGGGGAGCTGGCCCGGAAACGGGTCTGGCGGCCCGGAACCGGGCCGCCAGCAGGATCGGCCCGGTCAGGCTACCGCGTGGGCGGCGAGCCGGTCGCCGACCTCGTCGGTGCGCAGCGGCGTGCCGGGGGTACGCCCGGACAGCTCGGCGGCGACCGCGGCGGTGACCCGCGCGGCGGCGTCGGCGTGGCCGAGCTGGTCGAGCAGCAGCGCGGCGGAGAGCACGGCGGCCACCGGGTCGGCGACGCCCTTGCCGGCGATGTCCGGCGCGGAGCCGTGCACCGGCTCGAACATCGACGGGTACCGCCCCTCCGGGTTGATGCAGCCGCTGGCGGCCAACCCGATGCCACCGGTCACCGCGGCGGCGATGTCGGTGAGGATGTCCCCGAAGAGGTTGTCGGTCACCACCACGTCGTACCGGGACGGGTTCGTCACCAGGAACATCGCGGCGGCGTCGACGTGCTGGTACTCCGTGGTCACGTCGGGGTGCTCGGCGGCCACCTCGGCGAAGGCGCGGGACCACAGCGAGCCGGCGTGGGTGAGCACGTTGGTCTTGTGCACCAGCGTGACCTTGCGCCGCTCCCGGCGGTCGGCCCGGGCGAACGCGTCCCGGATCACCCGCTCGACACCGTGCCGGGTGTTCAGGCTCTCCTCGGTGGCCACCTCGGCCGGGGTGCCCCGGTGCAGGCTGCCGCCGGCGCCCGCGTAGAGCCCCTCGGTGCCCTCGCGGACCACCACGAGGTCCACCTCGCCAGGCTTGACGGCCGCCAGCGGGCCGGTCACGCCGGGCCAGAGCCGGGACGGCCGGAGGTTCACGTACTGGTCGAAAGCGAAGCGGAGCTTGAGCAGCAGGCCGCGCTCCAGCACGCCGGGCGGCACGGTCGGGTCGCCGACGGCGCCGAGCAGGATGGCGTCGTGACCGGCCAGTTCGTCGAGGACGCTGTCCGGGAGCACCTCGCCGGTGCGGTGCCAGCGCGCGGCGCCGAGGTCGTACTCGGTGGCCTCGATGCCGGGCAGCACGGCGTCGAGGACCTTGCGGGCCTGCCCGACCACCTCGGGACCGATGCCGTCACCGGCCACCACCGCGATGCGTGCCACCTGGCGCTCCTCACCTCGTCGTTCTGCGCAACGCTACGTCGCCGTCCCGCCTCCCGGTACGAGTCTTCCACCATCCGGGAAGCCCGATGCACAGGAGGCTCCCAGCCGGCATTCATGGTGCGGTCATCTCCACTGCTTAGGGTCGAGTCGACCGGGTCGACGGGCACCCGGCACCGGCATCGCCGCGACGGTGCGGCGGCCAGCGAGGGGGCGGGTGTCATGCGGATCGACCAGCGGCGGGCACACTGGGCGGACGAACAACCCCGGACCCGCTGGGTCGACCAGACCGGCTTCCGCCAGCCCCGCCCCGACCTGCGCCTCGGCTCCCGCAGCCACCGGGTGGAGCGCGACGGCACCGCCCCCTACGACCGGATCAGCGTCCGGCACACCGTCAGCACCTCCACCGCGGAGTACACGCTGCTGCTCAACGCGCCGGACTGGTTCGGTCACCGGGGCGTCGGCGAGGCGCTCCGCGACGCCGTCGCCGAACTGCGCGCCGTCGACCTCACCTTCGGCCCGAACCAGCCGGACAGCCTGGTGTCGCGGCTGCGACGCGACGAGATCAGCCCCGACTCGTACCCTCCGCTGGCCGACCTGGTGGACCGCTGCGCCGCCATGCGGGCGGCGACCGACGGATGGTTCGACGCCTGGGCGGTGCCGGGCGGCTTCGACCCGGGCGGCCTGCTCGGCGGCTGGGCGGTGGAGCGGGCCGCGGCGCGGTTGCGCGCCGCCGGCATCCACGACTACGCCGTGCTCAGCGGCGCCGACCTGACGGTACGCGGCCACGCCGCGCACGGCGGCCCGTGGCGGGTCGCGGTGCACCACCCGACCGAGGCCCGCCGGCCGCCGCTGGTGCTGGAGATGACCGCCGGCGCGGTCGGCACCTCCGGGGTCACCGGGCGGCGGGGGCACGTCGTCGACCCGCACACCGGGGAGTCGACCGAACGGCTGGTCGCCGCCACCGTGGTCGGCCCGGACCTGGCGATCGCCGACGCCTACGCCACCGCCCTGTACGCCGCCGGGCCGGCCGGCCTGGCCTGGTTCCGCGACGGCTCGGACTACCGCGCGCTCTTCGCGCACCAGCGCCGCTGACGCGCGGTCACGCCCCGCTCGCATCCGGGGCGCGGAACCGCGATCGGCCCCCGCGGTCTCGGCAACGACCGTGGGGGCCGGTCAGCGACGAATGCGCGTGGCTCGCGCAATCGAGGGGTGCGGGCCGACGGACCGGACGCCCGACCGCGCCACCCGAAGACGGGCCGGGAAATCGACTCAGCCGGAAACCGCACCGGGTACGCTAGCGAATCGACGCAACTCGACGCAAGAGTCTCCACAGCGGACGCCGCCGGACCGGTGTCGACAATCAGCAGGTGAACCCTCGGGGCGGGGCGGAAGTGACGCCGGCCGCCGGGGATGGCACGCTGTCCGCCGTGAGTTTCGATCTGAGCGTGTGGGCCCTGCCGAACGGGGCCACCCCGGAGCAGGTGCGAGCGGCCGTGCGGCAGTGCCGCGAGGGATGGCACGGCGAGCAGCACCCCGACCCGCGCGTGGTCGGCTTCTACCGGGCGATCACGGCGAGCTACCCCGACCGGCCGGCCCGACCGGGCACGCCGTGGGAGGTCGCACCGCTGCACGCGGCCGCCGACCACGTCGAGATGAACCTGCACCCCGCCTGCCCGGACCAGGTCCTGCTGGACATCGAGCGGCTGGCCGGCGAACACGACCTGATGCTCTTCGACGCGCAGGACGGCTCGGTCTACCCGCCGCCCGCCCGCGTCCGGTCCTGACCGACGCGACCGGCGTCCCGCACGACGAAGGGCCCGGCCGAAGCGGCCGGGCCCCGATCCGTCGTGCGGACTACTCGTCGCGCAGGTCGGCCGCGCTGGCCGCGACCGCACCGATCGAGTCGGCCGCGGAGGTGAGCAGGTCGGCGCCGAGCGCCTGGTCGACGGTGAGCGTCATCAACGTCTCGCCGCCGGCCTCCCGCCGGGCCACCTGCATGGCGGCGATGTTGACGCCGGCCTCGCCGAGCAGCGTGCCGACCGTGCCGACCACCCCGGGACGGTCGACGTAACGCAGGAAGACCAGGATGCCCTCCGCGCCGATCTCCACGTCGAAGCCGTCCACCTCGGTCAGCTTGAGCACGTCCCGGGCGCCGGTGTGCACCGCCGTGCCGGAGACCCGGACGGTCCGCCCGTCCGGCAGCGCGCCGCGCACCGTCACCAGGTTCGGGTGGTCCACCGTCTCGGTCGGCGTGGCCAGCGTGACCTCGACGCCCCGCTCGGCGGCCAGGTGCGGCGCGTTGACGTAGGTGACCTGCTCCTCGACCACGGAGCTGAACAGCCCCTTGGTGGCGGCGAGCTTGAGCACCGACACGTCGTGGCTGGCGATCTCGCCGCGCACCTCGACGGTGACGCTGGCGGCCACGCCGCCGGCCAGCGCGGTGAACGCCCGGCCCAGCTTCTCGGCCAGCGGCAGCAGCGGCCGGACGTCCTCGGCGACCACGCCGCCGGCCTGCACGTTCACCGCGTCCGGCACGAACTCGCCCTGGAGCGCGAGCTTGACGCTCTTCGCCACGGCCAGACCGGCCTTGTCCTGCGCCTCGTTCGTGGAGGCGCCCAGGTGCGGGGTGGCCACCACGTTGTCGAACGCGAACAGCGGCGACGAGGTGCAGGGCTCCTTGGCGTACACGTCGACTCCGGCGCCGGCGACCCGGCCCTCCGCGATCGCGTCGGCGAGCGCCTGCTCGTCGACCAGCCCGCCCCGGGCGGCGTTGACGATCCGGACGCCCGGCTTGACGACCGCCAGTTCCTTCTCGCCGATCAGGCCCACCGTCTCCGGCGTCTTCGGCAGGTGGATCGAGATGAAGTCGCTCTCCCGCAGCAGCTCCTCCAGGCCGACCAGACGCACCCCGAGCTGCGCGGCGCGGGCCGGCTGGATGTACGGGTCGTACGCGATGAGCCGGGTGCCGAACGCGGCGATGCGCTGCGCGAACAGCACGCCGATGCGGCCGAGGCCGACCACGCCCACGGTCTTGCCCTGGATCTCCACGCCGGTGTACTTCGACCGCTTCCACTCGCCGGCCTTGAGCGCGGCGCTGGCGCTGGCGGTGTTGCGGGCCACCGCGAGCAGCAGCGCGACCGCCTGCTCGGCGGCGGAGACGATGTTGGAGGTGGGAGCGTTGACCACCATGACGCCACGCGCGGTGGCGGCCGGCACCTCGACGTTGTCCAGGCCGACGCCGGCCCGGGCGACCACCTTCAGCCGGGGCGCCGCCGCGACCGCCTCGGCGTCGATCTGGGTGGCGCTGCGTACGATCACCGCGTCGGCCTCGGAGAGCGCGGAGAGCAGGGCCGGACGGTCGGTGCCGTCCACGTGGCGCACGTCGAAGTCGTGCGCGAGCACCTCGATGGCGGCGGGGGCGAGTTCTTCGGCGATCAGTACGACAGGATTCATCGGTCCTCGTAGACGCTCGGTATCGGTTGGCCTGGGGCGTCGGGGCGCCGCGCTGCGCCCTGCGCCGATCCGTGCCATGGCCGTCGGGTGCCGCGTGGAGCACCACACCAAGGATGGTAGGTGTCGGCCCGCCCTCCGGGTCCCGGACCACGGGGTGAGGGCCCTCACACGCGGTCGTCACGCGCCGGACACCGCCGGTTCACGTGCCGACGGCGACGACCCGCGGCCCGACGCCGGGGAGAGCGTCGGGTCGCGGGTCGCACGATGTGCCCGGTCGGGCGGTGTGCCGGGTCAGGCGGTCTCGGTGATCGGGCGGTCGACCCAGCTCATCATGGCGCGCAGCTTCTGCCCGGTCTCCTCGATCGGGTGCGCCGCGCCCTCGGCCCGCCACTTGGCGAAGTTCGGCCGGCCGGCCTCGTCCTCGGCCACCCACTCGCGGGCGAACTCGCCGGACTGGATCTCGCCGAGGATCTTGCGCATCTCGTCCTTGACCCGCGAGTCGACGACCCGGGGGCCACGGGACAGGTCACCGTACTCGGCGGTGTCGGAGATGCTGTAGCGCATCCGGGCGATGCCGCCCTCGTACATCAGGTCGACGATGAGCTTCAGCTCGTGCAGGCACTCGAAGTAGGCCACCTCGGGCGCGTAGCCGGCCTCGGTGAGCACCTCGAAACCGGTCTGCACCAGCGCCGCCGCGCCGCCGCAGAGCACCGCCTGCTCGCCGAAGAGGTCGGTCTCGGTCTCCTCGGTGAAGGTGGTCCGGATCGCGCCGGCCCGGGTGCCGCCGATCGCCTTGGCGTACGCCAGCGCCAGGGCGAACGCGTTGCCGCTCGGGTCCTGCTCGACGGCGACCAGGCAGGGCACGCCCTTGCCGTCGACGTACTGGCGGCGGACCAGGTGACCGGGACCCTTCGGGGCGACCATCGCCACGTCCACGTCGGCCGGCGGCGTGATCAGGCCGTACCGGATGTTGAAGCCGTGGCCGAAGAAGAGCGCCTTGCCGGCGGACAGGTTCGGCGCGATGGCGTCGGCGTAGAGGCCACGCTGGGCGGTGTCCGGCGCCAGGATCATGATCACGTCGGCCTCGGCCGCCGCCTCCGCCGGGCTGAGCACCCGCAGGCCCTGCTCCTCGGCCTTGGGCCGGCTCTTCGACCCGGCGGGCAGGCCGATCACCACGTCGACGCCGGAGTCACGCAGCGACAACGCGTGCGCGTGGCCCTGGCTGCCGTACCCGATCACGGCGACCTTACGGCCCTGGATCAGGCCCAGGTCGGCGTCGTCGTCGTAGAAAACCTCAACGCTCATTGACTTCCCTTTCGTACGGCGGTGCCCGTCGGCCCGTCGAAAAACTGGTGGGTACGGATCAGGCGGCGCGCAGCGCCGGGCCGGCGGTGATGGCGCGGGAGCCGCGCCCGATGGCCACCGTGCCGGACTGGACCATCTCCTTGATGCCGAACGGCTCCAGGTCGCGCAGCAGCGCGTCGAGCTTGTCCGGCGTGCCGGTGGCCTCGATGGTCAACGTGTCCGGCGCGACGTCGACCACCCGGGCCCGGAACAGGCCGACCGTCTCCAGCACCTGCGCGCGGGCGCTACGGTCCGCGCGGACCTTGACCAGCAGCAGCTCCCGGGCCACCGAGACCTGCGCGTCCAGCTCAACGATCTTGAGTACGTTGACCAGCTTGTTGAGCTGCTTGGTCACCTGCTCCAGCGGCGAGGACTCGGCGTTGACCACGATGGTGATCCGGGAGACGTCCGGGTTCTCGGTCTCGCCCACGGCGAGACTGTCGATGTTGAACCCGCGCCGGGAGAACAGCCCGGAGACCCGGGCCAGGACACCCGGCTTGTTCTCCACCAGCACGGACAGCGTGTGCAGTGTCATTGTTAGATGTCGTCCTCGTCGAAGACGGGGCGGACGCCCCGGGCGAACATGATCTCGTCGTTGCTGGTGCCGGCGGCCACCATCGGCCACACCATCGCGTCCTTGCCGACCACGAAGTCGATGACCACCGGCGCGTCGGTGATCGCCATGGCCGCCTCGATGGTCTTGTCCACGTCGGCGGCGTTCTCGCAGCGCAGCCCGACGCAGCCGAGCGCCTCGGCGAGCTTGACGAAATCCGGGATGCGGTGCTTGTGCGTGCCCAGCTCGGTGTTGGAGTAGCGCTCCCCGTAGAACAGCGTCTGCCACTGCCGGACCATGCCGAGGTTGCCGTTGTTGATCACGGCGACCTTGACCGGGATGCCCTCCAGCGCACAGGTGGCCAGCTCCTGGTTGGTCATCTGGAAGCAGCCGTCGCCGTCCACCGCCCAGACCGTGGTCTCCGGTCGGCCCACCTTGGCGCCCATCGCGGCCGGCACGGCGTAGCCCATGGTGCCCAGCCCGCCGGAGTTCAGCCAGGTGTTCGGCTTCTCGTAGGAGATGAACTGGCTGGCCCACATCTGGTGCTGGCCGACGCCGGCCACGTAGATCGCGTCCGGACCGGCGATCTCACCCAACCGCTTGATCACGAACTGCGGGGAGAGCGTGCCGTCGGCCGGCTCCTCGAAGCCGAGCGGGTACCGCTCGCGCAGGTCGTCGAGCTGGTGCCACCAGTCCGCCAGGTCGGCGGCCGGGTGGGTGGCCTGCTCGGCGGTGACCGCCGCGATCAGCTCGTCGATCACGTGCCGCGCGTCGCCCACGATCGGGACGTCGGCGTGCCGGTTCTTGCCGATCTCGGCCGGGTCGACGTCGGCGTGCACCACCGCGGCGTCCGGCGCGAACGAGTCCAGCTTGCCGGTCACCCGGTCGTCGAAGCGGGCGCCGAGCGCCACGATCAGGTCGGCCTTCTGGAGGCCGTAGACCGCGGCGACGGTGCCGTGCATGCCGGGCATGCCGAGGTGCTGCCGGTGCGAGTCGGGGAACGCGCCGAGCGCCATCAGCGTGGTGACCACCGGGATCCCGGTCAGCTCGGCCAGCCGGCGCAGCCCCTCGGTGGCGCCGGCCTTGAGCACGCCGCCGCCGACGTAGAGCACCGGCCGGCGGGCCGTCGTCATCAGCCGGGCCGCCTCGCGGATCTGCTTGCCGTGCGGGTGCAGCGTGGGCCGGTAGCCGGGCAGGTCCAGCGTCGGCGGCCAGGAGAACGTGGCCGGCGCCTGGAGGACGTCCTTGGGGATGTCGACGAGCACCGGGCCGGGCCGGCCGGTGGCGGCCAGGTGGAACGCCTCGGCGAGCACCCGGGGGATCTCGTCGGCGGTCTGCACCAGGAAGTTGTGCTTGGTGATCGGCAGCGTGATGCCCTGGATGTCGGCCTCCTGGAAGGCGTCCGTGCCGATCGACGGCCGGGCCACCTGGCCGGTGATCGCCACGATCGGCACCGAGTCCATGTAGGCGTCCGCGATCGGGGTGACCAGGTTGGTCGCGCCCGGGCCGGAGGTGGCGATGCAGACGCCGACCCGACCGGTGGCCTGCGCGTAGCCGGTGGCCGCGTGCCCGGCGCCCTGCTCGTGGCGGACCAGGATGTGCCGGACGGTGGAGTCGTAGAGCGGGTCGTACGCGGGCAGGATCGCGCCGCCCGGGATGCCGAAGACCACGTCGACGCCGAGCGCCTCCAGCGAGCGCACGAGCGAACCGGCGCCGGAGACCTGCGCGGTGGTGGGCTGCCGTGCCGGTGTGCCGGCCGGGTCCGCGCCGGCCGGGACGGCCCGGCTCGCGGCGGGGGCGGCGCCGGTGCGGGCGGCGGGGGCGTGGTCGGCGGCGTCGCCGGTCGCGCCGGTGCCCGTGCGGGCTCGTCGGGCGGAGTGGGCGAGGGTCTCTGGCGTGGGTCTCGTCATGGCGGTTCAGGCCTTCGGCTGTGAGTGGGTGACGCGGTTGTCAGGTGGGGCGGCGTGCGCCCCGGCGATGGTCCGACGGCAACAAAAAAGCCCTCGTGCAGGATGCACGGGGCCAGCGCACTCTCGGGAGGAGAGTGCGCTCAGGTAAGTACTCGCAGCGACCGGTTCGACGACATGCGGCTAAGCCTGACGCATCTCACGCGATGAGTCAACTGATCCCACATTTTGGTTCACGGACGTGGGCGTGTCGGTCGTCGACACCCCCTCCACGCCAGCCGTCACCTGCGGGGACGCCTCCACGGCGGGGCGTGGGGCGGGCGGGTTGTTACGCAGCCGCGGCAGCAACGGCGACGGCGTACGCGTCGGCGGGGACGGCGGCGCGGGCGGGATCGCGGCGGGCCGGTTGCCGGGCGCGGTGGCCGCCTCCAGCATCGCCTCCAGGTGCTCGGCCGGCACCCCCCAGCCGAAGAGCGCGCCCTGGCCGAACCGGCAGCCGGCGGCCACCACGGCGGCCAGCTCGGTCGGGTTGGTGACCCCCTCGGCGATCACCTCCAGCCCGAGCTGGTGGCCGAGGCGCATGACGATGTCGACCATCGGGGCGAACGCCGGCCCCTCCCGGCCCACCGGCCGCACCGGCTCGTGCTCGGCGACCAGACTGTGGTCGATCTTGAGGATGTCGATCGGCAGCCGCCGCAGCTGCCCCAGCGAGGAGTAGCCGGCGCCGAAGTCGTCGAGCGCGATCCGGACGCCGGTCAGCCGCAACGCGGTCAGCCGCCGGATCAGCTCGTCCAGGTCGGTGGCGACGGCGTGCTCGGTCACCTCCAGCACCAGCCGCTGCGGCGGCACGTGGTGCGCGCGCAACGCGTCGGCCACCTGGACGACGTACTGCGGGGCGTGCAGCTCGCGCGGCGAGACGTTCACCGACACCCAGACGTCGTGCCCGTCGGCCAGCCAGCGGGAGAGCTGGTAGCACGCCTGGTGCAGCACCCACGCGCCGAGCTTGGCGATCATCCCGCACTCCTCGGCCAGCGGGATGAACTCGTCCGGCCGGACGTTGCCCAGCTCCGGGTGACGCCAGCGGAGCAGCGCCTCGGCGCCGACCGGCCGGACCGAGGGCAGCGAAGCCACCGGCTGGAAGACCAGCCGCAGCTCGTCGCGCTCGATCGCGCCGCGCAGCTCGTGCTCCAGCCGGGTGCGCCGGCTCAGCAACTGGTCGTACGTGGCGTCGTAGCGCTCGATCCGGTTCTTGCCGCGCTGCTTGGCGTAGCGCAACGCCAGGTCGGCGTTGCGCAGCAACAGCTCGACGTCGTGGACGCCCGGGCTGCCGGCCACCCCGATGCTGACCGAGAGGAAGACCGGCCCGTCCGCCTCCTCGTACGGGCGGCCGAGCACCCCGAGCAGCCGCTCGGCGACCGGCCCGGGCTCGGCCGAACCGTGCATCAGCACCGCGAACTCGTCGCCGCCGAGGCGGGCGGCCAGATCGCCCGGCCGCAGGTTGCCGCGCAGCCGCCGACCCACCTCGGCGAGCACCGCGTCGCCGACGTCGTGCCCGCGCATGTCGTTGACGTTCTTGAAGCCGTCCAGGTCGAGCCCGAGCAGCACGCAGGGCACCCCCGTCTCGGCGCACCGGTGCAGGGCCCGCAGCAGCCCGCGCCGGTTGGCCAGGTCGGTGAGCGGATCGGTGTGCGCCAGCTCGCGGAAGTGCGCCTCCCGTTCGGCCAGCCGGACGGCGTAGCCGCGCACGTCGTTGAGGGCGAGATACTGCCGGGCGACGAGCGCGAACCCCTCGACACTGCCGGTCACGATGCCGTACCCGTCGAACCGGCCGCCCTGGGTGAGGTGGTACATCGCGGAGGCGGCCATGGCGAACATCGGCACGAACGCGTACTCGCCGTCGCGGCGGATGAGGTCGACGTCGAACCGCGTCGCGTCCGCCCGGCGCCCGGCGACGGCGGTGGTCACCAGGCCGGCCACGGTCAGCACGGCGCCGGCCAGCAGCATGCCCGGGCCGCCCTGGCAGAGCCCGGCCGCCACGCCCAGGCCCCCGGCGGTCACCGCGATCGCGCCGCCGCCGAGCAGCGTCAGCCAGCCGCGCGGCGGGGCGGCGCGCAGCACCAGGATCAGCGTCAGCCCGGTGGTGAGCGCGGCGCTGACGGTGGCCAGCAGGATGGGCAGGCAGGCGACCGGGGTGGCGTCGCCGAGCAGCCGGGTCGGCGCGCTGAACGCCACCCAGCCGACGAACCACAACGCGGTCGCCATGATCACGCCGTCGAGCAGCAGCCGGGCGGTGGCGGCCCGGGTCGCCGCCGCGCCGGGCAACCGCAGCAGCGCGGCGCCGAGGCCCACCGCGGCCACGGTGGTGGACGCCGCGACGAGCGTGGCCCAGCCGGTGCGCTGGCCCTGCCGGTGCGCCCAGTGGTCCCCGGCGAGCAGCAGGCCGGCCAGGCCGAGGAGCAGGCTGAGCAGGGCGGTCCCGCCGGCCACGGCCAGCAGCAGGTGGGCCTGCCGACGGGGGCCGGTGCGGCGCCGGGCCGACGCGGCGAGCAGCGCGACGGCGCCGGCCGCGACGCAACCGCTCAGCGCCGCGACGGCGACCATCCCCGGGGACGACTGCACGTGTCCAACTCTGCCGGATCCGTGCCCTCCGTGGGGGACCGGGTGTGCAACTGTTGGGACACAGGGTGTACGCCCGGAAGTCGCCGGGCCGGCGGTGTCAGACTGGTGGACATGCCTGAGCTGCGGTCGAGGACATCCACCCACGGTCGGACGATGGCCGGCGCCCGGGCCCTCTGGCGGGCCACCGGGATGACCGACGACGACTTCGGCAAGCCGATCGTCGCCATCGCCAACAGTTTCACCCAGTTCGTACCCGGTCATGTCCATCTCAAGGACCTCGGCGGCCTGGTGGCGGACGCGGTGGCCGAGGCCGGCGGCGTGGGTCGGGAGTTCAACACCATCGCCGTCGACGACGGCATCGCCATGGGCCACGGCGGCATGCTCTACTCGCTGCCCAGCCGCGAGCTGATCGCCGACGCGGTGGAATACATGGTCAACGCGCACTGCGCGGACGCCCTGGTCTGCATCTCCAACTGCGACAAGATCACCCCCGGAATGCTGCTCGCCGCGCTGCGGCTGAACATCCCGACCGTGTTCGTCTCCGGCGGCCCGATGGAGGCCGGCAAGACGGTGGCGATCGAGGGCGTCGTCCACTCCAAGATCGACCTGATCGACGCCATGATCGCTTCCTCGAACGAGGCGGTCACCGACGACCAGCTCGGCGAGATCGAACGCTCGGCGTGCCCGACCTGCGGCTCCTGCTCCGGCATGTTCACCGCCAACTCGATGAACTGCCTGACCGAGGCGATCGGCCTGGCGCTGCCCGGCAACGGCTCGACGCTGGCCACCCACGCCGCGCGCCGGTCGCTCTTCGTCGAGGCCGGCCGCACCGCCGTGGAGATCGCCAAGCGCTGGTACGACGAGGACGACGCCTCGGTGCTGCCCCGGAACGTCGCCAACCGGAAGGCGTTCGACAACGCGGTCGCGCTCGACGTGGCCATGGGCGGCTCGACGAACACGATCCTGCACCTGCTCGCCGCCGCCCGCGAGGCCGAGCTGGACTTCGAGGTGGCCGACATCGACGCCGTCTCCCGCCGGGTGCCGTGCCTGGCCAAGGTCGCCCCGAACTCGCCGAACTACCACATGGAGGACGTGCACCGGGCCGGCGGCATCCCCGCCATCCTCGGCGAGCTGGACCGCGCCGGCCTGCTCCACCGCGACGTGCACGCGGTGCACTCCCCCAGCCTCGACCGGTGGCTTGCCGACTGGGACGTCCGGGGCGGCTCACCCACCCCGACCGCGGTCGAGCTGTTCCACGCCGCGCCCGGCGGCGTGCGTACCACCGAGCCGTTCTCCACCACCAACCGCTGGTCGTCGCTGGACACCGACGCGGCCGGCGGCTGCATCCGCGACCTCGCGCACGCCTACAGCGCCGACGGCGGGCTGGCCATCCTGCACGGCAACCTGGCGCCGGACGGCTGCGTGGTGAAGACCGCCGGGGTGCCCGAGGAGTGCCTGACGTTCCGCGGCCCGGCCAAGGTCTTCGAGTCGCAGGACGACGCGGTGACCGCCATCCTGGCCAAGCAGATCGTCGCCGGCGACGTGGTGGTGATCCGCTACGAGGGCCCGAAGGGCGGCCCCGGCATGCAGGAGATGCTCTACCCCACCTCGTTCCTCAAGGGCCGGGGGCTCGGGCGCGCCTGCGCGCTACTCACCGACGGCCGGTTCTCCGGCGGCACCTCCGGCCTGTCCATCGGGCACGTCTCCCCGGAGGCGGCCTCCGGCGGGCTGATCGCGCTGGTGCGCGACGGCGACGAGGTCGTCATCGACATCCCGGGCCGCTCCATCGAGCTGAACGTGCCCGCCGACGAGCTGACCGCGCGCCGGGTGGCCCAGGAGAAGCGCGACCGCCCGTACACCCCGACCGACCGGCAGCGCCCGGTCTCGGCGGCGCTGCGCGCGTACGCCTCGATGGCCACCTCGGCCAGCGACGGCGCGTACCGTCGCGTCCCCGAGTAGGTGCAAGGAGGGGCCCCCGCTTAACGCATTTTGTATAGGCGGGGCCCCCGCTTAACACCCCCGCCGGTAACGTGCGGCGGCGTGGAGACGACGGTGAGCTACGCGCGACTGATCCGACCGGCGATCGACCGGGTCTACATGGGCGCCCGCCTGAAGGCGCGCCCCCGGATGGCGGCGTTCTACGCCGAACGCGGCCACGAACTCGGCATGGAGAACACGCTCTTCTCCGGCGTGCTGGCCCGGCCGCTGCCGGCCGAGGCGCTCGCCGACGGCCTCGTCTACACCGGTGTGGACCTGAGCCGGGAGCTGGCGCAGGGCGTCTTCGTCCGCGACGACGAGGGCGCCTGGCACCTGACCGAACGCGGCCGGGAGTTGGCGTCGTTCGGTCAGCGCGCCACCGGCGAGGCCGCCGAGGAGCTGTGGGGGACGCGGCCCGAGGTGCTGCCCGGACTGAGCGTCGTGCCCCGGCTCGCGGAACTGGTCGGCCGGGTGTTGGCGCACGCGCAGGCCACCGGCGGGCCGGCGTTCCGGGCCATGTCCCCGCCGTACGAGCCGGCGGGCGCATCCCCGGCGCTGCTGCTCGTCACCCGGCTGGGCTCACTGCGGCACCACCGGGCGGACGCGCACCGGGCCGCGTGGCGGGCCGCCGGGCTGACCGCCGAGGAGATCCGCGCCCTGCCGGACGGGCCGGACCGCGCGCCGATCGAGGCCGACACCGACCGCCGCGACGAGCCGGCGTACGCGGTGCTCACCGAGGCCGAGCGGTGGGAGCTGCTGGCCGGCCTCGCCGCCCTGCCCAACTAGGGTCTCCGGCTACCGCTGCTCCGGCGACCTGCGCACCCAGAGCGCGACGCCCACCAGCAGACACGCGGCGCCGACGACTGCGACGGCGGACTTCGCCACGCCGGAGATATCAGCGACGAACGGGAAGGCACGTGTCGCGACCAGGGCCAGGAAGGCCAGCACGAACAGGACGACGGCGAGAATGCGATGCGGTGTCACCGGGCTATTCGATCAGACCGGGTCGACCGAGAGGACTCGCCCGGAGGTCGGGGCGTGGCCGGTCGGGTGGAACGGTATGGCTGTCTTCAGGAGCGAGTTGGCGTTGTCCTTCGCGATGAGGTTCACGTTGCGCACGGACCATCGCAGGTGCAGCACCGCGACGTCGTACTTGTCGTTGGGCGCCCAGCCGATGACCGGGACGCTCTCGCCCCGAACCAGGGTGTTAAGCGGGGCCCCCTCCTATACCGGATGCGTTAACAGGGGGCCCCTCCTTACCGCAATCAGATGATGCCGGTTTCGCGGGTGAGGTTGCGGACCTGCCACTCGCCGGCGACCACGTCGCTGTTGGGGCGGTACAGCAGCGCCGTGTTGCCGTTGACGGCGGTGTACGTGAGGTAACGGCGGGTGTCGCCCACCCAGGCCGAGATGCCGGTCCGGCCGGGCGGGAGGTCACCGGTCGGGATGTCCCGCACCTGCCAGGCGTCGCCGTCGGAGACGACCTCCCGCAGGCCGCCCTGGTAGTCGGCGCAGACGATCACCCAGGTGAGGTCGACCCCGTCGACGCTGAACAGCCGTTGCACGGTCATCGCGCGGGTGGGCGGCAACCCCAGCTCGGCGGTGAGCGACCGGGTGTGCCACACCCCGTCGCCGCCCAGCTCCCACATCCGGACGTCCAGGCGGTAGTCCAGGGCGAACAGGCGGTGCTCCTCACTGGCACGGGCCGACCCGAAGATCGGCATGGCCTCCAGCGGGGTCGGGTTCTCGGCCTGCGTCGCCCAGGTCAGCGAGATGTGGCTCCAGCCGTCGGCGTGTTCCTGGAGCAGGCGCAGCCCGTCCTCGTTGTCCCGGTACGCCACCGCGTCGAGGCCGGTCGCCTGGTCGACGTACCCGATGATGCTGCCGTTGTGGGTGCCCGCGCCCGGCTGCGAGATGTCCTGCCAGGTCCAGCCCGCACCGGGCGTCTCGGAGAGGCGGATGATCCGGCCGTCGGGGTCGCCGTAGACGATCCGCTGGGTGTCGCCGTTGCGGTAGGCGTAGGGCGAGCCGGCGATCGGGGGCGCGCCGCCGGTCTCCACGTTCAGGTCGTTCCACCACCACTCGCCGCCGTCGTACCAGAGCTGGTGCAGGTGGTCACCGTCGCCCCGGTAGACGTACGACGGCACGCCGTCGTGGGCGAAGAAGAGACTGGGGGCGTGGCCGCGGGCCATCAGTGGCGCGCCGAGGTCGGCGGTGAGCCGGGTGTACGTCCAGGTGTCCGCGTCGGCCGGGTAGTGCACCAGGAGATGCTGCTCGCAGTCCTGGAGGGCGATGTGGTCGACGCCGGGCAGCACCTGCATGCCGGTGCCGGAGAGGAACGGCAGCCGACCGTACGCGTGGTGGATGCCGGCCCGGTCGTCGGACTTCGGGACGCGGTACCAGGTGGCGTTGCGGTACATGACGTTCTTCTTCTTGCCGTGGTGCAGGCCGAGCGCGTGGCCCAGCTCGTGCGTCACGACGTGCCGGAAGTCGGAGTTGTACCAGGTGAGGTCGAAGTAGCCGGGGGCATCCCAGTTGATCTCCCGATTGAAGATCATCGGGAGCTGGGCCCGTTCCGCCGGCCAGTTCTGCCCGGCGTACCACTTGGTGACCGCGTACACCGACCTGAACCAGTTCGAATCGCGGAAGACCGGGTCGTCGCCGACGGAGATGAGGATGTCCGCCTGAGCCGGGTCGTCGACCCGCTCGAAGTCGAACGGGCCGTACCAGTCGGCGCCGAGCACCTTGTTCCACTCGGCGAACGCCGCCCGGACGAGTTCCTCCTTCAACTCGTCGGTGAAGCCGGGCCGGGCGTTCGGCATGTGCATGTCGCCCAGGTGGTAGGTCAGGTTGGTGTGCCGGTAGTGGTTGAGCACGTGGAAGCTCGGCACCGCCGCCACCGGGTCCGGGTTGCCGCAGCCGGGAGCGGTCAGGTGCGCGACGGTGGTGGCGTCCGGACGCCCGGTCACCGGCAGCTCGTGGAACTCCTGGTACGCCCGCAGCGCCCCGCCCAGCCCGCCCGCGACCGGGTAGCCGGCGTCGGTGAGCAGTGTGGACACCGCCGCCAGCGGCACCTCGGTGAGGTCCGGCCGGATCAGCGACACCGTACCCTCGACGTTGTCGCCCACGTAGACGCCGCCGTCCGCGCCCACCTCGACGCCGTACGGGCTGGGACCGGTGACCACCGGTTCGAGCGTGTGCGGCTGGTACGGGCCGGTGGCGTCGATGAACTGGGCGCCCCGGTCGGTGGCGGCCCAGGCCTGCGACAGGTGCGGGTGCGCGGCGAGGTCCCGCGCCCCGGCCGCCGTGCCCACCGCCCCCAGCCGCTCCCCCGTCTCGGGCGCGTGCACGCCGGCCAGCGGATGTACCGAGCCGCCGCCCAGGGAGGCCAGGTAGATCAGGCCGTCCTGGCCGACCGCCACCGGCCCCGGCTGGAGGCGCGACGGCGTGACCGGCGTGGCCCGCACCGTACCGTCCGGTTCGACCACGGCGAGCGCGTCCACCGGCGGGGTGGCCGCCTGGTCGGAGAGGGAGACATGGACGCGGCCGTCCGGGGCGACGGCGAGCCGCACCGGCCGTGACGGCAGGGCGATGATCCGGCGCCGCGCCGGGTCCCCGGCCTCGATGGCGAAGAGTCGCCGATGCGCCCAGTCGGCGGTGTACAGCACGTCGGCGGCCGGGTCGACGGCCACCGCGATCAGCCCGAAGCCGATCGGGATCTCCTCGACCCGGCCGGTGTCCAGCGCGCAGGCCGAGACGCTGTAACTCTCCTTGCCCCAGTTCATCACGTACGCGGTCCGCCGACCCGGATGCCAGGCGACCGCCCGCGGGTAGTGGCCGACCGGCATCGGGGCCGCGACCGGGGCGAGCGTACGCGGGTCGAGCACGTGCAGCTTTCCCCGACCGGAGGCGCCGTAGTGGGTGGCGAGCAGCACCGGACCGGCCAAAACGAGGCCGTGGACCGACCCGGGGTCCTCCGACGTGCCGAGGCGGACGTGGAACGGCGGCGGAACAGGAGTGGCCATGGTGACCTCGACTGGCGACAGGGTCCGGGCGGACCGTTTCGACGGACCGCTTCGGTCCACCACCAGTGGAGGTCGCCACCGTGCCGCTGTCAGTCGTTTCCCCGGCGCGGTGCGGTCAGATCTCGGATCCTCGCCGTGGTGGCGGCCGGGAATCGCAGTCAGCTAACAGACGGAAGGGCCGGTAAGGGCCGAACCGTTGACCCGGACGCCTCCGTCCGGCAGACCGATCCGGGCCGGGCGGATCGTCCGACACCCGACCCGGGCAGCTCTTTCCATGCGTACGCGCCCACGATCACGCCGCTTTCCGGCCCGGCCCGCAGGTAACTTCTCGTACCACCGCCTTCACGAGGAGTATCCGCATGTCCGAGGAGACCTGGCTCGCGGCCCGCCTGATCCCCACGTCCGGCATCAACGGCGCGGAGGAGCAGGAACGCCGGGCGACGTCCGCCCTGCTGGCGGTGATGAGCGCGGTACGGGAGTTCGGGCGGGTGCTGACCCAGTCCCTGGGCGCACCGGCCGGCACGGTGCAGACGTTCATCGAGGTGCCGTTCAAGCTCGGCACCCAGCAGCTCTTCCCGGACGGCCTCATCCGGGTCACGCGGGGGCAGCGACAGTGGACCGCGCTGGTGGAGGTGAAGACCGGCAGCAACGCGTTGCGGGCCGAGCAGGTGGAGGCGTACCTGGACATCGCCCGCGAGCACGGCTTCGACGCGCTCGTCACGATCTCCAACGAGATCGCCCCGGTGCCCGGCCAGCACCCGACCACTATCGATCGTCGGAAGCTGCGCAAGGTCGCGCTCTACCACCTGCCCTGGACGGAGATCCTGACCCAGGCGGTGATCCAGAAGGAGTACCGCGGCGTCGCCGACCCGGATCAGGCGTGGATCCTGGGCGAGCTGATCAGGTACCTCGAACACCCACGTTCGGGCGCACTGGAGTTCAGCGACATGGGACCGGCGTGGGTCCCCGTACGCGATGGGGTGTCGGCCGGGACGCTGCGGGCCGGCGACGGCGGCGCGGCGGAGGTGGCCGGCCGCTTCGACGCCCTGATCCGCTACGCCTGCCTGCGCCTCGGCCGGCAGTTGGGCACCGACGTCACGCCCGCTCTGAGCCGCCGTGACCTCGCCGACCCGGCCGCCCGCACCCAGTCGCTGGTCAACCAGCTCGTCACCAGCGGAACCCTGACCGGAAGCATCCGGATTCCGGGCGCGGTCGGCCACCTCCACGTCACCGCCGACCTGCGGGCCGGGCAGATCGTCTGCCACGTCGACGTGGACGCTCCCCGCACCGGCCGGCCGACCACCAGGGTGAACTGGCTGGTCCGCCAACTGAAGGACGCGCCGGAGACGGTGCGGATCGAGGCGTTCGCCATGCACGCCCGCGGAGGCGGCGCGACGGACCTGCTGCGACAGGTCCGCGCCGAGCCCGGCATGCTGATCACCGACCCCGCCCGTGAGCTGCGGGCGTTCCGGGTCGCGCAGAGCACGGCGGCGGGCACCAAGCGGGGCAGCGGGCGGGGCGCCTTCATCGACTCCGTGCTGCGCGCGATCGACGACTTCTACGAACAGATCATCCAGAACCTGAAGCCGTGGATGCCCGCCCCGCCGCGCCTGCGTACGCCGGAGGATGTCATGCCAGTGCAGCCGGTCGCCGCGAGCCTCGTCTCGACCGCCATCTCCTCCCAGGACAGCCCCGACCTCGGCACGCCGTCGGAGACATCCGCCGGTCACGGGGCCGATGCGCCCTCTGCGGAGTGACCACAGCGGTCCTTTCGAGGGCCCGGCGGGGATCTCCATCGCTCGTGCCTGTTAAGCGGGGCCCCCGGCTATGCAGAATGCGTTAACCGGGGGCCCCTCCTTCAGCCGTTGACGCAGCGCAGCACCGGGCGGCGCGTCAGCGCCGCCGCGTCCAGCGGCGCGGCGGCGCGCACCGTGAACACGGCGGCCTCCCCCGGCAGCAGCGTGACCAGCGCGGTGTCGACCTGCGCGGACGGGTCCAGCCGGTCGGGAAAGAGCGTCAGGTCGCGCAGCACGGTCCGGGCGGTCACCCGGACCCGCTGGCCGCCGTCGGTCGGCTCGACGGTCGCGTCCCACTCCGCCGCCGGCCACGTGATGTCGCGGTCCTCGGCGAAGAACCACAGCGCCCGCTCCGCGGTGTCGCCGGCGTCCGCGACGAGCAGCTCACGGCGGGCCTCGTCCGGCCGCGCCAGCTCCGCCGGCAGCGCCAGCACCACCGAGGAGTACGCCGGGACGTCGAGGTCGACCGAGGTCTTCGCCCTCGGCTCCCCGGTGACGGTGAGCCGGGTGACGGTGGCCGGCCCGGTCCACGCCTGCCCGGTCTCGTTCACCGCGACCAGCGCCAGCCCACCGTCGCGCGGCTGCACCGTGAGCAGCCGGTCGGCGTAGGCGCGGCGCAGCGCGTACCACAGGGGTTTACGCCGGCCGTCGCCGTCGACGGCGGCCCAGGAGGTGACCGGCCAGCAGTCGTTGAGCTGCCAGACGATGGTGCCGGTGCAGACCGGCCGGTGGGACCGGAAGTGCTCGACGCCGAGCTGGATGGCGCGCGCCTGGTTGAGCTGGGTGTAGTAGTGCCAGTCGTCGAAGTCGGCGGGGGGCGGCAGGTGGGCGTCCAGCCCGCGCTGGAGTTTCCGGTCCCCGTCGATCGCCTTCTGGTGGTGGCTCATGCCGGGCGAGTCGTGCGCGAGCGGCTCGTCGGAGATGGACCGGCGCAGTGTCGCGTACGCGGGCGGGGCCTGGTAGCCGAACTCGGCGACGAAGCGGGGCACGTACTCGCGGTACTTGGTGTAGTCGTCGTCGTTCCAGACGTCCCAGATGTGCATGGTGCCGTGCGCCGGGTCGTTGGGGTGCCGGTCCTCGGTGCCGGACCAGGGGCTGCCCGGCCAGTACGGGACGGTCGGATCCAGCTCGCCGACGATCGCGGGCAGCAGCTCCAGGTAGTAGCCGCGCCCCCAGGTGCGGCCGGCGAGCGGCTCCTGCCAGTCCCAGTCGTGCCAGCCCCAGATGTTCTCGTTGTTGCCGGTCCAGAGCACCAGCGAGGGGTGGCCGGCGAGCCGGGCCACCTGTTCCCGCGCCTCGGCCTCGACCTCGGTGCGGAACGGCTCCTCCTCCGGGTACGCCGCGCAGGCGAACAGGAAGTCCTGCTGCACCAGCAGCCCCATCTCGTCGGCCAGCTCGTAGAAGTCGTCCGACTCGTACCGGCCGCCGCCCCAGACGCGCAGCAGGTTGACGTTCGCCCCGACCGCCTGGTCGAACCGCTGCGCCAGCCGCTCGCGGGTGACCCGGTTGGGGAACGCGTCGTCGGGGATCCAGTTGACCCCCTTGACGAAGATCGGCAGGTCGTTGACGTGCAGCGTGAACGGGGTGCCGTGGGCGTCGGGCGTGGTGTCGAGGCGGACCGAGCGGAAGCCGATCCGACGGGACGCGGCGTCGAGGTCCCGCCCGTCGGCGGCGTGCAGCGTGACGTGGAGGTCGTGCAGCGGCTGGTCGCCGTGGCCGACCGGCCACCACAGCGCCGGGTCGGGCACGGTGAGCGCCAGCGCGGCGGTGCGTTCCCCGGCCGGCACGGTGACCTCGGCGGTGACGCCGGCGACGTCGGCGCGTACGGTCAGCGGCTCGTCGCCGGCCCGCTCCACGTCGACGTGCAGCTCCACCCGGCCGACGCCGGCGGAGACGGTGACCAGCGGCCGGACCGCGGCGAGCCGGGCGGTGGACCAGGCGTGCAGGCCGATCTGCTGCCAGATGCCGGCGGTGACCACCGTCGGTCCCCAGTCCCAGCCGAAGTTGCAGGCGGTCTTGCGGATGAACTGGAACGGCTCCGGGTACGCGTTGGGTCGGTCGCCGAGCCGGTCCCGGTGCGCCTGGGCGTAGCGGTACGGCGAGTCGAAGCGTACGGCCAGGGTGTTGTCGCCCGGACGCAGCAGCGCGCGGACGTCGAACCGGTAGGAACGGTGCTGGTTCTCGGTGCGCCCGACCTCGACGCCGTTGAGCGTCACGGTGGCCACCGTGTCCAGGCCGGCGCAGACCAGGTCGACCCGGTCGTCCTCGCCCGGCTGCCAGGCGAACGTGGTCCGGTAGACCCAGTCGGTGTGCCCGATCCAGAGCAGCCGGTTCTCGTTGTCGTCGAGGTACGGGTCGGGGACGAGACCGGCGGCGAGCAGGTCGGTGTGTACGCATCCGGGCACCGTGGCCGGCACCTCGGCCCCGGCGATCTCCGGCGGCACCTGCGGGCCGGGCTCGGCCCGCAGCGTCCAACCCTCGTGCAGCAGCGTGGAACGGCTCACGACTTCACCGCGCCTTCCATGATTCCGCGGACGATCTGGCGTCCACCGATGAACAGCATCAGCAGCAGGGGGACGGTGGCGATGAACGCGCCGGCCAGCACCCGCCGGTAGATCACGTAGTTGCCGCTGGCCAGGTCGGAGATCGCCACCATCGAGGTCGGGTAGTCGGTGCCGCTCAACGTGATCAGCGGCCACTGGAAGTCGTTCCAGGTGGCCACGAACGTGAGCAGGCCGAGCACCGCCAGGGCCGGGCGGATCGCGGGGAGCACGATCGTCGCGTACACCCGCATGGTCGTGGCGCCGTCGACCCGGGCCGACTCGATCAGCTCGTCCGGGACGGTGTTCACGATGAACTGCCGCATGTAGAACACGCCGAACGCGGTGACCAGGCCGGGCGCGATGACCGCGAGCAGGGTGCCGTTCCAGCCGAGCTTGCCCATCACGATGTAGAGCGCGACGATGCCGAGCTGGTTCGGCACGGTCAGGGTGAGCACCACGAAGAGCATCAGCGCGCCGCTGCCCTTGAACCGCAGCTTGGCGAACGCGAACCCGGCCAGCGAGCAGAAGAACAGCACCGAGGCGGTGACCAGCGTCGACACGATGACGCTGTTGACGAGCGAGGCGGCGAAGTAGACGTCCTGGAGGGAGAAGACCTCGTCGACGTTGGTCAGGAAGCGGTCGCTCGGCACGATCGCCGGTGGCAGCTTCGCCAGCGCCTCGTCGTTGCTGGTGGCGATGACGAACATCCAGTAGAGCGGGAACGCGGCGAACAGCATGCTGACCGCGAGCAGCAGGTAGGTCCAGAACCCGGCCGGCGTCTCCTGCGGCGCCCGGGCCATCGCGCGCCGCTTGCGCGGGGCCGGCGGGGCGGCGGGTGGGGCTGCGACGCTCATTTGCGCCCTCCGGACAGTCGGTTCGTCAGCAGGTAGTTGATCCCGGCGACGACCAGGATGATCAGGAACAGCGCCCAGGACATCGCCGCGGCGTAGCCGAGGTTGAGGTCCTTCCAGCCGACCTTGTAGATGAGCTGGGCGATGGTCTGCCACTCGCCGTTCGGGCCGCCGGTGGCGGCCTGGGCGTTCGGGTCGAACAGCATCGGCTCGGTGAAGAGCTGGAGCCCGCCGATGGTGGAGAGGATCACGGTGAACACGACCACCGGCTGGATCATCGGCACGGTGATGCGCCAGAGCTGTTTCCACTGGCCGGCGCCGTCGATCGCGGCGGCCTCGTAGACGTCGCGCGGGATGGACTGCATGGCGGCCAGGTAGAGCAGCGCGTTGTAGCCGATCCACTTCCAGTTGACCATGGTGGCGATGGCGATCCAGGCGTGCAGCTTGTCGGCCCGCCAGTCGATCGGGTCGTCGGCGCCGCCGATGCCGAGCAGGCCGAGCGCCCAGTTGGCCATGCCGAAGTCGCGGGAGAAGAAGACGCTGAACACCATGGTCGAGGCCACGATCGGCGTCACGTACGGCAGCAGCACGCCGACCCGCCACCAGGTCTGCGCCCGCAGTTGCCGGTTGAGCAGCGAGGCGACCAGCAGCGCGAGCAGCAGTTGCGGGACGGTGGAGAGCAGGAAGATGCCGAACGTGTTGTAGAGCGCGTTCCAGAAGTCCTCGTCGGCGAAGAGGCGACTGAAGTTCTCGACGCCGGCCCAGTAGGGCAGCGTCGGGTCGTCCAGGCGGTAGTTGCGCAGCGAGACCACCGCGTTGAACAGCAGCGGGAACAGCCCGAACACGATGAAGAGCAGGAAGAACGGCGCGATCATCAGGTACGGCATGTAGCGCATGTCGAAGCGGTACAGCCGGTTGCGCCAGGTCAGCCGCCGGTCGTCGGCCCCGCGACGGCCGCGCTCCGGCGCGGGTCGGTGGCGCGGCGGCGCGGGCGCGGCACGGGTGCTGGACATCGGATCACTCCAGAGCCGAGGTGGGGTGGACGGGTACGGCGGTGCCGGAGCGGGTCGGTCCGCTCCGGCACCGGTGGTGCGTCAGGACTTGGCGGCCTTGTCGGCCTCCTTGACCGCCTCGGACCAGGCGGCGTCGGGCTTCAGCGACTTGTTCTCCACCCGGCGGATGACGTTCTCCACCGCGACCCGGGTCGGGCCGTTCTTCTTGCCCAGGTACTGCGGGGTGAGGCCCTGCGCCATCTTCGGGAAGATCTGGCCGACCGGGGCGTCGTTGAAGAACGGGTTCTTGAAGTCGGCGATGGCCGGGTCGGCGTAGAGCGCCGGCTGCGACGGCAGGTTGCCGACCTTCTTGAAGATCTCGATCTGCTGCTCCGGCGCGACCAGCCACTCCAGCAGCTTGTACGCCTCGTCGACATTCTTGCCCTGCTTGGGGATGGTCAGGAACGAGCCGCCCCAGTTGCCGCCGCCGCCGGGCACCGCGGCGATGTCCCACTTGCCCTGGGTGCCGGGCGCGGTGTCCTTGATGTGGCCGAGCATCCACGCCGGGCAGGCGAGCACCGCGAACGCGCCGCTGGTGAAGCCCTTGTCCCAGTCGGCCTGGAAGCTGACCAGGTTGGCGGAGAGCCCACCCTGGACGGCCTTGACCGTGTAGTCGAACGCGACCTTCGGGCCCTGCTCCATCTGGAGCTGCTCCTGGTCGTTGTAGAAGCCGACCTGCTGCTGCCCGAGGATCGGGTTGAACAGGTTCGTGCCGGCGTCGATGAACTTCTTCTTGGTCTTGCCGGTGTACTGCTGGCCGACCTCGAGGAACTTGTCCCAGGTGGGCCAGAGCGCGGAGACCTGGTCGCGGTCGGTGGGCAGGCCGGCGGCCTTGAACAGGTCGGTGCGGTAGCACATGGCCAGGCCGCCCACGTCGGTGCCGAGCCCGATCTGCGTCTTGCCGTCGGCGGACAGCGACTGCTTCCACTTCCAGGGCAGGTACTTGCTCTCGTACGAGCCGGCGCCCTTGTCCAGCAGGTTGACGAACTTGTCGGACTGGCTGCGGAACTGGACCATGAAGCCCTCGTCGATCGCCGCGATGTCCGGCGCGCCGTTGCCGGCGACGAGCTTCTTCTGCAGGTCCTCGTGCTGGGCGTTGTACTCGCCCGAGTTGAGCTGGATCTTGACGTTCGGGTGGTCGGCCTCGTACTTCGTCTTGAGGTCCTGGAGGCCGAAGTCACCCCAGAAATTGATCTTCAACGTGACCTGACCGTCGGCCGCGTCCGCGCCGCCGGTGGTGCTCTTGCCGCTACAGGCGGCGACCATGACCAGGCTGACGGCACCGACGGCGGCCGTGCGCGCCCAGTGCGTCCAGGACCGTTTCATGTCATCCTCCGCGCCAAATGGGAACGCTCCCGAGATCGAGAGACGTTGACTGAACCGGATAAGTGAGGCCACCGTACGGTTCGCTCTTTGCACTGTCAACGGCCGGTTAACAGCGAGTCCGTCCCGTAACCTTGCGGACCGGGTGGGAGCGCGACCATGCGTGGTGGAGCGCTTTCCGGAGCAGTTTCGGGAGCGCCGGGAGGGTGGACACCGGGCCGGATCCCCGTACGCTGAACCGCACAAGTGACCAACTGTGCGGTTCAGTCGCCGGCGGGCCGCCGCGCCGACCGGCCGACGGGCCCGGTGCAGTAGCGTCACTCCCCGCCGCCACCCGGCGGCCGGAAGGCGCCCGCGAGGGCCGGACACAGTGGAGGAACGCTGCGGTGAAGCGGCCGACCATCGCCGACGTCGCCCGGCGCGCCGGGGTCTCCAAGGGCGCGGTCTCGTACGCGCTGAACGGGCAGCCCGGCGTCTCCGAGGCGACCCGCCAGCGCATCCTGGCCATCGCCGCCGAGATCGGCTTCAGCCCGAGCAGCGCCGCGCGGGCGCTCTCCGGCGCCACCGCCAAGGCGGTCGGGCTGGCGCTGTGCCGGCCCGCCCGGATACTGGGCATCGAGCCGTTCTTCATGGAGCTGATCAGCGGCGTCGAGGCGGAACTCTCCGCCCGCTCGTACGCGCTCACGCTCCAGGTGGTCACCGACCAGGAGGCGGAGATCGCGGTCTACCGCCGGTGGTGGGCCGAGCGCCGCGTCGACGGCGTCTTCGTCTGCGACCTGCGCACCGACGACCGGCGGGTGCCCGCGCTGGAGGAGTTGCAACTGCCCGCCGTGGTCATCGGCGGTCCCGGGCACACCGGCACCCTGGCCAACGTCTGGTCCGACGACGCGGCGGCCCTGGTCGAGACCGTCGAGTACCTGGTCGCGCTCGGGCACCGGCGGATCGCCCGGGTCGGCGGGCTCCCCTCGTTGCTGCACACCGAGATCCGCACCGACGCGTTCACCGACGTGTGCCGGCGGCTCGGCCTGGACGAGGCGAGCACGGTCTGGTCCGACTACACCGGCGAGGAGGGCGCCCGGGCCACCCGCCGGCTGCTCAGCTCCGCCAACCGCCCGACCGCGGTGATCTACGACAACGACGTGATGGCCATCGCCGGGCTGTCCGTGGCGCAGGAGATGGGGCTGGCCGTCCCCGGCGACCTCTCCATCGTCGCCTGGGACGACTCACCGCTCTGCCAGCTCGTGCACCCGCCGCTGACCGCGCTGGGCCGGGACATCCCGGCGTACGGGTCGCACGCCGCCCGGCAACTCCTCGCGGTGATCGCCGGGGAGCCGGTGACCGAGTTGCAGGACGAGACCGCCCACCTGACGCCGCGCGGCAGCACCGCCCCGCCGCGTCACCGCTGAACCGGTTAAGTCAGCTCCTCAGCGGGACGCCGAGGGGAACTCCTCGAACCACGCCTCGACCCGCTCCGCGGTCGCCGGCCGGGCCAGTGCGAAGCCCTGGCCGTACCGGCAACCCGCCCGGCGGGCGCCGGCCACCTGACCGTCCGACTCCAGCCCCTCCACCACCACCTCCACGCCGAGCCGGTCGCCGAGGTTCGCCACCACGTCGATCAGCGGACGCTGCCCGTCCCCGCCCGGCGCCACCAGGTGCGGGCCCACCTTCAGCAGGTCGATCGGCAACCGGCGGAGCTGGGCCAGCGAGGCGTGCTCGGCACGGAAGTCGTCGAGCGCGGTGCGCACCCCGAGCGACCGCAGACCGGCCAGCCGCGCCGTCACGGTGGGCAGCTCCGCCCCCACCGCCGGCTCGGCCACCTCCACCACCAGCCGTTCCGGCGGCACGTCGTACGCCGCCAACGCGGTCGCGGTACGCGCCACGAAGTCCGTCGCGGCCAGCTCCCGCGGCGTGACGTTGACCGCCATCCACAGCTCGCGGCCCCCCTCCGACCAGGCGGCGAGCTGCCGGCAGGCCCGGTCCACCACCCACCACCCGACCTCACCGAGCAGGTCCAGGTCGGCCGCCACCGGCAGCAGCTCCGCCGGCAGCACGGTGCCCAGCGCGGGGCTGCGCCAGCGCAGCAGCGCCTCGGTGCCGACCGGCATCCGGTCCGCCAGCGCCACCACCGGCTGGTAGACCAGGTCCAGCTCGCCGCGAGCCACCGCGCCGGGCAGCTCCCGTTCCAGGTCGAGCCGGCGGACCAGTTGCTCCTCCAGGTAGGCGTCGTACCACTCGATCCGCTCCCGGCCGAGCTGCGCCGCCCGCCGCCGCGCCAGGTCGGCCTGGCGCAGCACGTCCTCCGGGTCGCCACCGGTGGTCTCGGCCAGCCCGACGCTGACCCGGAGCGGAGTACCGCCCTCCGGCCGGGGGTACGGCTCGGCGAGCGCCGTCAGCAGCCGCGTGCCCAGCGCGTACGCGGGCACCGGCCCGAGGTCGGTGAGCACGGCGAACCCGGTGTCGCCGACGTGGGCGACCAGGTCGTGCGGACCGCAGCCGGCGCGCAGCCGGCGCCGCACCTCGACCAGCGCCGGCCCGTCCGGCGGCGCCGCCTCGTCGCCGTGCACGTCCACCAGGAGCAGCGCGCCGCCGCTGCGCAGGGACAGCGCCCGCACCAGCTCGGCCCGGGTCAACAACGCCGGCTCACCGCCCTCGTCGCCCACGCCGGCAAGCCGCCGCAGCCACGCCTCGCTGGCCGCGAGCCGCTCCACCCGGCGGCGCTGGTCGGCGGCGGCCAGCAGCTCACCCACCATGATCGGCGGGATGACCGCCAGGCCCAGGGCCATCGCCGCCGGGGTGAACTCGCCCGCCGTGCCCAGGTGCACGCCGGCCGCGAGCGCGGCGATGCCGGCCGGCGCGGTGAGCCGGGGCCACGCGGCCGGCGCGGCCCCGTGGTGCGGTCGCTCCCCCGCCGAGGTACGCCGGGCGCCGGCGGCGATCAGCAGCGCACCGGCCAGCACCGGCGGCGCGACGGCCGACAGCGCGCGATCCGGGGCGTCGTACGCGAGCAGCACCACCAGCAGCGCCAGCCCGCCCAGCGTGAGCCCGGCGCCGGCGTGGCAGCACGCGGCGCCCGGCCGACGCCGGCGTTCGGAGACCGCCGCCATGGCGAGCACTGCCAACGCCACCGCCCCGCCACCGGTGGCCACCCACGCGACCGGCGGCACCGGACCGGCGGGCAGCAGCATCCAGCCGGCGAAGACCAGGCTGACGCCGAGCGCGAGCACGTCGACGGTGCGGCGCAGACGTTCCCGGCCGGGGAGCCGGGACCGACCCGGCAGGCGGAGCAGCGCGGCGGCGTGCAGCGGCGCGGTGAGGCCGAGCCCGATCAGCGCCACCGGCAGCCGGTGCGCCGGGTCGCTCAGCGGCAGCACCGCGACCGTGAGCCCGGCGACCAGGACGGCCGCGTCGAGAATCGCGGCGACCCGCCGGGACAGCGCGACCCGGCGGGCCTGCCGCCCGGTCGCGGCGCCCGGGACGGGTGGGCCCGCCCGGCCGGTCACCTCGGCCCGACCCGGGGCGGGGGTCCGCTCCGGCGGCCCGGAGCCGCCCGCCCGCGGTATGCCGAGGCAGGTCTTCGGTCGACCCGGAACGGCGCGCGGCGCCGACGCCGGACCGTCGAGGTGCGGAACGGCGCGCGG
Organism: Micromonospora sp. RP3T; assembly: GCF_003027925.1. Taxonomy (GTDB): domain Bacteria; phylum Actinomycetota; class Actinomycetes; order Mycobacteriales; family Micromonosporaceae; genus Micromonospora. Next base: position 107,643 of record NZ_PYPS01000007.1, read on the forward strand.
CGCCGACGCCGGACCGTCGACGGGCGGAACGGCGCGCTGCCCCGAGACCGGATCGGCGGAGCCCGGGGGGACGTGCCGCGCCGGCGTCACGGGGTCGGCACCCGCTGCACGGCGGCGCGTCCGGGTCGAGGGCAGCGGGCTGCGCGCCGGGACGGCGTGACGAGTCGGCGCCGGGGTGGGCGGGACGCCTGCCAGCCAGGCGAGCCGGACACAGGCGAGGGCGGAGGCGCCGGCAACGGCGAGCGCCGCGGCGGCCGGACCGGGCACGAGCCCGGCGACGCCGGCCAGCAGGAAGGACATGCCGAGGAGCGATACGGCCAGGTCGGGCAGCGGTGGCCGCCGGCGGGGTCCGGCGGAGGGGATGACGGGCACGGCGGTCGCCTTCGTGAGGGGGCACGGGGCGGTGCTGTTGCGGTGCGGCGTGCGGGGCAGGACGGGCGGTCGCATCGGCGGGGACCGCTGCGGCCATGCCTAAGAACGATCCCGGAATCGGCTGGTGACGGCACGTTCAGAGTGACGCGCGTCACATTCACCGCGGTTGACGGCGACAAAACGGACGGCAGGTGCCGCCAACTTCATGATCACGCGCGAGGGCCGGGGGGCGGGGCCGGGGGGCGGGGGCCAGGGGCGGGGTGTGAGCTGGTCGGATGCGATCATCGGAGCGTGAGTCGCGCCGACACCGTCCGGTTCCGTCCCAACCAGGCCATCCTGGTGGCCGCCATCGTCGCCTTCATCGGCGCGCTGCCGCTGGCCACCGCCCGATGGTGGCTGCTCTGGGTGCTGCTGGTGCCGCTCGGGATCGGGCTGTGGGCGTGGCGGTCCGGCACCGACGCCGACGCCCGTGAGCTACGGCTGCGGGCGCTCGTCGGGCAGCGACGGGTGCCCTGGGACCGGGTCGCCGAGCTGGCCGGCGACGCCCGCGGCCGGGCCGTCGTCCGGCTCGACGACGGTCAGGTGCTGACGCTGCCCGCGGTACGCGCCACCGACCTCCCCCGGCTGATCGCCACCACCGGGCAGCGCCTTCCCGACGGCGCCACCGGCCGGGGACGGCTCGACGACGGCACCGGTCGGCAGCAGCCCGACGACGACGCCGGTCAGTAACCGTCCACCACCCGGTTCGTCAGCTCCTCCCCGGCCACGAAGCGGCGCAACTGCGCCCCCACCAGCCGGTACGCGCGCGGCAGCAGACCGCGCACCGAGCCGGCGACGTGCGGGGTGAGCAGCACGTTCGGCAGCTCCCACAGCGGATGGTCGGCCGGCAGCGGCTCCGGGTCGGTGACGTCCAGCGCGGCCCGGAGCCGCCCCGACGCCAGTTCGGCGAGCAGCGCCGGCGTCCGGGCCACCGGTCCCCGCGCGGCGTTCACCAGCAACGCGCCGTCCGGCATCGCGGCGAGGAACCGCTCGTCGACCAGCCCACGGGTCTGCCCGGTCAGCGGCACCAGCAGCACCACCACGTCCGCGGCGGGCAGCAGGGCGGGCAGGTCGGCCACCCCGTGCACGTCCTCGTCCGGGCGGGCGGTGCGGGCGACAAGCGTGAAGCTCACCTCGAACGGGGCGAGCCGGGCGCGTACCGCCGCGCCGATCGAGCCGGCGCCGACGATCAGCACCCGCTTGCCGGCCAGCTCGTCGGTCGGGGCGACCTCGTCGTACGCCCATTCCCGGCGGGCCTGGGCGCGGGCCAGCGGCGCGAACCCGCGCAGCGCGGACAGGATCGCGGCGACCACCCACTCGGCGGTGGCCGAGTCGTGCACGCCGCGGGCGTCGCAGAGCGTCACGCCGGCCGGCATCCGGCCCGCCCACGCGTCCGCGCCGGCGGAGAGCAGTTGCACCACCTCGACGTCCGGCAGGTCGGCCAGGAGCGCGCCGGCGTCCGGGCCGGCCAGGAACGGTGGCACCCAGAACCGCACCCCGGCCGGGGACGACGGGAGGCGGGCCGGATCGGTCAGCACCTCCACGGTGACGTCGGGCGGCAGTTCGCCGAGCAGTCGACGACCGTCGGGATGCGGAATCCATGCCTTCACGACCGCCGACGATATCCGTAGCCGCAGGTCGACGCGGCGGCGGCCGTGACGAACGCCCCGCCGGAGGTCGGACACCCGTGCGACAGGGTTTAATCGAGGGCGGGACGCCGGCCGGCGTCGCGACGCGCAGGACAGGGGGGCGATGAGCGAGGACGACCCGGAGCGGAAGGTGGCGCCGATTCCGGCGCTGACCGATCCCGACCGGCTGCGGTCCCTCGACGAGACACGCCTCGACGCGGTGCCGGACGAGGCGTTCGACCGGTTCGCGCGGCTGGTCGGCGACCTGCTCGATGTGCCGGTCGCGCTGGTCTCCCTGGTCGACGCGGACCGCCAGTTCTTCCCCGGCGCGACCGGGCTGCCACAGCCCTGGGCGGATCGCCGGGAGACCCCGCTGAGCCACTCGTTCTGCCAGCACGTCGTCGACATCGAGGTGCCGATGGTGCTGCCCGACGCCCGGCTCTACCCCCGGGTGCGGCTGAACCTGGCCATCGAGGACCTCGGCGTGGTGGCGTACGCGGGCATGCCGCTGACCGACCTGGAGGGGCGGGTGCTCGGCTCGCTCTGCGCCATCGACAGCAAGCCCCGCGCCTGGACCAGGGAACAGTTGCGTACGCTCGCCGACCTGGCCGCCGCCTGCTCGTCGGAGTTGCGGCTGCGGATCGCGGTCCGCAGCGCCGAACAGGCCCGCCGCCGCGCGGAGGAGGCCCACGACCGGCTCGCGATGCTGGCCGGGATGAGCGAGATGCTCGGCGGCACGCTCGACGTGGCCACCGCGGTCGACCGCCTGGCGCACGCCATGGTGCCGCTGCTGGCCGACTGGTGCCTGATCACGCTGGTCGACCCGGCGGGCCGGCCGCGCAGCGTCTCCGGCGTGCACCGGGACGGGGAACGCCGCGCCGACCTGGCCCGCTTCGCCACGCTGCTGACCACCGGGCTCGGCCCGGAGTCGCTGATCCGCTCGGTGCTGCGCTCCGGTCGGCCGGTGATGCGCGGCGCCGCCGGCATCGCGGACGTGGCGCACGGCACCACCCGCCCGGAGCTGGTGCCGCTTGCCGAACGGCTCGGCATCGGCTCGCACCTGACGGTGCCCATCACCGCCGTCGGCGACCGGGTGATCGGCGCCGTCACGCTTGTCAACCGCGCCGGCCGGCGCGGGTTCGACGCGAGCGACCTGCGGACCGCGCAGGACATCGGGGTACGCGCCGGCCAGGCGGTCGGCAACAGCCGGCTCTACGGCGAGCAGCGGCACGTGGCCGAGGTGCTCCAGCACAGCATGCTGCCGGTGCTGCCGACCGTGTCCGGGATGGAGCTGTCCGCCGGCTACCTGCCGGCGGCGGACCGGGTCGAGGTCGGCGGCGACTGGTACGACGCGTTCGTCCAGCCCGACGGCGAGCTGATCGCCGCCATCGGTGACGTCGCCGGCCACGACATCGAGGCCGCCGCCACCATGGGGCAGTTGCGCAACCTGGTCCGGGGCAACGCGTACGGGCGGGACGATCCGGTGGAGGAGCTGGTGGCCAACCTCGACCGGGCCATCGGTGGGCTCCGGGTGCCGACGGTCGCCACCGCCGTGCTGGCCCGGGTCCGGCCCGGCGACGGTGGGCTCCGGGTCTGCTGGTGCAATGCCGGGCACCCGCCGCCGGTGCTGATCCGCGCCGACGGCACGGTGTCGGTGGCGGAGGGACGCGGTCCGCTGCTCGGTCTGGTCCGCCCGCCCCGGCGCACCGGCCGGACGCTGACGCTCGCTCCGGGCGACACGCTGCTGCTGCACACCGACGGTCTGATCGAACGCCGGGACCAGCCGATCGACGAGGGGCAGGCGGAGTTGCTCGACCGGCTCGCCGCCGACGGTCCGGACGTGCCGCTGGCCGTGCTCTGCGACCGGCTGCTGGCCGCCGCGCACCGCCGCGAGGACGACGTCGCCGTGCTCGCCCTGCGCGCCGGCTGAGCGGCCGGCCCGCACCGCGTCGTCCGGCCCGGTTCGCCGTCGCGTGCGGCTACGCTGGGCCGGGTGAGCCCGCGACTCCCGTACCCCCGCGCCCACCGCTTCCGGACGGTGCTGGCGGCGTCCTGCGCGGCGCTGCTGCTGGGCACCGCCGGCTGCGCGCTCGGTGAGCCCGCGCCGGATCCGGCCGGCGAGCCGCCCAACCTGCCGACACCGTCGAGCACGGCCAGCCCCGGCGGGGCGAGCCAGCAGGTGGTGGCCACGGTGCTGGCGAAGGGGCTGGCGGTGCCGTGGGCGATCGCGTTCCTGCCCGACGGCGCGGCGCTGGTCACCGAGCGGGACAGCGGCCGGATCGTCCAGGTCGGCCCGGAGTCGGGGCCGGACGGGCTGGCCGTCCGGCCGGTCCAGACGGTGCCCGGCGTGGCGGCCGGCGGTGAGGGCGGCCTGCTCGGCATCGCCGTCTCCCCGAAGTACGCGCAGGACCGGACGATCTTCGTCTACTACACGGCCGAGGCCGACAACCGGGTCGCGAAGCTGCGGCTGGGTCAGACGCCGACGCCGATCCTCACCGGCATCCCGAAGGCCGGCAACCACGACGGCGGCGGCCTGGGTTTCGGCCCGGACGGCTTCCTCTACGTGAGCACCGGGGACGCCGGGCGCACCGCGAACGCGCAGGACCCGAAGAGCCTCGGCGGCAAGATCCTCCGGATCACTCCGGAGGGCAAGCCGGCCCCGGGCAACCCGACCGCCGGTTCGCCGGTGTGGTCCTCGGGTCACCGCAACGTGCAGGGCTTCGCCTGGATGCCGGACAAGCGGATGTACGCGGTGGAGTTCGGCCAGAACACCTGGGACGAGATCAACCAGATCAACCAGGGCGGCAACTACGGCTGGCCGCAGGTCGAGGGGCGCGGCGACGACAACCGCTACGTGGACCCGGTCGTGCAGTGGCGCACCGCCGACGCGTCCTGCTCCGGGCTGGCCGCCGTGGAGCGGCTGCTGGTCGCCGCGTGCCTGCGGGGGCAGCGGCTGTGGCTGGTCGAGCTGGCCGGCAACGGGACCGTCCTGGGCCAGCCGCGCGAGCTGCTCACCGGCCGGTACGGTCGGCTGCGTGCCGCCACCGTGGCGCCGGACGGCTCGATCTGGGTGAGCACCTCGAACCGGGACGGCCGGGGTCGGCCGGCCGCCGAGGACGACCGGATCCTGCGGCTGGTCCTCGCGGACGGCGGCGCCGGCCGGAGCTGAGCCGCTTCGGACAGGTTTGCCAAGATCACTCACTGGGCAGGTCAGAATCTCAGCATGGACGGCCAGGAGAACGAAGAGCAGCGCGCCGGGGACCCGACGTCCCCGGCGACCGGCCGCGCCCGCCGCCTCGCGGCCTGGCGACCGGGCCACCGGCTGCGCCGGGTCGGCGTGGCGCTGGCGCTGCTCGCGGTCACGCTCGGCGGCATCGTGGTCGGCACGTACGCCGGCGGCCACGTCGGCACCGACATCGGCCCGTTCCGGGCGGAGCTGAAGCTCAGCCCGTCACTGAGCGGCGGCACCACCGTCGACATCCCGCCGTTGGGCGCGTTGTTGCTGGACAGCCACGACGGGCCGGCGTACCTGACCGTCGAGGTGGGCTCGCTGGACCAGCGACGCACCGAGGCGCTCATCGACGATCCGGCGAGCATCAGCCGGGCCAGCCAGTCGGCGGTGCAGGACGTCCGGGACGGCGTGCTGCGGCTCGGCCTGCGGACGCTCGCCTCGGCGGTGCTGGCCACCCTGCTCCTGGCCGGGCTGGTCTTCCGCGACGTGCGGCGTACCGCCTGGGCCGGCGGGTTGGCGCTGGTCATCACCGCCGGCAGTCTCGGCCTGGGCGCGGCCACCGTCCGGCCGCAGGCGATCGAGGAACCGCGGTACGAGGGGCTGCTGGTCAACGCGCCCGCGATCGTGGGTGACGCGCGGCGGATCGCCAACGACTACACCAAGTACGCGGAGCAGCTCCAGCGGCTGGTCGGCAACGTCAGCAAGCTCTACACCACGGTCTCGTCGCTGCCGGTGGTGCAGCCGTCCCCGGGCACCACCCGGGTGCTGCACGTCTCGGACATGCACCTCAACCCGACCGGCTGGCAGCTGATCCGTACGGTGGTCGAGCAGTTCGGCATCGACGTCGTGATCGACACCGGCGACCTCACCGACTGGGGCAGCGAGCCGGAGGCGTCCTACGTCGGCTCGATCGGCCTGCTCAAGAAGCCGTACGTCTACATCCGCGGCAACCACGACTCGCCCCGGACCGCCGCGGCGGTGGCCCAGCAGCCGAACGCCGTGGTGCTGAACAACTCGACCACGACGGTGGCCGGGCTGACCATCGCCGGCATCGGCGATCCGCGGTTCACCCCGGACAAGGAGACCTCACCGGCCGGCAGCGGACTCACGTCGGCGGTGGCCGACCAGGTGATCGGCGCCGGCGAGCAGCTCGCCGGCACGGTGGAGAAGTCGCCGCGAAAGGTGGACGTGGCGCTGGTGCACGACCCGGCGTCGGCCGGGCCGCTCTCCGGCACCTGCCCGCTGGTGCTCTCCGGGCACACCCACGCCCGCCAGGTGTCGAAGCTGCCGCAGGTGCCGGGTGAGCAGCCGACGACGCTGATGGTCGAGGGCTCGACCGGTGGGGCCGGGCTGCGCGGGCTGGAGGGCGAGAAGCCGACGCCGCTGGCCATGACGGTGCTCTACTTCGACCAGCAGAAGCTGCTCCAGGCGTACGACGAGATCACCGTGGGCGGCACCGGGCAGTCGCAGGTCAACCTGGAACGGCACGTCATCCGGGACCCGGCCAAGGGCGACGAGGTGCCGGTCACCCCGACACCGACCCGCGGCGCCCCGGAATCGGGGTCGCCGAGCGCGACCCCGGCCCCGACCCCCAGCTGATTCCCCGTTACTTTTCGTGACGGCGGCATCGGAACGGGGTGTCGGCCCGCGCCCCCTTTGCTCTGCAGCCATCGACGCAGCAGCCACCGAGTGTCACCGCCCTGGCGACCGTCGCCGCGCGATGGTCCCGACCTAAGCGCAGGTCGAAGCCGTGGTGCGGATTTGGCTGCAGAGCAAAGGGCGGCGCGCGGTACCTCCGTCGCTCCGCTCGGCCGTCACGGTCCGCGACAACACGTTCCGCTCACTCTCCGCGACGGCCTTCCGCCACACCGCATGACGGCACGGCCGCTCCCACCGCACGACGGCACGGGCCGCTGACGCCGCGCAACCGTCCGGCCGGGTCAGCGCAACGCGAGCGCGGCCAGCGCCGCGTTGACGATGCTGCCGGGCAGCAGGTCGTGCAGCTCGTACAGCTCCCGGACGGTGCCGGACTGACCGAACTCGTCCACCCCGAGCGGCACCGCCGGGGCGCCGACAGCCGAACCGAGCCAGGCCATCGCGTGCGAGGCCGCGTCCTGCACGGTCACCACCGGCACCCGGTCGGCGAACGCCGACCGCAGCGCGCCGGGCACGCTCGGCACGGTGGCGGTCCGCACGCCCTGACGCAGCGTCCGCTGCCACGCGCGGTAGAGCCGGTCCAGGCTGGTCACGTCCACCACGTGCGCCGCCACGCCCTCCTCCGCCAGCTCCGCGGCGGCGGCCAGCACCTCCGGCAGCACCGCGCCGGAGGCGGCGAGCTGCACGACCGGGGCATCCGCCAGATCCGGGTACGCCTGGTGCGCGTCGACGAGCCGGTACGCCCCGGCCACCACCTGCCGGCGCAGCACCGCGTCACCGAGCCGGGCCCGCGCCGCCTCGAACGGCGCCTGGTCGATCGGTCGGGTGCTGAGCCGGAAGTAGTACGCCCCGTCCTCGGCCGGCGCGGCGGTGACGGCCGGCGCGGCACCGCCGGCGATCTGCCCGAGCGCGTCGCAGAGCAGCCAGTCCAGGCTGCCGGCGTACGCGGGTTCCAGGAACGTCACCCCGGGCAGCTCCAGGCCCACCGACGCGGTGATGGTGGACTGGTGCGCGCCGCCCTCGGGCGCCAGCGTGATGCCGGACGGGGTGCCGGCCACCACGAACCGGGAACCCGAGTAGGTGCCGTACAGGAACGCGTCGAGCCCGCGCAGCACGAACGGGTCGTAGACCGTGCCGACCGGCAGCAGCGGCTGGCCGGACAGGTCCCACGACAGGCCGAGCTGGCCCAGCAGCAGGAACAGGTTCATCTCGGAGATGCCCAGCTCGATGTGCTGCCCGGCGGGGCTCTCCGTCCAGCGCAGCATCCGGTCCTCGGTCCACGAACGCTGCTCGGTCGGGGCGAACACGCTGGTCTTGTTGATGAACCCGGCCAGGTTGGTCGAGGTGGCCACGTCCGGCGCGGTGGTCACCAGGTAGGGCGCCACCTGCGGGTCACGGGCCAGGTCGACGAGCACCCGGCCGAACACCTCCTGGGTGGAGACCGGCTTGTTCGCGCGTACCCGGGTCGACTCCGGCACGGTGACACCCAGCGCCCGCTCGCGCGGCGCGCGGGACAGCGCCTCCCGGCGTTCGCCGGCCCAGATGCCGGCCGGGGACGCCGGGTCGAGGCGGTCCCACTCGGTCTCCGCGGTCAGGCCGTGCGCCGTCCGCAACGCGGCCACCTGTTCGGTGCTCAGCAACGCCGAGTGGTTGCGCGGGTTGCCGGCGATCGGCAGCCCCCAGCCCTTCACCGTGTACGCGAACACCACGCTGGGCCGGTCGGTGACCGCGTCGCACTGGGCGTACGCGTCGAGCAGCGCCTGCGCGTCGTGCCCGCCCAGGTCGGTGACGAGCGGGCCCAGCTCGTCGTCCGGGACGTCGGCGACGAACGCGGTCACCTCGTCCGGCGCGCCGTCCAGGAACTGCTTGCGCAGGACCGGCCCGGTCAGCCCGAACAGCGACTGGTACTGCTCGTTCGGCATCCGGTCGATCCAGTCGCGCAGCGCCGCACCACCCGGCCGGGCGTACGCCTCGGCGAGCCGGCGGCCGTACTTGACCTCGACGACGTGCCAGCCGGCGGCCTCGAACTGGCCGCGCCACTGGTTGATCCGGATGCCGGGGACGACCCGGTCCAGCGACTGGCGGTTGAAGTCGACGAGCCACATCACGTTGCCCAGGCCGGTGGTGGCCGGGTCGGCGACCGCCTCCCAGATGTTGCCCTCGTCCAGCTCCGCGTCGCCGATCAGCGCGATGAACCGGGAGTGCGGGCGCGCGCCGAAGTGCGCGTCGACGTAGCGGCGGGTGACGGCGGCGAACAGCGGCGCGGCGGCGCCCAGGCCGACCGAGCCGGTGGAGAAGTCCACCTCGTCCGGGTCCTTGGTCCGCGACGGGTACGACTGGAGCCCGCCCCGGGCGCGCAGCTTCGGCAGGTAGGACCGGTCCAGGTTGCCGAGCAGGTACTGGATGGCGTGGAACACCGGGGAGGCGTGCGGCTTCACCGCGACCCGGTCCTCGGCGTCCAGGTGCTGGAACCAGAGCGCGGTCATCGCGGTCACCAGCGACGCGCTCGACGCCTGGTGGCCGCCGACCTTCACCCCGTCGCCGGTGTCCCGGTCGTGGTTGGCCGCGTCGACGATGCGGGTGGCGAGCCAGAGCACCCGGCGCTGGATCTCGTCGAGGACGTGCTCGTTCACGGTGACTCTCCATCCGGGCGTCGCCGTTGACGCCCTCGGTGTGGGGGTGGCAAAGCGGGGCCCCCGCTTAACGCATTCTGCATAGGCGGGGGCCCCTCTTAACACGTGTCAGGCAGCGCCGAGACGCTCCAGGATCAGCTCGCGGACGGTCTTCGCGTCCGCCTGGCCGCGGGTGGTCTTCATGACGGCGCCGACCAGGGCGCCGGCCGCCGCGACCTTGCCGCTGCGGATCTTGTCGGCGATGGCCGGGTTGGCGGCGATCGCCTCGTCCACGGCGGCGGTGAGCGCGCCGGTGTCCGAGACGACCTCCAGGTTGCGGGCGGTCATGATCTCGGTCGGCGAGCCCTCGCCGGCCACCACGCCCTCCAGCACCGTACGGGCCAGCTTGTCGTTGAGCTTGCCGGCGTCCACCAGGCCCTGCAACTCGGCCACCTGCGCCGGGGTCGCCCCGATGTCGGCCAGCTCCACGCCGGTCTCGTTCGCGCGCCGGGACAGCTCACCGAGCCACCACTTGCGGGCCGCCGCCGGCGTGGCGCCGGCCGCCACGGTGGCCTCGATCAGCTCCACCGCGCCGGCGTTGACCACCGACTGCATGTCCAGGTCGGAGAGGCCCCAGTCCTGCTGGATCCGCTTGCGGCGCAGCCGCGGCAGCTCCGGCAGGGCGGCCTTCAGCTCGGCCACCCAGGCGGTGTCCGGCGCGAGCGGCACCAGGTCCGGCTCCGGGAAGTACCGGTAGTCGGTGGCGGTCTCCTTGGACCGGCCCGACGTGGTGTCGCCGGTGTCCTCGTGGAAGTGCCGCGTCTCCTGGACGATCCGGCCGCCCGCGTCCAGCACCGACGCCTGGCGCAGCATCTCCGAACGGACCGCCCGCTCGACCGAGCGCAGCGAGTTGACGTTCTTGGTCTCGGTCCGCGTGCCCCACTCCGCGCCGGGCAGGTTCAGCGAGGTGTTGACGTCGCAGCGCAGCGAGCCCTCCTCCATCCGCACGTCGGAGACACCAAGCGAGCGGATCACGTCGCGCAGCTCGGCGACGTACGCGCGGGCGATCTCCGGGGCGAGCGCGCCGGTGCCGGGGATCGGCTTGGTGACGATCTCCACCAGCGGGATGCCGGCCCGGTTGTAGTCGACGAGCGACTCGGTGGCGCCGTGGATGCGGCCGGTGGCACCACCGACGTGCAGCGTCTTGCCGGTGTCCTCCTCCAGGTGCACCCGCTCGATGCCGATGCGCACCAGCTCGCCGTTGACCTCGACGTCCAGGTGGCCGTCGAAGCAGAGCGGCTCGTCGTACTGGCTGATCTGGAAGTTCTTCGGCATGTCCGGGTAGAAGTAGTTCTTCCGGGCGAACCGGCACCACTCGGCGATCGAGCAGTTCAGCGCCAGGCCGATCCGGATGGTCGCCTCGATGGCCGCCTTGTTGGCCACCGGCAGCGAGCCGGGCAGGCCCAGGCAGACCGGGCAGACCCGGGTGTTCGGCTCGCCACCGAAGTCGGTCGGGCAGCCGCACCACATCTTGGTGTTCGTGCCCAGCTCGACGTGGGTCTCCAGGCCGATCACCGGTTCGTAGCGCGCGACGACCTCGTCGTACGCGGGCAGTGTCGTCGTCATCTGAGCTCCAGGCGCGATCCGGACAGAACCGGTCCAGCCTAATCGGCTGGGCCGGCCACCCCGCTGCCGGGCTTCGAGATCGCCGCGCGGGGACCCGCCGCGCCGGCATGAAGAAAACGACCCGGGGGTACGTGTCGACCATGACGAATACGGGGGACAACTCGACGGTACGGCCGGACGAACCCGGGGAACCCCGGGTGCCGCCCTTCCTCCGGCATCCCCGGCAGATCGTGGTGGCGGTGGGCGCCGTCTTCGTCGTGGCGGTGACGCTCAGCACGATCCGGTGGTTCCTCTCGGACGACCCGGAACCGGAGAGCTTCGGCGCCTTGATGCTGGCCAGCGTTCTGCCCGGCGTCGTCGGCGCGCTCGTCGGGCTCGTCGCGGCGCGGTGGCTGACGAGCCGTCGACGGCGCGACCCGACGGGTCGGTGAGGAACGGGCAGGTGAAGCCCGGCGTGGTGCCCGTCGCCGGGGCGGTGGCGCTCGGCCTGCCCGCGCTGCTGACCGGGATCTGGGTGGCGGACGGCGACCACGACTTCCGGGACGTGGTCGCCGTGGTCGCCGTCACGGGGATGTCCGGACCGGCGCCGACGGCGAACCGTCGACGCCGATCGGGGACGGGGTCAGAGAGCCGGCGGGGTGAACGCGCCGACCGAGGACTCCAGCGCGGCGGCCACCCGGTACATCCGGTCGTCGGCCATGGTCGGGGCCATGATCTGCAGACCCACCGGGAGCCCGTCGGACAACCCGCACGGGACCGAGATGGCCGGACCGCCGTAGAGGTTCGTCGGGATGGTGAAGAGGTCCGCCAGGTACATCTGGTACGGGTCCGCGGTGCGCGCGCCGATCGGGAACGCCACGAACGGCGTGGTCGGCGAGATCAGCGCGTCCACCTGCTCGAACGCGCTGGTGAAGTCGCGCGTGATCAGCGTGCGCACCTTCTGCGCCTGGCCGTAGTAGGCGTCGTAGTAGCCCGACGAGAGGGCGTACGTGCCGATCATGATGCGCCGCTTCACCTCGGGACCGAAGCCGGCCTCGCGGGTCAGCGACATCACCTCCTCCAGCGACCGGTTGCCGTCGTCGCCGACCCGCAGGCCGAACCGGACGCCGTCGAAGCGGGCCAGGTTGGAGGAGCACTCGCTCGGCGCGATCAGGTAGTAGGCCGGCAGCGCGTACCTGAAGTGCGGGCAGGAGATCTCGACGATCTCGGCGCCCAGCTTGGCCAGCGCCTCGACCGACTCGCGGAACGCCGCCATCACACCCGGCTCGGCGCCCTCGCCGGTGAACTCGGTGACCACGCCCAGCTTGACGCCGGTCAGGTCACCGCTCGCGCCGAGCTTCGCCGCACCCACCACGTCCGGCACCGGGGCCGGGATCGAGGTGGAGTCACGCGGGTCGTGGCCGCCGATCACCTGGTGCAGCAGCGCGGCGTCGAGCACCGTACGCGCGCACGGGCCGGGCGTGTCCAGCGACGAGGAGAACGCCACCAGGCCGTACCGGGAGGTGCCGCCGTAGGTGGGCTTCGCGCCGACGGTGCCGGTGACCGCGCCGGGCTGGCGGATCGAGCCGCCGGTGTCCGAGCCGATCGCCAGCGGCGCCTCGTACGCGGCGAGCGCCGCCGCGCTGCCGCCGCCGGAGCCGCCCGGGATGCGGTCGGTGTCCCACGGGTTCCGGGTCGGCCCGTACGCGGAGTATTCGGTGGACGAGCCCATGGCGAACTCGTCCATGTTCGTCTTGCCGAGCATCACCGTGCCGGCGGCGCGCAGCCGCTCGACGATCGTCGAGTCGTACGGCGGACGCCAGCCCTCCAGGATCTTCGACCCGACGGTGGTCGGCACGCCCTTGGTGGTCAGCACGTCCTTGACCGCGACCGGGACGCCGGCCAGCGGGCCCAGCTCCTCGCCGGCGGCGCGGCGCTCGTCCACGGCCCGCGCGGCGGCCAACGCGCCGTCGCTGTCGACGTGCAGGAACGCGTGCACCCGGTCGTCGACGGCACCGATCCGGTCCAGATGGGCGCGGGTGACCTCGACCGCCGAGGCGTCACCGTTGGCGACGAGGCCGGCGAGGTCGACGGCATTGAGCCTGGTCAGGTCGGTCACGATGCCACATCCTCGTCCAGGATCCGCGGAACGCGGAACCGCTGCTCCTCGGCGTCGGGCGCACCCGACAGCACCTCCTGCGGGGTCAGGCTCGGCGTCACCACGTCATCGCGGAGCACGTTGGTCAGCGGCACCGAGTGGGAGGTCGGCGGGATGTCCGCCGCGGCGACCTCGCCGACCTGCGCGACCGACTGGAGGATCACGTCCAGCTGGCCGGCGAACATGTCCAGCTCTTCCTCGGTGACGGCGAGCCGCGACAGTCGCGCGAGGTGCGCGACCTCCTCGCGGGAGATGGCGGCCATCGGGTGCCCCCTTCGTGGCTGTCCTTCAGACGTCTGCGTGTGCCGGCCGCGCGTCTGACGGAGCACGATGACGCGCGGTGACCGGAGCGAGTCTATTGTCCCGCCGTCACGACGACGCCTTCGACTCCCCCTCCGCCGCCGGCCCGCCCCGCCCGTCGCCGTCCACCGCGGTCGGGCGGACCGGGCGGTAGCGCGACAGCCAGGCGATCAGCTCCTCGGCCGGCATCGGCCGGGCGTGGAACCAGCCCTGCGCCACGTCGCAGCCGGCGGCGTGCAGCAGCCGCCAGGTGCGCTCGTCCTCCACGCCCTCGGCGACCACCCGCAGGCCGAGCGCGCCGGCCAGCTCGATCATCGAGCGGACGATCGCCGCGTCGTCCTGGTCGTCGGCCATGCCCAGCACGAACGACCGGTCCACCTTCACCTCGGACAGTGGCAGCCGGCGCAGGTGCTGGAGGGAGGAGTATCCGGTGCCGAAGTCGTCGAGCGCGATCCCGACGCCGATCCGGTGCAGGTGGGTGATGCTGGCCAGCACCCGCCGGGGGTCGGCCATCAGCGCGCCCTCGGTGATCTCCACCTGGAGCCGCTCGGGCGGGACGCCGTACCGGGTGAGCCGGTCGGCGATCTGGTCGGCGATCTCACCGGTGTGCAGGTCCCGGACGCTGACGTTGAGCGCGGCCCGCAACGTGAGCCCGGCCGCGGACCACTTCGCGAGCTGCTCCACCACGTCGTCCACCACCCGGCGGGTGAGCAGCCGCATGACGGCGCTCTGCTCGGCGACCTGGATCAGCTCCCCCGGGTCGACCATGCCCCGGCGCGGGTGCCGCCAACGCAGCAACGCCTCGACGCCGACCACCTCGCCGGTGGCGATGGCAATCTGCGGTTGGTAGTACATGGTGATCTCGCCGGCCTCCGCGGCCGACGCGGCCGTGGTCGCCGCGAGCCGCGCGGCCGGGGCGGCCTCCGCGGCGGGTCCGCCGGGCGGGGCCGACGCGGTCGACACCGCTGGCGCCACCTTCGCCGCCGCCGGTGGGGCTGCCGCCGGTGGGGCTGCCGCGGCCGACGCCGGGTCACCGCCGGAACGAACCGGGTCGGGGACCCGGTCGGCCCGGCGGCGGGTCGGGTCGGCGCCGGTCAGGATCCGCTCGATCAGGTCGTCGGAACGCGCCTCGACACGCTCCCGGCGCCACCGGAGCCGCCGGCGGGCCGGAACGACGCCGGGCCGTTCCGCGCCCCGGCCGTCCGCGTGGACCGGCCGGCCCTCCTGCCCCGACCGGCCCTCACGGGCCGGCCGCGCATCGTGGACCGGGGGCCCGCCGTCCGGCCGACCCGGGTGCGCCGGCCGCGCGACGGGCAGACCCGGCGTCAGCGCCGCGCCGTCCCCGCCGCGCACGCCCACCGGCTCACCGGAGGACGACGGCGAGGACTCCAGCACCCGGCGCAGGTCCGCCAGGAGGCTCAACCGCTCGGCCGAGTTGTGGTCGGACTCCGGCGCGTAGACCGCCACCGTGTCGGTGCGGTGCTTGGCGTCGTACATGGCCACGTCGGCGTGCCGCATCAGGGTGGCGAAGTCCTCGCCGTGCTCGGGAAAGAGCGCGACGCCGATCGAGCCGCCCACGTCCAGCGGCAGCCCGTCCAACGGCACCGGCTCGGCCAGCGCGGCGACCACCCGGTCGGCCCGCTCCCGGGCCTCCTCGACGCCGGTCAGCCCCGGCACGACGATGGCGAACTCGTCGCCGCCGAGCCGCGCCACCATCTCGTGCTCGCCGACCACGTCGATCAGCCGGGCGCTCACCTCGACCAGCAGCCGGTCCCCCACCGCGTGGCCGAGCGCGTCGTTGACGTGCTTGAACCGGTCCAGGTCGAGCAGCAGCAGGGCCAGATGGGCGTTCGGCTCGCCCCGGGCGGCCCGCTCGGCGTGCAGGTGCACCTGCTCGACCACCTCGCTGAGCAACGCCTTGCGGTTGGGCAGCCCGGTCAGCGGGTCGACGTCGGCGAGCTGTTCCCGCTCGGCGGAGAGCCGGGCCATCCGGTAGACCGCGAAGAGTGGCACCAGCACCAGCGGAATCAGCGCCGCGCTGGCCCGCGCGGCGGCCACCAGCACCGGCGCGAGCAGCAGCAGCGAGCCGGTGGAGAGCAGCTCGTAGGCCAGCCCGAGCCGGACGTTGGGCCACCACCGGTCCCCGAAGCGCAGCCGGATGGCGGAGTTGACCAGCCCGTAGTTGACCGCGAACCAGGCCACCGTGGCGCCGCCCACCGCTGCCACGTCCGTCCAGTGCAGCCGGCCGCCGCCGAACAGCTCACCCGCACCGAACCTGGTGACCGCGTACGCGGCGGCCAGCGCGCACGCGTACTGGGCCGCGTTGAAGCCGGTGCGCCAGGCGGCGTACCCGAGGCGCAAGCCGGAGACGGCCACCGCCACGGCCTGCACCGCCACCGCCGGGCCGAGACCCCAGCCGAGCAGGATGGCGAAGGTGAAGCAGGTGGACGGGAAGACCGCCGAGGTCTGCCGCCGGCCGGGCGGGACGAACGGGCGGGCGTCGCAGGCGACGGCGAGCGCCGCCATCGTCCAGAACGCGACCGGCAGCTCGGTCAACCGGCCGGGCAGCGCGGCCAGCGGCCCGACCGAGACGAGCAGGGCGACGACGCCTACCGCACCGACGAAGCCGAAGAACGGCCCGGTCCGCCCCGGCGGGACGGAGTTGCGCGGGTCGTCGGTCGCCATCGCACCTCCCGGGCACGGTCCTGGCGCGCGCCGTCACGCGCCGTACGCCAATGAAACGCCCTACGGACCGCTTTCCCCGACACGACAGTCACGAATCGGTGCTAGTCGTAATTAAGTTGGTATACGCCGCCGGGCGGTCACCCGGGCACCGGTCACTCCTGGACCCGGGCCACCGCCCGGGCCGCCTCCGGACCGGACTCCAGCAGCACCCGGAACCCGTCCTCGTCGAGGATCGGCAGCTTCAGGGTGGCCGCCTTGTCGGCCTTGGTGCCGGGGTTGTCGCCGACCACCACGAAGCCGGTCTTCTTGGAGACCGAGCCGGTCACCTTTCCGCCCCGGCTCTGGATCGCCTCGGCGGCCTCGTCGCGGCTGAACCCGGCAAGCGTGCCGGTGACCACCACGGTGACCCCGTCGAGCGGGCGCGGCCCCTCGTCGGCGGACTCCTCGGCCATGCGGACGCCGGCCGCGGCCCACTTGCGCACCACGTCGCGGTGCCAGTCGACGGCGAACCACTCCTTGAGGCTCGCGGCGATGGTCGGCCCGACGCCGTCCACCGAGGACAGATCCTCCTCGGACGCCTCCTCGATCGCGGTGACGGAACGGAAGTGCCGGGCGAGCGCCTGCGCCGCGGTCGGGCCGACGTGCCGGACGGAGAACGCCACCAGCACCCGCCACAGGTCCCGTTCCTTGGCCTCGGCCAGGTTCTCCAGCAGCTTGGTGGCGTTGGTGCCGAGGCTGCCGTCCTTGTTCACGAAGAACGGCGAGCGGGCGAGCTGCTCGGCGTCGAGCTGGAACAGGTCGCCCTCGTTGGTGATGATCTGCGCGTCCAGCAGCGCCGCCGCGCCCTTCTCGCCGAGCACCTCGATGTCGAGCACCTTGCGGCTGGCCAGGTAGAAGACCCGCTCGCGGATCTGCCCCGGACAGGTGCGCCCGTTGGGGCAGCGGATGTCGACGTCGCTCTCCTTGGCCGGCGCGAGCGGCGTGCCGCAGGCCGGGCAGGTGGTCGGCATGACGAACGGGCGGGCGTCGGGAGGCCGCAGGTCGACCACCGGGCCGAGGATCTCCGGGATGACGTCGCCGGCCTTGCGCAGCACCACCGTGTCCCCGATGAGCACGCCCTTGCGTTCGACCTCGCGGGCGTTGTGCAGGGTGGCCAGCGCGACCGTGGAGCCGGCCACCAGGACCGGCTGGAGCACGGCGAACGGGGTGACCCGGCCGGTGCGCCCGACGTTGACGTCGATGTCGAGCAGCGTGGTGTTGACCTCCTCCGGCGGGTACTTGAAGGCGATCGCCCAGCGCGGCGCGCGGCTGGTCGAGCCGAGGCGACCCTGGATGGAGACCGGGTCGACCTTGACCACCACGCCGTCGATCTCGTGCTCGACGTCGTGCCGGTGCTTGCCGTACCAGGCGATGTATTCCGCCACGCCGGCCAGATCGGCCACCACCTTCCAGCGGTCGCTGGTGGGCAGGCCCCACGCCTTGAGCGCGGCGTACGACTCGGACTGCGCGGACGGCCGGTAGCCCTTGCGGGCGCCGATGCCGTGCACGATCAGGCGCAGCGGCCGGCCGGCGGTGACCCGCGGGTCCTTCTGCCGGAGGCTGCCGGCGGCGGCGTTGCGCGGGTTGGCGAACGGCGCCTTGCCCTGCTCGACCAGGCTCGCGTTGAGGTCGGCGAACCCGGCCACCGGGAAGTAGATCTCGCCGCGCACCTCGATCAGCTCGGGCACGTCGGGGAAGTCGTCGGACGGGGTCAGCCGGGCCGGCACGCCCTTGATGCTGCGGACGTTGGCGGTGACGTCCTCACCGGTGCGGCCGTCGCCGCGGGTGGCCGCCCGGACCAACCGGCCCTTCTCATAGGTCAGGTTGATGGCCAGGCCGTCGACCTTCAGCTCGCAGAGGTAGGGCACCGGGCCGCCGGCGTCGCGCTCGACCCGCTCGGCCCAGGCGGCCAGCTCCTCGTCGGCGAACGCGTTGTCGAGCGAGAGCATCCGCTCGGCGTGCGTGACCGGGGTGAAGTCGGTGGAGAACGTGCCGCCGACCCGCTGGGTGGGCGAGTCGGGGGTGCGCAACGCCGGAAACTCCGCCTCCAGCGCCTCCAGCTCGCGCAGTTGCCTGTCGAACTCGGCGTCGGTGATCGTCGGCGCGTCCAGCACGTAGTAGCGGTACTGGTGCTCGGTGAGCTCCTGGCTCAGCATGGCGTGCCGCTCCCGGGCCTCGGGGGTCGGCTCGACGCCGGCCGCCGCCTTCTGGGCGGCGTCGACCGTCGGGGGAACCGCTTCTTCGGACACGCCGCCACCATCGGACACGCTGTCGACCTCCCGTGCTCGTGCTACCCCCGAACCGTAACGGTCGGCTGTGACAACCGTCCGCCCACCCGCGCTGAACAGGGCGACCCGGCGCCGGGACGACGCGTGTCGCGCCGCGGAGCGGACGGGCCGCAACCGTGCGACGATCGCTGGGCCGAAGCGGACGGAAGGCGGGCACGGATGCGCGACGCGCTGATCTGGGCACTGGTGATCGTGGCCTGTGTGGCGGCGGGCTGGCTGTGGAGCGAGTGGCGCCGCCGCGCCGCCGACGGGCGGAGCAGCCGGCCCGGTGGCGGGCGGGACAACCGACCCGGTGGTGGGCGGGTGGCCGCCCCGCCGAAGCCGCGTGGCGCCGACCGGCCGGCCGGGAACCGGCCACGGCCCGGGGAGATCTGGTGGGCCGACGTGCCGTACGCCGACGGCACCGGTTCGAAGGTGCGCCCCTGCCTGGTGCTGCGCGTCGACGGCCGGGCGGCCGAGGTGCTGAAGATCACCAGCCAGGACAAGTCGGACCGGGACGACCACGTGCGGATCCCGACCCGCACCTGGGACCCGGGCGCGGACCACGACAGCTTCCTCGACGTCAGCGAACCGATCCGCGTGCCGCTCGACGCGTTCGCGGACCGCGCCGGTGACTGCGACCCCGAGGTGTGGCGCGGCGTACGCCGCCTGCCCCACCTCACCGCGTAGCGCGGGACGCCGCTCAGTCCAGCGGGTCGGCCAGGGCGGTGAGCTGGTCCGCGTACTCGATCCGGGCGGACCAGCCGGCCGGCCAGGCGGCCATGCCGTACGCGGCCCCGAGGAACGCCCCGGCCAGCGCGGCGATGGAGTCCGAGTCGCCGGCGGTGGTGGCGCCCCGGGCCAGCGCGGCGACCGGTTCGTCCGGGTGCCGCAGCGCGCAGAGCAGCGCGGTCGCGAGCGCCTCCTCCGCGATCCACCCCTCGCCGGTGAGCCGACACGGGTCGCCGCCGTCGTCGGGGCGGGCCAGTGCCGCCTCCAGCCGGCCGAGCACGCGCAGGCAGTCGTCCCAGCCGCGGGCGATGAACTCCGCCGGGTCGGCGACGCCCGGACGCTGCCACAGGTCGCCGAGCCACTCGCCCCGGTAGACCGTGCGCTGCTCGCGGGCCCGCTCGGTGAGCAGGCCGGGCAGCGCCGGCAGCGCCGCGCCGTCGCGCAGCAGCCGGACCGCGTACGCGGTCAGCTCGCTGGCCGCCAGCCCGGTCGGGTGCCCGTGGGTGAGACCGGCCTGGAGTTGGGCCAGCCCGGCCAGCGTGTCGAGGTCGACGTCGAGCAGCCCGACCGGGGTGACCCGCATGTTCGCGCCACAGCCCTTCGAACCGGCGACAGTGGCCTGTTGCCAGCGGGTGCCCCGGCTCAGCTCGGCGCAGGCCCGCAGGCAGGTCATGCCCGGCGCGCGGTTGTTCTCCGGGCTGGCCGCCCAGTCGAGGAAGCGCTGCCGCAGCAGCGGCTCCACCGCCTCCGCCGTGTACGCGGGCGCGTCGTGCAACGCCCACGCCACGGCCAGCGCCATCTGGGTGTCGTCGGTGACCAGTGCCGGGTCACCTTCCAGCTCGCGGGGACCGGCCGGGCCGTAGCGCCGGACGATCTCGGTGACGGTGAGGAACTCGGTCGGCTTGCCGAGGGCGTCGCCGTAGGCCAGGCCGAAGAGCGAGCCGGCGGCGCGTCGGTCGGTGGAGGCGGTCACGGTGGTGATCATGCACCGACCGCGCAAGCCCTGCGCGGTCAGTCCCAGCAGAGGCAGAACGGGTGGCCGGCCGGGTCGGCGTAGACCCGGAAACCCTCCCCCTCGCCGGGCAGCCGCCGGGCGCCGAGGGCCAGCGCCGCCTTCTCGGCCGCCTCGATGTCGTCCACCGTCAGGTCCAGGTGGAACTGCTGCGGACGCTCCGGGTCGGGCCAGTCGGGTGCCCGCAGGTCGAGCGCCTTCTGGAAGGCGAGCCGCGGCTGGTGCCCGGGCGGGCCGCCGAGGACCACCCAGTCGTCGCCGTCGGAATTGTCCTCGATCAGCGGGAGGCCGAGCAGTTCCGCGTAGAAGCCGGCCAGCGCACGCGGGTCGGGACAGTCGATCACGGTGGAACGCAGTCGTCCGATCATGCCGGCCATCCTGCCCCCGGCGTACGACAGGAAAACGTCACTCCTCGGCGAGCCGCCGGCCGGCGTCGCGACAGGCGGCCAGCACGGCCCGCGCGTACGCCGGGGTGGCGCCGGCCAGCCCGCACGCGGGCGTGACCACCACCTGTTCGGCCAGCCGCCGGCGGGGGAAGCCGAGCTGGTCCCAGAGCCGGCGGACCCGGTCGGCGACCTCGGCGGACGTGGGCGTGCGGCCGGACGACGGCGGCAGTGTCGGCGCGGCGCCGGCCAGCAGCCCGAACCCGGCGTCGAGCGCCTCGCCGAGCGGGTCCAGGTCGCTGACCAGGGACAGGTCGAGGGCGACGCCGACCGCGCCGACGGAACGGATCAGCTCCAGCGGCACGTCCGGTGCGCAGCAGTGCACCAGCGTGGGGACGCCGGCCGCGTCGAGCACGCCGCGCAGCAGCGCGCGGGCCACCTCGGCCTCCATCGGCCGGTGGGTGCCGAGGCCGCTCTCGGTGGGCACCCGCCCGGCCAGCACCG
Organism: Micromonospora sp. RP3T; assembly: GCF_003027925.1. Taxonomy (GTDB): domain Bacteria; phylum Actinomycetota; class Actinomycetes; order Mycobacteriales; family Micromonosporaceae; genus Micromonospora. The sequence continues at coordinate 128,867 of NZ_PYPS01000007.1, forward strand.
CCGGCAGGGACGGCTCGTCGAGCTGGAGCAGCACCGTCGCGCGGGGCAGCCGTCGGCGCACCGCCGCCAGGTGGCCGCGCAGCCCCTCGCCCAGCGAGCCGGCGAGGTCCCGCACCGCGCCCGGGTCGCGCAGCACCCGGCCGCCGAGCGGCAGCTCCAGCGTGGCGGCCAGGGTGAACGGGCCGGCGGCCTGGACCTTGACCGGGCCGGCGTACTCCTCGGCCTGCTCGGCGAGCTGGTCGAGGTCACGTTCCATCAGGTCACGGGCGCGGCGCAGGTCCCGCCCGGGGCGCAGGGCGATCCGCCAGCGGGCCGCGTACAGCTCGACCGGAAGCTCGACGAGCAGCCCGGCGGTGCGGCCCACGAGATCCGCGCCGGGGCCCCGGGCGGGCAGCTCCGGCAGATGCGGCAACGCGGGCAGCTCGCCGAGCACGATCCGCTGCGCCTCGGCGATGTCGGTGCCGGGCAGCGAACCGATTCCGGTCGCCGCCCCGGCCGGCCAGGGCCACTGCTGATCAGTCACCGCCGAAGCCTATCGACTGGGCCGCCCCCCGGCGGACAGCGCGGGCCGTGGCCGGGCCACGGCAGCGGCCGGAGGCGCACAGCCGGGGCGAGTCGGGGGGCGGGCGCGGATGGCCGCCGGAGCGTCCGGCGGTCGCTGAGCGACGAAGTGACTACAAACTTGATGGCACAGATGGGTCACCGCGTCGGACAGCGACCGAACCGCGTCATCGAAGAGTCGGGCCGAGGGCGGGTCGGGGGCGACTCATCCGTGCCATCAAGTTTGCAGGGGTGGCAGCAGGGCTCCGCGCCGGCTTCGTCGGTGCCGGGTGATCCGCCTGGCCAACTGGTGATCCGCCTGGGCAACGGCATCGCGTCGCCGGAGGTTGCAGCCCACCGGGTGGACAGCCCCGCCAGCAGGGCAGTTCGTCACAAGGACAGCTCGCTGCGACGGGCAGCCGGGCGGCGATCTGTCAGGTGGTGATGGTGGCGGAGCCGAGGACCACGTCGCCGGCCGGGTCCGGCCGGTAGGCCACGATCGCCTGGCCGGCGGCGACCCCGCGCAGCGGTCGGCGCAGCGCGGCGTGCAGGCCGTCGGCGTCGACCGAGACGGCGGCCGGGACCACGTCGCCGTGCGCCCGGAGCTGCACCTCGCACTCGACCGGCCCGTCCGGGCGCGGGCCACCGGTCCAGACCGGGCGGACGGCGCGCACCGCGGAAACCTCCAGCGCCTCGGCCGGGCCGACCGTCACCGTGTTGGTCGTCGGGGTGATGGAGAGCACGTAGCGGGGTCGGCCGTCCGGCGCTGGGCGGTCCAGGTGCAGCCCGCGTCGCTGCCCGACGGTGTACTGGTAGGCGCCGCTGTGGTTGCCGACGACCGCGCCGGTGAGCGCGTCCACCACCTGGCCCGGGGCCTCGCCGAGCCGCTCGGCCAGGAAACCGCGGGTGTCGCCGTCGGCGATGAAGCAGATGTCGTGCGAGTCCGGCTTGTCGGCCACGGCGAGGCCGCGCCGGGCGGCCTCCGCGCGCACCTCGGCCTTGGTCGAGTCACCGAGCGGGAAGACCGACCGGTCGAGCTGCGCGCGGGTCAGCACCGCGAGGACGTACGACTGGTCCTTGGCCGCGTCGACGCTGCGCCGCAGCAGGCCGTCCGGGCCGAGCCGGGCGTGGTGGCCGGTCACCACGGCGTCGAAACCCAGGGCCACGGCCCGGTCCAGCACCGCGGCGAACTTGATCTTCTCGTTGCAACGCAGGCACGGGTTCGGGGTACGGCCGGCCGCGTACTCGGCGACGAAATCGTCGACCACGTCGTCGTGGAAGCGGTCCGCCATGTCCCACACGTAGAACGGAATGCCCAGCACGTCGGCGGCCCGCCGGGCGTCCCGGGAGTCCTCCAGGGTGCAGCAGCCCCGGGCGCCGGTGCGGTAGGTCTGCGGGTTGCGGGCCAGCGCCAGGTGCACGCCGGTCACGTCGTGCCCCGCCTCCACCGCACGCGCCGCCGCCACGGCGGAGTCCACCCCGCCCGACATCGCCGCCAGAACCCTCACCGGCCCACTCCCCTCGTCCGTACCGAGGGTATCCGGGTCAGCGTGGGGTACGGAGGGCGGCCGCGCGCCGGGCCCGCTCGACGGCGGCCGGCAACGCGGCGATGAGCGTGTCCACGTCCGCGCCGCTGCTGGTGTGACCGAGCGTGAAACGCAACGAGGAGCGGGCCCGGTCGTCGTCGGCGCCCATGGCCAGCAACACGTGCGAGGGCTGGGCCACGCCGGCCGAGCAGGCCGACCCGGTCGAGCAGGCGATGCCCTGGGCGTCGAGGAGCAGCAGCAGCGCGTCCCCCTCACAGCCGGGGAAGGAGAAGTGCGCGTTGCCGGGAAGGCGGTCCGCGGGGTCGCCGTTGAAGACCACCTCGGGCACCGCCCGGCGGACCCGCTCGACCAGTTCGTCGCGGAGTGCGGCGACCCGGGCCGCGTACTCCTGCTGGCCCTTCACCGCGGCCTCGACGGCGACCGCGAACGCGACGATGCCGGCCGTGTCCAGCGTCCCGGAGCGGACGTCGCGCTCCTGGCCACCACCGTGCAGCAGCGGGACGGCGGCGACGTCGCGGGCCAGCAGCAGCGCGCCGACGCCGGCCGGGCCGCCGAGCTTGTGCCCGGTCACGGTCAGCGCGGACACCCCGCTCGCGGCGAAGTCGACGGGCACCTGACCGACCGCCTGGATCGCGTCGGTGTGGAACGGCACGCCGTGCTCGGCGGCGACGGCGGCCAGCCCGGCCACCGGCTGGACGGTGCCGACCTCGTTGTTGGCCCACATCGACGTGACCACCGCCACCCGGCCGCCGTGCTCGGTCAGCTCGGCGCGGAGCCGTTCCGGGTCGAGTCGGCCGGTCGCGTCGACCGGCAGCCAGCCGGCCTCCGCGCCCTCGTGCCCGACGAGCCAGTCCACCGCGTCCAGCACGGCGTGGTGCTCGACCGCGCTGGAGACCACCCGGACCCGCTCGGGCCGGGCGTCGTGGCGGGCCCAGAAGATGCCCTTCACGGCGAGGTTGTCGCTCTCCGTGCCACCGCCGGTGAAGATCACCTCGGAGGGGCGGGCACCGAGCGCGGCGGCCACCCGCTCGCGGGACTCCTCCACCCGTCGCCGGGCACGGCGGCCGGCCGCGTGCAGCGACGACGCGTTGCCCACCTCGCGGGCGGTGGCGACGTACGCCTCGAGTGCCTCGTCGAGCATCGGGGTCGTCGCCGCGTGATCCAGGTATGCCATCACCGTTCAGCCTAACGGCCGGTGGGCGGGCCACCACTGGCCGGACCGCCCGTCCCGTGCGGAGGCGGGACGGGCGGTCCGGACGCTCATGCGGGGCCGCTCACGCGGGAACCGCGGTGACGACGATGTTGTCGCGGTAGTGCCGGGTCTTCGGGTCGAACGGGCCGCCGCAGGTGATCAACGTGAGTCGCGGGCTGCCGTCGCGGGCGAAGTACCGCTCCAGCGGGATCTTCGTCTTGGTGTACTCCTCCCGGGCCACCACCCGGTAGCGACGGTCCTTCCCGTCCGCGCCGGTCGCGGTGAAGGTGTCCCCCCGGTCCAGCTCCCGGAGCCGGAAGAACGCCCCCTTGCCCTGCTCGGCGCTGTCCACGTGCCCGGCGATGACCACCGAGCCGGCGTCGGCCTCCAGCCCCGGGCCGTAGCGGTACCAGCCGACCTGGTCCACGCTGGGCGGCACCTCGAACTCGTTGGTGCGCTCGTTGATTCCGACCGGGTTGACCGAGGCGGTGACCTTGATCGGCGGGATGCTCAGCCGTACCGGTGGCACGGCCTTGCCGTCCGCCGGCAGCGTGCCGGCGTTCACCGGCACCGACGCGTCCCCGGTCGGTGTCGCCGCCGGCGTCGCGCTCGGGGTGGCGCTGGCCAGGGCCGCCGCCTCGTCGGCGCCGACGTCCTCGGCGGGCTGCGACCCGCACGCCACCAGCGTCGCCACGGTGAGCGCGGCGACGCCGGCGGCCATCGCCGCCAGCGCCCCGCGGTTGCGCACCGTCACCGGCGACCGGCCCGGGCGGTGGCCACCCGCGCGCCGCCGCCGACCAGGAGCAGCACGCCGGCGCCGGCCAGCACGTACCACCAGGTGTCCACGCCGGTGCCGGCCTGGCCGCCGGTGCCGCTGGGCACGCCGCCCGGCGCCGAGTGCAGGCCGCTGATGGTCTGCGCGACCAGGTCGAGGTTCTTGGCCTCGGCGGAGCCGATCGCGTAGACGATGGTGGCGGTGCCCTCCTTCAGGTTCAGGTCGGCCGGGCCGATGGCGACGGTGTCGGTGCCGGCGAGCACCACGTCCGCCTTGACGGTGCCGGCAGCCACGTCGGCCTTGGCCTCCTTCGGGTTGGTCAGCCCCTCGAAGACCGGCTTGCCGCCGGCCCGCACGTCCACGGCCGGCGCGGCGGCGGTGTGCCGGACGATCAGCCGGGCCTTGCCGGCGCCCACCTTGGACACGTCGTTGACGAACGGGGTGATCTGCGGCTTGCCGTCGGCGCTCAGGTGGGCGGCGAGGCTGATGTTCGCCCCGCCCGGCACCTCGGCGTCGTCGACCTTCAGGATGGCCTTGTCGACCGCCTCACCGGGCTTGGTCAGGGCGATGTCGTACTCACCCTCGGGCAGGGTGAGCGGGCCGGCCACGTCGCCGGGCTTGAAGTTGTCGAGCGTCTTCTTGCCGTTGACGTAGACGTCGACCGGGGTGTCCGGGATGCCGTGGACCACGGAGACCTTCGACGAGGCGGCGTAGGCCGGGCTCATGGTGGCGGCGCCGACGCCGGCGAAGGTGAGGGCGGCCACCGCGCCGCCCGCGGCGACCCGACGGAACATGGCGTGCTGCATTTGAGTGCCTCCTGGTGGTTGGTGCTGATTCGTCAGGCCTGGCTTGCAGAACGGGTTACGCCGGCCCCGCCGTTCCCGGATGCGCGCCGGATCCGTTTTCTTTTTCCGGCCGCGGGCGCATCCGTCGGGGCCCTCGGCGACGAAGGAGGAGGTGATGAGCGTCGTGTCGGACACACCGGGAGAGTGGGGCGGGGGCGGTGGGAGTTACAGTTCGGCATGCCCCACGGATGGCGAGCCGCCCGGTGACGGCGGCTAGGCAGGGCCCCGAGCCGCCGGTCGAGGACGATCTCGCGACGCGGTTCCGCGACGGCGACGAGGCTGCCCTGCGCGAGGCGTACGACAGATATGGCCGAGCGGTGCTGCACCTGGCCACCACGACGCTGGTCAACCGCAGTGACGCCGAGGACGTGACGCAGGCGACGTTCGTCGCCGCCTGGCTCGGCCGCGAGACGTTCGACCCGGCGAAGGGATCACTGATCGGCTGGCTGCTCGGCATCGGGCGACGCAAGGTCGTCGACCGGATCCGCGCCGCGGCCCGGGAGACCCGGGTGGTCGAGACGGTGAAGCAACTACCCGAACCGGTGGACACCGGCCCCGACCCGGACACGGTGGTCGACCGGCTGGTGGTCGCCGACGAGCTGGCCCGGCTCCCCGACGAGCAACGACGGATGCTGGAGCTGGCGTTCTACGACGACCTGACACACCAGCAGATCTCGGCCGTGACCGGAGTGCCGCTCGGCACGGTCAAGAGCCACATCCGGCGCGGCATGCAGAGCCTGAAACGCAGATGGGAGGTGGACGGTGCAGCACCTGGACCACGACCGGCTGGTCTTTCTGGCGCTCGGTGAGAGCGAGGCGGCCGACGGAGAATCCACCCATCTCGTCGCCTGCGGGCACTGCCGGGGCGAGTTGGAGACGCTCCGGCACATCGCCGGGCTCGGCGCCGGCACCCAGGGCCTGACCGAGCTGCCCGACCCGCCGGAGCACGTCTGGCAGGGCATCGTCGCCGAGATCCAGGCCGCCGAGGAACTGCCCACGTTGAACGGCCGCCGGCCGCCGCGTACCGGCGACCCGGCCGACGTCGGCGACCGGTCGACGACAGTCGTCCGCCCACGCCGTGGCCGCCGCTGGCCGAGGTGGGCGAGCACCGCGGTCACCGCCACCGCCGCCGCGGTGATCGGCGTGGCGGGCACCGTCGCGGTGCTCGGCCCCGGCGGTGACGATCCGGCGCCGCAGCCGACGGTGCTGGCCAGTGCGCCGCTGGCCGCGTTCGGCGCGACGCCGAAGGACGCCTCGGGCGACGCCCGGGTGCTCGGGGACAACCAATTGCATCTGCACGTGGCGAATCTCCCGAGCGTTCCGGGGTACTACGAGGTCTGGCTGATCGATCCGAAGACGATGGAGATGTTCTCGGTGGGCACGTTGAGCAACGGATCGGGGGACGCGTTGCTGCCGATCCCCCGCAACGTCGACCTGAGCACCTTCACCGTCGTCGACATCAGCGCCGAGCAGTACGACAACAACACCCGCCACTCCGGCGACAGCCTGTTGAGGGGCACCCTGACGGGCTGATCGGCGGGCCGGCTCAGCTCCCCGGCCCGCCGATCAGCTCCCTACGGCGCGACGCACGCTCCGCCCGAGCGGTCGGATGACGCGCAGATACACGGAAAGAGTGGCCATTCCGCGAAGGATGGCCACTCTTTCCGTGTATCTGCGCCCTGCGAGCCCGGGGGCGCCACGAGTCGCCCCCGGGGAACGCCGGGTCACTTGCGCTTGCGGATCTCCTCGGCAGCCTGCGGGACGATCTTGAACAGGTCGCCGACCACGCCGTAGTCGGCCAGCTCGAAGATCGGCGCCTCGCCGTCCTTGTTCACCGCGACGATGGTCTTCGACGTCTGCATGCCGGCCCGGTGCTGGATCGCGCCGGAGATGCCGAGCGCGACGTAGAGCTGCGGGGAGACCGTCTTGCCGGTCTGGCCGACCTGGAACTGGTGCGGGTAGAAGCCGGAGTCGACCGCCGCGCGGGACGCGCCGACCGCGCCACCGAGCAGGTCGGCCAGCTCCTCCACCAGCTTGAAGTTGTCGGCGTTGCCGACGCCGCGACCGCCGGAGACGACGATCGACGCCTCGGTCAGCTCGGGGCGGGAGCCCTTCTGCTCGGCGACCCGCTCGACGACCTTGGCCAGCTTGTCCGCGTCGGTGACCGAGACGGCGAGCTGCTCGACGGCCGGGGTGGCCGCGGCCGGGGTCGGGTTGAGCGAGTTCGGCCGGACGGTGACCAGCGGCAGGCCCTTGGTGACCTTGGACTTGACGATGGTGGAGCCGGCGAACGCGACCTGGGTGGCGGTGCCGTCGGCAGCCAGGGCGACCACGTCGGTCAGGATGCCGTTGTCCAGCTTGACCGCGAGGCGGGCGGCGATCTCCTTGCCCTCCTGCGACGAGGCGAGCAGCACGGCGACCGGCTGCACCCGCTTGACCAGCTCGGCGACCACGGTGGCCTTCGGGGCCACCAGGTAGCCGTCGATCTCCTCGCCCTCGGCGGCGTAGATCTTCTCCGCGCCGTACTCGCCCAGCTTGGCGCTCAGCGCCTCGGCGGCGCCGGCGCCGCCGAGCACGACCGCGCTCGGGGTGCCCAGCTCGCGGGCGAGGGTGAGCATCTCCAGGGTGACCTTCTTGACGCCGAATTCCTTCGTGGCTTCGACGACGACGAGAACCTCAGACATGTCCAGACCTCTCACACGAACTTCTCGGTGGCGAGGAACTCGACCAGCTTGACGCCGCCCTCGCCCTCGTCGGTGATCTTCTCGCCGCCGGAGCGCGGCGGGCGCTTGGTGTGCTCCAGCACGGCGCTGGTGGCGCCGTCGAGGCCCACCTCGGCCGGGGCCACGCCCAGGTCGCCCAGGGAGAGCGTCTGCACCGGCTTCTTCTTCGCGGCCATGATGCCCTTGAAGGACGGGTAGCGCGGCTCGTTGATGGTGTCCCAGACGGAGACCACGGCCGGCGTCGAGGCGGTGACCACCTCGTAGCCCTCCTCGGTCTGCCGCTCGGCGGTCAGCGTCGAGCCGTCGACGGTGAGCTTGCGCGCGCCGGTCAGGGCGGCCACGCCCAGCCGCTCGGCGATCATGTGCGGCATGACCTGCACCCGACCGTCGGTGGACTCGGCGCCGCAGATGACCAGGTCGGCGTTGAGCTGCCCGAGGGCGGCGGCGAGCACCTTCGAGGTGGCCACCGCGCAGGAGCCGTGCAGCGCGTCGTCGACGACGTGGACGGCCTTGTCCGGCCCCATGGAGAGCGCCTTGCGGATCGACTCGGTCGCCCGGTCCGGACCCATGGTCAGGATGGTGACCTCACCGCCGTGCGCTTCCTTGATCTTCAACGCCTCTTCGATGGCGTACTCGTCCATCTCGTTGATGACGTTGTTCGCCGAGCCGCGGTCGACGGTGTTGTCGTCAGGACGCAGGTTGCGGTCCGCGCCCGAATCGGGCACCTGCTTGACGAGTACGACGATGTTCATCGCGCTTCGACGACCCTCCTGTTTGGTGTAGCGATCACTCGCCCGGTCACGGGCGCAGCCTGCCGCGTGACTTAACGCTCGGTCAACCGCAGGCCGCTGTGCACTTGCCCACGGGGCAATGTTACCCGCAAGTAGCATCGACTCCCCGGGAGCCCGGAGTGACGCAACTCACCGTAACCTGTGGTGGTCACGCCGCCTCGGTCAGCGCCACCCGAATCTTGTCGATGGCCGCCGCCTCGGCCGGTGCCACGCCCCGGTGCGCCGCCGCCACCTGGTCCGCCGCCGCCAGCACCACCGACCGGTACGCCTCGACGTCGCCCGGTGACTTGGCGCGCAGGATCTCCACCGCCCGACCCAGCGCGGGCAGCACCACCGACTCGATCTCCAGCGCGGAGTCGCGGGGCAACTGCGGCAGCGGGCCGGTGGTGAGCGCCTCCTTGACCACGCCACCGACGTCGGCCAGCGCACCGGAGGCGGCGATGCTCTCGCGCACCATGGCCAGCACCCCGGGCACCGCGTTGGAGACCAGGAACACCGCCCCGAACGCGCCGGTCTTCAGGGTGAGCTGCTCGTCCTCCGTCAACCGGTCCATGATCACGGAGTGTAGACGTACGGCGTGGTGGTGGTGACCGCAACGAGCCCCAGCCGCTCCAGGATGGGCCGGCTGTCCGGCGAGCAGTCCACCTGCACCAACGTCCGGCCACGCTGCTGCGCCAGCCGCGCCCGGTACGCCACCAGCGCCCGGTACACGCCCTTGCGACGCCACCGGGGCAGCGTCGAGCCGCCCCAGAGACTGGCGAACCCGGTGCCGGCCTGGTAGCGGATCCAGCCGGCGCTGACCACCGTCTCCCCCGCCTCCGCCACCACGATCGTGATCGACTGCGGGTCCGCCTCGATCTCCCGGGCCAACCCGTGCACCAGGTGACCGCGGTCGTCGTGCCAGACCTCCTCCTCCATGGCGGCGATCCGCTCCAGGTCGGTGCGGCCGGTGACCTCGCGCAGGCGTACCCCCTCGGGGAGGACCGGGACGGCGGCGGCCAGCGGCGCCACCGGGCCGACCACGACGGTCTCCTCGTCCTCCGGGACGAAGCCGGCGGCGCGCAACCGGTCGCCCAGGTCGGCCGGCTCGTCGTGGCCGGCGAGCTTCCACTCGACCGCCTCGCCGCGGGCCCGGAACACCTCGACCTGCCGGGCGATCAACGCGTCCAGTTCAGCGCCGACCAGGCCGTCGAGCGTCCGGTAGGTGAGGAAGCCACGCTGGTCCAGCCCGAGCACGCGGAACAGCGGGCCGTCCCGCTCGATGGTCACCCCGGCGGGCACCGGGTCCGGCAGCTCCGGGCGGACCTGCGTGTCGTAGGCGTCGCGCAGGGCGCGCGCGTCAAGATCGGTCATCCCCTCAGGCTAGGCCGGTGGCAAAGCGGATAATCGGTGCCGTGTGGGAGTCGATCAAGCGGTGGTTCGACCCGCGGGAGCTGCGTTCGGTCGGCAGCACGCCGGACTACCGCTTCTCGCTGGCCAACGAACGGACGTTCCTGGCCTGGCTGCGGACCGGGCTGGCGCTGGTCGCGGGCGGGCTTGCCGCCGCGCAGTTCCTCCCGCCGCTCCCGCTGGCCCACCTGCGCGAGGTGCTCGCCGTCGGGCTGCTGCTGCTCGGCGCCACCGTGTCGATCCGGGCGGTGGACCACTGGGCCCGTACCGAACGCGCCATCCGGCTGGGCGAGGAACTGCCGGCGTCCCGCTTCCCCGCCGTGCTGGCGCTGATCGTCGCGGTCGGCGCGCTGCTGCTGGTGGGCGCCGTGCTCATCCGGGGGACAACCCCATGAGCGCCGACGTCGGGCTGCCCGCCGAACGCACCCGGCTGGCCTGGCGACGGACGCTGCTCACCCTGACCGTGGTGCTGCTGCTCCAACTTCGGCCGGCGTTCACCGGCCGGGTCGTGGACGCGGTGCTGGCCGGAGTCGCGATCCTGGTCTGGTTGGTCGTGCTCGCCGCCGCCTGGCGACGGGCCGCCGGGGCCGGCCCGCGCCGGCTCGGCCGCCTGTCCATGCCGCTGACCGCGCTCGGCGCCGCCGCGCTGGCCCTGCTCGGCGTGGCGCACGTGCTCGGCCGGGTGCACTGACCCCGTCGGGTGAGCCATCATGGGGCATGGCCCGCCTCTACGTACTGCTCTTCCTGGTCCAGGTCGTGCTCGCCGTCTGCGCGCTGATCAGCTGCCTCTCCGCCGAGGACGGTCAGGTCAAGGCGCTGCCCCGGATGATCTGGGTGCTGGTCATCCTGTTCTTCCCGGTGGTCGGTTCGATCGCCTGGTTCGTGGCCGGTCGCGAGCGCCCGACCGGGCCGGCCGGCGTAACCGGGTCGGGCGGACCCGCCGCCCCGGCCCGCCGACCGGTCGCGCCGGACGACGACCCCGACTTCCTCGCGTCGCTCGACAAGCGCTCCCGCGACGAGGACCAGGAACGCCTTCGCCGCTGGGAGGAGGACCTGCGTCGCCGCGAGGCGGAGCTGCGGGACCGCCCCGACGACCGGGACCGCCCGGAGGTCTGAAACGCCACGCGCCGCCGCCGGTCACCCGGCGGCGGCGGTCACGGTCGTGGTCAGGCCAGGTTCGACGAGCGGGGGTACGCGTCCGCCGGATCGGTCAGCACGTTGACCAGGTACGGCACGCCGGCGTCGAACGCGCGACCCAGCGCCGGGCCGAGGTCGGCGGCCTTCTCCACCGTCTCGCCCGCGCCGCCGAGCGCCTCGACCACCTTGTCGTAGCGCAGGCCGGGCTGGAGGTCGGCGGCCACGTCGTAGCCGTACATGGCGCGCATCGGGTGCTTCTCCAGCCCCCAGATGCCGTTGTTGCCGACCACGATCACCACCGGCAGCTTCTGCCGGGCCAGCGACTCCACGTCCATCAGCGAGAAGCCGGCCGCGCCGTCGCCCATCAGCACGCAGATCTGCCGGTCCGGGTGGCTGACCCGGGCGCCCATCGCGTAGCCCAGGCCGGTGCCGAGGCAGCCGTACGGGCCGGGGTCGAGCCAGGTGCCGGGCTGCGCGGGTTCCAGGTACTTCCCGGCGTACGAGACGAAGTCGCCGCCGTCGCCGATGGTGATGGCGTCCGGGGCGAGCACCTTGCGCAGCTCGCCGTAGACCCGGGCCGGCCGGATCGGGTCGGTCTCGGCGCCCATCTCCTCGGCGTCACGCGCCTTCGCCGCGTCCTCGGCGGTGCGCAGCTCGGCGATCCAGTCGGCGTGGTCGGCCCGGTCGCCGCTGTGCTCGGCGAACCCGCCGAGGATCAGCCGCAGGTCACCGGCGGGCGCGGCGGCCGGCTGCACGTGCCCGGCGCGCTGGCTGGGCGCGTCCACCACGTGCACCACAGTGGCGTCGCCGAAGTCGCCGAAGGAGAGCCGGAAGTCCAGCGGAGTGCCGATGACCACGACCACGTCGGCGCCCTTCAGCGCGACCCGGCGGGCCTTGGCGAACGCCAGCGGGTGGGTCGGCGGCAGCGCGCCCCGGCCCATCCCGTTGGTGAACACCGGCACCTGCAACGCCTCGGCGGCGGCGCGCAGCGCGTCGACCGCGTCGCCGGCGTACACGTCGGAGCCGGCGATGATCACCGGCCGGGACGCGCCGGCGATCAGGCCGGCCGCCTTCGCCACCTCGTCCGGGTCCGGCTCGATCGGTGCGGGCGGGGCGACCGCCGGCAGGTCGGCGTCGCCGACCGAGAAGACCGCCTCCAGCGGGAAGTCCAGGAAGACCGGGCCCCGGTGCGGGGTGAGCGCGGTGGTCAGCGCCGCCGACACCGCGCGCGGGATGTCGTCGGCGCTGAACACCGTCTCGGCGTGCTTGGTCACCGGCGCGACCAGCGGGAGGTGGTCCATCTCCTGGAGGCTGCCGGAGCCCCAGCGGAACTGCGGCGCGCGCCCGCCCAGCACCAGCACCGGCGAGGCGTTGAAGAACGCGCTGGTCAGGCCGGAGACGCCGTTGGTGACGCCGGGGCCGGCGGTGAGCACGGCCAGGCCGGGACGGCGCTGGAGCTTGGCCACCGCCTCGGCGGCGAACACGGCGGACTGTTCGTGCCGCACGTCGTAGAGCGGGAAGCCGGACTTGTGCGCGGCGTCGTAGAGCGGGAAGACGTGCCCGCCGGAGAGCGTGAACATCTCCCGTACGCCGTGCGCCCGCAGCGCCGCCAGCGCCAACTCGCCGCCGTGCCCCTCGAGGCGTTCCGTCATGCCACTCCCCTTCGTCGCGCGACCGGAGTCACACGCTACTGGCCGGTAGACCGGATGTGAACAACCCTCGCGTCAGCGACCGGTGAAGCCCGGCTTGCGCTTCGCCACGAACGCGGCCATGCCCTCGCGCCGGTCGTCGGTGGCGAACAGCGCCGCGAAGAGTTGGCTCTCCCAGGCCAGGCCGGAGGTGAGATCCATGTCCAGACCGCCGTCGACCGCCGCCTTCGCCGCCCGCAGCGCCTGCACCGGCCCGGTCAGGAACGGCTTCACGTACGCCACCGCGGCGTCGTACACCTCGGCGGCCGGCACCACCCGGTCGGCCAGGCCGATGCGCAGCGCCTCGTCGGCGTCGACCATCCGGCCCGTCATGATCAGATCCTTGGCGCGGGCCGGGCCCACCAACCGGGCCAGCCGCTGGGTGCCACCGGCGCCCGGGATGATGCCGAGCTTGATCTCCGGCTGGCCGAGCTTGGCGTCGGCGGCCACGATCCGCCAGTCGCAGGCCAGCGCCAGCTCGCACCCGCCGCCGAGCGCGTACCCGGTGATCGCGGCGACCACCGGCTTCGGGATGCGCGCGATCGCGCCCAACGCGCTGGACAGGTCGGCCGCCCGCTCCGCCATGTCCACGTAGGACATGTCGGCCATCTCCTTGATGTCCGCGCCGGCCGCGAAGACCTTCTCGCCGCCGTACACGATGACGGCGCGGACCTCGGCGTCGGCGGTGGCCGCCGTGGCGGCGGCGCGCAACTCCTCCTGCACCTGGGTGTTGAGCGCGTTCATCGGTGGCCGCTCCAGCCGGATGGTCCCGATGCCGTCCTTCACTTCCAGCCTGACGAACTCGCCCACGCCGCCCTCACTTCCTCGTCGAAGTAGCGTGCCAACCTTACGACCCACGTCGTTGGGGTAGACAGTGCGGTAACCGCCGGACACCGGGAGTGACGCCATGACCACCTTCTACGACGACCGGTCGGTCCGGGTCACGTCCACCGCGCTGCGGGTGGACGAGCAGAGCTACCCGCTGGCCGAGCTGACCATGGTGTGGCACCGCCGGGGCGACCGCTCCTGGCGGGTGCTGGCCGGGCGCGGCGCGATCGGCGCGGCGCTCGCCGGGCCGCTGGTGGCCGCGCTGCTGGGCATCGCGCTGGCGGTCTGGCTGCACCGCTCGCTCACCGTCACCATCGCCATCGTCGGGGCCTCCGTGCTGGTCGGCCTCGCGGTCGGGCCGCTCGCCGACGTGCTCTTCGAGCACCTGGACCGCTCGTACGTGCGGGGCAGCCGCGAGCTGGAGATGTGGGCCACCTGGCGGGGCCGGCCGGTGCGGCTGCTGCACACCCGCGACGCGCTGCGCTTCGGCCAGATCTACCGGGCGGTGCAGCGGGCCATGGAGCGCGTGCCCTCGGGTCCCGGCGCCGCTCAGAACGTGATCGGGTCGTCCGGCACCAGGCCCAGCCCGCGCAGCAGGCCGTAGGTGTCCTGCTCGCCCCAGAACTGGACGATCCGGCCGCCGGCCAACCGGTACATCTTGCAGGCGCTCTGCACCGTGGTCGCCCCGGTCGCGTCCCGCCGGTAGGTCTGCGCGATCGACACCACCACCCGGTCCTCGGCCGCGAAGATCTCCACGATCTCCTGGTCGAGCACGGTCAGGCCGGGCGAGGAGACGGCGGCCTCGGGCCAGCGCCGGCCGCGTACCGCCGTGCCGGAGCCGTAGACCGCCACGTCCTCGTCGACCACCTCGGCCAGCTCGGCCAGGTCCTTGGTGACGAACGTCCGCAGGTACCGCCGGACCACCTCGACGTTGCGCGCCCGCTCGTCGGAGTCCGTCATGCCCGCCACGCTAGCGAGTCGCACTCCGCCGCCACTTCGCCGAGATGGAGTCGATCAAGAGCGACACGCAGCGGCACGGATGGCGCACGGATGGTTAGGCTGATTTATGACCCTCTATTACCGGGACGACGCGGTACAGGTCACCTCGCAGGCCATCCACGCCGGCGGGCAGGTCGTCGCGCTCGCCGACATCACGTACGTCTGGCACGCCCGCGGCACCACCACGATGGCGGTCCGGGGCCGGGTCCTGGGCCGGGGCGTACTGGTCCTGTTGCTGTCGCTGCCGCCGCTGGTGGCGTTGGTCTGCGTGCTGTCGCTGGCCTGGGCCGCGCAGGACCGGGGCGACTGGAAACTCGCCCTGATCATCCTGGCCGCGTTCGTGGTGGTGGGGCTCGTGCTCACCCCGTTCCTGGAGGTGCCGCTGGGCTGGCTGGACCGCTCCTACGAGCGGGGCAACCGGGTGCACGAGCTGTGGGTGCAGGTCCACGGGCGGGAGACGATGCTGGTCCGCACGCCCGACGCGCTACGGTTCGGGCAGATCTACCGGGCCGTGCAGCGCGCCGTCGAACAGCAGGGAGACCGACGATGACCCACCGTCGCGGCGAGGCCGTCGCGCTCGCCGGGCTGCTCGCCGCCGCAGGCGTCACCCACTTCGCCCGCCCCGGCTTCTACGACCCGATCGTGCCGCGCGTCCTGCCCGGGCCGGCCCGCTTCTGGACGTACGCCTCGGGGGTCGCGGAGCTGGCCGTGGCGGCGGCGGTGGCGCATCCGGCCACCCGGCGACGGGGCGGGCTGGCCGCCGCGGCGCTGTTCGTCGCGGTACTGCCGGCCAACGCGCAGATGGCCTGGGACTGGCGGCGGCGCCGGCCGGCGAAGCGGGCGGTCGCCTACGGCCGGGTGCCGATGCAGGCGCCGCTGATCTGGTGGGCGCTGCGGGTGGCCCGGCCGACGCGCTGATCCCCGCCCCGGCTCAGGTCAGCGGCAGCGTGGTGGCGATCGGCCAGGCGAGCACCACCGCACCGACCGCCGCCGGCAGCCACCACGGCGCGTCGCGCCGGCGAAGCACTCCGGCCCATGCCGCCTGCCAGGCCACCAGCGCCGCGAAGAGCGGCACCACCAACAGCACGAACCCGGGCGCCAGACCGGTCACCGCCGCTGCGGCCAGGACCACCACCGCGAGCCCGCCGACCGCCGCGTAGGCCACGCCCCGGCCCTCGGTGACCAGCTCGGCGCCGAGCAGGAAGGCCAGGCAGCAGAGCGTCACCAGGGGCAGCAGCCACCAGCGGGCACCGACCGGTGCCGTCGACGTGAACCCGAGGTGCAGCGGCAACGCGACGGCGAGCACCGCGTACCCGAGAAGCACCGCCGCCACTCCGGCGGCGCGCGGCGGCCGGCGGGCGTGGCCGGCCGGCAGCCGGCGGGGCCGGAACCGCCGGTACGCCGCAACCAGCAGCACGCCGGTGAGCAGCAGGAACCCGGCCACGTGCCCGCCGACCGCGAGCGGCAGCCGGTCGGTCGGCAGCGGCGCGGCGAGGACCGCGCCGAGCCCGGCCGCCGGCCCCGCCACCGCGAGCCACCGACCCGGCCGGGAGCGTGGTCCGCCGGCCGACGCGGCGGGCGGCGGCGGGCCGCGCAGCAGCAGCGAGGCCAGCGGTACGAAGCCGAGGCCGAGGCCGAGCAGAAGCAGCCCGCCGCCGGCCAGGCGGGTCAGCGGGGCCGGCGGCGGACCGCCGGGGCGACCCGGGATCGCGGCCAGCGTCGCGGCGTGGGTACGCGGCGCGAAGAGCACCGAGATGTGCTCGGTGCCGGGTGCCACCACCCGCTCCCGCGCCCCCGGTGGCCCGCCGGCCGTCGCCGCGCCGGCCGCCCGGCGGAAGTCGGGAAACTCCAGCCCGCCCACCACCACGGTGAGGCGGCCCGCCCAGCCGGGCGGCACGTCGTTCGCGTCGGGCAGCGAGATCGCCACGGTCCGGGTGATCTCCGGGTGGTCGACCGCGTATCGGGTGACCGCCCCGGCGCCCATCGAGTGGCCGACCAGGACGATCCGGTCCGGGTCGACGTCCGGTCGGCTCCGCAGCCAGGCCAGCGCGACGTCCAGGTCGTGCCGCAGGACCGCCCGGGCCCGCTCGTCGTCCCGACCCGCGCCGGGCAGCCCGGCCGGGTAGGCGCCGTGCCCGGCGAAGTCGAGCAGCACCGCGACCGCGCCGTGCCGGGCCACCGAGTCGGCCAGCGGGCGCATCAGCCGGGCGGAACCGGCGAACCCGTGCGCGATCACCACCCCCGGTCGACGGTCGCCGCCGCCCGTCCCGGGCTGGCGGACCTCGGTGAGCGGCACCCCGGCGACGGTGGCCCGCCGCGTGCTCAGGCCGGTGTCCGCGCGGACCAGCAGCAGCGTGCCGAGCACGACGGCGAGCAGGGCGAGCGCGCCGAGCACGAGGAGTCGCCGCGGGGCCGGGCCGGGGGCCTGCATGCCGGCACCCTACGCGGCACGCCCGCGTCGCGGGGGAACCGGCGTTGCTCCGGGTCTCCGCACCCGGCTGCCTCGTGGCCCGCGTGCCACCTGACACGATCGGCGGCCGGCGGCCGGCGAGCGTCAGTGGCCGGCGCGACGCACACTTGTCGGCATGGCGATCCCACTTCCCCGGCCCGGCGCCGTCGTCGGCCTCACCCGCTCCGCCCTGGACCAGGCGCTCGGCTCGGCCGCCGCGTTCGCCGGCGTGCCCGCCCGCGCCTTCGCCGTGCTCGACGAGGTGGAGGCGCTGGTACGGCGGATCAACGGGGTGGTCGACCGGATCGAGGGCACGCTCGACCGCACCGACCGGGTGCTCACCGACGCCGAGGGGGCGGTGCGTGAGGTGGCCGTGATCAGCGCCGCCGCCACCACCGCGATCGACACCGCGACCGAGGTGGCCGCGGCGGCGGCGGTGGTGGTCGGCGAGGCGGAGCGGGTCTCGGCCGCCGCCGCCACGGTGGTCGGCGAGGCGGACCGGGTGGCGCGGGCCGCGGCCGGGGTGGTGGCCGAGGCGGACACGGTGGCGACCCGGGCCGCCGGCACGGTGGCCACCGCCGAGCAGGCCGCCGGCACCGCGACCGAGCTGCTGACCGCGTACGAGGCGACGCTGCGCCGGGCCGCGCCGATGGCGGCCCGCTTCGTCGAGCAGCTCAGCCCGGAGGAGGTGACCGCCGCGATCCGGCTCGTCGACGAGCTGCCGAAGCTGAAGGAGCACCTCACCTCGGACGTGCTGCCGATCCTGGCCACACTGGACCGGGTCGGCCCGGACCTGCACGACCTGCTGGACGTCACCCGGGACCTGAAGCTGGCGGTGGCCGGCATCCCCGGCCTCGCCATGCTGCGCCGCCGCGGCGAGCGCGCCGAGGGTTAAGCAGGGGCCCCGCCTATACCGGAGGCGTTAAGAAGGGGCCCCTCCTTGACGCCCGTCGAACAGGGCGTCGATCTCGGCACGGTGGGGCAGGGCCACGGAGGCGCCGAGCCTGCGGACGCAGGCCGCCCCGGCCGCCGCCGCCCAGCGCACCGCCTCGGCCAGGTCGCGCCCCTCGCCCCAGGCCACCGCCAACGCGGCGGTGAAGGCGTCCCCGGCGGCGGTGGAGTCGACCACGTCCACCGGTACGGCCGGCACGTGCAGCGGCGGGCGGTCCCGGTCGACGTACCAGGCGCCGTCGCCGCCGAGTGTGAGCACCGCGCGGGGCACCAGGTCGAGCAGCGCCGCCGGCTCGTCCCGACCGCGGCCAGTCAACGCCTGCGCCTCGGGTTCGTTGACCACCAGCAGGTCGGTCGCGGCCAGCAACTCGGCCGGCAGCGGGCGGGCCGGCGCCGCGTTGAGCACCACCCGGGTGCCGGCGGACCGGGCCGCCAGCGCCGCCTCGGTCACCGTCTCGACCGGCACCTCAAGCTGCGCGACCAGCACGTCCGCCTCGCGTACGGCGGCCAGCTCGTCCTCGGTCGGCCCGGTGAACGCCTCGTTCGCGCCCGGGGTGACCAGGATCGCGTTCTCCCCCGCGCCGCCGACCATGACCAGGGCGACACCGGACGGCCCGTACGTCACCCGGAGGTGGCCGGTGTCGACGCCGGCCGCGGTGATCCGGGCCCGGAGGGTGACGCCGAACGCGTCCGAGCCGATCGCGCCGAGGAAGACGCAGGACGCGCCGGCGCGGACCGCGGCGACCGCCTGGTTGGCGCCCTTGCCGCCGGGCAGCATCACGAAGTCGCTGCCGAGCACCGTCTCCCCCGGCCGGGGCAGCGCGGCGGCGGTGCCGACCAGGTCCATGTTGGCGCTGCCGACGACGGCGATCCGGGTCTGTGGCACGGTGGGTTCCCGTCGGTCAGGCGGCGCGGGCGGTCCAGCGGTCGCCGGTTCGCGAGACGACCAACGGCAGGCCGAAGGTCTTGGACAGGTTGTCGGCGGTGAGCACGTCGGCGAGCAGGCCCTGCGCCACCACGCCGCCCTCGCGCAGCAGCAGCGCGTGGGTGAAGCCGGGCGGGATCTCCTCGACGTGGTGGGTGACCAGCACCATGGCCGGCGCGTCCGGGTCGTACGCCAGCTCGGCGAGCCGGGCCACCAGGTCCTCCCGACCGCCCAGGTCGAGCCCGGCGGCGGGCTCGTCGAGCAGCAGCAGCTCCGGGTCGGTCATCAGGGCGCGGGCGATCTGCACCCGCTTGCGCTCACCTTCGGAGAGCGTGCCGTAGCCGCGCTCGGCGAGGTGGCCGACGCCGAGCTGGCTCAGCAGCGCGGCGGCTCGCGCCTCGTCGGTGCGGTCGTAGTTCTCCCGCCAGCGGCCGACCACGGACCAGGCCGCGGTCACCACCACGTCGACGACCCGCTCGTCGGCGGGGATCCGCTCGGCGAGGGTGGCGGTGGAGAGGCCGATCCGGGTACGTAGCTCGTTGACGTCGGTGCGGCCGATGCGCTCGCCGAGCACGTGCGCGACGCCGCTGCTCGGGTGCAGCCGGCCGGCGGCCAGGTTGAGCAGGGTGGTCTTGCCGGCGCCGTTCGGGCCGAGCAGCACCCACCGTTCGTCCAGCTCGACCCGCCAGTCGACGTCGCGCACCAGCGCGGTGCCGGAACGCGTGACGCCGACCCCGTCGAGGCTGACCACCAGATCCGCGTCCACGGTCGAGGGGGCGGGGGCGCCCGCGGCGCCGGGGATCAGGTCACCAGTCACCGCCCCATCCAACCACGCACCCGGCCCGGCGCCCCCCACGGGCGGGGCCGCCGCCATAGGGTGGGGCGCCGTGTCGTTGGTCACCGCCTGAGGAAGGACGACTCATGCCCGACCGCTGCCGGGAGGCAGGCGGATGAGCGCGGTCATCGAGATCGCCGGTCTCCGCAAAACGTTCCGCACGCTGCGTCATGGGCGCCGGGTCGCCGTCGACGACTTCCACATGCTGGTCGAGGCGGGCCAGGTGCACGGCTTCCTCGGGCCGAACGGCTCGGGCAAGACGACCACGCTGCGGGCCCTGCTCGGGTTGGTCCGGCCGGATGCCGGCCAGATGCACGTGTTGGGCGCCCGCTCCCCGGAGCGGCTGCCGGACGTGGCCGGGCGGGTCGGCGCCATCGTGGAGAGTCCGCAGTTCTTCGGCAACTTCACCGCGCACCGCACGCTGCGGCTGCTGGCGCTCGCCGGCGGCGTGCCCACCTCCCGGGTGGACGAGGTGCTGGAGCAGGTCGGCCTGCGGGACCGGGGCGAGGAGCGGGTCAAGGGCTACTCGCTCGGCATGAAGCAGCGGCTGGCGGTGGCCTCCGCCCTGCTGAAGCGCCCCGAGCTGCTGATCCTCGACGAGCCGGCGAACGGGCTCGACCCGGCCGGCATCCGGGAGATGCGCGACCTGACCCGGGCGCTCGCCGCGTCCGGGGTGACCGTGCTGCTGTCCAGCCACATCCTCGCCGAGATCCAGTTGATCTGTGACCACGTGACGATCGTCAGCCGGGGGCGGCGGGTCGCGTACGGCCGGGTCGACGAGGTGCTTGCCGGTTTCGACCAGCACCAGTGGCGGGTCCGGGTGGCCGAGCCCGAGCCGGCCGCGCTGCTGCTGGGCCGGGCCGGCCTGTCGGTGGCCGGGCACGCCGACCACCTGGTGGTGACCGGCGTGGAGGACCCCGAGGTGATCAGCCGCACGCTGGGTGAGCAGGGGATGTGGGTGCGGGAGCTGGTCCCGCTCCGGCCCGACCTGGAGAGCGTCTTCCTGGAGTTGACCGGCGGCGACGAGCACGTGGCGGTGCCGCGCCAGGTGGACGGCGCGCCGGCGTACGACGGTGTGATCGATCTCGATGTCCGGGGCAGCCGGGAGGTGGACGCGTGAACCTGGTCCGTGCCGAGCTGGAGCGGCTCGCCGCCCGGCGCTTCGTGCAGCTCATGGTGGTGTTGCTGGCGGTCGCGTTCGCGGTGACGGTGGTGACCACGTTGGGCGGCTCGCACCGGCCGACCGAGGTGGAGCTGAGCCGCGCCCAGTCGCAGGCCGCGGACGAGGTGCGCCGGCTGGAGCTGGCGCACGACCGGTGCCTGCGGATCAAGGCGGGCACGCTCACCCCGGACGAGAACGACTACCTGCCGCGTGACTGCGCCCAGATCGACCCGGCGCAGTCCGAGCAGTTGCCGACCGCGTCCGACTACCTCAGCGGCGTGTTCGTCTTCGCCAAGGAGGCGAAGCCGCTGCTCTACTTCCTGATCGCGTTCCTGGCGCTGTTCGGGTTCCTGGTCGGCGCCTCCTACATCGGGGCGGACCTGAACTCCGGCGGCGTGGTCAACCTGCTGCTGTGGCGGCCCCGCCGGCCGACCGTGTTCGCCGCGAAGCTCGGCACGCTGCTGGGTGGCCTGCTCGGGCTCTCCGTGCTGGCGTCGGTGGCGTACCTCGGGGCGTTCTGGCTGATCGGCCAGGCGTCGGGGCTGACCGGCCGGATGAGCGGCGAGTTCTGGGCCGGGCTCGGCGCGGTCTGGGCGCGCGGCGTGGTGCTGGTGCTGCTCGCCGCGGCGCTCGGGTTCGCCGTCGCCACGCTGGGCCGGCACACCTCGGCGGCGCTCGGCACGGTGGCCGCGTACGTGGTGGTGTGGGAGCTGGGCGCGCGGCTGGTGTTCCAGATCCTCCAGGTCGGCCGCCCGGACCGGTTCATGCTCTCCAGTTACCTGGGGGCGTGGCTCGCCGGTCAGGTGCGGTTCTGGGACGACAACGCGTGCAGCACCGGGATCTCCGGCTTCTGCGACGGCTCCTACACGGTGGGTTGGCCGGCGGGCCTGGTGGTCCTGGTCGGGCTCACCGCCGCGCTGGTGGCCGCCGCGTTCGCGGTGTTCCGCCGCCGTGACCTGATCTGAGCACGTCGGCACGGCCCGGTCCGGCCGGGCCGTGCCGACGCGGGCCGACCGGACCCCACCGGCAACTCCTTGCAGACTTTGCCTACACCGTGAAGAATTCCTTCACATGGCGGCCGGTGCGGTGACAGGTCGGCGGTCAGCCGACCGTCGAGCCGAACACCTCGTCCCGGACCGCGTCGAGCGCGGTACGCAACGCGCCGCGCAGGATCGGCTCCTCGGTCAGCCCGGTGCTCACCACCCGGGGGCGGACCAGCGTGATCGCCGCGACCTCCTGCTGCACCCGCTCGGCCAGCGCGGCCCCGCCCGCCCGCCCGACCGCACCGGCGAGCACCACCAGCGGCGGGTCGAGCACCACGCAGGTGCTCGCCACGCCGAGCGCCAGCCGGCGGGCCAGCTCGTCGAGCACCGGGCCACCGGCCTCGCCGGCGGCGATGGCGGCCTGCACCGCCTCGGCCGCCCGCGCCGCCGCGACGCCCTGCTCGGCCGCGTCCGGCGTGGCGAAGCCGTGCTCGGCCGCCACGGCGCGCACCGCGTCGGCGCCCGCGAGCTGCTGGAACGCCGGCTTGGCCCGCCGCGACACGTCGCGCGGGATGGGCACCCCGGGCACCGGCAGGTAGCCGATCTCACCGGCCGCGCCGCTGCTGCCGTGGTGCAGCCGGCCGCCCAGCATGATCGCCAGGCCGACGCCCGCGTCCACCCAGACCAGCACGAAGTCGGCGGTGCCCCGGGCGGCGCCGGACTGCGCCTCGGCCACCGCGGCGAGGTTCACGTCGTTCTCGAACACGACCGGGGTGTCCAGGTCCTCCCGGAGCGCGGCGAGCAGGCCGCTGTGCCAGCGCGGCAGGTTGAACGCGAACGTGATGTCGCCGGTCTGCGGATCGACCAGGCCGGGGGTGCCCAGCACGACGCGGCGGACCGCGGACAGCTCCGCGCCGGCGCTGCTGGCGGCCTGCACCACGGCGTTGTGCACCACCCCGACCGGGTCGTCGGTGTCCTTGGTGGACTGCTCGACCCGGCCGGCGACGGTGCCGGTGATGTCGGCGCAGGCCGCCACCACCCGCTCCGCGCCGACGTCCACGCCGACCACGTACGCGCTGCCCGGGCGCACCGCGTAGAGCTGGGCGTTCGGGCCCCGCCCGCCGGCCTGCTCGCCGACCCGGGCGACCAGGCCGCGCTCCTCCAGCCGCTCGACCAGCTGGGAGGCGGTCACCTTGGACAGCCCGGTCAGCTCGCCGATCCGGGCCCGGGTCAGCGGACCGCACTCGAGCAGCAGCTCCAGCGCCGCACGGTCGTTGAGCGCCCGCAACAGTCGGGGGGTGCCGGGCAGCCGGGTCGCACTCATGCCAACGTCCTCAATTTTTTTCGTAAGTTTGCTAACCATAAAACGCCTGCCGAGGGGTGCCCGTTAGCGTATCGGCCACCCCGTCCGACGGACGTCGGACGACCCGGCAGGGAAAGGGGAACGACAGTGGGGCTGGATCCAGGACTCCGGCGGCTCGCGTTGGGCACGTTGCTGGCCGCGTACCCGGGCCCGGTGCCGCCGGACTGGGCGGTCGGCCTGCTCGCCGAGGGGCTCGCCGGGCACACCCTGTTCGGCACGAACGTGCACGACCCGGCCCAGGTGGCGGCGTCCACGGCGGCGCTGCGCGCCGGCCGCCCGGACGTGATCGTCGCGATCGACGAGGAGGGCGGTGACGTCACCCGGCTGGCCCACGCCACCGGCAGCCCGTACCCGGGCAACGCCGCGCTCGGCGCGGTCGACGACCCGGACCTCACCCGGGCGGTGTACGCGGCGATCGGCGCGGAGCTGGCCGCGCTCGGCCTCACGCTCGACCTGGCCCCCACGGTCGACGTGAACACCGCCGACGAGAACCCGGTGATCGGCACCCGCTCGTTCGGCGCGGACCCGAAGCGGGTGGCGGTGCACTCGGCCGCCGCGGTCGCCGGCCTCCAGTCGGTCGGCGTGGCCGCCTGCGCCAAGCACTTCCCCGGGCACGGCGCGACGGTCGCCGACTCCCACCACGAGCTGCCCACTGTCGACGTGCCGCCGGCCGTACTGCGGGAGCGGGACCTGCCGCCGTTCGCCGCGGTGATCGACGCCGGTGTCCGCGCGGTGATGACCGCGCACATCCGGGTGCCGGCGCTGACCGGCGACGGCCCGGCCACGTTCAGCCGGGCGGTCCTGCACGACCTGCTGCGCGGCGAGTACGGCTTCACCGGCGCGGTGATCACCGACGCGCTGGAGATGAAGGGCGCGGCGCTGGCCGCCGGCGGGGTGGGTCCGGCCGCGGTCCGCGCGCTGGCCGCCGGCGCCGACCTGCTCTGCATCGGCGCGCAGGTCGACGCCGCCCTGGTGGAACGCGTCGCCGCCGAGATCGTCACCGCGCTCGGGGACGGCCGGCTGGACCGCGCCCGGGTGGAGGAGGCCGCCGGCCGGACCGCCGCGCTCGCCGCCTGGGCCGGGCCGGCCGACGTCCCGGCCCCGGCCGCCGACGGCCTCGGCTACGCCGCCGCGCTGCGGGCGGTACGCGTCGAGGGCGACCTGCCCGGTCCGGGCGCCCCGCTGGTCGTGCAGGTGCACGCCGCCGCCACGATCGCCGAGGGGCGGGTGCCGTGGGGGCTGGGCCCGCACCTGGCCGCCGGCGTCGAGCAGGTCCGCGCGGTGGCCGGCGAGACCGACCCGGGCGAGCTGGGCCGGCTCGCCGGCGAACGGCCGGTGGTGCTGGTCGGACGGCACCTGCACCGGCTGCCCGGGGCGCGGGAGCTGGTCGAGGCGCTGGCCGCCACGCATCCGGTGACAGTGGTGGAGATGGGCTGGCCGGGGGCCTGGCGGCCGGCCGGGGCACGCGCGTTCGTCGCCACCTACGGCGCGAGCCACGCCAACGGCCGGGCCGCCGCCCGGGTGCTCGGCCTGACCGACTGACCCACCGGGGCCGCCGGCCGGCGGTCCACCGACCGCCGGCCGGCACCGGACGGCTGTCCGCCCGCGCCCGGCACCGGCCCGACGGGAGCGGTGGCCCCGCCGCGCACCGCGGACGCGTCCGGGCACCGGGATACGGTGACGACGATGACCGAGCAGAGTGCGCCGACGACCGGTGCGGATGGCCCGAGCGGCGGATCGACCGCCCGGGGCGAGCAGACCCGCCAGCTGATCCTGGACACCGCGCTACGGCTGTTCCGCGAACGCGGATACGCGCGTACCACCATGCGGGCGGTCGCCCAGGAGGCCGGCGTGGCGGTGGGCAACGCCTACTACTACTTCGGCTCGAAGGAGCATCTGGTCCAGGAGTTCTACACGGACATCCAGCGCGAGCACCGGGCCGCCGCCGCGTCGGTACTCGCCCGGGAGCGGGACTTCGCCGCGCGGCTGGCCGGTGTGCTGCACGCCGGCGTGGACGTGCTGAGCCCGTACCACTCGTTCGCCGGCACCTTCTTCCGGACGGCGGCGGAGCCCACCTCGCCGCTCAGCCCGTTCTCGGCCGAGTCCTCGACGGCCCGGGAGGCATCGGTGGCGATCTTCGGCGAGGCGCTCGCCGGCTCGACCGCGAAGCCGGACCCGGAACTGCGGGCGGCCCTGCCGGAGCTGCTCTGGCTGGGCTATCTGGGCGTGGTGCTCTACTGGGTGCACGACCGCTCGCCCGGCCAGGTGAAGACTCGCCAGCTCGTCGACGGCGTGGTGCCGCTGGTGGACCGCCTCGTGGGCCTGTCCCGGCTCCGGGTGCTGCGCCCGGTGACCCGCCAGGCGGTCACGCTCATCCACACTCTGCGTCACTGAGCGCGGAACCGAGGGCAGCCACGATTCCGCAGGTCAAGTCCGCAACCGGACAGGATTCCCGAGCACCGCACCCCTTGTCGCACCCCGGTCACGCCACCTAGCGTTACCGGTGTCGGGGCCGGGGGGAGAGGCAGCGGACCGTGGATCCGGCCCGGGATCCACGGTCCGCGCCCACGTCACCGGTCAGTGCGGGAAGACGCCGAACGAGGTGAAGCCCCGATCCGGGAACCCGGCCGCCTCGGCCACCCGGGCGGACGCGAGGTTGCCCGGGTTGTGCAGGTAGGTGGGGATCGCGCCCTCGGTCAGCACCCGCCGGGCCGCCTGCGCGACCAGCCGCCGGGCCAGCCCGCGCCCCCGGGCCGCCGGCACCGTGCCCACCGCCAGCTCGTGCCCGTACGCGTCGTGCCGCTTGATGCCCACACCGGCCAGGTACGCGCCGGCGTCGTCCCGGACCACCAGCACGTCGGTGTCGAAGAGGCCCAGCCAGGGCGGCGCGCCGGGCACCGTCGGCGGCAACCACTCCCCCACGTCGGGCAGCGGCGCCGGGTCGGTGCACCAGCGGAACACGCCCCGGTTCGTGGTGAGTTCCGGGGTGCCGACCGTCGCCGGCAGCACGGGCAGCCACTCCTCGATCGGCCGCCCGGCGACCAGCGAGCGGACCGCCTCGACCCGGGCCGGCGCCACCGACAGGATCGCGCTGCCGCCCGCCGCGACCCCGATCGCCGGGCGCAGCCGTCCGTCCCAGGCGGGGCGGGCGCGGCGCCAGGACCGGACCACGTGCAACCCGGGCGCCGCCGGCCACTGCCCCAACCAGGTCGCCAGGTGCAGGAAGAGCCGTCGGTCGAGCACATGATCACGGTACGCCCACCGGGCCCGCCCGGTCGCCACCGACCGTAAGAACCTGGCAATGGATCACGCGCCCGCCCGTGGCTACGCTGGCCTCCCGGTCGGCAGGAGGTGCACCGTGGGGCAGCGGGTGCTGGTGGTCGACGACGACCGGACGGTCGCCGACGTGGTCTGCCGCTACCTGGAGCACGCCGGCTACGAGGTCGAGCACGCCGGGGACGGGGCGGCGGCCCTGGACGCCGTGTCCCGCCGCCCACCGCACCTGGTGGTGCTGGACCTGATGCTCCCCGTGCTCGACGGGTTGGAGGTGTGCCGGCGGCTGCGGGAGCGGCCGGACGGCGTACCCATCGTCATGCTGACCGCGCGCGGCGACGAGGCGGACCGGATCCTCGGCCTGCAACTGGGCGCGGACGACTACCTGGGCAAGCCGTTCTCCCCGCGCGAGCTGGTGCTGCGGGTGCGCTCGGTGCTGCGCCGGGCCGGCGGCGAGCCGGCCGGCGTGCTGCCGGAGGTGCTCGCGGACGGCGGCCTGGAGGTGGAGACCGGGCCCCGGGTGGCCCGCCTGCACGGCCGGGAGCTGGCCCTCACGCTGCGCGAGTTCGACCTGCTGGCGCACCTGATGCGGCATCCGGCGCGGGCGTTCCGCCGAGCCGAGCTGCTGGAGCGGGTCTGGGGCTGGAGCTTCGGCGACCAGTCGACGGTGACCGTGCACGTGCGGCGGCTGCGGGAGAAGATCGAGGCCGACCCGGCCAGTCCCCGACGCATCGTCACCGTCTGGGGTGTCGGCTACCGGTACGAGCCGGCCGATGGGTGACCTCGCGCTGATCTTCGGCGCGTCGCTGGCCGCGGCGCTCGCGGTCGGGCTGGCCGGCGCGGTGGCGCTGCGGGTGCTGCGCGGCCGGTCGATCACCGTGCACATCTCGGTGCTGCTGGCCTCGACCGTCGGCGCGGTGGCCGCCGGAGTGGCGGTGGTCGCCCAGGCCATGTTCCTCTCCCCGCACGACCTCCAGGTGGTGCTGACCACGCTCGCCGCCGCCGCGGTGGTGAGCCTGGCGGTGGGCTGGTTGTTCGGCCGCCGGCTGGCCGCCGCCGCGGTCTGGGCGGACCAGGCCCGGGCCCGGGAGCGCCGCATCGAGAAGGGCCGCCGCGACCTGGTCGCCTGGGTCTCGCACGACCTGCGAACCCCGCTGGCCGGGTTGCGGGCGATGGCCGAGGCGCTGGAGGACGGGGTGGTCGACGAGCCGGTGACGGTGGCCGAGTACCACCGCCGGATCCGGATCGAGACCGACCGGATGACCCGGCTGGTGGACGACCTGTTCGAGCTGTCCCGGATCAACGCCGGCGCGCTCCGGTTGTCGCTGTCCACGGTGGCGCTCGGCGACGTGGTCTCCGACGCGTTGGCCGGCGCGGCGCCGCTGGCCGCCGCCCGCCGGATCCGACTGGTCGCCCCCGAGTCGGGCTGGCCGGCGGTGACGGCCAGCGAGCGGGAGCTGGCGCGGGTGGTGGGCAACCTGCTGCTCAACGCGATCCGCTACACGCCGGCCGACGGCACGGTGACGGTGGACGCGGGGCGGGACGTCGACACCGCCTGGCTGGCGGTCGCGGACACCTGCGGCGGCATTCCGGCGGACGATCTGCCCCGCGTCTTCGACGTGGCGTTCCGGGGCGAGCCGGCCCGTACGCCGGCGGCGGTGGAGCCGAGCGGGTCCGGCGGGCTCGGGCTGGCGATCGTGCGCGGGTTGGTTGAGGCGCACGGCGGGCGGGTAGAGGTCCAGAACGTCAGCGACGGATGCCGATTCGTGGTCCGCCTGCCGGCCGCCGGAATCTGACGCTTCGGCGGAACCGAACGCCTCGACCCCGCGTCATATTCACTTTCATACATGGACAAGTTTCTCTGGGACGGTAGTGGTCATGCCTCAGAAGCCGAATGACCGATTCCAGCAGGACCCGGCGCGGAGCTGGCGGGCCGGCGACGCGCCCGGCCGCTTCCCGGCGCAGCCGGCCTACCGCGAGGCCCGACACCGGGGGCCCGGCTGGGCCGAGCTGAACGCACAGCCGGCCGGCACCCCCGCCTGGCGCGGCCTCACGACAACGTGACGCACCACAACACCTGATTCTTTGGTGCGCCCCATGCGGCTTTTCCGGTGTATGGTCGGCGGCATGACGCGCATCACCGTGGACGTGAACGACGAGTGGCTCGAGGCGGCCCGGGAGGCTCTGGGCACGGACACCAAGGTCGCCACCATCAACGCCGCGCTCCACGCCTTCGCGGTCCGGCGACAGGCCAAGGAGATCGTCGCAGCCTTCGACCAGGTCGAGATGGACTTCACCATGTCGGAGCAGGCGTGGCGGCACGGCGGAGGGCGTGATCTGGGCCGGCTGGCCGAACACGCGCGAGAGGGCGAGGCCGCAGCCTGATGGCCGGTCGGATCTATCTGGCTGACACCTCGGTATACGTGCTCCAAGGCCGCCACCCCTCGGTTCGGAAGCGCTTCGAGACGCTGCTGGCGGAAGGACGGCTGGCGGCGTGCCAGATGACCTCCCTGGAATACCTGAACAACGCGCCCAGCCCCAAGGGCTACGAGATCCTCTGGCAGGCACTACGCGGGCACCGCTGGCTGGACGTCACCACGGAGGCGATGGACCGTGCCCTGTCGGTCCATCGCCTCCTGGCGGCCGACAGCCAGCACCGCCACTTCCGCCTGCCCGACCTCCTCATCGCGGCCACCGCCGAACTCCACGGCGTGGTGGTGCTGCACTACGACGCCGACTACGACCGGATCGCCGCGCTGACCGGCCAACCGACCGAGTGGGTGGCGCCGCGGGGCAGTCTCTGAGCGACGCGGGCGGCGACACACCGGGCGGCGGTCGTAGCGGCCTTCGTACGCCTGTGCGGTAGCGTCTTGTGGTCCGATTTCCGGCCTACGACAGGAGAAGCTCCGCGCATGGGCAAGAAGACGATCCACGTCTCCGACTTCACCGGCCAGGTGCTGTCCCCCGACGACGAGGTGGTCCGGGTCGTCGTGCTGGAGCACCCGGACCTGGTCGCCGGGCCCGTGCAACTGGACGCCACCCCGGTCGACGTGGAGAGCATCGACGACGCGGCGTTGGACGTGGCCGTGGTGGAGATCCACGACCGGCACGGCGGCGGTGAGCCGCGCCGGGTGGTGCTGACCGCCAGCGAGTTCGACGCGATGGCGACCGACGTGCCGATGGCACAGTTGCTGCGGACCGCCGAGCGGGTCAGGCCGCCGAAGGCGCGGCGCACCGCCGAGAAAATCGACTACGGCACCATCGAGCACGCCGGCCGGCCGCACCGAGGCCGGGTCACCGAGGAGGAGGCCCGGCTGGTCCGGGACCGGCTCGACGAGGTGAACAAGCTTCTCGCCGACGCCGGCATCCGCCAGGTCGACCCGGCCGACCCGGAGCACGCCGCCCGCTACGGTTTCCCCGCCGCCGACTGACCCGCACGTCGGGCACGCGCCCCCGTGGCGCGTGCCCGACGCGGTTCAGGCCCGCTTACGGGTCAGCTCCGCCAGCGCGCCCTCCACCGCGGACTCCATCGCCTCCTTCGTCAGGCCGAGGCCGCCGAGCACGCCGTCGACCCCCTCCTCCTCCAGCAGGGCGAGCAGGATGTGCTCGGTCCCGATGTAGTTGTGCCCCATCCGCAGCGCCTCCCGGAACGTCAGCTCCAGGACCTTCTTGGCGCGTGCGTCGTAGGGGATCAGGTCCGGGACCTGGCCGGCCTTCGCCGGCAGGGTCGCGGCCACGGCCTCCCGGAACATCTCCAGCGGTACGCCCTTCGCCTTGACCAACGCGGCGGCCAGCCCGTCCGGTTCGGCGAGCAGCCCCAGCGCCACGTGCTCCGGGGTGATCTCGGCGTGGCCGGCGGCCCGTGCCTCCTCCTGCGAGGCGAGCACCACGTTGCGGGCGCGCGGCGTGAACCGGCCGAACCCGGCGTTCGGGTCGAGCGCGGCGGCGGTCTCGGCCTTGGCGGCGGAGCGCTTCTGGGCGGCCTGCTTGCTCACCCCCATGCTGCGGCCGATCTCCGTCCACGAGGCGCCCGAGCGGCGCGCCTGGTCGACGAAGTGCCCGATCAGGTGGTCGGCGACGTCGCCGAGGTGGTCGGCGAGGAGGACCGCGTCGGCCAGTTGGTCGAGTGCGTCCGGGCGGGCTTTCTTGATGCCCTCGATCAGGTCGTCGAGGCGCACCGGGTGGCTCATCTTGAGCGGTTCGGTCTCGTCCATGCGTCAACCATAGGTTGACGCATGGACTCCGTCAACCCTCGGTTGACGCTTTCCCCTTCTCTCAGGTTTCCGGTCCGTCGACCGGTCGGGGCGCCCGACCCACGTCCGCCGGGTAGTGGTCGAACCGGCGCAGGCCCAGCTTGCGCACCGCGACCGGCCACGGCGTCTCGGTCGCCAGCACCGCGAGATGCTCGAAGTTGGACAGGTACGACTCGCCGCGCACCGCCCGCTCGGCGAGGATGTACGGTTCCAGCACGGCCCACGCCTCCCGGGCGCGGTATCCACCGGTGCCGAGCAGCAACGCCGGCTCGACCACCTTGAAGGCCAGCATCTGGCCCAGCCCGTTGTAGTAGAGCGCGATCCGGTTCACGTGCTTGCGGGCGTCGGCGGGCAGTTCGCTGACCGGCACGCCGCGCGGGCAGGCGGTCCGCAGCTCGGTGAGCACGAACTGCTGACTGTCCAGGAACGTGTCGCTCATCCGGTCGCGGGTGAGCAGCTCGATCGCGACCAGGGTGTGGTTCGCGCCCTGCGCCAGCCGGAGCTGCCGGAGCGCGAAGAACGCCGAGACGACGACGGTGAGCACCGAGATCGCGGCCACGACCACGTTCGTCACCGCGGCGACATCCATGACCGTCATCGTAGGAGGGACCCGCCAACCCGACCGCCCCGTGGCGGGACGGCCGGGTCGGCGACGGGTGGCGGGGTCAGCCGCGTACCCACTGCTGGTTGCTGCCGCCGTTGCAGGTCCAGATCTGGACCGCGGTGCCGTTGGCGGTGCCCGCGCCGTTGACGTCCAGGCAGAGCCCCGAGCCGACGCCGACGATGGTGCCGTCGGCGTTGAGCCGCCACTGCTGGTTGCTGCCGCCGGTGCAGGTCATGATCCGCGCCCGGCTGCCGGAGGCGGTGCCCGCCACGTCGAGGCACTTGTTGCCGTACACGGTCAGCTGGTTGTTCGTGCCGACCGTCCACTGCTGGTTGGCGCCACCGTTGCAGTCCCAGATCTGCACCACCGCGCCGTCGGCCTGGCTGGCGCCGTTGACGTCCAGGCAGCGGTTGGCGTTGGCGCTGCGGATCTCCCCGGTCGGGCTGCTGGAACCGTCGCCCGGCGTGATGGAGAGGTTGTCGAACTGGGCGGTGACACCCTGGCCGGTGCCGTACCCGATCTGGCCGGCGACCCAGGCGGAGTCCGACACGGTGCCGACGGTGGTGCCGTCGACCGCCGCGGTGAGGGTGCTGCCGTTGAGCTTCAACGACAGGTTGTGCCAGCGTCCGGTGCCCAGCGCCGAGATGTTGCCGCTGGCCAGGGTGCGCCAGTTGCCGCTGGTGTTGTTGCTCCGGATGGACCAGGCGCCGCCGTCGGTGACCCGGAAGTAGTAACCGTTCAGGTTCTGCGGGCCCTGGTGGTTGTAGGTGTTGCCGCGCCCGATGAGCTGGACGTAACCGGGCTTCTCCAGCAGCACGTCCGAGGAGACCGTGTAGTTGCGCCAGGTCAGGTCGCCCAGCAGGGCGTACGGTTCGGCCTGGCCGGTCGTCCAGTAGATCGGCGCCTGCTCGGACATCTGGCGGACGCACTGGCCGGTACGCCCGGCGGCGCACCCGGCGATCTCGAACGAGCCCTGCTGGTCCATCAGGTACCTGGCCTCGCGGCCGGTGGCGTAGCTGTCGAAGTTGTCGCTGTACGGCAGCTTCAGGTTGCCCTGCGCCGGGCTGACCGCGGTGCCCTTGCCCTGCCCGGAGGTGGTGGTGATGCTGTAGACGTAGCCGGGCTGGACGGTGAGCGAAAAACGCCCGCCGTTCGGGGTGATGTCGCTGCCCCGGACGAAGTGGTCGGCGCTGTTGTTGGACCTGACGTTCGTCGCCCAGACGC
The DNA here is from genome assembly GCF_003027925.1 of Micromonospora sp. RP3T. Classification (GTDB taxonomy): domain Bacteria; phylum Actinomycetota; class Actinomycetes; order Mycobacteriales; family Micromonosporaceae; genus Micromonospora. The sequence continues at coordinate 161,343 of NZ_PYPS01000007.1, forward strand.
GCACGGTGCCGGTGGAGAGCCCGCCGGTGACGGTGAAGTCGAGCTGCTGGGCCGCGCCAGCGTCCTGCGTCTCGATGATGGTGCTGTAGTCGCTGTTGTTGGTGGACTTGAGCGAGACGTAGCTGCCGTTGTTGCGGTTGCCGCCGAGATAGCCGCTCGACGCGTCGAGGTAGCGCCAACCCGGGGCGGCGAACTGCGTGGTGTGGGCCATCACCCAGGTGCTCTTGCCGATGGAGTACGCCCCGGACCAGGGCTGCTGGGCCACCGCGACGCCGGTGGTCGCCCAGGGGATGTTCGGGGTGATGGCGGCGATCACCGGCCAGTTGATGTAGCCGGTCATCTTGCCGTCGATGTAGCCCCGGTTGATGCCCCGGGCGAGCGCCGGCGCGCCGGCGTTGTAGTCGTCGGAGCCGTTCTCGCTGGCCCACAGCGGCTTGCCGGTCGAGATGGCGTTGGCGGAGCTGGGGCAGCTGCTCTGGGCGCCGCGGTAGCCGCAGACGTAGTGGCTGCCGAAGACCTGCACCGCGGCGGCGAACGCCGGGTCACGCAGCGAGTCGTCGGCCGCACCCCACCCCCAGTCGTCCGAGGCGACGATCTTCACGCTGCCGTAGCCGCGGGCGTTGAGCGTGGACCGCAGGTTCTTGTACCAGGTGGTGTTCCAGCCCTTCTCGTTCCATCCGCCCAGGTAGTTGATGGTCAGCCCGTGCGTCGCCGCGCAGTCCAGCCAACCCACCAGGTAGTTGATCGAGTCGGTGGACCAGAAGTTCCCGTTGCCGATCCAGCCCGGCGCTCCCCAGGCCAGCCCGGCCAGCGCGATGTTGGGATTCCGCTGCCTGGCCTGCTCCATCAGCCACCACTCGTAGCCCCGGTTGCAGTTCACGCTGCCCCGGGTGTGCTCGTGGCTGGGCTCGGCGCCGGAGGTGGAGTTGGTGTCGCCGCCGATCTCCGCCTTGAGCAGTTGCATCGCGGCGCCGTAGCCCGGCTTGAACAGGTAGTCGAGGATGTCGCTGCGCTGCGGCTCGGGGTAGTCGATCAGCAGTCTGCTGTTTCCGCCGCCGCCGCTGACCGCGCCGACGCCGTCGAGCGTCCGCCCGCCGGACGACCCGTTGATGGTGATGGCGGTGGCCGCCTGGGCCGGGGAGGCGGACGCGGTCAGGACGGCCGCCGCCGCGAGGACCGATGCCGCCGCCGCCGACATCACCGCCCGCCACGATCTCCGTGGACGACTCACTGTGCTGAACATCCGATCCGCCTCCCGGTCCCACTCAATCGATCAATGTCAATCTATAAGACGTCATATGTTAGCGTTCACACAAGTGTCGGTCAACGGCTCAGGCGCGGCTCCACCGCTGGCTGGCCGCGCCGGTGCAGTCCCGGATCTCGGTCCGCGTGCCGTTGGCCGTGCCGGCGCCGACCAGGTCCAGGCACCGGCCCGATCCGACCCCGGTGATGGTGCCGTCGGCGTTGAGCCGCCACCGCTGGTTGGACTGGCCGTTGCAGTCCCAGATGATCACGGAGCTGCCGTTGGCGGTGCCGGCGCCGTTCACGTCGAGACACTTGCCGCCGAAGACCCGCAGCTCCTGGGCCGCCGTCGAGGTCCAGGACTGGTTGCTCTGGCCGTGGCAGTCCCAGATGATCGCCGCCGCGCCGTTGGCCTGCGAGCCGCCGTTGACGTCCAGGCACCGACCGGCGGCGGCGTTGCGGACGATCGACGTACCGCCCGGCGGCGGCGTGGTCGGGCTGGCCGTCGGGGTCGGGTTCGGATCGGTGCCGCCGAACTGGGTGAAGAACCGCCACACCTCGGTCTTCGTCCAGGTCCGGGCGCCGCTGTCGCCGCCGCCGTCCACCGGACCGGGGGTGTGCCCGCCGTCGAACGCGGCCCACACCACCGGGTAGCCGGCCCGGCAGCCGGCGTAGGCGGTGGTGATGTGCGTCAGGCTGCCCGCCCTCGGCTCCGGCGGGCTCTGCGGGGTGCAGCCGTTGTTGCGCACGAACGTGTCCCGCAGCGCGCGTCCGGCGGAGATGTTGAGCACCGGGTCACCGATGCCGTGGATCCCCAGGTACGCGATCGGCTGCGTGCCGCCGGCGCACCCGCTGAGCTGGCCACCGGAGTAGACCGCGACGGCGCGGAACACGCCCGCCCGGGAACAGGCCAGCGAATAGCTCATGCCGCCGCCGTAACTGAAGCCGAGCGCGAAGAGTTGCGTCGTGTCGACGCACAGGTCCCCCTCGATCAGCCTGATCATGTCGTCGACGAAGGTGACGTCCTGACCGCCGGGGTTGGCCCAGCCGTTGCCGTTGCCCTGGGGCGCGACGAAGATGGTGCTGTTGTTCGCCTGCTGTCGCAGACCGTAGTAGGACCAGGCCTCCCGGTCCGCCCCGCCGGAGTCGACGTCGTTCGCGGTGCCGCCGTTCCAGTGGAATCCGAAGATCAGCCGGTAGGCGTGGTTCCGGTCGTAGTTGTCGGGGATCCGCAGGATGAAGCTCCGGTTCTGGCCACTGCTCTGGATGGTCCGGGGACCACTCGTCAGCGTGGGCGCCCGGCCACAGCCGGCGGTCCCGGCGAGCGTGCCGGACTCCGCGGCCGAGGCGGACCCGCCCGGGCCGCCCGCCACTGTCGTCGCGGCCACCATGACCAGGACCGCCAGGGCCGCGAGGGGCCCGAAAACGGTGCTGCGTAATCTCATGACGCGGCTCCTTCGCCACTTGGTGGGAACCTGTCCGGTACGGGGATCGACGACGACCCCCGTACCGCCACTCCGCCGGCCGGCACGGGGAGAACACGCACGACGGGGTCCGCCGCGCGCGGCATGGTTGTCCCGGACTTCGCCCCTGATCCGCATGCCCGGTGCGCGACCAGCCGGCCGTCGCGTCGGCGGCGGCACCCGCACCGCACGTGCCCGATCGCGACCCGAACCGCCCGCCGTCGCCGCTGGAACGCCACAGCGCGACTCGAATCGATTCGACCAGACCCTAGGCCGAGCAGTGAAGTATGTCAATGCTGTTGCCGGCGGGTGAGGTGCCCGTGACGTCGGACCGAGCCGGTACGGTGAGCCCCGACCGAGTCTCGTCGGCCGGACCGGTCCACACCGGCGTGAGGGAGGGCTGCGTGGCGTCCAGGGAAGCCGACATCGCCGCCGAACAGAAATACTTCGACACCGCGGCCGAGCGCCGCGACCAGCGCCGCGACCACCTCGCCCGGCTGCCGTCCGCCGCCGCCCACGCCACCGCCGCGGCCCACCTGCGCCGCTACGCCGACGCCGCCGGGCAGGCGCTCGGCGCGGCCGACGAGGCGGTGGCGTTCGGCCGGATCGACGACGAGGCCGGCGGGACCCGGTACGTCGGGCGACACCTGATCCGGGACGCCGACGGCGAGGTGCTGGTGGTCAACTGGCAGGCCCCGGCCGCCGCCGGCTGGTTCGAGGCCACCCCGGAGAACCCCGCCGGGATCCGCCGCAAGCGCGCCTTCACCTGCACCGGCAACACCATCGACGACCTGACCGACACCATCCTCGCCGAGATCGCCGAGGCGGTGGACGCGCACCTGCTGGCCGAGCTGAGCCGGGGCCGCACCGGCACCATGCGGGACATCGTGGCCACCATCCAGGCCGCCCAGTTCGCGCTGATCCGCGCCCCGCGTGACCAGGTGCTGGTGATCGAGGGAGGTCCCGGCACCGGCAAGAGCGCCGTGGCGCTGCACCGGGTGTCCTGGCTGCTGTTCCAGCACCGCACCGAGTTCTCCGCCGCGGACGTGCTGGTGGTCGGGCCGCACCCCACCTTCGTGCGCTACATCGGCCAGCTCCTGCCCGCCCTCGGCGACGACGGGGTGGAGCTGCGCGACGTCGACCGGCTCGCCCCGGACGTGCCACGCGGACGGACCGAGTCCGACGCGGTCGCCCGGATCAAGGGCGAGGCCCGGATGGCCGAGCTGCTGGCCCGCGCGCTGGACGCCCGGGTCGGCGTCCCCGACCCGGCCGAGCGGCTGCTGGTCGGCGGCCGGTTCGTCACGCTGCCCGGCGCCGAGGTGGCCGAGGCGCTCACCGTGGCCCGGGCCGCCGCCCTGCCGTACGCCGGCCGGCGTCGGCTGCTCGGTGACCGGCTCGCCGCCCTGGTCGCGGCCCGCACCGGCGTCGACCCGGCCCGGTCCGACGCGGTCGGCAACCTCGTCGAGCGGCTCTGGCCACAGCAGACGCCGACCGGGCTGCTGCGCGACCTGCTCGGCTCCACCGCCCGGCTGCGGGCCGCCGCCGGGGACGCGTTCGCCCCGGCCGAGGTGGCGGCGCTGCACCGGCGCGGCGCCGACCGGCTGTCCCGGGAGACCTGGTCGGCGGCCGACCTGCCGCTGCTGGACGAGCTGGCCTTCCTCATCGACGGGCCCGGCCGACGGTACGCGCACGTGGTGGTCGACGAGGCACAGGACATGTCCCCGATGCAGTTGCGCGCGGTGGCCCGGCGCAGCGCCTCCGGGTCGCTGACGGTGGTCGGCGACCTCGCCCAGTCCACCGGCAGGTGGGCGCGCGACTCGTGGGACGAGGTGCTCGCGCACCTGCCGGCCGTGCATCCGGCCCGGATCGCCCCACTGCGGTACGGCTACCGCGTACCCCGGCAGGCGTACGCGACGGCGGCGGCGCTGCTGCCGGTGGCCGCGCCGGGCGTGCCGCCGGTGGAGGTGGTCCGGGACGGCCCGGCCGACACCGGCGTGCACCGGGTCGGCCTGACCGAGCTGGCCGCCCGCGCGGTCGCGGTGGCGCGGGAGCACGCCGAGGCCGGCCGGTTCGTCGGCATCGTCTGCCCACCCCGGCAGCGACGCCCGGTCGAGGCGGCGCTGGCGGCGAACGACATGGCCTGGAGCAGCGCCGACCGGGGCGAGCTGGGCGGCGCGGTCAACCTGGTCAGTCCGCAGGAGGCCAAGGGCCTGGAGTTCGACGCGGTGGTCGTGGTCGAGCCGGAGGAGATCGTGGCCGGCGACGAACGCGGTCACCGGCTGCTCTACGTGGCGCTGACGCGCACCACCGGGCACCTCGACATCGTCTGCACCGGCGACCCGGTGCCGTTGGACGCGCCGGCCCGCCCCCGGCAGCGGGTGGGCGGCCCGACGGACGCGCCGTTCAGCAGGCGGGAGGCGCGGCGGCTCGCCGAGCACCTGGCCGGGCAGGTGCGCAGCGCCGCCCCGGCCGCGTTCTGGGCCGAGGTGCTCGCCGAGGTGCGGACGCTGCTGCCGGAGACCGCAGGCGGCCCCGAACGGCCGGCGGGCGCGGTCAGCCCCGAGCGGCCGGCGGACGGCTGACGGCGGCCGAGTCCAGCCGTCGCCCCACCGTCCACTGCACGATGTCGTGCTCGATGTCGGCCTTCCGGGCCTTGCCGGGCACCGCGATGCCCAGCTCGCCGGCGAGCGCCCGCAGCTTCGCCACGGTGAGCTTCAGGTCGGCGAGGTAGCGGAAGCCGGCCGCGCGGTCCCCGATCGCGGCGAGGTCGGCCCGGACCCGGTCGGCGTCCACGCCCGCCGAGGCCGGGGTGGTCTTGCGGGCGACGGCCCGGGTCCGGTCGACCACGGCCAGCTTCGCGGTGCCGTCGGCCAGCGCGGTGAGCTGGTCGGCGGGGAGCGCGCGGACGAACTCCGCCACCCGCAGCAGGACGGCGTGGGCGAGGTCGGCGGGGTCGGTCACCGGGGACTCTCCTTCTACGGGCGGGTGCGGGCCAGGAACTCGCTGGCCAGCTGCTGGAGTTCGTACTGCACCTTGTCGTTGGCGTTCGGCACCAGCACGGCGGGCAGCCGCCGTTCACCGGCGGTGCCGAACAGGGTCTTGTTCTCCCGGATGGTCTGGCGGAACACCGGGATCTCCAGGCTGTCGGTGAGCCGCATGTAGTTGCGGGACGCGGTGATCGGCCCGCCCGCGGCGTACTGGATCATAGTGAACACCACGCCCAGCCACTGCGGGTCGATGGTGAGCCCGGCGGCGGCGACCCGGTTGAAGTCCCGGACCAGCTCGGAGACCTTGCGGCGCAGGTAGTCGATGCCGAGCGTGGACAGGTAGTCGGGCCGGGCCGGGGTGAGGATGTGCTCGCTGGCCACGATGCCGGTCCGGGTGACCATGGTGAAGTTCGGCGCGCAGTCGATGAGGATGTCGTCGTACCCGGCGAACTCGTCGGCGGCGAGCGCGTCCGCCAGCGCCCGGTGCAGCGGCAGGAAGTGCGGGCTGCCGTGCTGGAAGCGCGACCCGCCGAGCGCCGCGGCGAGGTCCAGGTCGACGTCGACCAGGCCCAGGTGGGAGGCGACGAGGTCGAGCCGGCCCTCGGCGGGCAGCAGCGCGTTGGCCGGTTCCGGCGTGATCACGTACGGGTGCAGCGGGCCGGTGGGCTCCTCGGCCAGCACCGAGCCGAACCACTGCAGGATCGTCTTCTCGTACGCGAGGTCCTTCTCCCACTCGTCCGCCGGATAGAACGAGAAGGTGAGGCTGGCCTGCGGGTCGAGGTCGATCAGCAGGACCCGGCGGCCACGGGCGGCCAGCTCGGCGCCGAGGTTCGCGGTGATGGTGGTCTTGCCGACCCCGCCCTTGTAGTTGATCACCGACGTGATGCTCATGCCGCTCCCCGCATCGCATGATGATCGCAGGCGTGGGTAGGGTCGGTCGAGGTGAGCATCCACTCGACGTTGTTGTTCGTGCTCGCCGCCGTCGCGGTCATCGTCGCCGTCCGGTGGGTGGCGGCCCGCACCGGTCTGCCGGCGGCGGCGCTCCTGCCGCTCATCGGCATCGCGTACGCGCTGCTCCCCGGCCCGAACATCGGCCTCGACCCGGACCTCGTCCTGATGGTCGTGCTGCCGCCGTTGCTCTACAGTGCGGCGCTGGACTCCTCCCTGCTCGACCTGCGCCGCAACCTGCGCATCGTGGTCAGCCTCTCCGTGGTGCTGGTGCTCCTCACCGGGCTGCTCGTCGGCATCGGGTTCCACCTGTTCGTCGCCGGCGCGACGCTGGCCGCCGGGATCGCGGTCGGCGCCGCCGTCGCGCCGCCCGACCCGGTGGCGGCCCTGGCGGTCGGCCGCCGGGTCAATCTGCCGCCCAAGATGGTCACGATCATCCAGGGTGAGGGGCTGCTGAACGACGCGACCGCGCTGACCATGCTCAGCGTCGCGGTGGCCGCCGCCGTCGGCGGGGAGTTCTCCTTCCCCGGCGCCGTCGCGCAGTTCGTCGTCGCGGCGGTCGGCGGCGTCGCCGTGGGCGCCGCCGTCGCCTGGGCGAAGCGGCTGGCCCGACCGCTCACCGCGGACCCGTTGCTGTCCAACGCGATCTCGCTCGCGACCCCGTTCGTCGCCTACCTGATCGGCGAGGAGCTGCACGTCTCCGGCGTGCTCGCGGTGGTGGTCGCCGGGCTGATCGTCGGCCACCAGACGCCCCAGTTCGGGTCCGGCGCGGCCCGGCTCCAGACCAACGCGGTGTGGCGGCTGGTCGACTTCCTCCTGGAGGGGTTCGTCTTCCTGCTGATCGGCCAGCAGCTCCCCGAGGTCGTCAAGAACCTGCGCCAGTACGACACCTCGACCATCGTCACCGCCGTCGCGGTGTCCGTCGGCGTGGTGTTGCTGCTGCGTCCCGCCTGGCTGGTCCTGACCCAGTCGCTCCCCCGGTCGCTGCACACCCGGCTCGGTGGCGTCGCCGAGCCGGACGCCGACGAGCCGGCGAGCGCCCGGCAGGTCGCCCGCGCCGACCGCAACGCCGACCGGCTGACCGTACGGGAGGTGGCGGCGCTGAGCTGGTCCGGCACGCGCGGCGTGATCAGCCTGGCCGCGATCTTCACGCTGCCGCTCACCACCGACGGCGGCGCTCCGTTCCCGGACCGTGACCTGCTGCTGTTCTGCACGTTCGTGGTCGTCCTGGTGACGCTGGTCGGGCAGGGCCTGACGTTCGCGCCGCTGGTGCGGCGGCTCGGCCTGCGCGCCAACGAGGCCGACCAGGCCCGGGTACGCAACGAGGCCCGCTCCGCCGCGGTGGAGGCCGCCCTGGCCCGCCTCGACGCCGTCGCCGCCGAGGAGCCGGAGAGCGGGGTGGCCGTCAACACCATCCGTGCCCAGCTGCTGACGCGCCTGACCCGCTACCGGGGCCGGCTCGACCTGATCGAGCAGAGCGGCTCGTCCGAGATGCCCACCTCACCGGCGTACGAGACCGCGCTGCGGGTCCGCCGGGCGACCATCGACGCGCAGCGCGAGGAGCTGGTCCGCTGGCGGGACTCCGGCCGGCTGCCCGACGAGGAACTCCGTGTGCTGGAGCGCGAACTCGACCACGAGGAGCTGCTGCTGCCGAAGCGGTCCACCTGACCGGTGGACGCGGACCCGACCGGGCCCGTCACGGCCGGCTGGTGATGCCGTCCAGCACGGTGACCAGGTTGTGGTGGAACGTTTCCGCGGCGTCGAGGTGGGCGCCCTCGACGACGAGCCGGGCGACTGTCGGATAACGACCGGTGTCGAGCATGCGGGTCAGGTAGGGCCCGAGGGCGGTCTGCCAGGCGGCCACGTCGGTGCCGGTCGACCGGGTGGTGCGTCGCTCGGTGATCTCCCGGCGGAGCGCCCCGGCGACGAACGCGTTGAGCGCGCCCAGCGCCCGTTGCAGTTCGTCGATCCCCCGCACGGCGGGGGCCCGGCTGAGCGCCGCCGCGGTCGCCTCGCCCACCGCGAGCGCGTGCGGGCCCAGGTGGGGACGCGCGCCGAGCAGGTCGACGAACCACTCGTGCGCGAGTGCGGCCTCCCGGGTCCGGCGCATGACGGCCAGCACGGTGTCGCGCCACCCCTCGTGCCGGTCGGCCTCGGCGATCTCGGCGTACACCGCGTCGACCATCAGGTCGAGCAGCTCGGACCGGTTGAGCACGTAGTCGTAGAGCCGCATCGGGCCGACGCCGAGCGCCTTGGCGAGCTTACGGATCGACACGCCGTCGAGGCCGTCGGCGTCGGCGAGTCGGATCGCGACGGCGGCGATCTTCGCCCGGCTCAACGGCACGGGCGCCGCCCGCGGCTGCGGCTCGGGGCGTTCCCAGACCGGCAACGGTACGCTACCGTACGGTGTATCCATAGAATACATCGTACGTTAAAGGAGGTGGCGATGCGAATCGCGATCGCCGGCGGCGGTCTGGGTGGCCTCACGCTGGCCCGGATCCTGCACCGGCACGGCATCGACGCGGTGGTCCACGAGCGCGAGGCCGACCGCACGACGCGCTCCCCGGGCGGGATGCTGGACCTGCACCCCGAGTCCGGCCAGCGGGCCCTGGACGAGGCGGGCCTCACCGGCCGGTTCCGGTCCGAGGCGCGGCCGGAGGGCGAGGAACACCGCATCCTCGACCCGGCCGGCCGGACCCTCCTGCACCACGTGCCGCCGCCCGGCTCGTTCGACGGCCGCCCCGAGATCGACCGCGCCGCACTGCGTGATCTGCTGCTCGACTCGCTGCCGGCCGACACGGTCAGGTGGCGCCACCGGCTCGTCGCGGCGGAGCCACGGCCCGGCGGCGGCTTCCGGCTGACGTTCGACGGCGGCCACCGCGACGACTGCGACCTCCTCGTCGGCGCGGACGGCGCCCGCTCGGTCGCCCGGTCGCTGCTCACCGATGCTCCCCTCGCCACCGTGTCCACGGCGGTGGAGCTCCGCATCGACGACGCGGACCGGCGCCACCCGGAGATCGCCGAGCTGGTCGGCCCCGGCAACCTCTGGGGCGTCGGGGTGCGCCAGATCCTGTCCGCGCAACGCCTCGGCGACGGCAGCATCCGGGTCGGGATCTCCCTGCCCGCTGACGACCGGCACCCGGACACCTGCCGCACCAAGCGCGACCTGCTGGCCCTCTTCGACGGCTGGAGCCCTCGCCTGACCGCACTCGTCGAAGCCGGCGACGGGCCGCCGATCCTCCGCCGGATCCAGGCCATGCCCGCCGGCACCCGCTGGACGCACCGGCCCGGCGTCACCCTCATCGGCGACGCCGCCCACCTCATGCCGCCGGTCGGCGAGGGCGCCAACCAGGCCATGCTCGACGCGGCGGAACTCGCCACCGCGCTCGTCGACGCCCCCGCCGACCCGGACGCGGCGATCCGGGCCTACGAGGAGGCGATGTTCCGCAGGATCCAGCCGATCGCCGAGATGTCCGCCCGGGTGCACGCGATGATGCTGTCGCCCACCGCAGCCGACGACCTCGTCCGCTTCTTCACGCCGCAGCCGGCCTGACGCGCCGACGCGTCCGGTCCCGGCCGGCCCGCACCCCGCGGTCGCCGGGCGGACACCCCGGCGGGGCATCGGCTCAGGCGGGGCCCACCCGGAGCCCGTCAACCAGGATGGCGAGCAACCGGGACCCGCGGGCGTCGAGTTCGGCGTCGTCCAGGCGCGACAGCCAGCTGATGAGCACGATGACGTCGCGGGCGTCCGCGTCGGGACGGATGGTGCCCGCCGCGCGGCCGGCGGCGAGCAGCAGCTCGACCGCCTCGCCGATCGGGCCCAGACTGTGCGCGGCCAGGCCGCGCCAGGTGGCCGCCTCCACGGCGGCGAACACGTCGCGCTTGATCCGGGCGTACGCGGCCACCCGGTCGAACCAGGCCGCGAGCGCGTCCACCGGCTGGTGTCGGGCCAGCAGTCGCGGGGCGGCAGCGACCAGCTCGTCGACCTCCTGGCGGTAGACCTCGGCCAACAGGTCCTCCCGGGTCGGGAAGTGCCGGTACAACGTCCCCTGCCCGATGCCGCACGCCTTGGCGACCGCGTTGAGCTTCAGCTCGCCCGGTCGGCGCACCAGGTCGCGGGCCGCCGCGAGGATCCGTTCGCGGTTGAGCTGCGCGTCGGCCCGCCGCGACGGGTGGCCGGTGGCGAAAGCGGACACGTGTCCGCTAGGCTGGTCGGAGTAACCGGACATGTGTCCAGTCTAGGGGGAGGCATCATGGCCATCCAGGGCAAGGTCGTCGCCGTCACCGGCGCCAGCAGCGGTATCGGGGCGGCGACGGCTCGCCACCTCGCGTCGCTCGGCGCGACCGTCGTGCTGGGCGCCCGCCGTACCGACCGACTGGACCAGCTCGTCGACGAGATCACCGACGCCGGTGGGACCGCGACCGCCGTACGCGTCGACGTCACCGACGCCGACGACGTCACGTCGCTCGTCGACACCGCCGTGCGGCGGTACGGGCGGCTGGACGTCCTGGTCGGCAACGCCGGGATGACCCGGATCGGCCCACTGGCCGACCTCGACGTGGCCGGCTGGTCGGCCATGATCGAGGTGAACGTCAAGGGCATCCTGCACGGGATCGCCGCTGCCCTGCCGACGTTCCGCCGCCAGGGCAGCGGGCACCTGGTCACCGTCGTGTCGACCTCGGGGCTCAAGATCGTCCCCACCCAGGCGGTCTACGCCGGCACGAAGAACGCGGTCCGCACCATCCTGGAAGCGCTGCGCCAGGAGAGCACCGACGGCACGCTGCGCACCACGTCGATCTCCCCCGGTTACGTGCGTACCGAACTGGTCGACAACGCGGTGGACGACCCGGCCGCGCGCGAGCAGGCCCGGCAGCACATGGCCGACCTCGGAATCGACCCGGCGGCGGTGGCCCGGGCGATCGCCTTCGCCATCGACCAGCCCGACGACGTCGAGATCGGCGACCTGACCATCCGGCCCACCCGTCAGGGCTGAGCCGCGACCGGGCCCGCGCGGCGGTCAGCCGTCGAGGAGCTGCTCACGGAGGATGTCCGCGTGCCCGCAGTGCTGGGCGAGTTCGCGCAGCACGTGCAGGTACACCCAGCGCAGCGGCAGCGGGCCCCGGCGATGTCCACGCAGGACGTCGTCCAGGCCGAGGGACGACGTGGCACGGCGGGACGCCGCACAGGCGTCGCGGTGCGCCTTCCGCACCGTCGCGATCGTGTCCCCGTCGTCGAGGACGAACGACTCCTCCGACCGCTCCGGGATGCCGATCTCGGGGCGCGAGCGGCCGGTGACGGCCTCGTCGAACCAGACCTTCTCCACGAAGGTCGCGTGCTTCACCAGACCCAGCAACGTGGTCCGGGACGCCACGAGCGACCGACGGGCCTGCTCCTCGGTCAGCCCGTCCAGGCAGCCGTTGAGCGCGTCGCGGTGCTCGTCGAGGAACGCCTCGAACTGGGCGCCGGCCGGCAACGCGACGACCCGGTCGGCGAAGGTGGGTGGAAAGGAAGGCATGGCCGAAGCATTCCAGGCCGTCGCCCGAGCCGGTGGTGTCGACGGGCTCCCAGTCCGACAAGCTGCCGCGAGAAGCTTCGACGAGCTAGAGGGCGTTGCCGCGTCTTCATTCAGGAACGGGCTATGCGCCGAGGGCGAGCCCGTAGGGTCGGTCGCGTGGCCGAGACACAGCCCGAACCGGACCTCTCCTACATCGCCCATCGTGACGCGGGTCCGCGCGGCGGCCGGTGTGCTCCTCCGCGACCAGACCGGTCGGGTGCTGCTGGTGCATCCGGTCTACAAGGACGTGTGGGAGGTTCCCGGCGCAACCGTCGAGCCGGACGAGTCCCCGGCGGACGCCTGCACGCGCGAGATCCGGGAGGAGCTGGGCCTGTCGATACCCGCAGGGGCACTGCTGTGCGTCGACTGGGTGCCGGCGAGCCCGCCGTGGGACGGCGGGCTCATGTTCGTGTTCGACGGCGGGGTCCTGACAGCGGACCAGATTGCGGCGATGCGGCTGTGCCCCGACGAGCTCGACGGCTTCCAGTTCGTCGAGCCGGGACGCCTGGACGAGGTATTGATCCCCGACTGGCTCGGCGGGTCACCGTAGCGATCGCCGCGATCGAGCGTGGTGGTGTCTACCTTGAAGATGGGGTCGCGATCTCGACCAGTTAGGTGGACCGGGCTGAGCCAGGGCCGGCTGGGTCTGCGGCTACTGGGCCATCGAAACAAATCCACTGGGTTCGCGACGTTACCTACGACGAAGGTCGCAGCCAGATCCGCACCGGCACCGGCCCCGAAGTCATGGCCGCATTGCGCAACGCCGCAATCGGTGCCCTGCACCTGAAGGGGGTCACCAACATCGTCGCCGCCAACCGACATCCCGCCCGCGACAGCACCCGCCCGCTGGCACTACTCGGCATCACGTGACGACTTTGCCGGAGCCCTACCCGGCCACCCGACAACCACAGGGCTTCTGTCTTATATAGGACAAAAATCTACGGCGGTGAGGTAACGCTCCTTACCGTGTAGTGCCATCTATCAGACGTCGAGACGCTGACCCCCGTTCACTCCTTCCCGCGCACTGGAGCGAATCATCAACATGGATCCCTGGAGCATTTCCTCCATCACTGCCGCTGCTATGCCACAGGCGTTCTCCTTCTTGTTCGACCGGCTTTCGCATCTACTCGATCATTGGCACGACAAAAAGAATCAGAGCGAGACGCCCGAGGCTCCGGCTGCGCTCCAGGGTGAGTTGGGCACGCTGGTTGTGAACGAGCCCATTTTCCTCCGGCACCAAGCTGAACTGCAGAACTTGGCGGGCGCCTTGGGTAGTTACGTTCGGAACCCTGAGCGACTCAGCACGGAGGACGAGGCTCTGGTGATCCAGCTCGGGCGGCTTCGTGGCCTATTGGAGGAGGTGTACGGGCGAGCACTCAGCTTCGATGGCGAGACAGACCGTCCAGAGACTGGTACCCGAGTCGAGCAACGGGTCGACTCCGTTACGGGAACAGTCCTGGGGGTGGATGGCGTCCAGGACGGCCCGACTCACGTGGTGCAGCAGGCGAAGAGCGTCGAAGCGGGCGGGTGGTTGATCGGGGTGCGCAGCGACAAGCGCCAGTAGCGAGCAGCCGGACACCCGTAGGTCGACAATCAGGCGACGACAGGATGCCGTCGCGCCTTCGCTTGCTCCGACGCGAGAGGATTCGACATGAGCGAAAGCCATCTGCCGACAGACTTGCCCCGGCAGTTTCCTCCTGCCGCCCCCTTCAGCAGCCCGCCGATCGACGGAGTGGGCTTGGCAGTCAATCCGTTCCTGCGGGAACCGCAGGAAGAAGGGATGGAGCCGGGCGGGGCTCGTTCCATAGCGGCTGTTGAAACGCAGAGCCCGAACCCGGAAACTGCGCCTGTTCCGGCATCAGCCGGGGAGGTTGTGCCGGCAGTGACGCCGGATCCTCTGCCGCCGGCGGCACAGCAGAATGTTGAAGTCAATCACGGTGTGGTGGCCGCCAGTCTGACTGTGGTGGTCGCAGAGCTTCTGGCCCATCACGAGTTGTCCGACGCCTACGTCAAGCGGTGTGTCGCCACCTACGCCCCGGGTCCACTTTTCGACGATGCACTCGGTTACTTGAGGATTCGCAAGATTGTCGTACTCGTCGCCGAGGCGGATACAGGTCGACACGAGGCAGCGGTCAACCTGCTACATCGCACGGGCGTGCAGGGGCTGCGGGAGCTGCGACATCGAGCTGGCGCAACAATCGATCTCGCTGTATTAGGCACTAGGCAGAACACCGGCTGGCTGCTGGACCTACGCGATGGCCGCAGTCTTGCGTCTACCTTCGCCCGTGAGCTCGCCGGCCATGACGTCCGGACCCGACTGGTCGATACAAACTCGTCCATTTGCCTGATCGTCCCTCCGACCGTATGGGCACAAGCCGGTACCGGCGCCGGTGACTTCACGCTTGCTTGGCAGCGGACCGACGCAGGGACGATCGTACGCAAGCGGCTTGAGGTTGCCGGCGTAGCGAACCCCGATCAGTGGGTCGAGCACGACCGGATTAATGCACACCTCCGCGCTGCGGAGCCTGCAGAAGCGGTCCAATGGGCAGACAAGATCAAGTCTGTGGCAGCCTTACCTACCGAGCGACTGGACTTTGGGCTGCTGCCCGAGGCAGATCGCAACGACATCATGACGTGTCGTAAGGGGGATCATGACCTCCGGGCGCAGATGGTTGTAGCCGCGTTCTCTGACTGGCGCGACCACCTGCTGACCTGGCACAAGCAAACCCACGACGCGCGGTTGCTCTGCTTCTTGGTTGCGTCGGCCGTGCTTGAGGGACGGTCGGTGCTTGAGATCCACGACCAGATCGAGTCACTGCACCGGGCACTGGCTGGACGCAAGGCCCAGTTCAAGAACATCGGCCTCAATGGTCCCGGGATCATCGAGCTCGTCGACATCATCGGTGCCCGAACGACCAACGATCTCCGAGTGGAGTTTACCCGACCTGGGTACGGCGACGCGGTTTTGGACTACTTCTGGGTCGACCGGCAGCCAATGCAACAGGCCTTCCTGCACTGGATGTGTGCGCTGCCGGAGACTCTCGACGAAGACGAGACGGCCGCCCGCGCCACTCAGCGGATCGGAGTGTACGCGCTACGCTGGACATTGCGGAACGGCAAGTTCACCTTCCTTCAAAAGATCGCCGAGAGTTGGGGTACGGATCAGCGGTACCGCGCCACCGCCATCGAGCTGATCACCGCGGCCGCCCTGAATCCTGCGTTCGGCAGGGCGGTCCGCGACAAGCTCTTGGAGTGGTCGAAGGCAGAAGGGGAACAGAGCATCGCACTCCGCGCGGTGGTCGCCGAGGTCTGTGCCGGCCCGCTCTCTCGGGTGTACCTGACTCCAGCTCTGACCAGACTCGGGCACCTTTCGAAGAGTCATGACCCAACGGTGGTAGAAGCTGTTGGTAACGCGATGCGGACGCTCTGGGCAGATGAGACAGCCCGTGCGGAGGTGCAAAAGACGCTCGAGAGGTGGCTGAGGTCGACCAGTTCCCCCCGTCAAAGCACCGTTCGGCACACCTTCCTGGTGTTGGCGGGACTGATCAATGACAAGTTGAGTCGCCCCGTCCTCATGGATCTTCTCGCAACCGCAGACGGCACTGGTCTACTCGTAGCTGGCTGGCGGGTCGTACTAGAGGACCCTACACAGCGTGACCGCGCACGTGATGTCCTTTCTCTCTGGCTCGACGCGATGTTCCGCGACAACACCCTCGCTAGCTCTATCGCTGCAATGCTGGTGGATGCCGCCACCCGGCACGATGACGGTTTCTACAACGCCCAGCCCAGCCTGACTGCTATATATGCGGTCAACCGATGGCAGGATCAGTCGTCCGTCGGCGACAGTGAGACACGCCGACGCGTGGGTGATGAACTGGCTGCCCTGATCCACAGCCGCGATCCGATCGGAAACCGGTCCTCGGCCATACAGGTCAACGCGGCGAGGAGGGTGGATGCGCCTGCCCTGGCGTAGACGAGTTCCGGATCCTCCTCCCATACACGATCAGTTCCCCGCCACGCTGCCCAGCAGCGTGGCGGGCTTGGAGTTCACGGCGCATTTCCGGGTGTCCTGGGTGCCGTTGATGTCCGCTGCCCATCAACAGCACCCACAGTCGGTAGCCTGTGAGCTCGTCCTGGACGTCGCGCACCAGGCACTCACCAAGGCACCTTTTGGCATCAACGAGCTTGTACCGGCGGAGCACCGGGTCAACGCCGCGCTCGGTCGACTTCACCCCCAGGCGCATCCGGAGGTTCGGATTCTGACAGCCACGGTCACCCTTTCTGTACCACGAGATGTCCAGGCAATTGCAGATGAGCACGCTCGACTTGAGCGCGAGCAGCGGCTCGCGGACCTCGTCCAGGTCCGGGAGTTGGCCCGGTTACGCCGCTTTCAAGATGCTGTGCTGCGTGATCCGGGGACAGCGCTGGCCTATCGATACATGCAGGACCCGAGCCAGGACCTTACGAAGCTGCTTGATGCGCCATTCGACGACCTGGTCCAGCGGGTGGGTACTTACGACCCAGCAAAGGGCTGGGTTCAAGTTGCCAAACTGCTCACCGAGGTCGTGTCGCGGCTCGACCAACAGCATATCGAACACCTTGTCTGGGTCCTCTGCGAGGTGGTCAGCCGGGCGGGACACCCAGAAAAGCGGGATGCCATTAGGCGCTACTTGATGGAAGACAAATAATCGCTCAGCGACTTTTCCCTCATCCCCACCAGGCAGACTGCCAAATCATACGGAGCCGTCGATGTGGATCAACTGGCGGTCGCGGACGTCGCGGCACCAGATGCCGTATTTGAGGGCGGCGAGGATCAGGTCAGTGTCGCACCGGTCGAGGTCACCTGGCGCCAATCCTGATAAGGATCATGCAAATTAGCAATGCCCCGTTAGACGCTTCGCTGATTCGGGTGGAACGTGTACGGGGGCCTGTCGAGAGACTCAAGTTGGTAGGGCGGGAATCCCTACTCGACTTGGAGGTACTGTGGTGCGTGGTGGTGGTGTGATCGTGAAGCGGTGCGGGTGTCGTCATCCGGAGACTCGGCGGCGTCTGGAGTCGGCCTACGAGTTACTGAGTCGGCGTGGTCACGGCAGTTGGTACTTCCACTGCTCGGTGAGCACCCTGTCCGGGCGACGGGAGCGTGTCCGGCGGGGCGGGTATCTGAGCCGTGGGGATGCCGGGCGGGCGCGGGACGCACTGCTGGACAGGTCGGCCGAGGAGTGCACCAGTGACACCTGGACGGTGTCGCGCTGGCTGCGTTACTGGCTATCGACCAACCTCGGGACCCGCCCAGCACGCTGCGTTCCTACACCGACCACGTCGAGCACCAACTCATCCCTCGCCTCGGGCGCCCCCGTCTGAGCGACCTCACCAACCTGCACATCACGGCGACGTTCGCCGACATCGCCAAGGCACCCAACCGGCACGGCCGGCCGCCGACCCCGTCGACGCTGCACCGCATCCGCGCCATCCTGCGCTCTGCCCTCAACGCCGCGATCCGGCACGGGCTCCTGCGCGACAACCCCGCGCGATTCATCAGACTGGCCAAACCAAGACGACCCCAGGCCCGCGTCTGAACCGACCACCGGGTACGGGCTTGGCGCCAACACGGCGAACGCTATGCCGTCGCGGTCTGGACCCCCCAGCAGTTGGCACTCTTCCTCGACCACACCACCGACTGCCGGCTCACCGCGATGTGGTGGCTCATCAGCCTGCGCGGCCTGCGCCGCAGCGAAACCGCCGGACTGCGCTGGGTCGACGTCGACCTCGACGGCCGGGTGATCACCATCGACCAACAACGCATCGCTTACGGCCAGGCCGTCACCGTCGGCCCACCCAAGACCACCGCCAGCCGCCATACCATCGCCCTGGACCACACCACCGTCACGATCCTGCGCCAACACCGCCGCCGACAACTCACCGAACAGACAGAGCACGCAGCCGACTGGACGGACTCCGGTTACACGTCTTCACACAACCGGACGGGCAGCCGCTACACCCGGACTACCTGACCCGCCGCTTCCGGCACCTCGTGACCGACTCCGGTCTCGCGCCCGTCTGTCTGCACGACCTGCGCCACGGCGCGGCCAGCCTCGCCGACAGCACAGGCGCCGACCTGAAAGCCGTTCAGGAGCAACTCGGTCACACAGCATCGTGCTCACCGCCGACACCTACACCAGCGTCCTGCTTGACCTGCACTTCACCGTCGCCGAAGCCACCGCCCGACTCGTCCTGGCCGCCGCAGCCCGCGTCCCCGGTCGCAAGCACCGGACACCCACCCGACACCCACGAACCGCAGCAACACCCACCGCCCGACGGCCCAAACCGTTGCCAGGAAACAGAATCAGGCGCGAGCCCCACCCAGGGGCTGGCCGCGCCCACGTGACACCCAAACGACACCCAAAGATCAAGGCCGTATAGCCAGATGGCTATACGGCCTGATCACTGCTGGTGCGCCGCCAGGGACTCGAACCCCGAACCCGCGGATTAAGAGTCCGCTGCTCTGCCAGTTGAGCTAGCGGCGCTCGCCGGCAACGGGACGGAACGTTAGCAGCCTGCCCGCCGGCCCTTGACGGCAGGGCCACCTCATCGCACCGCCAGCGTGACCTCCCCGGTCGCGGCCCCCGACGGATCCACCGACAGCGTGTACTCCCCGGCCGCCGGCAGCGTGGTCGAGTCGATCCCGCCGGCCCCGTTGATCACGCACCCGGTGGCGAGCGTGCTGCCGTCCGGGGCGCTCAGCACCAGCGTGCCGCACTGGTCGGGCAGCGTCGCGGCGGTCGCGGTGACCGTCACCGACGTGCCGGCGGCGGCGGTGAACCGGTAGCCGGTGACCGCCCCGGGCCGGTCGATCCCGGCGACGACCGGCGACCCGCCGACCATGATCGTCGCATCCCGGTCCCGGCCGGTGACCAGGCGCAGCGTGGCCGTGCCGGTGCCGCGCTCGACCGGGTCGACAAGCACCGTGTACGTCCCGTCGGCGGGCAGGAGCGTGCCGTCGACCTCGCCGATGCCGTTGATCACACAGCCGCTGCGCAGCACCTGCCCTTCAGCGTCCCGCAACTCCAGCGGGGAGCACTGGTCGGGCAGCGTGCTCTCGGGCACCTCGACGAAGACCCGCTCCCCCTTGCGGCCGGTGAACCGGTACTGCGCCCGGGCGCCCGGCTGTTCGACGGTCGCGGTCACGGCCGGGCCGTTCGGTTGAAGCATGCCGCCGCTGTCCCGGGCCAGGTAGACCCGGACGGCGGCACGGCCGGCGTCGCCGGGGACGGCGGCGACCCGGATCGCGTACGTGCCGGTGGTGGGGAGGTCGACGCGGTCGACGTAACCAGCGCCGTTGATGTTGCAGCCGCTCGCGATCTCCCGCCCACCGGGGTCGACGAGCAGGTACGGCGAGCAGCGGTCGTCGATGCCGGGGGCGGTGGCGTCGACGAAGACGGCGTCCCCGGCCCGGCCGGCGAACGTCAGCGGCTCACCGCCCGGCGTCAGGCTGGCGGTGGCCACCGGTACGGCGGTGATCGGCGCGGCGGCCGGCGGGGCGACGCGTTCGGTGGTGGCGACGGCGACGGCGAACTCGGGGCGCCCGCTGACCGCGACGTCGAAGACGCACTCGGCGAGCGGGCCGGGGGCGGTGGCGCCGGCCCACCGGCAGACCTGTTCGGCGGCGGCGCGGCGGGCCGGGTCGAGGTCACCGGCGGTCACCTGCCGCTCGGGGAAGCTCCGGTCGGTGAACGTGCCGGTGTCCTCCCCGTCGCCGTAGGGAAACAGCGACCGGTCCGCGGTGATCCGCCAACTGTCCGCGTACGCCGGGTAGAGCTTCGCGAACGGCGCCGGCTGGGTGAGGGCGGGGCCGGAGGCGGGCGCGATGTCGTCGGCGGGGTCGCCGTCGAAGTCGCCGAGCAGTCCACGCACCTTTCCGGCCCGACCGTCGGCGAGCCGGACCAGCACGCGGTAGCCGTACCGGCCGATCTGGTCGACCGCGGCGGCGGAGCCGTCCGGCCACGTGACGTCGTACCCGTCGGTCGGTCCGGTGTCGGAGGGACGGCGGGTGAGGCTGCCGCCGCCGGCCAGGTCGGTCCGCGCCGGCGACGCGGCGAGCGGCGCGCCGTCGACGTGGACCCGGGTGGTGCCGTCGGTGAGGGTGAGCGCCAGCCGGTGGGCGCCGACCCGGAACGCGACCGCGGAGTTGACCGAGGCGGTGCGGGTGCCGGCCATCGGCGCCTGCCGGACCTGCACCTCCAGCGGGTCACCGCCGACGGCGGCGACCAGCGTGAACTCGCCGACGGCCTGGAAGTCGTAGTAGACCCGGTCGAAGGTGACCAGGTGCGGGTCGCCGTTGCTGCCGCCGCAGTCCGCCCCGTCCTCGCAGAGCTTCACCGGGCCCTTCGGCGGAGGCGTCTTCTTCGCCGGCTTCCTGCACTCGTCGAGGCTCTTCGGCAGCGGGTTCCCCTTGTACTGCGTGCGCGACGGCAGGCCCTTCGCCACCCGGTAGCGGTTCTCCGCAAGCGTCGCCTTCACCTCCGCGGTGGGGATCCCGGTGCTGCCGCACTGGCCGGGCGGGACCGCGTCCCGGGAGATGTCGTCGGCGTGGTTCAGCTCGTGGTAGAGCGCCGCGCAGGGGTCCCGGGCCACCCCGTCGTCGTACGGGTCGGTGGAGGTGGGGTTCCAGGTCACCGTGGACGAGCCCTTGCCGTCGGTGCTGTCCGGCGTCTCGAACGCGCCCGAGCCGCCCGGGGTGGGGATGATCCGCACCTTCGGGGTCTTCTTGTCCTTCAGCCGGGGCAGCAGGCCGGACGGATCCCCGCCGGGCAGGGCGAACCCGGCCAGGCAGCCGTCGACCGCGGCCTGGAAGTCGACGCCGCTGACCGGCACGCCGGCCGTTGGGTCGACCGAGTAGTCGGCCCGCGCCGGCCGGCCGCCGCCGACCAGCGTGCCGGCGGCCACCAGCAGCAACGCCACGGCGGCGGTCGGTCGGCGGCGGAGCCGCCGCACCACGATCAGCGCGAGGAGCAGCAGCACCAGCAGCAGCGCCCCGGCCGCCGGCCAGAGCCAGCGGTGACCGGGCCCGCCGTCGTCGCCCCGACCGACCGTGAACGTGGCGGTCCGTAGCGCCGTCGCGCCCGGGCAGAGGTTCGTCGCGCCGGTGACCGACAGCGGCACGTAGCCGGCCGTGACCTCGTAGCTGCCGGGGGCGCCGACCGGCCAGAGCGAGTCCAGGCCACCGCCGTCCCCGGTGGCGGCCACCGACCGGAGCACGACGTCGTCGGGCCGGTCGCCGTCGTGCAGCCGGACGCCGGTCAGCGCCACGATCGTGGTCGCGTCCGGTTCGACGGTGGTCAGGCCGGCGGTGGCAGCGGCGGCGATGCCGTCGTCGTGGAAACTGCGGGCGAGCGTCGGCGCGAGGTCGCGCCCGTCCCGGCGTACCCCGGTGATCTGGACGGTGCCGACGGCGCTGGTGGGCAGCGCGCAGGCCGACCCGGTGGAGTTCGTGACCGTGAGGTTCAGGCGGACCTGCTCGCCGACGCGGAGGTCCGCCCGGCCCGGGCGCACCGTCAGGCCGAGGCCGCCGTCGGCGGGCGCCGCGGCGGCGCTCGTCGCGCCGGCGGCCAGGGCCGTCACCAGTACGGCGAGCCCCGCCGTGAGTCGCACCGACCAGTTCATGCTGCGGACTGTAGGGGTACGACGCCGGGATTCCCGTGCTCTGTCGGGGACCGGTCGTTCCGCGGGCGGGTAGCGTCGGGGCATGTCGCTGGAGGCCATCGCCGCGCTGCGGGAGCCGGTGCGCCGGACGGTCTACGAGTACGTGGTCACGCGGGCGGAGCCGGTGAGCCGCAACGAGGTGGCCGAGGGGGTGGGCATCGGCCGGACCCTGGCCGCGTTCCACCTGGACAAGCTGACCGATGCCGGGCTGCTGGACGCGGGGCACGCGCCGCGCGTCGGGGGGCCGGGGGCGGGACGGCCGGCCAAGCTCTACCGCCGGTCCGCCGCCGAGCACACGGTGACGCTGCCGCCGCGCGACTACCGGCTGCTGGCCGGCGTGCTGGCGAGCGCGATCGAGCGGGTCGGCGCGGAGCCGGCGGCCTACGCGGCGGCGCACGCGCAGGGCGCGAGGCTGGCCGGCGGCGACGCGATCTCCCGGCTGACGGCGTTGGGCTACGAGCCGTACGAGGACGCGGACCGGACGATCCGGCTGCGCAACTGCCCGTTCGACGCGTTGGCGCACTCCCACCCCGGGCTGGTCTGCGGGTTGAACCTGGCGATGCTCGAAGCCGTGGTGGGCGACGACGGCCAGGTGGTGCGCCTCGATCCGGGCCCGACCGGGTGCTGCGTGGCGATCCAGTCTAAAAACAATGACCGTTGACATAGACGGTAGCCTGGCCCCATGGCGGACCACCACCTCGCGCAACTGAACATCGCCCGACTCCGTGCCCCGATCGACAGCCCCGCGCTCGCCGACTTCGTCGCCCGGCTGCCCGAGATCCACGACCTGGCCGAACGCTCCCCCGGCTACGTCTGGCGCCTCCAGGACGACTCCGGCGACGCGACCGCGTTCCGGCCCTTCGAGCCGGACGTCATCGTGAACCTCACCGTGTGGGACTCGGTCGAGGCGTTGCGCACGTTCGTCTACCGGACCGCGCACCTGGAGCCGATGCGCCGGCGGCGGGAGTGGTTCACGCCGCTGGACGCGGACCACCTGGTGCTGTGGTGGATCCCGGCCGGCTCGCAGCCGTCCATCGAGGAGGCAGCCCGACGACTGGACCTGCTGCGCCGCACCGGGCCGTCGGCGGCGGCGTTCACCCTCCGCGAGCCGTTCCCCGCCCCGGACGCCGTCACGGAATCGCCAGGACGGGCCGCACCGGCGTCTCACCGATGAGGCCACCCTCGTGGAGCGCCTCCGCCAGGTCAGGATCGCGGTAGGCGGTGGCGAGGGTGAGCCACGACAGGAAGCTGCCGTATCCGCCGCAGAGCGCCGAGCCGCCGTCGCCGCCGCACAGGACCACCGGATCGGTGGTGAATTCGGCCCGGTACGGGTCGTCACCGATGACCAGGCCGAACAGGTTCGGCTCCCGGATGAGCGGCAACTCGCCGTACGGGCCGGTCTCGGGATACTCGTCGCCCCATCGGAACAGGCCGGTGGCCCCGGCCGCGCAGGAGTGTTCCCATTCGTCGGGCGTCGGCGGGCGCAGGCCGCGGCGATGCAGTCCGGCCGTCAGACCGGCGTGGTCGTCGACCTCATCGGCCTCGTCGTCGGTCGCCAGCAACTCGTCGGCGTCCACGGAACGGACCGCGACGAGCCGCGCCGGCAGGGACGCTCGACGCGGCGGGGAGGTGACAGCGCTCAGGAAACGATCGACCGGACCCGGCAGGTCGTACTCCGCCGCGGCAGTGGCGAAGTCCGCGCGCAGCCGGTCGCCGGCGGTGAAGCGGTCCGCGTCGAACCCGAGTCGCACGGCGCCACCGGGCACCAGGGCGTAGCGCAGACCGTCCCGCTCGAAGAAGGCCACCCGCCCGCTCCGGCCGGCGTAGGCGTGCGACCCGACCCCGACGAGGCGGGCGTCGACGCCGCGCGCGATGGCGGCGGCGGTGCGACGGGCGTCCTCGTCGGACAGGCTCCACCAGGCAGAGAGGGTCAACTCCGCGTACGACATCCCGGCATTGTGCCTGCCGCCACCGACAACGGCTGCCCGCTCACCTGTCGAACGAGTCCTGCTCCGGGTTTCGCTGACGAACGCCTCGACCGTGTTGTCGGGTCCGGCCACGATGTTCTCGAAGCACCAGTCAGTGCCCGTGTCGCAGGTGTGGTTCTCGAAGTTGTAGCGGCTGCTCGCGTGCGGCGGACATGTCCACGGCCAGGGTGAGCCCGCCGCCGAGGGGCCCAGACGGACCGAAACCACATATATATTACTGATCGTCTATATGAGTCAATGGCCGAAAACCAGACCGGCCGCTCCAAACGCGCAGACTCCCCCGAAACACTCAAGTGCCGATCATTCGATGTCGGCCGACGTTTGCGTACCGCGGAACGGCGACGGGAGGCGGGCACCCGCCATTGACATCGATCCCGTGCCCCGGCAGGCTTTGCGGAACACCGGGAAACGCGACGGGAAATACGCAGAAGCGCGCGTTTTCTTTGGCCGTCGAGCCTTTCCCGCCTGCCCCGAGGACGAGTTCATGCCGTTTCCCGACGGATCGGAGACCTGATGCACGTCGCCCTCCTGACCACGACGCAGCACGGTCATCTGAACCCGTACGTTCCGGTGGTCAACGCGCTCCGCGCCGCCGGCGGCGACGTCACGCTGCTGCTGTTGTCAGCGGACGGAGGCATGCTCGACGACAAGCGTCGCCGGGCCCTCGGCACCACGCCGGTCCACCTGGTCGGAAAGGTCGAGATGGCACCGTGGAGCGACGATCCGGCGAAGATCGGCGCGATGCTCCAGGCGTCCCCGGTGGCGGACCAGACGACTGACGCGCTGCGCGCGACGGCACCGGACTTCGTGCTCGTCGACTCGCTGCCGGTCACCGCGGCGGCCATGGTCGGCACCGAGGCCTCCGGTATTCCGTACGGGATGATCTGGGCCAACCTGGGTGGCGTCTGCCCGCGCGAACACCGACGGGGACGCTGGGCCTACGACGAGCAGGTCGGCGACTATCTGACCCGGCACGGGGTGCGGTGGTCGACCCGGACCCATTCGGCGCGATCGCCGATTCTCAATCTGATGCCGACGATTCCCGCGCTCGTCGGAAACGACGGCGTCACCGACGACGGTGTCGAGCTGATCGGGTTGCCGGGCGCGGCGGGGACCCGCGGCGACGAGGTGGCCTTCGCCGGCCTCGACCGGATCGACCCGGGCCGTCCGGTGGTGTACGTCTCGTTCGGCACGATCTTCTACCGGCGACCCGACCTGCTGCGCACGGTCATCACCGGCGCGGCGGCCACCGGCGCCCAGGTGATCGCCGCGGTCGGCGACCTCGCCGAGGACCTCGCGTTGCCCGACGACGTGCTCACCGCCCCGTACCTGCCGCAACGTGAGGTGCTCGAACGCGCCGACGTGTTCGTCACCCACGGCGGGTACAACTCCGTCGCCGAGTCGATCCGCGCGGCGACACCGATGCTGGTGATCCCGCTGGCGGTGGATCAGCCGGTGCAGGCGCACTTCGTGGGCAGCGCGGGCTTCGGGACCGCGTTGGCGCCGGCCGACGTCACCGCGCGGGCGGTCACCGACGCCGTCACCGACCTGCTCGACCCCACCCGGGGCTACCGGGCCCGGCTGCGCGCCGCACAGCCGGAGTGCGGCGACTCCGCCGCGCGGACGGCGGAGCTGGTCCTCGACCCGGCCGGGACGCCACGGCGCGAGGAGAAGCGGTGACGACCGAGCCGCGGCGACCGGCGGGCGACCCGATCGTGATCGACGACCGGGAGCGCCACTCCTTCCTGGTGGATCGCCGCGCGTACACCGACGGCGAGCTGGCCGCCCAGGAGATGACCAGGATCTTCGACCGCTGCTGGCTGTACGTCGGACACGAGTCGGAGGTGCCCGGACCGGGCTCCTACGTGGCACGTGACGTCGGCGGGCGGCCGGTGGTCATGGCGCGCGGATCCGACGGGGTGATCCGGGTGTTCGCGAACAGCTGCCCGCACCGCGGGGCGCTGATCTGCGCGGAGCCGGCCGGGCAGGCCAGGTCGTTCCGGTGCCCCTACCACGACTGGACGTTCTCCAACCGGGGCGACCTGGTCGGGGTCCCGATCCCGGACGGGTACGGACCGGGCTTCCGGAAGGCGGACCACGGCCTCACGCAGCACCGTGGGGACGCCTACCGCGGATTCGTGTTCGTCACCTTCGACCCGGCACAGCGGCGCACCCTGACCGAGTACCTGGCGGGCGCGACGGAGTACCTCGACCTGGTCGACGACCAGTCCGAGGTCGGGATGGAGGTGATCCAGGGCGCGCAGCTCCACGGCGCGCGGGCCAACTGGAAGCTCATGATGGAGAACAGCGTCGACATCTACCACTTCCGGGCCCTGCACAAGCGGTACGTCGGCTACATGGAGTCGCTGGGGTCGGTGCCACCACGACGGCGAGGCGGCTTCGGCTGCGCCCTCGGGCTGGGACACGGCGCCAACGAGCTGCCACCGGCGGCGGCCCGCCCGCTCGCGTACTGGACGCCGATGTTCAGCCCGGAGGTCCGGCCGCGGATCGAGGCGACGGCAGCCCGGTTCGCCGACCGGTTCGGTGCCGAGCGTGCCGAGCGGATCACCGGCACCAACCGCGCGTTGCTGATCTTCCCCAACCTGATGATCATCGACGCGATCGCGATCACGATCCGCAAGATCGACCCGATCGCCCCCGACCGGATGGCCATCACCTCGGTCGCGCTGGCCCCGAAGGACGAGGATCCGGACATCCGGGAACTCCGCAAGAGCCACTACCTGACGTTCCTCGGTCCCGCCGGCTTCGCCACTCCCGACGACATCGAGATCATCGAGTCGTGCCAGCGGGGTTACCTCAACCGGTCGGTCCGCTACTCGGACCTGTCACGCGGCATGAACAGGGCCGTTCCGGAGACGACGGACGAACTTCCCGCCCGCGAGTTCTGGCGCCGGTGGGACCGGCTGATGCACGGCGACGACGATCACCACGAGATCGCTCGGCCGGCGGAGCGGCAGGGGGCGGAACCGCGATGACCATCGAGCTGACCGTCGACGAATCGGCCCAGGTGCGGTTGTGGCACCGGGTGAACCAGTTCCTCTTCCGGGAGGCGCGGCTGCTCGACGAGTGGCGCCTGCGCGAGTGGTACGACGAGATGCTGACCGACGACATCCGCTACCGGGTGCCGGCCACCGACGTCCGCGACGAGGGGCCGAACGTGCTCGGGCTCATCGACGACGACGCGGCCCGCCTGCGCCAGCGCATCGACCAGCTCCTCAACGGCGAGGTGTGGTGCGAGAACCCACGATCGCGGACGAACCGGCTGGTCGGCAATGTGGAGATCCTGACCGACCGGGGCACCCACCTCGACGTGGCGGCGAATGTCGTCGTCCACCGGTTCGGGCACGGGCGCTCCGACGCCTACGTCGGGAAGTACCGCTTCGAGCTCGTCGCCGAGGGCGGGTCGTTCCGGGTCCGGCGCCGGGTCGTGGTGCTGGACCACGAGACGCTGGTCGCGCACGGAAAGCTCAGCATCATCCTGTGACCGGGCCGTGAAGACAGTCGTTCCGGGCAGCGTCCCACCGGTCGCCGCCGTCCGACCGGGTCTCCCGCGCGAGGTCTACGTCCTCAGCGTCGTCGGCGGATGCGTCATGTTGGGCCTGGGGCTGGTGCTCCCGGTGCTCCCGGTGTACGCGGCGACGTTCGGGGCGGGGCCGACCCGGATCGGCGCGCTCGTCGCCCTGTTCGCGTTGATGCGGCTGGTCGCCAGCCCGTTCTGCGGCCGGCTCGGCGTGCGGTTCGGGGAGCGGCGGGTCCTGGTCGCCGGCCTGCTGCTCTGTGCGGTCTCCTCGGCGCTGACGGCGAACGCCTCGTCCTACGGGCAACTGCTCGTGTTCCGGGGCCTCGGCGGCGTCGGCTCGGTGTTGTTCTCGGTGTCCGCGCTGGCGATGCTCCTGGCGGTCGCGCCGGCCGACCGGCGGGGGCGGGCCAGCGCCGTGTTCGAGGCGGGCTTCCTGCTCGGCGGAATCTGCGGACCGGCCCTGGGCGGGCTCCTCGCGCTCGTCACCCTCACCACGCCGTTCCTGGCGTACGCCACGATGTTGCTGGCCGCCGCGGTGCTGACGCCGGCGCTGCTGCGCACCGACCGGACCACCGGCGCGGAGCCCGGCCGTCCGGTGATCGGACTACCGGCGCTGCTGCGGGACCGACGCTACGTGGTGGCCTGCCTCGCCGCGCTGGCGCAGGGCTGGGTCCTGTTCGGACTGCGCAGCGCACTGGTCCCCACGCTGGTCGTGGTGGTGTGGCGACACGACGTGTCATGGGTGGGATGGGCGTTCACCCTGTCCGCCGCCGTCCAGGCGCTGCTGATCATGCCGGCCGGCCGGATGGTCGATCGGGCCGGCCGCCGGGCCGCCATGATCACCGGCACCGGTGTGGCAGCGGCGTCCGTCACCGCCCTGGCGTTCGTCGACCGGTACGCCTGGCTCGTCGCGCTGCTCTGCCTGTACGCCGCGGGATCGGCGCTGCTCAACGCCGCGCCGGCCGCGCTGGTCGGTGACGTCGTGGCCGGGCGGGCCGGCAGCGGCGTCGCCGGCTTCTCGATGTGCACCGACATCGGCGCCGTGGCCGGACCGGTCGTCGTGGGCCTCGTCGCCGAGCGGGTGAACGTTCCGGCCGCCTTCGCCAGCGGTGCCGCGCTGCTGGCCGTCGCCTTCGTGGCGTCGAGCACGTTGACCACCGTTCGTCCGACCCGAAGGAGTTGACGATGGATCAGCCGGCTGACCGCCACGAGCGGGGTGAGGCCATGTTCCAGCAGGTCTTCGGACGTGAGCCGCGCCCGGGCTCCTACCCGGAGTTCCTGCGGATCACGGTCGACCACCTGTTCGGGGAGATCTGGACCCGCCCGCACCTGAGCGTCGAGGAGCGCGAACTGGTCGCGCTGACCGCTGTCGCGCTGGCCCGGACCGACTGGGAGCTGCGCGGCCACATCGGTGCCGCCCTGCACCTCGGGATGTCGCGGGAGAAGATCGTCGAGGTCATCATCCAGCTCGCCTACTACGGTGGCTGGCCGGTCGCCAACAACGGGCTGCGCGTGGCCCAGGAGGTCTTCGCCGAACTGGACGACGCCACCGGGAGGGCCGCGTGACCGGTCAGCCGGCCCCGCTCGACCCGGACGAGAAGGTCGACCTGTGGCGCCAGCGGTTCTTCGAGGCCCAGGCCGCCGCCGAGGAGTTCGTCCTGGGCGAGCACGGCGAAGCGGGCCTGGCGGCGTGGATCCGGGCGAACTCCCGCATCACCGCGGCACTGCTCCGGGCGCAGCGGCCCGCCGGGGTGTCCGCCACCGACCACTTCATGACCCGGCTGCACCGTCAGCTGCTGCTGTACGACTCGGCGGTGACCAGCGAGCGTCAGCCCTCGGGCACCGTCCTGCGTAACACCGACTGCGGGATCCTGCGTTACCGCAGGAAGGCCGCCCGCGCCGGCGTCGTGCTGACGCTCTCCTCACCGTGCACGTACTGCCAGCCCCTCCACGAGACCATCGCCGCCCGCTACCTGGAACCGGACGTCCGGGTCTCGTGCGTGCGGGCCGGCGACGGGTGCACCTGGCGCGCGGAGTCTCACGCCCCGGACGAGGAGACGGACGGGTCGCCGCACCGCGGACGAGCCGGCGGCTGAACCACCGGCAGCAGCGTGCGCTCGTCGGCCGGCGACCCGCTGCCGGCGAGCGTCATGCCGAGCTGCCGACCCACTGCCACGCACATGTCGAACGCCGCGGTGCGGGTCAGGTCCTGATGATCGTTGCGGGTGAAGCAGGCCGACGCCACATTCCTGTTGCGCAGCCGCAGGTACCACGGGAACAAGGCGCCCAGCGCCGGTTCGGTCAGCATGGTGCGCGCATGCACGATGGTCCCGACCAGCAGGTTGCCGAACGGTCGCTGCCGGGCGTTCATGAAGCTCTTCAGGCGTTCCTGGAAGATCTTCAGCACGGCGGGGACGTTCCCCGCGTACACCGGCATGGCGAGCAGCATCGCCTGCGCCCCCTCGGCCAGCTCGACGACGTGCGCGAAGTCGTCGTCGATCGGGCACCGGCCCACCTCGGGATCGAGACAGGTGTCCTCGCCCTCGCACATGGCGATGGAATGGTCGATCAACCGGATCCGCTGGATCTCCGCGCCGTCGACCTCCCGGACGACGCCGCTGATCGCTGCCTCCAGCAGCGCGTCGGTCACCGACGGCAGGCGCTTCTGGGTGCAGGACAACGCAACGATCTTCATTCGAGGAGCCTCCAGGAATTGACGATTGTCGAAGCATAGCGGCATAATCTCCACCGGAGCCGGGCTGGCACAGGCCGAACCTCACGGTGCGCCGATGCCGGCGGACCGTGGGCACCCACCCGACGTCGCTGCCAGCGGGCCGCTGAGCCACGTCGCGGACCGACTCCCCGGTGGAGCGATCCTCGACGGCGCCGAGCAGCACCTCGAACGCCAGCGGGAGAAACCGATGACACCCTTCCCGGCCGGACCGACGGCTGCCCCCACCCGATCCTCGCGTCGCCCGGCGCTGGTGGCGGCGGCCACCGCCGCGCTGCTGACCGCCGTGACGTCCGGCCTGGCCGTCACCGCCGCGCCCTCGATGGCCGCCGCCTGCACCGGCTACGTGGCCCTGACCTTCGACGACGGGCCCACCCCGGGCAACACCACCACGCTGATCAACACGCTCAGGGCGGCCGGCGTACGGGCGACGTTCTTCAACGTCGGCCAGAACGCGCAGAGCAACCCGGCGCTGGTCCGGGCGCAACGGGACGCCGGCATGTGGATCGGGAACCACAGCTGGACGCACCCGCACATGACCCAGCTCAGCCAGGCGCAGATGGCCTCGGAGATCTCCCAGACGCAGCAGGCGATCCAGCAGGCCACCGGCACGGCCCCGAAGCTGTTCCGGCCGCCCTACCTGGAGTCCAACGCGACGCTGCGGGCGGTCGAGGCCCAGTTCGGGCTGACCGAGATCAACGCCGACGTGGACTCCCAGGACTGGAACAACGCCAGCACCGACCAGATCGTGCAGAACGCCAGCCGGCTCCAGGCCGGCGGGTCCATCCTGATGCACGACTGGCCGGCGAACACGATCGCGGCCATCCCGCGGATCGTCAGCGATCTCGCCAACCGTGGCCTGTGCGCCGGCATGATCTCGCCGGCCACCGGCCGAGCGGTCGCCCCGGACGGCGCCACCCCGCCGCCCAGCACCCCACCGCCGAGCACCACGCCGCCGCCCACCACCGCGCCGCCCACCACGCCGCCGCCGAGCACCACGCCGCCGCCCACCACCGCGCCGCCCACCACGCCGCCGCCGAGCACCACGCCGCCGCCCACCACCGCGCCGCCCACCACGCCGCCGCCGAGCACCCCGCCGCCGGACCCCTCGGGTGTCTGCACCGCCACCTACCGCCTGGTGAGCAGTTGGACCGGCGGCTTCCAGGGCGAGGTGACGGTGAGCAGCACGGCGGCCATCAGCGGCTGGACGGTGCGGATGACCCTGGCGAGTGGACAGAGCATCAGCAACGTGTGGAACGGCGTGGCCACCGGCGCCGGTGGCCCGGTCAGCGTGCGCAACGCCGCCTACAACGGGTCCCTCAGCGCCGGCGGGTCGACGAGCTTCGGCTTCCTCGCCAACGGCAGCAGTTCCCCCGCCCCGAGCGGAATCGCCTGCTCCGGCGCGTAGCGCGCCCGTCATCCCGTCGATCCGGAGGAGCACAGATGCCACCCACCCGTACCCGGCTCCGGTCGGCGGTGGCGGTGTCCACCGCCGTGACCGTCGCCGTCACCGCCGCACTCACCACCGCCGTCTCCGCGCAGGCCGCCGACGGCTGCCGGGTCGCCTACACCGTCACCAGCCAGTGGCCGGGCGGCTTCGGCGCGAACGTCAACCTCACCAACCTCGGCGATCCGCTCACCAACTGGCGGTTGACCTGGTCGTTCACCGCCGGGCAGCTGGTCGGGCAACTGTGGAACGGCACGGTGGTCCAGTCCGGCGGCCGGGTCACCGTGACCAACGCCGGCTGGAACGGCAACCTCGGCACCGGCGCCGGCGCGCAGTTCGGCTTCAGCGGCTCGTGGAACAACTCGTCGAACCCGGCGCCGACCGACTTCGCGCTCAACGGCGTGCCGTGCACCGGAAGCCCGACCCCCAGCACGCCGGCGCCGACCACCCCGGCACCGACCATCGACCCGCCACCGCCCACCGGCCCGCCGGAGACCCACTGGCCACCCACCGCCACGCCGACGCCACCGCCCACCAGCCCGCCGCCGCCGTCGGCCGGGCAGACGAACACTGTGGGGCGCGTCCGGGCGGTCGGGAGCAGCGTCCAGTACACCTGGCCCGGCACCTACTTCGAAGGGCGGTTCCGGGGCACCAGCGTCGGGATCGTGCTCAACGACAGCCAGAACGACTACGCCGTCCAGATCGACGGCACGACCGTCGCCACCCTGGTCACCCCCGGGCAGACCACCTACTGGGTCCGGAACCTCACCGACGCCATCCACACCGTGCGGCTCGTCAAACGCACCGAGAGCCCGTGGGCCGCCGGCGAGTTCGGTGGGCTCGTCGCCGAACCCGGTGGCGTGATCCTGGCCAGGCCCGCCACCCGCAGCCGACAGATCGAGTTCATCGGCGACTCGTGGACCGCCGGCTACGGCAACATGTCGACGACCCGGGACTGCTCCGCCAACGGCGGGGTCACCCGCAACTCCAACGCCGACGTCACGTTCGGCGCGCTCACCGCACAGAGCCTGGACGCCGACTTCCAGCTCATCGCCTGGTCCGGCCTGGGCATGGTGCGCAACTACAACGGCGGGGGCACGGACAACTTCCGCACCTACTACGAGACCGACCTCCAGGCGCTCTGGAACAGCACCGTGTGGCAGAAGCCGGCCACCTGGCAACCGCAACTGGTCGTGGTCGGCCTGGGCATCAACGACTTCTCCACCGCCCTGCACGCCGGTGAGCGGTGGAGCACCCCCGACCAACTCGCCGCCGACTTCCGGACCGCGTACCTGGGCTTCCTCGACAAGCTGCGGGCCCGCTACGGCCCCGACACGTTCATCGTGCTGACCTACCCGGACCTGTCCGGCACGCCGCTCGCCAGCTCCGTGCAGCAGGTCGTCCGGACCCGGACGGACGCGGGCGACACCCGGATCCGGTCGCTCTACTACGACGACAACGCGCTGGGTCTGGACAAGCTCGGGTGCGACTGGCACCCGTCGCGACGCGACGACCAGTTGATCGCCGGCGCGCTCACCCGGTTCATCGGCACTCTGCCGCTGAGCTGGTAGCCGACGCGGAGAAGGCCCCGACCCGCGGTGGCGGATGTCAGGGCCTTCCTCGTCGGTGCGCCGGCCCGGGGCCGGGCCGAGTCGGCCCGGCCCCGGAGCCGTCGGTCAGGTGCGAAGGCTCCACTGCTGGTTCGGGCCACCGTTGCACGACCAGAGGATGATCTTCGTGCCGTTGGCGGTGGCGGCGCCGTTGGCATCGAGACACAGTCCGGACTGGACGTTGGTGACGGTGCCGTTGGCGTTGACGTTCCACTGCTGGTTGGTGCCGCCGTGGCAGTCCCAGATGATGACCGTGGTGCCGTTGCTGGTGCCCGCGCCGTTCGCGTCCAGGCACTTGTTGCCGTACACCATCAGTTGCTTGCCGGCGGTGTAGGCCCACTGCTGGTTCGCGCCGCCGGCGCAGTCCCAGAGCTGGACCTGCGTGCCGTTGGTGGTGGCGGAGTTCGGCACCTCGACGCACCGGCCGGACTGGCCGCCCACGAGCCGGCCCCCCGGCTGGCCGGTGCCGGTGCCCTGCTGCCGGACGATCGAGCTGGACTCGGCCGACCGGTTGCCCTGCGCGTCGAGGACGTAGAGCCGGTACTCGCCCTGCGACGTCGGGACGGCGATGGACGTGTCGGTGCCCCCGGCCCTGGTCATCGTCGGGCCGGCGGTGAAGGCGGTGGTGCCGGCGGGAGCCAGCCAGACCGTCCTGGTCGCGTCGCCGGCGCTGCGGATCGGAATCGATGCCGTCCCGCTCGTGACGTAGGTGCTGGCCGGCAGGACATGGTTCGGCAGGGACAGGTTGGCCGCCGGGACGATGTCCCGGAACGCGTCCTCCAGGCCGGAGTTGACGGCGATGCCGTACGCCGGCGCCGGCCAGACGTAGTCGGCGGAGACGATGATGTCGTTGATCGTGCTGTTGGGCAGGTTCTTGTTCGAGACCTTGTTGATGGGACCGTAGGTCTGCGTGATGCTCAGGTCGTGCTTGCGCCCGAAGTCGTCCGAGTTGATCATCCAGGTGACGTTCTTGTCCACGCTCAGGACGTTGTCGCGGAAGGTGAGGTACGCCGATCCCTCGTCGGGGTGGAGGCCGTACTTGTGCCCGGACGGCACGCCCTGGAGATAGTTGTTGGTGATCGTGGTGCCCGGTTGGCTGCCCAGTGTGTAGATGGGCGCCGTGTCGCTGAGACGCTGCACCGTGTCGATGATGTGGTTGTAGCTGATGGTGTTGTTCCGCGCCGTCGTGGTCGGCCGGTTGGGCGCGATCGAGCCCGATGATCCGTCGAAGTTCCACCAGCCCCAACCGAGCGTGATGCCCGCCCACGGCGACTTCTCGATCCGGTTGTGCTGCACCGTCAGGGTGTCGACGAAGTACGCCGAGACGGGGCTGTGCCCGTTGAACAGCACCGCGCTGTCGTAGAGGTAGTTGTTCCTGATGGCGATGTTCTTCGGCAGCCCTTCGACCTGCGGGGACCACTTCTCGCGGTTGGTCGACGTCCCGTCGCCGATGTAGACGTGCTGGGGATGGCCGACGGTGACGGCGGAGCCGGCGATGTCGTTGGTGCGGTTGCCGACCAGTTGGCTGTTCTGCACATCGTTGACCATGTTGATGCCGTCGGCGCCGGTGTGCTGGACCCGGTTGCGTTGCAGGAGGATCCCGTCGGCGTTCTCCACCTGGATGATGCCCGGGGTGACGTCGACGTTGCGGTAGTAGTAGTCGTGGAAGTTCCGCTTCGCATACGCCTGCGCACCGAGGTTGCCCTGCTGCGCCTGCTTGAACGACGAACCGGCGACGGTGAACAGGTTCCAGTCGGAGTGCTGGACGGTGAGGCCGGAGAACGTGATGTTGCGAGCGTGACTGCTCGTCGAGGTGCCGGCGACCCGTACCAGGGTGGTCACGTTGTTCGGCGCGAAGACCGACGCGGTCGCCATGTTCTCGGAACTGCTCTTGTAGTAGTAGAGCGTCCGGCCGCCCTTGTCGAAGTAGAACTCACCCGGCGCGTCCAGGAACTCGTAGGCGTTCATCACCTTGTGGCTGCCGCCGGTCTGGGCGTTGCCGTTGAACGCGCCCTGGGCGATGGCGGCACCCGGCTGCTGGAACAGCGCCACCCGATTGGCGCCGTCGGAACTCGTGGTCACCTGACGGACCCCCACGATCGCCGTGGTCCAGGTCGTCCCCGTCTCGATCTCGATGTCGTCGGAGTTGCGGGCGACGGCGGGGAAGTCGTTCAGGTTGTACCTGGCGCCGTCGCACTGCGACCCCGACTCCCAGGCCCACGCGGCCTGCCCGGCCGTGATGGTGTACGTCCCGTAGCAGCCCGCCGAGGCGATCGTCTTCGACGCCATGTACGCCCGCTTGTCGTTGACGTAGAGCGCGCGCAGTTTGTTGGCGCGGTCGAGCGGCGCCTTCCAGATGTTGCCGCTGTGTTGGGTCCACCCCGTCACCTGCACCCCACCTTCGAGCACGGGGGTCTCGTCGGGGTAGGCGGAATAGCTGACCCGATATCCGTTGGTGCCGGAGTCGCCGGCCCCGAACTCGATCGTGCTGTTCACCGGGTAACTTCCACCGCGCAGGTAGACCTGGATGTCGCCGGTCATGCTGGAATTCACCGTACGAACGGCGTCCCGCGCGCGTTGCAGGCTCCGAAATGGTGACTGGAGCGTTCCCGGGTTGGCGTCGTTTCCGTCCGGGGCGACATAGTAGGTCTGTTGGACGGCGGCCGAGGCCGGCAGTTGATTCGCGACCACTGCCGGGACCGTGGAGGCGACGGCCAGAACCACTGCCAGCAGTGACCTTCGAACGGTAGAGACGGCTGGTTTCACGTACCATTCCTTTCGCATTACCGCCGACTGGACATGTTCGCTGGACAATCGTCCTCGGGGCGCGACGGTGGACCACCGCGCGAATAACCGCCGACGGAGGGGGGAACACGGGGAGGTTCCGACCATGGTGGGGCTCTGACAAGGAGCGGCAGGAACAGCCGCGAGGCCACGTGCGCTTCGAGCGAGACGTACCGCCCGACGGCACCTACCGTGCCGTCGGTAACGCCCGATGCCCGTTCACACCCGCTTGCCCATGGTCACAGAATTCTGCCTTGCAGCGTAGACGTCAGACGTTTACCGCGCAACCATCCGATCGTCAGTCGACTATGCGTATCGCGATCGGCCCAGCCGTCCGACCTCTGGGCGGAGATCGACAGGAGGCTCCCGGCCGCGCCCGCCGAGCATCCTTGCGGCAGCCGGCCGGGTCACCGGTCGTCCGGAGACCACCCGCACCGCCGAGCCGGCGGGCCGAGCCACCACCGGCGGACGCGAAGAAGGCCCCGACCGGCGCGGAACGCCTTTCGGGGCCTTGCTGCTGGTGCGCCGCCAGGGACTCGAACCCCGAACCCGCGGATTAAGAGTCCGCTGCTCTGCCAGTTGAGCTAGCGGCGCTCGCTGACAACGGGAAGAACCTTAGCATGCCCGCCGAGCGGGGTTCCAATCCGATACCGGGGTCCACCCTTCGGACGAGCTTAACCGGCAAAGATGCCGAAACCAGACAGCGGACCCGGTTCGGGGGCGGGCGTCATGGCGTCGATGGGGCACGATGTCCGCCAGGCACGCTACGACAGGGGTGGGCATGGGCAGGTTCGCGCGGGCCGGGGCGATGGTGGGCGTCCTGGTCCTCACGGCGTCGCTGGCACTGACCGGGTGCGGCGGCGACGAGCAGAAGCCGGCCTTCGTGCCCGGCCAGCAGCAGGGGGTCGGGGGCGTCTCGGCCACCGCGCCGGATCCGACGAGCGCCCCGCCGAGCGACGCGGCCCCCGCCGCGTCGCCGCTGACGGTGAGCCCGGCCGACGGCGCGACCGGCCGGCCGGCCAGCACCGAGATCAGCGCGCGCGTCCCGGGCGGCGGCACGGTGTCGAAGGTCGTCCTGACCACCGCCGACGGCACGGCGGTCAACGGGCGGATGCGGCGCGACGGCTCCAGCTGGGTGCCGTCCACCACGCTGAAGTACGCGACGAAGTACACCGCCACGGTCACCGGGACCGGCCCGGACGGCGCGACCCACCAGGGCACCAGCACGTTCACCACGATGGCCAAGCCGAAGTCCACCATCGGCTCCGGCCTCTACCTGTTCAGCGACAAGACGTACGGCGTGGCCATGCCGGTGGTCGCCGAGTTCTCGCCGGGCATCCCGAAGAAGGACCGCGCCGCGGTGCAGAAGCGCATGTTCGTGCAGACCGATCCGCCGCAGCCCGGCGCCTGGCACTGGGTGGCCAACGGCACCCAGGCCTACTACCGCGCCCCGGAGTACTGGAAGACCGGGACCACGCTCACCGTCCGGCTGGCGCTGGCCGGCATCCCGCTGAGCAACGGCCGCTACGGCAACGTCGACCGGAGCGCCACCGCGAAGATCGGCCGCGCGTTCGAGATGACCGTGGACAACGCGACCAAGAAGATGACGGTCTCGGAGGACGGCGCGGTGATCCGCACGCTGCCGGTGAGCCTGGGCAAGAAGAGCACCCCCTCCTCCAGCGGCACCATGGTGGTGATGGAGAAGAAGGAGTCCACCGTCTTCGACACCCGCGACGAGCCGGACCCGGACAACCAGTACGTCACGAAGATCGACTTCGCCCAGCGGCTCACCTGGGGCGGTGAGTACATCCACGCCGCGCCCTGGTCGGAGGGGGTGCAGGGCCGCCGGAACGTGTCGCACGGCTGTGTGAACGTGTCGATGGCCGACGGTCGGTGGCTGTTCGGCAAGACGCTCGTCGGCGACCCGATCACGGTGAAGGGCACCGAACGGCGACTGGTCCCCGGCAACGGCTGGACGGCCTGGAGCATGAGCTGGTCGGAGTTCGTCGCCGGCAGCGCCCTGCCGGTGCCGAAGGGCGGGCAGGGCGCGCCGTTCTGAGCGGCGTACCGTTGTCGGACGCGGCCGCTTGCGGCGGCGCCGGGACTCGTCCCCAGCAACGAAGCGCCGGACGACGACAGAATCGTTACACCGTCACCGGGGTGTTCCGGTTCACTTCCGGCAACGAGTACCCGGTCCGACGCGTCTGACCAGAGACGATCGGGACCGCGCAGCACACTTGTGAGGGAATCATGCGAGCTGGCCAGGACGAACCGATCCGGGGCGGAGGCGCCCGCCGCGGCGGGCGCCGCGCATTCGCCGCCGCGGTGCTCGTCGCCACCATGGCGTTGACGGCCTGCACCGGCGGCGGCGACAAACCGTCGAGCTGGCAGGGCGGCGGTGACGGCGGTGAGAAGGCCCCGAAGGCGGCGGCCACCATCAGCGAGCCGGCCGCCGACGCCAAGGACGTCCCGGCCACCACCGCCATCACCTTCACCACGAAGGAGGCGAAGGAGACCGCCGTCGAGCTGAAGGACGCCACCGGCAAGGCGGTCGAGGGCACCCTCGCCGCCGACGGCAGGAGCTGGGAGCCCGCCACCGCGCTGGACTACGCCCAGACGTACACCGCGACCGTGACGGCGACCGGCGACGACGGCAAGCCGGCGACCGCCACCAGCACGTTCACCGTGATGGCCAAGCCCGCCAAGCAGGTCCGGGTGACCAGCTTCCTCGGCGACAACCAGGTCGTCGGCGTGGGCATGCCGCTGATCGTGAAGTTCGGCCGGGCCATCCCCGAGGACTACCGCGACGACATGCAGCGCCGGATGACGGTGACCGCGCAGCCGGCCCAGGAGGGCATCTGGCGCTGGATCAGCCCGACCGAGGTGCACTACCGGCCCAAGACGTTCTGGAAGGCCAACAGCACGGTCTCCTACCAGGTGCGGGCCAACGGGCTGCCGCTTGGCGACGGCTGGTACGGCCGTTCCGACCTGACCGTCGACGTGAAGATCGGCCCGTCGTTCGTGATGACGGTGGACAACCGCACCAAGCGGATGACCGTCACCAAGGACGGCAAAGCCATCAAGACGATCCTGGTGAGCCTCGGCAAGAAGAGCACCCCCTCGTCCAGCGGCACCATGGTGGTCATCGAGAAGCTCCGGCACACCGTCTTCGACACCATGGAGGAGCTGGGTCCGGAGGAGGGCTACCGCACCGAGATCGACTACGCGCAGCGGCTCACCTGGGGCGGCGAGTTCATCCACGCGGCCCCCTGGTCCGAGGGCGTGCAGGGACGCTCGAACGTCTCGCACGGCTGCGTCAACGTCTCGATGAAGGACGGCAACTGGCTGTTCGCCAACACCCGCCTGGGCGACCCGATCACGGTCAAGGGCACCGAGCGCAAGCTCCAGAACGGCAACGGTTGGACCGACTGGAACATGAGCTGGGACGAGTACGTGAAGGGCAGCGCCCTGCCGTACGAGCCGCCGGCCGCGCCGGGCGACGACGCCGGCCCGGCCGCCGGCACGCCCAGCGCCGAGCCGACCGCCTGACCGGACCCCGCACACGACGAAGCCCCCTCCCGGAGGAGGGGGCTTCGTCGTTGGGGTGACTGATGGGAATTGAAACCGCCGTGGCATCTAGGCCACGGGAGTGGCCCACCGTTTCCCGTGCTAGGGCCTGTGTCGAAGTCCGTGCGAGGGCTTGAGCTGTTGGGTGAGGATCTTGGCGTGTCGGTGTTCGAGATGTAGCGAGGTCTCCGGTATCTGGTTCAGCGACCAAGCAGAACCCGAACACCGG
>NZ_PYPS01000079.1 GCF_003027925.1 Micromonospora sp. RP3T
TCGGGGGGGTGTGCTGACGCGGTTGGGGATGGCGGAGTATCTGGTGGATACGGGTGCGGCGGTGGGGCATTTGACTGCCGGGTTGGCGTTGGAGACCGATCCCGAGACGCGAGCGCGAACCGCCCTGACATTGGCTGCGGCGCTGCACGCCGACGGTCAGCCCGCCGAGGCGATGCAGGTGGCGCAGGACGCCCTGCACCACAGCCCCGACCCGCTCAGCAGCACGCATCGCGCGCTGCAGGCCATGATCGTCGAGACTGCCGTCGCTGCTCGTCGACTTCCGTACATCCAGCCACTGGTGCGGGAGTTGCGGGACTGCCCGCCGGGTTCGACGTCCGGCGACCTGATGGTGCAGGCCACCCTGGCTCTCCACGATGCCCTTCGCAACGACCGCGTCTCGGCCCTGAGTCGGGCAGGCGCGGTGGCGACGGCAGCCGATCTGGGCCGCCATCCCTTCGCAGTGGCCGCTGCCGCGCGAGCCTGGCAGGTGCTCACGATGTGTGACGCCCCGGAGGCTCTGCCCGCCATCGACGCCTTCCTTGCCCACGTCGGGACGCGCGGTTCCCGGTGGGGGCAGACGCTGGCCAGGTGCCACCGGGGTGCCGTCCTGCTGGCCCACGGCGACGTGCGTGCGGCTGTCGACGAACTGCGCCTCAGCTGGGAACAGGCGGTGCGGCACCAACTGCGGCTCGGCAAGATCCTTGCCGGTAGCCATCTGATCATCGCCTTCCTGCGGCGAGGCGACGTCGAGGCCGCCGACGCCATCCGATCACAGCTGAAGGACGGCCCGGCGCTCGACGTCACGAACGGCCTGCGGGCGTACGCCGAGGCGAGCCTGCTGCTCGCGCAGGGCAGGACGACCCTCGCCCTGGCCAGGGCCACCGCGCTGCGCGACGAATGCCGCGTCAGCGGCATCACGAACGCGGTAGACCCGGACTGGCGGACCCTGATGATCCGCTGCCTCACCGATCTCGGCCGGGTCGACGAGGCGTTGGAGACGGCCCAGGAGTTCATCGGTTCGGCCACCACCTGGGGCACCGCCCGGGTCGTCGGGCGGTCCCTGGCGGCCATGGCTGACGTGGAGCGCGGACGGCGGAGCACGGAACTCCTGCACGAGGCGGTGAAGCACTTCGAGGCTGCTGAAGCCCGCTGGGAACTGGCCCAGACCCTCCACCGGCTGGGTGAGTCGATGCGCCAGGCCGGGTCACCGACGGAGGCGCGTGAGCACCTGCGCCGAGCGCACGAGATCGCCGTCGCGTGCGGCGCCGATGCGTTGGCGCGCGATGTCGCGGGTAGCCTGCGCCTGCTGCGCACCCGCGTTCACGCGGAGCAGGGAGGCGGCTCGGACCGCCTGACCCCGGCCGAGGAGCGTGTCGTGGAACTGGCGACGGCGGGCCACAGTAACCGCGAGATCGCCCAGCGCCTGTTCATCAGGTTGAAGACGGTCGAGACCCACCTCACCAGCGCATACCGGAAGCTTGGTGTCTCCGGCCGTGGGCAACTGAGCCAGGCGTCGCACGCGTCGGACTCGGAGACCCCGGCACCTGCCGGAGTCGACGGCAGGCGATACCGGTAGGCCTGAGGTGACCCGCATGCCACCGACGCCGAGGCGAGCCGCCATTCCCGACGCTGCTGATCGTCGTGAGGTGACGGCGGCGCGCACACCACCGGCAGGCCGGGTCAGGCTTCTCGGCGCCCTGGAGGTGGTGGTCGACGGCGTGCCCCGTCCCGTCGGTGGCCTGCGGCGACGCGCCCTGTTGGCGGCGCTCGCCCTGCAACCCGGTGACGCCGTCAGCTCACGTCGGCTGTTGGAGATCGCCTGGCAAGGCCAGACCGCCGCAACCAGGATGAACACGCTGCAGAGCCACCTGACGCACCTGCGCCGGGAGTACGCGCTACGTGGGCTCATCCTCGCCAGAGGCTCCGGTTACGTACTCCAGCTCAGCGATGAGTTCACCGACCTGCAACTCGCCGAGCGGCGAATTCACGACGCCATGCTCGCCGATGATCCCGCGAAGGTCATCGTC
Source organism: Micromonospora sp. RP3T (assembly GCF_003027925.1). Classification (GTDB taxonomy): domain Bacteria; phylum Actinomycetota; class Actinomycetes; order Mycobacteriales; family Micromonosporaceae; genus Micromonospora. Next base: position 2,028 of record NZ_PYPS01000079.1, read on the forward strand.
GAGCTGCGGGAAGCGCTCGCCGCCTGGCGCGGCCCTTCCCTCAGTGATCTGCGGGACCTCACCTGGTTCAACGACCAGGCCGTACGCCTCGACGGCATCCGCCGAGCCGCCACCAACGCTCTCGTCGAGGCCCGGCTGGCAGCGGGCGAGCACCATCAGCTCGTGGCCGAGCTGGGACACGCGATCGAGCAGCAGCCGCTCGACGAGGAACTGCACCGGCAGTTCATGACCGCCCTCTACCGAAGTGGGCGGCAGAGCGATGCATTGTCGGTCTACCAGCGCCTCAAGCGAACTCTCGCGGCGGACCTGAGTACCGCGCCGCAGGTGGCGACCAACGAGCTGTACACGGCGATACTCCGGCACGCACCCGAACTCGACCTGTCCCCGGCGGGCACCACAGCCTCCCTCGGCGGGAAGCTGACGGCCGCACCGGACTCCGCGGGAGAGGGCCGGGACGAACTCGTCGACCGTGATCATGAGACTGGCCTGATCGATGAGGCGATTCGGGCCGCGACTGCCTCTGCCGGCACCGTTCTGCTCTTCGAAGGGCCCCCGGGAATAGGGAAGACCTCCCTGCTGGAGTACGCCGAAGGGCGGGCCCGGCAGCGCGGTTTCACCGTGCTGAGTGCCAGTGGATGGCCGGTGGAGAGCGAGGCCGCCTGGGCCGGGGCGCGGCAACTGCTCCATGGCGAGACGCTTGCCCTGCGCGAGTCCGGTCGTTCCACCTCCGTAGGCAGCGCACTGGCGCGCGAGGCGTTGCTCGGCTGGGACCAGGAACGTGCAGAGCGCGCCGTCGGCGAGTACGCCCTGCTCGACTCGCTGTACTGGCTGGTCGCCGACGTGGCAGAACACGCCCCGGTCGCACTCGTCGTGGATGATCTCCAATGGCTGGATGTGCCCTCGGTGCGCTTTCTGGCCTATCTGAGCGCCCGGTTGGAAGCCCTACCGATCTTCCTGGTCATGGGCCTTCGCAAGGGGGACGACCATCGGGTCGAGCCGCTGCTGTCGGCCTTCACCTCGGTCACCCACGCCCTCGCACCACTGACCGCCTCCGGTTCGGCGCGTTTCCTGACGGCGCTGACGGGCCTGCATCCCGACGATCCGGTGACAGCCCAATGCCGTCGGCTCAGCAGCGGAAACCCGCTGTTGCTGCGGCAGCTCGCCAAACGCATCAACGGCGCGCTGGCCAGCGGACAGGATCCGGCGTCGGCCCTGGAGGCCGGCTTGCCGGTCATCTCGATGCTGGTCAGAACCCAGTTGAACCACTTCCCGTCCGCCGCCGCGGTAGCGGCCCAGGCCCTGTCGGTGGTGGGTGAGGGCGCCTCGGTCGACGCCCTGGCCCAGGTCGCACAGGCCCGGCCGCAGGAGGTCGTGGAAGGGCTGAGCATCCTTCGCGACAGCGCCTACGTCACTGAGACGGCAGAAGGCTTCGGGTTCACTCACCCGTTGATCGGTGAGGCGGTGTATGAGGGGGTGGGTCCGGGGGTGCGGGCGGGGTTGCATGTGCGGGCGGCGGGGGTGGCGTTGCGGGTTGGTGATGTGGTGGGTGCGGGT
>NZ_PYPS01000080.1 GCF_003027925.1 Micromonospora sp. RP3T
GGTGGTTGTTGCGGTGGGCGTCGGAGAGTCGTTCCAGTAGGAGGGTTCCGGCGCCTTCGCTCCAGCCGGTTCCGTCGGCCCCGGCCCCGAACGGTTTGCACCGCCCATCCGGCGCCAACCCCCGCTGCCGCGAGAAGGTGATGAAGATCGACGGAGTGGTCATCACCGTCGCGCCACCGCTGAGCACCAGGTCGCATTCGCCGCTGCGTAGTGCCTGGCAGGCCTGGTGCAGGGCCACCAGCGACGACGAGCACGCGGTGTCCACGGTGACCGCCGGACCCTCCAGGCCCAGCGTGTACGCCACCCGCCCCGATGCCACACTGCTCATCCCGGACGTCGCGAAGTAGCCTTCGAATCCGCTGCCGGGCAGGGTCAGCAACCGCGTCCCGTAGTCGTTGTAGATCACGCCGAAGAACACGCCGGTGCGGCTGCCGCGCAGGCTGGTCGGATCGATCCGGGCCCGCTCGACGGCCTCCCACGCCGTCTCCAGCAACAACCGCTGCTGCGGATCCATCGCCGCCGCCTCACGCGGACTGATCCCGAAGAACTCCGCGTCGAAGTCGGCCGCCCCGGCCAGGAACCCGCCCTCCCGCGCCGAGACCGTGCCCGGCCGGTCCGGGTCCGGGTCGTACAGGTCGGCGAGGTCCCAGCCCCGACCGGGGGGTACCGCGGTGATCGCGTCCCGGCCGCCGGCCACCAGGTCCCACAGTTCCTCCGGCGTGGTCACCCCGCCGGGGAACCGACAGGCCATGCCGACCACCGCGATCGGCTCGTCGGCCGACGCGAGGGCCGGCGCCGGCCGGGCATCCCGGTCCCCGTACGCCGGCCCCCGCAGCTGTTCCCACACGTGCGCGGCGAGCCGGTCGGAGTCGGGATAGTCGAAGATCAGCGTCGCGGGCAGGCCGAGCCCGGTGACCGCGTTGAGCCGGTTGCGCAACTCGACACCGGTCAGCGAGTCGAAACCGAGGTCCTTGAACCGGCGCCGCTCGTCAAGCGCCTCCACGCTGCCCAGGCCCAGGACGGCGGCCGCCTCGGCGCGGACCAGCGCGACGGCCAACCGGCGCTGGTCATCCTCGCCGGCCGTGGCGAACCGGTCCGTCCAGGAGAGATCGCCGCCGGACGCCACGACCCGCCGGACCGCGTCACCGGCCAGGACGGACAGTACGGGCGGCAGCAGCCCGGCCCGGGCCTGCGCGCGGATGGCCGGCAGGTCCAGTCGCGCCGGCACCAGCACCGCTTCGTCCCACGCCGATGCCGCGTCGAACAACGCCAACCCGGCGTCGACCGCCATCGGCGCGAGCCCGCCCCGTGTCATCCGGCCGAAGTCCGCGTCGCTGAGCCGTGCCGTCATCCCGGCGGTCTGCTCCCACAGGCCCCAGGCCAGCGACGTCGCCGGGAGCCCGTTCGCGCGTCGATGCTCGGCGAGCGCGTCCAGGAAGGTGTTGGCGGCGGCGTAGTTGGCCTGACCCGCCGTCCCGATCGTGCCGGCGACGGAGGAGAACAAAACGAAGGCGGTCAGGTCCAGCTTCCGGGTCAGCTCGTGCAGGTGCCAGGCGCCGTCGACCTTGGCGCGCAGCACGGCGTCGACCCGCTCGGGCGTGAGCGTGGCCACCGTTCCGTCGTCGAGCACGCCCGCCGCGTGCACCACCGCCCGCACCGGATGCCCGGCTGGAACCCGGCCCAGCACCTCGACCAACGCGGCCCGGTCGGCGGCGTCGCAGGCGGCCACCGTCACGTCGGCGCCGTACCCGGCCAGTTCGGCGAGCGGACCGGCCAGTCCCTCGGCCCGACCACCCGACCTGCTGGTGAGCAGCAGCCGTCGGACGCCGTGCTCGACGACGAGATGACGCGCGAGCAGCAGACCGAGACCGCCGGTGCCACCGGTGATCAACACGGTGCCGTCCGGGTCGTACGGCCCGGCCGGTGCCGGGGTCGGCCCCGCCGGTCGCAGCCGCGGTACGCGGAGCTCGCCGTCGCGGATCGCGACCTGCGGCTCGTCCCCGGCCAGCGCCGCGCGGACCAGGTCCGGCGTGGCGCTGTCGTCCAGGTCCAGCAGGACGAGCCGGCCCGGGTGCTCGGTCTGCGCGGAGCGCAGCAGACCCCAGACAGCCGCCCCCGCCAGATCGTCGAGCCGCCCGGCGGCCGGCGCGGCACCCCGGGTGACGATCGCCAGGCGCGACCCGGTGAGCCGATCGTCGGCCAGCCAGTCCTGCAGCAACCGCAGCGCCCAGCGGGTTGTCGTGTGCGCGCCGTCCGCGGGCGACTCGCCGTCGTCGCCGGGTGGGCAGGCGATGACCACGTCGGGCTGCCGCGCGTGCACGGCGTCCAGGTCCGCGCAGGAGTCCATGCCGTCCAGCGGGGCCGGCAGGTCGCCGAGCGTCGCGACGGTGCCGGCGCCCTGGGTGGCCGGCGCGACGATCCACTCCGGCCGGTAGACCGCGCCGCCGCTGGTCTGCGCCGACCGGGCCATCGGCCGCAGTGCCAGCGACGTCACCTCGGCGACCGGGCTGCCGTCCACGGCGGTCATGGACACCCGTACGGTGTCCGCCCCGGCCGGGGAGACGCGTACCCGGAGAGCCGTCGCGCCCGCCGCGTGCAGGCGTACCCCCGACCAGTTGAACGGCAGCAGCATGCGGGCCGGGTCGGCCAGCAACCCCACGACCGGATGCAACGCGGCGTCCAGCAGCGCGGGATGCAGGCCGAAGCCGTCCGCGTCGTCGACAGCGACCTCGGCGTAGACGTCCTCGCCCTGCCGCCACGCCGCGCGGACGCGGCGGAAGGCCGGCCCGTACGCGTACCCGTGGTCGGCGAGGCGCTCGTACAGGTCGACGACGTCCTCGGTGACCGCGCCCGGCGGTGGCCACGCGCCGGTGGGTGCCGGGGCGGTTGCCGCGTCCCACGCCTCGAGGGTGCCGGCGGCGTGCCGGGTCCAGGCGGATTCGGCGTCGTCGTCGGGTCGTGCGTAGAGCTCGACCGGACGGTGACCGGCTGCGTCGGCGGGCCCGACCACCACCTGGGTCAGCAGCGCGCAGCTGTCCGGCAGCACCAGCGGCGCCTGCACCGTCAGGTCCCGTACGGCCGCCAGGCCGACCCGCGCGCCGGCGGCCAGCGCCAGTTCCGCGATCGCCGCGCCGGGAAGCAGCACGGCGCCACCGGCGACGTGGTCGGCCAGCCAGGGGTGCAGGCGGGTGGAGAGCCGGTTGGTGAACAGCACCCCCTGCTCGTTCGCCATCGGGACGGCGGCGCCCAGCAGTGGGTGGTCGGTGGGCCGCATGCCGAGGGCCGGGCTGGCTGGGTTGAGCCAGTAGTGGTGGTGTTGGAAGGGGTAGGTGGGGAGGTTGATGGTGTGGGGGTTGGTGGTGGTGGGCCAGGTGGTGGGGTGGCCGGTGGTGTGGAGGTGGGCGAGGTTGGTGAGGAAGG
>NZ_PYPS01000081.1 GCF_003027925.1 Micromonospora sp. RP3T
GGTCCCAGCCCCGGTTGTCGGGGAACAGGCCGATCGCGTCGGTACCGGAATCGACCAGCCGCCACAGGTCCTCCGGCGAGCGCACCTCACCGGGGAACCGGCAGGCCATCCCCACCACCGCGATCGGGTCGTCGCCGACGACCGCGGCGGCGGTCACCGGTACGGGCACCTGGTCACCGACGATTTCCGCGAGCAGGTACGAGGCCAGCGCTGTCGGTGAGGGATGATCGAAGATCAGGGTGGCGGGCAGCCGAAGCCCGGCGGCAGTCGCCAGCCGGTTGCGCAGCTCGACCGCGGTGAGCGAGTCGAAGCCCAGTTCCTTGAAGGTCAGCCCCTCATCCACCCGGTCCGGATCCGGGTGGTCGAGCACCGCCGCGACCGCCGAGCGGGTCAGCCGGAGCAGGTGGTCCAGGCGCTCGGTCGGCGGCAGGGCGGCCAGCCGGCCGGCGAGCGAGGACCTGTCCTCGCGGGGTGCGGCCGCGGCCCGTCGGGGGCCGGCCACCACCAGACCGCGGAACGCGGCCGGAAGCTGCCCGGTGTCGGCCAGTTGCCGCAGGGCGGGCAGGTCCAGGCGTGCCGTGACAGTCGCCGGCGCATCGCTCGTGAGCGCCGCGTCGAAGAGCGCCAGACCGTCCTCGGAGCTCAGCGGACGGATGCCGGTGCGGCTCATCCGGCGGAGATCGACGTCTGCCAGACTCGCCGTCATGGCGCTGGTTTCGGCCCACAGCCCCCACGCCATCGACGTGGCCGCAAGGCCCTGCGCCCGCCGGACGACGGCGAGGGCGTCGAGGACCGCGTTGGCCGCGCCGTAGTTGGCCTGCCCGGCGCTACCCAGCGTGCCGGCCACGGAGGAGAACAGCACGAACGCGGCGAGCGGCCGGTCCTGGGTGAGCCGGTGCAGGTGCCAGGCCGCATCGGCCTTGGGCGCCAGCACCCGGTCCAGGGCGTCCGGCGTGAGCGCCGTGGCGGTGCCGTCATCGACGACGCCGGCGGTGTGCACGACCGCGGTCAGCGGATGCGCCGCCGGCAGGTCGGCCAGTTCGGTGGCCAGGGCGTCGGCGTTCGCGATGTCGCACGCGTGCACCGACACCTCGGCGCCCCGGTCGGTCAGTTCCGCCACGAGCTGTGCGGCCCCGGGTGCGGCCGGTCCGCTGCGGGACAGCAGCAGGAGGTGGCGGACGCCGTACCGCGTGACCAGGTGGCGGGCGACGAGCCCGCCCAGCGTGCCGGTCCCTCCGGTGACCAGCACCGTGCCCTCCGGGTCGAGGACCGGCACCGATCCGGTCGGCTGTGCCGCGGCCAGGCGCGGCGTGTGCAGCGTCCCGCCGCGGATGGCCAGCTCCGGCTCACCGGTCGCCGCGGCGGTCACCAGTCGCGCCTGCGACGCGGGCGTCCCGTCGACGTCGATCATGGCGAACTGCCCCGGGTTCTCCCGCTGAACGCTGCGCATCAGGCCCCACACCGCCGCGGCGGCGAGGTCGGACCGGCCGGCGACGGCGTCGCGCGTCACGAAGACGAGGCGCGACGACCCGAGCCGGTCATCGGCGAGCCACTGACGGACCGTGTCGAGCGCGGCGTGCAGGGTGGCCCGTACGGCGTGCGGGAAGTCGCCTTCCGCGGGCGGGACGACCGGCACGAAGACCGTGCCCGGCACTGCCGCCCCGGCCGCCAGCGCCTCGCGCAACGCGGCGACATCGGCGTAGACGTCGTCGCCCACCCCGGCCAGGTCACCGGCAACCGCCGTCCGGCCGGCAACTGCCCCGGCGGATGCGGAGAGCACCGGCCAGTCCAGCGCCAGCACGGCCGGCGCGGGGGAGAGCGCGCGGACCGCGTCGGCCGGCAACGGGCGCAGCCGCAGCGACTCGACGCCGGCCACCGGGGCGCCCTGGGGATCGGTCAGGTCGACCGTGAACCCGTCGTCGGTTCGGGATATCCGTACCCGCAGCGTCGTAGCGGCGACGGCATGGATCTGTACGCCGTGCCAGGAGAACGGCACCAGCCGGTCACCCGAGTCGAGCTGAGCGAGCGCGATCGGGTGCAGGGCGGCGTCGAGGAGGGCGGGGTGGATGGCGTAGTCGGTGTCGGTGTCGGTGTCGGTGTCGGTGTCGGTGTCGGTGTCGGTGTCGGGGAGGGTGGCTTCGGCGTAGATGTCGTCGCCGTGTCGCCAGACGGCGGTGAGGCCGCGGAAGGCCGGTCCGTACTCGTAGCCGTGTTCGGCGAGGCGGGCGTAGGCGTCGTCGAGGTCGACAGGCGTGGCGCCGGCCGGCGGCCAGGCGGCATCGGCGACCGGTGGCGCCGCCGGTTCCCCGCTCCGGAGGACGCCGCTGGCGTACCTCGTCCAGTCCGCTTCGACGGTGGCGTCGTTCACCCGGGCGTACAGGTCGAGGGTGCGGCGACCGTTCTCGCCCGGGCCGACGATCACATGGACGGCAGACCCGCCGGACTGGGGGAGCGCCAGGGGCGACTCGATGACGAGTTCGTCCAGCCGGTCACAGCCGGCCTTCTGCGCGGCGGTGAGGGCCATCTCGAGGAACGCCGTGGCGGGCAGCAGCGGCGTGCCGGACAGCACGTGGTCGGCGAGCCAGGGTTGCTCGTGCAGAGACAGCCCACCGGTGACCAGGAGGCCCCGGCCGTCGCCCAGTTCGACCGTGGCGCGCAGCAGCGGGTGGCGCACCGAGGTGAGTCCGAGGGTGGTGGGGTCGGTGGTGCGGGGGTTGGTGGTGGGCCAGTACTGCTGGTGTTGGAAGGGGTAGGTGGGGAGGGGGGTGTGGTGGGGGCC
>NZ_PYPS01000082.1 GCF_003027925.1 Micromonospora sp. RP3T
TGTCAACGCCGCCTCAAACGGGACCACCGTGGTCCGGCTGAAACTGGACCACCTCGGTTTGGTTGATCTTTAGTCGTTGGTCTTGGTGGCCGCGGGGACGCGGCCGAGGTCGCGGTCTTTGAGTCGGTAGCTGTCGCCCTTCATCGAGATGACTTCGGCGTGGTGGACGAGGCGGTCGATCATGGCTGCTGCGACGACGTCGTCTCCGAACACTTCGCCCCACCGGCCGAAGGGCTTGTTGCTGGTCACGATCAGCGAGGCTCGTTCGTAGCGGTTGGACACGAGCTGGAAGAACAGGTTCGCGGCTTCGGCTTCGAAGGGGATGTAGCCGACCTCGTCGACGATCAGCAGCGGGATCCGGCCGAGTTTGACCAGCTCGTCTTGCAGGCGGCCGGCGTGGTGGGCATCAGCGAGACGAGACACCCATTGGGCGGCGGTGGCGAACGCGACCCGGTGTCCGGCTTGGCAGGCCCGGATCCCGAGGCCGATGGACAGGTGAGTCTTGCCGGTGCCGGGCGGGCCCAGGAACACGACGTTCTCCTTCGACGCCACGAAGTCGAGGGTGCCCAGGTGGGCGATGGTCTCTCGCTTCAGCGACCGTTGGTGCTCGAAGTCGAACTCCTCCAGGCTCTTGCGGGCCGGGAAGCGGGCGGCCCGGATGCGTCCCTCACCGCCGTGGGCTTCCCGGGCGGCGACCTCGCGTTGCAGGCAGGCGGCGAGGAACTCCTCATGCGTCCACGATTCCGTCCGGGCCCGCTCCGCCAGACGCTCGACGGAGGCAGCGAGGGACGGCGCCTTGAGTGCGCGGGTGAGGAACGCGATCTCGGAGGAGACGTTGCGGTTGGTCTTGGTGGCCATCACGCAGCCACCTCAACGTCCAGGCCGAACATGCGGTCGTAGTCGGCCAGCCGGCGGTGTTCCACCTCGGTCGAGACTGCCGTCGCTGGCGCCTGCCGGGCTGCTGTTCGCAGATCGGCGGCGGCCTGGCGGTGAGCGGGATCGGTGATGCTCTGATGCTTGGCCCAGCACCGGTCATGCCGGGCGACGAGGCGGTCCTCGCAGAACACCTGCACCCGGTCGGCGTCGGCGACAACGTCGACCCGTCGGCCCACCGCCGTCGGGTGCACCGAGTAGTCGTTGCTGTCCAAGCGCACGTAGTGATCCCGAGGCAGCCGGGTGCTCTGCCGCCAGCCCACCAGCGGCGCGACCGGCGGCAGGGACAGCATCGCGGCCCGGTCAGCGTCCCACCGGTCCACTGGCCGGCAGCCCAACATGCGGTGCCGGCGGTTGTTCGCCCGCACCAACCACTCGCCGAGTTGGGCGTTGAAGTCCTGCGGTGAGGCGAACCGGCGCCCGGGCAGAAACGACGTCTCCAGATAGCCGTTGGCCCGCTCGACCAGGCCCTTAGCCTCCGGATCCGCCGGCCGGCACTGGATCACCTTGATGCCGAGGGTGCCGCGGAAGGCGTTCATCGCCTCGGTCAGCTGCGGCCTGCCGGCCCGCCACTGCCCGACCGCGGACTCGTTGTCCCAGACCAGGGCCTTCGGCGTCCGGCCCCACCCCGAGATCAGCGTCCAGTGCCCGCCCAGTAGGTCCGGCGACTGCCGCGACGGGATCATCACCGCTGACAACCACCGCGAATACCCGGAGACCATCACCAGCACCGGTGGTCGGCCGACCTGCCCGAAGTCCAGCGACACGTCCGCCGGCGGGAACCACAGATCACACTGCGCCAGCTCTCCCGGCAGATACTCCGTCCGCTGGGCCGGGTCAGGGCGTCGGAACAACGGCCGCAGCTGCTGCACCCGATCACAGAACACCGTCTTGCCACGGGTCCACCCGACCCGCTCCATGATCACCGTCGAGGGCATGTCCGGAAACTCCGCCAAAAACGCCCGAATCTGCGGCTCGACCGCATCCACGATCGAGCCCTTCGCCGCCCGCCGATACCGCGGCGGCTCATCACTAGCCAAGGCCTTCTTCACGGTGTTGCGAGACATCCTCAACCGCCGTGCGATGGCCTGGATCGCCATACCCTCCGACCGCCGCAGCCGCCGGATCTCCGCCCAGTCCTCCACGCTCAGCACCTCCCGATGCTTCAGGAGGTGGTCCCGTTTCAGCCGGAACCACGTGGTCAGTTTTCAGGCGGAGCCGACACAGGGGCCACGCG
>NZ_PYPS01000083.1 GCF_003027925.1 Micromonospora sp. RP3T
GCGACGGGTGGTCTAGGAAACGTGGGTAGCGATCCGCGGTCGCTGGCCCTTGATGCTACGGACTGGCTGGGTGGTCGTGCGTCGGATGACCTTGGTGTCGCCGTCGGGTAGGTCGATGGCCAGGGTCGTCTCCGAGACGGTCACGGTGACTGTCTGGTGTCGGTGCAGCCGGCCGAGGGCGACCTTCTGGCCGGCGACCATGATGATGCCGCTGTTGGAAGCCCTGCGTTGCACTCGGACGGGTTCGGTCGAGGGTCGTGGTGGGGGTCCGGCTGGTCGGGCGCCGCGTAGGCGTTTCATCTGTTCTGGTCGGAGTGGGTTGGTGCGGGTGCGCAGCAGTTCGCGGGTGTCGAGGTCGTAGAACATGAGGGTGGTCGCTTCGATGCGGATGCCGACGCGGCGGCCGGCGAGGATCTCTGCGGCCAGGACGATGTGTTGGCCCAGGGAGACGCCGCCTCGGTTGACGCAGCGTTCGACCTCGATGGCGTCGCCGTCCTCGATCGGTGGCAGAGGTGCGGGGCCGGCCGGGACGGCGCCCTGACGAACGAGGGTGGCCAGGTCGTTGACGCTCAGGTGGGACCGGACGGTTTTGATGCGGATGCCGGCGATGAGGACGTGGATCAGGTCGCAGTCGGCCCAGATGCGGGCCACCATGCCGGCGCGGTGGGTGCCCATCCAGAACTGGCGTTGGCACACCATCAGGTTGCCTGATGCCGGGACGACCCGGTCGAACTCCACCGGCCCACCCGGATCCGCCACCGACGGCTGGACCTGGACCGGTGGTGTTGCGGTTGCCACCGGCTGGGCCGGGCTGGCGGGGACGGGGTCGAGGGTGGGTGGCAGCCACAGGTCGACCAGGGCACGTTGCTGGGCCGGGGCGGGCTGGAACCGGTCAGCGGGGGTGACCGGCGTTCGTGTGTCGAGGGCCTGGTGGGGTCGGTCGGTGTTGTAGTGCAGGACGTATGCGTCCACCGCGGCTTGGGCTTCGGTCAGGCTGGTGAACGGCTGCGCGGTGTCGAGGAAGTCCGGGCGGACGGTGCCGTGGAACCGTTCGACCTTGCCGTTCTGGTTCGGCGAGGCGGGTGCGGTGAGTCGGTGCGTGATGCCGTTGTGGCGGCAGATCTTGTCGAACAGCACCTCACCGGTGCGGGGACGGTACTTGCCGAACCGGTCGGTGAACTGCTTGCCGTTGTCGGTGATGATCTCCTCCGGAACCCCGAACCGGGCCAGGGCTTCCGCCAGGGCCAGACACACCGCCCGGCCGGTGGCCCTCTCGACGACCTTGGCGATCACGCAGTACCGGGAGTGGTCGTCGACGGCGGTGACGAGCTTCGCCTCCCGCAGCACACCGGTCGCGGGATTGACCAGCTGCACGCCACCGACGATGTCCATCTGCCACAACTGCATCGGCGCAGGGCGTTCCCACCGCTTATACGAGTCCTTCGGCCGTTTCCGGGGCCGGACCCGCAACAGACCCTGCCGCTGCAGAATCCGGTCGATCGTCCGCTCCGACGGCACCGCCAGATCCTCGACCACCCACGGCCCGGCCTTGCGCAGCATCTCCAACCGGATCCGCCGCGACCCCCACCGAGGATGCTCCCGACGCATCTCCGCCACCGCGACCTCAACCGCCTCCGCCACCTGAGCGGGACACGAGTGCGGCCGATGCGACCGGTCGACCAACCCGGCCAACTGCTCAGTGAGATACCGGCCCACCCACCGATGCACCGTCGACCGATGCACCCCGAAGCTGGCGGCCACCTCCATCACATCCGACCCGGCCAACACCGCACGAACCGCGTCCAACCGCTGCTCGACAACCGACAAGACAACCAGCGCCAATCCCGGCCTCCCCGAGTCCCGACGCCCCGCGGAGACGTCGGGCTCAGAGTGCCGAAACGGACCACTGTCGCAGATCACCTGGCGGACGCGTGTCGCACATCAGCCGACGGAGGACA
>NZ_PYPS01000084.1 GCF_003027925.1 Micromonospora sp. RP3T
TGGTCTGTATTTGTCCCGCCCCTTCTCTATTTATGGCTGGGTGAATAGTGACAGTGATGAGCGGTGTGTTTTACAGTTCAGTAAAACTCAGCTATAAAACAAATATAACTACATAAAAAACGAGGGCAAGTTGTGTCGAGTAGTGTACGACACTAGGGGTCGTTTTTGGGAGCCCAAACACCTCTGAGATCTTTGAGAAAAGGCCAATGAAATTGGAGTGTGCAGAATTTGCATAGCTAGCCACACCCCGATATCCGGGTATAAATAGCCTAGCTTAGCATCTGCTCACTCATTCCATTCTGAGGGCAGCGTGTCACAACCAAATGACCCTCCTTCGTGACCTTCCAACGTCCAAGAACTGACCTGTTACAGTAGTGTCCTGCAGCCGGGCCTTCCTCAGTGGAGCGGCTGAGTGTCTTGGCGGACGTTGGGGAAGTGACTATTTCCCGAAGGAAAAAAGGCACTACGGAGCTCACAACCTGCCCAGAGGGGGGGTATAAAGTGAATATCATTAGATATGGGACCTGAGGTGGGTCTCACACCAGGGGAGACAACCAGACTCAGACCCTAGAGACAAACCTGTTTTCAGGGGAAAACACCGCACCACAGAGAGTTATAGGTGGAAATACACACATGGGGCCACATAAGGAGCCACTACATATGGGGCACAATCCAATCAAAATAAGGGTATTCATACCTTGTGAAGGGATTCCATAGCGAGTTTCTCCGCAAAACTCTGCCATGTCCAGAAGTGCCAAAGATGGAGATGGTGTCCAGGGTTCACGTCAGGAAACCTACTGAAACTCAGAAGCGTAATCACCGTTAGGGGAAGCGCTTTAAAGCAAGCTCTACACCAACCAGAGAACTGAGTCAAGAGCTGGTATTCAAGACTCTAGCTGACACTGGCTCCATGCGTAAATTGTAAAATCTGGCAAATGTGTTAGGTGTAGCCCAACCTGCAGCTCTACAGATGTCTGTTAATGAGGCCCCATTTGCCAGGGCTGCCGAGGCAGCGACGCCCCTAGTCGAGTGGGCTCTTACCTCCAGAGGGCAGGGTAGGCCTCTGGCCTGGTAGGCCACCCGAATTGCGTCCACCAGCCAGTGGGAGATCCTCTGTTTGGAGACAGCTTTCCCCTTCTGCTGTCCTCCATAACAGACAAAGAGCTGTTCCGAACGTCTGAAGGGCTGCGTTCGTTCCATGTAGATGCGCAGGGCACGGACTGGGCATAACAAGGTCAGGTTGGGGTCATCTTCCTGGGAAGAAATAGCTTGCAAGGTCACCACCTGATCTCTGAAGGGAGTGGTGGGGACCTTGGGCACGTATCCAGGCCGGGGTCTCAAGACAACGTGAGAATCCGCTGGTCCGAATTCCAGGCACGAACTGTTCACGGAGAGGGCTTGGAGGTCTCCCACTCTTTTGATGGAAGTGAGCGCAGTCAAAAGAGCCGTCTTGAAGGAGAGAGCATCGAGTTCGACTGACTGAAGGGGCTCGAATGGATCTTGTTGTAGACCTTGGAGAACCACAGCAAGATCCCAAGAGGGGATGAGATGCGACCGAGGAGGGTTCAGCCTCCGGGCTCCTCTAAGAAACCTGATTATCAAATCGTGTTTCCCCACCGATCTGCCCCCCACCAAGTA
>NZ_PYPS01000085.1 GCF_003027925.1 Micromonospora sp. RP3T
GGGTTAGTCCTTGTCGCCTCTGGCGAGGTGGCCCGTTCCGGGCTGAAAATCGTGTCGGTCGCTCGCTGACGTCGTCGCTCCTTGGTCCGTGTGAGGTCGTGGGTTAGTCGGACGCTGGTAGCCGCGTTTTGGGCTCTTCACTGTTGCTGCGAGCACGCGAGTTAGATTCACCCGTTCTGTGGCTGCCGCGGGCGACCGCCCTGATGTTCGCGCTGGTGGGGAGGGTTCGGTTGCTGGAACAGGCCCAGGATGAAGAGCAGATCATCACGCGTGTGGCGGGGTTGGACATCGGCAAGGCGGCGTTGGTGTGCTGCGCGCGGGTTCCGGACGAGACGAGGCCCGGACGGCGGCTGCAGGAGGTGCGGACCTATCCGACGATGACTCGATCACTGATCGGGCTGGCCGAGCGCTTGGCTGCGCTGGGGGTGACCCGGGTGGTGATGGAGGCCACCAGTGACTACTGGAAGCCGGTGTTCTACCTGTTGGAAGCGCACGGGTTCGAGGTGTGGCTGGTCAATGCCCGCGACGTGAAACACCTGCCGGGCCGGCCGAAGACCGACAAGCTGGACGCGGTGTGGTTGTGCAAGGTCGCCGAACGGCAGATGATCCGGCCGAGTTTCGTGCCACCGGCGCCGATCCGGATGCTGCGGGACCTGACCCGCTACCGGGTCGATCTGATCGCTGAGGCGGGGGCGGAACGCCAGCGGGCGGAGAAGCTGCTCGAAGACGCGCAGATCAAACTGTCGGTCGTGGTCAGCGACCTGTTCGGCACGTCGGGGCGGGCCATGATGGCGGCGTTGATCGCCGGGCAGCGTGACCCACACACCCTGGCCGAGTTGGCCCGCTCCAGCCTGCGCCGCAAGATCCCCGCCTTGCAGGAAGCTCTCACCGGTCATTTCACCGATCATCACGCGTTCCTGCTGGGCAAGATGATCGCCCGGGTCGAGCAGGTCGAGGCCGACATACGCGAGGTCGACGCGCGGATCGAGGCGCAACTGGCCCCTTTCGCCCCGGCGGCGGCCCGGCTGCGTGAGATCCCCGGGGTCGGCCCGGCCGCCGCTGCCGCGATCATCGCCGAGATCGGCGTGGACATGAACCGCTTCCCGACCCCGGCCCACCTGGCCGGCTGGGCCAAGTTCGCGCCCGGCGTCAAGGAATCAGCCGGCCGCCGCAAAGGCACCGGATCGACCGGGCGCGGCAACCGCTACCTCGCCCGCGTCCTCGGGCAGATCGCGGTCTCCGCCGCCCGCACCAGCACGTTCCTCGGCGAACGCTACCGGCGCATCGCGCGAAGACGCGGCGCCAAACGCGCCATCGTCGCGATCGGCCGCTCGGTCCTGACGATCATCTGGCACCTGCTGTCCGATCCCGCAGCCGGCTTCCGTGATCTCGGCGCTGACTTCTACCTCAGCCGCACCGACACCGAACGCCGCAAACGCAACCACATCCACCAACTCGAAGCCCTCGGCTACCGCGTCACCCTCGACCTCGCCGCCTAACGCACCACCCCACAAGACCCATCCCGCGCCGCTTCGCGACGCGGGATGCTGCCGCACGTCAAGTCACGGTCGATTTTCGAGTTAG
>NZ_PYPS01000086.1 GCF_003027925.1 Micromonospora sp. RP3T
AGCAGCGCCCGGGTGTAGGGGTGCTGCGGTCGGGTGTAGATGGCGTCCCGGTCACCGATCTCGACGATGGTGCCGAGATACATGACCGCGACGCGGTGGCAGAAGTGGCGGATCACGGCGAGGTCGTGGGCGATGAACACGAACGCCAGGTCCAGGTCGCGTTGCAGGCCGCGTAGCAGGTTGATGACCTGCGCCTGGATGGAGACGTCGAGCGCGGAGACGGGTTCGTCGGCGACGATCAGCTTCGGTTTCAGCGCGAGGGCGCGGGCGATACCGACGCGTTGGCGTTGCCCGCCGGAGAACTCGTGCGGATACCTGTTGTAGTGCTCCGGGTTGAGTCCGACCAGTTCCAGCAGCTCCTGCACCCGCCGCTTGACGCCGCCGGGTGGGGTGATGTTGTTGACCTGCAACGGCATCGCCACGATCCGCCCGACGGTGTGCCGCGGGTTCAACGACGCGTACGGGTCCTGGAAGATGATCTGCAGGTCCTGCCGCAGGTCACGCAGGTCCCGACGGCCGGCGTGGGTGATGTCCCGACCGGCGAACGTGATCGACCCGCTGGTGGGCTCCAGCAGGCGCACCAACATCCGCCCGGTCGTGGTCTTCCCACACCCCGACTCCCCCACCAGCCCGAGCGTCTCACCGGGCCGCACGTCGAAGTCCAGCCCGTCGACCGCCCGCACCACCGCCTTGCCGCGCAGCCCGTCGCGCACCGGGAAATGCTTGGTCAACCCGCGCACCTGGAGCAGCGGCTCGGTCTCGGCGCTCATCGGGCCACCCCCACCCGGGCGATCTCGTCGCGGTAGATCCGCTCCCGGTCTCCCGCCGACAGATGACAGGCGACCAGGTGCCCCGACTCACCGGCGTCCCGCAACCCGGGCACCTCGAGGCGGGAGCGGTCGTCGGCCCACCGACAGCGGGGATGGAACGCGCACCCCGACGGCAGATTGATCAACGACGGCGGATTACCCGGGATCGGCACCAGGTCCGCGTCCGCGTCACCGTGCAACGACGGCACGCTCGACAACAACCCCCAGGTGTACGGATGCTGCGGCGTCCGCAACACCTGCGCCACGCTGCCGTGCTCCACCGCCCGCCCCCCGTACATGACCAGGACGTCGTCAGCCACCTGGCTGACCACCCCCAGATCGTGCGTGATCAGGATGATCGCCGAACGGAACTCCGCCTGCAGATCAGCGAGGAGGTCCAGGATCTGCGCCTGCACGGTGACGTCCAACGCCGTGGTCGGCTCGTCGGCGATCAGCAGATCCGGGTCGTTGACCAGCGCCATCGCGATCATCGCCCGCTGCCGCATCCCACCGGAGAACTCGTGCGGGTACTGCGCGAACCGCTTCGCCGGCTGCGGAATGCCCACCCGGTCCAGCATGTCCACGGCCCGGCTGCGGGCCTCCCGCCGGCCGGCCCGGGGATGATGCACCCGGTACGCCTCCGCGATCTGCCGCCCCACCGAGTAGTACGG
>NZ_PYPS01000087.1 GCF_003027925.1 Micromonospora sp. RP3T
AAAAAAAAACGAATTCAAAGCTAAAATAAAATAAATGTATAACAACAACAACATCAATAATAATAATTATAATAATAACGATAATGAAAAAACGCCCTTCGACGGGGTCTTTCCCACACTGGTGGGCCCCGAGCAGGCTCTGGTCATGGAACAAGAAGTAGAGACCCTTCTGAGAAAGAACGCCATCGAGGTGGTCCCTCCTCACGACAGGGAGTCCGGGTTCTACAGCCGGTACTTCATTGTTCCAAAGAAGGATGGGGGGCTGCGGCCGATCATCGATCTCCGTCGCCTCAATCATTCAGTCATGAAACTGAAATTCAAAATGCTTACAGTCAAGCAAGTAGTGTCACAAATCAGGTCCGAGGACTGGTTTGTGACCATAGACTTGAAAGACGCATACTTTCATGTCTCCATCCTTCCTCAACACAGGAAGTTCCTGAGGTTTGCTTTCAGGGGCGAAGCTTACCAATATCGGGTTCTTCCGTTCGGCCTAGCACTCTCCCCCCGCACTTTCACGAAGTGTGTGGATGCTGCTCTGGCTCCTCTGCGACTCCAGGGCATCCGCATACTCAATTACATCGACGACTGGCTGATCCTAGGCAGTTCGGCATCGAGATGTCGTTCTCGCTCACATGAAAGAGCTGGGGTTGAGACTGAACGCCAAGAAAAGTGTGCTGTCTCCATTACAGAGGACCACTTATCTGGGCGTGGTGTGGGATTCGACCACGATGCAGGCACGTTTGTCTCCTGCTCGGATCGAGTCGATCCTCACTGCAGTCAAGAGAGTGAAGGAAGGCCGGTCACTCACTGTGAAGCAGTTCCAGCAACTGCTGGGTCTGATGGCAGCAGCGTCCAACGTGATACCTTTTGGCCTGCTGTACATGAGACCCCTACAGTGGTGGCTCAAGACCAAGGAGTTCTCCCCGAGGGGAAACCCACTTCGCATGATCAGGGTCACGCGGCGTTGCCTACGTGCCCTGGACATGTGGAGGAAGCCTTGGTTCTTGTCTCAGGGCCCGGTGTTGGGAGCTCCTTGTCGCCGCGTAACGCTAGCAACAGATGCTTCCCTCACCGGTTGGGGTGCGGTCATGAGTGGCCACACCGCCCGCGGTCTGTGGAGAGGTCACCAACTCACTTGGCACATAAATTGCCTGGAGATGCTGGCCGTGTTTCGGGGAAACACTTTCTCCCGGACCTAAGAGACCGCCATGTGTTGGTGCGCACCGACAACACAGTGGTGGTCTACTACATCAACCACCAGGGGCTTGTGCTTGTGTGGTCCCAGGACAAACTCCTCTTGCTGAGAGCAGTTCATGTCCCTGGGCATCTCAACATGGGAGCAGACATCCTGTCGAGGCAGGGGCCGAGGCCCGGGGAATGGATGC
>NZ_PYPS01000008.1 GCF_003027925.1 Micromonospora sp. RP3T
CCTGGTCGTCGTCCGCCGTGTACGTCGGCGGCGGTCAGGCGTCCTACCAGGGCGTCAACTACCAGGCCAAGTGGTGGACCCAGAACGAGAACCCGGCCACGCACAGCGGCCAGTGGGACGTCTGGGCCAACCAGGGCGCCTGCGGCGGCACCACGCCGCCGACCACGTCACCCCCGACCACGACACCGCCGCCCACCACGCGACCCCCGACCACCCCACTGCCCACGACCCCACCACCCACCACGCCTCCGCCGACCGGCAACGGTCAGCTGCCGAAGCACTTCCTCACCGGGTACTGGCAGAACTTCGACAACCCGGCCCAGGAGATCCGGCTCCGTGACGTGCCGGCCAACTACGACCTCGTGGCGGTCGCGTTCGCCGACGCGACGAGCACACCGGGCGCGGTGTCCTTCGGCATCGACGCGGGCCTGAGCGCCTCGCTCGGCGGCTACACCAACGCCGACTTCAAGAACGACGTCGCCACCCTGCACGCGCGGGGCAAGAAGGTCGTCATCTCGGTCGGCGGCGAGCGCGGCACCATCTCGGTCGCCAGTTCCAGTGCCGCCACGAACTTCGCCAACTCGATCGTCGGCCTCATCGGAACCTACGGGTTCGACGGCGTCGACATCGACCTGGAGAACGGCGTCAACGCGACGTACATGGCCCAGGCGCTGCGCGACATCCGCAACCGGACGAGCGCCAACCTGATCATCACGATGGCGCCGCAGACGATCGACATGCAGAGCACCGGCGGCCAGTACTTCCAGCTGGCGCTGAACATCAAGGACATCCTGACCGTCGTCCACACCCAGTTCTACAACTCCGGCGCGATGCTCGGCTGCGACAACACCGCCGCGTACAGCCAGGGGTCGGTCAACTTCCTCGTGGCGCTCGCCTGCATCCAGCTCGAGAACGGCCTTCGACCGGACCAGGTGTCCCTCGGGCTGCCGGCCGCGCCGAGCGCGGCCGGTGGCGGCTACGTCAACCCCTCCGTGGTCAACCAGGCCCTCGACTGCCTCGCCCTCGGCACCAACTGCGGCTCCGTCAAGCCGCCGCGCACCTACCCCGGAATCCGTGGCGCCATGACGTGGTCGATCAACTGGGACGTCACCAACGGCAACGGATTCGCCAACACCGTCCGCCCGCACCTCACCACCTTGCCCTGAACCCCCGCAGGAGCGTGTCATGAAACTCAGGCAGAAGATCCTGGCCCTGGCCGCCGTCACGGTCACCGCCACCGCGATCGCGATCGTCCCCATGTCCACGTCGAGCGCGGCCGTGGCCTGCTACCCGGCCTGGTCGTCGTCCGCCGTGTACGTCGGCGGCGGTCAGGCGTCCTACCAGGGCGTCAACTACCAGGCCAAGTGGTGGACCCAGAACGAGAACCCGGCCACGCACAGCGGCCAGTGGGACGTCTGGGCCAACCAGGGTGCCTGCGGCGGCGGCACCACCCCGACCACCCCGCCGCCCACCGGCCCGACCAACCCGCCGCCGGCCGGCAAGATGGCCGCGTCGCCCTACGTCTACCCCGGCTGGGGCAACCCGCCGGCGCCCTCGACCATCACCGCTCAGGGCGTCCGCGCGTTCACCGTCGCGTTCGTGCTGGCCAACGGCTGCAACCCGGTCTGGGACGGTGAGGGCGGCCTGACCGGCGGCGTCCACGAGTCCTGGATCAACCAGGCCAAGGCGGCCGGCGCGACGATCGTCCCGTCGATCGGCGGCTGGCAGGGCAACAAGCTCGGCCCGAACTGCGCCACCCCCGAGGCCCTCGCCGGGGCGTACCAGAAGGTCATCAACACCTTCGGTCTCAAGGCCATCGACATCGACATCGAGAACTACGACGAGTTCGAGAACTACGTGGTCGCCGACCGCATCGTGAGCGCGCTGGGCATCATCAAGCGCAACAACCCGGGCGTCACCACGATCCTCACCTTCGGGACGACCACGAGTGGTCCCAACGCGCACGGCGTCCGGCTGATCAACCAGGCCCGGGCGCTGAACGCCAACGTGGACGTCTTCACCATCATGCCGTTCGACTTCGGCGGCGGCAGCGACATGTACACCAGCACCCGCAACGCCGCGGAGGGCCTGAAGAACCAACTGAAGTCCACGTTCGGCTGGAACGACCAGACCGCGTACGCCCACATGGGCATCTCCGGCATGAACGGTCTGTCCGACCAGCAGGAGGTCACCACACCGGAGACCTGGACGCGGATCCGTGACTATGCCAGGAGCAGCGGCCTCGCCCGATTCACCTTCTGGGCGGTGAACCGCGATCGCGGCTGCGCCGGCGGGGGCGTGGTCTCCACCTGTAGCGGCATCGCCCAGAGCGACTGGGAGTTCAGCCGCATCTCCGCCGGCTTCTAGGCCCGGAGGTCTCCGGTGGACGGTTCGGCGACCAGGCGGAACCCGACACCGGAGACCTCACCCGCCGGTTGCGGACCCGGTAGGGGGACCACCGCCTCCGACCAGCGGCGGCACTCTTCTGGGGTATCGAAGCATGTGACCGTGTGCCACGATCGCTGTCGAACCCCGATCAGGGTGCCGCGCAGGGCTCACGATGCTGGTGCGTGCCGTGGCTGACGTAGTGAAGGGCCGATGGACAACCGGTATCAGTACTACCGCATCGCTGATCCGACTTTCTACGACCGACCCGGTGCGGACGGCGGCGCCCGGCGGGACCGCTTCGGGACGGACCTGCGGGCCGGGCCGGGGTGGAACCTGTCGACCCGGGACGGGTGGACGATGGTGACGCCGCCCCGAGGGCTCGTCGCGACGCAGGGGTGGAAGATCCACGTGTCCGCGACGCTGGACAACGCCCGACGGATTCTCGACACCGTCTGGACGTACTGCCAGCAGGCGCAACTCGCGTACAAGTTTCTCAGCACCGAACTCGATCTGACCCTGCGCAACTCGAAGTACGCGGACCGGGCGGCCAGCGGCAAGTTCATCACGATCTATCCCGAGGACACCGACGAGCTGGAGGCCGCGCTCCGCCGCCTCGGCGCGCGGCTCGACGGGGAACCCGGCCCGTACATCCTCAGCGATCTGCGGTGGGACCGGGGTCCACTGTTCGTGCGCTTCGGCGGGTTCGCGCCCCGCCGGGTCACGACGGCCGACGGCTCGCGGGTGCTCGCGGTGCGGCAGCCGGACGGCACGCTCGTGCCCGACCGGCGGGAACCCGCCTTCTCGGTGCCCGCCTGGGTCGACGTCCCGGCCTTCCTCCGGCCGGCGGTGGACGAGCGCGGCCGGCAGGAGACGCGACCCGACGAGTTCCCGTACGAGATCGAGGGTGTGCTGCACTTCTCCAACGGCGGCGGCGTCTATCGGGCCCGGGACGTCAGAACGGACCGGGTGGTCGTGCTGCGGGAGGGCAGACCGCACGCCGGCATCGACGGGCTCGGCCGGGACGCGGTGCACCGACTCGACTGCGAGGCCGACATGTTGGCCCGGCTGCGCGGGCTGCCCTGCGTCCCGGCCCTGTACGAGAAGTTCACCTGCTGGGAGCACGTGTTCCTCGCCGAGGAGTTCATCGAGGGGCGGACGCTCGGCCGCGAGTTCAGCGCGCGGTACCCACTGACCCGGGCGGGCACCGGTCCGGACGAGATCCGGGACTACGTCCGGTGGGCGCTCGACGTGCTGGGGAAGGTGGGTGACGTCCTCGCGGACCTGCACGGTCGCGGGGTCGTCTTCGGCGACCTGCATCCGCACAACGTCATGGTGCAGCCGGACGGCGCGGTCCGGCTCATCGACTTCGAGCTCGCCACCGGGGCGGACGACAGCGCCCGGCCCGCGATGGGCGCGCCCGGCTACGTCGCCGCGGACGGTCGCACCGGGGTCGCCGCGGACCGGTACGCGTTGGGGTGCCTGCAACTGTCGATGTTCCTTCCGCTGACCGCCGTGTTGCCGCTCGCGCCGGGCAAGGCCGCGCACCTCGTCACCGCGGCGACGCGGCGCTTCGACCTGCCCGCCGGGTTCGGGCCCGAGGTGCTGGCCAACCTCGACCTGACCGGGGACGACCAGGATGCGGTGTCCGCCGCGTCGCCGGACCTGGTCCCCGCTGACCTGGACACGCCGGAGGTGCCGTTCACCCGCGTCCGCGCCGCCCTGGCGACGGGCATTCTCGCCACCGCCACCCCCGGTCGGCGGGACCGGTTGTTCCCGGGGGACATCGAGCAGTTCCAGGTCGGCGGTCTCGGGCTGGCCTACGGCGCGGCGGGTGTGCTGCACGTCCTGCACCGGACGGGGGTCGGACGGTTTCCCGAGCACGAGGAGTGGCTCGTACGCCGGGCGTGGGACGAGCGGAGCGCGCTGGCGCCGGGCTTCTACGACGGTCTGCACGGCGTGTGCCACGTCCTCGACGGGCTGGGCCGGCAC
Organism: Micromonospora sp. RP3T; assembly: GCF_003027925.1. Lineage (GTDB taxonomy): Bacteria > Actinomycetota > Actinomycetes > Mycobacteriales > Micromonosporaceae > Micromonospora. The sequence continues at coordinate 4,378 of NZ_PYPS01000008.1, forward strand.
GAGGAGGCGTTGGCCCTGCTCGACCGCGCGCCCCGGGCCGCCGGGCTGGATCTGCTGTCCAGTCACCTGTTCGACGGGCTCGCCGGCATCGGTCTCAACTATCTGCACTTCGCCACCACGACCGGTGACCGGCGCTGGACGACCGCCGCGCTGGACATCGCGTCGCGGCTTGACGACCGCGACGCGGGCCGGGCCGCCGCCGGCAACCGTCCGGCCGCCGGTCTCCTGCGGGGAGCCAGCGGCGTCGCGTTGTTGTCGGTCAGGTTGTTCGAGGCGACCGGTGACCGCGCCCACCTGGAGTCGGCGGAGCGCTGGTTGCGGCACGACCTGGGCCGCTGCGTCCTGATGCCGGACGGGTCGCGTCAGGTGGACGACGGGTGGCGCGTGTTGCCGTACCTCGCCGCCGGCAGCGCCGGCATGGCGATGGTGCTGCGGGAGTTCCTTCGGCATCGTCCGAGTGACGAGCTGGGGACGGTGCTCGGCGAGCTGACCCGCGCCGCGTGTGCCGAGTTCACGGTCCAGTCCGGCCTGTTCAACGGGCGGGCCGGGCTGCTCGCCCTGTTGCTCGGCCTGGACTCCTCCGACGTTCCCGTCGTCGCCGCGGACGGCGGCGGCATGACCGTCGCCGACCTCGTACGTCGGCACGTGGCCGCGTTCTCCTGGCACGCCGTGGCCTATCGCGGTGGTCTCGCCTTCCCGGGGGACCAGCTCGAACGGCTGTCCACCGATCTGGCCACCGGTACGGCCGGCGTCCTCCTCGTGCTCTGGGCCGCCGCGCAGCGTGAACCTGTCCCCGTCCTGCCGTTTCTCGGCGGGACGGTGCCGCGACGAGAGCGGAGGGGGGTGATGAGATGAACTTTCTGTTGAACCTGCAGGGCGTCACTGTCGAGCAGGAGCCCGCGCCCGAGGCGCCCACCAGCACCTTCAGTTACTTCTACTGCCGGGACTACAGCACGTACAGCGTGTGGGTCGGCTGCGGCGACTAGCCGCCCCGTCCGGGTCCACGCCCGGCCGACCGGCTCCCGGGGACGACCGTCGCACGGCTCGCCCCCGGGAGCCGTTGCCGTCGCTGTCGCCCGACCGCCAGTGTCCGGGCACGGACAGTGCTCGCGTTCCGGCGTCCGGGCCGGTCGATGACGGTCCGTCGACGTGCTGCCGCGACAGCACCGCTGCCCGCACCCGTGCGCCGCCGGCCCCGGGTGCCGGCGCGCGCCCCGGCTCACACCTTGCGGAAGCGCGCCTCGGTCACCGCGAACAGCCCGTACGCCGCGAACCCGGCCGCGACCACGAGCAGCAGCGCGGTGCCGTAGGGCTCGCCGGCCAGCGTCCGCAGCGCCGCGTCGAGCCCGCGCGCCCGGTCCGGCTCGTACCGCCATGCCGCCAGGACGAACAGCACCCCGGCGATCCCGTACGCCAGCCCCTTGGCCACGAACCCGGCCGTGCCGAGCCGGCGCACCAGCCGCCGGGTCGCCGCCGCCATCTCGCCGACCCGCAGGTGCTTCTCGAACCGCCCGGTGACTCCGACGAACGCCAACCATCCCCCGAGCCCGGCCAGGACCAGGCCCGCCACGAGGACGGTGAGCCGGCCGCCGCTCGACGCGAGCAGACCCTCGGCGGTGTCCTGCTGGGTGTCGGCGCTGGACGACTTCTTGCCGCGCAGCACCTTCACCCCGCTGAACGCGAGGTAGAGGTAGAACGCGGCCCGGCCGGCGGACGCCAGCCGTTCGCTCGGCCGGCGCTCCCGGAGCATCTCCAGCACCTGCCAGAGCGCCATGGCCACCAGCCCGACGACGATCACCGCGATGAGTGCCAGGCCGAACGGCTCGTCGGCGATCTCCTGCATGGCGCCCGACTGGTCGCCGTCGGCGGCCGGCCCGCCGGAGGCCACCCGGACAATCACCCAGGCGAAGAGCAGGTGCAGGATGCCGTAGCCGACGAAGCCGGCCCGGGTGAGACGCTCCAGCGTGGGATTGTCGGCGGCGCGGGAGACGGTGCCGCGAGCCCGCGAGGACAGCGATGACATGCGCCGACATTCACCCGTAGCGGCTCCGGCGAAACGTGGGCGAGGGTGAGGCCGTTCGCGGCGGCGCACCCCGGCGGCGACGCGGTCGTGTCTATGCTCGTGGTCATGTCCCTGGGGAGCGCGGGCGGCGCGGACCGCTGGTTCGAGTCGGCGACTCCGACGGCCGGCGGGGCCGAGGTGTTCGTCTTCCCGTACGCCGGTGGCATCGCCGCGTCGTTCACGCCCTGGCAGGAGGCGGCCCCGCCGGAGCTGTCGGTGCGGGTCGCGCAGCTGCCGGCCCGGGGGGTCCGGCTGCACGAACCGCCCGTCGACGATCTGACCGAGCTGGTGGCGGAGCTGACGACGGCGGTCACCGAGCGGGCGTCGGGCCCGTTCCTGCTGTTCGGGCACAGCCTCGGCGCGCTGGTGGCGTTCGAGGTGACCCGGGAGCTGCGTCGCCGGGGCGGCCCCGATCCACTGGCGTTGCTGGTCAGCGGTGCCGAGGGGCCGCAGACCCGGCGGGTCGCGCGGCGCTGCCACGAGCTCGACGACACCGACCTGATCGAGGCGCTGCGCGACTTCGGGGTCACGTCGGCCGCGCTGCTGGCCGACCGGGAGCTGATGGAGCTGATCCTGCCGGGGATCCGGGCCGACTTCGCCCTGTCCGAGCGGTACGCCTACCGTCCCGGACCGCCGCTGGAGCTGCCGGTGCACGTGCTGCTCGGCGACCGCGACGAGCACGTCGACCCGGACCGGGCGGCCGGGTGGGCGCGGGACTGCGCGGCCCCGCCGCGGGTCCACGTGTACGCCGGGGGGCACTTCTTCCTGGCCGAGCACCGGTCGGAGATCCTGGACCTGATGCGACGCATCGTCACCTGTCACACCGCTCCGGCGCATACCGCGACAAAGGACAGGTAAGGACCCACCGGTCCGCGAGGGCTTCCACGAAGCCGGCCGGCGGACATGGTGGATCGACGAGACGCGGTGCTAGAGTTCGCCATTCCTTCGTCGAGGAACGCCGCTGCCGAGGCGGCACACCGTAGCGCGCGCCGAGGTGCTGATGAGCCGGCCGTACCTGCCGTCCCTGGTTCTGCGCGACTACCTGCACGCGGTGGCGGCACTCCACCCCCACCTGCGCGGGATGCTCGACTTCGGACGGCCGGGCGCGGCCGAGGCGCTGGCCGAACTGGCCGCCACGGTGAGCGAGTTCGACACCGACTCCACCGGCCGGGGCGACTCGTACCGCCGGGCCCAGCGCGACACGCTGGTGCGCTGGACCGGGATGCGGCGCCTGCTGGAGCTGGCCACCCCGGCGGACGCCGAGCCGGTCACCCTGATCCTGGACGTGCTCGGCGGCGACGGCACGGTGGCCCGCGCCGCGAGCAGCCAGTCCGCCTGCTTCGAGTCCAAACTGTCGTTCGTCACCGGTGACGTGTCCGGCCACATGGTCGACCGGGCGCTCGCGCACGGCCTGCCCGCCGTCCGCCAGGCCGCGCACTTCCTCTTCCTGCGCGACGGCAGCGTGGACGCGGTGCTGCTGGCGTACGGCACCCACCACATCCCGGCGCACCAGCGGCCACCGGCGGTGGCGGAGGCGGCCCGGGTGGTCCGCCCCGGCGGCCGGATCGTGCTGCACGACTTCGACGAGTCCAGCCCGATGGCCGGGTTCTTCGCCGAGGTGGTGCATCCGCACGCCGCCGGCGGCCACGACTACCGGCACTTCACCCGCGCGGAGCTGGCCGGCCTGTTCGCCGACGCCGACCTGCCGGTGCGCGTCGTCGACCTGTACGACCCGCTGATCGTGCGCGCCGACACCGAGCGGGCCGCGTACGCCGGGATGCGCGACTACGTCGGCGACATGTACGGCGTCCGGGACTTCTTCGCGACGATCGGCGACGACGCGGTGTGGCGGTTGCTCACCCACCACTTCGACCACACCGGCTACCTGGCCGCGATCGGCGGTCGGGACGGCGTCCCGGCCCGGCCGGTGGTCTACCGGGCCGACGGGCAGTTCGTCGCCGAGGTGCCCCGGATGGCGATCGTCGCGACCGCGACCAGGGCGGCGTGACCACCATGTCCGATCCGCGCTACCTGACCGATCTGGTGCACCGGCCCACCGGCCCGGACGCCGACCGGATCGCGGTCGTCGCCCCGGACGGCGAGCTGAGCTACGCGCGACTGTGGGAGCGGGCCGACGCGACGACGGAGCTGCTGCGCCGGGCCGGCGTCCGGCCGGGCGACCGGGTCGCCCTGCACCTGCACCGGTCCGCCGACTACGTGACGTCGCTGCTGGGGACGCTCGGGGCGGGCGCGGTCGCGGTCCCGGTCGATCCCGAGCTGCCCTCCGGCCGGGCCGAACAGATGCTCGCCCTGGCCGCCCCGCGCGTCGTGCTCCACGCGGACCGGCCCGCGACGGTGGCCGCACCGGCGGGCACGCTCTGGCGCGACGTGCGTACCGCCGGGGTGGGGGCCGGCCTCGACCCGCCGGACCGCGCGGGCTGGGCGCCGCCCGCGGAACAGGCCGCGTTGGTGTTGTTCACCTCGGGTTCCACCGGCCGGCCGAAGGGGGCGGTACTGCACCACGCCGGGCTGGTCAACCGGCTGGCCTGGGGCCACCAGCGGTTCGGCTTCACCGCCGAGGACCGGGTGCTGCACAAGGCGTCGATCGGGTTCGACGCGTCGGTGCACGAGATCTTCTCCCCGCTGGTCGCGGGCGGCGTCGTGGTCGTCGCCGGTCCGGGGCTGCCGTTCGACAGCCTCGGCCTGGTCCGGCTGATCCGGCGGGAGGCGGTCACCACCGCGCACTTCGTGCCGACCATGCTGCGGCACGTGCTGGACGAGCCGGAGTTCGCCGGCTGCGGGACGCTACGGCGGGTGCTCTGCGGCGGTGAGGCGCTGGACATGCGGCTGGTCCGGCGGCTGCGGGAAGTGCTGCCGTGCGGGCTGTTCAACGGGTACGGGCCGAGCGAGACCTCGATCAACGTGTCCTACTGGGACTGCGCGGAGCCGTACGCGGGCAGCATCGCCCCGATCGGCCGGCTCGTCGACGGCGTGGTCGCCCACGTGCGCGACGAGGAGGGCCGGCCGGTCGCCGACGGGGACACCGGTGAGCTGTGGCTCGGCGGGGTGGCGGTCGGCCTGGGCTATCTGGGCGACGACGCGCTCACCGCGGAACGCTTCCGGCCCGACCCGGAGCGGCCGGGCGGCCGGCTCTACCGCACCGGTGACCTGGTGCGGGTCGCGCCGCAGGGGTTCCTGGAGTTCCGGGGCCGGGTCGACGACCAGGTCAAGGTCCGGGGCGTGCGGGTGGAACCGGGCGAGGTCGCGGCCGTGCTGCGCGAGCATCCCGCGGTGCACGACGCGGTGGTGGTTACCGTGCCCGACGCCGACGCCGGGCCGCGCCTGGTCGGCTACGTCGTGCCCCGGCCGAGACGCGCCCCGACGGTCGGTGGGCTGCCCCGGTTCCGGCTGCCCAACGGCATGGCGGTGACCGCCGCCTCGCCCGACGAGGCGGTCTTCCTCTACCGGCAGATCTTCGACCACGCGGAGTACTCCCGGTTCGGCGTCCGCCTCGGTGACGGCGCGGTCGTCGTGGACGTGGGCGCCAACATCGGCCTGTTCGCGCTCTGGGCGACCCGGCAGGCCCGCGACGTACGCCTGGTCGCTGTCGAACCGAATCCGGACACGCTGCCGTACCTGCGGGCCAACCTCGGCCTCTACGCCGCGTCGGCGTCCGTCGTCGAGGCGGCGGTGACCGACGTCGCCGGCACCGCCGAGCTGATCTCGTTTCCGGAGCTGAGCTACCTGTCCGGCCTCGGCGCCGACCGGGCCGGGGCGGCGTCGGAGCTGGTCCGGTCGCACTACCGGCACGGCGGCGGCGCCGCCGACGCCGCCGAACGGGCCGCGCTGCTGGCGGACGCACGCCGCCGGCTGACCCCGGTGGCGCACACCGTGCCGACGGTGACCCTGTCCGAGCTGCTGGACCGGTTCGCGCTCGACCGGGTCGACCTGCTGAAGGTCAACGTGGAGGGCGCCGAGCTGAGCGTGCTGCGCGGGGTGCGCCCGGAGCACTGGTCCCGCATCGGCCAGGTGTGCCTGGAGGTCGAGCGCAGCAGCGTCACCGCGCCACCGGCCCGCGAGCTGCTGTCGGCGGCCGGGTTCACGGTGCACGAGATCGGCGACTGGAACGTCGGCGCGGACGCCGACGTCAGCTACCTCTACGCGGTGCGGTCGGGGGAGCAGCCGCCGACCGGGTCGCCCTGGGCCGAGCCCGCCGACCAGATGCTGACCACCGCCCAGCTCCAGGGCTACCTGGCGTCGGCGCTGCCGTCGGCGATGCGCCCGGACCAGATCGTCCTCGTCGACCACCTGCCCCGGCTGCCCAACGGCAAGGTGGCGCGGCGGGAGCTGCCGCCGCCACCCCGACCGCGGGCGGACCCCGCCGCCGAACCGGGCGGTGTGCTCACCGACCGGCTGCGCGAGGCGTGGCGGGTCACGCTCGGCGTCGACGCGGTCCACGACGACGACAATTTCCTCGCCCTCGGCGGGCATTCGCTGACCGCGCTGCGGGTGGCGGTGCGGGTGCGCGAGATGGCCGGCCTCGAGGTCAGCCCGGCGGGCTGCCTGCGCGCCGGGTCGTTCGCCGACTGGCTGACCCGGGTCACCGACGGGGGACGCGATGTCCGCGCCGCCCGGTGACGCGTCCCGGCACGTCGTCGTGGTGGGCGGCGGCCGGCTCGCCCGCGCGCTCTGCGACTCCCTGGCCGCGATCCACACCCCCGTCCCGCTCCGGGTGACCGTGCTGGCCCGCGACCCGGCCGCGGCGGACCGGCTGGCCCAGGGTGCGCAGGTGCGGGCCACTGTCGCCGGGACCGCCGTCGGGTTCACTGCCCGGCCGTTCACCCCGTCCACCACCGACCCCGGGGCCGGCTACGCCGCCGATGCCGCGTCGATGGCCCGGCTCCGGCCCGACGTGCTGGTCTGCGCCGCGTCGGCCCAGTCGCCGTACGAGCGGACGCACGCGCCGTCGGCCTGGACGGAACTGGTCACCGCCGCCGGGTTCGGGGTGACGCTGGCGTTGCAGGCCGAGCTGGTGTCCCGGCTGGCCGCCGCGCTGGCCGCCGGCGCGCCGGACGCGTCGCTGGTGAACGCCGCCTTCCCGGACGCGGTCAACCCGCTGCTGGCCGCGGCCGGGCGGCCGGTGCTCTGCGGCATCGGCAACGTGGCGACGCTGGCCGCCTGCCTGGACGCCGCGCTGGGCGGCCCCGGACCCCGGCGGTTGGCAGTGCTCGGCCACCACGCCCATCTCGCCGCGCCCGACCCGGCCGCCACCGACGACACCGCCGAGGTGCGCGCCTGGCTGGACGGCCGGGAGGTCCCGGACGTCACGACGCTGCTCGCCGGCTACCGCGCGCTGCCCCGCCCGGAGCTGAACGCGTTGGCCGGGCATGCCGGGGCCGCCGTGGTGGCGGCGCTGGCCGTCGGCGTGGACGAGGTGGTGGCGAACCTGCCCGGTCCGCTGGGCCTGCCGGGCGGCTATCCGGTCCGACTGCGCGACGGCCGGGCCGAACTGCGCCTGCCGGCCGGCGTCGACGTGGCGCACGCGTCGGCCTGGAACACCGCCGCCGGGCGCCGGGACGGCGTCGAGGTCGACGACGGTCACGTGCGCTACCCGGAGCGGGCCCGGGTGGCGCTGGCGGCGTACCGGCCGGACCTGGCCGGCGGTTGGCACGCCGGCGAGCTGCCGGAGGTCTTCACCCGGTTCACCGCCCTGCGTGACCACCTGCGAGCGGTGCCGCCGGCACCGGCCCGTGCCCGGAGTGTGTGGGAGGAAGCCCGATGTCCGTGACCGCCCCGACCGCCCGCAACCTGATCACCGACTACCAGGACGTCATCGCCTCGGCGGTGCGGCGGTGCGGCGCGGTCCCCGGCGACGCCGCCGGCACGCCCGGCTTCGCGCCCGGCTTCGACCTGCCCGAGCTGACCCCGGCCGTGCGCGACTTCTACGCCGCCGCCACGGTGCGCTGGGCCCCGCTCGGTGAGTACGGCGGCCACCGCCTCCACCTGCTCGACCTGACCGGCAACCCGGGCACCCGGACCACCAAGACGTTCGCGTCCCTGGTGATCGTCGCCCGCGCGGTGGAACACATCCGGCGTACCGGCGACCGGCTGCGCATCGTCACCCCGACCTCCGCCAACAAGGGTGTCGCGCTGCGTGACGCGGTGGCTCGCGCGTACGCGGCCGGGCTGGTCACGCCCGAGCAGCTCGCCATCGTGGTGCTCGCGCCGCGGGCGACCCGGCACAAGTTCCGCCACGACGCGCTCGCCGCCGACCCGGTCGCCCGCCGGCTCAACCCGCTGCTGCGCTACACCGGCGACGACCCGGAGGGCGTGAAGGCGCTCGGCCGCGCGTTCGTCGACGCGTACGCCGCCCGGCTGCACGACGAGCACGGCGTCACGCTCTGGTACACGCTGGACCTGAAGAACTACCTGGTGGCCGACGCGGCCCGGGCCGCGTTCGAGGCCGAGGTCGCCCCGACCGGCGGGGCCCCCGCCCGCTGGCACGCCCACGCCGTCTCCAGCGCGTTCGGTCTGCTCGGCTACAACCTCGGCCGCGACGTGCTGGAGGCGGCCGGCCGGGCCGACCCGGACGACCGTCCCGGTTTCCTGCTCGTGCAGCACCTCGGCACGCCCGACATGGTGCTCAGCCTGCGCCACGGCTCGTTCGCGCGGGACAACGTCCCGACCTGGACCCGCGACGAGAGCCTGGACGCCTGGACGCAGGAGAAGGACCCGCGCTTCCCGGCCGTCACCGACGACCCGGCCGAGGTGCTCGACCCGACCTTCTACACCCACCGCCCGGTGACCTCCCCTTCGATGAACGCGCTGATCGACCGGTACGGCGGCGACGGCATCGTGGTGTCGCGGCGCGAGTGCGTCGAGCGCTACCCGGCGGTCCGGGGACGGCTGGCCGACGCCGGGCTCGTGCTGCCGGACGAGCCCGGACGGCTGCGGGAGTGGTCCATCGTGATGGCGCTGACCGGCGTCTGCAACGCCGTCGACCGGGGTCTGGTGCCGGCCGGACGCGACATCGTGGTGCACGGCACCGGCAGCTACGCCGACGACTTCACCGTCGCCGACGCGGACGCCGAGGTGTCGACCGTCGCCGACGTCGCGGCGGCCGTCGTGGGCCGACGGTGAGTCCGACGCCGGCCGCCCACCCGCTCGGCCTGCCCGCCGGGCCGGCCGAGCGACTCGTCGCGCGGGCCCGGGCCGCCGGGGTCGAGCCGGCCACAGTGGTCCTCACCGCGACCGCGCTGCTGGTCCGCCGGTACACCGGCGTCCAGGTGGTGACGCTGGGCCACGGCGACGAGCCGGTGACGCTGGACCTGACCGTCGACGCCCCGATTCGCCAGCTGTGGCGCGCGCTGCGCCCGGCGTCGCCCGGCGTCACCCCCGACGCGGTCGTCCGGGTCGACCCCGACCTGCGCGCCGGCACGCTGACCGGCCTGCCCGACGACTACGCCGACGACCTGCGCGCCGACCTGGCCGACGTGCTGTCCGCGCTCGACCCGGACGCGTCGTCGGCCGACGTGCTGCGCGTGGCCCGCTACGAACGGCGTCCGGCGCCCGACCTGGGCCGGCTGCACGGCGGCGACGGCACCGAGGCCGACGCCGTACGCGGGGAGACGATCCCCGCCGCGTTCGCCGCGGTGGTCGCCGCGTACCCGGACCGGGTGGCGGTGCTGGCCGACGACGCGACGGTGACCTACCGCGACCTCGGCGCGGCGGTGACCGCGACCGCGGCGGCGCTGACCGGGCCGGGCGACCCCGCGACGCCGCCCGCGCCGGTGGCGGTGTTGTGCCGCCACGGGGTGGCCACGATCACCGGGATCCTCGCGGCGCTGGCGTCCGGGTCGGCGTACGTGCCGCTGGACCCCGTGTTCCCGACCGTCCGGCTGGCCGGCATGATGCGCGACGCCGGAGTACGGGCCGTCGTCACCGACTCCGCGCACGCGCGGCTCGCCGCCACGCTGGCCGCCGACGCCGGGCTGCCGGCGGTGCCCTTGGTGCCGCTGCGACCGGGCGTTCCCGGGTCCGGCCCGCCGGTGCCGACCGGCCCGGCCCGGCCGGACGACCCGGCGTACGTGCTCTACACCTCCGGGTCGACCGGGCGGCCGAAGGGGGTGGTGCAGAGTCACCGCAACGTGCTGTTCGGCATCCGTAACCACGTGCGCAACTTCGCCGTCCGGCCGGACGACCGCACCAGCGTGCTCACCTCGTTCGGCTACGACATGGCGGTCACCGACACGTTCGCCGCACTGCTGTCCGGGGCCGCCGCCGTCCCCGTCGACGTGCGGGCGCACGGCCTCGGTCACCTGGCCGGCGCGCTCGCCGACCGGCGCGTCACGGTCTACCACTCCACCCCCACCGTCTACCGCTACCTGGTGGCGAGCCTGGGCGACGGCGGGCGGCTGCCGTCGGTCCGGGCGGTCCTGCTCGGCGGCGAGGAGGTCACCCGGCACGACGTGACGCTGGCCCGGCGGTCGTTCGCGCCGGGCGTGGTGTTCGTCAACGGGTACGGCACCACCGAGATCAGCTTCGCCACGCAGCACCACCTGCCGCCCGACGCCCGACCGGAGCGGGCCGTGGTGCCGATCGGGCACCCGCTGCCGGGCGTCGAGGTGGTGCTGACCGACCCGGCCGGGCGCCCCACCTGCCGGACCGGCGAGGTCGTCGTGCGCACCCCGCACGTCGCGCTCGGTTACCTGGGGCTGCCGGAGCTGACGGCGGCCCGGTTCACCGCGCACGACGGGGTGCGGGCGTACCGGACCGGGGACGTCGCCCGGCGGTTGCCCGACGGGACGCTGGTCTTCCTGAGCCGCAGCGACCGGATGGTGAAGATCCGCGGCTACCGGGTGGAGCTGGGTGAGGTCGAGGCCCACCTGGCCGGGCTGCCCGGGGTGGGCCGGGCGGCCGTGGTGGCGCGGCGTGGCGCGGCCGGCGCCGGCGAGCAGGAGATCATCGGGTACGTCGTGCCGGCCGGCGGTGCGGACCCGCGGCCGGCGGTGCTGCGGGAGCGGCTGGCGGCGGTGCTGCCGGACTTCATGGTGCCCCGGGCCGTGGTGCCGGTGGCGGACCTTCCGACCGGCCCGACCGGCAAGCTCGACCCGGCCGCCCTGCCCGACCCGGACGCGGCGGCCGACGGCCCCGCCGGTGGGCCGCCGTCGGGGCCGGTCGAGGAGACCATCGCGGCGGGCTGGCGCGCGGTGCTGGGACTGCCCACCGTGGACCGGGGGGTGAACTTCTTCGCCGCCGGCGGCCACTCGCTCCAGCTCGCCCTGGTGCAGAAGCACCTGGAGGAACAGCTCGGGCGGCGGGTGCCGCTGGCCCGGCTGGTGGAGTTCCCGACGGTGGCGTCGCTGGCCGCGCACCTGACGGCGGGAGGCGCGGTCGGCGGGCCGGAGGACGGTCGCCTGGCGGCGGTCGGCCGCCGGATGGCGCGGCGCCGGGCCGCGCGGGGCGGCGGCCCGGGGGAGGGCGACACATGAGTGAGGACGACCGGATCGCGGTGGTGGGGCTGGCCTGCCGGGTGCCCGGCGCGGACGACGCGGTCACCCTGTGGCGCAACCTGCTGGCCGGCACGGCGTCGGTACGCCGGCTCACCGCCGCCGACGGCGCGCCCACCGACCCCGACTGGGTGCCGGTGTTCGGCCGGCTCGACGACCTGGCGGGGTTCGACGCGGGCCTGTTCGGCTACCCGGCCGGGGCGGCGGCGCTGCTCGACCCGCAGCACCGGCTGTTCCTGGAGGTGGCCTGGCACGCGCTGGAGGACGCCGGCATCGATCCCGACCGCGACCCGGCCCAGATCGGCGTGTTCGCCGGCTGCGGCCCCAACCGCTACCTGCGTCACCACCTGCTGGGCAGCCCGGCTCTGCGGCCCGCCGCCGGGGACCTGGCCGAGGACTGGGACGACGTGCTGACCGGCGCCGACGGCGACTACCTGCCGACCCGTGCCGCGTTCGCGCTGGGCCTGACCGGGCCGGCGGTGGCGGTCCGGACCGCCTGCTCGACCTCGCTGGTAGCGGTCTGCCAGGCCGCGCAGAGCCTGCTGGACTACCGCTGCGACGTGGTGGTCGCCGGTGGCGCGGCGGTGGTGTCGACCCGGCAGGCCGGCTACCGCCTGCGGCCGGGCGGACTGCTGGCCGCCGACGGGGTGTGCCGCCCCTACGACGCGGCGGCCACCGGGCAGGTGTTCGGCAACGGCGCGGGCGCGGTGGTGCTCAAACGGCTCGCCGACGCGCGTGCCGACGGCGACCACGTGCACGCCGTCCTGGCCGGGTGGGCGGTGAACAACGACGGCGCGGACCGGCCCGGCTTCACCGTGCCGGGCATGGCCGGGCAGGCTGCGGTGCTGGCGGAGGCGTTGGCGTCGGTGGGCTGGGATCCGGCCGACGTGGGCTACCTGGAGGGTCACGGCACCGGCACGCCGGTCGGTGACGCGATCGAGGTCGAGGCGCTGGTCCGGGCCCGGCGGGGCAGTCGGGCCCCGCTGCTGCTCGGCTCGGTGAAGGGCAACGTCGGCAACCTGGACGCCGCCGCCGGCGTGATCTCGCTGATCAAGGCCGCGTACGCGGTCCGGACCGGGCAGGTGCCGGGCACGGCGTGCTTCACCGGCGCGCACCGCGACGTCGACCTGGCCGCGGCGGGCGTCGAGGTCACCGCGCGGACCCGTTCGTGGGACGGGCCACGGCGGGCCGGGGTCAGCTCGTTCGGCCTCGGCGGCACCAACGCGCACGTGCTGGTGGAGCAGGCCCCCGCCGGGAGCGGTCGGGACGAGATGGCCGGGGCGGGTACCGAACGGGTGGTGCTCGGGCTGTCGGCGGCCGACCCGGCCGCGCTGCGGGAGATGGCCGGGCGGCTGGCCGCGCGGCTGGCCGAGGGCGACCTCGCGGTCGCGGACGTGGCGTACACGCTGGCGGTGGGCCGGCGGCGGCTGGCCCACCGGGGCGCGGTCGGCTGCACCGACGTGCCGGAGGCGGTCGCGCAGCTCACCGCGTTCGCCCGGGGCGGGCAGGTGGCCGAGGACGCCGCGACCCGGTCCTGGCGCGACGGTGGCGACCCGCCGGTGGCGCGGGGGCGGCGGGTGCCGCTGCCCGGCTATCCGTTCCAGCGGACCCGGCACTGGATCGAGGCGACGCGATGACCGGTCCCCACCTGCCCTATCCCGAGGTGTGCCTGCCCGACCTGGTCGCCGGGCACGCCGCCCGGCGGCCCGACGCGCCGGCCGTGACGCAGGGCGACCGGACGCTGAGCTACGGCGACCTGGTCGGCCGCGCCGCCGCCCTCGCCGCGTCGCTGCGCGCGGACGGCATCGCCCCGGACGACCTCGTGGGCGTCTGCGTGGACCGTCGCCCGGACCTGGTGGTGGCGCTGCTGGGCGTGCAGGCGGCCGGCGCCGGCTACGTTCCGCTCGACCCGGCGCTGCCGGCGCCGCGACTGCGCGAGCTGGCCGCCGAGGCCCGGCTGCGCGTCGTGGTGGGCGCGCCGGCCGTCGCGCCCGGCGTCTTCGCCGACCACGCCGTGCGGGACGTACCCACCGCGACGGCGCCCTGGCAGCCGACGCCTGCCACGCTGGCCACCACCGCGTACGTGATGTTCACGTCGGGGTCGACCGGGCGGCCCAAGGGCGCGGTGATCGAGCACCGGGCGCTGACCGAGGCGGTCACCGGCATCGCGGAGTTCTCCGGCTTCGGCCCCTCGACCCGCTGCCTGGCCTTCGCCTCGATCGGGTTCGACGCGTCGGTGGCCGACCTGCTCGCCCCGCTCGCCGCCGGAGGCACCGTCGTGCTGGCCGGTGACGCCGAGCGGGCCGACCCGACCCGGCTGTACCGCGTCTGCGCCGAGCAGGACGTCGACGTGGTGGTGCTGCCGCCACCGGTCCTGCCGCTGCTGGACCCGGCCCGGCTGCCCGGCGTACGGCTGGTGATGACCGGCGGGGAGGCGACCGGCCCGGAGCAGGTGGGCCGGTGGACCGAGGGCGGCCGGCGGTTCGTCAGCGTCTACGGCCCGACCGAGGCGACCGTGCTGGTGACCTGGTTCGAGGGCAGCGGGGTGTGGACCCGGCCCATCCCGATCGGCCGGCCGGCCGCCAACCACCGCGTCCACCTCGTCAACGACCGGTTCCGCGAGGTCGGTCCCGGCGAGATCGGTGAGGTGCTGGCCGGCGGGCCCGGTCTCGGCCGGGGCTACCTGTTCGACGCGACGCGCACCGCCGAGCGGTTCGTCCCGGACCCGTTCACCGACCGGCCCGGGCAGCGCCTCTACCGCACCGGTGACCTGGCCCGCCGGCGGCCGGACGGGAACCTGGAGTTCCTCGGCCGGGCCGACCGGCAGGTCAAGATCCGCGGGCAGCGCATCGAGTTGGGCGAGGTGGAGGCGGTGCTGCGCCGCCACCCCGACGTCGACCTGGCCAGTGTCCAGGCACGCGGCGGCCCCGGCGGGCCGGAGCTCGTCGCGTACGTGGCGACCCGCCTGGACGTGGCCGAGCTGCGCGCCCACTGCGCGCGGCTGCTGCCGGCGGCGGCCGTGCCGGCGCGGATGCACACCATGCCCGCGCTGCCGGTCACCATCAACGGCAAGATCGACGTCGACCGGCTGGCCGCGCTCACCGCCGCCGCGCCGGAGCCGGCACCGACCGGCGAGGCGCCGGCGACCGACACCGAACGCCTCGTCGCGCGGGCGTGGTCGGCGCTGCTGGACGCGCCGGCCGTCGACCGCGACGCCGACTTCTTCCACCACGGTGGACACTCGATCGCCGCGATGCGGCTCGTCGCCGACCTGCGGGAGCGGCTGGGCCGGGACGTCGCGGTCGAGGACGTGCTGCTCGGGCGGACGCTGCGCGGCATCGCCGCCCGCGTCGACGCCGCCGCCGGGACCGACCCGACCGCCGCCGTCCGGGGCCGGCCGCCCGCCCTGTCCCCGGCGCAGCGCCGGCTGTGGTTCCTCGACCGCTACTTCCCGGCCGCCGCGTCCGCCTACAACGTCGCCTTCGCCGAACGGCTCACCGGCGGACTCGACGTCGCGGCGCTCGCCACCGCGCTGACCGCCGTCGCGGACCGCCAGCAGATCCTGCGGTGGCGCATCCCCGACACCGACGGCGTCCCGTACGCCGTGGTCGACCCGCCCACGCCGGTGCCGCTGCCGGTACGCGACCTCCCGCCGGGCACGGACCTCGCCACGCACCTCGCGGCCGGCGCGGCGCGGCCGTTCGCGCTGGCCACCGACACGCTGTGGCGGGCCGAGCTGATCCGGACCGGCGTCGACGAGCACGTGCTGGCCGTCTACGCCCACCACGCCGTGTTCGACGGCTGGTCCCAGTCGCTGTTCCACGCCGACCTGGCCACCGCCTACCGCGCCGCGCTCGGGCAGGGGCCGCCGCTGCCGCCGCTGGCCGCCACGTACGGCGACTACGTCGCGTGGCGGGAGGAGCGCTCCCGGCGTCGCGGCGCGTCCGACCTGGACTGGTGGCTGGCGCACCTGAACGGCGCGCCAGTGGTGGTGGAGCTGCCCGGGGGACGGCAACGGCCGGCCGAGCAGACGTACGCCAGCGCGACGGTCGGCACCCGGCTGGACCGGGCCGCCACCACCGCCCTGACCGACCTCGCCGCCGGGCTCGGCGCGACCCCGGCCGCCGCCGTGCTGGCCGCGTTCGCGCTGGTCCTGGCCCGCCGCACCGGCCTGCCCGACCTGCTCGTGGGCACCCCGACGGTGGACCGGCGCGCGGCCGACTTCGCGCCGATGGTCGGGTTCTTCATCGAGATCGCGCCGCTGCGGCTGCATCCGCTCCCGGAGGCCGGCTTCGCCGCGCACGTCCGCGCCGCCTGGGCCGAGCTGCTCGCCGCGCTCGCCCACCCGGAGGCGCCGGTGGAACGCGTCGTCGGCGGGTTCGGCCTGGGCGGCCTGCTGGACCGCAGCCCGCTGGTGCAGGTGCTGTTCAACATGTACACGTTCGACGAGCCGAAACTGGACCTGGCCGGCCTGACCAGCGAGCCGGTGCCGGTGGCCGCGCCCGGGTCCCCGTTCGACCTCACCCTGTACGGCGTGACCCGGGACGGGCAGCTCCGGGTGGAGATCGTGTTCAACCCCGACGTCTACGGCGGCGACCTGATGGTGGCCGTGCTGGGCGAGGTGGAGCGGATGCTGCGCGCCGGGGCCGCCGATCCCGGCCGGCCGGTCTCCGAGCTGCCGGCCTGGACTGCCGTTCCCGCCGGGAGCCCGGGCGGGGTGCCCCGGGCCGCGCCGGTCACCCGCGCCGCGAGTCGGCCGGGCGCGGTCGCCGCCCGCCCGGCCACCGCCACCGAACGGCGGATCGCGTCGGTCTGGTGCGACGTGCTCGGCGTGCCCGAGGTGGCCGCCACGGACAGCTTCTTCGACGTCGGCGGCGGCTCGCTGGCCGTCGCCGTGGTGCAGCGGCAGCTCAACCGGTTGCTCGGCACCGACCTGCGGGTGGTGGACCTGTTCCACCACCCGACCGTCCGCGCGCTCGCCGCGCACCTGGACAACGGCCACGCCGCCGCCGGGTCGCCCGGCGACAGCGCCGAGGACGCGGCGGTGGAACGGGCCGCCCGCCGGGGCGCGGTGCGCCGCCAGCGGGTGCTGCGCCGGACCGCCGACGGGCCGGCCGGGGCGGGTGAGCCGGCATGACGCACCTGGTACCCCTCGGCGACACCGGCTGGTCGGTCTGGCGGGACGCGCTGCTGCGCGGCGCCGGGTTCCCGGCCGACGGCCTGGACCGCTTCGCCGCCCCGGAGTGCGCCGCCGCCGCCGACCGACACCTCGCCGGCCAGGTGGACGACGCCGCGTTCCCGGCCGCGTACGCCGAGGCCACCCGGGCGGCCTCGGCGGCGGTGTGCGGGATCGCCGCCGACCCGCTGTTCCGCGAGGCCGTCACCTGGCAGAACCCGGACGTGCTGGTGGCGCTGGACGGGCTGGTCCGCGACGGCCCGGACGGGCCGCGCAACGTCCGCCGCCGGGGCCGGGAGAACGTCGTCGCCGGCTACTGGCAGCGCTACGTCGCCAAGTGCGAGACCATCGGCTTCTTCGGCCCGGTGAGCTGGGGCGTCGTGGCGCCGGGTCCGGCTGCCGTCACCGCCCGGCCCGGCCCCGGCCTGCTCCGCCGGCGCGTCGTCCACCTGGAACACTGGGCGCTGTCCGCGTACGCCGACCGGCTGGTGGCGGACCCGCTGCTGCGGTCCTGGCTGGCCCCGACGCTGGCGCCGCACGTCCACCTCGACGGGCGGGTCGTGCACCGGCCCGCCCAGCGTCCCGCCCCGGTGTCGCTGACCGAGTCGATCGCGCTGGCCCGCTGCGACGGACGCCGCCCCGCCCGGGAGGTCGTCGACGACCTGGTCCGCGACGAGCAGACCGGCGTGCGCCGGCCCGAGGAGGGGTTCCTGCTCCTCACCCACCTGGCCGAGCGGGGGCTGCTGCGCTGGGACTTCGACCTGCCGCCGGGCTTCGCCGCGGAGGCGGGCCTGCGCGCCCGGATCGACGCCGTCGGCGACCCGGCGGCCCGGGAGCCGGCCCGCGCCGGACTGGACCGGCTCACCGCCGCCCGCGACCGCGTCGCCGACGCCGCCGGTGACCCCGCCGCGCTGGCCGCCGCGCTGACCGCCCTGGACACCGAGTTCACCGCACTGACCGGCCGGCCGCCGCGCCGCCGGGCCGGGCAGAACTACGCCGGGCGGGCGCTGTGCCACGAGGAGACCGTCCGCGACGTCGAGTTCACCGTCGGCCTGGATCTGCTCGACGCCCTCGCCCCGGCGCTGGACCTGCCGTTGCGGGCCGCGCGCTGGCTCACCGCCGAGCTGGCCACGGCGTACGGCGACGCGCTGCGTGACCTCCACGACGACCTGAGCGGTGACGGGCCGGTCCGGCTCGGGGACCTGTGGTTCGTCGCCCAGGGCCCGCTGTTCGGTCCCGGTGACCGGCCCGCCGACCGGGTCGCGCGCGACTTCGCCGCCCGCTGGGAACGGGTGCTCCGGCTCGCCGACCTGCCGGCCGGCACCGCGCGGCTGACGGTCGACGCGGCCGAGCTGGCGCCCCGGGTCGCCGCGGAGTTCCCGGCCACCCGTCCCGGCTGGAGCGCGGGCCGGATCCACAGCCCGGACCTCCAGCTCGTCGCGGCGTCACCCGACGCCGAGTACGTCGCGGTGCTCGGCGAGCTGCACGCCGCGTACGCGACGTTCAACGCCGAGCTGTTCACCCACTGCCATCCCGACCTGGCGCGGCTGCGCCGGGCGTACGCGGCGGACCTGGGCCCGGCGCGGCTGCGTCCGGTCTACCCGGTCGACTTCCCCCGGGTCGGCGGCCGGCTGGCGGCGTCCCTGTTCGGGCCGGACGACCACCGGCTCGCGTTCGCCGACGCCCCCGGCGCGGGCCGGGACCGGCTGGTGCCGGCCAACGCCGCGGTGGTCTCCGAGGTGGCCGGCGTGCTGGTGGCGACCGGCCCCGACGGCACCCGCTGGCCGCTGGTCGAGGTGTTCTCGGACCTGATCGCGGTGCACGCCGGCGACGCGTTCAAACTCATCACCGAACGCCCGCACAGCCCCCGGGTCACCGTGGACCGGCTGGTGCTGGCCCGGGAGACGTGGCGCGTCACGGTCGGGGCGACCGGCCTGACCGACGCCGTCGACCCGGCGCACCGTTACCTCGCGGTACGCCGGTGGCGGGCCGCGCTGGGCCTGCCGGAGCGGGTCTTCGTCCGGGTGGCCACCGAGCTGAAACCCGAGTACGTCGACCTGACCAGCCCGCTCTACGCCAACCGGCTCTGCCTGATGCTGCGGGCGGCCCGGCGGGCGGGCGGCGCGGACGTGCCGGTGACGGTGACCGAGGTGCTGCCCACGCCGGCGCAGGCGTGGCTGCCCGACGGCCGGGGCCGCCACTACGTCAGCGAGCTGCGCCTGCACATCCGCGATGCCGCCGAGCCGGAGGTCATGCCGTGACGAACGAGACAGTGGAGCCGATCGCGATCGTCGGGCTCAGCCTGCGCGTGCCGGGCGCGGCCTCGGCGGAGCGGTTCTGGCGCAACCTGGTCGACGGCGCCGAGTCGTTCACCCGGTTCAGCCGCGCGGAACTGCTGGCCCGGGGCGTCGCCGCCGACGAACTCGACGATCCGGCGTACGTGCCGGTGGCCGCCGTGCTCGACCAGGTCGACCAGTTCGACGCCGGCCTGTTCGGGATGAGCCCGCGCGACGCGGAGCTGGCCGACCCGCAGCAGCGACTGTTCCTGGAACACGCGCACGCCGCGCTGACCGACGCCGGCTGCGACCCGGCCCGCTACGACGGCGAGATCGGCGTGTACGCGGGCGGCAACGCCGACCTCTACCAGTGGCTCAACGTGCGGCGGAACCCGCGCGCGCTGGCCGACGCCGGTGAGCTGCGGGTGTCGTTGGGCAACAAGCCGGACTACCTGGCCAGCAGCGTGTCGTTCCGGCTCGGTCTGCGGGGCCCGGCGATGACCGTGCAGACCGCCTGCTCGTCGTCGCTTGTCGCGGTGCACCTGGCCAGCGAGGCGCTGCGCAACGGCGAGTGCGACACGGCGCTCGCGGGCGGCGTCTGCGTGGAGCTGCCGCACGCCGTCGGGTACGTCGCGGACGAGGGCTACACCTCCGCCGACGGGCACTGCCGCCCGTTCGACGCCCGCGCCGACGGCACCGTCTACGGCAGCGGCGTCGGTGTCGTCGTGCTCAAGCGGCTGTCCGACGCGCGGGCCGACGGGGACGACATCCGGGCGCTGATCATCGGCAACGCGGTCAACAACGACGGCGCGACCAAGGCCGGCTTCACCGCGCCCAGCGTCACCGGCCAGGTGGAGGTCGTCGTGCAGGCCCTCGCGGTGGCCGGCGTCGCTCCGCGCTCGGTCAGCTACGTGGAGGCGCACGGCACCGGCACGGTCCTGGGCGACTCGATCGAGATCGCGGCGTTGAGCGCGGCGTACGGGCGGCGCACCGCCGAGCGGGGCTGGTGCGGGGTCGGCTCGACGAAGGCCAACATCGGTCACCTCAGCGCGGCCGGCGGCGTGGTCGGCCTGATCAAGACCGTGCTGTCGATGCGACACCGGCTGATCCCGCCCAGCATCAACCACGACCGGCCCCACCCGGAGATCGACTTCGCGGCGAGCCCGTTCTACGTGGTGTCGACGCTGACCAAGTGGGAGCCGGCGGAGCAGCGCCCGCTGCGGGCCGGCGTCAGTTCGCTCGGCCTCGGCGGCACAAACGCGCACCTGGTGCTCCAGGAGGCCCCACCGCTCGACCCCACCGAACCGGACGACGGCGGCGGGGAGCTGCTCCAGGTGTCCGCCGCGACCCCGGCCGCGCTGGCGGCGGCGTGCGCCGGGCTGGCCGCCCACCTCACCGACCGGCCGGAGCTGGAGTTGCGCGACGTGGCGTACACGCTGCGGGAGGGCCGGCCGACGTACCGGCACCGGGCCGCGGTGGTCGCGGTGGACCGGACCCGGGCGGCGGCTGCCCTGACCGATCCGCGACGCCGGGGGGACGGGGACGCGGCGTACCCGCCCCGGGTGGGTCTGCTCTTCTCCGGCCAGAGCTCGGCGCACCCGGGCATGGGCGCGCAGCTGGCCGCGACCGAGCCGGTCTTCGCCGCCGCCGTCGAGGAGTGCGCCCGGGTCCTCGGCCGGGACCCGCACGAGCTGCTCGTCGGTGCGGGACCCGGGGCCGACGAGCGACTGGCCGAGCCGGAGGTGCTGCAACCCGCGCTGTTCACGGTCGGGTACGCGCTGGCGACGCTGTGGCGGCACTGGGGCGTCACGCCCGCCGCGATGCTCGGCCACTCCGTCGGCGAGCTGGTGGCGGCCACCGTCGCCGGGGTCTTCGACCTGCCCGACGCGGTGCGCCTCGCCGCCGCCCGGGGCCGGCTGGTCCGGGCCGCGCCGGAGGGCCGGATGCTCGCCGTGCAGCGCGGCGCCGACGAGATCACGCCGCTGCTGCCGGCCGGGGTCGCGGTGGCGATCAGCAACGGGCCGCAGACCTGCGTGCTGGCCGGCGCGCCGGAGCCGGTGACCGCGTTCGCCGACACGCTGCGCGAGCGCGGCATCGGCTGCACGCCGCTGCGCACGCCGTACGCGATGCACGTGCCGCTGCTGAAGCCGGTGCGCGACGAGTTCGCGGCGCTGGTGGCGGCCGTGCCGCGCCGGGCGCCGACGGTGCCGGTGTGGTCGGCGGCGACCGCCGCGCCGTTCACCGACGCGCAGCTCACCGACCCGGCGTACTGGGCGGAGCAACTGTGCCGGCCGGTGCGCTTCGGGGCCACGGTGGCGGCCCTCGCGGCGACCGGCCCGCCCGACGGGTGGCTGCTGCTGGAGTGCGGCCCCGGCCGCCAGCTCGCCGGGCTGGCCCGGCTCAGCCTGCCGCCGGGGGCCCGCGCACCGCTGCGCACGCTGCCCGCGCCGGGGGAGCGGCTGACCGACCGGCAGACCGCCCACGAGGCGGCCGGCCGGTTGTGGACCGCCGGGGTGCCGGTCCACCTGCCCACGCCCGGCCGGCCGCGTCGGGTGTCCCTGCCCGGCTACCCGTACCAGCGGACCCGGCACTGGATCGACCCGGCGCCAGCGCCGGCGGCCGTGGCGCCCGCCGCGCCGGCCGCCGACCGCCGCCACGACGACGGCGTCGTCGAGGTTCCCCTCTGGCGCGAGCTGCCCGCCGCGGCACCCGCCGACGTGCCGGCCGCGCTGCTGCTGTTCGCCTCGGGCCGGCGGGGCACGGCACTGGCGGAGCGGCTGCGGGAACGCGGCGTCGACGTCACGGTGGTCCGCCCCGGGCCGGCCTTCGCGGTCCACCCGGACGGCTACCAGGTGCGGCCGACAAGCGTCACCGACCACCGTCGGCTGCTCGACGAGTGCGCCGACGACGAGCGCGCCGGCCGGGTCGTGCACGCCTGGCCGCTCGACGGGGACCCGGCCGGCTCCGACGTGGCCGCCGTGTCGGCGGCCCAGGACCACGGCTACCTCGCGCTGCTGACGCTGCTGGAGGCGCTGCCGGACACCGACGTGGAGCTGGACGTGGTGACCGCCGGGGTGGCCGACGTGACCGGTGCCGACCTGCTGCGCCCGGAACACGCGACGGTCGCCGGGGTGGTGCGTTCGGCGCCGCTGGAGCGCCCACGGCTGCGCTGTCACTGGATCGACGCCGACCCGGGCGAACCCGCCGTCGACCCGCTGGCCGACGAGCTGCTCGGCGTCGACCGGGCCGAGGCGGTCGCGCTGCGGCTCGGTGGGCGTCGCTGGACGCGCGAGTTCGCGGCGGTGCCGGCCGGCGGTCGGGCCGGCTCCGCGCCGGTCGTCCGGGACGGCGGGCGGTATCTGATCACGGGTGGCTCGGGCCAGGTCGGCGGCGCGTTCGCCGCCGAGCTGGCCCGGCCCGGCGCGCGGCTGGTGCTGGTGAGCCGCGCCACCGCGCCGCCGGCCGCCCGGATCGAGGCGCTGGAGCGGGCCGGCGCCCGGGTGCGGCACCTCACCGCCGACGTGGCCGACCCGGACGCGATGCGGGCGGTCCGCGTCGAGGTGCTGCGCGACCTCGGCGGTCTCGACGGCATCGTCCACGCCGCGCGGCGGCCGGACACCGGCCCGGCCGCCGGGTCACGGCTGGCGGAGGCCGCCACGGAGCTGCGGCCGAAGCTCACCGGCGCGCTGGTGCTGCGCGAGGTCTTCGGTGACCTGCCGCTGGACTTCGTGGCGCTCAGCGCCTCGGTGACCGCGCTCGCCGGTGGCCTGGGCCGGGTCGACGACACGGCGGCCAACGCGTTCCTCGACGCGTACGCCCGCGCCCCGCACGGCTGGCCGACCCGGGTGGTGGCGCTGGGCTGGGGCGCGTGGCGGGAGGACGGCGTGCCCGACCACGACGGCCTGCCCGCCGCGGCGGCGACGGCGGCGGCGCGGCGGGTCCTCGACGAGAGTCGCGCCGGCTCGGTCGCGATCGGCGCGTACACCGTGGCCGCGGTCGCCGGCCACGAGCGGCGGCTCGCCTCGGCCGCCACCGCGACCACCGCCACCGCGACCACCGTCGACGGCGACCTGACCGCCACCGTCGCCGGGATCTTCCGCGACGTCCTGGGCGTCGCCGAGGTCGGCCCGTACGACGACTTCTTCCGGCTCGGCGGCACCTCGTTGGTGGCGGCGCACCTGGTGCTGCGCATCCGCCAGGCCGTCGGCGCCCGACTGTCCATGCGGGTGCTGTTCGACGCGCCGACGGTCGCCGCGATGGCCGCCCGGATCGAGGCGCTGCGCGCCACCGGGCCGGCCACGGCGGCGGAGACACCGATCCCGCGCCTGCGCCGACCGGGGCGGCCGGCGTGACCGAGTCGCCGCCGGACCTCACTCCGGTCGACGGCGTCTACCGCGCCGCCGCCTCGTACGCCCAGGAGCGGGTCTGGTTCACCGCCCAGCTCAGCCCGGGGCAGCCGCTGTTCACGATGACCGACGCGGTCACCCTACCGGCCGGGGCGGGCCCGGAGCAGGCGCTCGCCGCGCTGCGGACGGTCACCGACCGGCACGAGGCGCTGCGCACCACGCTGTGCCTGGTGGACGGCGAACTCCGGCAGGACGTCCACCCGACGGTGCCGGTGGAGCTGCCGGTGACCGACCTGTCCGGGCTGCCGCCGTCGGAGCGGGAGCGGGTCCGCGCCGGGATCGTCGCCGAGTACGCCCGCCTCGACCTGCCGATGGACGGCCTGCCGCTGTGGCGGGCGCGGCTGCTGCGGCTCGACGCGGACACCTGGTGGCTGCTCTTCGCCGGCCACCACGTGATCCTCGACGGCACGTCGCTGCTCAACCTGCGCACGGAGCTGACCGAACTGTGCGCCGCCGCGGTGGCGGGTCGCGCGCCGGACCTGCCCGACCTGCCCGTCCAGTACGCCGACTACGCGGCCTGGGAACGCGACCGTCTCGACGGCCCCCGCCGGGGCGAGCTGCGCGCGTACTGGCGGGAGACGCTGGCCGGCCTGCCCGCCGTGCACGGGCTGACCACCGACCGCCCGCGCCCGTCGACGCGCGCGTTCCACGGCGCCGACGTGCGCCGCGCCCTGCCCGACGGCGTGGCGGAGGCGTTGCCCGAGCTGTCCCGGCAGACCGCCGCCACCCCGTTCATGGTGCAGCTCGCCGCGTTCGTGGCGTTGCTGCACCGGCTGTCGGGCAGCGACGACGTCGTGGTCGGCATGCCGGTGGCCGGCCGGGACCGCGCCGAGCTGGAACCACTGCTCGGCATGTTCATGAACATGCTGGTGCTGCGCGTCGACGTCTCCGGTGATCCGCCGTTCCGGACGCTGGTCCGCCGGGTCCGCCGGGTGGTGCTCGACGCGTGGGACCACCAGGACATGCCGTTCCAGAAGCTGGTCGAGGACCTGGCGGTGCGCCGCGACCCCGGTCTGCCGCCGCTCTACCAGGTGACGTTCCACCACCTGCCGACCGGGCGCGGCGCGGCGTTCGGCGGCGCGATGGACGACCTGTCGCTGGAGATCGCCGGCGACGAGCTGCGGCTGGAGTACGACACCGCGCTGTTCGAGCCGGCCGGCATGGCCGCGTTCGCGGACCGCTACCTGCTGCTGCTCGCCGCCGCCGTCGCGTCGCCGCAGACCCGGGTGGGTGCGCTGCCGGTCATGTCGGACGCCGAACGGGACCTGGTGGTGACCGGCTGGAACGACACCGCCGCCCCGCTGCGCCGGAGCACCCTGGCCGAGTTGTTCGACGCCCAGGTCCGGCGCACGCCGGACGCGGTGGCGCTGGTCGACGGCGACACCCGGCTGACCTACGCCGAGTTGTCCGCCGCCGCCGACCGGGTGGCCCGGCGGCTGACCGCCCACGGGGTGGGGCCCGAGTCGGTCGTCGCCGTCCACGAGCTCCGCTCCAGCCGGCTCGTCGCCGGGCTGCTCGGCGTCCACCGGGCCGGCGCGGCGTACCTGCCGCTGGACCCGGACCATCCGCCGGAGCGGCTGGCGTTCATGCTGGCCGACGCCGGCGCGGAGGTGCTGCTCGCCGACGAGGTGCCGACCGGCCTCGCCGGCGCGGGCGTGGTGCTGCCGTTGACCGGTCCGGACCGGCCGGGGTCGGGGGCCGGCCGGGTCGCCGCCGGGCCGGGCAACGCGGCCTACGTGATCTACACCTCCGGGTCCACCGGGCGACCGAAGGGCGTGGTCAACGCGCACGCCGGCGTGGTCAACCGGCTCGACTGGATGCAGGACGCCTTCGCGTTGGGGCCGGACGACGCGGTGCTGCACAAGACGCCGATCGGCTTCGACGTGTCGGTGTGGGAGGTGTTCTGGCCGCTCGTGGTGGGCGCGCGGCTGGTGCTGGCCACGCCGGGCGGGCACCGCGACC
This sequence comes from Micromonospora sp. RP3T, assembly GCF_003027925.1. Taxonomy (GTDB): domain Bacteria; phylum Actinomycetota; class Actinomycetes; order Mycobacteriales; family Micromonosporaceae; genus Micromonospora. Next base: position 29,769 of record NZ_PYPS01000008.1, read on the forward strand.
CGGCGTACCTGCGGGAGCTGATCGCCCGCGAGCGGATCACCACAATCCACTTCGTACCGTCGATGCTGGACGCGTTCCTGGCCACCGCCGACGCCGCCGAGCTGGCCCGGTGCGGCTCGCTGCGACGGATCGTGTGCAGCGGCGAGGAACTGCCGCTGGACCTCGCCCGCCGGGCCGTGGCCGCGCTCCCGGCGGCGGCGCTGCACAACCTCTACGGGCCCACCGAGGCGGCGATCGACGTGACCGCCTGGGCGGCCACGCCCGCCGCGCTGGCCGCCGTCACCCGGGTGCCGATCGGCGGGCCGATCCGCAACGTGCGCGCCCACGTGCTCGACCGGGCCATGCGGCCGGTGCCGGTCGGGGTGGCCGGGCAGCTCCACCTCGGCGGGGTGCAGGTGGCCCGGGGCTACCTGCGCCGGCCCGGGCTCACCGCCGACGCGTTCCGCCCCGACCCGTTCGGCCCGGCCGGCGGGCGGCTCTACGCCACCGGCGACCGGGCCCGCTGGCGGGCCGACGGGACCCTGGAGTACCTCGGTCGCCTCGACGACCAGGTGAAGCTGCGAGGTCTGCGGATCGAACCGGGGGAGATCGCCGCCGTGCTGCGCGAGCAGCCGGGCGTCGGCGCCGCCGCCGTCGCGGTCCGCGGCGCCACCCCCGCCGGTCAGCGCCTGGTCGCGTACGTGACACCGGCGGCGGGCACCGGGGCGGTCGACCCGGCGGCGCTGCGGGAGGCGCTGCGGCGGCGGCTGCCGGACTACATGGTGCCGTCGGCGTTCGTGCCGCTGGACGCGCTGCCGCTGTCCGCCAACGGGAAACTGGACATCGCCGCGCTGCCCGACCCGGTGCCCGACGGCGGCGGCGACGCGGCGCACCGCCCACCGGTCACAGCTGTCGAACGGGCTGTCGCCGCCGCCTGGCAGGACGCGCTCGGGGTCGCCGACGTCGGCCTCGACGACGACTTCTTCGCCCTCGGCGGGCACTCGCTGCTGGCGATCCGGATGCTGGCCACGCTGCGCGCGGCGTACGGGCCGGTCGACGTCGGCGTGATGGACCTGTTCCAGCACCCCACAGTGGCGGGGCTGGCCGCGCTGATCGACGGTCCGGCCGACGACCGCCGGCGTCCGCTCCTCTACGAGCTGACCCGGCCGGTGCCGGCGGCACAGCGGGTGCGGTCCTACGTGTGCGTGCCCTACGGCGGCGGGCTGGCCAGCATCTACCAGCCGCTCGCGGACGAACTGCCGCCCGGGCACACGCTCTACTCGCTGGCCGTGCCCGGGCACGACGTCGGCGTCGACGACACCGAGCTGCCCTTCGACGAGCTGGTCGAGCGGTGCGTGGCCGAGATCGAGGACCGGGTGGACGGCCCGCTGGTCCTCTACGGCCACTGCGTGGGCGGCGCGCTGCTGACCGGCATCGCCCGGCGGCTGCACGAGCGGGGCCGGCCGATCGAGGCGATCTACGCCGGTGGCGTGTTCCCCACCGCCCGGCCGGACAACATGCTCGGCCGGCTGGTCGACTGGGTCGACGCGCGGGGCGCGGACCGGCGCTACGAGACGTTCCTGCGGTCGATCGGCGCCGAGCTGGCCGACCTGGACCCGGCCCAGGTCGACCGGTTCGTCCACCACGTACGGCGCGAGGCGGCGGAGGCGCAGGAGCGGTTCACCGCCTGGCTGGACGCCGAGCCGGTCCGGGTCCCCGCGCCGGTGATCTCCGTGGTGGGCACCCACGACGTGCTCACCGAGTACTACGAGGAGCGCTACCGCGAGTGGGGCTTCCTCGGCGCTTCCACCGCGCTTGTGGTGCTCGACCAGGCCGGGCACTACTTCGTCAAGCAGCGGGCCCGGGCGCTCGCCGAGGTGCTCACCCACCCGGGTCTGTCCGCGCCGGGCACCGCGCCCGCTCCGGTCGCCGGTGACGGCTGGGAACTCGCCGCGACCAGCGCCGACCCGGCCGCCGTCGAGGCCGGGGTGCAGCCCGGCATACGCCGGTTCCTGGCGCTCACCGCGAGCCAGCTCGTCTCGGCCACCGGCTCGGCGCTGACCCAGTGGGCGGTGCCGGTCTGGGTCTACCTGAGCACCGGGTCGATGCTGTGGTTCGGCCTGTCCGGGGTGATCGCCTACCTGCCGGCGCTGCTGGCGCTGCCGGTCGCCGGCACCGTCGCGGACCGGTTCGACAGGCGTCGGGTGCTGATCGCCGCCTGCGCGGTCGCGGTGACGGCGGAGGCGCTGCTGGCCACGCTGCTGTGGACCGACCGGCTGGGGCTGGCCGCCGTCTACACGCTGGTCTGTGTGCTCGGCGCGGCGTCGGTGTTCCAACGCATCACCTACCTGGCCGCGATCCCGCAGGTCGTGCCGAAGCGCTACCTGGGCCACGCCAACGGCATCGCCCAGCTCGCCGTGGGGCTCAGCTCGCTGGCGGTGCCGTTGCTGGCGGCGGGCCTGCTCGCGGCCATCGGCCTGACCGGGGTGCTGCTGATCGACATGGTGAGCTACACGGTCGCCATCGGCGTGCTCGCGGTGGTGCGCTTCCCCCGGCTGCTCGGCCGCCGCCGCAAGGAGCCGTTCCTGGCCGAACTGGTCGGCGGGGCGCGGATGGCGTGGGCGGAGCCGGGCTTCCGGGCCATGCTCGGCTTCTTCTCGCTCTACAACCTCTGCCTGGCCAGCCTGCTGCTGGTGCCGCCGATGGTGCTGGCGTTCGGCACCATGGGCCAGGTCGGCACCGTGGCGTTCGCCGAGGCGCTGGGCGCGGTCCTGGGCGGGCTGGCGGTCGCGGTCTGGGGCGGACCGACCCGACGCCGGATGCCCGCGCTGATCGCCATCGCGTTCGGGGTCGCGATCAGCCTGGTGCTCAGCGGCGTACGCCCGAGCCTGCCGCTGATCGCGCTCGGCAGCTTCGGCGTGGGCCTCGGTCTGGGCCTGCACAACGGCATCTACCTGTCGCTCATCCAGGTGAAGGTGCCGCAGCGGTTCCACGGCCGGGTGCTGGCGATCATCCAGACACTGACCTGGGCGACGTTGCCGCTGGGCTTCGCCGTGCTGGTGCCGCTGAGCGGTGCCGTGCTCGAACCGATGTTCGCCCCGGGCGGCGCCCTGGCCGGCAGCGTCGGCGCGCTGATCGGGACCGGCCCCGGCCGGGGGCTCGGGTTCGCGTTCGTGGTGTCCGGCCTGGCGCTGGCCGTGGTGGCGGCGGGCGCCTACGGCATGCGCCGGCTGCGCCACTTCGACACCGAGACCCCGGACGCCCCGGCGGACGCGGCCGAGTGGCTACCGCGACTGCGCCGGGTCGACGATCTGTAGCCGCAGCTCCGAGGCGTACGCCCGGCCGGCCGCGTCGGTCAGCCAGGCGTCGCCGGGGCCGGGCAGCAGCTCGGTGACGGTCAACCCGACCCGGTCCCCGCCCCGCTCGTGCGCGCCGCGCAGCAGCGTGCACAGCAGCCGGGTGTAGACGCCGCTGGTCAGGTCCACGAAGGTGGGCTTGAGTTCGGTGTCGACCCGGACGAAGACCTGCTCGGGCAGGCCGAGCGCGCGCCGCCAGCGCCGCACCGCGAGGTAGCGCGCCCGCTCGCCCTTCACCGTGTGCAGCCCGGTCGCGCCGACCGTGGTGCGCCACGTCTCCCGCACCAGCACCAGATCGTCGACGGTGACCCGGGGCGTGTGCCCGGCGTTCCCGGCCAGCTTCCACGTGTCGAACACCTGGTGGTCGACGAGCGGCGCGAACACCTCCAGCAGCGGCCACTGCCGCCCGTCCCCGGCGTACGCCCGCAGGCCGCCGTCGGCATCGGGTCGCACCGTGAGGTCGGTGATCGGCACGAGGCGGTCCGGGTCGGCACCGGGTGCGCCGGTGAAGCCGAGCTGCGCGTCGGCCGGTCCGTGCAGCCACTCCGCGATGCGGGCGGTGTGCCGGGGCCAGTCCACCGGGGCCAGCAGCCGCACCCGGCCCTCGGGCAGGTCGGCGCGCATGGCGTCGCGCAGCCGCTGCGGATCGGGGTGGCCGTGGGCGAAGAAGTGCGTGTCGAACGCGGCCAGGGCCACGTGCAGCTCGCCGAGCACGACGGTGACGTCGCCGCGCCGCAGCGCCGCCTCGTCCGGGGCGCACAGGTGCACGTCCGGGCTGTGGATCCGGGCGGCGGCCCAGCCGGGCGCGGTGGCGGGGAACGCGGCGGCGACCCGGGCGGTCAGCTCGGCGGCGTCGAAGCGCAACTCGCGGGCGTCGGGGTCGGCGTCGGCCAGCCCGAGCACGGTCGCCCAGCGGGCCAGGAAGTCGGCGGTGACGGCGGCGCTGGGCGGGTCCGCCCCGAACACCACCGCCTGGGCGTGGAACCACAGGTCGGCCAGGGGCACGTCCGGGCTCCCCGCGTCGGCCGACAGGTCGCGGTGGAGGGCGGCCAGCGCGTCGGCGTACGCGTCGCCGATCGCCGCCGTCAGCCACCGCGCCGACAGCAGCAGCGGCTCCAGCGGGGCGAGCCGGCGCAGCAGCGCGTCGCCGAAACGGATGTCGAGGTCGCGTACGGTCTCCAGATGGCACAGGGTGCGCCCGGCGTACACCTCGCCGGGCTGGTGCCGCGCGGGCCGGCCGGTCAGCTCGACGAACCGGCGCTCCAGCGTGGACATCGCCGCGGCCAGCGCGTCGGGGTCGTCGGCGGCGGCCACCGCGTCGCGTAGCGCGCCGATCTCGGCCAGCTCGCCGAGCAGCCGGGCGCGGAGCGCGTCGTCGCCGATCGCGGCGAGCTGGTCACGCAGCGCGTCCTCGGCGGTGAGGTCGACCGGCAGGTCGAAGCCGATCCGCAGCACGCCGCTGCCGGCGAGCGCGTCGAGTTGCGCGTGCACGTCGGCGGCGCGGCGGAAACCGCTGGCCGGGTCCGCGAGCACCCCGGCGACGAGGTCCCCGACCCGTGGCCGCCGTCGGGCCAGCGCCAGCAGCGCGGCCGTCCCCGCCGGCAGCGCCTGCGGCGCGCGGTGCGGGTGCCGCAGCACCCGGTCCCGCAGCGTCAACTCCGGCGACAGGCGCACCGGCAGCCAGTCGCGGACGCCGGCCGTGTGGGCGAACGCCGCGCCGAGCGCGTCCAGCCCCCACCGTTCCAGGAAGACCCGGCGGTCCCGGGTCAGGGCCGGACCCGGCCGTACGGTGACGACCGGACCCGGACCGCCCAGCTCGGTCCAGCAGATCGGGCCGAAGAAGCCGACCGTGTCGTTCTTGAGGCAGTAGCGCTGCCAGTACTTCGCCACCACCTCCTCCCGGTGGCGCCGGCGCAGGTTGCGCGGGGCGTGCGGGCCGTCCCGCCGGATCGCGTCGACAGCCACCAGCACCGCCGGGTTCTGCCAGGTGAGCGCCGTGCGGAACGCGTCGTCCCGGGCGACGTCGTGGACCGCCCGGCCCAGCTCGGCGGCGGCGGCGTCGAACGCGGCGTCGAACGTGGCCTCGTCGCAGGCCCCGGCGAGGTGGGCGTCGGCGACGGCGGCGAGCGCGGGCGCGGCGAACCGGCGCATCCCGGCGGCCGGGAAGCCGGCCGAGCGCAGCAGCGCGGAACGCCAGACGTGCCACGGGGTTCCGGTCAGGGGCGTGAGATGCTCTCGGGGCACCCGGCAATGGTAGGCATCGACGGGATCCACGGCGGGACGGGCGAACATGAGCTTCGGGCTGGTGTCCTTCGGGGAGGCGCTCGGCGATCCGGCGCCGGTGGCGGACGTGGTGGGGGAGTACACCGACGACGTGCAGCGGGTCCTCGGCTACGGCTACCGGCAGGTGCACCGCGCCGCCCCGGGGGTCGGCGTGACCGACCTCGCCGAGCGGGCCGCCCGTCGGGCGCTCGACGCCGCCGCGCTGGCCGCCGCCGAGGTGGACCTGCTGGTGCTGGCCGTCACCGACGTCACCGAACACCTCTACTGGGACGCCGCCGCGGACCTGGCGCACCGGCTCGGCCTGGTGGACGCCGAGGCGGTGCTGCTCACCCAGGCGTGCACCACCGGCGTGCTCAGCCTCGACACCGTCGCGGGCCGGTTCGCCACCCACCCGGGGTACGCCACCGCGCTGGTGGTGGCCGCGAACCGGACCTGTGAGGCGTACTGGAACCGGATGGACACCCAGCCGATGGTGTTCTCCGACGGCGCGGTCGCCACGGTGGCCCGGCGCGGGCACCCGCGGCTGCGCTGGCTGGCCACCGAGGCCGTGACCGACGGCCGCTACGCCGGGTTCCACCGGCTCGACAGCGGCGGCGCGGCGACGCCCTTCGGGTCCGGCGGCGAACCGCCCACCGCCCTCGACGGGTGGCACGTGATGGAGTTCTTCGACTACGACGCCGAGCAGTTCGCGCAGTTCGCCCGCGAGCTCGACGAACGGGCCGTGCGGGTCACCGAGCGGGCCTGCGCCCGGGCCGGTGTCGCGGTCGCCGACCTGGCGCGGCTGATCCTGGTCGGCGACAACGAGCGGGCCATGACGTCGCTGGCCGAGGCGCACGGCGTGCCGCTGGCCCGGACCAACCGGGAGCTGGCCGCCGAGCACGGGCACCTCGGGGCCGCGGACCAGCTCTTCGGGCTGAGCCGCCTGCTGGCCGCCGGGGAGCTGGTCGAGGGCGACCGGGTCGCGTTGATCTCGCTGGGCCGGGGCATGCACTGGGCCTGTACCATCATCGCGGTATAGGCATCGATCATCCGGTCTGTGCCAGCGCGCCGCCGCTGCCGCCGGAGGACCCGTTCCGGAAGGGACACGGCATGTCCAGTCGGCTGGTGCGGCTCGTCGCCGACGTGCTGGAGCTGCCGGTCGACGAGGTCGACGCGCAGACCGGGCCGGCCACCACGGCCGCCTGGGTGAGCCTGCGGCACCTCCAGATCGTCGCGGCGGTCGAGGACGCCTACCGGGTCACCATCACCCCGCGGGAGATCCGGACCGTGCGGTCGGTGGCGGACCTGCGCGCGCTGCTGGCGCGGCGGGGCGTCGAGGAATGACTGCCGTCGCGCCGTCCCCGCTCGGCGACGCCGACCTCGACGCCGGGCTGTTCATCCGCCGCTTCGAGGAGGAGCTGCTCCGCCTGTACGCCGACGGCCACCTCGCCGGCACCACCCACACCTGCCTGGGCCAGGAACACATCCCGGTCGCGCTGGCCCCGTTGCTGACCGGGGACTTCGTGTTCAGCAACCACCGGGGGCACGGGCACTACCTGGCCCACCGCGCCGACCCGCACGGCCTGCTGGCGGAACTGCTCGGCCGGGACGGCGGGGTGTGCCACGGGCACGGCGGCAGCCAGCACCTGCGCCGGGACGGGTTCCTGTCCACCGGCGTGCAGGGGGAGAGCCTGCCCGCCGCGGTCGGCGTCGGGCTGCACCTCAACCGCACCGGGCAGGACCGGATCGTGGCGGCCTACGTCGGCGACGGCACCTGGGGCGAGGGTGCGGTCTACGAGGCGCTCAACATGGCGCAGCTCTGGCGGGTGCCGCTGCTGGTGGTGGTGGAGCACAACCGGATCGCCCAGTCCACGCCGACCACCGCGCAGTTGGCCGGCACCATCGCCGGCCGGGTGGCCGGGTTCGGGATCACCGTCAGCGAGTCGGACTCGCTCGACCTCAACGAGGTGCGGGCCGGCGCCGCGCCGCACGTCGCGCGGGTCCGCGCCGCCCGGCAACCGCACGTGCTGGTGCAGCACACGGTCCGGCTCGGCCCGCACAGCAAGGGCGACGACTCCCGCGACGCCGACGAGCTGCGCGAGCTGCGGCGGCTCGACTGGCTGGAGCGCTACGCCACCGCGTACCCGGAGCAGTTCTCGGCGGTGGACGCGCGGGCCCGGCGGCGGGTCGCGGACGTCTCGGCCGAGGTGCTGTCCCGGCCGTTGGTGAGCGGCGGCGTGGCGTGACCCGCGCCGAACGGGTGAGCGAGAACCTCAACCGCGCCCTGCACGAGCTGTTCGCCGCCGACGACCGGGTCTGGCTGCTGGGTGAGGACGTCGCCGACCCGTACGGCGGCGCGTTCAAGGCCACCCGGGGGCTGTCCACCGCCTACCCGGACCGGGTGCTGTCGACGCCGCTGAGCGAGAACGGCATCACCGGCGTCGCCGGTGGCCTGGCGCTCTGCGGTGACACCGTGATCGTCGAGATCATGTTCGGCGACTTCGCCGGTCTCGCGTTCGACCCGATCCTCAACCTCCTCACCAAGTCCGTCAGCATGTACGGCGAGCGCACCCCGATGCGGGTGGTGGTCCGCTGCCCGGTGGGCGGCGGGCGGGGCTACGGCGCGACGCACAGCCAGAGCGTGCAGAAGCACTTCATCGGCATCCCGCACCTCGCGCTCTTCGAACTGTCGCCCCTGCACGACGCGGCCGACGTGCTCGCCGCCGCGCTGCGCCGGGGCGAACCGGCGATGCTGTTCGAGGACAAGATCCTCTACACCCGCCGCCGGTACGTCGACGGCCGCGTCGACGACCGCTTCGCCGTCGAGATGCGGGGCGCGGACCGCAACTGGGCCCGCGTGCACGACCCGGCCGTCGACACCGCGCCGACGCTCGTCATCGCGCCCGGCGGGGTCGCCGAGCGGGCCATCGCCGCCGCGCGGGACGCCGCCGGGCGGGGCCGCGCCGTCGAGGTGCTGGTGCCGGCCCGGCTCTATCCGGTCGACGTGGACGGGCTGCGCGGCGTGCTCGACGGCGCGGCCGGGGTGATCGTCGCCGAGGAGAGCACGGCCGGCGGCACCTGGGGCGGTGAGGTCGCCGCCCGGCTGCACGCCGAGGCGTGGCCGCTGCTACGCCGGCCGGTCGAGCTGGTCAGCTCCGCCGACCGGGTCATTCCGTCCGCCCCGCACCTGGAACGCGCGGTCCTGCTCGGCGCGGACACCATCCTGGAGCGGATCATGCGGGTTCCGGCCGGCGGGCCCGCCGCGCCGCGCGCGGCCGGCGTCGACCCGCCGCCGGCCGGGTCGCGTCCGGCGGGTACCACCGAGCCGGGTGTCCCGGTGCGGGTGCCCACGCTCAACCCGACCGACGAGAGCTACCTGCTGCTGGAGTGGCTGGCGCCGGCCGGCGCCACCGTCGGCGTCGGGGAGCCGATCGCGGCGGTGGAGACCGCCAAGGCGATCGAGGAGCTGGCCGCGACGCACGCCGGCGTGCTGCGGCACGACGTGGCCGCCGGGGCGGACTGCGTCCCGGGCGGCGTCATCGGCCGCGTCCTGCCGGTCGGGGCCGCGCCCGCCCCGACCGCGCCCGCCCCGGAAGCGCCGCCGGCCCCGGAAGCGCCGCCGGGCCGGGCCGTCGCGGCCCGGCCGCCGATGGCGTCGCCGGTCGGACGGCCGTTGTCACCGGCGCAACGCCGCGTCGCCGAGGTGGTGGCGACCTCGCACCGGGAGATCCCGGCCGCGTTCACCGTGGTGCGCGTCGACGTGACGGCCGCCCTCGGGTACGCCCGCCGGACCGCCGAGGAGACCGGCGCCGACGTCGGCCTCACCGAGCTCGTCATCGCCGAGGTGGCCGCGCTGCACGACCGGTTCCCCGACCTGTACGCCACGCTCACCGGCGACGGCCGGGTGCGCGACGCGGCGCAGCCGGCGATCGCGCTGACCGTCGACGTCGGCACCGGCCTGTTCCTGCCGGTGATCCGCGACGCCGCGAAGCTGGACCTGGGCGACCTCGCCGACACCGTGGTCGCGCTGCGCATGCGGGCGCTGCGCAACCGGCTCGGCGAGGACGACATGGCCGACATGAACTTCCTGGTCGCGCTCAACGACACCCCGGGCGTGACCCACGCCCGGCCGATCATCCCGCCCGGTGTCACCTGCGCGCTGTCGGTGCCCGACGTGCACCGCGAGGTCGTGCTCGACGCGGACGGCGGGTTACGCGAGCGGACCACCGCCGACCTCGGCCTGGCCTACGACCACCGGCTGGTCAACGGGGCGCGGGCCGGCGCGTACCTGGCCGCGCTCGCCGCCGCCCTGCGCCGGTGACCGGGCGGACCCGGACGCATCGTCGACAGGCGATCTAAACTCCGTCGCGGAGCACCGTGAGTGGTCGGTGACCGCCTCCGACGGGGTGATCAGCATGCTTGTCCGCGTCCTCGGCCCCTGCACCGCCGAGACCGACCGGGGCGACGCGGTGCCGCTCGGTCCGCCCAAGCAGCGGGCGCTGCTGGCCGCGCTGGTGCTGCGCGCCGGTCGGGCGGCGACCGTCACCGAACTCGTCGACACGCTCTGGCCGGACGACCCGCCACGGTCGGCGGTCAAGAACCTCCAGCTCTACGTGCACCAGCTCCGCAAGCTGCTCGGCACGGCGCTCAGCCACCGCAACGGCGGCTACCGGCTCGACCGGGCGGCCTACCGGCTGGACGCCGCCGAGTTCGACGACCTGGTGGACGCCGCCCGACGGGCCGCCGCCGCCGACGACCTGCCGGCGGCCCACGACGCCTACCGGCGGGGACTGTCGACGTGGCGGGGACGCGCGCTGGCCGACCTGGTCGACCGGGGCCTGCTGCGGGAGGAGGCCACCCTGCTGGAACGCCGGCACCTCGTCACGCTCGACGAGTCCCTGGCGGTGGAGGCCCGCCTGCACGGGCCGGTCGCCGTCCTGCCCCGGGCCCGGCGGCTGATCGTCGACCACCCGCTGCACGAGCCGTTGCGGGAGCACGAGCTGCGCGGGCTGCTCGCCGCCGGCCGTCACGCCGACGCGGCCACCGCGTACCGGGAGTTCCGTCGGCTGCTCGCCGCCGAGGTCGGGGTTGCGCCGGGTCCGACGCTGCGGGCGCTCGGGGCCCGGCTGTCCTGGCACCGCGCGGCCGAGCCGGGCCCGGCCCAGCTCCCCGCCGACCTGGCCGACTTCACCGGGCGGGCCGCGCAGGTAGCGGAGATCACCCGCCACCTCGGCGGTACGGCGGGCGCGCTGCGCATCCACGCCGTGTCCGGTGCCGGCGGGGTGGGCAAGAGCAGCCTGGCGGTGCACGCCGCGCACCTGCTCCGACCGCACTACCCGGACGGGCAGCTCCACGTGCGGCTGCACGGCCACGGGGAACGGCCCGTCGATCCGGCCGACGTGCTGGCGCAGTTCCTGCGCGCCCTGGGCCGGCCGGCCCCGCCGCCGGGCGGCGACCTCGACGAGCGCGTCCACCTCTACCGCGGCGCGCTGGCCGACCGCCGGATGCTCGTGCTGCTCGACGACGCTGCCGGTGAGGCGCAGGTCCGCCCGCTGCTGCCCAGCGGCGCCGGCTGCGCGGTGCTGGTGACCAGCCGCACCCCGCTGGCCGGCCTGGTCGGCGCCCGGCACCTGCCGCTGGACGTGCTGGACGCGGAGGCGGCGGTGACGCTGCTGCTGGCCGCCGCCGGCCGGGACCGCGCGCGGGTCGACCCGGCCGACGCCGCGGCGGTGGTGCGGCTCTGCGGTCGGCTGCCGCTGGCCGTGCGGGTGGCGGGCGCCCGACTGGCCACCCGTCCGCACTGGACGCTGGCCGCGTTCGCCGGGCGCCTGGCCGACAGCCGACGGCGGCTCGACGAACTGCGCGCCGGGGACCTCGACGTACGGGCCAGCTTCCAGCTCAGCTACGACGGCCTGGACCCGGACACCCACCGCGCGTTCCGCCTGCTGGCCCTGCTGGACCAGCCGACCGTCACCGCGTGGCTGGCCGCCGCCCTGCTCGGCACCACGCCGACCGGCGCGGAGCGGCTGCTGGAGTCGCTTGTCGACGCCCAACTCCTGGAGTCGTCCGCCGGGGACCGTTACCGCCTGCACGACCTGCTTCGGGTCTACGCCGCGGAGATGGCCGCCGCCGAGCCCGAACCGGTGCGGCGGTCGGCCGTCGACTCGGCGCTGCGGGCCTGGTTGACGCCGGCGGAACGCGCCGCCGCTGCGCTGACCGGCCCGGACGCCGAGCAGGCGCGGTGCTGGTTCACCGCCGAGCAGGCCGATCTGGTGGCCGCCGTCCGCCAGGCGCACCGGGCCGGCGCCTGGTCGGTCACCTGGCGTCTGGCCCGGTCGTTGACCCGGTTCCTGGAGGAACGCTCCCAATGGGAGGCCTGGCGGACCACCCACGAGCTGGCGCAGGACGCGGCCCGCCGCGCCGGGGACGTCGCCGTCGAGGTCGCGCTCACCCAGCGCCTCGGTGACCTCTACCGGGACCGGGGCCGCTTCGCCGAGGCCGCCGACCACTTCGGCCGCTGCCTGGACCTGGCCGGACGGACCGGAGACGACCTCCAGCGCGCCGCGGCGCTGCGCGGGCTCGGCGACGCCGGCTGGGGACGCGGCGACGCGCGGACCGCGATCACCCGCTACCGTGCCGCGCTGCCGCTGTTCGTCGCCGGTGCCGACCGACGCGGCACGGCGGAGACGCTGCGAGGGCTGTCGGTGGCGTACCGGGGCCTGGGTCGGCTGTCCGACGCGGCGGCGGCGGCCCAGCGGTGCCTGCGCGCGTTCGCCGCGCTCGGCGACCGCGACGGCGAGGCGTACGCCCGGCGCACGCTGGGCAGCATCCGGCTGGACCAGGAACGCTACGACGAGGCCACCGAGTGCTTCCTGCGCTGCCGGGCGGACTTCGCCGCGCTGGGGGACCGGCTGGGCGAGGCGGCGGCGCTGCTCGGTCTCGGGATGACCCAGGTCGACCAGGAGCGCTTCGCGCGGGCCGTGCCCACCTACCGGGACTGCCACGCGGCGTTCGCCGACGTCGCGGACGCGCTCGGCGAGGCGTACGCCCGACGTGGCCTCGGCGACGCGCTGACCGGGCTCGGGCGGCACGAGGAGGCCGCCGGGGAGTTGACGGCCGCGCTGGCGGTCTTCCGCGCCGGCGGGGACGTCCGATGGGAGGGCTACGCGCTGTTCAGCATCGGCCGGCTGGAGTTGGCGCGGGGCCGGCCCGACGAGGCCCGCGACGCCCTGCGCGGGGCGTTGCGGATCTTCGAGCGGATGGCAGCAGCGCTCTGGATCGACCGGACCCGAGGGCTGCTGGCCGCCCCGCCCATCCCCGCGGGCGGCGGCTGAGCCGCGCCGGTCCGCCCGTACGCCCTGCTCGCCGCGCCCGTATACCACCGCTATACCGGCCCGGCCGGATGGTGGTGGGGCCCGGCGTCGACCGGGATCGGTACGGGACCGCGGACGTGGCCCGGACGGTGGTGCGACCGCCCGGCCACGTCCGCATCGATGCGTGAGGAGACACCAGTGGACGAGGACGAGAAGAGCCGGCCGGGTCGGGGGCTGTCCCGGCGGTCGCTCATCCGGCTGACCGGCGGCGCGGCGGCGGCGGTCGGCGTGGGCGCGTACCTGGGGGCGGGGCAGCCGGCCTCGGCGGCGCCGTTCTACCGGGCGCACGGCCCGGTGCTGACCGACGGCTACCAGACCTGGCTGACCGCGATCTCCAACCAGTCGGCCAACCTCGCCAAGGTCGTCACCGGGTGGGGGTTGGCGGGTGGCTGGGCGGCCAACCCGGACCACGTCTGGACCGCGTGCGGCGCCACGGACCACCTGATCGTGCGGACCGTCACCGGGGACACGAACACCATGATCGACGCGAACAACGCGGTCAGCGAGATCCGGAACTCGCGGTTCTTCGAGTACAAGCGGATCCGGTCCGGCGCCGGCAAGTGCATCATCGAGCTCGGTAACGAGCCGAACATCGGGGTGAGCGACATCTGGGGTTACGGCTGGTGCCTCAGCGCCACGATCGACCGCATCCGGGCGGAGTTCCCCGGCGCGCTGATCTGCGGCACCGCCCTGTCACCGAACAAGGGCGTGCGGCCCGACGACTGGTACGGCAACCAGAACTACCGGGACGCGATCGCCAAGTGCGACTTCGTCGGTGTCCACTTCTACAGCAACCCGAGCAACGGAAGCTTCACCGAACAGGGCACCGTCAACGAGCTGACCTACGCCGAGACGCTGCAGCGGGCCGCGTCGATCTGGCCCGGCAAGCGGGTGATCGGCACCGAGTACTCGATCCGCACCACCGCCATCTCCCAGTACGACAAGGGCTACAAGTACGCCAACCTGATCCACTTCGACAACTCGGTCGCCGGCAACCTGTGGGGCGCCACGTACTACCACGTGCAGACCAACCCGGGCGGCGTGGACGTCAACGAGAACGTCGGCTCCGAGGGCGCCCGCGGCTACCGTCGGCGGCTCAGCGAGGGCGGGCTCTGACCCGTCCGGGTGGGACCGGCCGGCGGGCCGGTCCCGCCCGGGGGACGCCGTGGATCAGGGGGCACGCGGTGTCGGGGCGGCCCGATCCGGTGACCGTGCCGCCCCGACCGCCGGGTCAGCTTCCGCAGATGCCGTACGCGTTGAGGCTCCACGTGCCGGCGAAGCCGTCGGCGTCCTCGTCCGCCCGCGTCCGCACGGTGTTCCCCCCGGTGATGTTGACCGCGGTGAGCAGCACCTGGCCGTTGCCGGCGTTGATGTCCGCGCCGGCGCTGTAGAGGCCCTTGCCGGCCGGGCACGCCGCGATGCTGTTGTCGGACGGGTTGCTCGCGCTCGTCCCGATCAGGGAGATGCGCTCCAGCCCGGCGGGCGCGGTGGCGCAGACCGCGATCGCGGTGGCGCTCCAGCCGGCCGGCGCGGTGCCCTGCACCGCGACCGCCCGGACGGTCACCGACGTCAGGTCGAACGAGGGCACCACCTGGTCGAGCACCACGTCGCCCAGGCCGCTGTTGATCCGCCCGCCCATCCCGATGACCTTCTTCGTCCCGCAGCTCGCCGTGACGAGCGCCGTCCCGACCGCCCCGGTCGTGGCCACGACCTGGTAGCCGGCCGGTGCGGTGGCGCACTGGGCGAGGCCCTGGAGTCCCCAGTCGCCGACGAAGTTGACCGGGCCCACCTCCCGCATCGTCGCGATGAACCCGGTGCCGTTCGACAGTGGCTCCAGCCGGTCCAGCCCGACCCGTCCGGCGGCCGACGAGCCGGCGGTGAGGAAGCCACCGCCGCCGGTGACCACTTTGCCGGCCGGGCAGGACGCGAGCGCCGACTTGTCCGCGCTGCTCTCGGCCACCGACTGGGTGACCGTCGCCAACCCCGCCGGCGTCGCCGAGGCCGGCGCCGCCCAGCCCAGGCCGGCCACCACGGCAGCCGTCGACACGACAACCGTCAGCGCGCCCCGTCCCTTGGTTACCCGCATCTCGCTCTCCCTGTCGTCTCGGCCGGCGTCGCGCCGGCCCGCCTCCCGCCGGACCCGTGGGCCGGCGGCTGGGGAAAGCCTGGGCGGGGCCGCTTGCCGTCCGCTATCCGACCGCTTGTCGCCGGCCACGCCGGCCGAGCCGTCCATAGACTGGGTTCGTCCGACCACGACTGACGGGGAAAGCCATGCGGTGGTCCCTCCTCGGTCCCGTCCAGGTGACCGCCGGTGGGCGGGTCCTTCCCATCGACCGCCCTCAGCAACGCGCGGTGCTCGCGCTGCTGCTCCTCAACGCCGGCCGGCTGGTGCCCCTCGGGCAGCTCGTGTCGGCACTCTGGGGCGACGATCCGCCGGCCAGCGCCCGGACCCAGGTGCAGGTCTGCGTCTCCCGGATCCGGGCGGCCCTGCGGGACGCGGGCGCGGCCGACCTGCTGGCGACGCAGGGCGGCGGCTACCGGCTCACCGTGCGCGGGACCGAGCTGGACCTCGCCGAGTTCACCGCGGCGGTCGAACGGGCCCGCGCCGAGGAGACGGCCGGCCGGCGGGCGGAGGCGGCGCGGCTGCTGCGCGACGGGCTGGCGTTGTGGCGCGGGCCGGCGTTGGCCGGTGCGGCCGGCGTCTTCGTCGACGACGCCGTCGCCGGCCTGGACGAGCAGCGGCTGCTCGCGTACGAGCGGCTCGCCGCCGTGGAACTCGGCCTCGGCCGGTTCGCCGCGACCGCGCGTGTGTTGCGTCCCCTGGTGGTCGAGCATCCGCTGCGGGAGCCACTGGTGGCCGGCTACCTGCTCGCCCTGGCCGGCTGCGGCCAGCGGGCCGCCGCGCTGCGGGTCTTCGCCGAGACCCGCCGCCAGCTGGTCGACGAGTTGGGTGTGGAGCCGGGCCCCGAGTTGAGTGGGGCCCACCTGCGGGTGCTGCGGGGGGAGACCCCGGCCGGGCCGGCACCCGAACCCGTACCCGCGCCGCCCGCCGGCCCGCCCCCGGCGCAGCTTCCGGGCGACCCCGCCTGGTTCACCGGCCGGACGGCGGCGCTGCGCCGACTGGACGCGTTGCTGCCCGCCGAACCGTCGGGGGCGACCCCGGACGGTGGTGAGCGCGCGCCGGGTCGGGCGGTGGTCATCTCCGCGATCGCCGGCACCGCCGGGGTCGGCAAGACCACCCTGGCGGTGCACTGGGCCCACCGGGTCGCGCACCGCTACCCGGACGGGCAGCTCTACGTCAACCTGCGCGGGTTCGACCTGGACGGGCGGGCCGTGCCGCCGGGCGAGGCGCTGCGTGGCTTCCTGGAGGCGCTGCACGTGTCGCCCCAGCGGGTGCCCACCGATCTGGCCGGGCAGGCCGCGCTGTTCCGGACCCTGCTCGCCGACCGCCGGGTCCTGGTGCTGCTCGACAACGCCCGCGACGACGAGCAGGTGCGACCGCTGCTGCCGGGATCGAGGGGCAGCCTGGTGGTGGTGACCAGCCGCAACCGGCTCACCGGGCTGGTGGTCAGCGACGGGGCCCATCCGGTGACGCTGGACCTGCTCCCGCCGGCCGAGGCCCGGGAGCTGCTGGCCGGTCGGCTCGGTCGCGGCCGGGCCGGGCGCGACCCCACCGCGCTGGACGAGATCGTGGGCCGCTGCGCCGGTCTGCCCCTGGCCCTCGCCGTCGTCGCGGCCCGCGCCGTCGGGCAGCCCGACGTGCCGCTGGCGGCGCTCGCCACCGAGTTGCGGGACACCGACCCGGACCGGCTCACCGCGCTGGCCACCGGCGACCCCGCGACCGACGTACGGGCGGTCTTCTCCTGGTCGTACCGCGCGTTGGACGCCGACTCGGCCCGGCTGTTCCGGCTGCTCGGGCTGCACCCCGGCCCGGACGCCGGCCGGGCGGCGGTGGCCAGCCTCGCCGGGCTGCCCCCGGCCCGGGTCGGCCCGCTGCTGGCCGGGCTCACCCGGGCGAACCTGCTCACCGAACGCGCCGCCGGCCGGTACGCGATGCACGACCTGCTCCGCGCGTACGCCTCGGAGCTGTGTCACGACACCGACCCGGCCGCCGAGCGGGAGGCGGCCCGGCGTCGCCTGTTCGACCACTACCTGCACGCCTCGCACGCGGCCGACCACCTGCTCGACCCGTACCGGCTGGCGCGGCCGGCCGCACTGCCGCCGCCCGACCCGGGGGTGACGGTGGGTGACCGGCCGGAGCACGCGTGGGCGACCGCGTGGTTCGCCGCCGAGCACCACGTCCTGCTGGCGTGCGTGGAGCAGGCGGCGAGCATCGGCCTGGACCGGCACGCGTGGACGCTGGCGGCGGCCCTCACCACCTATCTCGACCGCAGTGGACACTGGCCCGAGCTGGCCGCCGCGCAGCGGACCGCTCTGGCGGCGGCGGTGCGCCGGGACGACCTGGCCGGTCAGGCCCTGGCACACCGGGGACTCGCCATCGCCTGCACCTGGTCGGGCGAGCACGAGGCGGCGCACCGGCACTACCGTCGCGACCTCGAGCTCTACCACGAGTTGGGCGACGACACCGGCCGGGCGCACACGCACCTCGGGGTGAGCTGGGTGCTCGCGCGGCAGGGCCGGCTGCGGGCGGCCCTCGACGAGACCCGGCTGGCCCTCGACCTGTACCGGGCCGCCGACTACCGGGTCGGGCAGGCGAAGGCGCTCAACAACCTGGGTTGGATGCACGCCCGGCTCGACGAGCCGGGGCCGGCGCTGCGCTGCTGCCGGGCCGCCCTGCGGCTGCACGAGAAGAACGGCGACCGGCACGGCGCGGCGCTGACCTGGGACAGCCTCGGCTACGTCCGGCACGGCCTGGGCGACCATGACCGGGCCGCGGACTGCTACCGGCGGGCGTTGGCGCTGCACCGGGAACTCGGCGACCGGTACGACGAGGCGGAGGTGTTGGACAACCTGGGCGACAGCCTGCGGGCCGCCGGAGACCTCGACGCCGCCCGCCGGGCGTGGCGGGAGGCGCTGACGATCTTCGATGAGCTGCGCCATCCGGACGCCGACCGACCCCGGGCGAAGCTGGCCGCGCCGGCCGTCCCGGTGGCCTCGGCGGGCGTCGGCGAACGCTAGCGCCGCCGCGTCGTCACCGCGGGCCGTGGTGCCCGAACCCGGCCGTGTCGGGTGGACGCGGTGGTGGGCCGGCCCGTCCCGGCGGTCCGGCCGACCGGCTCATCTCCCGGCCCGGCCTGGTCGTCACTGGCCCTGGCCCAAGGAGTAGCCGGGCTCGTCGTCGAAGCGGTAGAGGCCCTCGGTCTTGACGAAGTCGAGCCCGGCGCGGTCGAGCCGGTCGAGCAGGTCCACCACGTCGCGGCGGCCGGCGGCGCCGGGCCGAGGGGACTGGAAGCGCACCCGCCAGTGGTCGGTGCAGAAGGTTTCGGGGATGCCGTCCGGCCACACCTTCACACCCCGGTTGGTGATCATCTGGAGGTGCAGTCGGGCGCCTTCGGCGGCCGATCGGAGCAGGGCGGCGAGAGCTGCCGGATCGCGGTCCTCGTGGTGCAGGAAGACGTCGACGCCGTCCATCGTCTTCACCGGAGCCGGGCGGGGCGCGGTGGCCGTGCCGGTGGGCCGCGGCGACCCGGCGGGATAGGTGACCGAGGGCAGGGCCGCCGGTTGCCGGCCGAGCCGCGCGATGACCGCGTCGGCGAATGCTCTCGTACCGACCGGCGCGCGCTCCGGCCCGGCGATGTCGGCGGTGACGACGCCGTCCTCCAGGGTGGCCAGCCAGGCGTTGTGGACGGTTTCGGCGACGTCGGCCTGGCCGATGTGCACCAGCATCATGACCGCGCCGAGCAGGAGGCCGGACGGATTGGCGACGTCCCGGCCGGCCAGCGTCGGCGCGGAGCCGTGGATGGCCTCGAACATCGCCGCGTGTTCGCCGATGTTGGCCGAGCCGGCCAGGCCGACCGAGCCGGCGATCTGCGCGGCGACGTCGGAGAGCACGTCACCGTAGAGGTTGGGGGTGACGATGACGTCGAACGCCTCGGGGGTGTCGGCGAGCCGAGCCGCGCCGATGTCGACGATCAGGTGTTCGGTGAGGAGGTCGGGGAACTCGGTGGCCACCTCGTCGAAGACCCGGTGGAACAGGCCGTCGGTGAGCTTCATGATGTTGTCCTTGGTCAGGCAGGTGACCTTGGACCGGCCGTGACGCCGGGCGTAGTCGAACGCGTGGCGGACGATCCGCTCACATCCCGGTCGGGACATCAACTTGAGGCACTGCGTCACCTCGTTGGTCTGGCGGTGCTCGATGCCGGCGTAGAGGTCCTCCTCGTTCTCCCGCACGATCACCACATCCATCTTGGGGTGGCGGGTCGGCACGAAGGGCGCGTACGCCACGCATGGGCGGACGTTGGCGAACAGCCCCAGTGACTTGCGGATCGTCACGTTCAGCGACTTGAACCCGCCGCCCTGCGGAGTGGTGATCGGCGCCTTGAGGAACACCTTGGTCCGGCGCAGCGACTCCCAGGCGTGCGCGTCGATGCCGGCGGTGTGGCCGCGGTCGTACACCGCCTCGCCGATCTGGATCTCCTCCACGGCCAGGCGGGCCCCGGCCGCGTCGAGCACCCGCAGGGTGGCCGCCATGATCTCCGGACCGATCCCGTCCCCGCGGGCCACCGTCACCGGCACGGCGGGTGCCGCGCCCGAGCCGTGGCCGGTTCCCTGCTCCAGCGTCGTCACTGTCCGACCCCCTCACGCTTAATATGCGAAGCACTATACACGAAAAACTTTACGCATGTTGGGGGAGGCTGTCGTCGGGCCACCTCCCGGTCGGGGCCCGCCACCTGGTGGTGACGGGCCCCGACCGGGTCGGCACAACGGTCAGTTGAAGGTCGCGTCCAGCGCCGCGGCCAGCTTGTCGTGACCCGACTCGTTGGGGTGAGGGGATCCGCCGAAGGCGGTCTTCTGGAGGTCGTTGACCCCGAGGGCCGGAGCCGGGGCGAACCGCACCCTCGGGTTGTCCGCCGGTAGCCCGGTGCGGATCACCAGATTGAGCTGGTTCGTCCACTGCGCGACGGTCGCCTTCCAGCCCGGGTCGTCGATCAGGTCCCGTTCCTGGGAGGGGATCTGACCCGGCAGGTAGCCGTGCAGCTCCTGGGCGAGGTTCACCCGGTACTGCTCGGCGAGCCGGCCGACGTCGAACCGGGCCGGGCTGATGTCGTAGTAGCCCATCCACACCACCTTGTCGGCGCCGGCGCCGAGCACCTCCTCGACGATCTCCTCGACGTCCGTCTTGATCTGCTGGTAGAGGGCCGGGCCGTCCCAGGTGGGAACCTCGATCCGGTGGTGGATGTACCTGATCCCGGTGACGTCACCGACGATCTTGCCGTGACACGCGCCGCCGTCGATGACCCTGGCCTTCGCGGTGTAGTTGCCCGCCCGGTCGAACCAGTCCATCTGCGCCTGCAACGGCAGCTTGTGCTCGGTGAAGTACCGCTGCATCAGTTCGCGGTAGTGGTCCATCAGCCCGCAACTGGCAAGGGCCTTGAGCAGCCCCGTCCACGTGGTGTTGTTCACCCCGCCGGTGCTGACGAAGTAGGCGGCCTTCCGGTCGGTCTTGGCCTGCCGGATGGCCCGGGTGGCCAGGTCGACGGGGGGCCAGTTCCGGGCCCAGGGGTTCTGGCAGGCGTCCTGGTGTCCCGGGGCCGCGCCGAGAATCTGCTGGGTGCCGTAGCCGGTGCGGGCGAAGTTG
The DNA here is from genome assembly GCF_003027925.1 of Micromonospora sp. RP3T. Taxonomy (GTDB): domain Bacteria; phylum Actinomycetota; class Actinomycetes; order Mycobacteriales; family Micromonosporaceae; genus Micromonospora. The sequence continues at coordinate 50,498 of NZ_PYPS01000008.1, forward strand.
TAGTACTCGACCACCCGTTGGTTGCGATTGACGGCGTACTTGCCGGCGTAGCTGAACAGCATGTCGTTGCCGGGCATGCCGCGGAAGTCGGCTCTCGTGTTGCCCACGCAGGCGCCCATCGGGAAGGCGTTCATGAACTGCAGGTGGGCGGAGGTGACCGAGTCTCCGGTGGCCACCAGCACCACCGGCTGAGCGGGGTTGCGGTTCGGCGGGCAGTAGCGGTCCTTGCGCGCCTCGCCCAGCCTCTCGTCGGCCGCGTTGCCCGGACACGGCGGACCGGGTGTCGGGCTGGGCGGCGGATCCACCGGGCCGGTGGGCGGGCCGGTGGGCGGGCCGGTGGGCGGCGGACTGTTCGTCGGCGATCCGCTGGGGCTGGTGGATCCGCTGGGGCTGGTGGACGGGGACCCGCTGGGGCTGGTGGATGGGGACCCGCTGGGGCTGGTCGACCCGCTGGGGCTGGTCGACGGTGAGGCGCTGGGGCTGGTGGATCCGCTGGGGCTGGTGGACGGGGACCCGCTGGGGCTGGTCGACCCGCTGGGGCTGGTCGACGGCGACCCGCTGGGGCTGCCCGACGGGGAACCGCTCGGGCTGCCACTCGATCCCGGCGACGAGCTGGCGCACGGCGAGGAGCTGCTGCTCGGGCTCGCGCTCGCGCTGGTGCTCGCCGGTGCGCTCGGGCTGCCGGTGGAACCGCTCGGGGAGGCCGACGCCGTCGTCCCGGCGAGGGCCGGCTCCGCGGTCACGGTCCGCCGTACCGGGGTCGCCGTCGTGGTCGGGGTCGCCGACGGACAGCCGTTCACCTCCTGCCAGTCCTCCACCAACGCCCGGTGCACGTCGGCGGGCAGCGGTTCCCCGTCCGGGACACAGGGGTCGAAGGTCCAGCGGGTGAGCACGCCCCGGTAGGTGATGTCGCGGGTGCAGATCCCCGGGTCGGCGCCGGCCTGGGCCGCCACCGGACGGACGGTCAGTGGCTCGGGAGGGGTGACGTGGACGCCGATCCCCAGGGTGAGGCCGAGAACGGCCACCGTCGCCAGGGCGGCGGTGACGGCGCCCGATGCCCTCGCCCTTCGGTGCAACGCGGATGTCATGAGCTGGCGTCTCCTCTCGTACGGTCGGCCGGCGCGGGCGCACGACGCCGGTCGGTGCTCCTACGCCTCGCGTGGAACGTAGCCACGGGTGATAATTCGTCGATGAATCCGCGATGAGGCGGTGGGACTGGTCGTGCGGATACGAGCGCTGGGGCCGGTGCGGATCTGGGACGGCGCGCAGTGGGCGCCGGTCACGGCGCCGCACCACCGCGTCGTGCTGGCCGTGCTGCTGGCCGAGGCCGGGCAACCGGTGAGCCGGGATCGACTGGTCGACGAGATCTGGGGTGACCGTCCCACCCGGACGGCGGCCAGCGCCGTCAACGGGTACGTCATGCGTCTGCGCCGGTTGCTGCGGGCCGGTGGGGCCGGCGACGTGGTCAGCCGTGCTGCCGGCTACGAGCTGGTGACCGGCGAGGACACGATCGACGTCCAGGTGTTCGAGCGGATGGCGCGCGCCGGGAAGCGGGAGGTCGCCGAGGGCCGCGTCGCCGACGGGGTACGCCAGTTGTCCGGTGGCCTGGCGCTGTGGCGCGGCCCGGCGCTGGCCGACGTGCCCGAGACGCTCACCGTCTCGGCGGCGTCGGCCCGCCTGGAGCAGCTCCGACTGGCGGCGTACGAGGAACGCTTCGCCGCGCAACTGGAGTTGGGCCAGCACGCGGAGATCGTCGAGGAACTGGCCGCGCTCGCGGACGCGCATCCGATGCGCGAGCGGCTCTGCCGACACCTGATGGTCTCGCTGTACCGCTGCGGGCGGCGGGCCGAGGCGCTGGAGGCGTACCGCCGGGTCCGTGACGTGCTCGTCGACGAGACCGGGATCGAGCCCGGCCCGGAGCTGCGGGACGTGGAACGCGCCGTGCTCACCGACGACCGGAGCCTCGCCGCGCCCGCCGTCCGGCCGGTGGCCCCGGCGCAGTTGCCGGCCGTGGCCACGCACTTCGCCGGCCGCCGCGATCCGCTGGCGGCCCTGGACGCCCTCGCCGGCCAGCGGCCCACGCCGCCGGTGGTCGTCACGGGGCTGGCCGGGGTCGGCAAGACGGCTCTGGCCGTCCGCTGGGGGCACGCGGAGCGGGACCGGTTTCCCGACGGTCAGCTCTACGTCGACCTGCGCGGCAGCTCACCACGGCCGCCGGTGACACCGATGGCCGCGCTCGTCCACTTCCTCCAGGCGCTGGGCGTACCGGCGGAGCAGATCCCGGCGGAGCCGGACGAGGCGGTCGGGCTCTACCGCAGCGTGACCGCCCTGCGGCGGATCCTCGTCGTGCTCGACAACGCCGCCGACGCCGACCAGGTCCGTCCGCTGCTGCCCGGGGGAGCCGGGTGCGTGGTGCTGGTGACCAGCCGCGAGCAACTGCGTGGCCTGACCGCCCGGGAGGGCGCGGCCCGGCTCCGGTTGGACGTGCTCTCCCCGGACGAGGCCGACGACCTGCTGGCCATGCTGCTGCCCGGGGCGGCCGGGCGGGACACGGCGGAACTCGCCCGACTGTGCGGCTACCTTCCTCTGGCCATGCGCATCGCAGCCGCCAACCTGCGGGCCGAGCTGACCCCGATCGGCCAGTACAACCAGCGGCTCGCCGCCGGTGACCGGCTGGCGGTGCTCGGTGTTCCCGGCGACACCACGACCGCCACCGTGGCCGCCTTCGACCTGTCGTACGAGGCGCAGCCGGCGGCTGCCCGCCGGGTGTTCCGGCTGCTGGGCGCCGCTCCGGGAGATGTCGTCACCCCGCCGGCCGCCGCGGCCCTGGCCGACGTGCCGGTGGCCGAGGTGGAGCCGCTGCTCGACGCCCTCGCCCGGGCCCACCTGTTGGAGCAGTCCGCTCCCGCCCGCTACCGCTGGCACGACCTGGTGCGCCTCTACGCCCGGCGACGCGGCTCGGTCGAGGACACCGACCGGGGGGCCGCGCTCGACCGACTGTACGACCACTATCTGTCCACCATGGACGTCGCCGCCGGCCTGCTCTATCCGAGTGTCGTGCGGCTGCCACTGCCGTCCGGCGTGAGCGCACGGCACCGGGTCGGGTTCTCCACCGCGGCCGAGGCGCGGAGTTGGGTGGAGGCCGAGCGGGACAACATGATCGCCGCCGTCATGGCCGCCGGGCCGGAGCACCGGACGGCCGCCTGGCGACTCACCGACCACCTGCGCTGGCACCTCGACTTCACCTCGCCGTCGGCGGAGTGGCTGCCGGTCACCGAGGCCGCTCTGGCGTACGCGCGGGCGGACGACCATCCGCTGGGGCAGGCCGCCGCCCATCTGAGCCGGGCCACCGTCCTGCTGGCCACCAGCCGGTACGCCGACGCGCTCGACGACTTCCGGCGGGCGCTCGGGTTCGCCCGACGCGGTGGCTGGGCCGAGGGCGAGGGCAGCGCCTTGAGCAATCTGGCCCACGTGTCGTTCGAGACCGGCCGGCTGGACCTGGCCGCCCGCTACAGCCTTGAGGCGTTGGAGATCGACACCCGGATCGGCCGGTTCGCCGGCCGTCTGGCGCGGTTGGCCAATCTCGGCAACATCCGTCTCCAGCAGGGTCGGCTGGCCGACGCCGTCACCTACTGCGAGCAGGTCATCGAGTTGGAGAGCCGGGTCGACGAGTGGCACGGGCAGGGCACGGCGCATGGCTGCCTGGGCGAGGCCCACCTGCTGCTCGGCCGCTACGACGAGGCGTCGGTCCATCTGGGGCGGGCGTTGGCCACGCACCGGCGGGCCGGCGCCCGTAGCTGCGAGGCCGACACCCTGCGGCTGCTGGCGGCGGTGCACGGGGCCACCGGTGACCTCGACCGGGCGCGACGCGACGCGGTCGAGGCGCTGCGGATCGCCCGCGAGGTCGGTGACCGGTGGGTCGAGGCGCACGCCCTGCTCGCCCGCGCCGACCTCGACCTGCGGGCCGGCGACGCCGATCCGGCGATCGACCGCCTGGGGCAGGTCCTCGCCCTGGCCCGGGGCGACGGGGCCCGGCACGCCGAGGCGCAGGCGTTGATCGGTCTGGCTCGGGCCCACCGGTTGCGCGGGGGGACCGGGGACGACGAGGCGCGGGCGTACGCGTCGCGGGCCCTGGCCATCTCCCGCGAGTACGGCTACGAGCTGTTGGAGAAGGCCGCGTTGGCGGTGCGCGGGCCGCAGCCCGACGCAGATCGGGCGGCCGGCGTCGGCCAGCTGAATACGCACAATGGGTCCGAGCCCGTCGACACCATTCCGGGTTGACGCACCCGATCTCGACAATTGGTGTCGTGTTAGAGTTCCGCGATGCTCGGCCGAATGCTCATTCTTGTCCTCTCGGTCATCCCGAAGCACGCGATCAGTCGCGGCGCGGGATGGCTCGCCACCCGCACCGTTCCGGTCCGGTGGCGCGGCCCGGCGTACCGCACCTACAGCCGTGTCTTCGGTGCCCGGCCGGAGGAGGCGGCTCTCCCCCTTGAGCAGTACCCGTCCGTCAACGCGTTCTTCACCCGTACGCTCCGGCCGGGATCACGTCCGCTCGCGGCCGACGCCATTGTCTCCCCGGTCGACGCCACCGTCGGAGCATACGGAGTCATCGAGTCCGACACGCTCGTGCAGGCCAAGGGACGCAATTATTCCCTCACCGCGCTGCTCGGTGACCGCGAGTTGGCGGACAGATTCGACGGAGGCACGTACGCCACGTTCTACCTTTCGCCGAAGGACTACCACCGCATTCATTTTCCGTTGTCCGGAAAGGTCACCGCGGCCACCTACATCCCCGGTGAGCTCTGGCCGGTCAACGTCGCCGCCGTGGCCAACGTGGCGAACCTCTTCGCGGTGAACGAGCGCATCGTCATCGAGGTCGACGGCGAGCGCGGCGGGCGGATGGCGATCGTCGCCGTCGGCGCCACCATGGTGGGGATGACCCGTCTGGCCTTCGACGACCTGCACACCAACGCCCGACGGCGCGAGGTGCGCCGTCGTCGCTACGATCCGGCGCTTCCCGCGTCGGCCGGCGCCGAGCTGGGGCACTTCGAGTTCGGGTCCACGGTCGTCCTGGCCTGCTCTCGGGACGCCGGGACCATCGAGCCGCTGCCGATCGGCGCGACCGTACGGATGGGTGAGCGACTCGGTGCGCCGGCCGCCGCTGATGCCGCTACCAGATGATGACGCCGCCGTTCACCGCCTTGGCACGCTCCACAGCGTGCCGCACGTTGGCCAGGTGACGGAGAATGCGATCCGCGTCGTATCCAGTCGCGGCGGCCAGTAGCTCGACGTGCTCGGCCAGGAGTACGCATTCCTGCTCGAAGGCGTCGAGTCGGCCGGGCGGGACCTGGAGATTCCCACGGTTCTCGACCGTGATGTCAGCGAGTTGCGGCAGGAACGTCGCGCCGAGACGCCGTGCGGCTGCGGAGCCCCACAGCTCATGGCGAAAGCTCTCAGCTCCCACCTCGGTGCTGGTGCCCGGCGGATCCACGACGACGTTCCGGCCGGCGTAGGCGTCGTCGTCCGGTATCCATACCGAGATGTCGAGGCTCATCCCCACGCTCCCGCCATGTCTCGAATCTCGGCCACTGTAGACGATGACCAGATGCCCTGATCTGCCGTTGAGTGGCGTGGATCTGCCGACGAGCGGATGCCTCGACCAGAAGCGTGGGCGTAAGGTGCAGTCGATGATCGGTGATGCCTGGTTGGATCGGTGTGCGTCTGCGGCACCCCTGCTGCGAGGGCTGGCGAGGAACCCGGCAGCGCCGGTCGACGTGTTGTTGCGGCTGGTGGATTCGTGGCCGGAGCAGGTGTGCGATGGGCTACGCCGCCGCCGTGAGCTGCCGCCGCCGGTGCGGGATGCGATGCTGCACCATCCCTCGCCCAGGATCCGTGGAGCGCTGGCTGCCCATCCGCAAGTCGACGCCCTGGCACGCGCCACGCTGCTGGCCGACCCGGCGTGGCGGGTGCGAACGCGCGCGTTCGGCCGACCCGGTCAGGAGCCGCTGCCCGACGACGTGCTGGTCAGGTTGTTGACCGAGCTCGACGCCCCGCCCTCCGACATGCCGTTCAGCCGAGCGGAACTGATCGGCGAGTTGTTCGAGGCGACCGGGTATGACCGGCGTCTGTTCCGGCTGGCCGCCGCGCACCCCCGGCCGGGTGTGCGCCGGTTCGCGGCCGGTTCCTGGTACCGGCTGGACGAGCGGTCGCGCCAGGCGCTGCTGGAGGATGAGGTGCCCGACGTACGGGCGGCCGCGGTGGCGTCCGTCGCGTTCTGGCAGCGGGTGATGGAGCCTGCGGATCTGCCGGATCAGCACTGTCACGCATTCTGGTCCGTGCTTCAGCGTCCACTGTCCCGGGCGCTGATCGATCAGGTGCTGGCCAGCGGCGACACGGCTGCGCTGCGGGTGATGGGCGGGAACCCGAGCGTCCCGCCGGACGTGGTCGAAACGCTGCTGCGCCACCCCGACCCGTCGGTCCGGCAGGGAGTCACCGGTCGCGCCGACCTGACCGGAGACCACCTCGTCAGGCTCGCCGCCGACCCAGCGGTCGAGGTCCGCACCGCTGTCTCCACCCATCCCGGCCTCACCGAGCGGCAGCGGGCCGGCATCGACATCGACGTGACCACTGTGCCGGACGATGGCCACTTCGGCTCCGCGGACGTCCGCTGCCGGTGGGTCCCGTATCCCGACGACGCCGCGCAGAAGATCACCGACGCGCTGCGGTGGGCCCGTTCGGTCAATCCGCTGCTGCGCCGACGAGCGGCCCGCAACGCCGAGTTGCCGGCGGACGTCGTCACCATGCTCGCCGACGACACCGACCTGGGCGTACGGGTCCTGCTCGCCCAGCACCACCCGGCCGCGCCGCCGACGTTGCTGTTGCGCTGCCACCTGGAGTACCACTGCTGCGGCCGGGACCGGCTCAGCGAGCTACCACAGTTCCCCACCGAGGGACTGGCCCGCTTCGCCGACAACCCGGACCCGGCGGTACGACGGCTCGTCGCCCTCGACCCGCACGCCGACCCCGAACTCGTCGACCGACTCAGCACCGACCCGGACGCCGCCGTGCGACAGGCGATGGCAGGCAGCCCACGCCTGCCGGCACCGCGGGTCACCGCGCTTCTCAACGATCCCGAACTGGCCGAGGCAGCCGCGGCCAACCCGGCCCTGACGGTCGATCACATACAACACATCCTGGACAGCCCCACCGAGGGCTAGCACCGGACCACCGAGATGGCGGGCGGGCCCGGCCCTCATCGCCGGGCCGGCGTGCGCCGCACGCCGGCAGCGGCCGTCCGCTGTGAGTGGTCGAGGATCTGCGGAATCCACCCGCGGCGCACCGCCTCCACCCCGGCCTGGAAGCGGCTCTCCACACCGATGTGGTCCAGGAGCTCGGCGACCCGGCGGCTGAACGTGCGCGGGGACATGTTCAGCTTGCGGCACGCCGAGGTGTCGGGGGCGCCGGTCAGCAGCTGGGCCAGCACCGGCACCAGGTGCTCGGGCACCGGCGCCCGTCGGGGCGGAACCGGGCGCGGCGACGAGGCGCCGACCGGGTGGCCGATGCGTTGTGACAAGACCAGATCCATGCGATCCCTCCCCGGATCGACCGAACCGTTCCTGCCATCGACGGTAGTCGTCGCTCGGATGATCGGCGGCCGGGATTGACGAACAGTACGACCCCACTGTTCGCGATCGGCCGCGTCGGGCCCGCCGCGCGGCGGTCACGTGGTGGTGAGCCACCCGAGGCGGGCCACCTGGAGCCCGAGCTGGAACCGGGTGGTGGTGCCGGTCACCGCCATGAGCCGGTGCAGCCGCCGGTGCAGCGTACGCGGTGAGATGCCCAGCCGTGCGGCCACCTTCTGGTCGGACAACCCCTCGGCGAGCAGGCGCAGCAGCAGGACGGTCTCCGGGGCCGGCTCCTCCGGCCCGAGATGGGGATCGCGCACGACCGCCGAGCGGCGCCAGAGCGCCTGAAAGAGGTCGTCGACGGCGGAGTGCAGCGGCCCCGGCCACAGTGCCTGCACCCCGCGGGTCGGTCCGCCGCCACGGTCGTTGTCCGGATGGACCAGGAACGCGACCTCGTCGAAGATCAGTACGGTGGCCGGCAGCGTGGGCAGCGTGCGGACCCGTGCGCCGGCGGCGCGCAGCGGCCGGATCTCGGCGCGCAGCCGCTGCTCGTCGAGCGCGGTGCCGGCGTAGAGGGCATCGACCCGGGTACCGCCGGCCAGCAGGTGCAGCTTCATCTCCAGCCGGTGGTCGCCGCACGTCGGGTCGTACGGGGTGGCCTCCAGCACCCGCAGGTGGGTGCCCCTGCCGGGCGAGAGCATGCCGAGCATCTCGGTCGGCGAGACCGGTGTGGTGGGTTGCCGCGCCCGCTCCTCGGTGGCGGCGAACGCGTCGAAGGCGTCGAGCACCGTGCGGCCCGCCACCGTGACCGCGTCGGTGGCCCGCCGCTGTGCCAGCCGCACCGCGGCGATCGCCTCCGGGTGCCGCGCCGGTCCGGGCGTCGGCCGGTCGACGGCGGGCGGCTCCGGTGCGTCCCGGCCGGCGGTCACGGTCACCGGTGGCTCGTCCGGCGGGACGGGCCGTGCCCTGGCGGGGAGGCGCGCGGCGACATCAGATCCATCCCTCGCGTACCGCCCGGGTGGCCAGTTGGAAGCGGTTGCGGGCCCCGGTCTTCGCCCGCAGCACACCGAGACGTCGGTACAGCGTGCGTCGGCCCATCCCCAGGGCGTCGCAGATCGCGTCGTCGGACAGGCCGCCGTTGAGCATCAGCAGCAGCCGCCGGTCGGTGGCGCGCAGCGGGGCCCGGGGGTCCTCCGGCGCGTCCGCCGACACCGGCGCGGCCAGGTTCCAGCAGACCAGGAACACGTTCGTCAGGGCGTCGAGCACCGGCGTCCGCCCGGTGACGACGAACGCGCCCGCCGGGCCGGCCACGAAGCCCGTCTCGTCGTCCACCAGGTGCAGCCGGATCGGCAGCGTGTCCAGCAGCCGGCCCTCGAACCGGCGGGCCCGGCCGTCGTGCGCGCTGCCGGCCTGCCACGGCGCGAACGCCCGGTACCGCCGCCCGAACGACTGGGCGGTGTGCACCACGGAGATCGGCACGGGGGCCGGTTCGAGGTCCACGAAGGGCTCGTTGTCGAGGACCCGGACGTGCCGGCCGGCGCGGCGGACGGCGGCGCGCAGGCGGGTCGACGCCGTCGCGGTGTCGACCAGCTCCACGCCGTGCTCGCCCGGCCCGGGGGCCCGCCCGAACTGCTCGTAGAGGTCGGTGAGGCGTCGCGCGGCCCGGTCGATGCCGGCGAGCCGCTCGTCGACCAGCACCTTCACCGACGCGGTGGGATTGCGTGGGGTGACGACGCCACCGGACTCGACGGCCAGGCCGGCGTCCACCAGCTCCGTCAGGGCGCCGCGCTGCTCCGGGTCGACCTCGTCGAGCGGGATCCGGTGCCGGTCGAGCAGCGCGGGATAGCTGCGCGCCGCCGCGCCGGAGACGCCGAGCACCCGCAGGGCGTGTTCCACGGAATGGGTCACGGCGTTCCGCCCACGGTCAGCGCGAGCTGGAACCGGGTCGCGCAGCCGTGCAGGCGCATCAGGTCGTGGACCCGCCGGGCGAACGTGCGTACCGAGATGCCCAGTGCGAGGGCGGCGTCGTCGTCGCTGGGATGCACGGCGAGCGCGGCCAGGACGTCCTCGTCGGTCGTGCGGCCTCGCCGGGCCGGGGTGCCCGCGGCCTCCTCCCAGCGCTTGTCGAACAGCGTCCGCAGCATCCGCAGGACCGGCGCGGAGGTCGTGCAGAGCATCTCCGCTGCCGGGTCCGGCCCGGTGGACGACCGCGCGGACGCCGGCGCGACCGGCGGCTCGTGCCACAGCCAGGCGGTCGGAACGGGATCGTCGAGGAGCAGAAAACGGATCGGGGAGGGGCTGCCGAACCGGGCGGGCGCCGCCAGGCCCGACGACGACCGGGTTCCCGCGAACGGATGGCGACCCCGGTGCAGGACGCGGAACCGGCCGACCGGCAGGCGGGTGATCATACGGATCCGCGCCGCGGTCGTCGGTGCGCCGGGCGGGCCGTCCATCAACCGCACCTGCCGCCGGGCGTGGTGGCTGCGGGCGACGGCGACGCGTACCGCGTGGGAGGGATGGACCCGCCGGACGAGGACGGGCTCGTCGGCTGCTGGCCGTACCGACCGCGCGAACGCCTCCAGTACCGTTGTCTGCGCACCGCGGACGGCGGCCGCCGCGCGCATCCGGGCCGCGGTCACCGCCTGGCCGGTGTCCCGGGGCCGCCCGGTCGCCGGGTCGATCAGCCCCGCGTCGAGGAGGTCGACGGGCTCGGCCGGCGGGTCGAGGTGGACAGTGCTGCCCAGGAGGGCTTCGTACCAGACCTCGGCGGACGGCGAGACGTCGAAGACGGGCGCCGATCCGGTTCCCTCGTCACCCCTCACGCACCAACTATGAGTGCCGTTCTCGCGCCTGTGCAAGCGGTCATTCGACATACGTGGTTGACCTGCGTCGACATCGTTCGGTCCGGCCCGGTTTCCGGCAGGTCTCTGCCACTGGCACCGTTGTGCCTTCGTTCGCCGTGCGTGCCGGGTTAACTGACACCGGACTCGTGACCCGATGTCGCCAGGTGTCACGCGGACATGCGGGAGTGTGCCGTGCCGGAATGGTTGTCGGGCCGAGGGTCGCAATCAGGGATGTCACATCCCACTTTTGCTTCGAGTGCGCGGGTCACCGCCGCCGTCGCCGGTGAGATCGCGGCAATCGCCCAGCTCCCGGAGCCGGCGCGGCGAGATCTGCTGGCCGCCGTGGCGACGGGAATGCGCCTGCTCGCCATGGACCCGACCCCGCTGACGCCTGCCGATGTGGATCGCATCCGTGCGGGGGTCCGCGCTTTGGCCGCCGCAGGTTTGTCCCTGGCCGAATTCATCCGTTGTCAGGAAATGTGCGCCAGTCGTGCGGTGGCGATCCGCTGCCGCGATGCCGATCTGACCAGACCGGACGCGTTCGTGAAAACGCTCCATCGGGCCGGCCGACATTGGCGGGATCTTTCCCCGGAACTGTTGGGTCTCTTTCTCGACGAGTCGGCCGTCCGGTCCGGTGTGCCGGCCGCGGCGCAGGTCGCCCGGGCGTTGCTCGACGGGTCGCTGACGCCGAACCTCGCGGCCGCCTGCGGTCTTCCTCAGCCGGTCGACGGCTACCTCGTGGCCGCGCTGCCGGGCGTGCCCGAGGTGGTGGGCCCGCTCGCCGAGCGCGGCCGGCGGGACCTGCTCTGGCACCACGATCGCGGTGAGCTGGTCCTGCTCACCCCGGTGACCGGCGCGGCGGCAGGTGTCGACGCGGCCCGCAGCCGGATCAGCGACGCCCTGCGGGCGCTGCTGCCGATGGTCGGCGTGCCCGCCGTCGGGGTGTTCCGCCCCCAGCGCCAGGTGGCCGACGCGGTGCGCGAGTCCCGGCGGCTGCGGCCGTTCGCCGTCGCCGCCGACCTGGCGGAGGTCCTGCACGCCCCGGAGGACCTGGCGGTCGACCGCGGTGTGGCGCGGCTGCCGGAGGTCGCCGCCGGCCTGCGCGCGGTCCTGACCCCGCTCGGGGCCGGCACCGAGCTGCGGCGGACGTTGCGGACGTTGTACCGGGTCGACCTGCACCGGGCCCGCGCGGCGGAACTGCTCGGGGTGCACCGGCAGACGCTGACGTACCGGTTGAACCGGATCCGGGAACTGACCGGCGTGGACCCGCTCTCGGTCCGGGGCGTTGCCGTGCTCGCCGCCGCGCTGGCGGCCGAGGCGGAGGACTCCCGGCCGTGACCGACCTTCGCCGACTGGTACGGCACGGCGTCGACCCCGCCCACCACCTCGCGCTGCGGCGGGCCGGCGAGCGGGTGCCACTCCTGGCCGACGTGTCCCGCACGGATCCGGAGATGCTCCGCGCGGTCCTGCTCCTGGCCGCCGCCGCGATCGATCCGATCACGGCTCACCTGCGCCGCCATGCGACGAGGGTGGCGCTGCACTGCGTGCGGGCGCTGGTGCCGCTGGCCAGTCTGGTCGAGGCGAGCCGGACCGTCGTCGAGTCGCTGCTCGCCGAGGTGTGGACCCGGTGCCCGCCCGGGCACGCGGACGCGGCGCAGCGGCTCACCCTGCGGATCCTCGGGATCCACCGGCGCGTCGGGGCCGTCTTCGCCGAGGTCTACCACCCGGCGAACCGGCGGCGGGCCATCGTGGACCACCGCGCCGGGGCGTTGGACCTGCTGGCCGGCCGGTTGCCCCCGGACCGGCGGGACGCGCCCGGCGGTTACCTGGTCGCGTCGGTGGGCCTGGTCGGCGACGGGCCGCAGGTCGTCGAGCGGCTGCTGGGCGTGGCCGACCGGGGCGAGGCCTACGCCCGGTACGAGCCGTCGGGCAACTACGTGGTGGTGATGCTGCCGCTGGCGGACGGCACCGCCGGGGCGCGACGCGGCGCGGAACAATCGGTCGCCGGCCTGGTCTCCGAGTTGGGTGGGCTGGTCGTCGGTCGGACCGCCGGCTGCGCCCACGCCCGCCGGGTCGAGGAGATACCGACGGCGTTGCTGGAGGCGGAACGGGCCCGCCGGCCCCGGTCGAGCCGCTACCTCGGGCCGGTGCGGCGCAGCGGTGAGCTGCTGCTCGCACTCTCCTACGAGGACGACCAGGACCTCGTCGCGCAACTGCGGGCCCGGCTCGCCCCGCTACGCGCGGAACCGCAGCTGCTGCGCACGCTGGTCGTGCTCTTCGACAACGACCTGGATCGGGGGAGCACGGCCGCCGCGCTGCACATCCACCGCGGCACGCTGACCGACCGGTTGAAGCGGATCAACGAGCTCACCGGCATCGCGCCGACCGGTGTGCTCGGGATCCGCCTGCTCTCGGCGGCCCTGCACCTCGACCGGGCCCTGGGCGTGCCGGGCGGACGCGGCCGTTGAGCAAGTGCCGAGATGCGCCGCGCCGGTGCCAACAATCTGCGGATGGATGCTAATTGATGGATCGGCTGATACTGGATCAGCCGATCGGTCAGTGAGGCCCCTCCGAAAGGTGAGTCGACGGAGGGCCTCCCGCGTGCAACCGGCAGACGTAGGGCCGGGAAGGGAGTCTTGGATGCAGTGGGAAGACCTGGTCACGTTCCGGGCGGTGGCGACCGACCTGTCCTTCACCCGGGCAGCGCAACGCCTGCACATCAGCAAGCCCGTGGTGTCGGCGCGGGTCAAGAGGTTGGAGCGTGGCCTCGGCGTCCAGTTGTTGCGCCGGGACACCCGTAACGTCACCCTCACCGAACTGGGACGCCGGTTCCTGCTGCGCGTCGACGACCTCACCGAGTCGCTCGAATCGGCCTGCCAGGAGATCTCCGAGGCCGTCGAGCCCGCCGACCGGCCCACCGTGCGGGTCGGCATGGTGGGGACCGTCACCCCCGCCACGGTGACGCTGCTCGACCGCGTCGACACCGCCCTGCTCTCGGTGCGCTGGACGGCGGACTCGGCCACCGCCGCCGAGGGACTACGCACCGGCGAGATCGACCTGCTCGTGCACTCGCGCTGGGAGGGCACCGCCGACCCCGGCCCGAGCACCGACCCGTCGATCCGCGCCCTGCCGATGACCACCACCGCCGCCCAGGTGAGCATGGGCTCCCAGCACCGGCTCGCCCGTCGGGGCGCGCTCACCCTGCGGGAGCTCGCCGGCGAGCGGTGGATCACCCCACCGTCGCGGAACGAGGCGGACAGCGCCGCCGCCGCGGTCGCCGCGGTCGCCGGCTACACCCCCCGTTTCCTGCACCAGCTCGCCACCTACGACGAGGCGGCCGCACTGCAACGGTTCGGCACCGCCGTCGGTCTCACCGTCGCCGGGGCCCCGACCCCCACCGGCACGGTCCGGCGCGCGGTGGAGGACGACCTCAGCCTGCGGACCTATCTGCGGTGGCAGCGCGACGGCGCCGCCGCCGCCCGGTGCGAGGCCCTCGCCGACCAACTCGTCGACCGCGTCAGCACCTGAACGGGCCACCGTCGGGACCGGCCGCGCGACGGTGCGGCCGGGACGCGGTCACCGCCGCCGGACCAGCCGCGCCCGTCGCTCGTACAACGCCCGGTAGTGGGGCTCGTGGTGGTCGAGGTAGGCGCGCAGGCGGGCATCGGTGCGCACCACGTCGCCGTAGTCCCCGTCGCGCCGGTGGAAGCCGGTGCTCGACGCCACCCCGGCGTGCCACCGTTCGGTCGGCGCCCAGTCGGCGCGGTGCCCCGCCGACCAGCTCAACGCATCCGGCCGGGACGGCAGACCGGCCCGGGCGCAGAACAGCTCGCTGGCCGCCGCCGGGTCGGCGACCATCTCGTCGGCGTCGATGACCAGCGGCGGCCGGTCGCCGGCCGCGGCCACCGCGTCGTGCAGCTCCCGCAGGTGCCCGAAGCCGATCTGGTCCAGCGTCACCTCCGGGTTCACCGCGTGGTACGAGGCGATGGTGCGGGCGGGGTGCCGGATCAGGAAGACGTGCGTGGCGGTGGCGAGGAACGCCCGGTCGGCGAGCACGGCCGGGTAACGCTCGTCCGTGGTGTCCTTGAAGAACACCCGCCCGCCGGTGGCCAACGCGCGCAGAGCGGCCAGGACCTCGGGTTCGGTCCGCGCGCTGCGCCCACCGACCTCCACCGTGCCGAACTCGGCCCGGTAGGAGAACGGCTCGTGCACCACCCGCAGGTCACCTCGCTCGGCCACCATCCGGTAGAACGCGGTCGACCGGCAGCGCGGCGCGCTCCACAACGCGATCAGCCTCTGGTCGGGCTCCGCTCCCATTGTGGACTCCCCTCCTGCGGTGGCGTCCAGTGTGCGGTCCCGGCGTCGCGGGCCGCCGTTGGCTGACGACATGTCGCCAGCCTCGCCGTGGAACCTGCCGCGCCGGCACCCGCGCTGGTGGGATGGAACCGTGGACCTTCGTTACGCGGACACCCTGCACGACACGTTCACCGCCACCGCCCGCCGACACCCGGACGCGATCGCCCTCGGCGGCGACGGGGCCACGACGAGCTACGCCGAGCTGGCCGCCCGCGCCGCGCGGCTGACCGCGCGGCTACGGGCCGCGGGGGTGGGCGCCGGCGAACCGGTGGCCCTGCGCGTCGGTCGTGGTCCGGACGCCGTCGTCGGCATCCTCGGCATCCTCGGCGCCGGCTGCGCCTACGTGCCCGTCGACCCGGCCTACCCCGAGGCCCGACAGGCGTTCCTGCTCGCCGACACCGCCGTGCGCCACTCGGTGACCCAGCACGGGACCGACCTGCGCGTGGTGACGCGGGACGGCGGCCCGCCTCCGCGCGCCCTGCCGCCGGGCACCGCGTACGTCATCCACACCTCCGGTTCCACCGGGCAGCCCAAGGGGGTGATGGTCGGCCACCGGCAGGTGCTCGCCCTGTTCGCTGCCTGCGTACCGATCTTCGAGGTGGACGACCGGGACGTGTGGAGCGTCTTCCACTCGACGAGCTTCGACTTCAGCGTCTGGGAGATCTGGGGCGCGCTGCTGCACGGCGGCCGGGCGGTGATCGTTCCCGAGGCCGCCGCCTACGACCCGGGGCGGCTGCTCGCGCTGCTGGACCGGGAACGGGTCACCGTGTGCAGCCAGGTGCCCACCCCGTTCCGCTACCTGGTCGACGCGGCCCGCCGGCAGGGGAGCACCCTGCCGGCGCTGCGGCACCTGGTGCTCGGCGGGGAGCCCGCCGACCTGGCCGTCGTCGCGGACTGGCGGCGGCAGGGCCACGCCCCGCGCTGCCGGGTCTCCAACATGTACGGCATCACCGAGACCACTGTGCACGTCACGCACACGTTCCTGACCGGCGACGAGGTGCCCCCGCTGCCGGGGGCCACCCCGATCGGTCGGCCACTGCCCCACCTGGCCGTCGAACTCGTCGACGAGGACCGGCGGCCGGTGCCGGACGGCACGCCGGGCGAGATGGTGGTCCACGGCGCCGGCGTCGCGTACGGGTACCTCGGCAACCCGGCGCTGACCGCGACGCGTTTCCCCGGCGGGGACCGGTACCGCAGCGGCGACTGGGCCGTCCGGGCCGCCGACGGCACGCTGTACCACCTCGGGCGACAGGACGACCAGGTGCAGGTTCGCGGCTACCGGGTGGAACTCGGCGAGGTGGCGGCGGCGGTGCGCAGCCACCCCGCGGTCAACGCGTGCGTGGTGACCGCGCCGAGCCGCGGCGAGGCCCGGATCCTCGTGGCGCACGTGCAGCTCGCGGAGGGGATGCCCGCCTCGGCGGCGGACCTGCGCGCCCACACCGCGGCGGTGCTCCCGGCGCATCTGGTTCCGTCCCGGTTCCTCGCCCACGAGACGTTCCCGGTGACCGCCAGCGGCAAGGTGGACCGGGCCGCGTTGGACGCCCCCGCGGCGACCCGCCGCTGACCCGGCACCGCCCGGCCCGGCCCTCCGGCCGGGCCGGCACGCTCAGCGCCGGGTGGCGGTCAGCTCGGCCGCGAACCGCTCGGCCAGGTCGGTGACGAACTCGCCGGTGACCGCGTCGGGATGGCCGTTGACCACCACGTGCGCCCGGCGCCCGGCGATCCGCACCTCGGTCTCCAGCTCCATCATCGGCGGCACCAACGGGGTCAGGTACGGCTCGACCGTCACGCCGGGCAGGCGAAGGTCCCGGTACGGCACGTTCTGCAACGCGAACACCGTCTGGTAGAGCGGCGGGCGGGCCGTCCGTCGCGGGTTGACCAACCGCACCACCTCGTCGAACGGCACGTCCTGGCAGGACAACGCGGCCCGCACGGCGTCGCCGGTGTGCCGCAGTGACGCGTCCGAGCCGCCCCGCACCCGCACGCACACCGTTCCGATCGCGCAGCCGACGCAGTTCTCCAGGGCGGCCCCGGTCCGGTGCACCACCGGGATGCCGACGCCGAAGTCGGTGGCGCCGGTCAGCGCGGCCAGCGTCCGCGCGTACGCCGAGAGCCAGACCGCCAGCGGCGCCACCCCCGCGTCCCGCGCGGCCCGGCCCACCGCGGCCGGCGTCTCCGGCGGCAGTTCGCGCACCGCGGCCCGCACGTCGCGGCGCCGACCGGCCGGCGGCCGGGGCAGCGGCAGCTCCGGGAGGTCCCGCAGCGCCCGGGCGGCGTCGGCGCGTTGCCGGTCCAGGTCCGCGCCGGCGGTGCGGCCGGCGATGGCGGCCAGCTGCCCGGGCAGGTCCAGCACCGGCCGGTCGAAGTCGGGTGCCGCGCCGCGCCGCCGCGCCGCGTACGCGGCGCCCAGCTCGTCGACCAGGACGCTGTGCGACCAGCCGTCGTAGGCGACGTGGTGCACGCACACACCGAGCAGCGCGGTCCCGTCCCCGCACGGGGCGTGGACCACCCGCCACAGCACACCGCTCGGCGGGTCCAGCGGCGCGGTGAGCGCCGGCGTGAGGGCCGCGAGGGCGCCGTCGAGGTCCGCCGCCGGGGGAAGGTGCCGCGGCTCGGGGGCCGGCGCGTCGACCGGCTCCGCGACGCCGCGCCCGCCCACCAGACGGTACGCGTGGCGCAGCGCGTCGTGCCGGTGGTGCAGGTCGGCCACGGCGTCGCGGAGGGCGGCGGCGTCGAGCGGGCCGGTCAGCGTCCACACCGTCGGGCACAGCGGCCCGGGATCGGTGGGGTCCCAGTCGTGCAGCAGGACGAACCCGGTCTGGGCGCCGGTCAGCGCCACCTCGGGGGTCGGCTGCCGCGGCGGCGCCGGGGTGGACGGCGGCGGTGTCCGCCGTGCCGGGTCGGTGAGCTGGGCCGCCAGGCCGCGTACGGTCGGGGTGCGCATCGCCTGCGACGGCGCGAGCGTCACCCCGGTGCGGTCGGTGAGCCGGGCGCAGATCCGCGCCACGTCCAGCGACGTGGCGCCGAGGGCGAACAGGCTCTCGTCCGCCGGCGCGGCGGGCCGGGCGAGCACCTCGGCGACGATGCGGCCGACCAGTTCACCGGTCTCGTCCAGCGCGGGGCCGTCGTCGGGGCGGACGGGGGCGACGGCGAGGGCCAGCACCGCCGCCTCGTCGACCTTGCCGATCGGGGTCAGCGGATAGTGGTCGACCACGACCACCGCGCCCGGCACCAGGTGCGCGGGCAACTGCGCGGCCAGGTGCGCGCGGACCGCGTCGGGCTCCGGTCCGCCGCCGGCGTGGGGGACGTAGCAGAGCACGGTGTCCCGGTAGCCGCCGTCGGGGTGCGGTCGCGGCACCACCACGCTGGAGGCGACGCCGTCGAGCGTGGCGGCGGCCCGCTCGATCTCGGCCGGCTCGACCCGGAATCCGCGGATCTTCACCTGGCGGTCGAGCCGGCCCAGGTAGCGCAGGACCCCGTCGGCGGACCTGCGCACCAGGTCGCCGGTGCGGTAGACGCGGTGCCGCCGCCCGTCGGGCAGGTCCAGCTCGACGAACACGGCCGACTCCGCCTCCGGCGCACCGAGGTAGCCGTGCGCCAGCCCGTCGCCGCTGATCAGCAGCTCACCCGGTTCGTCCGGCCCGCACCAGCGGTCGTCGGCGCGCACGTGCGCCCCGGTGTGCGCGATCGGGACGCCGATCGGCACCCCCTCGGCGTCGGCGCAGTCCTCCGGCGTCACCTGCCGGGCGGTGGTGACCACCGACGACTCGGTCGGGCCGTAGAGGTTGAGCAGCACGGTGCCGGGGTGCGCGGCGAGGAACCGTCCCGCACGCAGCGGCGACATCGCCTCGCCGCCGACCTGCACGGTGCGCAGACCGGCGAAGCAGTCCACGGCCTCGTCGACCAGCAGGTGGAACACCGACGTCGGCGCGACGATGGTGTCCACCCCGTGCGCCCGCGTGACGGCTCGCAGCCCGTCCGGCGTCAGGTAGGGGTCGCGTAGCACCACGCAGGTGCCGCCCCGGGTGAGGGCGCTCCAGATCTCCAGCAGCGACGGGTCCCAGGGCAGCGCGCAACTGTGCAGGCTGACCGGTGCCGGGCCGGGCGGCAGCGGGGTGACGTCGACCATCCGTACGATGCCCCGGTGCGGTTGCGGGATGCACTTGGGCTCCCCGGTGCTCCCCGACGTGAACGTGACCGCGCACGCGTCGGTGCCTCGGACACGCACCGGCGGCCGCGGGTCCGGCGTGGACCGGGCCGCGTCGGGCGGCTGCGGGACCGGTACCAGCCGCCGGTGCGGCCCGAGGACCTCGGCGGGCACGTCGTCACCCACCACGACCGGGCAGTCGAGCACGTCGAGCACCCGGCACAGTCGCGGCGCCGGCCAGTGCCGGTCCGCGCCGGCGTACGCCGCGCCCAGGCGCATCACCGCCAGCGCGGTCACCACGAAGGCGGCGCTGCGGGGCAGCAGCACCGGCACCCGGTGCCCGGCACGGACGCCGTGACGGTGCAGCAGCCCGGCGGTCACCTCGGCGGCGCGGTCGAGGTCGGCGTAGTCGAGCCGCACGTCGCCGTCGACGAGCGCGAGCGCCGTCGGGGTGTCCCGCACCCAGCGGTCGACGAGCGCGGTCAGCGTGTCGCCGCGCGGGTATCCCGGGCCGGTGCCGGTCGGGACGGCGGGGGTGGTCGCGGTCCGCACAGCAGCCTCCTCTCAGTACACGATCCGGGAGCGCGCGCTGGTGCGGCTGTCCCGGGACTTGCGCAGGTCGCTGGTGACGTTGACCCGCTTGAGCCAGCGGTCGCTGCCGTCGAACCGGGCGGTGAAGGCGGCCCGGCCGTGCACCACCTGGTAGTTGTCCAGGAAGCAGACGTCGCCGGGGGCCAGGGGGACCCCGACCATCCGCCGGCCCAGCAGGTCGACGACCCGGGCCAGGGCCGCCGCCGCCTCCTCGTCGCCCGGCACCGCCCGCATGTAGTAGGAGTTGATCAGCAGGTACGGCTCGTCGGGGTCCCCGAACAGCACCGGCACCGGGGTGGGTGCGGCGTGCAGCCGGGCGAGCCGGTCCCGGGAGCGTTCGAGCAGCGACCGGGGCGCCCTGTCGCGCAGGTCCGGGTCGTCCGGGTCGAGCACGTGCGACTCGTCGGGCCGGATGACGAACCGGGGCTCGCGCAGCACCCGCACCGGCAGCTCGTGCAGCGGCAGGTCCCGCACCCCGGCGTAAGTGGTCGGCACCGCGTCGGGATTGCGCAGGCACATCAGCCCGACGTGGTCCGGCCGGTAAGGGTGGAACCCGTCCTCGACGTGCCAGGTCAGCTCCGTCTCGCTGGAGGAGCCGAGCTGAGCGTTCTCGTCGCCGGCGATCGGCAGCACGTCCTGCACCACCCGGGCCCGCTGGGTGCTGGCCCACCCGAACGGCTCACCGAGCAGGCTGGCGCACAGCAGCAGGAACAGCTCCTCGCGCCGGGTGCTCCGCACGTCGGGCAGGTCCCGCCAGTGCCGTGGCGTGGGGCCGATCGCCGCCTGGTCGAGCGGGTAGCCGCGGACCAGGCACACGCCCGCCGGCTCGGCGAGGCGGAACTCCCGCAGCCCGGCGCGCAGGCCCCGGGGCAGCTCGGCGGCCCACACGGCGGCGCTGTCCAGCACCTCGTCGCGTTCCACCGAGTCGTGGCGGCGGGTCAGCTCGTCGAGCAGCGCGTCGACGGCGGTGACGTCCCGTGCCGACAGGCGCACCACGTACGGGGCGGTGGACGTGCCCGGCCCCGGCGCGGTCGTCGCGGCGGTCATCGGGCCCCCTCCGCGACCGGCCGGACGCGCCGGCCCGCCGGCCGCGCCCAGGGCGGCCGGTACTCCATGCGGTCGGCGTATTCGGCGAGCACCGTCAGGTGTTCCCACACCTTCTCGGCCGCGGTGGCGTAGCGGTCGAGCAACCCGTCGTTGCCCGGGTCGAGATGCACCTTCTGCAACACGAACGTCTCCTCGATCGTTCGGGCCGCCACCGGCGTGGCGGCCGGGTCCAGCACCGGCACCGGCGGAAACGCGGGACGCCATCCGCCGCCGTCGGCGAACAGGGGCTGCGCCGGCAGCGGCGCGACCTGGTAGGGGCCCACCGGCACGCCCTCGGCCCGCAGGGCCCGTTGCAGGGCGGCCCGCAGTCGCGGCGCCGGCACGTCCAGACCGGCGGCGGCCGGGTCGATCCGGAACCGGAGCAGGTGCCAGGCGTGCGTACGGTCGGCGAGCGCGCGCGGCGGCACGAGCCCGGGCAGGGCACCCAGCCGGTCGAGGAACCGGCGCACCGCCCGTTCGCGGCCGGCCGCCGTCGCCTCGAAGCGGGCCAGTTGCGAGCGGGTGAAGGCCGCCTGGACGGCGCTGAGCTTCGCGTTGAACCCGGCGGTCGCCGACACGTAGGCGCGCTCGTCGGTGTTCAGGTCCTCCCCGAACTGTCGCAGCAGCAACGCCCGCCGGCCCAGCTCCGGCCGGTCGGTGGTGATCAGGCCGCCCTCGCCGCAGGTGGGCAGGTTCTTGCTGGCGTTCAGGCTGAACACCCCCAGGTCGCCCAGCCCGCCCACGGGGGTGTCCCGGTAGCGGGCGCCGTGCGCCTGGGCGGCGTCCTCGACCACGGCGAGCCCGTGCCCGCCGGCCACGGCCGTCAGCTCGGCCATGTCGGCGGGCAGGCCGTGCAGGTGGACCGGCATGATCGCCGCGGTGCGGGGGGTCACCGCGGCCCGTACCGCCGCCGGGTCGACCAGGTAGTGCTCCGGGTCGATGTCGGCGAAGACCGGCACCGCGCCGACGTGCGTCGGGGCGAGCGCGGACGCGACGAAGCTCAACGCGGGGACGACGACCTCGTCGCCCGGCCCCACCCCGAGGGCCGCCAGTGCCAGCGCGAGCGCGGTGGTGCCGTTGCTGGTGGCCACCGCGTGCCCGACCCCGCAGTAGGCGGCCCACTCCCGTTCCAGCCGGGCGACCTCGTTGTCGCCCCTGCCCACCGACGTCAGCGCGCCGTCGCGCAGGACATCGAGGACCGCGGCCTCGTCGGCGTCGGTCACCACCGGCCAGCGGGGCGCTGGCAGCCCGCGCGGGACCGCCGGTGCGCCACCCAACATGGCCAGGTCACTGGGCGCGGGCGACATCGGCGCACTCCTCCACGGCGATCGTCAGGTCGGACACGAGGGCTCGGGCACGTCTGCGCAGCAGCGGCGCCTGCCCGGGTTCGCCCCGCGCCGCCGCGGCGGTGATCCGCAGCGCGGACCAGTGGTGGGCCACCCGGTCGACGCGCCGGGCGAGTTCCCGCCAGCGCGGCTCCTCCCGCGCCCGGCCGGCCCGGCGCAGGTAGGCGGCGTGCAGCGCGGTGGAAGCCAGGTGCGGGCCGGCGACGGTGAAGAGTTCGTCCACCACACCGGCGACCCCGGCCTCGTGCCGGTCGGCCGAGTCGGCCAGGAAGGCCGACAGCCCGGCGATGCCCACCTGCTCGCCGAACGGGTCCTCGGCGGCGAAGCCGGCCACGTTGCGCCGCAACGACTCCGGTACGTCCCGGGCCGGGTCGTCGCGGATCGGGCCGTCGACGGCGATGTCGAACCAGCGACGGCCGACCGGGACGTCGGCGAAGAACATGTCCCGCTGGTGCACGCCGACGTTCGTGGAGCCGCGGGCGGCGTCGAGGTGCTTGAGGTCCAGCCAGTCGTGGAACACCGGCGGCACGGCGTCGAGGACGAGCGCCTGGTTGGTGCTGTCGTCGAAGCCGTGCACCACCACCAGGTGGTTGGAGTGCACGTCGTGGTAGGCGGGGCGGAACGGCAGGTGGAAGTTGTCCACCGCCACCACCGCCGCGCCGCCGCCGCGGATCTGCTCGCGGATCTGCTCCCACGCCTGCTGTTCGTCGTCG
Organism: Micromonospora sp. RP3T; assembly: GCF_003027925.1. Classification (GTDB taxonomy): domain Bacteria; phylum Actinomycetota; class Actinomycetes; order Mycobacteriales; family Micromonosporaceae; genus Micromonospora. The sequence continues at coordinate 73,208 of NZ_PYPS01000008.1, forward strand.
GGCTCGTGCCAGGTGGAGCGGACCGGATGGTAGGGGAGCAGGGCGCCGACCAGCGACCGGCAGCGCGGCAGCGGAAGGTAGTACTCCTCCCGCCGGGCGTCGCCCAGCCGGTAGCGGAAGCCCCAGTGGGCGCCGAGCACCGGCAGCGGTGCGACGCCCCGTGCCCGCAGCACCGCGGCCACGGACGAGTGCAGACAGTTTCCGAGCTCGAACCACCAGGGCTCGTACCCGTCCAGCGTTACGCGCATGACGCCTCCGGCGACTCGGGCGGACGTTCGAGGGTGACGGCGAACACGTGCAGGGCCGGGTTCTCCGGCAGTCGCAGGCCCACCAGCGGCGCCCGCCGGGGCACCGCGACCCGCTGGGCCCACAGCGTGGGGCGCATGTCGGCCTGTACGTGCCGCGGGTAGTGCAGCCGCGAGCCGCGCAGGGCCGGCGCCTCACCGAAGTGCGCCTGCCCGCCCGGCCACAGGTCGGACACCCGCAGCCACTCCGGGTCGACCGCGCCGTCGGCGAAGTGCAGCAGCACCGGGTCCTCGGTGCGCCGCTCCGCGGTGGCGAGCAGGTGCAGCCAGTCGTAGCGGCCGATCGGCACCTCCAGGTACTGCCCGCGGCAGCGCAGGTGGTCCGGGCCGCCGGCCTCGGCGGTGCGGAACGGGACGCCGTCGACCAGCCAGTGGGGATGCCCGGCGGGCAGGTCCCCGGTGGCGAAGGTGTTGCCCCAGATGTTGAGCGCCCCGGCGTCGGTCGCGTCGGGTCGGGTGAAACCGGTGGAGTCGAGGTGGTCGGTGAGGTCGAGCACGCGATGCCGTCCGGTGCCGGCGGCCACTGTCATCCTGTCGTCTCCTTCCTGATCCTGCGCCACAGCGCGAGCGCGTCGGGGTGCAGGTCCCGGGGCATCAGATGGGCCCGGACGGTGGCCGGCGCGGCGGGCCAGAGCGCCACCGCGGCGGCCCGGACGGGAGCGGTCAGCAGCGGGGCCGGGTCCACCGGCCACACGTCCACCCCGCGCCAGGCGGCGTCGCCCGCCACCGCCCGGGCGAGCCGGCGGTGCGCCGCCGTTCGCGTCGCCACCGGTCCCCGCCCGGTGCAGACCGCCAGTGTCGGGAAGCCCGCCGGGCCGGCGAACCAGGACACCGGCCAGCCGATCGCCGGCTCCCGGGCGGGTCGGGCCACCGCCGGGGTACGCGGCTGCCGCAGCTCGCGGCGCAGGGTGACCTCGCTCAACGGCTTGTCCGGGCTGGGCCAGTGCGCGACCGGCAGGTAGCCCAGCGGGGGATAGACCGGGGCCAGGCCCCGTTCGACCACCGCGTGCACCTCGGTGCGGTGGATCCCCTCGGCCGCCAGCGCGTCCTCCAGCAGGGCGAGCGCCCGGGCGGCGACCGCCCGGCCACGCCAGGCCGGCAGGACGCTGATCCGCTCGACGCGGTGCGTCGGCGACACCGCGTCGGGGACGGGCCTGCTGCGCAACGCGCCGACCGGGCGCCCGTCGAGCCGGGCCAGCCACAGCCGGCAACCGGCGTCGACCTGCGCCGCCACCGACGCCGCGGTGTCCCGCGCGCCGTCGGGGACCGGCAGCCCGTCGACCGGATCGGAGCCGGTGTACGCGGCCCGGGTCAGCTCCGCGACCAGCGTCACGCACGCGGCGGTGCCCGGGGCGGGGGTGAGGGTGAGGGTCATCGGCCACCGCCGGTGTCGAGCAGGCCCGGCAGCGCGTCCAGCGCGCTGCCGAGCACCTGGATCCCGCGCAGGTACTCCCGCTCGGAGACCTGCTCGTTCGGGGCGTGGTCGAGCGAGCTGTCGCCGGGCCCGTACGCCACCATGGGCACCGGCCAGCTCCCGGCCACCACGTTCATGTCCGAGGTGCCGGTCTTCACCTTGAACGTCGGGGTGCCGCCGTGTTCCCGCACCGCGGCGGCGAACGCCCGCGCCAGCGGGGTGGACCGCCGGCCCACCACGGCCGGCACGCTGCTCGTGGCGCGGACCTTGCCCGGGTGGGCCCGCTCGGTCAGCCACGCGAGCAGGCCGTCCGGGTCGGTGCCCGGGGCGGTGCGCAGGTCCACCCGCAGCCGCGCGTGGGTGATCGTGCCGCTGGCCCGCAGCAACGTCGCGGTGGTGTGGTGGAACAGCCCCTCGCCGGGGTCGACGGCGGGGAACCGCTCCGCCACCGCCTGCCAGAACTCGCCCGCCAGGTGCGCCGCCTTGGCCCCCGGGTGGGCCGAGTGCGCCGACGGGCAGGTCACCTCGTACTCGACCATCAGCTGTCCCTTGTAGCCCAGGGTGATGCCGGACCAGCCGCTGGGCTCGCCGATGACGACCACCTGCGGCGCCGCGAGCGTGCGGGTCAGGTGCCACGCGCCGGGGGACTCCTCGGTCTCCTCGCCGACCGCGCCGACCACCAGCAGCGTGCCCGGGAACGCGCGCCGGGCGGCGGCCGCGCAGAGCATCGCCGCCAGCGGCGACTTGGCGTCCACCGCGCCCCGGCCGTGCAGCACGCCGTGCTGGCGGCGCACCGGCACCGGGCCGGCGATCTCGTCGCGGACGGTGTCCAGGTGTCCGAGCAGCAGGACGGTGGGACCCTCGCCGGTCCCGGTACGCAGCACCAGGTTGCCCACGTCGTCCACCCGCGCGGACAGGCCGGCGGCGTGCATCTGGTCGCGCAGGAACCAGGCCAGGGTGGTCTCCGCGCCGGAGGGGGACGGGATCGCGAGCATGCCGTGCAGCAGGCCGACCGGGTCGATGTCGGGGCTCACGCGGTCACCTCCGGGTGGGCGAGGCGGACCCGGGTGCCGGCGCCGTCGAGCGCCCGCCGCACCGGGCGGTCGACGCCGCCGTGGGCCACCAGCACGGTGGCGACCCCGCCGCGGAGCGCCTCGCGCGCCGCGATCAGCTTCAGGCCCATGCCGCCCTCCACGCGTACGCCGGGCAGCGTGACCGCCCCGTCGCCCGGCGGCAGCAGGACCTCGGGCAGCGGTTCGGTGTCCTCCGGGCGGGCGAGCACGCCGGGGGCGCCGGTCAGCAGCACGAGCGCGGTGGCGCGCAGGGTGGCGGCGAGGGCGCCGGCCACCCGGTCCGCGTTGACGTTCACCGGCGCGCCGTCCGCGCCGAGCGCCGGGGGTGAGACCACCGGCAGGTAGCCGCCGGCGAGCAGACGGTGCAGCAGATCGGCGCGGACCTCGGTGATCCGCCCACCGCGCCCGCCCCGCAGCAGCATCCGGCGACCGGCGACGACCGCGACCTGGTCGCGTTTGAGCGCGGCGCGCAGCAGCCCGCCGTCGAGTCCGGTCAACCCGACCGCGGGAACTCCGTGCCGGTCGAGTTCGGTCACCAGCGTCGGCTTGACCCGCCCGACCATCGCCATGGTGAGCACGTCCAGGCTGGCGGCGTCGGTGTGCCGGAACCGCACCCCCGACGCCGAGGTGTGGAAGCGCTGCGGCACGCCGAGTTGCGCCGCCAGCGCCTCGGTGGCGGCGGATCCGCCGTGCACGAGCACCACCCGGTGGGTGGCGGTGAGGGCCGCGGCGTCGGCGCAGATGCCGACCGGGTCCACTCCGGCGTTGCCCCCGGACTTGACGACGACGAGCGGACGCACGGCGGTCACACCGGGAACAGGCCGGGGAAACCCAGCCCGGTCGTCTCGGGCCAACCGTGCCGGACGTTGAGCGCCTGCACCGCGGCGCCGGCCCCGCCCTTGACCAGGTTGTCCAGCGCCGCCACGACGGTCGCCCGTCCGCCGTCGGGGCGCAGCGCGAAGCCGACGTCGCAGCGGTTGGTGCCGGTGAGGATCTTCGGCTCCGGGAGGCGGACCGCGCCGGTGCGCTGGGCGACCACCCGGACGAACGGGCTGTCCCGGTAGAAGTCCCGGTAGACCGCGCGCACGGCCCGGTCGTCGGGCCGGCCGGCCAGCGGCACCCGGCACACCACCTGCACGCCGCGCACCGCCTCGACACCGGTGGCGGTCATCTCCACCGGCACGCCCACCACCTGGGCTATCTCCGCCTCGTGCCGGTGCCCGGCCGGCGCGAAGACCCGCATGGCGCCGCTGCGGACCGGATGGTGGCCGGCGTCCGACGCGCTCGCCCCGGAGCCGGACGACCCGGTGCGCGCGTCGACAAGCACCGTGCCGTCGATCAGTCCCGCCTCGGCCAGCGGGGCGAGCCCGAGGATCGCCGCGGTCGCCATGCAGCCGGGCACGCTCATCCGGTCGGCGGTGCGCAGCCGGTCCCGGTACAGCTCCGGCACCGCCGGGGTGAACGTGTCCAGCAGTTCCGGCGCGCCGTGCGCCACCCCGTAGTGGTCCCGGTAGCGGTCCCCGTCGCGCAGCCGGAAGTCCCCGCTGAGGTCGACCACCTGCTTGGCCCGGCCGAGCAGGCCGGGCAGCACCGACATCGCGGTGCGGTGCGGGGCGGCGCAGAACAGCACGTCGCAGTCGTCGATCTCGTCGTGCGCGACGAAGGTCAGGTCGGTCAGCCCGCGCAGGTTCGGGTTGGTGCGGGTGACCGGCCGGCCGGCGAACCGGGTCGAGGTCACCTGGGCGAGGTCGAGGTGGGGGTGGTCGAGGAGCAGGCGCACGAGTTCACCCCCGATGAAGCCGCCCGCCCCGAGCACCGTCGCCCGCATCACTCGACCAGCCCCAGCACGTGCTCGACGATGGCGTCGGCGAGATCGACGTCGGTCACCGACTGGAGGGCCCGGAACTCGGTGCCGTGGTTGACCTCCAGCGCCATGAGCCGGCCATCGTTGTCCTCCACGACGTCCACCCCGAGCACCCCGCTGCCGACCGCGCGGGCGGCGTCGGTGGCGAGCTTGGCGAGATCCGGGGTGAGCCGGCACGGCGCGGGTTCGGCGCCGAGCGCGGCGTTGGTGCGCCAGTGCTCCGAGCGGCGGTACATGGCGGCCACCGGCTGGTCCCCGACGATCAGGACCCGGATGTCGCGGCCGGGCTTGTCGACCCAGTCCTGCACGCAGGTCACCCGGTGCTGGGGGCCGGGCAGTTGGCTGCGGTGCTCCAGGAGGTTCGTGGCGGTCTCCTGGTCGGGCACCCGGGCCACGAGCCGGCCCCACGAGCCGACCACCGGTTTGATCACGGCCGGGTAGCCGATCTCGTCGCACGCCTGCACGGCGGCGGGCTCGGAGAGGGTCACCAGGGTACGGGGGGTGGCGACGCCGTGCCGGGCGAAGGCCAGCGCGGTGAGCGCCTTGTCGCCACACATCTCGATGACCGACGAGTTGTTCACGGTGACGGAGCCGGTCGCCTCCAGGGCGCGGGCGGTGTAGCGGGCCGAGGTCAGCGAGATCTCCCGGATCAGGGCGACGCCGTCCACGATCGGCGACTGGGTCGGTTCGATGATCAGCTCGCGGGGGTCCAGCACGTGGTGCCGCACGCCCCGGCCGCGCAGCGCCTCCAGCAGCGCGCGCTCCTCGGCCCGGATCCGCGAGGCGACCAGCACGACGTCGACGTCACTCACCCCAGTCCTCCTCCACCTCGGGCGCCCGCGCCAGCAACGGCGGGTCGACGCCGACCACCTCCAGTTCGCTGTCGCACTCGCGACAGACGAGGATCTCGCTGACCAGGGCTTCCCCGGGCACCGGCACGCTGGCCGCGCAGTCCGGGCAGGCGACTGTGGACATGTCTCCTCCTTGGGTGGGTAGGGTCAGGGTGCGGTCGATCGCTGGGCGGTCACCGTCGGGGCTTCCTCGCGTCTGCGTACGCCGCGCAGCGCCGGCGTGGCGGCGCTCGCGACCGAGGCGGCGAGCGCGAGCAGACCGCAGACCACGAACGCGGTGGCCGCCGACACATCGAGCAGGACGCCGGTGAGCAGTGCGGACAGGGGTGCCGTGCCGTAGCCGGTGAGCGCGTACCAGGACATGACCCGGCCGAGGTACTCCGGCGCGGCGGCGGACTGGAGGGCGGCGGCGGTGAGTACGGCGGCGAGGCCGCCGGTGACGCCGACGGTGGTGGCGAAGGCGAGCCCGGTGAGGGCGCCCGGGGCGATCCCGATGCCGATGACGGCGGCGCCGTTGAGCCCGCCGAGCAGCGCCAGGCGCACCCCCGGGCGGGGCGCGGCGGGCAGGACACCGGCGGCCATGCTGCCGACCAGGGTGCCGACACCGAAGGCGGCGAACAGCCAGCCCATCATCTGCGGGCTGTCGTAGACCTCCCGGGCCAGGCCCGGCACCCCCACGTTCATCGGCCCGGTCAGCGCCAGGTTGAGCACCAGCAGCAGGACGACCAGCACCCGGATCTCGCCGGTGCGCCAGACGTAGCCGCTGCCGGCGGCGACCGCGCGCAGCAGCCCGGTGCTGGCCGGGGGGACCTCCCTCGGCCGGCGGGGGCGTACCCGTAGCGCCAGCAGCGCCGCCACCGCGAACAGCGCCGCGCACAGCAGCAGCGGCGGCAGGCTGCCCAGCCCACCGATGAACACCCCGGCGACGGCCGGCCCGACGATGGTGCCGATGCTGAAGACCGTCCGGTGGGCGCTGTTGGCGGCGGTGACCTCGTCGGGCTCCACGCTCAACGGCACCATCGTCGACACGGCGGGCAGGAACAGCGCGTCGACCGCGCCGGAGAGCAACCGGGCCAGCAGGATGTGCCACAGCTGCACCGTGCCCAGCGCCACCGGCACGGCGAGCAGTGCGGTGACCGAGGCCCGGACGCCGTAGGACGCCACCATCACCCAGCGCGGGTCGAACCGGTCGGTCAGCGCGCCGCCGAGCAGGATCAGCACCAGCCGGGGGAGCCCGCCAACGAGCAGCGTGACGCCGAGGGCGAGGCCCGAGCCGGTCAGTTCCAGGGTGAGCCAGGACAGCACGGCCAGTTGCGCGGCCCCGGCGAGCACGGCGCTGACCTCGCCGAACCACAGCACCCGGAACTCGGGGCGCCGCAGCGGCCGGCGCAGTCGCTGCCATCCGTCCCAGGTCATCGGTCATCCGCCCCGAAGAAGCGGTGGGGGAGCCCGTCGTGCGCAGCCAACGCCGCGCCGGCCAGCCGGTCGAGGCCGCGCGGGGTGCCCAGCCGCAGCGCGTCCACGTGGACGTGGCGGTGCAGGTCGGCGACGTCCGCCCGGTCGGTGAGGCCGACCGAGCCGTGGACGTGCAACGCGAGCGCGGTCGCGGTCCGGGCCACCCGTGCGGCGGTGGCGAGCGCCTGGGCGGCGATCCGCTGCACCTCGTGCCCGGGCAGGTCCCGGTGCACCGTCGAGGCGGCGTACCGGCTGAGCATCCGGGCGCCCTCGGTGCGCGCCGCCGCCGCGGCGAGGGGGAAGGACACCGCCTGGAAGGAGGCCAGCGGGGCGCCGAACTGGCGACGGCGGGCGGCGTGCCGTTCGGCGGTGACGACGGCGGTCTCGGCGATGCCGACGAGGTACGCGGCGAGCCGGACCCGGGCGGCGGCGAGCAGCCGCGGCCAGGTGGACGGGGCGAGCGCGCGCTGCCGGGCCGCCACGGCGGTCAGGCGCACCTCGGCGGCCGGGCCGCCGGGCACGGTGAGCCCGGCCGCGCACGTGGGCACGGTGGCGATCCGCGCCGCGCCGTCGCGGCCCGGCGTGACCACGACCAGCAGGTCGGCCCGGTCGGCGTGGCGGACGTGGCGCAGCAGCCCGGTCAGGGTGTCGTCGACGGTGACGGTGCCGGTGGTGGTGCCCGGCGTGGCGGCGAGCCGTTCGTCGACGGCCACCGCCGCTCCGGCGACGCCGGCCCGCACCCGGGCCGCCGCCCGCTCGTCCCCGGCGGCGGACAGCAGGTCCACGGCGAACAGCACGTCCAGGTACGGTGAGCCCGGCAGGGCCGCGCCGACCGCCTCCGCGCCGGGCGCGTCGACCGGGACCGGGTCACTCGGATCAAGCAGTCCCGCGGCGGCGAGCAGCCGCCACCGCGCGCTCGCGGCGTAGCGCGGCGAGGTGTCGGGTTCGTGGCCCGCCCGGGCCAGCACCGCCTGCCGGGCGCGGGCCCGCCGGCGTTCCCGCTCGGTGTCGGTCAGGTCCATCACGCCACCGCGCCCGTGCCGCGGGACGCCGCGACGATCTGCAACATCATCTCCGAGGTGCCGGCCGAGATGCTCACCCCGGGCGCCTCCCGGCGGATCCACTCGGCGAAGCCGCCGTCGGTGGCGCCCGCCGACCGGGGCACGGCCACGTCCGCCCCGGCCAGGTCGGCGGCCAGGTCGGCGATGCGTTCGGCCAGTTCGCTGGCGACGTACTTGGCCATGGCCGAGTAGGCCGGGTCGAGGGCGCCGTGGTGGAGGTCGCTCAGGCAGCGCCAGCTCATCAACCGGGCCGCCTCCACCTCCGCGTCGAGGGCGGCGACGGTGTCGGCGACCGCCGGGTCGGCCAGCGCGCCGGTGGCGCGGGCGTGCGCGACCACCACGTCGAGCCAGTGACGGATCTTGGCGGACTGCTCCAGGCCGGTGCGTTCGATGGCCAGCACGGAGGTGAGCAGCGCCCAGCCGTGCCCGACCTGCCCGACCACGTCGGCGGCGTCGACGCGCACGTCGCGCAGCCGCACCTCGGCGAACTGCTCGTCGGCGGTGGTCGCGACGGGGTCGACCAGCACGCCCGGGGCCGACATCGACACCAGGAACAGCGTGATGCCGTCAGCGCCGGTCGGCTCCACCCCGGGCGTGGGCACGCGGGCCGAACACAGCGCCACGTCGCAGCGGTCGGTCCACAGGCTCCACAGCTTGGTGCCGGTCAGCAGGAAACCGCCGTCGGGCTGCGGCACCGCCGTGGTGCGCAGGGCGGCCAGGTCGGAGCCCGCCTCCGGCTCGCTGTGCAGGGTGCAGGCGAAGGAGCGGCCGGCCGCCATCGCCGGCAGGTGGCGCTCGCGCTGCTCCGGCGTGCCGGCGAGCAGCAGGAAGTAGCCGACGAAGTCCACCGTGACCACGTGCAGGGTGTCGTGCACGCCGTGCCAGTGCAACTCCTCGGTGACCGCCGCCGCGTCGAGGACGGTCCGGTCGACGCCGCCGAGGTGCTCCGGCCAGTTGGCGGCGAGCCACCCTCGCTCGCCCAGGTCCTGGTAGAGCTCCCAGGCCAGCGCGTCACCGCCGTCGGCGAACCGGCCGGTGCTGCCGATGATCTTCGCCGACCGTTCCGAGCGCAGCAGCCGGCACACCTCGTCGCGGAAGTTCCGCTGGGCCGCGTCTATTCGGAATTCCATGGACTCCTCGCTCATCGAATGCTTCGCCCGCTGATTCGCGTTGGGCTTGACAACATGGCGACGAAAATGACTATCTAGGTTCGTGAGAAGTGGTGTCAACCCCTCGCACCAATCTGGAGACAATGTGGCTGAGGACGGCAGGAACACAATTGATCCGCGTCCGCGGATGCCGGTCGCGCGAGCTGAACTGCGGGAACGCATCGACTCGCTGCGGGCGGCCGCCGGGCATCCGAAAACATTGACGACAGCGGCCGGGTCGGCAGATCCTGGCGAATTCTCGCCAGTTCCGCCCCGGCCCGCCGGGGTGCTGCCGCTGTCGTTCGCCCAGGAGCGCATGTGGGTGATGGACCGCATGCGTCCGGGCACCGCGGCCTACACCATCCCGGTCGCCGTGCGGCTGCGCGGCCCGGTCGACGTGGCCCGGCTCGACCGGGCGCTGAGCCTGGTGATTTCCCGCCACGAGCCGCTGCGCACCCTGGTCGATGCCGACGCCGACGGTCCGCGGGCGCGTCTGGCCGCCGCCGTCGACGGCCGGCTGTCCCGCCACCAGGCCGCCGACGCCGCGTCGGCCGCCGATCTGGCGGTGACCCTCGCGCACCGCCCGTTCGCGCTGGACCGGGAGATCCCGGTGCGGGCCCACCTGATCGGCTACGGCCCGGACGAGCACCTGTTCGTACTGCTGGTGCACCACATCGCGGCCGACGGCTGGTCCTGCGGCCTGCTCCTGGACGAACTCGCCACCGCCTACCGGGACCAACTCGACGGCCGGCCGTCCACGCTCGCGCCACTGCCCTGCCGCTACGGCGACTACGCCGCCTGGCAGCGGGCGCGCCTGCCCGAGGGCAGCGACGACCCGCACCTGGGCCACTGGTTGCGCGAGCTGGCCGGCGAGCTGCCGCGCGTCGAGTTCCCCACCGACCGGCCCCGGCCGCCGGTGCCGGGCGGACGGGGCGCGGTGGTGCAGCACCCGGTGCCGGTGGCGACCGCGGCCCGGCTGCGGAGCCTGGCGGCCGGGGAGGGGGCGACCATGTTCATGGTCGTGCTCGCCGGCCTGCACGCGGTGCTGCACCGGCACACCGGTCACACCGACATTCTCACCGGCGCGCCGTCGGCCATTCGCGGCCGGGCCGAGTTGGAACCACTGGTCGGTCTTTTCCTCAATACCGTCGTCTACCGCTCCGATTGTTCGGGAAACCCGACCTATAAAGAACTGCTGCACGCCTTGCGGGACAAGGCGCTGGCGGCGCAGGATCATCTCGACGTCCCTTTCGAACGGGTCGTCGAGAGTCTGCGACTGCCGCGTGACACGAGCCGAAATCCGGTTTTCTCCGTGAGTTTGACATTTCAGAACGCCCCCGCCGTCGCCCCCGCGTTCCCCGGCCTGGACGCCGTTGCCGTCGACCTGGACGTCAAGACGTCGCGGTTCGACCTGAGCGTGCTCGCCGCCGACGACGAGAACGGCCTGCGACTCGCCTCGGACTACGACACCGACCTGTTCGACGAGGCGACGGTGCGTCGGGTCCTCGACCACCTCACCCGGCTGCTCGACCACGCCGCCGAGGCGCCCCACACCCGCCTGTCGGAGCTGCGGATGATCGGCCCCGCCGAACACGCGCTGCTCACCGCCGGCTCACCGTGGCCGGCCGGGGACCGCCCCGAGGTCGGTCTCGCCGACCTGGTCGCCGAGACCACCGCCCGGCAACCCGATGCGGTGGCCCTGCGCTGGCGCGGCGGCTCGCACACCTACCGCGACCTCGGCGAGCGCGCCGACACGGTGGCCCGCCGCCTGCGAGCCCTCGGCGTCGCACCCGAGGACGTCGTCGCGATCGGCGTGCCCCGCGGCCCCGACCAGGTGGCGTTGGTGCTGGGCATCCTGCGGGCCGGCGCCGCCTACCTGCCGCTGGACCCGGCCTACCCGGCCGACCGGCTCGCGTTCATGGTCGCCGACTCCGGCACCCGGCTGGTGATCGGCGCGCCCGCCCCGGTGCCGCCGGGCGTACGGGTGCTGAGCCCGCAGGAGCTGCTCGCCCCGACGCCGGCGGAAACCGGTGCCGGTGACCTGCCCGTCGTACACCCCGACAACCCGGCCTACCTGCTCTACACCTCGGGCTCCACCGGCACCCCCAAGGGGGTGCTGGTCTCGCACCGCAGCGCGACCGCGTTCGTCACCACCTGCGCCCGGTGCTTCGCGTTCCGGCCCGACGACGTGCTCGTGCAGTTCTCCTCGCTGAACTTCGACGTCTCCGTGTTCGACATCTTCACCACCCTCACCGCCGGCGCCGCGCTGTGCCTCGCCGACCAGGACACCCTGCTCGATCCGGGCGCGCTGACCGCGCTCATGCGCGCCGAGCGGGTCACCGTCGCCGACCTGCCGCCGGCCATGCTGTCGGTGATGGACGCCGACGCGCTGCCGTCCCTGCGGCTGCTGTTCGTCGGCGGGGAGGCGTACCCGGGGTCCCTGGTGGAGCGGTGGCTCACCGGCGGCCGGCGCTTCGTCAACGGGTACGGCCCGACGGAGGCCACCTGCGCGAGCCTGATGCACGACTGCACCGGCCCGCAGCCGGTGTCCCCGCCGATCGGGCGGCCGATGCCCGACCAGCGCGCCTACGTGCTCGACCCGCACGGCGCGCTCACCCCGGTCGGCGGAATCGGCGAGCTGTACCTCGGCGGGCTCGGTCTGGCCCGAGGCTACCTGCGCCGGCCCGGCCTCACCGCCGACCGGTTCGTGCCCGACCACGTCGGCGACCGGCCCGGAGCGCGGCTCTACCGCACCGGCGACCTGGTGCGGGTGCGCGCGGACGGCGAACTGGTGTTCGTGGGTCGGGTCGACGCCCAGATCCAGCTTCGGGGCCTGCGGATCGAGCCGGGGGAGATCGAGGCGGCGCTGCGTCGTGACCCCCGGGTCCGCGCCGCGACCGTCACCACCCGGGGCGAGGGGGACGCCCGCCGGCTCGTCGGCTACCTGGTGCCGGCCGACGGCGTCACCGTCGACCCGGCGGAGGTCCGCGCCGCCCTGGCCCGGTTCCTGCCGCGGACCATGGTGCCGGCGCAGCTCGTGGTGCTCGACGCGCTGCCGCTGTCGCCCAGCGGCAAGGTCGACCACGCCGCGCTGCCCGCTCCGCCGGAGCCCGGCGACGAGCGCGGCGACCCGGCTGCGACGGGCCCGGCGGGGGAGATCTTCGCCGAGGTGCTGGGCCTCGGCGCGGTCGCCCCGACGGACGACTTCTTCGCCCTCGGCGGCAACTCCCTCCAGGCCACCCAGCTGATCTCCCGACTGCGCAGCCGCCTCGGCATCGACATCCCGTTGCAGGCGCTGTTCGAGAACCCCACCCCGGCGGGCCTGGCCGAGATCGTCGCCCGGGCTGCCGCGCGACGGCAGGCCGCCGACGCCGTACGGCGGGAGGAGGCCGCCACCCGCGGCGAGGAGGGTGACCTGCTCGACCGGATCGCCGACCTGCCCGACGACGAGGTCGACGCCCTGCTGACCCGGATGCTGGAGGAGAAAGGATGACCACGGTCCCGAACCCCACCCTGTCGGCCGAGGACAAGCGGGCGCTGCTGGTGCGCCTGCTGCGCGAACGCGCCGGCCGCGCCGCCCACCCGCCCGCCACGCCGACCCAACGGACGCTCTGGCTGGCCGACCAGCTCGTGCCCGGGTCCCCGGTCTTCAACATCTACTTCGCCCTGCGGTTGGAGGGCCCGCTGGACCTGGCCGCCCTGCGCGCGGCGGTCACCGAGGTGGTCGGCCGCCACGACGCCCTGCGCACCACGTTCGCCATGCTCGGCGACGAACTGGTGCAACGGGTCGCGCCGCCGGCCGAGGTCCCCATGCCGCTGACCGACCTGTCCGGCGCGGGCGACGCCGAGGCGCGCGAGGCGGCCCTGGCCCGCGCGATGCGCGCCGAGAGCGACGTGCCCGCCGACCTCAACCACGGGCCGATCTTCCGGGCCAGCGTGCTGCGGCTGGCCGAGCAGGTGCACGTGTTCCAGGTGACCGTGCACCACACGGTGTTCGACGCGTGGTCCCGGGCGGTCTTCTTCCGGGAACTCGTCGCCGCGTACGCCGCGCACCGGGCCGGCGTACCCTCCGACCTGCCCCCGGACCCACCGCAGTACGCGGCGGTCACCGCGGTCGACGACGACGCGGAGCCGCGGGCCCGGCTGCACGACCAGATCGAGTACTGGCGTGCGCAGCTCGCCGGGCTCGCCGACCCGGACGTGCCCAGCTCGCGACGCCGGTCCGCGGAGCCGTCCTGGCGCGGCTCCCGGTACGTGTTCGCGCTGCCGACGCGGCTGGCCGAGCGGATGACGGAGATCGCCCGCGCGCAGCGGGCCACCCCGTTCATCGCGTTCCTGACGGTCTACTTCGCGTTCCTGCACCGCTACACCGGCGCCACCGACCTGGCGGTGCTCACCCCGGTCGCCGGGCGCACCACCACCGAGTCGGAGGACACGGTGGGCCTGTTCGCGCACACGCTGGTCGTCCGGGCCGACGTCGACGGTGGCCAGCGCTTCGTCGACCTGCTCGCCCAGGTCCGCGCCACCGCCCTGGCCGCCTACTCGCACCAGGACGTCCCCTACGAGCGGGTGGTGGAGGAACTGCGCCCGCCCCGCTCACCCGGCCGGCAACCGTTCACCCAGTTCATGTTCAGCATGCACAACACCCCGGAGCCCGACATCGACTTCGCCGGACTGCGCGCCCGGTGGCTCGACATCGACGTGGGCACCACCAAGCTGGACCTGCAACTGTCCATCGGCACCGACGCCGACGACCGGCCGGCCGCCGTCTGGGCCTACCGGGACGAGCTGCTCGACACCGACGACATCGTCCGGTTCACCCGGCACCTGCTGACGCTGCTCGACGCCGTGGTCGCCGACCCGACGACCCGCATCGGTGACCTGCCGCTGCTGGACCCGGCGGAGGCCGCCGAGACGCTCGCCCGGGGCCGGGGCCCGCACCTCGCCGTGCCGGCGGAGCCGGTGCCGGCCCGGATCGCGGCCCAGCACGCGGCGCGCCGCGACGAGCTGGCCGTGGTCGACGACCGGCGCCGGCTCGACCACGCCGCGCTGGACCGGGCGGTCCGCCGGGTGGGCCACGCGCTGCGCCGGCGGGGCGTCGGTCGAGGTGACCTGGTGGCGGTGCGGATGCGCCGGGGGGCGCCGGTGGTGGCGGTGCTGCTGGCCGTCGGGCGCGTCGGCGCCGCACCGATCCCGCTGGAGGCGGACCTGCCCGCGGAGCGGGTGCGGCTCATCCTGGCCGACGCCGGCGCCGCGCTGCTGGTCACCGATCCGGACAGCGCGCTGCCCGGCGTCGAGGCGCTGGTGCTGCCGGACCCGGCGGTGCTGGACGGCCCCGACCCGGGGCCGTTGCCGGTGGTCCCGCTCACCGACCACGACCGGGCCTACGTCATCTACACCTCCGGGTCGACCGGTACGCCCAAGGGCGTGGCCGTCGGGCACGGCGCGCTGCGCCACCACGTCGCCGCCACGGCGGACCTGTGGGGTTTCGCCCCCGGCCACCGGTACGCCGCGGTGCAGCCGTTCTCCGTCGACTCCTCGGTCACCTTCCTGTACGGCGGGTTGGCGACCGGCGGCACGCTCCTGGTGCTGGACAAGGACACCGCGCTGGACGGCCCCGAACTCGCCTCGCGGTTCGCCGCCGACCGGCCCGAGCAGTTCAAGCTCGCCCCCTCCCACCTGGCGGCGCTGACCAGCGGCGACACGTCGGCCGCGCCGGTGCCGGCCCGGGTGCTGATCCTCGGCGGCGAGGCGTTCTCGCCGCAGTGGGCGCGCGCACTGGCCGCGGCGCACCGGGACGTGGCCGTGTACAACAACTACGGCCCCACCGAGACGACGGTCGGGGTGCTGGTGCACCGGGTCGACCCGGACGACCCGCTGACGCACCGCTCGGTCGTGCCGCTGTCCACCGTGCTCGCCAACTGCGTCGTGCACGTCCTGGACGACGCGCTGCGACCGGTGCCGCCGCTGGCCCCGGGGCAGATCTACATCGGTGGCCCGCAGGTCTCGCTGGGTTACGTGCGGGCGCCGGCGGCGACCGCGGACCGTTTCCTGCCCGACCCGTACGGCCCGCCGGGCGCCCGCCTCTACCGCACCGGGGACCGCGCCCGCCGGATGCCCGACGGCAGCGTCGACTTCCTCGGCCGGGTCGACCACCAGGTGCGGATCCGGGGCAACCGGGTGGAGCTGCACGAGGTCGCGGCCGTGCTCGGCGACCACCCGGCGGTGCGTGAGGCGGTCGTGCACGCGACCGGGGCGGGCGGGGACACGACGCTCACCGGTTACGTGGTGCTCGCCGAGCCGGTCGGCCGCGCCGATCTGATCGCGCACACCGCCGCCCGGCTGCCCACGCACATGGTGCCCGCCGCCGTCGTGGTGCTGGACGCGTTGCCGCGCACCGCTCAGGGCAAGCTCGACCGGCGTCGCCTGCCCACCCCCGCCGGCGACGACGTGACCGTCGCGGTGTTCGAGGAGCCGGCCGGGGAGACCGAACGTGCCCTCGCCGGCATCTGGCGCGACCTGCTGGGCCGGGACCGGGTCGGCCGCCGGGACGACTTCTTCGCTCTCGGCGGCCACTCCCTGCTCGCCACCCGCCTGGTCAACCGGATCGGCGACACCCTCGGACTGCGGGTGTCGCTGCGGGACGTGTTCACCCACTCGACCCTCGCCGGGCTGGCCGGCATGGTCGACTCGACGGCCGCCGCCGGGCGGGCGCGTACCGCCGCCCGGTCGATCATCACGTTCGGCCGTGCCGGCGTCGCGGACCTGGTGCTGCTGCCGGCCGTCGCGGGCACCGCCGGTTGCTACACCGACCTGGCCCGGGTGATGCGGGCCCGCGGCGACACGCGCCTGGCCGCGCTCGTCGCACCCGGGATCGACGACGACGGCCCGCCGATGCGCAGTGTCGGCCGGCTCGCCCGGCACTACCTGGACGTGCTGGGCGCCGCCGGGCACACCGGCCCGCTGCTGTTGGCCGGCTGGTCGATGGGGGGCCTGGTGGCGCACGAGATGGCCGCCGTCGCCCGGCAGGGGGACCCACGGGTACGCGGCATCGTGCTGATCGACTCCGGGGTGCGCCCGGCCCGGTCGGCCGGCCCGGCCCCCGGCGAGATCAGCGCCATGTTCGCCGGCGACGTGGTGGCCTCCCTGGGACTGGACGTGCCGACGCCCACCGTCGAGGAGTTCGCCCGGCTCGACCCGGCCGAGCACGACGCCGTCCTGCACCGGTTCCTGCTCGACGCCGGCGCGCTGCCGGCCGGGTTCGAGCTGGCCGACCTGGCCCGCCGCCGAGCGGTGTTCGCCGACCACGTCACCGCCATCGTCACCTACATCCCGTCCCGGCACCGGCGGCCGACGCTGCTGGTGCAGGCGGACCACTCCGGCGACAAGGCGCCCGGCTGGACGCCGTACCTGCCGCCGGACCACGAGCGGGTGGTGCTTCCCGGGACGCACTACTCGCTGCTCCGTCCGCCCACGGTCGACCGACTGGCCGACCTGCTGCACGCCCGCCTCGTCGGGCGCGACGACCCCGAGGAGTGACCGTGCACGAGCAACCGGACTTCGCCCACCCGATCCTGCTGCCGGAGCGGATCGCCACCCAACCGGAGACCGAGGAGGCGGTGTATCCGGCCGACCCGGGCGCCGCGCCGTGGCGGCACGGTGACCTGCGGGACCGGGCCGCCGCGATCGCCGCCGTCCTGCGGGCCGTCGGCGTCGGCCGGGGCGACGTGGTGGCGATCCTGCTGCCCCGGGTGCCCGACCTGGTCGCCGGCGCGCTCGCGGCCTGGTGGGTGGGCGCCTGCTACCTGCCGGTGGACCCGGCGTGCCCGCCCCAGCGGCTGCGCTTCATGCTCGAGGACGCCGCCGTGGCCGCCGTCCTCACCGATCCGGTGGCCGTCCCGCTCGCCGCGGAACTGCCCGACGGCGTCGCGGTGGTCGACCTGACCGGCGTCGAGCCCGCGCCGCACCCGCCCGCCCGGCACCGCCCGCACGCCCGGGACCTGGCCTACGTCATCTACACCTCCGGTTCGACCGGCCGGCCCAAGGGGGTCGCGGTGGAGCACGGCAGCCTCGCCGGGCTGACCGACGCCTACCTCGCCGCCACCAAGCTGGGCCCGGGTGAGCGGACCAGTCACCTCGCCGGGCTGGCCTTCGACGCCACGGTCTGGGAGACCTGGCCGGCACTGGCTGCCGGCGCGGCCCTGCACCTGGCCCCGGAGCCGGTACGCACCGACGCGCCGGCCCTGCTGGAGTGGTTCGCCGCCATCGGGATCACGGTGGCGTTCGTCCCGACGCCGGTGTCGGAGCGGATCATGGCGTTGCCCGATCCGGCGGAGCTGGCGTTGCGGGTGCTGGTGACCGGCGGTGACCGGCTGCGGTCGCGGCCGCTGCCGGGGCACCCGTACGCCGTCTGGAACGCCTACGGGCCGACCGAGGCCACCGTCGCGGTGACCATGGGCGAGGTGACGCCGGCCGGGCCGCTTCCCCCGCCGGTGGGCCACCCGCTGGCCGAGGCGCGGCTGTCCCTGGTCGACGCCGACGGCGAGCCGGTCGGGCCCGGCCAGGTCGGTGAGCTGCTCGTCGGTGGGGCGCCGGTGGCCCGGGGCTACCTCAACCGGCCGGCGCTGACCGCCGCGGCGTTCCTGCCCGACCCGCGCCCGGGCGTCGAGGGCGGCCGGGTGTACCGCACCGGCGACCTGATGCGCCGCGACGAGCACGGCGAGTACGCCTTCGTCGGCCGGGCCGACCGTCAGGTGCAGATCCGGGGCAACCGGGTGGAACTCTCCGAGGTCGAGGTGGGCATGCTGCGTACGCCCGGCGTGGCCAACGCGGTGGCCGCGGTCCGCCCCGCGGCCTCCGGCGAGCAGGTGCTCATCGGCTACGTCGTGCCCGCCGCGGACGCCGACCGGGACGGGCTCACCGATCGGGTCGCCGACGTGGTCCGCGCCGAGCTGCCCGCCTACATGGTGCCGACGAGCTGGCTCCTGGTGGACTCGGTGCCGCTGACCGCGAACGGCAAGGTCGACGTGGCGGCGCTGCCGCTGCCCGACGTCGGCGGCGCGGCGCCCGTCGACGCGCTGGAGGAGTTCATCGCCGGGGTGTGGGCGTCCGTGCTGGGGGTGGAGCCGTCCCGGCACGACAACTTCTTCGACCTGGGCGGGCACTCGCTGGTCGCCGGCCAGGTCACCGGCCGCATCGGCAGCGCGTTCGACCTCGACATCCCCGGGCGCGCGATGTTCGACGCGCAGACCGTCGCCGACCTCGCCGAGCTGGTCCGTGACCGCCACCCGGCGCCCGACGAGCTGACCGAGATCGCCCGCATCCACCTCATGGTCGACGCCTTGTCGCCCGACGAGGTGGGGGAACTGCTGAGCCGGCAGGACAGCGGCACCGACGCCACCAACTGACCATCCACCAGCCCAACCAGGAGGGATCATGGACGAGACCGTGTTCCGGGTCGTACGCAACCACGAGGAGCAGTACTCGATCTGGCCGGCGGACCGGGAACTGCCGGCCGGCTGGACGCCCGACGGCACCGAGGGCACCCGGCAGGAGTGCCTGGACCACATCGACCGGGTGTGGACGGACATGCGGCCGCTGAGTCTGCGGCGGGCGATGGAGGCGGCGCGGTGAGCGCGCCGACGACTGTGGTCGCGCAGTCCGGCGCGGCGACGGTGGACCGGGCCACCCCGGAGGACTTCCTCCGGGTGCTCGACCTCGGCCGGGACGGGTTGCACGCCGTGCTCGACGCCGCGGCGGACGTGAAGGCCCGGCCCGAGGTGTGGCGCGGCCGGCACGCCGGCGGGACGGTGGTCTGCCTGTTCGACAAGCCGTCCACCCGCACCCGGGTCTCCACCGCGGTCGCCGCGCACCGGCTAGGGCTGCTGCCGGTCCTGGTCAGTCGCGAGGACAGCCAGCTGTCGCGGGGCGAGACGATCGAGGACACCGGCCGGGTGCTGTCCGCCTACGCCGACGCCATCGTCATCCGCACCCACGCGCACGAGACCCTGTCCCGGCTGGCCGGCGCCGCGAGCGTGCCGGTGGTCAACGCGCTCTCCGACGACCACCACCCGTGCCAGGCGCTCGCCGACGCGCTGACCCTTCGCGAGCACTTCGGACGGTTGGCCGGGCTGCGCGTCGCCTACGTGGGCGACGCCTACAGCAACATCTGCCACTCCCTGATCGAGGTGGCGGTGATGACCGGGATGCGGCTGACGATCGCGGCGCCCGCCGCGTACCACCCCGACCCGGCCGTGCTGGCCGGTGCCCGGGCCGCCGGCGGGGAGGGCACCGTGACCGTGGTGGAGGACCCGGCGGAGGCGCTGCGCGACGCCCACGCCGTCTATCCGGAGATCTGGGTGCCGATGGACAAGGAGCACCTGCGCGCCGAGCGGGAGGCCGACCTGCGGCGCTACCGGGTGGGCGACGCCGAGATGGCGCTCGCCGGCCCGGACGCGGTGTTGCTGCACTGCCTGCCGGCCTACCGGGGCCGGGAGGTGTCGGCGCAGGTCCTGGACGGGCCCCGCTCGGTGGTCTGGCAGCAGGCGGCGAACCGGCTCCCGACCGCGCAGGCGGTCCTGCACCTGCTGCTCGCCGGCTCCTACACCTGACCGGGCCCGACCCGGCCGCGCCCCGCGGGGCGCGGCCGGGTCGTCACCTGACGGTTCCGGCCCGGTCAGTCGCCGAGCGCGTCGCCGGGGCGGGCCGGGGGCAGCCCGGCCGCGTCGGGCCCGTCGGCCCGGTCGCGGACCCGGTTGAGGTCGCGCAGCAGGCTCGCCGCCGTCGGCCGTCGGCCCTGCCGTGGCCGCACCAGCCCGCCCAGGGGCAACCGACCGATCCGGTCCCAGGCGAGCCGCCCCCGGTCGTCGACGTAGCCCCGGGTGCCGCCGGCGTTGTCCGGGTGCAGGCAGTACGGGATGTCGAGGTAGCCCCGCCGGAAGGCGCGCAGCAGCGCCGTGCCGACGTCGTCGGCGAGGTCCCGTACGGCCGCCACGATGGTGGCGGCCTCACGGTGGATCCGGTGCTCCTCGTCGACGTCGACGACCGGGTCGCCGGGCCCGACCGCCGCGTCGGCGGCGGCCTCCAGCGCCGCGACGTTCTCGGCGATCGTGGGGATCCGGAAGGCCTCCGCCTCCGTCTTGACGATCAGCCGTTCGGCGCGGGCGGCGGCGGCGAGCCGGGCCGCGTCGGTGAGCACCCGGCGGGCCCCGTGGCGGGTGGTGGGGAAGACTCCCATGTAGGCGTACACCACCACGTGCTGGTCCTCGGTCGGGAGCAGTTCGTGCGCCAGCCGGCGCAGCGCCCGGACCGCGGCGACGTCCTGGGCGTGGTCCACCTGCTGTGCGTAGCTCACCGACACGCTGTCGACGCCGTGCTGGCAGAAGAACAACGCCTCCAGCACGCTCATCGCCACCAGCAGCGACGGCGGGCACAGCTGCCCGAGCAGGCAGCCGCCGAATGTTTCCAGGTGCGGCCGCACCCCGTCGTCGCGCAGCCGGGCCAGCCGCGCGCAGGAGCGCCGCCACGCCTCGACCGACTCGGTCAGCGGCGTCCGCCCGTACGGCAGGCAGTAGGAGACCGGACCGCCCTCGGTGGCGCTCAGCCCGGCGGCCACCAACCCGGCGACGATCGCCTCCGGGGTGGCGCATCCGTGCCGCACCTGCACCGGCATGCCCGCGACGTCGGCCAGGACCGCCCGGGTCACCGGCAGCGGGTGGGTGAGCAGCGGATAGCCGTTGAGTTCGGTGTCGTCGCCCACCGCCGCCGCGGCGGCGGCGAGGTCGCCGACCCGGGTGTAGCTGTCCACCGTGATGGTGCCGACGGTGGCCGCCCGGCAGGCCCGCACGGCCCGTAGGCCGGCCCGCATCCGGGCCGGGTCGGTGAATCCCATGCGGGGCTGCACGACCGTCCCTCCGGTGCGGGCGACGGCCCGCACGTGGGGGCCGAAGTCCGGCGCCCGGATGGCGGACGGGTGGGCGGTCACGCTGCCAGCGGGGTGTGGGCCGGCCGGCTCGCGAGGATCGCGCGCAGCCGGTGCACCCCGGTGTCGTCGGTGCAGACCGCGTCCGCGCCGGCGTCGAGCAGGCGGCGCGTCCGCTCGGGCGCCAGCTCGCCGGTGACGTCGAGCTTGCCGCCGATCACCACGGGCACGCCGGCCAGGCGCGGTTCGGCGCGCACCGCCCGGATCGAGTCGAGCCCGTCGCGATGGCCGTGCCCGTTGACGCTGCTCAGCACGATCAGCGACGGCACGGCGTCGAGGCAGGCCGACACCAGCAGGTCCGGCGGCACGCACGGCCCGAGGTTGCGGACGGCGTGCCCGCACTCCTCGATGAGCAGATGCAGGAACACCAGGTTCCAGGTGTGCGCGTCCGACGACACCCCGCTGACGACCACAGGGCCGGCGGTGCGTTCGGCCGGTGGGAGCGGACGTCTCATCATGGGTCCTCCTCGCGCCGACGAGCGGTCTGCCGGACGGCACGGTCGACGTGCTTCCACGGTAGGGCGCGATCGACGACCGTGACCGTCTCAACGCTGATCGCGAACAGTCGCCGGCATTGTCAGGGTGTGACGCACGAAGCCGGAACGCGACGAATCCCGTGATAGGAAGGGGTCATCGACGGGTGGAGGGCACCATGTCCAGGTCACACCTCGCACCACCCACCTGCCCCGACACGGTCGCCCTGGCGGCGGCGGTCCGCGAGCAGGTGCTCCAGATGGCGTGCGGCCCCGAGGGCGCGCACGTCGGCGGCGCGCTGTCCAGCGCCGACATCCTCGCCTGCCTCTACGGCGGGATCCTGCGGGTCGACCCGCGCGCCCCGGCGGCCCCCGACCGGGACCGGTTCGTCCTCAGCAAGGGACACGCGGCGGTCGGCCTGTACGCGGTGCTGGCGCTGCGCGGCTTCTTCCCGGTGGCGGAGCTGGCCGGCTTCGGTCGCGACGGCAGCCGGCTCACCGGCCATCCGCCGTGGGAGCTGCCCGGGGTGGACTTCGCCACCGGGTCGCTCGGGCACGGGCTCGCCGTCGGCCTCGGGTTCGCCCTGGCCGCGCAGCGGGCCGGCACCGACCAGCGGACGGTGGTGCTGCTCGGCGACGGCGAGCAGCAGGAGGGCTCGGTGTGGGAGGCCGCCGCGGCGGCCGGCCGGATGGCGTCCCCCGGCCTGCTCGCGATCACCGACTGCAACGGCCTCCAGATCAACGGCACGGTGCCCGACGGCGACGCCGACCGGATCGCCGCCCGGTGGGCGGCGTGCGGGTGGCGGACGGAGATCGTGGACGGTCACGACCACGCCGCGTTGCGGGAGGCGCTGCGCGGCCCGGACGCCGGGCCGCGGGCGGTGGTGGCGCGGACGGTCAAGGGCAAGGGGGTCCGGTTCATGCAGGGCCAGGCGCGCAGCCACCACGTCCGGCTGACCGAGGCGCTGCACTCACGGGCGTTGCGTCAACTGACGGCCGGCCGATGAGCGCCGCGCCGTCGCAGAAGGACGCGCACATCGCGGCGCTCGGCGCGGTGATGGCCGGCCGGGACGACGTGTGGTGCCTGGACTCCGACGTGGGGGGCTACCGGACGACGCTTGGCGAACGGTTCCCCGACCGCTACCGGGACTTCGGCATCGCCGAGGCGACGATGATCGGCGCGGCGGGTGGGCTGGCCGCCACCGGGCAGATGCCGTTCGCGCACTCCCTGGCCGGGTTCGCGGCCGTCCGCGCGTTCGAGCAGCTGAAGCTGGACGTGGTGGCGCCGGGCCTGCCGGTGCGGGTGGTCGCCACCCACTCCGGTCTGTCCGCCGGGCACTACGGCAGCAGCCACCATGTGTGCGAGGACGTGGCGGCGCTGCGCGCGCTGCCCGGCCTCACGGTGCTGACCCCGGCCGACGCGGTGTCCACCGGCCTGCTGGTCGCCGCGCTGGTCGACCACCCCGGGCCGGCGTACCTGCGGTTGGGGCGCAAGGCCGTGCCGTCGGTGTACCCGCGGGACGCGGTCCTGCGCATCGGCGAGGCGGTGCGGCTGGCCCCCGGCGACGACGTCACGGTGCTGGCCTCCGGGCCGGTGCCGGTGCAGGTCGCCCTCGCCGCACACCGGGCGCTCGCCGCGGACGGGGTCGGCGCGGGTGTGCTGGACGTGCACACGGTGGCGCCCCTGGACACCGCGGCGGTGGTCGACGCGGCGGTGCGCAGCCGGCTGCTGGTCACCGTCGAGGACCATTCCACCGTCGGCGGCCTCGGCTCGGCAGTCGCCGAGACCGTGGCGGAGCTGGCGCCGTGCCGGGTGGTGCGCGCGGGCGTGGCCAGCCCGCCGGCCGGCGGGGTGGGCGGGCACGAGGAACTTCTGTCCCGGGTGGGCGTCAGCGCCGCGTCGTTGGCCACCACGATCCGGGGGGCGCTCGCGCGCCGCTGATCCGGGTTCGACCCTGCGACGCCGCCGGCCTGACGCCGGCGGCGTCGTCGCGCGGGCGCGCCGCGGTCCGACCGCGCCGGCCCGCGCGGCCCGCGCGCCTGCGTGCGCGGGCCGCTGCCGGGGGTCACGCGCCGGACAGGGCGGCCTCCAGGTCGGCGATGCCGGTCTCCGCGCACACGTGGGCCGTCAGCGCGGCGGCGAAGTCCACAAGGGTGGGATGCCGCAGCACGGACCGCACCGGTATCTCCACCCCCAGCGCCTCGCGGAGGCGGGTCGCGACGGACATGGCCCGCAGCGAGTGACCGCCGAGCCGGAAGAAGTCGTCCCGGCGGGCGACCCGGTCCACCTTGAGGACCTCCCGCCACACGTCGGCGACCAGGTTTTCGATGACACCCACCGGTGCGCTGTCGTCGCGCGGGGCGCCCGCCCGCGCGGCCCGCCGGCGCAGCGCGTCCCGGTCGAGTTTGCCGTTGGCGGTCAGCGGCATCGCGTCCACGGCCAGCACCACGTCCGGCACCAGCGCGCCGGGCAGCACCTGCGCGCAGTGCTCCCGCACCGCCGCGGTGTCGGCGACGCCGGTGACGAACGCGACGAGCCGGTCGGCGTGCACCACCACGGCCGCGCCGGTGACGTCCGGGTGGTCGCGCAGCGCGTACTCCACCTGGCCCGGCTCGACCCGTAGGCCGCGCACCTTGACCTGGTCGTCGATCCGGCCGAGCAGGTCGAGGGTGCCGTCGGGGCGCCGCCGGCCCAGGTCGCCGGTGCGGTAGGCCCGGGCGCCGGGCCCGCCGTCGGGGTCCGGCACGAACGCGGCCGCCGTCGCGGCGGGCGCGGCCAGATAGCCGCGGGCCAGCGCCGGACCCGACAGGAACACCTCCCCGGGTACGCCGACCGGAGCGCGGTTGCCGTGCACGTCCCGCACCTCCAGCGAGCGCAACGGCAGCGGCTCGCCGATGCCCGCGAGGGTCCCCGTCCGGTCCGGGTCGATCCGGCCGAGCGTCGACGTGATCACCGCCTCGGTGACGCCGTAGCCGTGCCAGAGGGCCACCCGGTCGCCGAACCGTCCCGTCCAGCGGGCCACCGCGTCCCCGTGCACCTTGTCCGCCCCGAGGAGCAACGCGCGCAGGGGCAGCGCGTCGGGCGTCCCGCCGTCCGCGTCGAGCTCCTCGACCACCTGGTGCCAGTACGGCGCGGCGAGGTTCGCCACGGTCACCCCCTGGCCGGCCGCCCGGGTCAGGAACTCCCGGGGCGTCCACGACCGGGGATCGCCGAGCACCACGGTGGCGCCGGCGACGAGCGTGCCGAGGACCTGCTCGACGGCGATGTCGAAGGTCGGCGGGGACAGGTGCAGCACCCGGTCCTCCGGGCGCAGGCCGAGCCGGTCGACGATCACCTCCAGGTGGGCGGCGAGCACCCCCCGGGGCACGGCGACGCCCTTGGGCACGCCGGTGGAGCCGGAGGTGTGCAGCACGTACGCCGTCGTCCCGGGGTGCGGCACGGCCGGCGCGTCGGGGAACGCGTCCGCGACCGTGCCCGCCGGCAACCACGTCACCCCGTCGCGCGGGGTGGGCGAGTCGACCGCGCCCACGCCGAGCGTGCAGCCGGCGCGGGTCAGGACCTGGCGGCGGAGCCGGTCCGGCTGGTCCGGGTCCAGCGGCAGGTAGGCCGCGCCGGCCCACCACACCGCCAGTTGCGCCACCACCAGGTCGACGGACTTCGGTACCAGCACCGCGACCGGCACGTCCGGGCCGGCGCCGGCGCGGGCGAGGTCACCGGCCAGCGCCGCGGCCCGGGACACCACTGTGGCGTAGTCGACCGTGGCGTCGCCGGCCACCACCGCCGGGTGCGTCGGCGCCCGCCGGGCGTGCTCCAGCACCACCGGTACGCAGTCCCGCGCGGCCGTGCCGGCCCGCCGGTCGGGCGCGGTGGGGGCCCGGTGGCCCGGCGCGTCGGCGGGCTCGTCGACGGCGATCCGCCACAGCGGCAGGTGCGGCTGCTCGACCAGCGTGACGAGGGTACGCACCAGCCGCGCGGCCAGGGTCGTCACCGCCGCCTCCGGGTGCCGTTCGCGGTCGAACAGCAGCCGCACCGCGGCGGCGCGTCCCAGCTCCACGGCCACGGTGAGCGGGTAGTTGGTGCGGTCGGTGACCGCCATGGCGCCCTCCGGCCCGGCGAGGGTGTCGCGCAGGCCGGCGTCCATCGGATAGTTCTCCACCACCAGCACCGTGTCGAACAGCGCGACGGTGGGGTCCAGGCCCACCCAGGAGCGGATGTCGGTGACGGAGTGGACCTCGGGCCGGCGGCCCGACGCGGCGTGCAGGTCGGCGAGCCAGCGGTCCGCGCGCGCCCCGCCCGGCACGCCGATGCGCGCGGGCACGGTGTTGATGAACAGTCCGACCATGCCCTCCGGGTCGGCCAGTCCGGCCCGACCCGAGACGGTCACCCCGCAGACCACGTCGGTGCTGGCCAGGTAGCGGGACAGCAGCAGCGCCCAGGCGCCGCGCACGACGGTGCCGGCGGTCAGCCGCAGCCTCCCGGCCAGGTCGGCGACCCGGTCGGCGAGTCCGGCCGGCAGGTCGACGTCGACCGCCCCGGTGCCGGTCGCGCCCGGATCGGGTTCCCCCAGGTCCAGCGACCGGGGTCGGACGTCGCCGAGTTCGGTGCGCCAGTGGTCGACGTCGGCGGGGGACGGCCGGGCCGCCTGGGCGAGGACGTCGGCCACGTAGCGCCGGTAGGGCGGCGGCTGGCCCGGCTCGGACCAGGTGCCGCCGTAGCGGCGCAGCACCTCGGTGAACACCAGCGCGGAACTCCACCCGTCGAGCACGACGTGGTGGTTGGTGACGAGGACGTGGTGCTCGCCGCCGAGCCGGGCGAGGGTGAGCCGCAGCAGCGGGCCGCCGCCGGACAGGTCGACCCCCCGGGCGCGGTCCCGTTCGTGCAGGTCGGCCAGGGCCCGCCCCGGGTCGGGGTCACCGGTCAGGTCGACCACCGTGACCGGCACCGTCGCGCGTCGGCGGACCACCTGGAAGGTGCGCTCGCCGGTGGTGACCAGGCCGGTGCGCAGCACCTCGTGCCGGGTGGCGGTCTGCTCCCAGGCGCGGACGAAACGCGCCTCGTCGAGGTCACGCATGCGCCAGCCGACCTGCTCCAGGTACATGCCGGGCTCGGTGGCGGTGACCGACTCGAAGACCATGCCCTCCTGGGTCGGGGTGAGCGGGTAGACGTCCTCGATGTCGCGGTCGCGGAAGTAGCGGTCGATGGTGGCCTGGTCGAGGCCCGCGAGCGGGAAGTCCGAGGGCGTCCGGCCGTGGTTGGCCGGGTCGAGGCAGTGCGCGACGGTGGCCCGCAGTTCGGTGACGAAGCGCGTGGCGAGCGCGGCGATCTCGGCGGTCGGCTGGGCCTGCGGGTGATGCGTCCAGTTGATCAGCAGCTCGCCGTCGATGACCGCCGCGTCGACCTCCAGCAGGTGCGGTCGCGGCCGGGTGGGGGAGACCCAGGTGCCGGGCGCGGTCACGGTGAACGGCTCGGCGCCGATCGCCGAGGCCGATCCCAGCCGGCCCAGGTAGTTGAACCGTACCCGGGGGGTCGCGGCGAGCCCGTCGACGCCGGCCAGCCGGTGCAGGACCCCGTAGGCGAGCCCTCGGGACGGGCTGGAGCGCAGGTGTTCCTTCGCGGCCAGCAGCGCCGCGCGCAGGTCGCCGGGGTCGTCGACCGGGACCAGCGCCGGGTAGAGCGTGGTGAACCAGCCCACGGTGCGGGACAGGTCGAGGTCGGTGGCGTCGCGGCCGTGTCCCTCGGCGTCGATGAGCACGTCGCCGCCGGCCCATCCGCGCAGCACGCGGGCCAGGGTGGCCAGCAGCACCTCGGTGATCCGCGTGCGGTAGGCGCGGGGCACCTTCTCGATCAGATCGGCGGTCTCGGTGGCGGGCAGCGTGGACCGGTGCACGGCGGCGCTGCCGTAGGTGCCGGCGTCGCCGGTCAGCGAGAT
Source organism: Micromonospora sp. RP3T (assembly GCF_003027925.1). GTDB lineage: Bacteria > Actinomycetota > Actinomycetes > Mycobacteriales > Micromonosporaceae > Micromonospora. The sequence goes on from NZ_PYPS01000008.1 coordinate 100,762, forward strand.
CGCCGCCGCGCCGGCCACCGCCCGCCAGTGCGGGATCTCGGCGTCGAAGTCGCCGTCGGTGACCGCGTCCGCGAGGTGCGCCGCCCACTGCCGCACCGACACCGTCTTCGCGCCGGGGGGTGGCGCGCCCCGGTAGGCGTGGGCGAAGTCCTCCACCAGCACCGACCAGGACACCGCGTCGACGGCCAGGTGGTGCGCGGCGAGCAGCACCGCGCCGTCGCCGTGCACGGCGGCGAGGAGCGGGCCGGTGGACACGTCGATCCCGGCGCAGGCGGCGGCGACCACGTCGGGCCAGTGCGGGCTGTCGGGGGCCGCCGGGGTCGTGGTCACGGTGACCGGGTTGTCGTCGGGGATGTCGAGGCCGTGCGGGGTCAGTCGCATCCGGAGGGCGTCGTGCCGGTCGAGCAGCCGGGCCACCGCGTCCGCGACGGTCGCGGTGTCGGCGCCGGCGGGCAGCGGCACGGTGACGTGCTGTACGACCAGGTCGGCGCGCGGGTCGCCGTGGCCGAGGAACCAGTCGGTGATCGGGGTCGGCGGCACCGGCCCGACCACGCGGCCCTGCTCGGCGTCGACTCGGGCGATGGAGCCGACCGCCTGCGCCAGCTCGGCGACCGTCGGATACTGGAAGATCATTTTCGGGGTGATCGGGTGGCCGGCGGCGACCGCCCGGGACACCACCCGGATGCCCTGGATGGAGTCCCCGCCCAGCTCGAAGAAGTTGTCGTGCACCCCGACCACGGCCAGGTCGAGGACCTCGCACCAGATCTGCGCCAGCGCCGCCTCGACCGGGGTGCGTGGGGCGAGCACCGACCGCTGGCCCGCCCCGGAGTCGGCCGGCGCCGGCAGGGCCGCGCGGTCGAGCTTGCCGTTGGCGGTCAGCGGGATCCGGTCCAGCACCACGTAGGTGGCCGGGACCATGGCCGGCGGCAGCCGGTCGGCCAGGTAGGGCCGCACCAGCTCGGCGTAGCGGCGGGACACGGCGCCGCGCAGCGGGTCGTTGGTCAGCGCGCCGACCGGGCCGCCGGCCGGCGGCGGCGCCAGCCCCGGACAGCCGACCAGGAGGTGGAACCGGCCACCCGAGCCCGGGGAGCAGCGCAGCTCCACCTCGACGCCGTGCGCGGCGGCCAGGTCGTACACGTCCTGCGGGGACACCGCCGTGACCGGGTGCCGCAGGTCGCCGGCGCGCGCCGCCACGCCGGACTCCAGGGTGGCCAGCGCCTGCGCCGCGTCGGCGGTGCGGGCGTTCGGCACGTCGGCGACGGCCAGCGCGGGCGGGTCGGCGGCGCCCAGGACCGCGGCCAGCCGGCGCAGTGACCAACCGTCGCGGGTCCAGTCGGTCCACCGTGGCCCGTCGTCGGGCCGGTCGTCGTCGGCGTCCGCGCCGACCCGCAGCACCACGTCGTAGCGGAACCGGGTCATCTCCGAGTCGAGCCGGCCGCGTCGGGGCGCGGCGGCGGCGTCGCGCAGTCGGGGCAGCTCCGCCGCCAGCCGGGTGAAGAACCGCGGGTCGACCAGCAGCTCGCTCTCCCGGGCGAGCCGGGCGCGGACGCGGTGCAGCACCTCGTCGGCGGGCACGTCGTCGGCGGCGCGGAACAGCTCCACCGCGGTCGCCTCCACACCGGCCACGCCCAGGTCGCGCACGTCGCCGACGAACACCGCGCCGCCGTCGACGGTGCGCGCCACCGCCGCGGTCAGCACGTCGCGCAGGTAGTCCCCGGACGGGAAGTACTGGGCCACCGAGTTGACCACCACCACGTCGAACCGTTCCTCGACCCGGTCGAGTTCGTCCGCGGCGAGCTGCCGCAGCGCCACGTGGTCGGTCCGCTCGCCGGCCCGGGTCATCCGGTCGTGCACGTGCGCCAACGCCTCCGCGGAGAAGTCCAGCCCCAGGTAGCGTTCCGCGTCCGGGGCCAGCGCGCGCAGCAGCAGCCCGGTGCCGCAGCCGATCTCCAGGATCCGACGCGGTCGCAGCGCCCGGATCCGGTCGACGCTGGCGGCGACCCACTCCCGCATGGCCGCCTCGTCCACCGGCTCACCGGTGAAGCTGCTCGTCCAACCGGCCAGGTCGGAGGCGTCGTCGGCGGCTCCGCCCGTACCCGAGTAGGAGGTGTCGAACACCTCGCGCCAGGTGCGCTGCTGCTGCGCCGCGGCGGCGGTCGTCCCGCCGCCGTCGCCGGTCTCCGGCACCAGGTAGGCCACGAGCGCCGGAGTGTCCCGGTCCCGCCGGACGGTGACGACCGCGTCCCGTACCGCCGGGTGCTCCCGCAGCTGGGCGGCGACCTCGCGGGGCTCCACCCGGTGGCCGTTGATCTTCACCTGGTCGTCGCGTCGACCCAGGTACTCCATTACGCCGTCGGGTCGCTGCCGCACCAGGTCCCCGGTGCGGTACAACCGCGCGCCGGGCCGGCCGGAGAACGGGTCGGGCGGGAACGCCGCCGCCGTCGGGCCGGGCTGGTCGAGATAGCCCCGCGCCACCCCGACGCCGCCGATGTGCAGTTCACCCACGGCGCCCGGCGGCAGCGGTCGCAGCCGCTCGTCCAGGACGTACTGGGTGGTGTGCGGGATCGGCACGCCGATCGGGACCGACGCGCCCCGGTCCGCCGGCGTGGCCAGGTGGGTGCAGTTGGCCACCGTCGCCTCGGTCGGCCCGTACTCGTTGAGCAGCTCCGGTCCGTCCCCGCCCAGCCACGGCGCCGCCGTGTCGGTCGTCAGGTCCTCCCCGCCGACGACCAGCACCCGCGCCAGCGCCCGGGCGCGTTCCGCGCCGAGCTGGTCGACAAGCAGGTCCAGGTGGCCCGGGGTCAGCTTGAGGAACGAGTAGGGCGCCGTCTCCGCCAGCGTCTCGCCCAGCCGGGTCAGGTCCAGCTCGGGATCGAGCACGACGACGGGCTGCCCGACCAGCAGCGGCGCGTAGAGCGCGGGCGTCACCAGGTCGTACGCGCAGGAGGTGAGCAGCGCTGATCCGCCGGGTGCGGCCAGGTACCGCCCCACGCACCAGTGCAGGTAGTTGGCCAGTCCGCCGTGCGTGACCACCACCCCCTTGGGTCGGCCGGTGGAACCCGACGTGTAGATCACGTAGGCGGCGTCGTCCGGCAGCAGCGGGACGTCGACCGGCGGACCGTCGAGCGTGGCGCGCGGACCCAGCACCGGAACGTCCAGCCCGGTCAACGGGTCGGCGGCGGCGCCGGCCGAGACCACCAGCCGCGGCCCGGCGTCGGTCAGCAACTGCCGCACCCGGTGGGCCGGTTGCGCCGGATCCACCGGCACGTAGGCCGCCCCGGCGCGCAGGACGGCCAGGAACGCCACCACGAGATCCGCGGACCTGGGCAGGCAGACGCCCACCCGGTCACCCCGACCGACGCCGGCGCCGCGCAGCGCCCGGGCCAGCCCGTCGACCGCCGACGCCAGCCCGGCGTAGGTCAGGTCGGTGCCGTCGGTGTCGCGTACGGCGACCGCGTCCGGGTCGGCGGACGCCCGCGCGTGGACCGCCTGGTGGACGAAGGGACGCCCCTCGGGCGGTCGGTGCCCCCGGTCGTCGTTCCAGGTGCGCAGCAGCCGGTCCCGGTCCTCGGCGGTCAGCAGGTCGAGGTCGGCGACCGGCCGGTCCGGGTCCGCGGCGAGCTGGTCGAGCACCCGCACGTACGCGCGGGTGAACGCCGACACGGTCGCCTCGTCGTAGCTGTCCCGCGCGAACTCGACCTGCCCGGTGAGCCCGTTCCCGTCCGGGGTCAGCAGCCAGGACGTGTCGAACTTCGCGGTGCCGGTGTCCACCGGGAAGTCCTCGGTGACGCAGCCGGCGAGGTCGGGCCGGGTCGCCGCCGAGGTCTCGAAGACCTGGAAGCTGGTCTGGAACAGCGGCTGCATGCTCAGCCGCCGCTCCGGCCGCAGCTCGTCGACCAACCGCTCGAAGGGCAGGCCCTGGTGCTGGTAGGCGTCGAGCGCCGTGGACCGGACCCGGGCGATCATCTCGGCCACGGTCGGTGCCCCGGACAGGTCGGTGCGCAGTACCACCGAGTTGACGAAGAAGCCGACCAGACCTTCGAGGTCGGGGTGGTCGCGCCCGGCGACCGGTGAGCCGACCACCACCTCCCGGGTCCGGGCGAACCGGCCGAGCAGCACCGCGAACCCGGCCAGCAGCACCATGAACAGCGTCGCGTCGTGTGCCCGGGCCAGCGCCCGCAGCCCGGCCGTGGTCTCCGGCGAGACCGAGAACCCGCACAGGCCGCCCCGGTACGACGGCTCGTCGCGACGGGGACGGTCCGCCGGGAAGGTCACCTCCTGCGGCGCGCCGGCCAGCACCGTACGCCAGTGCGCGGCCAACGCGTCCGCGGCCTCGCCGGCCAGCGCGGCGTCCTGGGCCCGCGCGTACGCACGGTAGGTGGTCCGGGGCGGGGCCAGGTGCGTCGCCCGCCCCGCCCGATGCGCCTCGTACGCCGCGCCGAGTTCGGTGAAGAGCACCGCGAGCGACCAGCCGTCCACGACGGCGTGGTGCACGGTCACCACGACCACGTGGTCGTCCTCGGCCAGGCGCAGGAGCAGCAGTCGCAGCAGCGGCCCGGCCGAGAGGTCGAACGGTTCCCGGGCCGAGTCGACGCTCAACCGCCGCGCCTCGTCGTCGCGGTGCCCGCCCGGCAGCCCGGTGAGGTCCGCCGACCGCCACGGCACCTCCACCCGGTCGTGCACGACCTGTACGGCGCGGCCGTCGCGTTCGGTGAAGGTGGTGCGCAGCGCCTCGTGCCGGTCCACGACGGTCGCCAGCGCCGCGCGCAGCGCGTCGACGTCCAGTGGTCCGCGCACGCGGAAGCCGAGGGGCGCGTTGTACAACGCGGAGTCCGGTAGGAGACGGTCGAGGAACCACAACCGGCGCTGTCCGGCCGACAGCGGCGCCGGCCCGTCGTCGACCTCGGCGCGGCGCGGCGCGCGGCGCAGCAGCAGCGACCGCAGCCGCTCCCGGTCCGCGGTGGTGGTGGGGACCGCACTCAACTCGCTGCTCATCCACGAACCTCCCTGGCCGCGCCGGTCGTCGGCGCGGCCGATGCGCCGTCGGTCAGTCGAGGTGAGCCGGCGGCATCGGTCTGCTTGCCTGGTGCCACGCGCCGAACGCCGTCCACCCGCCGTCGACCGGCAGGGTGGCGCCGCTGATGAAGGTGGCCTGGTCGGAGGCGAGGAACAGCACCGCGTCCGCGACCTCGCCCGGCTCGCCCATCCGGCCCAGCGGGGTGCGGCCCTCGATCCCGGCCAGCGTCCAGTCGCCGGTAGGGGTGTCGGCCGCGGCGGCCTCGGTGACGATGAACTCGGTCATCGGGGTACGGATGAACGCCGGCGCGACCGCGTTGACCCGGATCCCGTGCTGGCCCCACTCGGCGGCGAGCGTGCTCGTCAGGCCGATCTGGGCGCTCTTCGTGGCGCCGTAGGCGGCCCGGTAGGGCAGCCCGCCGATCCCGGCGACGGAGGAGATGTTGACGATGGCGCCGCCGGTGCCGCGGGCCACCATGGCCGCGCCGACCGCGCGGGAGAACAGGAACGTGCCGGTGAGGTTGACGTCGAGGCAACGTTGCCACCGGGCGAGGCTCAGCCGCTCGCTGTGTCCCACGGTCGGGATGCCGGCGTTGTTGACCAGGATGTCGGGCGGACCCCAGCGGTCCACCACCGTGTCGACCACCCGGCCGACCGCGTCCTCGTCGGCGACGTCGCCGGGGCAGGCGAGCACCCGGTCGGCGCCGTCCCCGGCGAGCTCCTTGGCGGCCTGCGCGGTGCGCTCGGCGGTGCGGCCGTTGAGCACCACGCGGGCGCCCTCCCGGTGCAGCGCCTCGGCGATGGCGAGGCCGATGCCCATTGTCGAGCCGGTCACCAGGGCGACCCGGTCGGTGAAGCGTGCGGTGCGCATGCGGTCCTCCGCGTCAGTAGCCGGTCATGCAGCCGCCGTCGACCACGACGGAGGTGCCGGTCATCCAGGAGGACTGGTCGCTGGCGAGGAACAGGGCGCAGCGGGCGACGTCCTCCGGGGTGCCCAGCCGGCCGAGGGGGTGCAGCTCGGTGACCCAGCGCTGGTAGTCCTCGGTGTATCCGTTGCGGAACGCCCGCACGGTGTGGTCCATGCCGGTGCCGTCGATGACGCCGGGGCAGATGGCGTTGGCGCGGATCCCGGAGCCGGCGTAGTCGATGGCGATGTTGCGGGTGAGCGCCAGCAGGGCCGACTTGGACGGGTTGTAGGCGCCGGCCCGCCGGGTGGCCTTGAGGCCGGCCACCGAGCTGATCATGACGAGGCGGCCCGAGCCCCGGTCCACCATCTCGGGCAGGACGCCGCGGGCGACGAGGAACGCGCCGCGCACGTTGACCGACATCACCGTGTCCCAGTCGGACACCGAGACCTCGGTGACGCTGCCGCCGATCCACGCGCCGGCGGAGTTGACGACCGCGTCGACCGGCCCGTGGGTGGCGCGGGCGGCGGTCAGACCGGCCGTGACGCTGTCCTCGTCGGTGACGTCGAGCGTGATCGCGGTGGCCGTGCCGCCGTCGGCCTCGATCGCCGCGGCGGTCTTCGCGGCCGCCTCGGCCCGCAGGTCCGTGACGCTGACCCGCGCGCCCTGCGCCGCGAAGAGTCGGGCGATGCCGTCACCGATGCCGCTACCGCCGCCGGTGACGACGACATGTTGTCCGGTAAGCAGGTCCGTGATGCCCATGGCCGTCACGGTAGGTATCGGATCGACGGCGCTACAAGGACGGTGGCGTGTTCTCGCCGGCATCGTCCGGCGGCGGGGGAGGACGCCGCCGGACCGGTGCACCATGGACGGCCCGGGTGCCGGATTCCCGGCTCGACCTCAGCTCGTGGGGCCGGACACCGCCCCACCGAGGGTCACCTTGAGGATCTTCTCGTTGCTGTTGTTCGGGATGCTGTCCTTGTCCCCGCCGGTGCTCGTGGTCAGCCACAGGTTGCCGTCGACCGTCGGTTCGACGGTGCGCAGCCGGAAGTACGTCCCGACGAAGTACTGCTGGAGGTTGGTGAGCGTGTTGCCGCTGATCTCCGCCCGGTACATCCGGTTACCGCGCAGGCAGGCGATGTAGAGCACGTCCCGGACGATCGCGATGCCGCTGCACGAGGCGTCGGCCACCGGGTACGTCCGGACCGGGGCCCTGAGGTTCGGGTTGGCGCAGTCGCCGGAGGTGCCCTCGCAGGCGGGCCAGCCGTAGTTGCCGCCCTTGACGATGATGTTGGTCTCGTCCATGACGTTGTTGCCGAACTCCTGCTCGAAGAGCCGGCCCTGGGAGTCGAAGGCGAGTCCCTGCGGGTTGCGGTGGCCGTAGCTCCACACGTGGTTGCCGAAGGGGTTGTCCGCCGGCACGGTGCCGTCGGGGTTGAGCCGCAGCACCTTGCCGCCCAGGTTGTCGGTGTCCTGGGCCACGTCCGGGTCCTGCCCGTCGCCGGCGGCGGCGTAGAGCTTGCCGTCGGGGCCGAAGCGCAGCCGGCCGCCGTTGTGGTACTTGTTGCGTGGGATTCCGGTGACGAGCACCTGCTCGGTGGCGGTTTGCAGCGTGCCGTCGTAGCGGATGCGCACGATCCGGTTGTCGGTCGTGGTGGTGTGGTAGATGTACAGCCAGTGGTCGGTGGTGAAGGTGGCCGAGACGGCCAGCCCGAGCACGCCGCCCTCACCGTTGGTGCCGGCCACGTTCGGCACGGTGCCGATGCTGCGCTTGTTGGTGCCGTCCGGGTTCATGGCGACGATGTCGAACAGGTCGCGCCGGCCGTAGAGGACCGTGCCGTCGGGCAGTTGCACCAGGCCCCAGGGCAGGTCCTTCTCGGTGGTGACCACCGTGGCGCCGCAGATCGGGCTGGTGCAGCCCGAGCCGGTGTGCGCGGTGACCGGGGCGCTCGCCCCCGAGACGTTGCCCTGGGCGTCCCGTGCGGTCACGGTGTACCGGTAGTCGGTGTCGGACGTCAGCCCGGTGTCGGTGAACGTGGTCGCCGGCGGGTTGCCGGCGGTGCCGGTGGTGGAGCCGACCGCCATACCGTTGCGCAGGATGGTGTAGCCGGTGACCGCGATGTTGTCGGTGGAGGCCGACCAGGTGACTGTCACGTCCGTGCCGTTGACCGTCGCGGCCAGGATGGTCGGCGTGCTGGGCGGAGACGTGTCCTGTTGGCAGAACGGCGGGGTGACCGGGAGCGTGGAGCTGGCCTGCGAGACGTTGCCGGCGGCGTCGCGGGCGTTGACGTACCAGCCCCAGGTGACACCCTGCACGACGCTGAGCGTGGCGGTCAGCGTCCGTCCCGAGACCGAGGTGACGAGCTGGCCGTCGTGGTAGATGTCGTAGAAGGCGACGCCGACGTTGTCCCGGGACGCGTACCAGGAGAGCGTGACGGACTGACAGGTCAGCCGGGTGCTGCGCAGGCCGGTCGGCCGGGTGGGTGGGCTGGTGTCGGCGGCGAGCCGGGCCGCCGGCCGGCTCCCGGTCACCGGCGCGGCGTTGGCCGGTACGCCGGTCAGGACGGTGCCGGCGCAGATCAGCAGGGCGAGTGGGACGCGGTGGGGGAGCTGGTGAGGAATGATCCGCACGGGTGCTTTCCTTCCCGGGGTTCTCGGTCAGTACGGGTAGCCGGGGACGTTGAGTCGCACGCTGTACAGGCCGGAGTCGTTCGTCCGGCCGGAGGTGATGTAGAGGGTCTGCCGGTCGGGCCCGCCGAACGCCGCGTTTGTGGTGCCGGCACCACCGGCGCGGATCGTGCCGAGCTGCGCGCCGGCGGGCGAGTAGACGTGGATCAGCCCGTCCGAGCCGGAGGCCCAGTACACGTTGCCGGCGCAGTCGATGGTGACCCCGTCGGGACCGCCGAGGTAGTTCACGAAGACGCTGCGGGCGCCGGTGCCGCCGTCGGGCTGGACGACGTACTTGTAGATCTTGTTCTCGGAGTAGGCGCCCACGTAGAGCGTGCCGCCGTCCGGGGAGAGCGCGATGCCGTTGGGTTGCCGCAGCCGGTCGTCCACCAGCGACACCTGTCCGCCGGAGACGCGGAAGACGCTGGTACGTCCGCTCATCTGGTCGGGTCGGTTGCCGCGCTGGAAGGTGGGGTCGGTGAAGTAGACGACACCGTCGGAACGGACCGTGACGTCGTTGGGTGAGTTGAACGCCCGGCCCTGGTAGTCGGCGGCGACGATGCTGCGGGCCTGGTCGCTCAGCCGGTACGCGGAGACGTTCCGCTGGTCGTGGGTGGCGGCGATGATCTGCTGGGCGTCGGGGCTGAGCGCCAGGCCGTTGCTGCCGGCGTTGGCGATGAAGGTGTCGAAGGTCGCCGGCGGGGTGAACCGGCGGATCGTGGCGGGCTGCACGTTGTTCGGCCCGGTGCCCGCGGCCATGTCGGACATCAGCAGGTAGCCGCCGTCGGCGATCCAGACCGGCCCTTCGAGGAACGAGAACCCGCTCTGGATCTTCGTCGCGGACACGGAGCTGGCCGGCAGGGGCGAGCCGTATCCGGTGCCGCCCGGGCAGACCCCGGAGGGCGCGCCGGGTGGGCCGGCGAGCGGATTTGTGTGAACGTTAACATGAACGGCACGCCGAGGTGCCGAGGGTGCGGGTGCGGCACCGACGGGACCCGGTGCGGGGGTGAGCGCGAGGCACAGGCCGGCGAGTGTGGCGGTGGTTGGACGCCAGTTCATCGGGTACTCCCATCGGTGTCGGCGAATGCGAGGCCCGTGGTTGCCAGCGAGCCGGCCTCGATCACCAAGGGCTGCTATTGACATGCATCGATGTTTACGTGACGCAGCTTAGGCGAGAAAGCGGCGCCCCGCATCAGATCCCCACGATCACTTCGGCACATGCCCCGAAGGCGCCCGATGGCGCCTGACCGGGTCGGTGAGGGCCCGCGGTGGTGTGACCGGCTACGACGTGCGCCGGGCGATGCCGCCGGCACCGCCCGGCGTGACCGTGCGGACGGCACCGGCCGGGACTCCGTCCTGTCGGCGGTAGAGGCCGCGCAGCAGGGAAATCTCGGCACCGTGATGGATCAGCTCCCGGGTTGACGGGCAGGATTCCGTTCACCATGGAAAACCGCTCGGGACCTCCGGCGGGTGGATTTTCCAGGTCGGCGTAGGACAACCCTGATCCTGGACTTCAAATATGCGCGGCAGAGGCCAGCGTGACGGCGACGTCCGTCCAGAATGACGCGGCGCCGCACCAATCCCGGATCAGCGTCCTCGCAGCCCACCTTCATCGGCGATGAGCCCCTTGACGACGGCACCCGCCGGGTGCGTGGCGACGCACCCGGCGGGCAGCTCCGGCAGGATCAGGCAGAGATGTTGCGAACGGTGTTGTAGAGGTTCGCCACCTGGTTGCCGTAGTACGGCGAATACATGTACTGCGGAAGGTTGTTGTACTTGAAGTCGTTGTGTCCGTTGATGAGGCCCCAGTTGCCGTCGAACGCCATGAGCCAGGGGCCACCCGAGGAACCACCGGTCATGTAGTTCGTCATGTAGATGGTGCCACCGCCACCATCGTAGGTCGGACCGTTCTCGGCCCAGAGGGTCTGCCCGTTGAACGGGGAGGCCTGCGGGTATCCGAAGGCGTAGTCGTACTGGCCGACCGCCTGGTTCCAGGCGATGCCCTGGCCACCGAGGTAGTCGGTGATCCGCCAGCCGTTGACCCGTCCGATGACCGCCGAGCCGACGTCGTTGGCGAAGTCGGCGTTGTTGTTGTACCAGGCGCTGGTGGTCCAGAGCCCCGTGGCGTACCAGTAGCCGTACGGTGCCGAGCCGTTGACGTAGTTCGGGACGAAGGCCCAGTTCGTGGCCCACTGGAGGTTGCCGGTCATGCAGTGCCCGGCGCTCCACACCGAGGACTTGCCCTCGGTGTTCACGACCGCGGCCGAGCAGACGTAGTTGAGGCCGCTGAGCGTGAAGAAGACCTTGCCGGTGGTCCGGGCGGTCGGGTGCCCGACCGGGTATGCCGGGTCGTAGGCGTTGGTGCCCATCTCGGGCAGGTCAGCTCGGGGCGTGGTCGCGGGCGGCGCCGGCGCCACCCGGCCCGTCGCGCCCTGCGGACGGCTCGCGGCGCCGGTGAACTGGCCGGGGCGAGCGTTCTTCACCGCCGGGATCTCGCTCTCCGGCAGCGCCGCGCGCATCCGATCCGGGGTCCAGTAGGCGGCCAGCGCGGCGGCGCGGGCGTCGACGCCGGTGCCGTGGGCGGTGCGGGCGACCTCGGGGCTCAGTTGCGCGACGACGCCGACGACGCCCTTGTCGGACGTGTCGGGCTTCGCCTGGGCGGCGCCCGCGGTGGTGAGCGTCACCGCTGACAACGCGGTGAGCAGCGCGAGGCCGCTCAGCAGTCTCCGGGACATTCTCCCTGCCTCTCCGGGTGGGGTGTGGGGGAGACAGAAAGATACGACGGAAAAGCGTGACAGCGGTCATCAAAATGCGCCGGATGACACCTGGAGGAAGATGTCGCCAAGCGAGCAAACATTGACCTGCATGACTGAGTTGGGTGAAGCGGTGCTACTCCCGACATTACGCCAAACAAAGCAGGGCAGAATTAATATCAACGTCATCAGCCGTTATAGAGCGGGTCTCCGGTGGTGCTTGGCCGGCCGTGACGATCCCGACGAGTTGAAGCGGTTGGCGTGTCCGTCGACCCCGCCGCCGCATCGGCTTTCGTGGGATGGCGGCACGCCGCAATTCCCGACCAGCGTGGTGTTTGTCGTTATCGGGTTAGTACTGAGCATCGGCTGCGTGTGCCGGCGCCGATGTCTGATAAACACATTGATTCTGGTCATCTGCCTACGGATCAGAACGGCGGCGAGTCGGGTCCGTTGGCCGGCATGGGCGAGCAGGGTGCCGAAAAACGGTGCCCGGGTGGCCTCGGTGCGTGGTCGCCCGGGCACCGCGAGCTATGCGGCCGGTCTGGCCTGGTGCAGGATCTGGGCCAGCTCGGCCGGTCGGCTGAGCATCGGCCAGTGCCACGTCGGCAGTTCCTCGTACCGCCACGAGTCGCCGGCCAGGTGCCGGCACAGCGGCACGGTGGCGGCCATCCCGCGTGCCTGCTCGGCGGTGAAGCTCGACAGCACGCCGAGGCGGGGCAGCTTCTCCCACGCCCCGGTGAGCCGTACCGGGGTGGTGGCGGTCGCCCACGGTTGGGCCACCGACCGCTCACGGAGCAGTGTGACGACCGATTCGTCCACATCTGCTGCTCCCGCCGCCAGGTCGGCCCAGGGCGGGGGAGGCAGCCGCCAGCCGTCGCCGTGTTCGGCGACCACCGCCGCGTTGCGTTCCCGCTCCTGGGGTGGGTTGAAGTCGTCGTTCGCCGCCCCGTCGGGCAGCGGGCCGGTGTCGACGAAGACCAGTTGGGCGATCCGGTCGGTCATGCGGTCAGCGGCGGCTGTCGTCACGACCGCGCCGGCGTAGCTGTGCCCGACGAGGACCACGTCGTGCAGGTCCTCGTAACGCAGCAGGTTGACCACGTCGGTGACGTGGACGTCGAGGTCGGTGTCCGGGCGGGCCAGGTGGGCGCGTTCGCCCAGTCCGGTCAGGCTCAGCGGGTACACCTCGTGGCCGTACCCACGCAGCGCGGTGGTGACCGGGCGCCAGGCCCACGCGCCGAGCCAGAACCCGGGAACCAGTACGAATGTCGTCATGCCGTGCACGCTACGATCAATACCGGACAGATTCCGCCCGGATGAGGAGGTCGATTTTGACCCGGCCCACCGCCCGTGTCCTGGCGTTGCTGGAGATCCTCCAGGCCGGCGGCGGCTTCACCGTCGCTGATCTGGCCGGTCGGCTGGGCGTCGACGAGCGCACGGTCCGCCGCTACGCCGCGCACCTCGCCGACCTCGGCATCCCGGTCGAGGCCCGGCGCGGTCGCTACGGCGGGTACCGGCTCGCGCCCGGATACAAGCTGCCGCCACTCATGCTCACCGACGAGGAGGCGGTCGCCGTCGTGCTCGGGCTCGTCGCCGCGACCCGGGCCGGGCTGGTCACCGCCGAAGGCGCGGCCGCCGAGAGCGCGACCGCGAAGATCCGCCGGGTACTGCCGGCCGTCCTCGCCCGGCGGATCGACTCGCTGCTGGACACCGTGGACTTCACCGCACCGGTCCGGAAGCCCGCCCCGCCCGGCATCGAGGTGCTGCTGGTGCTCGCCGAAGCGGCCCGACACCAGCAACCGGTGAGCATCACCTACACCAGCTGGCACGGCCGGGCCGGCGAGCGGCAGCTCGACCCGTACGGGCTGGTCTTCCACGCCGGCCGGTGGTACGTCACCGGTCACGACCACGACCGCCGGGCGGTACGCACGTTCCGGCTCGACCGCATCGGGACGGCCCGCCCCACCCAGGGCCGGTTCGACATTCCGGCCGGCTTCGACCCCACCACACAGGTCCTTTCCGGTCTGGCAGCCGTGCCGTACGCGCACGAGATGTCCGTGCTGCTGCACACCAGTCTGGAGCAGGCACAGCGACGGATCCCACCGTCGGTCGGCACGCTCACCGAGGTGCCCGACGGCGTACGCCTCACCACCCGGGTCGAACGGCTCGACGGTGCGGCACAGATGCTCGCCGGGCTCGGCTGGTCCTTCACGATCGACCGACCGGACGAACTCAAGAACAAGGTGCGGGCGCTGGCCGCCCGACTGCTCACCGCCGCCAACGCCGGAGGGTAGACAGTTCCCGGCGGTGAAGCGTCGATTCCGGGTGCCACACGTCCGCGTCCGACGCGAAGGCGCGCGTACCGCGCAAGCTCACCAGCGGCGGCTGCCGGGCCGACGGCCGGCGCCGGTCGCGGACGGCCGGCCGACCGGTGCTGTCGGTGGTGTGTCCAGCGCACAGTGCACCAGGTGCGTGGTCGGGACCGCGCCGGCCGCGCCGGTCGTCCGGCGGATGGTCAGCGCCGCGAGCAGTCCACCGGCCAGGCACAGGGTCGCGCAGATCAGCACCGCCGTGTGGAAACCGGCGGAGAACCGGGCCGGCTGTTGCCACTCACCGCCGGTGATGCCGGCGGCCGCGGGCAGTACCGCGACGGCGATCAAGCCGGCGGCACGGGCGACGTCGTTGTTGACCGCCGAGGCGATGCCGGCCTGGTGGGCCGGCGCCGCGTCGAGCGCGGTCGCGGTCAGCGGGGCCACCGTGGTGGCCAGGCCCAACCCGAACACGATCACCGCCGGCAGGACCTGGGCGGCGTACGTGCCGCCGGGGCCGACGCGCACGAGCAGGGCCAGGCCGACACCGACCAGCACCGGGCCGACGCTCATCTGCACGCGCGGGCCGATGCGGGCCGCGAGCGCGCCGGAACGCCCCGACAACAGCAGCATGATGAACGTGACCGGCAGCAGCGCGATGCCGGACTGCAACGGCGTGTACCCGCTCACCTGCTGCAACTGGATGGGCAGCAGGAACAGGGCGCCGCCGAGCGCACCGTAGACGATGAAGGTGATCGCGTTGGTGGCACTGAACCGCACCGAGCGGAACAATCCGAGGGGCAGCATCGGCGTCGCCGAGCGGTGTTCCCAGGCCAGGAAGCCGGCCAGCGCCGCCGCGCCACCGACCACCGAGGCCAGCACCACGGGGTGCGTCCAGCCGGCGCTCGGCCCCTGGATCAGCCCGTAGGTCAGGCCGACCAGCCCCACTGTGACAAGTGCGCCGCCGGTGGCGTCGATGCTGCCGACGGCGTTCCGGTCACGAGACTCGGGTACGTGCCGCAGCGCCACGGCCACGACCAGCGCGGCGAGCGGCAGGTTGATCAGGAAGATCAGCCGCCACGACCCTACGGCGACCAGCCAGCCGCCCACGAACGGGCCGACCGCGGTCGCCACGCCGCCCAGGCCGGACCAGGCGCCGATCGCGCGGCTGCGGTCGGCCGGCGTGAAGGCGGCCTGCAGGATGGCCAGGCTGCCCGGGGTCAGCAGGGCGGCTCCGACGCCCTGCAGCGCACGCATCGCCACCAGCATCCCGGCGGTGGGCGCGACGGCGCACAACAGCGACGCGACAGCGAACCACACCACCCCGACGACGAACACCCGCCGCCGCCCGTACCGGTCTCCCAGTGCCCCGGCGACCAGCAGCAACCCGGCCAGGGTCAGCGTGTAGCCGATGACCACCCACTGCAACGTGGCCAGCCCGGCCTCGAACTCCCGGCCGATCGCTGGCAGCGCGATACCGACCACTGTCGCGTCGATCGAGGCCATCGCGGACCCGAGCACCGTTGCGGCCACCGTCCACCGCCCGGACGCGCTCGAAAACGTCAGGCCCGACTCGGCCCCGGATGCCCTCACTGCCGGATCCACGATGCAACTCCCCTGGCGGCGGAGTGGTCGCCGGTAACGCCGGTGTCTGCCTGATGCTGTCAGGACGACACGGCGGCGTCACCCCTCATGCCGGTGTGCTCGTGGCGCTGGCGGGGGAGATGCAGCGGCGATGGCTGCGGTGTGCCGTTGGATGAACCTGACGCGTGAGGCGATGTCGCTTCGGGGCAGGGTGTGGAGTTCGTAGCCGTGTTGGGTGTAGGCGGCGACCACCGCGTCATGGGTATGCACGGCTTCGGCGAAGTCTTGGTGTCGTTCGTTGTCGGTGGTGTAGATCTGCGGCCAGGGCGGGGCGACGAACACACGGTGGTGGTAGCGGAACAGCCGTGCTGCGGCTGTCACGTGCGCGGGGACGGGCTGGCCGAGTAGGAGGTGGTAGCCGACGAGGTCCGGGATTCCGCGGTCGAAGAAGACGGGTCCGGGATGCCGGCTGGCTTGGCGGTAGGAGCGGATCTCCCAGCTGAGCATGACCTCGGCGAACAGTCGTGAGTCCCCGGTGTGCAGCGCATGGCCGCCGATCGACAGCTGGTCCTGGATGATCTGTCGCCCCGCTTCGTCAACGCAGGCGTGACCGGCACGCCGCAAGCTGTCGATCAGCGTGGTCTTGCCGGCTCCGGGGCCGCCGGTAATGACGATGTACCTGCTGCTCACGTCGTCCCCTCTGCTAGGCGCCCACTCCCGGTGCTGCTCGACGCCGTGCCGTCGCAGGGTGCGGACGCCGGGCGCGGAGGAACGCCGTGGCCATCGTGCGCCGGGTGGGCGTGCCGGCCGCGACCAGGGCGGTCATGTACGTGTCGAGACGTGCGCGCTCGTCGTCGGTCAGGGCGGCGGCGATCGCTTCGCCGTACGTGGGGACCAGGGGGTTGGGCGCCACGCGCTTGAGTGCCTCCCAGTCCTCGATCGGGTCGGCGGGCACGTCGATCCTCGCGCGGTAGTCCAGTTCCACCGCCTCGAAGCCGGCAGCCGTCGCCCAGTCGACGAGGTCACGTTCGTCGAAGTCCATCATCGTTCGGGTGGCATCCCCGCTCCGGTAGACGTCGCCGACCCTGGCGACCAGGTCGTGCACGGGCGAGCTGCCGATGCCGAACAGATCATTCGGCCGGAGCCGTTCCGCGAAGCGGTTGATGGGCTCGAACAGGGAGATCCGCCCGCCCGGCCGCAGGACCCGGAGGAACTCCGCGAAGGCGGCGGCCTTGCGGTCGGAGTAGATGAGCACCGACCGGGTGGTCACGACGTCGACGGAGGCGTCAGCGATGCCGGTGAGGTCGTCGGCCGGCGCGACCACGAAGCTGCACCGACCGTCACCGCCGGCGGTGCGCCGGCACTCGTCGAGCACATCGGGTGAGACATCGCTGAAGATGACGTGACCGTCCGGGCCGAGTCGATCCAGCGCGCCGAACCCGATCAGCCCGGTCCCGCAGCCCACGTCGAGGACCACGTCGTCGGCCGCCAGGGCGGCTCCGTCCAGGACGCCGTCCCGGAACGCCGCCAGATCCCGCGCGTGGCGGGCGCGCAGCCCCGCGCTGTCGCCGTCCCGGCGGGTCAGGAGCCACCGTGCCCACTTGTCCGGCGCCACCGGGTCAGCGTAGCCCCGCCGCTCGGTTCCGGGGCCTGGGTCGAGCCGTCCGGTGAGACCGCACCCGGCTTCGGTGGGTCCGGCGTCCCCTGTTCTGCACCGGTCGTGCCGCCGGGGAGGCCGAGCACCGGGCGGGCGTAGAGAGGGCACAATGGATGCCCACGACGACGAGGAGTGGCCATGCCGGGTGTGGATGTGATCGTGGCGGCGCTGGCGGCCGGCGCGACGGCCGGGATGACGGAGTCGGCTTCCGCGGCGGTGCGCGACGCCTACGCGGGGTTGAAGGCCACGCTGCGGGACCGGTTGCGCGTCCGGCGTCCCGACCAGCCGGACGTTCTTGAGGTGGACGAGACCGAGGCGGGGGTGTGGAAGGCGCGCCTCGGGCCGGACCTGCTCGACTCCGGCGCCGCCGAGGACCAGGAGGTGGTTCGGGCGGCGCAACGTCTGCTGGCGCTCGTGGCCGCAGACCGGGCGAACTCCGTCGACGTCACGGTGGCGAGCAACTACGGCGCCATCGGCGCCTTCCACGCCCCCGTCACGTTCCACCAGGGGCCACCAGTCCCCCCGACGCCGCCGGCGGCACCCTAGGGTCACGTGCCCCCGGCGTCGACACCGACCCCTCAGTGATCCGGCACTACGGCCCGACGGGCGTCTTTCTCGGGCCGGTCACCATGCACGGGCGCGCGGTCGCCGGCACAGCGGCTCCGCTGTCGCCCGAGCGTCTCGCCGGCTACTACCGCCGGACCCTCGACCGGCCGGTGCTCGACCCGGAGGACATTCAGGGCCGGGCCGTCGCACCGACCCTGCGGGCGCTGTTCGTGCCGGCCACCTGCCGCGTCATCGAGCAGGCCCGGTTCTCCGAGGTGCGACTCGCCCTCGACACCACCTGGGTCGGGGAACCGGTGGTCGACCTGCTCGGGTACGTCCGGACTCACCTGCGCGGCGAGAACGCGCCGGACCGGCCGCTCGTCGTGGTCGGCCACCCGGGATCCGGGAAGTCGACCTTCGCTCGCTTCTGCGTTGCGGAGCTCGCCGCCGAGGGCGCCCTGGTGATCCTGGTGGAACTGCGCGCCGTCGTCGCCACCGCGCCCGTGCAGGAGCAGATCGAGCAGGCCCTCTACCAGCAGACCGGCATCCGGACGAGCTGGCCGGACGCGGCCGGCGCCCACGCGGGTACCCAGGTGGTGGTCGTGCTGGACGGACTGGACGAATTGGTCAATGCGGGTGGTGTGGTGCAGGCGAGATACGTCGAGTCGGTCCGGGAGTTCCAGCGACGCGAACGGGACAACGGCCGACCGACCGCAGTAGTGATCACCAGCCGGATCAACGCGCTGACCCGCGCCGAGTTGCCACCCCGGACCACGGTGGCCCGCCTGGAGCCGTTCGACGACCGGCAGGTCGAGCATTGGTTGACGGTGTGGAACCACAGCAACGAACCCCACCTGCGGTCGCGCGGCCTGCGGACGCTGCGGGTCGCCACCGTGCTGCGGTACCCCGACCTCGCCCGCTACCCGCTGCTGTTGATGATGCTCGCGCTCTACGACGCCGCCGACAACGCGTTGCAGCGGGACGACACCGAGCTGGACCTGACCGAGCTGTATGAACGGGTGCTCACCGATTTCGTCACCCGGGAGGTTGCCAAGCGGTCCCCCGCGTTGCGGGGCGATGACCGCGCCGCGGCGATCCGGACGGAGCTGCGCAAGCTCGGCATCGTCGCGACCGGCATGCACATCCGAGGCCGTCAGATCATCACCGAGGCCGAACTCGACGGCGACATGGCCGCGCTGATGCCAGCCGCGCCGCCGGCCGCGGGCGGCCAGTCCGCCGGTCAAGAGGTCATCGGCCGGTTCTTCTTCGTCCACTCCTCCCGTGCGCTGCTCGCGTCGGGCAGGACCTCGGCCACCTACGAGTTCCTGCACGCCACCTTCGGCGAGTTCTTCGTCGCGCACATCGTGCGCACCGCGCTCGTCGACCGGGAGACCGACCTCCTGCGGGTGGTGACCTCGTCCGGCCTGCTGTTCCGCAGCGGTCCGATCACCGGCTTCCTCCGGGCGGCCCTCCGGCGTACCGATCCGGCCGTGCTCGGGGAGCTCCGCCGGGAGCTGTCCGCCCAACTCCGGGGCGCATTCGCCATCCCGCCGACGGATGCCCCCGACCCGGTGCGACGGCTGGCCCATCATTCCGCGAACCTGGCGTTCCTGCTGGTGCTGACGGCGGCAGGCAGCCCGGTCGACGTCGCGGCGGCGATCGGGCTGGATACCTGGCAGCGCCTCGCCGGGCTCTGGCGCACCCAGCTCCCACAGGCGGACTGGTCGGCGCTGGTCGACACCATCCAGGTCACCCGAAAGTTGGAGTATGAGTACCTTGGTGGCGGGTATTACTCCGACCACGTGACGGAGACCTGGCTTCACGCGGCGGACGACGAACCGGTCAGCCTGGACGCGGCACTCCCGTGGGAAAGCGAGTACTCGACCGACACCGGACCGGCACGCGACTTCCCGTTCTTTCGCCACCTCGCGTTCCCCGCTCGCAGTGAGGCAGGTCGGGCCCTCCGGGAAGCCGCGATCCTCCTCGAGTCCAACGGTGCCCGGCGGAACCAGTTGTACAGCCTGTCCGCGATGTGGGCCAGTCTCGGCGCACTGACCGCCCTCGATGACGACCTTGCCATCGGGACGACCCTCGCCGGTCTACTGTGGCGCATTCTCTTCGACTCCGACGTCGAGTCCGCAGACGAGCGCATCTTCATGTACGAGGCGGCGCTCGGCGCGGCGAAGTACAGCCCGGGCGGCGACCGCGTCACCGACGTCCTCCTGCGTCGACTGGAACTCGAAACCGCGGATCTCGGTCCGGAAGCGGTACGGAGCATGGTCAGCTCGGTCGTGCCGGACGCGGCGGTGCGCTGGGGCGCCGAGTGAGCCGGAGCGGGGCCTCCCGACAGTCCCGGACGGTCAAGCCCGGCCCTCAGCTCAGACGGGATCCCCCGCCGCGTCTCCCGGGGGCGCCTCGAACAGGAGATCGCCGGCCCGGGTGACCCGAAGGCCTGAACCGGGAACCCGGGCGACCAGCCTGCCCATCAGGCTCTCGGCGTAGGAGCGGGACAGATTCGTCGCCACGTGGACCGGCCCGGCGGAGGTCTGGACCTCCCTCGGGAAGTATCCGGGCGGCACGGACCCCGGGTCCGCGCCGACGGCACCGGGGATGATCGCCGCCGCGATGCCCTCGCGCGCGGCCACGAATTCCACAAGATCGCGTACGGCGCGCGCGGCGGCGACCGGTCGCCGGGTGAAATCCGGCCCTTCCAGCGAGTAGATCGTGAACCGGCCGTGTACGCGGCGCAGCCGCAGGCGCAGTAGTTGCCGCCGGTCGGCGTCATCGGCGGCGTCGACGTAGCGGTCGAGGAAGACCGCGAGCAACTCGTCGTCCAACCGCCGGACCCGGGTCGTCTCGGACGGGTAGTCCATCAGCCGGGCGACCTGCTCCTCTTCGAGGTTGGACAGCGCCGCTTCCAGTTGACCGATCGTCGTCACGTCGAGCTCGGCCAGTTGTGCGACGAGGACGGCGAGCGAAGACGGGTCGCCCGGCTCATTGTCCGGGAAGCGGGCGGCGATCAGCTCCCCCAGGGTGCCCACGCCCAGCGGAGTCGGGTCGAGCGCCTCCGGGGACGGCTCGTCCACCCCGATCACCGGCTCGCCGACCGGTGTGCCGTCGCCGGCGTCCTGCGGCCGGAGCAGCTCCTCGATCTCGTCGAAGATCTTGTCCATGTACCGGCGCATTCCGCCGGCCTCGACGAAGTACTGATCCACCAGCCCTTTGTCGGCGGGCGTCAGGTCCCGGTACGCGCCGGACTTGTACCGGATGTCGTGCTCGTACTCCGCCCAGGCGTGACCCGCCACGCTGCGTACCTGGATCTCCAGGCCCCGGTACTTGGCGAGGTACTTCGCCAGGGACGGATAGCGTTGCTGGGCGCTCGGATCGGTGACGCCGGTGATGACGATGTGCTCGCTGTCGTACCCGTTGTTCTTCTTGCTGCCGGGATTCACCCACTCCCGGTACTCACAGCGACTCACGATGAGGTTCGTCAGGTCGTTGCGGGCGCGAGTGGTGTAGACGATGACGCGGGCCGCCACGCAGTCATGGATCTGCGCGGCGGGGTCGGTGTACTTCGGTGTGCCGTCCTCGTTCGTCTTCTGGGACTTGTCCGTGTACGAGGTCAGCGTCTTGGCGCGCGCCTCCACCAGGTGGACGTCGATGCTGGCGTCGCGCGCCAACTCGGTGAGGAGACGTCTCGTCTCGCCGGCCGCCTCCGCCAGGAGAGCCTGGTCCTTCGCGTAGTGCCACAGATGGGAGGGGACCTGCTCGTAGCTTTCGCCGTGGGACACGCCTGCACCCTAGTCGTCGCCGGTCCGAAGTGGACGCCCGCGCGTACGAGGCGTCAGTCGGGTAACCGACGGAGGCGGTCACCGTGGCAGGGCCGGCACGGGAGGCAGTCGACGCGCAAAGGTCAGCAGAAAGTCAGCGAGGGTTGATCTGCTGCCGGTCGGGCGGCGGAGGCCCCGGCATGGCACAGCGGGTCGGTGACGGTTACGACCATCACCGCACCGGGTTCGGTCCCACCGCCGTCGACCTGGCTCGCGCCGCCGCAGCCGTCGAAGTCGGCGATGCCCGAGCGGCGGTCGTCCGACATGAGAAGGCCGTCGCGCGGCCCGGCTGGCGGTGGCTGCCCGCCGAGCACCGCGCCGCGCATCTGCTCGACGTCGCTCGCGCCTACCTGGAAGCCGGGGACGCGGGCAACGCGGCTCGCATGGTGACCGAGATTGAGCGCACCGCGCCGGCCGAGGTCATGCACCGGCCCGTCGCCCGGGACATCCTCGCCGAGATCGCCCGCGACCCCCGCGCCCCGACCACGATCGCGAGGCTCACCGCCACGCTCGGGATGGGCTGAGCGGAACCTCTACGGGAAGCGGTCCATGGTGGAGGCGCGGCCAGCGCACGCCGCCGCAGATCCACACCAGAGCGGCCCGCCGGTCGTTACCGCAAACGCTTGACGGCGTTGTTGACGACCATGGTGACAGCGGTGCCCACGAGTGGTGCCGCGTAGCCAGGAATCCTCAGCTCCTTCACGATCTTCCCGGTGGCCCAGGTGGCCACGGCGCCGGCAGCGAAGCTGACGATGAGCGCCTTCGGATCCATGCTCTCCTCCTACGTGAGTTGGACGGCCACCCTCAGCGGACCATCCGGGTCGCGCAGGTTCTACCAACAGGGTCCGACAATGAGCGGTGGTGGTGTGGCTGGAGCTGCCGATCGGTGGATGCCGTGGCACGTTCCACCGAGGTCAGCGGCGGTGCCTGGTCATGCCGGCCATGACCCCACCCATGACGCGGACGCGGGCCCGGCGCGGCAGCGGGGCGAGGCTGTCCTTGAGGATGCGGGAGAGCAGGCCGGGGAAGGTGGTGGGTCGGCGGCCGAGCGCGTCGAGTGACCGCTGCGCCACGTCCTCGGGGGTGAGGGTCCTGCCCATGCGCATGCCGGCGGTGTCGGCGAAGCCGCTGGCGACCGGGCCCGGCGCGGAGGCGAGCACGTCGACCCCGTGGGGTCTGAGTTCGGCGTGCAGCCCTTCCGCCAGCGTCTGGACGTAGGCCTTGGTGGCGGCGTAGTTCGCCGCGTTGGGCGCGCCCTGAAAGCTGACGATGGAGCTGAGCAGGATGATCCCACCGCGGCCCCGGTCCGCGAACCGTCGGCCGAACAGCCAGCTCAGGGCCAGCGTCGCGGCGCAGTTGACCTGGAGCATCTCCAGTTCGCGGGGCAGTTCGGCGGCGATGAACGGGCCGGAGGTGCCGAAGCCGGCGGCGGCGACGCAGAGACCGATGTCGGCGCCGGCGGTCGCGGCGGCGAGCGCGTCGAGGCTCTCCGGCCGGGCCAGGTCCAGCGGCAGCACCTGCGCGTCGATGCCGTGCCGCGCGGTGAGGTCGGCGGCCAGCTCCCGCAGCTCGGACTCGCGGCGGGCGACCAGCACCAGATCGAGACCGCGTTCGGCGAGGCGGCGGGCGATCTCCCGACCGATACCGGAGGAGGCGCCGGTGACCAGGGCGGTGGGACCGTACCGTTCGAGGAACCGCTGGTGGGCGCGGCTGCGGGAGGCGGCCGGGGTGGGGTGGGTCTCGGATGTGGTCATGGCGGAGGTCGCCCTTCC
This sequence comes from Micromonospora sp. RP3T, assembly GCF_003027925.1. Lineage (GTDB taxonomy): Bacteria > Actinomycetota > Actinomycetes > Mycobacteriales > Micromonosporaceae > Micromonospora. The sequence goes on from NZ_PYPS01000008.1 coordinate 123,798, forward strand.
GGCAGAGGTGGCTCGCCGGATGCCGGACACCGAGCGAGTAGTATCACGCGACTCACCGTAGGATCGGTGAGTCGCTTCACGCAACTCACTGGGTGTAGGGTTGGCCGCCTCATGCTGGGCCAGGATTACGCGCACCAGACCTGCTCGCTCGCCCGCAGCCTGGAGGTGGTCGGCGAGCGCTGGACCATGCTCATCCTCCGGGACGTCCTGGTCGGCCGGCGCCGCTTCGACGAGCTCGTCGCCAGCCTCGGGGTCACCCGGACCGTGCTCACCCAGCGACTCCGCCTCCTCGTCGCCGAGGGCGTCCTGGAACGCCGCGCCTACCAGCAGCGACCCGAGCGTTTCGAGTACCACCTCACCGCCAAGGGCCGGGAGCTGACGCCGATCGTCGCCCAGTTGATGTGGTGGGGTGACCGCCACTATCCCGAGCCGGCCGGTCCGCCCCGGCTGCTGGTGCACGACGGCTGCGGAGGGCCGGTACGGGCCGCCTACCGCTGCGGCGCCTGCCACGCCGAACTCCACCCCGACCAGGTGGCCACCCGGCCCGGCCCGGGTGCGCCCGCGGCCGACGCGGATCGCCCGGACTGAGCCGCCGAGGCGACATGGAGAGGTACTCGGGCCGCCACGCGTGCGGGACACCGGCGGAAGCCGACTGCCGATAGTGTTCTCAGCCACACTGTCCGCACGTCCTGAAGGGGTAGTGCCATGAGCTGTGGTCGTCGGCGGCTGTCGCGAACTGCCGCCGCGCTGTTCCTCCTCGCCGGGGTGGCTGTCCCCGCCGGTCCCGCCGAGGCGGCGAAGAAGGGGCCGGACCTCGCGGTCGACGCGTCCGGGACGAGGATCACGCGGGGGGTCGAGAAGAAGGTTCTCCACCTGAAGATCAGCAACCGGGGGGACGAGACCCCGAGCAACGTCGTCATCAGGGTCCGCCAGCCACCGGAGGGCCTCCCGGAGCCCCTGCCGGTCGCCCTGATCTGGCACTCGGGTGGGGTGGGCGAGTGCGACGGTGACTTCGGGGGTTTCTACTGCGAACTGGTGCCGGAGCTGATCCCGGGGCCGGGGGAAACCGTCGACGTTCCCATCGACGCCACCGTCTTCGGTGCGGCCGGGCCGTACCAGGGCAGGTTCGAAGCCACTGTCACCATCAGCCCGGAGAAGGACGCGAATCCGGCCGACAACACCAGATGGTTCCCGCTGGAGCTGGTCGACCAGCCCAGCGCCGACCTCTCGGTGGTCGCCCGGGACGTGAAGCAGTCCGTGCGGATCGGCGCGGGCGGCACGCCCCAGCCCACCGGCACGCTGAACCCCGGTGAGACGGGCGCGGTGTGGCACACCATCGCCAACCAGGGTCGGAAGGCCGTCAGCGGAGTACGGGTCACGCTGCGCCTGCCCGCGGGTGTCACCTTCACCAGGCCGCCGACCCAGTGTGTGCTCGCCGACGCCGGGCGGTCGGCGGTCTGCACCTACCCGGGCCTCACCCTGGTGCCGGCCGTCGAGGACACCGATCCGAACGACACGGTCTACTCGGCGGTCGAGCTGTACAACCTGGTGACGACCGCGGCGTCCGCCACCGCGCCGGCGACGTTGCCGGGCGGAACCGTGCGGGTGGAGGGCCTCGCCGAGCGGTCGACGGACGACCGCGCCAAGGCCGCGCAAGCCGAACTGCCCGCGAACGCCGTCGCCGCCCGGGTGGCCGACGTGGACCGCAGCGACAACCGGGACGGGTTCGCCGTGGTGCTGGCCGCGAAGAGCGGCGGCAACGGCGGCAACGGTGACGGCGGCGACGCGGACGGCGGTGGTGGCGTCGGCGGCGGTGACGGCGGACTGCCCGTCACCGGGCCACAGGCCGGACTGATCGGCGGCATCGGCGTCGCGGCGCTGGCGGCCGGCGGCGTGTTGTTCCTCGCTGCCCGGCGTCGCCGGATGATCCTGGTGACCCCCGACGACGAGCGACCAGCGGCCTGATCCCGGAGGGGCATGCCGCGGGGCGCCGTACGGAACCGGTGGGGTGGCGCCGGTTCCGTACGGTGCGGGCACCATCTCAGAGAGGACACCGCCCGCCGATGCGCCGGACCCTGCCGATCGTCGTCGCCCTCACCCTGCTCGGATTCTCCACCGGGTGCGCCGGCGACTCCGGCCCCGTCTCCACCGCCACCACCACCGTCACCGCGCCTGCCGCAGCCCCGGCCGGTGAGGTGACCCCGGACGCCACCTCGTCCGCGCCGACCGCCGACAGTCCCACGTCGGCCGCGTCCGCGCCGGCGAAGCCGGCGAGCGAGCCGCAACCGGCCCCGCCGAAGGCCGTCCCGGCGCTGACCTGCGGTCAGGTCACCGGCGCCGACCTGGGCAGCCCGAAGGCGCCGTTCTACGATCACACCGACCACATTCCGCTGCTCGACGGCATCTGGAACGGTGAGGACGGCACCGGCGTCGCACTCCAGAAGCCCTGTGCGATCGGTGACCTGGACGGCGACAAGGCCGCCGACGCCGCCCGCGCGGTGGTGGTGCGCACCGGCGGGACCGGCCAGTTCTGGAGCGTCGTCTTCTGGCACAACGCGGCCGGGAAGCCGGCCTACCGCACGGTGGTCGACCTCGGCGACCGGACCCCGGTCACCTCGATCGGGATCGCCGGGCAGAAGGCCACAGTGGTCTGGCTGACCCGCTCCGACGACGCGAGCATGGCCGAGCTCGACACGAGGCGGACCACGGTCTACCGACTCTCCGGCGTCACGGTCACCGAGCTGAGCCACACCGACACCCCGTACACCCCCTGAGCCGTGCCGCCCGGGTGGGACCGACCCGTGGGGGTTGGTCCCACCCGGGCACCGGTCACGCAGACCTGATCGAGCGTTCACGATCAGTTGTAGTATCGACGTCCGTCCACTCTTTCAGGAGGCGTCTGTGACGAGGTATGCGCGTTCGCTGATCGCGACGACGATGCTCGGCCTTTCCGTCCTGGCCGCGCCGGCCCCTGCCGGCGCGACCACCCGGGTCGACCTGAGCGCCCAGGCCGCGGCCTCCGGCTGTACGACGTGGGTGGAGTGGGTGCAGGAGGGCGGCAACAGCTACTACTACGGCCGGGGCAACGTGCAGTGCACCAGCGGCCGATACAAGGTCAAGCTCCAGTGCCGCAACCTCCAGACCGGGGTGGGATACGTCGTCTACGGCGGGTACGCGGTGAACGCGCCCGGCACCGCCACCACGACCTGCTACAGCGGCAACGTCGCCGAGGGCGTGTACCCCGTCGACGATCCACTGCCGACGACCGGCGTGACCGGCTGCGTCTCCTGGGCGGAGTGGGTCCACGAGGGCAGCAACCACTACTACGGCCGGGGCACCGCCCAGTGCGACACCGGCACCTACCGGGTCCAGATCCAGTGCCGCAACGCGCAGACCGGCCAGCGGTACGTCGTCTACGGCCCGACGAAGACGGCTCCCGCCATCTCCACGACGACCTGCTACCAGGGCAACGTCGCCGACGCCGTGGCCGGCGTGCCGGCGTGAGGAAGGGACGCCCGGGTCAACCCGCCGTGGACGGTTTGTACGCGATGATCAGCTCCCAGGTGCCGGGCAGCACCGCCGTTCGCGCGAAGCCGATCTCGGCGAGCAGCGTGGTGTAGAAGTCCGTCTCGCGGAGCCGGCTGACGCAGGTGTCCACCCCGATGAGGAAGTAGCTCCAGAAGAACTGCATGGCCAGGCGGTCCGGGGTGCGGAACTCCTCGCTGATCACGATCAGCCCGCCCGGCTCCAGGGCGGCGTACGCCTGCTCCAACAGGCGGCGGGCGACGTCGTCGGGCCAGTCGTGCAGGACGCGCACGAAGGACAGCGCGTCGTAGCCGGGCGGCAGCGGTTCGGCCAGGAAGTCGCCGCCGACGAAGCCGAGCCGGTCCGGATGGCCGCGGGCGACGCGGGTGGCCGCGACGAGGGGTGCCACGGCGGGCAGGTTGTAGACGTCGGCCCGCAGGTGGGGCGCGCTGTCCAGGATGTGCGCGGCGAGCGTGCCGTCGCCGCCGCCGACGTCCAGCAGGCGGCGGCGGTCCGACCAGAGCGCGTCGGCGTGCCGCCCGACGCTCTCGCGCACCGGGCCGAGCCCGACGGCCATGCTGCGCTCGAACTCGGCGGTCTGGGCGTCGGTCCGGGGCGGCCAGGCGAAGTCGTCGTCGCCGATGCTGACCTCGCCGCGCAGGCTCTCGGTGAGCCGGCCGTGCAGCAGCCGCCACGGGTAACGGTCGCGGTCCCGTTCGACCGCGTCCGGACCGACCACCGCGGCGACCGTGTCCCGCAACCCGGGCAGGACCCGGTAGGTGGTGTCGCCGATGTCGTCGCCGGACGCCTCCCGGGTCAGCAGGCCGAGACTCTCCAGACAGTCGAGGAACTTGTACAGCCGCAACGGGCGCATCCCGAACCGCGTGGCGAGCGCGTCGAGGCGGGCCGGGCCGGGCTCCAGGGCGTCGAGCAGCCCGGTGTCGAACGCGGTCGTCAGCACGTCCATGGCCTTCGGGCCGTTCGCGAGCAGGCTCATCAGCGCCCGTGGGGAGAGGGCGACGGTCATCGGGGCAGCTCCTTCGTCAGCGCGTCCATGAACGCGTCGACCTCGTCGAGGGTGTTGTAGACGTGCGGTCCGATCCGCAGGTGGCCGCGCCAGCTACCGATCAGCCCCTGGGCGGCCAGCCGGCGCTTGACCGCCTCGCCGTCGGGGACGTCCAGGCAGACCACGCCGCCGCGACGCTCGGGCGAGGTGGGGCTGACCACACGGATCCCGGCCGCCGCGGCCCGGTCCAGCACCCGCCCGGTGAGGACCAGCGAGTGCGCCCGGACGGCGTCGGCGCCGATGCCCGCCAGCAGGTCGAGGCCGACCTGCGAGATCAGGGCGGTGAGCGGGTACGGCGTGCCGCCGGCGAACCGCTGCGCGCCGGCCGCCCATCCGTCGGACGGCTGGAACGTCAACGCCCGGTCCCCGGCCTGCCAGCCGGTGGCCGCTGGTTCCAGCGTCGACGCCAGCTCCGGCCGGACGTAGAGGAAGGCGGTGCCGACACCGCAGAGCCACTTGTGCGCGCCGCCGAGCACGATGTCGACGCCGAGGGCGGTGACGTCCAGCGGCACCACTCCGACGGTCTGGAAGGCGTCGACGACGACGAGCGCGCCGACGTCGTGCGCGCGGGCGACCAGGCGGGCCAGGTCGACCGTGGCGCCGGAGGTGAAGCTGGCGTGCGACACGCACACCAGCAGCGTCCGTTCGTCGAGACGGGCTTCCAGGGCGTCCTGGTCGAGGTGGGGTCCGCCGTCGCCGACCACCTCGAGCCGGGCGCCGTAGCGGCGGAACGCCCGGAAGATGAACGGGACCGTCGGGTACTCCAGGTCGGTGGTGACGACGCGGTCGCGGGGCGGACGGTAGTCGAAGCAGGAGGCCACCCGGGCCAGCAGCGTGCTGAGGTTCCCGTCGGTGACCACGCTGCCCGGTGGCGCGCCGAGCAGGCGGGCCACCGAGTGGGCGTACCGGTCGAGGCCGACGTGCCAGCCCTGCCAGACGTCGTCGCGCCAGGTGCACAGCGTCTCCCAGTAGTCGCGCAGCACGGTCTCCGCCCCGGCCGGCACCGCTCCGGTGGAGTTGCTGTTCAGGTACACACAGGTGCGCAGCACCGGGAACTCGGCCCGCAGCGCGGCGTGCGTGGCCTCGTCGAGGCACTGGGGCGGGCTGCCGGGTCCCGACTCGTACGGGCTCATGCGCGCTGCCCTCCCACCGGTTCGAACGGGCCGGGCCGGCGGTCGACGGACGTGAACACCGGCATGTCCCGGACCGCCGCCAGGTAGGGCGTGCCCTCGGTGTAGCCGGTGCCGGAACGCGGCCCGAGCATCCGGGTGGCGATGCGGTGGTGGGTGCGCCGCCACCGGAGCAGGGCGGCGGCGAACTCCTCCATCCGCCGCGCCACCAGCCGCCGGTCCGGGCCGTCGAGCCGACCGTCGCGCACGGCCGCGCGGTACGCCTCGTCGATCGTCGCCCGGCCGGCACGGACCCGCGCCCGCACCTCCGGAACCGACAGGTACGCCACCGAGTCCAGCCGGCCCTGGAGCGGGGTCCGGCAGAGCGACTCCACCCGCTTGTAGGAGCGGGACTGGATGGCGCTGGCCCCCTCGGTGTACTGCCGGAACGTCCGGAACGAATCCGGCTGCATGGTCGCCAGCAGCGAGAACAACGGACCGGCGTCGTCGAGCAGATGGCGGGCGTACGCCAGTCGGTCGGCTGCGGGGGTCGGCCGGAGGTCGGCGAGCGCGGTGACGGTGGCGTCGAGTTCGTCGACGAGTGCGGCGAACAGGCACTCGTAGGCCTGTAGTACCCGGATGAACAGGTACTCGTCGTGTGTCACGTGCACCGGCAGCATGCTCAACCGCAGCGACAGGTCCGACGGGGGATCGAGGGTAGCGGCGACGGTGTGCAGGGCGACCGCGGCATCAGCCGGTGCGGTGTCGTCGGGCCACGTCGGGTGGCCGAGGCGCAGCAGCGCGGGAGCGGCGGCCCGGGTGCCGAGCCGGCAGCGCTTGGCCACCACCGCCCACGCGGGACGCCGGAGCGGGAACAGGTCGGCGGCACCCCGGGCGGCGGTGACCTCGAACGCCACCGCGTCGGCGACCAGCCGGACGAACAACCGGTCCCGGTCGCGCCGCGTGGTGGTGTCGTCGCCTGCGGTCGCGACCGGTTCGTCCTCGCCGGCCGGCAACCGCAGCAGACGCAGCGCCAGATAACTGCGGTAGTCGTATCGCCCGTCCCACTTGTCGAGAGTGGCGTCGAGGAAGTCGTCCAGGAGCCCGGGTGTCGCACCGCTGCCGGTCCGCTCGGGGGCGGCGAGGCGTTGCCGCGCTCCGTCGAGCAGTTCGAGTAGTCGCGGGTCGACGAAGTGTTTGCCGACCCGGTGGAATTCTCGCAGCACCACCGCGTAGGGAAAAGTGCGGGGGTCCGTCGTTCCGGACAACCAGTTGGTCAATTCGCGCACGGGCAGCCCTTCGGGGTGAGGACAACTGTCACGCAGGTGCACCGGAGACCCTGCGTCGGACGCGGGCCGTCAGAGCGGGTCGGTCCCGGGGCTGCCGTCGGGGGTGTGGAGTCGGGCCTGCCACAGATCCGGGAAGAACCGGTGCTCGACGAGCCGGGCGAGCACCGTCGCCGAACTGTTCGGCGCGCCCGCCGGAGCGTGGCCCCCGACCCGCAGCGCCACCTGGTAGTGCCGGAACCGCCACCACGCCACCCGCTCGTCCCACTCCACCATCGTCTCGGCGAGCCGGCATGTCGGATCCGTGCGGTCCGCCGGTCGCAGGTCCGCCGCGGTGGTCCCGTGCGCGGCAAGGTGGTCGGCGAAGGCGCGGTCGAGCTTCCGGCTGGCCGCCTGGACGTGCCGCCAGCCCGGCGACTCGGCGCCGGAGCCGTTGCCCAGCGCGGGCTGCATCGCCTGGAAGTCCGCGGGGGACAGGTGGCCCAGCATCTCCAACTGGTCGGTGACCAGGCGTACGGCGAGGGTGGCCCGGGCCAGCAGGGCCGCTGCCCCGGCCAGGTCGCCGACGGCCACCCGCGCGGCCGTCTCGGTCACCTCGGCGGCGGCCAGCTTGAACCACAGTTCGCTGGACTGGTGCACCACCTGGAACAGCAACTCGTCGCGGTGAATGACCTCGTCCGGCTTCCGTTGCAGTCCGAGCAGCACGTCGGTGCGCATGTAACGCGCGTAGTCGGTGGTGCCGGACCCGGGTAGTACGGGCGACTTGTCGCGCTTCAAGGATGGCCCTCCACTCGGCGTCGGCACGCCGGGAGTGGCGGTGCGGCGGAGCCATTATGCAATGACGAAAGACGATGCGCCAGCATTCGGGTCCACTTCGAATCGACCACTTCACTGACTGGCGGATCAGGCGGTTTTTACTCGAAATTGGTGGCCAGGGTGTTTCTTTTTCGTTAAGCCGCTGGACGGCGTGCGGGTGTGCGGCCGGACGTCCGGGCGGGGCCACCGCGGCGCACCGAACCCGCCACCGAGCCGCCGGCCCCTCACCGCGGCATGCGACGCTCAGGTCCCTCGACCAAGGGAGCAACGTCGCGTGGCCCCGGCACGACCGCATCAGTCGCACAATCTCAGGCATGGCAGCGCGGCACCACCCGACCCCGACACCCCTAGTGCCCGGAGGAACGCAGACCATGGACCACGCATCTCAGCTCATCCAGGAGCGGAGTGCCCCGCCGGCCACGCTGGTGATCTTCGGCGCCTCCGGTGATCTGACCCGACGCAAACTGCTGCCCGCCGTCGAGAGCCTGGCGCGGCACGAGCGGCTCCCGGACCAGTTCGCGCTGGTCGGCGTCGCGCGTACGCCGATGACCGACGAGCAGTTCGCCGAGAGCGCCCTCGGCGGGCGCGAACTCGCCGGCAAGCGCCAGCTCCGAGGCGGCGTACGCTATGTGGCCGGCGGCTACGACGACCCGGCGACCTACAAGCGGCTCGTCGAGACCCTCGACGAGCTGGACGCGCAGCGGGGCACGTCCGGCAACCGGCTCTTCTACCTGTCGACCCCGGCCGGCGCCTTCGAGCCGGTGATCAACGGGCTGGCCGGGGTCGGGCTCAACCGGCCACGCGAGGGCTCCTTCTCCCGCCTGGTCATCGAGAAGCCGTACGGGCGCGACCTGGTCACGGCCCGGGAGCTGGACGCCGTCGTGCACAGCGCGTTCGACGAGCACCAGGTCTTCCGGATCGACCACTACCTGGGCAAGGACACCGTCCAGAACGTGCTGGCGCTGCGCTTCGCGAACTCGATCTTCCAGCCGATCTGGGATCGCTCCTGGGTCGACCACGTGCAGATCACCGTCGCGGAGACCCTCGGCGTCGGCACCCGGGGCGGCTTCTACGAGGAGGCCGGCGCGATGCGGGACATCGTGCAGAACCACGTGCTCCAGGTCCTCGCGCTGGCCCTGATGGAGCCGCCGGCCTCGTTCGAGGCCGAGGGCCTGCGCAACGAGAAGGTGAAGCTGCTGCAGGCGATCCGGCTCCCCACCGATCGGGACATCGCCGAGGCCGCGGTCCGCGGGCAGTACACCCGGGGCGGCACCCGCGAGGAACTGATGGCCGGCTACCGCGAGGAGGCAGGCGTCGACCCGCTGTCGCGGACCGAGACCTATGCCGCGCTGCGCCTCAACGTGGACAACTGGCGGTGGGCCGGGGTGCCGTTCTACGTGCGCACCGGCAAGCGCCTGCCGGCCCGGCTCACCGAGGTGGCGTTGCAGTTCCAGCGCCCGCCGCACCTGCCGATCCCGACCGACCAGCTCACCGGCCTCGAGGCTGACGCGCTGATCCTGCGGATCCAGCCGAACGAGGGCATCTCGCTGCGCTTCGGGGCGAAGGTGCCGGGCCACTCGTTCCGGGTCCGCACCGCCACCATGGAGTTCTCGTACGACCAGACGTTCGTCGAGGAGTCCCCGGAGGCGTACGAGCGGCTGCTCCTGGACGCGTTGATCGGTGACGCGTCACTCTTCATCCGCAGCGACGAGGTGCAGCAGTGCTGGCGGATCGTCGACCCGATCATCGAGAACTGGGAGAAGGACGACACGCCGATCCCCACCTACGAGGCCGCCTCCTGGGGGCCGACCGACGCCGACCGGCTCATCGGCCGGCACGGCCGCAAATGGCGCAACTCCGCATAGCTCCGCGCTGACGGACCGGCGGTCAGCCGCGCCCCCGGCCCCGCCTCGACCGGGCGGGGCCGGGGGCCCGGTGGCGTCAGCCGATGCCGTCGACGGCGGCCCGGAGCGCGTTGATCGAGGGGTCCCAGGTGAAGTTCAGCACGGGCAGGCCGGACGCGGCGGCGTTGCTGTCGCCGCCGAGGACCACCGCCCGCGGCTTGCCGGAGCCCTGCGGGACCACGAGGTACCAGTTGCCTTTCACATTCGCGATGAACACTTCGTCTGCCTCCTGGTCCGGCGGGTTGGGGTCGCCGCCGTCTCCGACGTGGTTCTCGAAATCCGTGGTGGCGCCGACATTCGTCGGACTGCCGGTGCTCAGCCAGAGACTCGTGTGCACGTGCGGCCCGACACCCTGGTCGCTGCCGTTCGCCGACGCTCCCGAGTAGGCGATCGTCTGGCCCCGCGACACGCGTTGCCCGGTGGCGACGGCGATCCTCGACAGGTGCAGGTGTCGGGTGTAGTTGCCGTCGTCGTGGGCCATCCCCACCACGCGTCCGGTCGCGGTGGAGGTGTCGGTCTTCACGAGACGGATCGTGCCGTTCGCCGCGGCCACGACCGGAGTGCCGGTGGCGACCGCGTAGTCGGTGCCCGGCTCGGCCGAGGGCGGCGTCCGGTTCCGGTGGTCCTGCCAGGAACTGGAGATCCGGACGTTCCCGCAGGGCCGCTGATAGCTGCCCGCGGCCCGGGCGGCGCCGGGCAGCAGCGCGAAGGCGGCCGACACCCCGGACGCGGCCAGCGCGGCGCCGGTGAGGAACCCCCGCCTCGACAGCCCTCGCAGGTAGGCGATGCCGTCGAGATCCTCGGACCCCGGCTCGCCGTGGCCGGCATTCCGCGCCGGGCTGGGGCGCGGCTCCCCACTGAGGATCATCAATGCAACCTAAGGCTGCGCCCGGCGAAGGGCAAGGGCCTCGCCGCGGCCGGCCGGCGGGGTCCCCGCCGACCGCTCAGCCGGGGCGGCGTCCCACGCCGAGATCAGCGGCGCGAGGATGAGGTCGAGTTCGCCGGCCTCGACGGCGGCCAGGTGGGCGTCGATCTCGACGTCGTCGGCCAGCCCCGCGGCGAGCGGAGCGTGCACCAGGTCGAACGTGCCCGGCTACGGCGGCGGGGTCCGCGGCGATGTCGTGCCGGCGTACCTCGTACCGGTCCGGGTGTGGCTCCGGACCGGTACGGCGTCGTCAGGCGTCAGCTTCCGACGCACGTGGCGGTGGCTCCCCCGCCGGTTCCGCTGCCCTGGAACCCGAAGCTGGTGGACTGGCCGGCGACCAGTTGTCCGTTGTAGCTCTGGTTCGCGACGGTGACCGTGCCGCTGGCGCCGTTGGCGACGCCGTTCCACAGCGAGGTGATCGATGCTCCGCCGGCCAGGGTGAGCGTCACCCGCCAGCCGGTGAGGGCGGTGCTACCGGCGGTGACGTTGACGCTGGCGACGAATCCGCCGTTCCACTGGTCCTGGACGGAGTAGACCGCGGTGCAGACGGGGGTCCCGCCGCCGGGCGGGGGAGTGGTGGGCGGGGGAGTGGTGGGGGGCGGGCTGGTGGGCGGCGGGCCGTCGTCGAGCGTCAGGTTCTTCTGCTGGACGGTCCACTGGCTGTGGCACAGGCCGCAGTCGGCGCCGACGAAGTTGCGTCCGGCGGCGGTGTCACCCTTGAGGCGCCACTTGAGGTAGAGCACGGCCACCCGGCCGAACTCGCCGCCGTTGGGCTGGTCGTAGGTGCCGCCGTGCCCGACGTTGAGATTGCCCATGAACGCGGGCAGCCCGGCCGGCAGCTTGCCCCAGTCGTCCATGGCATTCGGGTAGGCGATGTCGCTGGGCCCGCCGACGAAGTAGGCGATCGGCTTGGTCAACCGCCTGAGCTGGTAGTCATCGGCATCGTTCAACAGACCGCTGCTGAAGATGCCGGTCGTGGTGACCCGCGGGTCGGCGGAGACGGCGTACGCCTCCAGCCCGCCACAGGAGAAACCGGCAACCGCGATCTTCGACGTGTCGAGCCGGTTGTAGTACTTGCTGCCCGATCGGGAGTTCTCCGCGACGGCCCAGTCGATGGACTGGGTGAGCATCTGGGAGGTGGTGGAGCCGGACCCGTTCGGCGCCCCGCTGGCGATGGCGAGGAAGCCGTGGGAGGCGATCTCGCGGAGGAAGTTGCCCTGGGAGAGGCCGTTGGCCGAACAGCCGCCGTTGCCCCACACGAGGATGGGAAGGCGTTCGGGCGGGAGCGTCTGGGGCCGGAAGATGGTGTGGTTGGCCAGGGTGGTCGAGGTCTCGTAGTCGGCGGGATAGGGGCCGGAGCCACCCACCGCGGCGTCGGCCGGTGTCCCGCCGAGCACCATCACCACCGCGGTGACGGGAAGGACGACGGCCGCAAGCCCCGCCCAGATCTTCGATGTCCGTCTCATGCGCACTCCCGCGGATGTCGCCACGGCGCTGCCTGTGGTGGCCGGTGGCGGTTGGCCGCTCGCGCCTCGACCGACCTGGGTCATCCAGATGCGCGCGGGCGGGAACGGGATGCGGTCACTGTCACAGCGGCAACGATAAGTGTCAATATGATGCCCGACTGTCGGGACTCGCGCGCCGTGGGTTGCGGGAGATACCCGAGGTCGACCCAGATCGGGCGGCGGGCGTCGCGGCCCGATCCGCAGAGGTTTCTCGCCGCTCGACGCGGACGTCCTCGCCCTCGTCCTCGCCGGCCAGCGGCGTGCGGCCGACCGCTCAGCCGGGGCGGCGTCCCCACGCCGAGATCAGCGGCGCGAGGGTGAGGTCGAGTTCGCCGGCCTCGACGGCGGCCAGGTGGGCGTCGATCTCGACGTCGTCGGCCAGCCCCGCGGCGAGCAGCTCGCCACGGACCATGCGCACCGTCGCGGCCTCCAGCCGGTCGCAGGCCACGCCGCCGATCGGGAAGCAACCGGCGGCCGTCACGTCGACCAGGCCCGCCGCCCGTAACACCCGCGGCAGCGTCCGGCCGTAGCGCAGATCGGCGCCGCGCCGGGTCAGCAACTCCCGGACGGCCCGGCGCAGCCGGTTGGCACGCCGCTGCGCCGGGCCGACCTCGTCGAGGCAGGCCAGTGGCTGCAACTCGGTGTCGGCGTCCTCCACCACCAGCCATCCGCCGGGCCGCAGCGCCGCCGTCATCGTCGCCAGTGCCCGGGCCCGGTCGGGCAGGTGGACGAGCACGAGCCGCGCGTGCACCAGGTCGAACGTGCCGGGCTGCGGCGGCGGGTCCGCGACGACGTCGTGCCGGCGCACCTCGTACCGGCCGTGCGGGTCCAACCAGGCCGGATCGAGGTCGGTGGCCAGCACGTGACCGGTCGGCCCGACGGCCGTGGCCAGCGCCTCGGGAATGCTGGGGCCGCCGGCGCCGACCTCCCAGCAGCGCCAGCCCGGCCCCACCCCGAGCCGGTCGAAGTGCCCACGCGTGACCCCGTCGAACAGCTCGGCCAGCCAGGTGAACCGCTCACCCGCCTCGGCCCGGGCGTTGTCGAGCAGATAGCGGTGATCCGGGGAACCCATGCCCCCCATCCTCCCGCCGGCCGGGCACGGTGTCAGCGCGACACGGGCCGACGCCGGACACCGCCGCCCGCGACCCGGCCGCTCAGTCCGCCCGCGACCCGGCCGCTCAGTCCGCTCGCGGACGCAGCCAGAACGACGCGGGCAGGAACTGCTCGGTCAGCCCGAGACGCCGCCACAGCGGGGCCGCGACCTCGCGCAGTTGCGGGTCGCCGGCCACGAACGCGTTGGGCAGCTCGATCTCCCAGCGCTCCGGCGCGGCCAGCAGGAACGCGGCCAGCAGATACTGCTCGTTGTAGTGCCGGTGACGCCACTGCGGCGGGTAGTCGCGGGGCAGCATGATGTCGTGCACCTGCACCAGCACGCCGGGCCGCAGCCGGGGCAGCACCTCGAAGAAGAAGACCGTCACGTCGGAGCCCATGAAGCTGCGGTGCGACCCGTCGAAGAAGACCACGTCACCGGCGTCCAACTCGTCGAAGAGGCTCAGGTCGGCCCGCTCCAGCGGCGCGCGGACCACGTCGTCGCAGAGCACGTCGACGCTGGCCCGGGGCGCCGGGTCGATCGAGGTGATCCGGGTCCGCAGACCGTGGTCGCGGACCGCCCGGCGGGCGAACTTCGTCGAGTTGCCGGAGCCGATCTCGACGTACCGCGCCGGTTCGTGCTCGACCAGGAAACCGTAGAGCGCCAGCGCGTCCAGCGGCGGCAGCCAGCCGTTGCGCCAGTACGGCTCGCCCGAGTCGAGGTCGCCGTGCAGCGGGACGGCGGTGAGCCGGTCGGCGTGACCGAGGAACCGCCGGAGCGTGTCGGCGTACGCGTCCCGCCGCCGGTCGAGCAGCTCGGAGATGCCCGGGTGGTCGGGTCGGCCGTAGCCGAAGCGCGGCTCCGGGCTCACCGGGAAGTCCACGAAGATCGGCCGGCGCAGCCCGAACGCGGAGAGCACCAGCCCGTGCAGCAGGGGGCGGCGCTCCAGCCGCGCCAGCGGGCCGGCGAGGAACGGCAGGGCGGAGAGCACCTCCACCCCGGAGGCGGTACGCACGGCGCTGCGCAGCCGGCGGACACCGCCGCGCAGCCCGCCGCCGGTGCCGGGGGACGCCGCGGACGGCAGGTCGGTGGCGGTCATGAGGAGACTCCTTCGAAACGGTCGGCAGGGGCGGGACGGGACGAGGTGGCGGCGTGCGGCGGACCGCCCGGACGGCGGCCGGTGACGGCCAGCAGGGCCAGCACGACGACTGTCGAGCCGATGTCGCCGACGGTCAGCAGCACCCGGCTCAACGCGACTAGGGTCACCAGGTCCGGGCCGCCGACCAGGGTGGCGACGGTGAGCGCGAGCGCGACCTCGCGTACGCCGAGTCCGGTCGGCAGCACCACGGCGCAGAGCCCGGCGACCACGGAGAGCGCGAAACCGCCGACGCCCAGCGGCAGCGCCGGGCCCGGCGCGGCGCCGAGGGCGACCGCCAGCACGGTGACGTGCAGGCCGCTGATCAGCCAGCCGAGCACCATCAGCCCGGTGGCGCCCAGCAGCGTCGGGCGGCCGGGCAGCAGCGGCCCGGTGTCGCCCCGGCGCAGCAGCCGCGCGGCGGCGGCCAGCAGCCGGCCCAGCAGGCCCGGGGCGAGCACCGGCGCGACGGCGGCCACGCAGGCCGGCAGCAGCAGCCACCACCAGCGGCTCTGCCCGACCAGCCAGGGCAGCGCGAGGACGCCGACGAGCACCCCGGACACCGCCGCGAGTCCCTGGCTGGCGAGGAACGCGGCGGCGAGCCGGGCCGGTGGCTGGCGCAGCGGCCGGGCCATCGCGGCGTGCGCCACCGTCGGCCACACCCCGCCCGGCAGGTAGCGGGTCAGCCCGGCGAGGAAGTAGACCCGGGTGGCGTCGCGCAGCGACAGTTTCGTGCCCAGCCCGGCCAGCAGGACCCGCCAGCCGACGAAGCCGGGCACCCCGCCGACCGCGGCGAGGACCCCGGCGGTCAGCGCCGCGCCCCAGCCGACCGTCCGCAGGCTGTCCGCCATCCCGTGGCGTACCCGCCACACCTGCCAGCCGAGGAAGGCCAGCACGGCGGCGTACCCGACCACGCGCAGCGCGGCCCACACCCGCGCCCGGCTCACCGGGACCCGCCGAGGGAGAGCACGACGTCCTGCAACCGGTGGTCGGACATGCCGCGGGCGTCGCGCAGCCGGTACCGGTGCACGGTCCATCCGGGGGAGACGAACGTCCAGTCCAGCCGCCACCAGCGCCGGCCGGCGATCGTCCACGACGTCGGGTACGCCGACCCGCTGGCCCGGGCCGCGTCGGTGAGCCGGTCGCGGAGCCGGGCCAGGTCGCCCATGGCCGGGCTGGTGTTGAGATCGCCGGCGACCAGCACCGGGTTCGGGTTGCGGTCCAGGTCGGCGGCGAGCGCCCGGTACTGCGTCTCCCGCCGCTGGAAGAACTCGTGCCGGCGGTCGTAGAACAGCTCGCGCAGCGGGCTGCTCAGGTCCAGCGGCACCAGGATGTGGGTGTTGTAGACCGACACCGTGCGGCCGCCCACCCGCAGGTCGGTGCGGAGCGACTTGACCTCCCAGTAGTCGGTGCGCCAGTCCGCGCCGGGCGGCGGGTCGGCCGGCAACGCGGTCGTCGCGACGACCGGGAACCGGGTCACGGTGACCAGTTCCCCGCGTAGCACCACCTGGTAGCCGGGGAACTCGCGGCGCAGCCGGGCCAGGTCGGCGTCGCGGCGGACCGGGTCGTCGTCGGGTTTGTACTCCTGGAGGAGGTAGACGTCGGCGTGCCGGGTGGTCAGCGAGGCGTAGAACGCGTCGGGGTCGTCGGTGGCGTTCCACACCGTCGTGTTCCAGGAGACCAGGCGCAGCGCGTCCGCCGGCGCCGGCGGCGGGGTGCGCCACACGGCCGGGTTCAGCCCGGCCAGGTCCGCGCCGAGCAGCAGCCCGGTCACCGCGAGCAGCGCCAGCCGGGCCCGGAACCGGCCGGCCAGCGGCACCGACCCGAGCAGCAGCACCGGTACGGCGACGAACGCCAGCGGCGGGATCAGCTCCGGCGCCAGCCACAGCCACCACCGGCCGCTGAGCAGCCGGTGCGCCACCACCAGGAGCAGCCACGCCGCGCCCAGGCCGGTGAGCACCGCGCCGGCGCGGGCGCCGGGTCGCCGGCCGACCCGGCCCGCCCGGCCGGTCGCCGGTTCGGTGCGCGGTGGCGTCCGCACGGCGGTCACGCGACCACCGCCGGCTGCTCGTAGAGGCGGCGGAAGCGGCGGGAGACCAGCCACTGCACCAGCCCCACCGCCACGCCCACCCCGATGGTGAGGCTGACGAGCAGGTGCAGGCCGGCGAAGCGCAGCGTGTAGCCCAGGCCCCGGACGGCGCGCACGTAGCGGTACATCCGGGCGTCGCTGAGCAGCCAGAGCGCCAGCAGCAGCAGCGGCACCACGGCCCACCCCGGGCCGGCCAGCAGCGGCAGCGGCGTGGTGGCGGCGGCCAGCCAGGACGCCAGCCCGGTGCCGGACTCGGCGGAGGTCACCACCCCCACCACCCGCCGCCGGTGCAGGAAGAACGGGATGTGCACGCGGGTCCGGGTGAACACCTTGCCCAGCGCGATCCGCAGCGTCGCGTCGTCGTCGTGCCGGCCGATGACCCGGCTGGTCATCCGCACCTCGTACCGGTCGGTGAGCCGTTCGCTGACGTCCGCGCCCTCGCTCTGGGTCAGCCGGGGGTTGAACGGGCCCACCTGCGCCCAGACCCTGGTCGGCACGGCCAGGATCGCGGTCGACAGGAAACCGGTGATGCTGCCCTCGGCGACGCGGAAGTACCAGTGCCGGTACAGGTTGCGGTAGTCCTTGGTGAAGGTGCCGTCGATCAACGGGACGGTGTCGTAGTTGCCGCAGACCGCGCCGACGCCGGGCTCGTCGCGCAGGATCGCCACCGCGGCGGCCACCGCGTCCGGGGCCAGCGCCACGTCCGAGTCGACGAACATCAGCACCTCCCCGGTGGCGGCCTCCGCGCCGAGGTTGCGCGCCACCGAGGGCCCGCTGTTGACCGGCGTACGCAGCACCCGCACCTCGGGGAAGGACCCGGCGACCGCCACCGAGTCGTCGGTGCTGCCGTCGTCGACCACGATCACCTCCACCGGCCGGTGGGTCTGTCGGCGCAGCGCCGCCAGGCAGAGCCGCAACGTGCGGGCGTAGTTGTAGTTGGGCACGATGACCGAGACGAGGGGCGCGGGAACGGCCACCACCTCACCAACCTTTCGAGTCGAGGGGACGGAGGGCGGCACGCGACGACGGGCCGAACGACGGGTCCACCAGGGACCGGACCAGGCCGACCGCGGCACCGCTGATCAGCGCGACGTTCACCAGCAGGTGGATGCCGAGGGCACGGACCAGGAACGCCCCGCCGCCCCGGCGCAGCGCCCCCACCAGCGGCGGATCGGCGGCGGCGAAGACCGCCAGGCAGAGCACCGGCACGCCGGCGGAGTACGGGCCGAGCAGCGCCGCCGGCAGGGTGAGCACGGTCAGCCCGGCGGCCAGCACACCGAGGCTGCGGTTGAGCGCCAGGCCGCGCCGGCGGTAGCGGTTGCGCAGCGACCAGCGGAGCAGTTGGGCCCGCCGGTACTGCTCGGCCAGCAGCGGCAGCAGCCGGTCCGCCTCGTCGTGCCGACCGACGACGGTGTCGGTGAGCCGGATCCGGTACCGGGTCAGCAGCCGCTCGCTGTACTCGTCGTCCTCGGCGCTGCGCAGGTTCTCGTCGAACGGACCGAGGTCGCGCAGCACGGCGCGGGGCACCGCGGCGAGCGCGAAGACGGCGGTGTCGACCAGGCCGACCGCCCGGGTCAGCGCGGAGTGCAGGTGCAGCACCCGGTACCGCTCGACCGGCCCGTCGTCGATCAGCGGCTCCGGGGCGTAGACGCCGTAGACGCAGCCGCAGCCCGGGTCGGCGGCGAGCACCGCCAGCGCGTTGGCGATCGCGTCCGGGGCCAGCGCGACGTCGGAGTCGACGAAGAAGACCACCTCGCCACGACTGGCCGCCACCCCGGCGTTGCGGGCCGCGGAGACCCCGCCGTTGACCGGCTGCACCAGCACCCGCACACCGGCCGCCGCGGCCACCGCCGCCGACCCGTCGGTGCTGCCGTCGTCGACGACGAGCACCTCCACCGGCGGGTGGGTCTGCGCCGCCACCGCGTCCAGGCAGTGGCGCAGCGTCTTCGCGGCGTTCCAGACCGGGATCACGACCGAGACGGTCGGCGTACGTCTCACGACCCCTCCCCGAGCGTCACCACGGCGGTCTGGGCGCGGTGGTCGGACAACCCGCGCGGGTCGTCCAACGTGTACCGGAGCACGCGTACCGTCCGGGAGGTCAGCGTCCAGTCCAGCCGCCAGGCCGCCGGCAGCCGACCGGCGGGCCAGCTCGCCGGGTACACGTCGGCGTTGGCGTCCGCGGCGTCGCGCAGCCGGTCCCGCAACGGTCGCAGGTCGCCCATCGCCGCCGTGGTGTTGAAGTCGCCGGCGACCAGCACCGGCCCGGGGTTGGCGGCGAGGTCGGCCCGCAGCCCGGCGAGTTGCGCCCGCCGGGCCCGGTCACGTTCCCGCACGTAGCCCAGGAACCGCCTCGGCGCGAGGTTCACCTGCACCGGCAGGTGCACGTTGTACGTGGACAGCACCCGGCCGCCCACCAGCAGGTCGGCGCGGAGCACCTTGGCGGCGGCGAAGACCCGCCCGAAGTCGGCGCCCGGGTCGGCCGCGAGGCCCGCGTCGGGACCGACCGCCGGCCGGGCCACCACCGGGAACCGGGACAGGGTGAGCAGCTCGCCGCGGGCGACGACGGTGTAGCCGGGGAACGCCCGACGCAGCCGCTCCGGGTCGGGGGCGGGTCGGGCCCCGGCCAGCCCGGCCGCGTCGTCCCAGTAGAGGTGCTCCTGCAACAGGTACACGTCGGCCCGCCGGTCGACCAGGAACCGCAGGAACGCCTCCGGATCGTCGTGCTGGTCCCAGTAGCCGGTGTTCCAGGCCAGCACCGTCAGCGCGCCCGACGGCGGGGCGGGACGGGACGCCCACGCGTACCGGTTGAGGCCGGCGTCGGGCAGGCCGATCGCCAGCGCGGTGGCCGCCGCCGCCAGCACCACCGTCGCCGCCCGGGCGGGCATCGGCCGGCGCAGCGCCCGGGCCGCCGGCACGGCCGCCGCCAGCGCCACCGGCACCAGCAGGTACGCCGCCGGCGGCACCAGGTCCGGCAGCAGCCAGAACCACCAGCGCCCGCTCAACGCGCGGTGCAGGCCGGTGAACACCGCCCAGCCGAAGGCCGCCGCCCAGAGCAGCCGGGTGACCGCACACCACCGCCGGGGCCGGCCCGCCGCCGTCGCCGGACCGTCGGCTTGGACAAGGAGACTCATGCGGTGCTGGCTGGGCATGCGCTCATGGCCCTCGCTGCGCTCGGTGCGTTCGCTCATGCTGTGCCGGTCGGGCATGCGCTCATGGCCCTCGCTGCGCTCGGTGCGTTCGCTCATGCGGGCACCTGCGCGGTGGGGCGTGGGCCGCCCTCGTAGAGGCGGCGGAAGGAGCGGGAGCAGAGCCACTGCGCCGCGCCGGCGGCGGCGCCGGCGGCGATCGCCAGGTTGATCAGCCACTGCACCCCGACGAACGCGACGAGCAACGCCGGTCCGCGCCGGCGGGCGACGAACCGGTACATGCCGGCGTCGCACGCCAGGAAGAGCAGGAGGGCTGCCACTGACGGCAGCGCCCCGAGCGCGCCGGCCAGCAGTGGCAACGGCAGCGCGAGCGTGCCGAGCAGCGCGCTGACGGCGGCCCACATCCGCGACGCGGTCTCGAAGCCCTGCGCGGCACGACGCCGGTTCGCGTACAGCGGCATCCGCAGCCGGCTGCGGTGGAACACCTTGCGCAGCATCGGTCCGAGCCGGTCGTCGTCGCGGTGCCGGCCGTGCAGCGCGTCGGTGAGCCGGATCGGGTACCGGCCGGTGAGCCGCTCGCCGTACTCGACCTCCTCGGTCTGGCGCAGCCCTTCGTGGAACGGGCCGATCTCGGCGAACACCCGGGCCGGCATGGCGCAGATGGCGGTGAACAGGAAGCTGACGTCGCCCAGCGAGCTGATCCGCCACCAGTGCGCCTGGAGGCACCGGCACTCCTGGACGAGGCTGTCCCGGACCAGCGGGACCTCGTCGAGGATGCCGCAGATCGCGCCGGCCTTCGGGTCGGCGGCGAGCAGCCGCACCGCCCGGGCCACCGTGTCCGGCGGCAGTTCCACGTCGGAGTCGACGAAGAGCAGGACGTCGCCGCGGGCCCGGGCGGCGCCGATGTTGCGGGCCAGGGCGGGGCCGCCGTTGTGCGGCGTGTGGACCACCGGCACGCCGAGCGACTCGGCCACCGCCACCGAGTCGTCGGTGCTCCGGTCGTCCACGAAGATGATCTCGGTGGCGGGATGGGTCTGCGCCAGCAGCGCCGGCAGCGTCAGCGGCAGCGAGTCGGCGTGGTTGTAGTTGGGGACGACGACGGAGACCGTCGGGGTGTGCGCGGTCATGGCTCTCCTTGACGAGGGCGCGGACGAGGGCTGGGCGGGGCGCGGCTTCAGGACAGGGCGGCGACGAGCGCCGGGAACCGGATGGCGGCGTAGAGCGCGCCCAGGCAGGCCGCCCAGAGCACGGCGGCGGCGAGCACCGCCCGGTCCCGCGACAGCAGCCGGACCGGGTCGCCGCCGGCCCGCCGGACCAGCGCCAGTTGCAGGTACCGCGCCATCAGGTAGAGGACGAACGGGGTGGACAGCAGCATCGCGGCGTCCCCGTACCGCCCGAACGGCGCTTCGGTGCCCAGCCAGACCAGCCCGGCGGTGACCGCCAGGAGCCCGTTGAGCTGGAGCAGGTGCCCGGCCAGTTCCACCGACCAGCCGCGCAGGGCGGGCCGATGGGCCACCCCCGCGTCCAGCAGTTCCTGACGGCGCTTGCCGACGATCAGCAGCAGGCAGCCGGCGAACACGGTGACCAGCAGCCAGGCCGACGCGTCCGTGCCGACGGCCAGGTAGCCCTGCACGGCGCGCAGCACGAACCCGGTGGCGACCACCCCGGCCTCGACCAGCGGAACGTGTTTCAGGCCCCGGCTGTACCAGACGTTGAGCACGAGGTACGTCAGCACCGGCCAGGCCGGTCCGACCGGGCCGGCGGCCAGCAGCAGCGCGAGGCCGAGCAGGAGCACGACGGCGCAGGCGTACGCCAGCGGCACCGGCACCCGGCCGGAGGCCACCGGACGGTGCCGTTTCACCGGGTGGAGCCCGTCCCGGTGCCGGTCGACCACGTCGTTGCCCACGTACACGGCCGAGGCGGCGAGCACGAACGCGACGACGGACCAGCCCAGCCGGGTCAGCCCGGCCAGGTGCCAGGACAGCGGGTCCAGCAGGGGGAGCGGGACGACCAGCAGGCTCTTCACCCAGTGGCCCGGTCGGATCAGGCGGACCAGGTCGACGACCAGTCGGTGACGGCGGGTGGCGGGCGGCTCCACGGCCGGCACGGCGGCGGGAGCGGAGTCGAGGAGAGGCATCGGCCGGCGCCCTAGAAGAAGATCTTCGCGAGGGAGAGGGCACCCTGTCGCCAGGGTTCCCGGCTGGTCCGACCGGCCCCGGTCGCCGTCGCGCCCCGGTTCGCCCGCCACCACCGGTAGGTGGCGAGGATCGCGTCCCGGTTGGCGAGGCGGGGCGTGAAGCCGAGCCGGTCGCGGGCCTTGTCGATGCTCACGTAGGAGTCCGCGCGCAGTTTGTACAGCAGCCGCCCGTACACCGGGGAGAGGCCGCTGCGCTCCAACGCCCGCAGCGCCGCGAGCGTCGGCGCGGCCGGCAGCCCGACCACCCGCCGGCCGTGCCCGGCGGCGTCGAGCACCGCCTGGAAGTCCTCGCGCAGCGTGCCGAAGTCGGCGGCGCCCAGGTTGTACGTGTCCCCGGCGACGTCTTCCGGGGCGGCCAGCACGGTCAGCACGGCGTCGACGAGGTCCTCGACGGCGAACATCTGCACCCGGACGTCGCCGCGACCGAGGACCGGGAAGTTCCGGCCCTCCTCGGCCCATTCGAAGAGCATCGCGAACAGGCCCATCCGTCCCGGCCCGAGGAACGTCTTGGGTCGTAGCACCGGCACGCAGAGCCCGTCCGCGCGGAACCGTTCCACGAGCAGTTCCGCCTCGACCTTCGCCCGGGTGTACGGGTCGACCGGCTCCCGCGGGTGGTCCTCGGGTGTGGGCACCAGCCGGGGCAGGCCGTAGACGGCGGTGGAGGAGATGTGCACGACCCGGGGGACCTGCACCCGGCGGGCGGCGCCGAGCACCGCGTGCGTGCCGTCCACGATGATCGACCGGATCATCTCGGCCGGGTAGCTGGGCAGCGCGGCGGCGCAGTGCACAACGGCGGACGCGTCGGCGAACACCCGCGCCAGCAGCGCGGCGTCGCGGACGTCGCCCTGGCTGTGGGCCAGCTCCGGATGGGTGTGCGCGGCGGGCAGCAGGTCCACCCCGTGCACCCGGTGTCCCTCGGCGAGCAGCCGGCGGACCAGGTGCGAGCCGAGCATCCCGCTGGCCCCGGTCACCACGACGTGGCCGCTGGTCACCATCGCGACGTCACCCGCTCCCGGACGAAGGCGGTCAGCAGCCGGGGCAGCCCCCGGGACAGCGTCGCGTCCAGGGCGGTGAGGAAGTGCTCCACGTCCTCGCCGGTGGCCACCAGGCTCGGCGCGACCATCAGCGGGTTGTCGGCGTTGGGGCTGTAGTAGGTCATGATCCCGTGCTCGCGGAACAGGTGCGCGATCACCGACAGGGTGATGAGCTTGGTGCGGAACTGCGGGTCGTGGGTGAAGCCGGGCATCAGCCGGCCGGCCAGGTCGAGCAGGCCGGGCCCACCGCCGAGGAAGACGCCCCACAGCGCGCCGGCGCCGTCGACCCGGCCGACCACCTCGGGGTACGCCTTGGCGATCCGCTCGAGGCCGGGTTGCAGCACGGCCCCCAGCATCCGGGCCCGGGCGGGGTAGTCGTCGTCGACCACCACCGCGACGGCCTCCAGGGCGGTGGCGGTCTCCTCGCCGAAGCCGTAGTAGGTGGTGCTGTGCAGGATGACGTCGGTCAGCCGGTCGTAGGCGCGGCGGAACACCGGCTCGCGGGCCGTGTAGCCGGCGATCGAGGCCTTGCCGCCGCCGAGCGACTTGGAGTAGGTGAGGATGTCCGGCAGCAGCCCCTCGCACCGCATGAAGTTGAAGAGGCTGCCGGTCTTGCCCCACCCGGTGTAGACCTCGTCGAAGATCATGATGATGTCCCGCTCGCGGCAGAGCCGTTGCAGGGCCAGCAGGTCGTCGTCGCTCCACCGGCGCATCGTGGAGGCGCTGAACGGTTCGACCAGGATGGCGTACACGTCGCAGCCGCCGTCCGGGGCGCGTGCCGCGTCGACGGCCGCGTGGACGGCGGTCAGGTCGCCGTACGGGTAGACGACGATGCCGGGCAGGCCGGGGAAGCGGAACGCGTTCTCCGACGAGCCGGTGAGACTGCCCGCGCCGAGGGTCTTGCCGTGGAAGCTGATGTCGGCGCGCAGCACCGTGTTGCGCCGCCCGCCGTGGTACTTGTAGGCCATCTTCACCGCGCCCTCGTTCGCCTCCGCGCCCGAGTTCGGGAAGTACGAGACGGAGAGGTCGCCGGGGAGCAGGGCGGCCAGGTTGTGGCTCAGCGCCGCCGTGTACGGCGAGAAGAACGCCTTGTGCACCTCCATTCGCCGGGCCTCGGCGAAGCGTCGCCGGGCGGCCAGGATCCGCGGATGGTTGTGCCCGTGGTTCAGCACGCCGACGCCGCCGGAGAAGTCCAGCACCCGGCGGCCGTCCCGGAGGTGGATCCACACCCCCTCGGCGTGGTCCACCAGTTCCCGGCCGAAGCCGAACGTCGTCATCAGGGAGACCTGGCTGCGACTGACATGGTCGCGGTACAGCTGGTGCACCTGCTTCGTGCCGAGCTGTTCCGCCTCGTCGATACCGATCAGGTGGGGCATGCGGTGGCCTTTCCTCGCAACGACCGGTGGGGGGAGTGTCAGCGCCGACGGGACCGGTCCCCCCGAACCCCCGGGTGACGGTGCGGCGACGCTGTGCGATCCCAAGCTAGCGACGTGTGTCGATCTCGTCATGCCGGATGTTCGGGGGACGGACCGACCTCCCCGCTGTCCCCCGGGCGGGGGACAGCGGCGTCCGCGAGGACGGCTGGCGGGCGGTTCGTGGGGTGCCGGGGGCGGTCTCAGCCGGCCTGGAGACGGTCCTCACGAACCCGGTCGGCGAGGTCGAGCTTCGTGCGGCTGGGCCGACCGAGGTCGTGGTACTTGGCCTTGACCCGGTCCAGGTAGGTGCGGGCGGTCTCCGGCTTGATGCCCAGGTGCCGGGCGGTGGCCGTGAGGGTCATCCCGGAGGCGTACGCGAGCAGCACCCCGCGCTCGCGGGGGGACAGCCGGGGGCGGGTCGGCCGGGCGTCGCCCAGGCAGGCGAACGCCAGTTCCGACGAGAACGCGGGTCGCCCCGCCGCCACGTCCCGGACCGCGGCGGCCAGTGCCCCCAGGTCGTGGTCCTTCGTCACGTATCCGCTGCACCCGGCGGCGAACGTCGCCACCACCTGGTCGGGGCGGGCCCAGACGCTGAGCACCAGCACCCGGCGGCCGGACGTCACCAGCCGCCGCACGTTCTCCGCCGCGTCGCTGCCGTCACGCAGCACCAGATCCAGCAGGACCACGTCGATCGGCTCGGTCAACGTCCGCAGCAGGCCCTCCACCGTGGCCGCCGTGCGGACCAGCCGCAGGTCGCCGACGCCCGCCAGCCACGCGCCCAGGCCCTCCAGCAGCATCCGGTCGTCGTCGACGGCCGCCACCCGGATCAGCCCGCCCACGTCAGCTCCACGCACGTCCCGGCCCCCGGCTCACTGGAGACCCGGGCCCGGCCGCCCACCTCGGCCACCCGGTCGACGATCGAGTGCCGGAAGCCGAAACCCGGGGGCGCCTCCTCCGGACGGAAGCCGCGCCCACGGTCGACCACCGTCACCCGCAGCAGTCGGCCCTCCACGGTCACGGTCAGCCAGGCGTGCTCCACGCCGGCATGCTTGACCACGTTGTTCAAGGCCTCCCGCGCCGCCGCGCGCAACGCGGCCACCACCTGGGGCGGGACGTCCGCGGGCACGGTCGCCCCCTGGTACCGGACCCGCAGGCCGAGCAGGGACGCCTCGCTCACCACGTCCCGCAGCGCCTCGCCGAGCGTGCCGAACTCCACGTCGGAGCCGTCACCGAGCAGCCCGCGGACCACCTCCGCGTCGCGGGCGCAGCGCCGGCGTACCTCGGGCCGGCCCGGGTCGGCCACGCCGCGGGCGATGAGCGTCAGTGTGGTCAGCACCGTGTCGTGCAGCGTCCGGTGGTGGGCGAGCCGGGTGACGAAGCGGGCGTGGTCCGCGGCGGCGTCGGCCTCGGCCGCCAACCGTTGCGCGTTGGTCCGGTCCAGGTTGCGTCCGGTACGCCGCAGGTAGCGCACCGCGAAACCGGCGACCAGCGCGAAGCAGGCCACGCCGTTGACCGCGTGGACGAGCGCCGGCACGGAGGGGCCCGGGCCGACGGCGACGATCACCAGTGACTGGATGAGCACCAGCACCAGCAGGTCGCCCGCGACGGCCCAGGGCCGGGTCAGCGCCGCCCCCACCAGCGAGCCGCTCGCCTGGACCAGCAGGTTGCCCCAGTTCGGGGCCCCGACGTCGGTCGTCAGGTTCGCGGTGACCGCCACCAGCACCGTGCCGGCCAGCAGGACGTCCAGGTGCACCAGCGCCGTCGGGAACCAGCCCCGCCGCCGGGCCACCCCGAACAGCACCGCGTTCCAGGCCGTCGCCGCGACCAGCAGGCCGAGGTTGGCCCAGGCGCTGCGGTACGCGCCGTAGGCGCAGGTGACGACCGCCGGAGCCAGACAGGTGATCCGATGCAGCGCCAGCAGGACCAGCATGAACCGGTTGGCTCGGCCCTCCCCCGTGACATCGGTCATGGTCGCAGAGTGACCGCGCAATGACACGCCGGTCATTCTGGCAGTCGTGCTCAACGATGGTCATCACTGTGCGGGATGGTCACGGCCGTTCGGCGGCCCGGATCGACCGGCCGGTGCGGGGAGCGACCGCTTCCGCCACTTGACGTCCGTCACCGCGAGCCGATCCCGCCGGGAGCGTTCCCGTGCCCTTCCCCGCCGCGCGGGGCGCAGGATCATCGGCACCGACTGACCGGCCCGGGCGTCAGGGGCGGGGGAAGATCGGCACCGGCTGATCCTCCGGGTCCAGATCCAGGCCGGCCGGCCCGATGATGCGCGGGTCCGGTGTGCCGACGACGGCCTCGTCCTTGTCGGCGTAGTCGAAGCGGTGCAGCACATGGCGGATCGCCTCCAGCCGGGCCCGCTTCTTGT
Organism: Micromonospora sp. RP3T; assembly: GCF_003027925.1. Taxonomy (GTDB): domain Bacteria; phylum Actinomycetota; class Actinomycetes; order Mycobacteriales; family Micromonosporaceae; genus Micromonospora. The sequence goes on from NZ_PYPS01000008.1 coordinate 150,417, forward strand.
CGTTGCTCTTCACCACCGTCCACGGCGCGTCCGCGGTGTCGGTCCAGAAGAACATGGCCTCCTTGGCCTCGGTGTAGTCGTCCCAGCGGTCGAGTGAGGCGAGATCCATCGGCGAGAGCTTCCACTGACGCACCGGATCGACCTTGCGGATGACGAACCGGGTCCGCTGCTCGTTGCGGGACACCGAGAACCAGAACTTGACCAGGCGGATGCCGGAACGCACCAGCATCCGTTCCAGGTCCGGGGCCTGCCGCAGGAACTCCAGGTACTCCTTGCGGGAACAGAAGCCCATCACCCGCTCCACGCCGGCCCGGTTGTACCAGGACCGGTCGAACAGCACGATCTCACCGGCCGCCGGCAGATGCGCCAGCCAACGCTGGAAGTACCACTGGCCGGCCTCACGCTCGTCCGGCTTCTCCAGCGCGACCACGCTCGCGCCGCGCGGGTTGAGATGCTCCATGAAGCGCTTGATCGTGCCGCCCTTGCCGGCGGCGTCGCGGCCCTCGAAGAGGATCACCAACCGCTCGCCGGTGTCCTTGACCCAGTCCTGCAACTTGAGCAGCTCGATCTGGAGCAACCGCTTCTGGTGGTCGTACTCCTCCCGGTCGAGCCGCTCGTCGTACGGGTAGCCGTCGCGCCAGGTCTCCACCGGGCTGCCGTCGGGCAGCAGCAGGACCGGGTCGTCGTCGTATCCGTCGTGTACCTGGTAGTCGGCGGCGAGGTCCAGCAGCGCGGTGTCGGCCATACCGGTCGTACCTACCCCGCCGCGCCCGCCTCGATGCGGTCGGACCACAACTCCCAGGTGGTGCTCAGGTTGCCCGGCGGAACCGGTGGCCCGCGAGGGTTTCGGCCCCGGCGCGAGGGGCATCTTCCGGCCGCGGCCCACTCGGGTCGCCACGCCACCGGGAGGGGGAGTTCGCGATGACCACGGGCGGCGAGCCCACGGCTGCCGCGTTCCGATCGGCCGTGCTCGGGGGACGTCTCGACCTGCCGTTGCCCGGTGGCGGACGGACGGCCGAGCGGTTCGCGCGCCTCGTCGCGCTCGGTCGCGCCGACCCGGCGTTGGCGCGGCTGGGGGAGGGGCACGCCGACGCGCTGGCGATCCTCGCCGAACTGGGGGTGGCGATCGATCCGGCGTGGCGCCGCGAGCCGTGGGGCGTCTGGGCCGCCGTGCCGGCCTCGGTCACCGCGACCCGGGACGGGGACCGGTGGCGGCTGACCGGGGAGCGACAGTGGTGCTCCGGCGCGGGTCTGCTGTCCCGGGCCCTGGTGACCGCGACCGCTGACGACGGCGTACGCCTGTTCTCGGTCGAGGTCGGCGCGGCCGGGGTGACCCCGATGGCCGACACCTGGCCCGCCGTCGGCATGGCCGCCAGCGACAGTCGGACCGTCCGCTTCGACGGCGTGCCCGCCGACGCCGTGGGCGGACCCGGCCGCTACACCGCGCGGCCGGGTTTCTGGCACGGCGGAGCGGGCGTGGCGGCGTGCTGGTACGGCGGCGCGGTCGGCGTCGCCGACACCCTGCACGACGCGGCGCGGCGCCGCCGCCTCGGCCCGCACGCCATGGCGCACCTCGGCGCGGTCGACGTGGCCCTGACCGCCGCCCGCCGCGTCCTGTTCGCCGCCGCCGACGAGATCGACGCGAACCCCACCGGCGACGCCGACCGGCTGGCACACCAGGTGCGCGCCAGTGTCGAGGCGACCGCCACCATCGTCGTCGACCGGGTCGGTCGGGCGCTGGGGGCCGGCCCGCTGTGCCAGGACGCCGGCCACGCCAGGCGGGTCGCCGACCTGACGGTGTACGTGCGCCAGAGTCACGCGGAGGCGGACCTCGCTCATCTGGGCGAGCTGGTGACGGCGGCCGGAGATCCCGGATGGTGAGGCCGATCGTCGGCGCGGGCACGGACGAGCGGACGTGGCGCGCGTGGCCGGCGCCGGCCACCTGGCCCGCGCTGGCGGTGGACGGTCGGACGCCGACGACGCCGCCGTTGGTCGTCGCCCCGCACCCCGACGACGAGGTGCTCGGCGTCGGCGGCCTGGTCGCCATGCTCGGCGGCGGAGCCGGCGCGGAGATCGCGGTCGTCACCGACGGCGAGGCCTCCCATCCCGGTTCGACGGTCCACTCACCGGTGGAGCTGGCGGCGATCCGGCGGGCCGAGACCGCCACCGCCTGCGGACTGCTCGGGGTCGCCCCCGCCGCCATCGCGCACCTCGGGCATCCCGACGGCGCGGTCGACGAGACGGCGCTCACCGACGCGCTGACCACCCGGCTGACACCCGGCCGGTGGTGCGTCACGACCTGGCGCGGCGACGGCCACCCGGACCACGAGGCGGTCGGACGAGCGGCCGCGGTCGCCTGCCGGCGCACCGGCGCGACGCTGCTGGAGTTCCCCGTCTGGACGTGGCACTGGGCCGAGCCGGACGACCCCGGGGTGCCGTGGCACCGCGCGCGCCGGATCGACCTGACCGAGGCGGCCAGGTCGGCCAAACGGGAAGCGATCGACGCCTTTCCCAGCCAGATCCGGCCACTCGGGCCGGCGCCCGCCGACGCCGCGATCCTTCCCCCGCACGTTCTCGCACGCTTCGCGCGTCCCTACGAAACGGTGTTCGTGCCATGAGCCCACCCGGCACCCCCGCCGAATACTTCGACGACATGTACGCCGGCGCCGAGGATCCGTGGAGTTTCGAGACCCGCTGGTACGACCGGCGTAAACACGAGCTGACCGTCGCCTGTCTGCCTCGTCGGCGGTACCGGTCGGCCTTCGAACCGGGATGCTCGACGGGTCTGCTCACCCGCCGGCTCGCGCAGCGGTGCGACCGGCTGCTGGCGGTCGACATCGCCGCCGCGCCGGTGGCGAGCACCCGGCGACGGCTCGCGGACCAACCGCACGTACGGGTGGAGCGGATGCGGGTGCCCGACGAGTGGCCGGCCGAGGCCGACCGCTTCGACCTGATCGTGCTCTCCGAACTCGGCTACTACTTCGACGACGCCGGGCTGGACCTGCTGACCACGCGGACGGTGGACTCGCTCGAACCGGGTGGCACGCTGGTCGCCGTGCACTGGCGGCCGGCGGTGGCCGAGCACGCCCGGGGCGGTGACGACGTGCACCGGCTGCTCGACGACGTGGACGGGCTGGTGCGGACGGCACGCCACGAGGAGGCGGACTTCCTCCTCGACGTCTTCCTCCGCGTGCCGCCGCCGGCGCGCTCCGTGGCGCAGGCCGAGGGCCTGTGGTGAACCGGATGGCGGTCGTGGTGCCCGCCCACGACGAGCAGGAGTTGCTGCCCGGTTGCCTGACCTCGGTCCTCGGTGCGCTCCGCCGCCTGCCCGTGCCGTCGGAGGTGATCGTGGTGGCCGACGACTGCCGGGACTCGACGGCCGCCGTCGCCGAGCGACTCGGCGCCGTCGTGCTGACGGTACGGGCCCGCAACGTCGGCCGGGCCCGCGCCGTCGGCATGGCGTACGCGCTGCGCCACGGCCCGCGGGATCTGTGGCTCGCCACCACCGACGCGGACAGCCGGGTACCGCGGCGGTGGGGCGGCTGGCAGTTGCGCCATGCCCGCACCGGCACCGACCTGCTGGTCGGCACGGTGCGGGTGACCGACTGGGCGCCCCGCTCCGCGCAGGTCCGGGAACGCTTCGAGACCCGGTACCGACGGGATCTGGGCAGCGCCTGGCATCGGCACGTCCACGGTGCGAACCTGGGCTGCGCCGCCCCGGCCTACGAGCGGCTGTGTGGGTTCGCCGACCTGTCGCACGGCGAGGACCACGACCTGGTCGAGCGGGGCCGTCGGCAGGCCGTACGGGTCGTCGCCGACCCCGACTGCCCGGTCCGGACCAGCGCGCGGCGCCAGGCCCGCGCCCCGCACGGCTTCGCCCGCTACCTCGACGCCCTCGACACCCCGACGGCCGTGGCGCCGCGGGGAGACCCGACCGCGACCAGGGGCGCGGGAACGCGCTAAGGGGGCGGCCGGTTGCGGATGTGCGGTCGATAGGGGTCTCCTCCCGACGGATTCACCGGGATCATCGTGCCTGCGACGACCGCCCGGCCCACCAGCCGACCGCGGCTGCCGGAACCTCTCGCGCACCTTCGGGGAAGGAACTGCCTTGTCCACTCGTCGTCAACTGCTGCGCCTCGGCGCGGCGTCGGGCATCGTCGGGGCGACCGGTGGCCTGGCCGGTCTCGCCGGTCTGGCCGGGCAGTGGGGCGCGGCTCCCGCCACGGCCGGGACCGCCGCGCCGACGGCCTCGCCGGTGCCGCCGTTCACCGTGCCGTTGACGGTGCCGCAGACGCTGCGGCCGGTGCGGCGGACCGCCACCACCGACTACTACTCGGTCACCATGCACCGGCGGCGACTGGAGATCCTGCCCGGCACGCGCACCGAGGTGTTCACCTACAACGGCGACCTGCCCGGCCCCACGATCCACGCCACCTCGGGTCGGCGGGTGGTGGTCCGCCAGCGGAACCGGCTGACCATGCCCACAGCGGTGCACCTGCACGGCGGCGCCACCGCCCCCGAGGACGACGGCTCGGGCGACGCCACGATTCCACCGGGCGGCGAGCGGGTCTACACCTACCCGAACCGGCAGCCGCACGCCACGCTCTGGATGCACGACCACACCCACCACATGGAGGCCGAGCACCTCTACCGGGGCCTGTCCAGCCTCTACCTGCTCACCGACCGCACCGAGGCGGCGTTGCCGCTGCCCCGGGGCCGGTTCGACGTCCCGCTGGTGCTGCGTGACGCGCACCTGGACGCCGACGCCCAGTTGGTCTGGACCATGGACGACGCCGACAACCGCACCACCCTGCTGGTCAACGGACGGCCGTGGCCGCGCTTCGAGGTGCAGGCCCGTCGCTACCGGCTGCGTCTGGTCAACGCCAGCAACCTGCGGTTCTACCTGCTGCGGCTCGCCGACGGCGGGGACATCACGGTGATCGGCTCCGACGGCGGCCTGCTGGAGGCGCCGGTCACCATGCCGTACGTGCTGCTCTCACCGGGGGAGCGGCTCGACGTGGTGGTCGACTTCGCCCGCTACCAGCCGGGCACCTCCGTGGTGCTGCAGAACCTGATGGGGCCCGGCCCGGCCGAGCAGGTGGGCCAGGTGATGCGCTTCGACGTCGTACCGGCGAAGGGTCCGGACCGCACGTCGGTGCCGCAGCGGCTGCGTACGCTGCCGCCGCTGCCCACGCCGACCGTGCGCCGCAGCATCGAGCTGCGGATGGACGAGGCGGGCTCCGGCGGGCATCAGGCGTACATCGACGGGAAGGTCTTCGACCCGGCCCGGATCGACACCACCATCGCCTGGGGCAGCACCGAGGAGTGGACGGTGACCAACGCCAACGTGGTCATGCCGCACAACTTCCACATGCACCTGGTGCAGTTCCGGGTGCTCGACCGCAACGGCGCGCCGGCCGACCCGACCGAGTCCGGGCTGAAGGACACCGTGATCGTCTGGCCCGGGCAGAGCGTGCGGTTGCAGGCGACGTTCGACACCTGGCGTGGCGTCTACCCCTATCACTGCCACATGGTCGACCACAGCGCGATGGGCATGATGGCCAACCTCAGGATCGTCTGAGCCGCCCCGGGCAGCGGGCCGGAGGTCAGGGCGCGTAGCCGGGGTCGGCGACCGTCTCGGCGATGCGGGTGAGCCAGTGCAGGTCGTTGGCGCGGGACTCGGCGCCGGCCCCGGGGGCGAGAATGCCGGCGAGGAACGCGGCGACGTCGTCGAGGTGCCGCTCGGCGCGGTAGTAGCTCAGCCTGGTCCGGTCCGGTTCCCACGGCCCGTAGCCCCGGCGGAACAGTTCCGCGCGGTGCGCGTCGATCGGATGGTCCCCGAAGTCACCGCTGAGGACGAACATCAGGTCCCGCTCGCGCGGCGCGAGCAGCGGCGCGTCCCAGTCCACGACGTGCAGCGGGCCGTCGCCGTCGGCGATCAGGTTGCCGGGGTGGATGTCGGCGTGGCAGATGACGTGCCGGGCCGGCGTCAGCCGGGCGGCCAGCTCGTCGACGGTCGCCGACAACCGGTGCAGCGCGTCGCCGTACCGGTGCCAGAACGCGCCGAGGGCCGCGCTCGCCGCCGCCTGCCGGCCCAGCGTCCGCAGCCGTTCGCCGGCGTTCGACCGGTAGGTCTCGGCCGGCAGGAGGCCGGCGATCCCGGCGGTCGGCGTGATCGTGTGCAGGCGGCCCAGGAACTCGCCGTACTCGATCCACTGCTTGTCGGTGAGGCCACGCTCCCACCGGCTCCCGCCGTCGTGGAACGGGTAGAGCAGCAGGTGGTGGCCCCCGAACGGGTGACCGGTGCCGCCGTCGGGCCGGTCGATCGGCGCGACCACCTGCCGGAGGCCCCGGGCCCGGAGCAGGCCGGGCAGCCGGACGGCCGCCGGCGTGAACTCGCCGAGCCGGAGCTTCAGGAACCAGCGCCCGCCGTCGGCGGTGTCCACCCGGTAGGCCCAGGCCCGCCCGTCGAGGCCGACCGGCAGGAACACGAGAGCGGAGACGTCCAGCGCCCAGGCGGCGGCCACCTCCGCCGCCAGCGACCGTTCGTCGACGTCGGGCTTGTCGATCACGGACGGAGCGTGGCAGGTCCCGGTCCGCCCCGGCAAGCGCATTCGCCGGTACGCGGGCGGTCCGGGGACCGGACGTCGGTCACGTCCGGTCCCCGGGGTACGTCGGGGCCGGGGCGGCCGACGCTCAGGCCGGCGGGGCGCTCGGGGCCTGCGCGCGTGGCTCGCCGAACCAGCGGGACAGGTGCCTGTCCAGGTCCCGCTGGTCGTCGCCGGCCCAGGCGACGTGGCCGTCCGGGCGGAGCAGCACGCCCGGGACGTCCAGTGCCGCGGTGGGATCCCCGAGGTGGTCGACCCGGTCCGACCACCCGTCGACGGTCAGCCGGCCGGTGCGGTCCAGCAGCAGGCCGCGGCCGTGGTGCAGCAGGTCGTAGAGGCGGCCCGGCCGCACGTCGAGGTCGGGCAGGCGGCGGCCGAGCAGGTCGGGTCCCTCACCGAGGTCGTAGCGGACGTCGATCGCGGTGATCTTCTCGATCAGGCGGCGGTTCACCTCGTCGATGTCCATCAGCTCGGTGAGCAGCCGGCGGACGGCTCGTGGGCCCGGCTCGGTGGACAGCAGTTCCATCTGGGCACGCGTGTTCTCCAGCACGTCTGCGGCGACCGGTTGGCGTTCGGCCTGGTAGGTGTCGAGCAGCGGGTCCGGCGCCCAGCCCCGCACCTGTGCGGCCACCTTCCACCCGAGGTTGAACACGTCCTGGAGGCCGAGGTTGAGGCCCTGCCCGCCGATCGGCGGATGGATGTGGGCCGCGTCGCCGGCCAGCAGCACCCGACCGACCCGGTAGCGTTCGGCGAGCCGGGTGGCGTCTCCGAAGCGGGACATCCAGCGCGGGGAGTGCACACCGAAGTCGGTGCCGGCGACGACGCGGAGCTGGCGGCGGAAGTCCTCCAGCGTCGGCGGCCTCGTGCGGTCGCTGACGCCGGGGACGGGCACGATGACGCGATGGACCCCGACGCCGACGGGCGCCAGCAGGAACCGCTTGTCGGTCTCCCGGATCTCCGCCACCCGGGCGGCGACCTCCTCCGGCGGCACGCCCACGGCCATCTCGCCGAGCAGTGTCTCGCTCCGCGCGGGCTCGCCGGGGAAGCCGACGCCGAGCAGCTTGCGCACCGTGCTGCGCCCGCCGTCGCAGCCGACCAGATAGCGCGTGCGCAGCCGCTGCCCGTCGGCCAGCTCGACGGTCACCCCGTCGTCGTCCTGCGCGAGGCCGGTCACCGCACAACCCCGCCGGACCTGCGCACCCCGCGCGACCGCATGCTCTTCGAACAGTTGGACGACGACCGGCTGCGGGATTCCCAGCAGATAGGCGTACGCGGAGTCCAGGCCCGCCGGCGCGGGCTTGTCGATCGCGGCGAAGAAGCCGCGGACCGGACGCCGCCGCCCGCGTTCGAGCACGCGCGCCAGCAGCCCGCGCATGGCCAGCAGCTCGATGCTGCGGATGTGCAGGCCGACGATGCGGGCGAACGAGGCGGGTTCGGTCGCCTTGTCCAGGACGAGCACCCGGACGTCGTGCAGCCGTAGTTCGGCGGCCAGCATCGCGCCGACCGGCCCGCAGCCGGCGATGATCACATCGAACATGGTGTTGCCTTTCGGGAAGCGCCGTGGTGGCGAGGGCGCTCCCGGCGACACCTACGTCGATCGCCCGACCGGGACCGGAGGGGGAGCACCCACATCGATACGGTTCATGGGTCTCACCTCCTCGGGCCGGGTCACGGTCAGCCGCAAGTTACAAGCCTGGGCGTCGCACCGTCCAGTCCATTTCCGCGCGATCCGATGGAGAGTTCATCCGGTGACCGGGCCGGTACGCGATCCGCGTACCGGCCCGGTTCCGTGTGGCCTACGCCTTGATCGCGGCGTCCAGCGCCTTGGCCAACTCGTCGTGCCCGGGCAGGTTGGGGTGCGGACACCCACCGATCAACTTCTTCTGGAGCTTGTCGGCGGTGAGGGCCGGGGCCGGCTGGAAACGGACGATCGGGTCGGCGGGCAGGATGCTCGCCCGGATGGCGTTGTTGACGTCCTTCGTCCAGGTCTGGACCTGTGTCTTCCACGCCGGCTGCGTCACGAGGTCCACCTCGACGTCGGGGATGTCCGGCAGCGCGCCCTTGACCGGGTCGGGCAACTTCGTGTTCTGCACGTACGTCTGGGCGAACGTACCCAGCGCCACCTTTGCCGGCGTGATGTCGTAGTAGCCCATCCAGACGACCTTGTCCGCCCCGGCGCGGACCATCCGGGTCGTGATCGCGTTGGCGTCCGCGGTGATCTTCGCGTATTGGGCCGGTCCGTCGAAGGCGGGCACCACGAACCGGAGCCGGTCGACCGTCACCTCCTTCTCGTTGCCGGCGTTGACGTTCTCCTGGAGCACCACCTGGCACGCCCCGCCCTTGATGAGGTCGTCCCGGCCGATCTGCTTGCCGGTGGTGTCGTACCAGCGCATGACCGCGTTGAGGGGGAGGTTGTTCCGGATGAAGTACTTGACCATCTCGGTTCGCATCAGCTCGGCCATGCCGCACATCGCGATGCCCTGGGCCACCTGGGTCCAGTTGGTGTTGTTGATCCCGCCGGTGGTGACGAAGTACGCCTTGCGCCGATCCTGTTTGGCCTTGGCCACGGCCGCCTCGGCCAGCGCTATCGGTGGCGACGTGCGCGACCAGAGGTTCTCGCAGGCGTCCGGATAGGTCGCCGGCGCGCCGAGGATGTCACCGGTGCGCATGCCGGTGCGCGCGAAGTTGTAGTACTCCACCACGTCCTGGTTGAGCTGGGTCACGTACCGGCCCGCGTAGCTCGACGTCATGTCGTTGCCGGGCAGGCCGCGCTGGTCCGCCTGGGTGTTCTGGTTGACGGCGCACTTCTTGGGTTCGTAGTGGTGCTTCGCCTGGATGTGCGCCGAGGTGACGGAGTCGCCGGTCGCCACCAGCACCGCGGGCGCGGCCGGATTCCGGTTCGGTGGGCAGAGCCGGTCCTTCTCCGCTTCGGGGAGTCGGCTGTCGGTGGGCGCGGTGCCGCCGGTCGCCGCGCACCCGCCGGCGGGCGGTGACGGGCTCCCCGAGGGTGGCGCGGTGGTGCTGGGTGGCGCGGTGGTGCTGGGTGGCGCGGTGGCGCTGGGCGGGACCGTGGCGCTGGGCGGGACCGTGGCGCTGGGCGGCACGGTGCTGCTGGATGGCGCGGCGGTGGTCGGTGGCGTGGCGGACGTGGTCGTGCCGGGTGACGACGGCGGGCCGGACGCCGGCACGGTGGAGCTCGGGGTGACCGGGCACGGGCTCGGCGACACCGCCGAGGCGGACGGGTCGACCGATCCGCTCGGACCCGGGCCCGCGCTGCCGGTGGAGGTCGGGATGCTGGTCGGGGCGACGGTCGCGGTCGAGGAGTCCGAGGGCGTCACCGCCAGGGCGACCGCGGGTGGCGTCGTCGAGGGCGCGCCGGTCGGCCCGCACCGGGCCTGCCGGTCCTCCTCGATGCCGGTCCGCACGTCGGGCGGCAACGGCTCGTCCGGCGCGACGCACGGATCGAAGAACCAGTCCACCCCCTCGATGGTGCGGATGCAGGTGCGCTCGTCGACGGCGTCGGTGGGGGTGTGGTCCACGGCCGGCTGGGCCAGGGCGGGCAGCAGCCCGGTGCCCAGTGTGATCACCATGGTTGCGGCCGGCAGCAGGAGCGTGCGGGGTCTGCGCATCGAACCTCCGATCGGTCCCGGGCGCACCGCCCGGGACCCCGCCTCTACCCACTTTCATAGATCGAGATACCTGAATTTATTGCCGACTGTCCGGAGGGCGGTCAACCGCCCGGGCAGCGGGTGTCACCACCGCTGTGCTCCACGCAGTGTCCCGGCGGGCCGGGCGTGACCGGGGCCGGCGCCGGGTCGAGGTCCCGGGCGGCGTGCACGGCGATCGGCAGGGCGGGCACGGCGAGCCCGACGGCAAGCACCAGGAACACGATCGCGGTACGGACCAGTCGCAGGTGGTACGCCGCCAGCGCGACGACAACGGGCCCGGCGACCGCCACCAGGACGAACGTCAGCAGGGCCAGCGTCGCCCGGTGGCGCAGATCCGCGACCTCACCCGGAGCGTCGCCGTAGCTGACCGACCACTGCCGCAGGCCGATGCCCACCCACCAGGTGGCCGTCGCGATCAGGCCGCAGACCCAGAGCACGACAAGCAGTCCGACGATCGGTCCGCCCCGGCGGGCGGTGGCGGTGGTGGCAGACGTCATGCGGTCCAGCGTGACCGAGGTCGATGTGGCGGGCATGAGTCGGCGTACTCAGGAGGCGCGGACGGCGGCGCCTGCCGGGCGGGTCACCGGCGCTGGGCGAGGAAGCGCAGGTATTCCACCCGGTCGAACGGGTTGCCGTCGGTGCGGGGCCGGTCGGGCGGCTCGCCGACCACCGGCCGGTCCCCGCCGGGCGCCGACGACCACAACCCCTCGCCGCTGGACAGGTCCGGCAGCCGCCGCTGTGCCTCCGGCTCCAGCCGGGTCGGCAGGACGCCGCCGATCCGCCAGCCGGCCGCGATCTCGTCGGCGCTGTCGATCCGGGCGCCGAGCCGGCCCAGGTACGCCGTGACCGGGCCGAGCCGGTCGGCCGGCACCTCCGCCTCGAACCGGCGGCACGGCTCGAAGACCCGGGTGCCGGCCTCGGCGAGCGCCCGCATGAGGACGTGGGGCGCGAGATCCCGGAAGTGCCCGGCGGTGGTGAACGGCGACCAGTAGCCGCTGTGGGTGAGCGTGACCCGGATGTCGGTGACCGGCCAGCCGTGGCGTCCCTGGTCGAGCGCGGCGCGGGTGGCCTCCTCGATGGCCCGGTGGAACGACAGCGGCAGCGAACCGAGCTCGACCGCCAGCCGGTAGTCCACGCCGGAACCGGGCTCGACCCGGAACCCGACCGTGCCGGAGAAGCCGTGCCCGATGATCTCCACGGCGCTGCCGGTGCCGACCGGCCGCTCGACGTGCATCAGCCGGCCCGGCCCGAAGTCCGCCTCGATCCCGTACGTCTCGGCCAGCGTCGCGGCCAGCACCTCGCGTTGCACCTCGCCGTAGAGCAGCACGCTCGTGCCGCCGTCCGGGGCCACCCGGGTCCGGATGAACGGGTCGGCGTCCGCCAGGTCCAGCAGCGCGGCGTGCAGCGCCAGGGCCCGGTCCGGGTCGCGGGGACGCACCACCGCCTCCAGCGTCGGCGCCGGGAAGTGCGCGCGTCCGTCGAGGCCGGTCGGGCTGCCGAGCTGGTCGCCGAGGCGTACCCCGGTCAGGCCGGTGACCCGCGCGATGGACCCGGCGGTCAGCCCGGCCGGCTGCGGGCGGTCGGTGGTCGCGCCGACCACGTCGAGCCGGACGATCCGGGCGCGGGTCGCGGTGATCCGGCCGTCCGGCTCCCGGCGGTACGCGGTGACCGGCTGCCGGGCGCGCAGCCGCCCGCCGTACGACCGCAGGTACGCCACCCGCTCGCCGGTCGGGTCGCGTTCCAGGGCGAAGACGCGGGCCCGCGGCTCGGGCTCGGCCGGCGGCGACGCCGGGAGCAGGGTCGCGACGGCGTCCAGCAGTTCCGGCACGCCGACCCCGGACAGCGCCGAACCGAACAGCAGCGGGTGGACCTGCCCGGCCGCGGTCTGCGCGCGGAGCGCCAGGTCGATCCGGTCCGGGTCCGGGGGCAGGTCGTCGACCAGGGCGGCCAGCAACTCGTCGTCGTGTTCGGCGAGGACCTCGGCGAGCCGGTGGGCGGCGCCGTGGTCGTACCGTGGCTGGTCGATCCGGAAGGTGGCCCCGAGGGTGCCGGGCGCGCGGACCGTGCCCAGCGGGGCGACGGCCGGGGTGAGCAGTCGGCGCACGTCCGCGACCAGCTCGTCGACGCGGGCGCCCACCCGGTCGATCTTGTTGACGAAGATCAGGGTGGGCAGCCGCAGCGACCGGAGGATCCGCATGAGCCGCCGGCTGTGCGGCTGGACGCCCTCGACCGCGGACAGCACCAGGACGGCCGCGTCGAGCACCCCGAGCGCGCGTTCGACCTCGGCCACGAAGTCGCTGTGCCCGGGCGTGTCGAGCAGGTTGACCTGGCGGCCGCGGACGTCGAACGCGGCGACGGCGCTGCGGATGGTGATGCCCCGCCGACGCTCGATCTCGCCGCTGTCGGTGCGGGTGGTGCCGGCGTCGACGCTGCCGAGCCGGTCGATGGCGCCGGTGGTGTGCAGCAGGCGTTCGGTCAGGCTGGTCTTACCGGCGTCGACGTGGGCGACGATGCCGAGGTTGACGGTCTGCATGGGTCGACGGGTCCTCGAAAGCTCGCGTCCGGATGGGCGGGAAGGTTTCGAGTCCGCGCATCGTCGTGCTCCCGTCGGTCGGTCGGCCCGTCTCCGCGTCAGGCTGGCACGGCCGGCGCGGCCGGTCCACCGAATTGCGCGGTCACCTCCCGGGACGCTCGTCCGGGCCGGCCGGCCGGTCGGTCTCCTGCACCAGGTAGTGCGGCCGGCGCTTGGTCTCGTAGTAGATCCGGCCGATGTACTCCCCGATCACCCCGAGGAGCATCATCTGGATGCCGCCGAGCCCGATCACGCTGACGATGATGGTGGTGTAGCCGGGGACGTCGATGCCCTTCTCGACGGCGTCCGCGACCACCCAGGCCATGTACGCGACCGCGATCAGGGTGAGGAACAGGCCGCCGTAGATCGCGAGTCGCAGCGGTCGGTTGTTGAACGACAGCAGGCCGTCGAACGCGTAGTTGAAGAGTTTGCCGAACGTCCACCGGCTCCGCCCCGCCTGCCGGAGCTCGTTGCGGTGGGTCACCACCGCGGTCCGGAAGCCGATCCAGGAGAACAGGCCCTTGGAGAACCGGTTGTACTCCGGCATGGTCAGGATCGCGTTCACCGCGAGCCGGGACAGCAGCCGGAAGTCGCCGGCGCCGTCCAGCAGGCGGACGTCGATCCACCAGTTGATGGCCCGGTAGAACGACCGGGACGCGAGCGTCCGGACGAAGCGGTCACCACGCCGGTCCCGGCGGGCGATCACCTGGTCGAAGCCCTGCCGGTAGAGCGTCACCATCTCGGGCAGCAGCCGCGGCGGGTGTTGCAGGTCGGCGTCCATGATCACGACCGCGTCGCCGGTGGTCCGCCGCAGCCCGGCGAGCATCGCCGCCTCCTTGCCGAAGTTGCGGCTCAGCGACGTGTAGCGGACGTCCGCGTCGGCGGCGGCGAGCCGGCGCAGCGCCGCGAGGGTGCCGTCGGTGCTGCCGTCGTCGACGTAGACCACCTCGACGTCCACGTCGGGCAGTTCGGCGAGCGCGGCGCGCACGGTCTTGTGCAGCCGCTCCACCGACGCCTCCTCGTTGAAGCAGGGCACCACCACGGACAGCCGCACCCGCGTCACCTCGGCCCGCCCCGGTCAGAGGTGGAAGACGAGCGTGCCATCGAGATCCTCCCGGGTGATGCCGAGCCCGTCGACGGGCCGGGCCTCGATGCCCTCCCAGGGTGTGCCGGCGGCGCGGCTCGGGACGGCCACCACCGACCGCACGCCGATCCCGCGCAGGTACGCCACGCTGCCCGGGTCGGGGAAGGACGCGATCGCCGCCTTGGTCTGTGCCTGGCTGACCGGCTCGAAACCGGCCAGCCCGTTCGTCACCCGGGGGAAGCCGTCGGTCGTCCACAGCATGTACGTCAGGTCGCCCACGCCGCCGGCCGGCAGCACCAGCATCGGCTCCCGGGCCGCCCGCATCGCCGCCGGTGGTCGGGGCACCTCCGGGTGGGGCGTGGTGTTTACGCCCTCCACGACGACCAGGGCGAGCGGCGCCAGCAGGAGCAGCGGCATGAGGAACCGCGTCCAGCGGCGGGCGGTGGCGCGGCCCGGTGCCTCGGCCAACGCGGTCACCAGCCCGGCGGCCAGCAGCGCCAGCAGCAGACTCGTCCAGTGCATCATCCGGCCGGGCGTGCGCAACGCGTCCCACCCCGGCAGGTGCGTGGACAACGTCAGGTAGCCGGGATCCCCGTCCCCGCCGAGCGTGGCGCCCAACCCCAGCAGCACCGTGCCGAGCACCCCCACCCCCAGCGCCACCCGGCGCCGCAGCGGGTACGCCGAGACGACCAGCCCCGCGGCGGCCAGCCCGATCAGCGTCATGCCCGGCAGCAGCGCCATCTCCGGCGGCCAGGAGAGCTGCTCGCGTGCGGCGGCGTGCCGTTCGCCCCACAGCCACGAGTCCCCGGGCGCGGTGAGGAACCCCATCAGCGGCGGGGAGAACATCTTCGTCCAGTCCAGTGTGCGTTGGGCCTGCGGGTTGAGGTCGACGACGCGCAGGAAGACCAGGCCGAGCAGGAGCGTCACCGCGCCGAACACGGCGCCACCGGCCAGGTCCGCCAGCAGCAGCCGGCGGCCGAACGGCGGGCGTTCCCGTCGGCGCCACCAGGACCAGCCGAAGCAGCCGGCCGCCACCAGCACGGCGGCCAGCAGGAAGTACACCAGCGGCAGCCCGATGCCGAAGCCGAGGCTGACCTGCCAGGCGGCGACGAGCCACCCGGCGAACGCCCAGCCGGGCCGCCGCCGCTCCGGCCGGTAGCCGTGGCGCAGCGACCACCCGTGGCCCCGGGCCAGCATCGCCAGGCACAGCGCGATGCCGCCGCTGGACAGGATGTTCAGGTGCCCGGAGTGGGCCAGCCGCCACGGCGCGAACGCCCAGGCGACTCCGGCGACCGCCCCGCCCCACCGGTTCGCGCCGAGCTGTCGGGCCAGCGCGTACGCCCCGAAGCAGGCCAGCGCGTGCAGCAGCACGTAGAGCACGTTGTACCGGATCACGGCCGCCTCGAAGCCGGTGCCGAGCATCCCGACCGGGGCGTAGCCGAGCAGGGTGTCGCTGTAGGCGTAGGTGTACCGCTCGGGATAGAACGTGTTCGAGTGCCAGAGGTCGAGCGGGCTGGTCAGCAGCGCGTGCCCCGCCCAGGCCACCTGCCACGCCTGCAGCGTCGGATCGCCGAGGTCGCCGGGGATGGTGCTCGCCGGGTGCCGCAGCGTCGGCCAGGTGAGCGCCACCGACACCAGCAGGCTGGCCAGCGCCGCGAGGACCCATTCGGTTCGGGAGCGTCGCCACCAGGGCCTGCCCGGGTGCGGGTCGGCGGTGGGCTGTTCGGGCGGCGCGCTCTCGGTGGTGTCCCGAGCGCCGGTGGTCCGGGCTTCCATGGGATAGATGGTGTGCTATGTGGTGACCGTTGTCGATCAGCTGTCCGGAGGGTGGACCTCCAACGCTTGATTGAATAGGGATCTGTCAATAGATTGGGGGTGGGCGCCGCCGAGGTCCTCCGACCGGGCCGTCGGCGGCTGACAGCTCCACCCCGAGCCGGGCACGTCGGCCGTACGCGCCGACCGGTCGCCGTGGCGCACCGCCGCGCCACATCCAGGGCACGTTGCCGCGCCGCGTCCGTCCGGGACGCGCGTCGCCGCGTCGCCTCCGCCCCGCTCGATGCCAGAAGGACCCGCCATGACGATTCTCCGCGCCCGCCCCGCCCCGATCCTGGCGGCCGTCGCCGCGCTGGCCGCCACCCTGGCCGCGACCGGCACGGCCCTGCTCGCCGGCCCGGCCGCCGCCGCCCAGGGCTGCCGGGTCGACTACACGCCCAACCAGTGGTCCGGCGGGTTCACCGCCAACGTCAAGGTCTCCCCGGGAGACACCGCCGTCTCCGGCTGGACGGTCACCTGGACGTACCCCGGCGACCAGCGCGTCACGAACGGCTGGAACGCCACCGTCACCCAGTCCGGATCGACGGTGACCGCCCGCAACGTGTCGTACAACGGCAGCATCCCGGCCGGCGGGTCCACCGAGTTCGGCGTGCAGGGCACGTTCTCGGCCGGCGGTGGCGCGCCGACCGGGTTCACCCTGAACGGTGTGCCGTGCAACGGCGCCGGGCCGACCGGCGTGCCCACCACGATGGTGCCGACCACCGCGCCGCCCACCTCGACGCCGCCCACCAGCGCACCGCCCACCAGCGCCCCGCCGACGTCGACGCCGACGACCGACCCGCCGACCACCGCGCCGCCGCCGGCCGGCTGCGCCGGGGCGGCGCTCTGCGACGGCTTCGAGAACCAGACCGGCTCGACGCCGTCCGGCGACTGGACCGTGGTGAACCCGGACTGCGCCGGCGCCGGCACGGCCACCGTCGACACCACCACCACGCACAGCGGCAGCCGGGCGGTCCGGATCAACGGCGCCGCCGGCTACTGCAACCACGTGTTCATCCGGACCACGAAGAACCTCGGCAGCCTGGGCAGCGTCCGGTACGGCCGGATCTGGGTGCGGCACACCACCGCGCAGCCCACCGACCACACCACGGTGATGGCGATGACCGACGCCGCCGACGGCAACAAGGACCTGCGGATGGGCGGCCAGAACGGCGCGATGCAGTGGAACCGCGCCTCGGACGACGCCACGCTGCCCGAGCAGAGCCCGGCCGGGGTGGCGCAGAGCCTGCCGCTGCCCACCAACCGGTGGGCCTGCCTGGAGTTCATGGTGGACGGCTCCGCCGGTCAGCTCCGTACCTGGTTGGACGGCGCCGCCGTGCCTGGGCTGACCGCGGACGGCGTACCGACGCACGACATCGACGGCCAGTGGTACAACCGCACCTGGCGGCCCCAGCTCACCGACCTGAAGCTGGGCTGGGAGAGCTACGGCGGCGGGTCCGACACGCTCTGGTACGACGACGTCGCGGTCGGGTCCAGCCGGATCGGCTGCTGACCCGTCGGGGATCGCGGGAGACGTCCGGGGTGTGGTCCGACCGCGCGACCACACCCCGGACCACCCCGTCACCCGCGTCGACAGCCCTGCCGGGGCCGGACGGTCAGCGGGCGGGCGCGTCCCGGCCGACGCCGACGCGGCTGCCGCCGAACCACCGGGTCAGCGCCCCGTCGAGCGTCCGCTGGTCGTCGCCGACCCACGCCACGTGCCCGTCCGGCCGGAGCAGGAGCGCCGGCACGTCCACGGCTGCGTCGGGGTCGGTGAGGTGGCCGACCCGGTCGGCCCAGCCGGCCACGGACAGTCGCCCGGTCCGGTCGAGCAGCAGCCCCTGGCCGGTACGCATCGCCTCGAACAGGCGCCCGGACCGGAGCTGGACGTCGCGCAGCCGCCGCCCGAGCAGCTCGTGGCCCGGGCCGAGGTCGTACCGGACGCTGATCGCGGTGATCTTCTCGATCAGGAGCCGGTTGACGGCGTCCACGTCCATCACCTGCGCCAGCAGCCTCCGGACCGCCTGCGGCCCGGGCTCGGTGCTCGTCAGGTGCATCTGCGCGCGCGTGTTGTCCAGCACGTCGGCGGCCACCGGATGCCGTTCGGCGTGGTAGGTGTCCAGCAGGTCGTCGGGCACCCGGCGGGTGACCGCCGCGGCCAGCTTCCAGCCCAGGTTGAACGCGTCCTGGAGGCCGAGGTTGAGCCCCTGCCCACCCATCGGGGGGTGGACGTGCGCGGCGTCCCCGGCCAGGAACACCCGCCCGACGCGGTAGCGGTCGGCCTGGCGGGTGGCGTCACCGAAGCGCGACAGCCAGCGGGGGGAGTGCACGCCGAAGTCGGTGCCGGCGTACCGGTGGAGCTGGCTGCGGAACTCCTCGATCGTCGGCGGCGTCGCCCGGTCCTCGGCCACGCCCGCCGCCGGCACCACCACCCGGAACACGCCCGGCCGGCCGGCCGGGCCCAGCCCGAACCGCTTCTCCGTCCGGCGTACCTCGGTCATCACCTCGACGATGTGCTCCGGGGAAGCGGTCACCTCCATCTCGCCCAGCAACGTGTCGACAGTCGACGGCTCACCGGGGAAGCCGACCCCGAGCAGCTTCCGGACCGTGCTGCGCCCACCGTCGCAGCCGACGACGAATCGCGCCCGCAACGGCGTCGCGGTCGCGCCGTCGAGGCCGACGGTCACCCCGTCGTCGTCCTGGTCCAGCGCGACCACGGCGTCGCCGCGCCGGATCTCGGCGCCGACCTCGGCCGCGTGCTCGGCGAGCAGCCGGTCGGTGAGCGTCTGCGGAATGCCGAGCACATATCCGTGCGCGGTGTCCAACCCGGCGGGCGCCGGTTTCTCGATTCCCGCGAAGAATCCCCGGATCTCACCGGGCCGAATCGGATACGTCTTGCCGTGGTCGAGGAAACGTTCCAGCAGTCCCCGTTGGTCCAGGATCTCGATGCTGCGGACGTGCAGCCCGAGCGACCGTACGTACGGCGGCGGCTCGGCCTCCTTCTCCAGCACGAGCACGTCGACGCCGTACAGGCGCAGTTCACTCGCCAGCATCATGCCGGTCGGGCCGCCGCCGACGACGATCACGTCGAACATGTCATTTCCCCCATTGGTGGGCCGATTCCCGCGTCCGGCCGACGATTGTGCGTCACGATCGGGGCCTTGCCGCAAGCCCGGGGGTGCGGTATATGTTAATAGTGGCAAGGAGTTCTGCTCCTTGCCTTTGTTGTTCCCTCCCGGTGGACGGCTCAGTCGTCCACGAGCGCGGCGAAGGACTCACCGCTGCGGAGCTGGTCGACGAGGTCGAGCACGCCCACCGGTCCGCCGTGTGCCACCACCCACCGGTGGACCCGGCAGGCGGCCCTGGCGTACACCTGCTCGTCCGCGCCGGCGGCGCGCAACCAGTCGGCCAGCGTCTCCGGTAGCGGCCCCGACGTGGTGTCCCGGCAGCGGTCCGGCGCGGTCGGCGGCGCGAGGTACCGCCGGTCGTCGGAGACGAGCACGGCGAGCCCCTCGTCGAACCACTGGGGAACCTCGTCGCGGCGGGAACCGAGGCGCGCGTGGAACTCGACGTGCGACAACTCGTGCGCGGCGATCTCCGGGGAGATGCCGCGGGGCGAGAGCATCAGCGCCCGGTCGCGGATCGCGATCCCGCGCTCGCCGCCGCCCCCGATCCGCCGGTAACAGTCCGACGTGAAGCAGGCGAGCACCGCCGGGTCGCTCTTGCGCCCCTGGTAGAAGTCGTCGACTCGCCGGCTCGCGTCGCGGTACACCTCGACCAGCCGCCGCCGGTCGGCGTCCGACAGGTCGGGTTCGGCGTAGAGGCCGTCGCGCACCGGCGCCAACCCGTAGCAGCGGGGGCAGGTGGTGGCGGCTACCGACGGGTACGCCAGCACCAGCGCGGTCGTCGCGGTCACCGTCAGGACGACCACGGCGGCCACCACCCAGCGCCAGCGCCGCCAGCGGCCCGGTCGAGCGGACATGCGCACTCCTCGCCCGGGCGGCTCAGCCGACCTGGCTGTTGTCCTTGAGCGAGCCCCACCCGTGCCAACGGTCGATCTCGATCGACGCGCTCACCCGGCCGCGCTCCCGGCGCGGGTACGGCTTTCCGGTGTAGTGCCGGGCGAGCCGGTCGATGTCCGCCAGGTCCGTGTCGTCGCGCAGCTCCACCACGTGCCCGACGATGCTGAGGTGGGTGTACCAGCCCTGCTCGTCCAGCACGGTGAGGGTGACCCGGGGGTCGTTGCGCAGGTGGCCCAGCCGGCGCCGCCCCTCGTCCATGTTCACCAGGATCCGGCCGTCGTCCCACAGGTACCAGGTGGCCGCGGAGACCGGCTGGCCGTCGGGGCGCAGCGTGGCGATCACGGCGGGGTTCGGCTTGCGGAGCATGGCGACGGCGGGCTCGGGCAGCGGTGGCTTCGACATGGCTCTCCTCTTCGCGGCAGCGCTGTCTCCGCACTGTACGTACCGGCCGTGTGCCGTGCAGGGAAACCGGGTCCGGAGCCGGACGGCTCCGGACCCGGTTCCGCGCCGTCAGGAAGCGGTGCAGCCGACGTTGCCGGGCGCGGTGCCGCCGTCACCGGTGGCGGTGAACCCGAAGGTGGTCGACGCGTTCGGGGCCAAACTGCCGTTGTAGGGGGCGTTCCGGACCTGGACGGTGCCGGTGGTGCCGGTGTTGACGCCGCCCCAGAGGCTGCTGATGGCCTGGCCGTTGGCCAGGGTCAGGCGGGCCGTCCAGCCGTTGATCGTGGCGGTGGTGTTGTTGGCCACGGTGACCTCACCCTGGAAGCCGCCCGGCCAGGTGTTGATCGTGCGGTAGCTGGCCGCGCAGCCGGTCGGCGGGGGAGTCGTCGGCGGCGTGGTCGTGGGCGGGGTCGAGGTGGGCGGCGTGCTCGTGGGCGGCGTGCTGGTCGGCGGCGCGGTGGTGGGCGGCGTGGTCGACGCGAACTGGCTGAAGAACCGCCAGATCTCCCCGGAGGTCCAGGTCCGCGAGTCGTTCGGGCTGCCCGACCCGTCCACCGGGCTCGGCGTGTGGTCGCCGTCGAAGGCGGCCCACTGCACCGGGTAACCCGCCCGGCAGCCGGAGTAGACGGTGGTGATGTGGGTGAAGCTGTTCAGGGCCGGCTCACGGGGAGTCTGCGCGGTACAGCCGTTGTTGCGGACGAACGTGTCCCGCAGCGACCGGCCCATGGAGATGTTCAGGACGCTGTCGTGGGTGCCGTGGATGCCGAAATAGGGGACCGGCTGGGTGCCGCCGTTGCAGCCGCTCAGGTTGGCGCCGGAGAGCACCGCCACCGCGCGGATGACGGTGGGCCGGGCGCAGGCCACCGCGTAGCTCATCGCGCCGCCGTAGCTCCAGCCGAGCGCGAACCGCTGGGTGGTGTCCACGCACAGGTCGTTCTCGACCTGCCGGGAGATGTCGTCGAAGAGGGTGAGGTCCCGGCCGTTGGTGTTGGCCCAGCCGTTGTCGATGCCCTGCGGCGCGACGAAGATCGTGCTGTTGTTCGACAGCGGCAGGAGTCCGTAGTAGCCGGCCGAGGCGACGTTGTTCGCGGAGCCGTTCAGCCAGTGGAAGCCGAAGACCAGCCGGTAGGGGTGGTTCCGGTCGTACCCGTCCGGGATGCGCAGGATGTAGCTGCGGTTCTGTCCGCCGCTGGAGATGGTGCGCGTCCCGTTGGTGAGCGTGGGGGCCTTGCCGCAGCCGGCGGTCGCCGCGAGCGTGCCGTTCGTCGCGGCCTGCGCCGCGGGGCCGAGGCCGCCGCTCAGCACGCCGCCCGCGGCCGCCGCGAACAGCAGGGCCGCGGCGGCGAGGGATGAAAGAAGCGGGGTACGTTTCACGATTGCTTGCCTCCGTGCCGTCGATGTCTGGTGGCGGTGGTGTGTGCGCGTGGGCGCCCGGCGACCGCCGACGTGCCGCCGGAAGCGGAAGCCGTGCCGGGTCGCCTGCGAGGTGGCGGGGGAGAGCGGTGCGGCCGGGCCGGAACGGGGTCCGGCAGCGACCTGCGGTCGGCTGGCGTCGGCGGAACGGCCCGGACCGGTCACCGGCCGGTCGGGCGGCGGAAGAAGGCCGGTGCAGCGCCGTGCCGGTCGACCGGATCGTGGAAGCGTGCCCTGCGCTCCCGTGCCGAAAGATAGCAGGTTATCGATAACATCTTCAACCGGAAGCGTTCCGGTAAAAACGCCGCCTCGGCCCGAAACTCTCGCCCGATCCCCCGAAACGCCTGCCCCGGAGGTGTGGTCCTCCACTGTGAGCGATCACACCATCGGACGTGGCCGCTAGGGTGCGAGGCGTGCACATCCGTTTCGACGTACCCGCCGATCCCACCTACCCGAGCCGGGTGGCCGCCGCGCTCAGCGGCGTCCGGCTGCGCCCGTTCGGCCGCCTCGGCGCGGCGCTGGCCGCGGTCGGGGCGGTCGGGCTGGCCGCCGCGTGGGCGTTCGGGTGGGGCGACCGGGCCGCGCCGCTGTGGACCTCGCTGCTCGTGGCCGGCCTGCTGTCGATGCTGTACGCGCCGTGGGTCCAGTGGCGGGCCCGACGCCGCTCCGGTGACTACGCCGTCGAGGGCGGCTACGAGATCACCGACGACAACATCATGATGCGCAGCGGCTCGGAGTCCGCCGGCATCGCGTGGGACGGGGTGAGCCGGGTGACGGACACCCCGGAGTTCTGGATCGTGTACGTCGGCCGGATGCCGGCCACCGTGATCCCGCGCCGGTTGATGTCCGCCGGGGACGCCGAGGCGCTGCACGCGTTCCTGACCGGACGCGGCCTGCTCCGGTCCCGGTGAACCTGTCACCGGCCGTCCCTAGACTGCGGGCCGTGAGATACCAGGAATTCGAGGCGGCCGTCCGCCGGTTGGTCGCCGGTGCCCGCGACGAGGCCGTGCGCGCCTTCGGCGCCGAGACGGTGGCCCGGGTCGTCCGGGACGACGAACTGACCGGGATCGCCGCCGCGGGTGAGCTCGACGACGACGCGGCGGCGGCGTTCACCGTCGCGCGGGCGAACGCGGCGACGGCCGGCGCGGCCGAACTGCGCGCGCTGCTCACCCGCATCGACGACGGCGTCCTCAGCGACGGGGACATGGATCCGGAGCTGCTCATCGCCGTCTCGGCGCTCGAACACTGGACGACCTATCTGGAGACCGGCCACCGCGACGAGATCCACGAGCTTGCCGTACGCGCCGTCGAGCAGGTCGACCACCGGGCCCCGGCCGATCTCGACGACTTCCTGGCCGGCCCCGAGATGGCCGCCGAGTACGCGCGGATCGAGCGCCTGCTCGCCGCGTGACGGCACCCGGCCGGGGTCCGCCGATCCCGGGACCGGCGGACCCTGGTTGCGCCGGCCGGCGGCGGGCATCGTACGGGTCGTGGGCCGGAGACTCCGGCGCGCGGAAGGGAACCATGACGGACCACGCACTTCCCGGCGGCACCTACCCGGTGGGCGACCTGACCCTCACCCGGGTCGGCTACGGCGCCATGCAGTTGGCCGGTCCGGGCGTGTTCGGGCCGCCCCGGGACCGGGCCGCCGCGGTCGCCGTGCTGCGCACGGCGGTGGAGCTGGGCATCCGGCACATCGACACGGCGGACTTCTACGGTCCGCACGTCACCAACGAGATCATCCGCGAGGCGCTCGCGCCGTACCCGGACGACCTGCACATCGTCACGAAGGTCGGCAACCGTCGCGACGCGCAGGGCGGCTGGCCGCCCGCCCGCACCCCGGCCGAGCTGACCGAGCAGGTGCACGACAACCTGCGACGCCTCGGTCTGGACGCGCTCGACGTGGTGAACCTGCGGGTCGGCGGCATGGACGCACCCGTGCCGGGTTCGATCGCCGAGCCGTTCGGCACGCTCGCCGGCCTGCGGGAGCAGGGGTTGATCCGGCACCTGGGGCTGAGCACCGTCACCTCGGAACAGCTCACCGAGGCGCAGTCGATCGCCCCGGTGGTGTGCGTGCAGAACTTCTACAACCTCGCCAACCGGGGTGACGACGAGCTGGTCGACCGCACCGCCCGGGAGGGCGTCGCCTACGTGCCGTACTTCCCGCTGGGCGGCTTCTCGCCGATGCAGTCCGACGTCCTGGACCGGGTCGCGGCCCGGCTGGCGGCCACGCCGATGGCCGTCGCGCTCGCCTGGCTGCTGCGCCGCGCACCGAACATCCTGCTCATCCCCGGCACGTCCTCGGTCGCGCACCTGCGCGAGAACGTCGCCGGGGCGGCCCTGGAACTGCCCGCCGACGCGCTCGCCGAGCTGGACGCGGTCGGCGCGTGACCCGGTCCCGACGCCGCGGGGCGGCCGTGGCGCTGCACTAGGGTGTGCTCATGACGGCTCGCCTGGACGGGTTCGCCTTTCCGCCCCGCCGCCCGGCCGAACGGTTGGGGGTGGCGGTGGTGAGTGAGCTGGTCGAGCTGATCGTCACCGGGCAGCTCGACGCGGGGCAGCTCCTCCCGCCGGAGGGGCCGCTCAGCGAGCACTTCGGCGTGAGCCGGACGGTCATCCGGGAGTCGGTGAAGCGGCTCGAGGAGAAGGGCCTGGTGGTGGTCTCGCAGGGCCGGGGCACCCAGGTGGCCCGGGTCGGCTCGTGGAACATGCTGGATCCGGTGGTGCTCTCCGCGCTCATCGACAACGACGAGTCGCTCGGCGTCCTGGACGAGCTGACCATCGTCCGGGGCAGCCTGGAGGCGGCCATGGCGGGCACGCTGGCGAGCCGGCGTACGCCGGAGGAGCTGACCCGGGTCGAGCACGCGCTCGCCGTGATGCGCGAGATCCGACACGAGAGCGACTCGTTCCGGCAGGCGGACGTGGTCTTCCACTTCACCGTCATGGAGCTGTCCGGGAACCGCCTGGCGGAGAACATCTGCAAGCGCCTCTACCGGCGGGCGATGGAGAGCAGCCGCTTCCACGGCATGGCGTACGAGAGCGCGTTCGAGTCGACGCTCGACGAGCACGCGCGGGTGGTCGACGCCATCGCCCGGCAGGACGTGGCCGCCGCCGAACGCACTATGCGGGACCACATCGTCACCTCGTGGCAGCGGCGCCGGTTGGCGGGGCCGGGCGGCGGCCCGGCGCGCTAGCTTCAGGGGTCGGGGACGAGCCGCAGGCCGGCGCGGTCGGGCCGGACGTGCGGCCCGGTCGCCGAGCGGGGCGCGTCGGTGGGCGCGAGGCGCTGCTCGTCGACCTCGATGCCCAGCCCCGGCCGGTCGCCGAGGACGATGCCGCCGTCCGCGATCTCCTGGTCCACGGTCAGCCCGATCGGCCAGGTGAAGTCCTGGACCTCGCACGACAGGTGGTTGGGCACCGCCGCGGCGGCGGCCGCCAGCGGGTTGGCGTGGTAGGCCACCGGGCTCACCGGCAGGTCCCGCCCGTGCGCGACCACGGCGGTCCGCAGGAAGTGGGTGATGCCCCAGACGCTGCCCACCTGGACGACGTCGACGGCGTCCGCGTCCAGCAGGGGCCGGAACTGTTCCAGGCCGGTGAGGTTCTCGCCGGTGGCGACCGCCGCCCGGACGCCGTGCCGCACCGCCGCGAGGCCGGCCGCGTCCCACCGGCGGACCGGTTCCTCGACCCAGGTCAGGTCGACGGTGCGCTCCAGCGCGGTGACGAACCGGACGGCCTGGGCGCGGTTCCACGACTCGTTGGCGTCGACCATCAGCGCCGGGCGGCCGGTGTTACGGCCGAGGATCTCCCGGACCGTCTCCAGCCGGCGTCGGTCCCGCTCGACGTCGTGGCCGCCCTTGAGCTTGGCGGCGGTGAAGCCGCGTTCGGCGAAGCGCTCGTACAGTCGCGCGAGCGCGTCGTCGTCGAGGGCGATGTCGAGCCCGGAGGCGTAGCCGGGGACGAACCGGTCGGCGGCGCCGACGGTGCGCCAGAGCGGCTCGTCGGCCGCCTTCGCCTTGAGATCCCACAACGCCATGTCGAGCGCGCCGACGGTGCCGAACGTCGCGCCCGCGTGGCCGGTCTTGAAGACCTGGTTCAGCATCCGGTCGTAGAGCGCCGGGGCGGCGCGGGGATCCGCGCCGTCGACCGCGCCGAAGACCCGCTCGACGTCCCCGTGCGGGCCGAGACCGACGCCTTCCAGACCGATGTCGGTCTCCAGGATCAGCACGGGCACGTCGGTACGCGTCCGCGGCATCACCCCGTTGGCGTCGCCGATCAGCCGTCCCCAGTCGTGCGCGGTGGTGAGGCTGCGGTAGCCGGTGACCTTCACGCTCGTCTCCTCGCCGCCGTCCCGGTCAGCCCCGCAGGCTCCACTGCTGGTTGGCCCCGCCGTTGCAGGCCCACAGGATCAGCTTGGTCCCGTTGGCGGTGCCGGCGGCGTTGGCGTCGAGGCAGAGCCCGGACTGCTGGCCGACGATGGTGCCGTTGGCGTTGACGGTCCACTGCTGGTTGGGCTGGCCGTTGCAGTCCCAGATGATCACGGCGGTGCCGTTGCTGGTGCCCTGGCCGTTGGCGTCCAGGCACTTGCTGCCGTACACCTGGAGCTGCCGCCCGGCGGTGACGGTCCAGCGTTGCCCGGTGGCGCTGCCGCAGTCCCAGAGCTGGACCTGGGTGCCGTTCGTGGTGGACGAGTTGGGCACGTCCACGCAGCGGCCGGACTGCCCGCCGACGATCTGCTGGGCGGTGCCGCTCGGCGGCGGCGTGGTCGGGCCGCCGGAGCCCTGCGGGCCGGCGGCGTTCATCACGGTCTGCGCGCCGGCCGGCCAGTTGCCGTTGCTGACCGTCGTGTTGCCGGAGACCACGTTGCCCCGGTCGCCGTTGGTGACGTTGGTGCTGTTGTTTGTCGACCAGTTGTTGGTGAGCGTCCAGTTGCCCATGTTCTCGCCGCCCCAGTAGTTGGCGGTGGCCCAGGTGCCGGTGTTCGAGAAGACGTTGGTGGTGACCGTGTAGTACTTGGAGCCCTCGTCGAAGTAGACGCCGAAGTAGCCGTTGGTCCGCAGGCAGTAGTTCTCGCTGATCAATGCGTTCGGGTTCCAGCCCAGCGTGTAGATGCACCCGCCGTCGTTCATCTGCTGCATCACGTCGTGGACGTGGTTGCCGACCACGCGGTTGTTCGACGCGGTGGTCGGGGTGCTGTAGCGCGGCTGGTAGTTGTACAGACCGCGACGGGCGTACTCGTTGTTGCCGCCGGCGTCGTTGGCGCCCCAGCCGTACCCGATCGTCAGGCCGGAGTACGGCAGGTTGTAGATCTCGTTGTGGCTGATCGTGGCGTTGGTGACGTACGTGGGCAGCACCGAGCTGATGCCGCGGTAGTCCAGGCCGAGGTCGTGGATCCGGTTGTTGCTGACGGTGATGTCCCGGTTGGTCATCCGGGCGTCGCTCGGGTGGTGCGCATCGGCGCGCACGCCGCCGATGACGAAGCCGCCGGCCGCGTTGCGGGCGATCTCGGAGCGGGTGACGGTGATGTTGCTGGCGCCCAGCCCGACGCCGGTGGCGTGCGCGTTGGCGTCGTTGCCGATGCCCACGGCGGTCTGGCCCAGGTTGACGAACTGGGAGTCGCTGAACGTGATGGTGTTGGCGGCCGAGATCTGCACCGCGGCGGGCATCTGGGACCAGCTCGGTCGGGCCGCCTCGAACTGCTGGCAGCCGGAGGTGCAGGAGCCCCACGCGGGCCAGGACCAGGTGCCGGCGATGTACGAGCCGGTCTGCTGGTCGACCCACCCCTGGTTGCTGCTGGGACCCAGCCAACTGGTGCCGGTGAACGTGAGGCCGGAGAACGCGATGTGGTGCGCCGGGCTGGCGTAGCTGCCGCCCACGGTGACCAGCGACTGCGTCACCGGGAACTCGACGTCCACCGTGGACATGCTCTGCCCGGAGCGCGGGATGTAGTAGAGCGTGCCGGTGCCGGTGTCGACGTACCACTCGCCGGGGGAGTCGAGGAACTCGTACGCGTTCACCAGGTAGAACGGGCCGGCCCGGAACGGGTTCATCAGGGTGTCGTAGCCGAAGTTGTTGTTGTTCCAGGCCGGCTGCGCCATGGTGAGCAGGCCGCCGCTGATGCTCTGCACCGGCGAGTACCGGTCGGTGAACGAGTTGATCCCTTCGACCTCGACCCGGTTGGCGTTGGCCAGGTTGTTCAGGTAGTTCAGGTTGCCGTTGGTGATCCGCAGGCCGGTGGCCGAGGCGCTGAAGTCCGACCGGCTCACCGCCGTCCGGGCCCGGGTGGCCAGTTGCCCGTCGACGTAGAGCTGCCGGGTGTTCTGCCCGGCGCCGACGTTCGCCCGCCAGATGTTGCGGCCGGAGTCGGCGACGGACCAGCCGGTCACCTGCTTCGCGCCGCTGATCACCGGATGCGCCCCGGAGGCGGCCTGCCAGCGCACGGTGTGACCGTTGGTGCCGGAGTCGGCCGCGCCGAACGTCAGCGGCGACGTCACCCGGTAGACGCCGTCGGAGAGCTGCACCACGATGTCGTCCGACATGCCGCCGACCAGCGAGCGCACGGTGGCCTGGGCGGTGGACAACGAGCAGGGCTGGGTGGCGGTGCAGCCGCTGCCGGTGCCGCCGGGGGAGGCGTACACGGTGGTGGCGGCGGCCGAGGCGGACGTGGCGAACGCCGCGACGGCGACGCCGGCGATCGCCGTGGCCAGCGCGAGGCCGGTCACGGCCGACCGTCGCAGGGCGGATGCGTTCACGGAACCTCCAGCGGCGCGTATAGGTATGACGTCTCATGTTAAGCAGTTATCAATATCGATACAAGTCGATTGCTTGGCGGACATGCGCGTTGACACCCGTCACCGCCCCGACCTAGGGTCGTCCCACCAGGTGAACCGATTCGACGACCGTTGCCGGGAGCGGGATGAACATCGGTGAGATCGCCCGGCGGGCCGGGGTGTCCCGCAGCACCGTGTCGTACGTGCTGAGCGGCAAGCGGCCGGTCTCGGCGGCCACCCGGCAGCGCATCCAGGCGGTCATCGACGAGCTGGACTACCGCCCCAACGCCAACGCGCGGGCCCTCAAGGAGGGCCGGACCCGCACCCTCGGCCTGGTCATCCCGCCCGCCAGCCGACGCCTCACCGACATGCAGCTCGGCTTCGTCGCCAGCGTGGTCGAGGCCGCCGCGCGGGCCGACCTCGACGTGCTGCTGTCGCCGTCCGGCGGTGACCACGACCGGTCGTTCGAACGGATCGTGACCGGCCGCCGCGTCGACGGCGTCGTGCTGATGGAGATCCGGCTCACCGACGAGCGGGTGACCCGGCTGGAGCAGACCGGCCTGCCGTTCGTGACCATCGGCCGCACCGCCCGGCCGGCGGGCACGAGCTGGGTGGACGTGGACTACGACGGCCTCATCGCCAGTTGCGTGCACCACCTGGCGGACCTGGGGCACCGGCACGTCGCCCTGGTCAACCGCTCGGCGGAACTCGTCGCCGCCGGCTACGGCCCGGGCTGCCGGGCGCTGAGCGGCTTCGCCGCGGCGGTCGCGGAACGCGGCCTGACCGGCGTCGACGTCTGCTGCGGTGACGACGTCGCCGCCGGTGAGGCGTGCGTCGAGGAACTGCTGGCGGCCCACCCCGAGGTCACCGCCGTGGCCACCGTCAACGAGGCGGCGCTGCCCGGCATGCAGCGGGCGCTGGAGTCCGCCGGGCTCGTGGTGCCGCGCGACTTCTCGCTCACCGGGGTCGCCGCGCGGCACTGGGCGGAGAACCTCCGCCCGCCGCTGACCGCCGCGGACGTGCCGATCGTCGACATGGGCGCGGAGGCGGTGTCGCTCCTGCTGGAGCGGATCGCCGCGCCCGGGACCGCGCCGCGGCACCGGCTCTACCGCCCGCCGGTCTCGCTGCGCGCCAGCACCGGCCCGGCACCGGCGCGCCGTGCCGCGTCCTGACCGCACGCCGGGCCGTCCGCTCATCCCCGCCGCCGCCGGTCGTCGCCGGCGAGCAGCAGATATCCGCTCGCGGTCCAGGTGTACGCCCGGTCCCGCAGGCCCGCGCCGGTCTTGGCGTCGAAGTTCTCGGCGAAGCCGGACCGTTCGCACAGCAGCCGGAACCGCCGGCTGACCTCGTCGGCGAGCGCGACGTGCCCGGCCCGGCGCAGGCCGTCCTCGATCAGGACGGTGGCCGGGGCCCAGATCGGGCCGCGCCAGTACCCGTCGGCCTCGTGGTGCGGTGAGTCGAGTGGCTCGGTGGCCAGCCCGTGTTCGGTGAGGTGGGCCTCGATCCGGCGGGCGAGCGTGGCGGCGACACCGGCCGGGAGCGTCTCGCCGAGCACGATCGGCATCAGGTCGAGCAGGCTGGTGCTGGACCTGGTCCGCCCGGTCCGCGCGCTGCGCGCGGTGAACCGCTCCCCGGTCCACAGCTCGTCCAGCAGCGCGTCGCGGACCTCGCCGGCGACGTCGGCCCACCGCGCCGCCTCCGCCTGGCGGTCCAGTTCGGCGGCCAGCTCCGCGAGGCACTCCAGCTGCGTCACCAGCAGGGCGGCGAGATCGGGCGCCTCGACCACCCGGTCGGCGTCGAAGGTGGTGGCGTTGTCCCAGCCGCTGTCGTTGCCGTGCTGGTAGTGCGGCAGCCGCCGGCCGGGCGCCCGCCGGTGGTCCAGCCAGAACGTGGTCCACCGGGTCAGCCGCTCGTAGACCTCGACCAGCTCCGCGCGCGGCACCGCCCGACCGGACCGTCGCCGCAACTGCCGCCACGCCCAGCCGTGCACCGGCGGCTTGACGAAGTTGTGCAGGACCTCCGAGTGGGTCACCGAGTCGGGCAGCGCGCCGGCCGGATCCTGATGGTCGAACGGCAGGTGGAACTGGTGCCGGGCGAGGTCGGTCCGGCCGGCCGCCAGCGCGAGTGCGTTGAAGCAGTGGTCCCAGCTCCACACCTTGTTCATCCAGTGCTTCGACATCAGCGTGGCGGGCCGGGTGACGAAGCCGGCCGGCGCCACCGTGGCCGACCACAACACGTACCCGGCCAGCTCGGCGGCCGGGGTCGACGGGCCGCGCCACGGGGCGACCGCCTCGACGAACGCGGTGAAGTCCGCGTCGGCGGCGGCGACCAGGTCGTCGAAGTCCGCGTCGGGCGCGTACGGTCGGCGGGCCGTCGCGTACTCCTCGATCGCCACCTCCCACGGCCGGTCGGCCGGCAGGACCAGGCCGCGGGCCGCGGTGCCGAGCGCCTGCGTGCCGACCGCCTCGGCCGCGCCGGTGAGCACGGTGACCCGGTACCGGCGGCCGGTCTCGTAGGAGGTGAACACGAACGCGGCGTCCACCGGGTCGTCGTAGAGGTACGTCCCGCTGAACGGGGTGAGGGTGGCGGCGGCGGCGCTGATCCGCAGCCCGGCCCCGCGGCCCCGGAGCCGGAGCGTGTCCGGGCCCGCGTAGGTCGCCTCGACCCGGCCGTGCCGGTCGTGCCAGCTCAGCAGCGCCGGTCGGGCCGTCACCTCGGCGTCGGCCGGCGAGGTGAACCGGAGCACCGGGTGCATGCCGTTGCGGTGCGAGACCAGGTGCAGGTCGTCGGCCCAGGTGTGCTCGGCGACCACGGGGGAGACGCTGAGCCAGGACCCGTAGTGGCTGAACGGGATCTCCCGGACGGAGAACGTCGGGCCGGAGGGGGCGACGGTCATCGGGGGTGACTGCCTTTCTGTGGTGCGGACGGCGCGCTCAGTCCTTGACCGCGCCGGCTGTCACGCCCGCGGCGACGTACCGCTGGGCCACGATCAGCAGGACGGTGGCGGGGACGGAGGCGATCACGGCGGTCGCCATGATGGCGTTCCACTGCTGGTTGTTGTTGCCGATGTAGCGGTAGATGCCGAGCGTCACCGGCCGCGCGGCGCCGCCGGCATCCAGCGTGGACGCGAACAGGAAGTCCGACCAGGCCCAGAGGAAGGCGAACAGCGACACCGTGATGATCGAGCTGCGGCTCAGGGGCAGCACCACGGACCGGAACGTCCGCCACCGGCTCGCGCCGTCCATCACGGCGGCCTGGAGCACCTCGCCCGGGATGCCGGACATGAACGCCGTGAAGATCAGCACGCCGAACGGCACGGCGATGGTGGAGTCGGCCAGCACCAGACCGGCCGCCGAGTTGAGCCAGCCGAGCCGGAGGTAGATGGCGTAGCACCCCATCGCCATGATGATCCCGGGAATCATCTGCGCGATCAGCAGCACGAACCGGAGCACGCCGCCGCCGACCGGGCGCAACGTGGCCAGGGCGTAGCCGGCGGGCGCGGCGAGGGCCACGGTCAGCGCCACCGTGCCGAGCCCGATCAGCAGGCTGGTGCCGAGGTACGGCAACTGGTCGCGCAGCACCACCTGGTAGCCCTCGACGGTGCCGTGCGCCGGGAACAGGTGCGGCGGGTCGGCGCGCAGGTCGGTGTCCCGGGTGAGGGACACGTTGACCATCCAGTAGACGGGGAACAGCATCAGCGCGGTGAACACCACCCCCAGGCCGGTACGCCACCAGCCGTTCCGGCCCCGCCCGCCGCTCACCACCGCTGCCTCCGTTGGGCCCGGACGTAGGCCAACCCGAACCCGAGGGCCACCACGATCAGCAGGTTGCCGACCGCCGCGCCCGGCCCGAACTCGGGCAGCAGGCTGCCGAAGCCGAGCCGGTAGGACCAGGTGGCGAACGTCGTGGACGAGTCGGTCGGACCACCCCGCGTCATGATCCAGATGATGTCGAAGACCTTCAGCGTGTAGATCAGCCCGAGCAGCAGGGTGATCGCCGACACCGGCCGCAGCAGCGGGAGCGTGATCCGCCAGAACCGTTGCGGCCCGCTCGCCCCGTCCAGCGCCGCGGCCTCGTACACGTCGGTCGGGATGGCCTGGAGGCCGCTGTAGAGGACCACCAGGTTGAACGGGACGCCGATCCAGATGTTCGCGATGATCACCGAGACCAGCGACCACCGAGGCGACGTCAGCCAGTTGACCGGCTCGACGCCGAGCGCGCCGAGCGCGGCGTTGACCACGCCGGCGTCGCTGTTGAGCATCCACGACCAGGTGGAGGCCGAGACGATCAGCGGCAGCAGCCAGGGTACGAGAAACAACGCCCGCAGCGTCGCCGACAGCGGGAAGTGCCTGTGGAAGAAGACCGCGAGCCCCAGCCCGATGGCGAACTGGAACAGCAGCGACACCGCCGTGAACGCCGCCGTGTGCGCGAGCGCCGGCCCGAACGTCGGGTGGGTCAGCACGTCCCGGTAGTTGTCCAGCCCGGCGAACGGGGCGCCGCCGGAGACGAACGACCGGACCGTGTACCGCCGCAGGCTCAGCTCGACGTTGCGGTAGAGCGGGTAGGCGTAGAAGGCCAGCAGATAGATCGTGACCGGGGCCAGGAACGCCCACGCCGTCCACCGGTCGGTGCGGTTTCGGCTCATGGAGCTACTTGGCGACCGCGCCCTGGGCGGCGGACAGCGCCGCCCGTGGCGTCTTCGCGCCGCTGAGCGCGCCCTGCACGGCGGTCCAGAGCTGTTCGGAGATCTTCGGGTACCGCGTGCCGAGGTCGTCGCCGGTGCGGCCCTTGGCGGCGTTCACCGCGTCGACCCACACCTTCAGCGCGGGATCGGCCGCGACCTGCTTCTGTTGCACGGCCGCCACCGGCGCGACGTACGACAGCGTGGTGTCGGTGGTCAGCAGGTTGTCCGGGCTGGTCAGGCAGGACACCAGGCGGCGCGAGACGTCGTACCGGCCGGTGTCGCGCTGCACCGGGACGGAGACGAACTCGCCGCCGGTCGGGGCCGGTGCGGTGCCGCCGGCGCTGGCCGGCACCGGGATGATCCCGTACGCGAAGTCGAGCTTCTCGGCGTTGGCGCGCTGCCAGGTGCCGTTCTCGGCGAACGCGAAGTCACCACCGGCGAACTCCTGCCAACTGGTCGTCTGGGTGTTGTTGATGACGGAGTTCGGCGCGTACCCCCGGGTCAGCCAGTCCTTCCACAGCGTCAGCGCGGACACCGCCGGCGGCGAGTCCAGCGCGGTGAGGCGGGCGCCGGAACCCCAGAACCAGGGCAGGAACTGGAAGCTGCCCTCCTCGGTGCCGATCGCCGAGAACGTGATGCCCTTCCTGCCAGCGGCCGTGACCTTCGCCAGCGCGGCGGTCAGCGAGGGCCAGTCCCGCACCGACGCGACGTCCACACCGGCCCGACCCAGCAGATCCTTGTTGTACCAGAGCGCGAGTGTGTTGGCCCCGATCGGGACGCCGTACGCCCTGCCGTCGAGCCGGCCGGCGCCGAGCAGGTTGGGCGCGGACGCGGAGGTGTCCAGCCCGGTCTCGTCCGCCGAGGTCAACGCGCCGGCCTGGGCCAGCGTCGAGATCACCGGGTTGTCGATGATCAGCACGTCGGGTGAGTTGCTCTGCTGGGCCGCGAGCAGCGCCTTGTTGGTCAGGTCCGTGGTGTCGTAACCGGTGCGGCGCACCGTCACGCCCGCGGCGCTGCCGCAGCTCTGGAGCAGCTTCTCCCAGTCGGAGCCGGCGGCGAACTGCGGATACGGGTCCCAGACCGTGTACGCGGCCCCGCCGGAGCCGCCGTCCGGGCCGCCCGTCGCGGCGCAGGCGCTGCCGGCGAGGACGAGAGCGGTCAGGGCGGCGCCGGCCACGCCCCGCCGCCACGCGGATGTCGTCATGGTGTGCCACCTCCACAAGCGGTGGGCGAATCGGTTCGACCGAAGATAGGCCGCTCCGGCAAGACGGTCAAGATGTTCGATGCCTGCTCAGGAAACATCGACGTCACGGCCGAGTCATTTCGTTGACATTTATCAATGTCTACGCCTAAGCTGCGCGGCGAATCGATTCGCCAGGACGTCCTCCGCAGCATCCCCGCCCTGCCGAAGGAGTCACCAGTGGACCTCCCCCGCCCCCGGGCACCCCGGATCCGTGGCCTCGCCGCCCGGATCGCGGCCGGCGCCGTCGCCGTCGTCTGCTCACTCGCGGTCGTCGCGGCCCCCGCCCGGGCCGCCGACGAGTCGCTCACCGTCACCTTCTCCACCGCGCTCGGTACCCCGACCTACCGTGGCTCGGGCTGGATCTACGGGATGACCGAGAACGGTCAGAACCCGCCGGACAACTACTTCCGGGACGTGCGGTTCCGGGCCATGCGCGCCGGGGGCGCCCAACTGCCGGGCCAGGGCTGGGTCGGCGGTGGCTACGACCGCCGGTGGAACGCCACCGTGGCGCAGGCCCGACGCACCGCGGCCCTGGGCGGCACGTTCGTGCTGCTCGACCACGACCTGTGGGGCGCCGACGGTGCCGCGATCAGCCGCTTCCCCGGCGACAACGGCGACTGGAGCGACTACGACCGCTTCCTGGACCGGCTCTTCGCCGACGTACGCGCGGCCGGCATCACGGTGCAGTGGGACATCTGGAACGAGCCGAACATCAGCCTGTTCTGGAACCGGCCCCAGTCGCAGTACTTCGAGCTGTGGCGACGCACCTACCAACGCATCCGCGCCACGTTCCCGGGCATGCTGATCGTCGGGCCGAGCTGCGCGTGCGTGCCGTCCACCAGCGGGTGGTGGACGCAGTACCTCGACTACGTCAAGGCCAACAACGTGGTGCCGGACATCTTCAGCTGGCACTCGCTGCCCGGCGACCCGGTGGCGAACGTGGCCACCGCCAACCAGACGCTCGACTCCCGGGGCATCCCGCACCCGCGACCCCACCAGATCAACGAGTACGGCGCGTCCAACCAGCAGAACCCGGCCGGCGGGGCGTGGTACCTGGCCCGGCTGGAACGCGCCGGCGCGGACGGGCTGCGGGCCAACTGGGCCGGCGGCCAGAACCTGCACAACGACCTGGCCAGCCTGCTCACCCGCAACTCCAGCGGGCAGTACCAGCCCAGAGGCGAATGGTGGGCCTACCAGTTCTACGGCTCGATGACCGGCCAGATCGTGGCGGTCACGCCGAGCGCCTCCTACGACGCGTTCGCCACCCGGGACGCCGGCTCGGCGAAGATCCTCGTCGGCGGCAACTCGACCACCGGCAACGTCACTCTCAACCTCCAGCGCCTGGACGCCACCAGCGGCCTGGTGGTGAACAACCAGGTCCGGGTGGTGGTGCAGAACATCCCGTACAACAACGGCGGCGCCGTGTCCGGCCCGGTCACGGTCCGGGACAGCGTGGTGACCCTGGCCAACAACGGCACCACGGTCACCGTGTCGCACGCGAACATCAACGACACGTCCACCGTCACCCTGCTGCCGCCCGGCGGCGGCGGACCCACCAACCAGAACGTCCAGATCGTCGGCGGCCAGTCCGGCCGGTGCGTGGACCTGCCCGGCTCCACCACCACCAACGGCGCCCAGGCCCAGCTCTGGGACTGCAACGGCGGCGCCAACCAGCGCTTCAGCTACACCTCGGGCAAACAGCTCACGGTGTACGGCACCAAGTGCCTGGACGCGTCCGGCCAGGGCACGGCGAACGGCACCGCGGTGGTCGTCTGGGACTGCAACGGCCAGGCCAACCAGCAGTGGAACCTCAACGCCGACGGCTCGATCACCGGCGTGCAGTCCGGGCTGTGCCTGGACGCCAGCGCGTTCGGCACCACCAACGGCACCAAGGTCCAGCTCTGGCAGTGCCTCAACGGCGCGAACCAACGCTGGACCCTCCGAAGCTGACATGCAAGGCGGGGCCCCTTCTTAACGCCTGCGGCATAGGAAGGGGCCCCGCTTAACACGTCAGCGCCAGCTCCACCGCTGGTTGGCGCCGCCGTTGCAGGACCAGAGCACCAGCCGGGTGCCGTTGGCCGTGCCCTGGCCGTTCGCGTCCAGGCAGAGCCCGGACTGCACGCCGGTGACGGTGCCGTTCGCGTTGACGTTCCACTGCTGGTTGGGCTGCCCGTTGCAGGCCCACACGATCACCGCGGTGCCGTTGGCGGTGCCGGCGCCGCTCGCGTCCAGGCAGAGGTTGCCGGCGAGCTGCAACTGCCGGCCGGAGGTGGCGGTCCAGAGCTGGCCGGACTGCCCGGCGCAGTCCTGCAACTGCACCTGCGTACCGGAGCTCTGGCCCGGTGCGGTCACGCACCGGCCGGACTGCTCGCCCGCCAGCTGCCGGGCGGACGTCGGCGGCGGCGTGGTCGGTGGCGGCGTGGTCGGCGGGTTCGTCGGCGTGGTGCCGTCGAACTGGGTGAAGAACCGCCAGACCACCGCCTGGGTCCAGGACCGCTCGCCGGGCGCGAACGGGTCGGCGGTGCCGTCCACGGCGTTGGGGGCGTGCGGCCCGTCGAACGCGGCCCAGGCGACCGGGTAGCCGGCCCGGCAGCCCGAGTAGTAGGTGACGACGTGCGTCAGGCTGCCCTGCGCCGGCTCGGGCGGACTCTGCGGGGTGCAGCCGTTGTTGCGCACGAACTGGTCACGCAGCGAACGCCCCGCCGAGATCGGCAGCGTGCCGTCCCGCAGCCCGTGAATTCCCAGGTACGCGATGGGCTGGGTGCCGCCGTTGCACCCGCTGAGGTTCGCGCCCGAGTAGACCGCGACCGCGCGGAACACGGTCGCCCGGGCGCACGCGAGGGCGTAGCTCATGCCGCCGCCGTAACTGAAGCCCATCGCGTACCGCTGCGTGGTGTCGACGCAGAGGCCGGCCTCGAACGTGCGGACCATGTCGTCGACGAACGTCAGGTCCTGCCCGTTCGGGTTGGCCCAGCCGTTGCCGTTGCCCTGCGGCGCCACGAAGATGGCGCTGTTGTTCGCCAGCGCCCGGACCCCGTAGTAGGACCAGGGATAGCCGCTGGTCCCGCCGGAGTCGACGTCACCCGCGGTGCCGCCGTTCCAGTGGAAGCCGAAGATCAGCTTGTACGGGCGGTTGTAGTCGTAGTTGTCGGGGATCCGCAGGATGTACGAGCGGTTCTGGCCGCCGCTGGAGATCGTGTGCGAGCCGCTGGTCAGCGCCGGCGCCTTGCCGCAGCCGGCGGTCGACGCCAGCGGGCCGACGCCGGTGGTGCTCTGCCCGGCGGCGAGCGCGACGCCGCTCATGGCGAGGACCAGGCCCGCCACCCCCGCGACGACACCGACGACGAGTCGACGTCTCGGCATGTCGTACTCCTTCCTTGGAGAAGTTAAGCGGGGCCCCCTCCTCTACCGGAGGCGTTAAGAAGGGGCCCCGCCTTGCACCTCAGCTGCGGGGGGTCCAGAGCTGGTTGGAGCCGTTGTGGCAGTCCCACAGGTTGATTCGCGTGCCGTTGGCGGTGCCGTAGCCGGCCGCGTCCAGGCAGCGACCGGACTGCACGCCGCTGATGGTGCCGTTGGCGTTCACGTTCCACTGCTGGTTGGCCTGGCCGTTGCAGTCCCAGACGATGACCGCGGTGCCGTTCGCGGTCCCGCGCCCGTTGGCGTCCAGGCACTTGTTGCCGAGCACCTGCAACTGCTTGCTGGCGGTGTACGTCCAGCGCTGCATGGTGCCGCCCCAGCAGTCGTACAACTGCACCTGGGTGCCGTTGGTGGTGCTGCCGTTCGGCACGTCCAGGCACCGCCCCGAGCCGGTGCCGACCAGTTGCACGTTCTGGTAGGTGCCGCCGCTGTTGCCCGGGGTGCCGATGCTGCCGGACACCGACTGCAACGCGGCGTACCAGACGGCGGCCATCTTGTCGTAGCCGGTGGCCGTCGGGTGGATGCCGTCGATCAGGTCGGCGGTGGTCAGCGCCGCGTGCTGGTCGACCAGGTGGACGCGCTTGCCGGCGTTCACCTTGGACTGCACGATGCCCGGGATGGCAGCATTGAACGTCCGTACCGCCGACTCCTGGCCGGAGTTGGCCAACGGGATGATCTGCGCCACGAACACGTCGGCGTTGGGCGCCGTCGTGGTGATCCGGTCGATCAGCGTGGAGAGCCGGTTCGGCGCGGTGGAGACGTTGTAGTTCTGCAGGATGTCGTTGGTGCCGATGTGCAGCAGCACGGTGCGCGGCTGGTAGGTGTTCAGCCAGCCGGTGATGTTGGCGTCGATCTGGTCGATCCGCCAGCCCGGGTGGCCCTCGTGGTCGTGGTCGCCGAGGTTGCCCGGCCCGTTGAACTGGGAGCCGACGAAGTCGACCCGGTAGCCCCCGGCGGCGAGCCGCTGCCACAGCCCGATCCGGGAACCGCCCGGGACCTGCGTGCCCTCGGTGATCGAGTCACCGAGCGGCATCACCCGCACCCCGCCGTTGGACTCGGCCGCCGCCGGGCCGGCCGGGGCCAGCACGCCGGTGACCGACAGGGCCAGCGCCGCGACCGCGGCGAGCCATTTTCCGGTACGCAATGTCTGCTCCTCTCAGGGGCTGGTGCAGGTGAGGGACGGGGTCGACGGCGAGCCGTTGGCGAGGAAGCCGAACGTGGTCGAGCCGGCGGCCGGCACCGAGCCGTTGTACGACACGTTGCGGACCGTCGCCGTGGAGCCGCTGGTGCTCAGCGTCCCGCCCCAGATCTGGCTGATGCTCTGGCCGCCGGCCAGGTTCCAGCCCACCGTCCAGCCGTTGATCGCCGAGGCGCCGGCGGTGACGGTCACCTCGCCCTGGAAGCCACCGGACCAGGTGCTGGTGGTGCGGTAGCTGGCGGTGCAGGGGCCGCTGGTCGGCGGCGGCGTGGTGGGCGGGGGAGTGGTGGGCGGCGGGGTCGTCGGCGGCGGGGTGGTGGGCGGCGGGTCGGTCGGCGGCGGGGTGCTGGTGCCGGAGCTGAACCGCCAGTGGTCGAGGTTGAACAGCGAGCCGCTGCCGCCGGTGAACCGCAGGTACAGGTCGTGGGTGCCGGTGGCGCCGCTGACCCCGCAGGTGGTGTCGGTCCAGGTCTGCCAGCCGCCGGTGCCGGACACCCGGCAGGTGCCGATCAGCGGGCCGTTGGTGCCGTCCAGGCGCAGCTCGATGCTGCCGCCGCTACCGGCCGAGGCCACCCGGGCGGTGTACGAGGTCGCGCCGGTGCCGAACGCCACGCCCTTGACCTTGATGTAGTCCCCGTTGTCGATGAAGCCGACGTTCATGCCGCCGCCGCTGGCCACCTCGGTCTCGACGCCCTGCCCCCAGGCGATCGTCTCGGCCTCCTGCCGGACGTACGGGTTCAGCGTGCCGACCTGCGGGGGCCCGGTGGTGGTCATGGAGATGGTCGGGATCGAGCCGTCCGCGCCGTAGGTGAACTTCTCCACCGCCACCGACCGGGTGAAACCGCCGCCGCCCGGCAACGCGCCGTTGTGGTAGAAGAGGTAAGAGTTGCCCTTGAAGTCGACGACCCCGGGGTGGTTGGTGAAGCTGCTGCCCTGGGTGGGCATGACCGTCCCGCGGTAGGTCCACGGCCCGAGCGGGCCGGGCGCGGTCGAGTAGGCGAGGAACTCCGAGCAGCACTTGGCGGCGAACACGTTGTAGTAGAGGTTGTTGCGCTTGTAGACCCACGGGCCCTCCTCGTAGAGGGTGGGCCGGTTCGCGTCCCCGGTCCGCGTGCCGAAGCCCGCGGTGGTGAGCGGGATCCGCGTGGGGCTGCCCGAGTACGACGTCATGTCCGCGTTCAGCTTCACGTACCACAGGTTCGGGTTGCCCCAGTAGAGGTACGCCTGGCCGTCGTCGTCGATGAACACGGTGGGGTCGATCTCGCCGTTGCTCACCAGCGGACGGCCGATGGCGTCCCGGAACGGGCCGGTCGGGCTGTCGGCTACCGCCACCCCGATGCCCATCTGGCCGGTCGCCCGCACGACCATGGGTACGTACCAGTAGAACTTGCCGTTGCGGTAGATCGCCTGGCCGGCCCACGCGTCCTGCTTGGCCCAGCTGAACGTGGCGAGGCTGAGCGGGGAACCGTGGTCGGTCCAGTTGACCATGTCGTCGGACGAGTAGACCCGCCACTCCTTCATGGTGAACCAGGTCGAGTTGTCCTCGTCGTGGCCGGTGTAGAGGTAGACCCGGCCGTTGTAGACGAGCGGTGCCGGGTCGGCCGTGTAGATCGTCTGCACGATCGGGTTGTCCGCCCGGGCGATCGCCGGGAACAGCCCGATCATCGCGAGCAGGCTGGCGAGCAGTGCGAGCCTGCGCCGGCCACGGCGATCAGGTCTCGTTGATAGCGCTAACATGGGTGGGTGTCCTTCCGGTGGGGGTGCGGGTGGTCTCAGCGGTAGCCGGCGGCCACGACGTTGGCCTGGACCGCGTTCTCGGTCGCGTCGGACGGATAGCCGGCGACCATGGCGCCCTCGTAGAACGTGCCGGCGCTCAGGTTGGCGCCACCGCCGGGCTTGCAGCAGTCGCCGCCGCTGCCCAGGATGATCGCGCCCTGCTTCTTCATCGGGCTGTAGCCGGGGGGCAGCGACCCGTCGTAGAGCGTGTACAGGTTGCCGGACTGGGCGTTGCTGCCCTTGATGGCGAACCGTGAGGTGCCGTTGTTCTTCAGCGTGGCGGTGACGAACTTGCTGGTGAAGGCGCGCTGGTTGGGGTTCCAGGTCTGGCTGCCGCCGGGGTAGAGGCCCCACTCCAGGTCGGCCTGGACCCAGGGGCCGCTGCCGGAGCAGCCGCCGAACCAGCAACTGGTGCCGAAGTAGATCGCGTCCATCGCGCCGGCGGCGTCCGCGCTGCGGGTGGTCTCGCTGTTGCCGTAGTCGAAGCAGCAGCCGCTGTTGACGTGCGTGCCGCTGGTGACCATGTACATGCCCTCGGGCGCGCTGCCGGTCGGGACGCCGGTCAGGTGACCGTCGCGCCAGTAGCTGTTGCCGGGGTTGATGTAGAGCGAGTACGCCTTCGCGCCGCCGACGGTCAGCGCCTCGCTGGTCGCGGTGGCGGGCCGGCTGGACGAGGAGCCGGGGACCTGCGCGGAGCCCTGGTACCACAGGTCGTTGCCGCGTCCCGACTGGTCGTAGACGACAGTGATCACACAGGTCGTGCCGCCGCAGAACGCGTCCTGGC
Organism: Micromonospora sp. RP3T; assembly: GCF_003027925.1. GTDB lineage: Bacteria > Actinomycetota > Actinomycetes > Mycobacteriales > Micromonosporaceae > Micromonospora. The sequence continues at coordinate 191,906 of NZ_PYPS01000008.1, forward strand.
CGGCGGCGTCGGCGTAGCCGCCGGCGCCCAGCGCGCCGATGTTGCGGGTGGCGCTGTCCGACGAGCGACGGACCTGGTAGAGGTTGCCGCCGTACGCCGAGAACAGCGCGCGGGTGGTGCTGTGCGCCGCCACGCAGGGCGTGCCGCCCGCGGCGTAGATGTCACACGGCCGGCCACCGGTCGGCGGCGGCGAGCTGGGCGGCGGGGAGGACGGCGTGGTGGACGTGGTCCACCGCTGGTTGGCCTGGCCGTTGCAGGTCCAGAGGATCAGCTTGGTGCCGTTGGCGGTGCCGGCGGCGTTGGCGTCCAGGCAGAGCCCGGACTGCTGGCCGGTGATGGTGCCGTCGCCGTTGACGGTCCACTGCTGGTTGGCCTGGCCGTTGCAGTCCCAGATGATCACGGCGGTGCCCGGGCTGGTGCCCCGGCCGTTGGCGTCCAGGCACTTGGTCCCGTAGACGGTGAACTGCCGCGCCGACGTGTAGGTCCAGGTCTGCGCCGCCGCGCCGGTGCAGTCGTAGAGCTGGACCTGGGTGCCGTTGGTGGTGCTTCCGTTCGGTACGTCCACGCAGCGTCCGGACTGCACGCCCACGACGGCGCCCGGCCCGGGGGCGGCGACCGCCGTCCGGGCCTGGGTGGTCAGGACGGTGCCGCCGGCGGCCAGGACGAGGGCCAGGGTGGCGACCAGCAGTCGTGGTCGTCCGGAGCGGAGGGATCGGGGACGGGGGATGGCCATGACGGCTCCTCGGGTGCGCAGGCTCCGGGACCGTCCGTACCGGCACGGAGCCTCACGGGTGGTGACCGTCGGTGAAGCGCTAACACCCGTGGCGCGCACTCGGCCGCCCGTGCGGCGCGCGAGGTGTCCGGCCCGGCACGAGGCGGCGCTCCCGGAGGTGCCTCGGTGGTGGCATACCGGTCGCTGATGTTATCGCGAACATCGACGTGAGTAATTAGAACACATCGATGTCGACGACCGCGCGGCGAACGGGCCGGGCGTTCGGGCCGGCGCTTCGCGCACGGCTCGGGCAGGCCACGGCCCGAGCCGTCACCCGGATCGGCCGAGCGACCCGCCGGTAGGCAGGGCGGACCGGTTCTCCGCCCCGGCCCGCATCAGGCTCGGCGCGCTCGTCACCCGGCGTGCGCGGCGACTCCGCCGGTGGGGCGTGACGGCGCTCAGCGCGTCCGCTTCGTCGCCCGCTTGCGCGGCGGGGTCAGCAGGTCGGCGATGGCGGCGATCGCGGACGGCACCACCCGGTAGTACGCCCAGACCCCGCGCTTCTCGCGTTCGAGCAGCCCGGCCTCGGTGAGGATGCGCAGGTGATGGCTCACCGTCGGCTGGGACAGCCCGAGCGGGGCGGTCAGGTCGCTCACCGACGCCTCACCCTCCGGGGCGGACTGGATCAGACTGATCAGCCGCAGCCGAGCCGGGTCGGCGAACGCCTTCAGGACGCCGGCGAGGCGCTCGGCGTCGGCACGCTTGATCGGCTCACCGGTCAGCGGCGAGATGGACGGCATCGCTGTTTTCGCAGTTCCCACGCCCTCCATAGTCGCACCGACACCATCAATGGGACGGCAAAACCGCCGACCATCACCGGCGGTGAATCTCCGTGAGTCGGGCGGAGCACCGGACGGGACCACATTCGAAGATCGGACGACCTGGTGCCGGCCTTCCACGCCGGTCGATGGACGCGCCGACATCTCCGGTGCTCCCGGCCGGTCGGCATCCCGACCCGGTGGCGGCTCGTCCCGGCCTTGCCACACACCCGACAATGGAACCGCTGGCGCCCACCGGGCGCAACGGGGGAGGGCACAGGTGAATCAGGCAGGCGAGCCGGCCCCGTCCGGGCCGGCGCCGGGCACGTCGTCGCGGGCCATCCGGATCCGTCAACTCCGGCTGGTGGGGCTGGTGGTCGTGCTGGCCCTCCTCGCGGCGGCGTTGGTCCCGATCGTGCTCCAGTTGGGCCCACCGACCCGCGACGACCTGATGGAGCGGGCCGGCCTCAAGGGCAAGGCGCAACTGCTCGTCGGCGTGAAGGACGACCAACCCGGCGTCTCCCAGCAACTGCCGAACGACGTCTGGAAGGGCTTCGACGTCGACATCGCCTACCTGATCGCCGGCTATCTCGGGTTCGACCGGTCCCAGGTGCGGTTCCTGCCCATGGAGAGCGAGGACCGGGCCCGCCGCCAGGCCCGGGACCGCGACGGGTTCGTCACCGTCGACATGGTGATCGCCTCCTACAGCATCACCAGGAAGCGGGAAGAGGAGGAGGGGGCGGTCTTCTCCGCGGCCTACCTGCAGACCGAGCAGTCGGTCGTGACGCTGGCCAGCGACAAGGGCCCGGTGAGCAGCCTGGAGGACCTGGCCGGCCGGACCGTCTGCACGCTGACCACCTCGACCGCCATTCCGCGCCTGCGGGAGGCCCGGGCCCGGCCGATCGGCCGGAACAAGATCAGTGAGTGCGTCCAGGAGCTGTACGACGGCAAGGTGGACGCGGTCAGCAGCGACGCGGCGATCCTCGCCGGCTTCGTCACCGGCGACCGGTCGGGCGACGAGGGTCAGCGCTTCCCGAGCCTGCTCCGGAACGCCAAGCCGCTGCGGCACTGGGACATCGGCGAGTCGGCCGCGGAGAAGTGGGGCGTCAACACCGGCCCGAACGAGGCGCTCCGCGACCTGGTGGACCTCGCGCTCGACGACTCGGCCACGAACCCGCGGAACTCGGCCTGGGAGCAGGCGTACGACGCCAACTTCCGCTGGCAGCAGCGCTTCAACCTCCCGCAGCCGGTCGCGGTACAACAGCAGCCCGACCCCAGGAAGGTGGAGGTACGGCAGTGGCCGTGGGAGAGGATCGCACTGCCGGCCCCGGCGCTCTCCGGATCACCGACGGTCCGGGCAAGAGCGGCCGGCCCCGCCGGATGGCCGGGGCCCGGCAGGCGCAGCAGTGGCTGCTGACGCTCCTCCCCGCGTTCCCCGTCCTGCTCCTGGTGCTGCGGCTGTGGCAACTCAGCCGCCAGGACATGTCGACGATGCTGCTGCTGGTGCAGTACGTCAGCCCGCTGGGCCTGCTCAGCGCGCTGCTGATCGCGTTGGTCTGGGCCTTCCCGCTGGTCGTGCTGACGTTCGGGGTGCTCGGGCGGCTGCTGCGGCTCAGCGCCCCGGAGCGCTTCGACCCGGACCGGTCGCTGCTCGCCTCCTGGACGGCGCGTACCCCCGGCTGGGTGGCCACCGCGGCGGTCGCGCTCGGCGCGCTCACCTGGCAGCTCCGCTTCCTGCCGACCCTGCTGATGCTGGCGCTCTGCCTGCTCGCGCTGCGGACCCGCTACCTGTATCCCGACCAGCCGAACCGGATCCTCCTGGTCGGTGTGGCGATCCCGCTGGCCGTGGCGGTGCTGGAGTACGCCGCGTCGGCCCCGGCCGCGTGGACGGCGCTGCACGTCGGTGAGCCGACCACCGCCGTGCTGCTGGTGGTGCCGCCCGCGGCCACCGTGCTGCTCACCGGCGCGATCCCCGGGTGGATCGCGCCGGCGGTCACCCACGGCCTGGCGTACGCGGTCGCGGCTGTGCTGCCGCTGGTGACCGGCGCGGTCTTCCTGGCGGCGCCGGTGCTGCCCACCACCGCGGTCGAGGTCGCCCCACCGGCCTCCGAGAACGCGACGGGGGACGGCGAGGTCGCCCCGGAGGTGGTGCTCGGCGCGTTGATCACCGTCACCGACACTTCGACGATCATGCTGGACCGGGCGGCCGTCGTCCAGTTCCTGCCCAACGACCACGTGCGTTCGCAGGTTCTCTGCCCGCAGGCCCGTCCGGTGCCGTACAGCGTGGTGACGGTGCACGGCTGGCCGGTGGAGGAGACCGTGCTCGACTGGATGATGCTCCGGCGGCCGGTCACCGTGAAGGACGTTCGCTGTGATGGCCGGCTCCCCGCCGGGGACCAGTCCGGCCGGGGCCCGCGTTAGCGGTCGGTCCGTCCCCGTGGTGGCGACCGGCGGTCAGGTGCGGCGCAGCACCAGGGTCGCGAAACCCAGCAGGTTGCGGTAGCCGCGCAACCACCCGTCCCGGTGCGCCCGGGCGACCGTGAGCGCCTCGGCGGCGTCCGGGTGGCCGGGGTTGTCGAGCGCCCACTCGGTGAGCGAGCCGACCCACGACCATTCGTAGTTGTCCCACTCGGCGGCGTCGCTGAGGTGCGCGTACACCGGGGTCCAGCCGGCCTCCTCGGCGGCGTCCACCAGGCCGGCGAGGTCGGTGTGGTCCTCCGGTTTCGCGTCCAGCGCGGCCAGCGCCTCCGGCGTCGGCGGCGCCTGCCAGAAACCCTCACCCACCAGCAGGATCCCGTCCGGGTTCACGTGTCGGCCGGCGGCCCGCAGCGTTCCGGCGAAGCCGTCGAAGATGTGCGTCGAACCCACGCACAGCACCAGGTCGTAGTCGCCGTCCGGCACGTAACCGCGGGCGTCGCGTTCGTGCAGCGTCAGCCGGTCGGCGAGGCCGCGCATCTCGGCCGTCGCGGCGGCGTGTTCGAGCGCGTGGTGACTGACGTCGACGCCGTCCGCGTGGCCGTCCGGGTGGTGGGCGAGTGCCTGCATGGCCCACGCCGCCCGCCCGCAGCCGAGGTCGAGGATGCGCGCCGCCGGCCGCCGGTCCGCCCGGCGCAGGAGCCGGTTGACGTTGACGCCGGAGACCGGCGCCGCGATCGGGTGGTGCGAGTGCGCGATGTCGCTGAGTCGTTGACGGTCCACGGTTGACAGTGAACACCACCGGACCGCTGCGACCGGATCATGCTCCGAGGCCGGGCCGGACGTCAGGCGGTCGGGTCGGGGTGCGGCCGGAACCGGCGCGCGAAGCGGCGGGTCGTGACCGCGACCGTGACGACGGCGACGGCGGCGACGAGGGCGCCGGCGGCGATGTCGCCGGGGTAGTGCACACCGGTCCAGACCCGGGCGAAGCCGATGACCACCGCCAGGAACGTGAGCACCGCGCCCCAGCGCCGGGACAGGAAGACGCCGACCGCGAGGGCCAGGGTGAACGCGGCGGTGGCGTGGTCGCTGGGCAGCGACGGACCGGTCGCGTGCGGGATCAACTGGTGCACGTGGTGGGTCTGGAACGGCCGTACCTCGGTGCTGAGCGCGGCGGTCACCCGGCCCAGCGCGAACGCGAGCGCGAGCGCGGCGAGCACGCGCGCCACGGCGCCGGCGGCCGGCCGGCCGGCGCGGACCACCGGCACCACCGCCAACGCCCCCAGGACGTAGATCAACCACACCGCCGCCCACTCGAACGCGTCGTCGACGGCGTCGACCCGCCCGGCCCCGGCGTTGATCATCTGGAACAGGTGGTAGTTCACGACGCCACCGCCCTCCTCGGCTACCCGACCCGTGTCCGGGTGGCTTCCACGCTCGCACGCGGGCGTCGCGGCAGGCCGGGAAAGCGCCGAATTCCACCCACCGGCCCGGGGGCGCACCGCCGCGGCGCGCCCCCGCGGCGCGCCGCCGACCGGCGGGTATCGACGATTGTGGTGGTTCGTCCACACGGGACATCGCGCTGCCCCCGGCGAACATAGCCTGGCCGCGCCGGCACTTCCTGCCGGCGTTGCCAGTGGACGAACGGGGGAAAAGGCCGTGAGAGGTCGCCGAAGGCGCCCGGGCGGGACGACACTACGTGCCGTCATCGCCATGACCGCCACCATGATCGTGACAGCGACGACGTTCGCGTCCCCGGCCAGCGCGGCGGATCCGCTGACGCCGGCGGACCGGGCCCGCTGCGTGGAGTTGATGCGCACCGGCGGACCCGCCGTCTCGCGGGCGGCCGAGGTCGCGTTGACCGGCTCGGACGCGGACCTCCGCGAGTTCCTCGACACCGGCTATTCCGAAGCGGTGGCGCACGACAGCCGGGCCGTGGTGGAGCAGTACCAGGAGATCGGCGGGTCCAACACGAGGCAGGCGGCCGAGGCGGCGTTGGCCGGCACCCCGGCCGACGTGCAGCGGTTCCTGGAGAGCGGCTACGAGGCGCCGCTCGCCCTCGACCTGCGGGTGCGCGCCGCCCAGGTGATGACCGTGGGCGGCCCCCAGGTGAAGGCCGCGACCCAGCGCGCGCTGACCGGCACCCCGGCGGACCTGGAGCGGTTCTTCTTCCTGGAGCTGGGCAACGCGCGGATGCTCGACGACCGGGTGCGGATCGGCCAGATCATGACCGCCGGTGGTCCCGCCGTCCGCGCGGCCGCGCAGCAGGCGCTCGCCGGCACCGACCGGGACCTGCGCGACTTCCTGGTCCGCGGGCAGCACGTGGCCCGGGCCCGAGACCAGGAGGTGAGCACGCTCACCCAGTTGGTCAGCCAGGCCAAGGAGGCCGGCGAGATGGCGGCCGAGGAGACCGAGGCCGCCAAGAACGCGTCCGCGCAGGCGGTGGAGGCGGCCCGGCTGGCCAAGGCCGCCGCCGAGCGCGCCAAGGCGGAAACCGAGGCGGCCCGCGAGTCGGCCAAGCGCGCATCCAGCGCCGCCGCCCGGGCGGCGGACGCGGCGGCCCGGGCGGCCGACGCGGCCCGCACCGCGGT
>NZ_PYPS01000088.1 GCF_003027925.1 Micromonospora sp. RP3T
CAGCCCGGCCAGCTCGTCGCGGAGCAGGTCGGCCAGCAGCGGGTGCGGCCGGTACCAGGGCGGGCTGCCCCCGTCCTGCTGGACGAAGCCGCCCTCCCGGGCCGCCTCGGCCAGCAGGCGTCCGTCGGCGTAACCGGCGGCCTGGCTGGCCGCGGTGGCGGCCTGCTCGGCGTAGCGCGCCGCGTCCTGGGCCGCCTTGCGGGCGACCGCCGCCACCCGGTTCGCCTCCGCGGCGTCCCGGCGGGCGTCGGCGGCGTACCGCAGCGCCTCGGAGACCAGACCACGGACCCGGGCGATGTGGGTGGCCGCCTCGGCGTCCCGACGCTGCGCGCGGAACTGCCCGTCGGTGAGGAAGTCCTTCAGGTACGACCGCGGGCCGGTGAGCGCGATCTGGGCCATCGACTTCACCTCCGGACCACCGGCGGTCATGATCTGGCCGACCCGGACCCGGTCGTCCAGCTCGGCCGCGGCGTACTGCCCGGTGGTCAGGAACTCGTGCCGGTCGGCGGGGGTGCCGTCGAGCGCGGCCTGCCCCGCCGCCTTCATCTGGGTGCCGCCGGCGGTCATCAACTGACCGATCCTGATCCGGTCGTCGGTGTCCTTGCCCGGGTACTCCCGGGTCTCCAGGAAGGTGACCACGGTGTCGTGCGAGCCGGTCAGCGCCGTCTCCGCCGCCGTCTTGAGCGCCGGCTTGTCGGCGGTGGCGGCGATGTGCCGGACCTTCATCCGGTCGTCCTCCTCGGCGGCGGCCTCCCGCCCGGTGGCGAGGAAGCTGCGGAGATCGGCCTCGGAGCCGGCGAGCGCCGCGCCCGCCGCCGCCCGGGTCCAGTCGCCGCCGGTGGCCATCAGACGCGCGGCGGCCCGACGCCCGCTGGCAAGGACGACCTCCGACGAGGCGCCGGGGGCACTGGCCTCGGCCAGCCACTGCCGGGTCTGCTGGTCCAGCCGCGCCTCCTCCGCGGCGTCCGCCGCGGCCCGGTCCAGTCGCTCCTGCTCGGCGACGCGCGCCTCGGCCGCGTCCGCCTTGCCCTCCTCGGTCTGGTCGGCCAGGCGTTCGGCGTCCGCCAGGCGGGCGTCCTCCTCCACCTGCACGGCCTGGTTGGCCGCCTCGGTCGCGGTGTTCGCGGCGGTGGTCGCGGCGGTGGCGGCCGCCGTCGCGCGAGCCGCCGCGGTGGCGGCCTCGCCGGCGTGCGCCGCGGCGTCGTCCGCGGCCACCGCGGCTGCCTCCGCGTGCTTCGCCGCGTCCAACGCCGCCTGGTACGCCTGCCGGGCGGCCTGCGCCGACTTCAGCGCGAACCGCTCGGCGGCGTTCGCGGCGCGGGTCGCCGCCGCGGCGTTGCGCTGGGCCGCCGC
>NZ_PYPS01000089.1 GCF_003027925.1 Micromonospora sp. RP3T
GAGAACAGACAATTCTAAGAACATAGTGACAAGAACATAGTTAAAGGAGAAGTCCACTTCCAGAACAAAAATTTACATATAATGTACTCACCCCCTTGTCATCCAAGATGTTCATGTCTTTCTTTCTTCAGTTGTAAAGAAATTATGTTTTTTGAGGAAAACATTTCAGGATTTTTCTCCATATAATGGACTGCTATGGTGCCCCAATTTTGAACTTCCAAAATGCAGTTTAAATGTGCTTCAAATGATCCCAAATGCGGTTGTAAACAATCCCAGCTGAGGAAGAAGGGTCTTATCTAGCGAAACGATCAGTTATTTTCATAAAAAAATACAATTTATATACTTTTTAATCTCAAATGCTCGTCTTGTCTTGCTCTGCCTGAACTGTGTTTGTTTCGGTTCATGACAGTTAGGGTATGTCGAAAAACTCCCATCTCATGTTCTCGCTCAACTTCAAAATCATCCTATATCGCTATTTTACCTTTTTTGTAAAGGGTGTTTGATCTTCTTTGCATGTTCACTTTGCAAAGACTGGGTCGGTACTTCTGCAGTGATGTAGGATGATTTTGAAATGATTTTTGAAGTTGAGGGAGAAAATACGATTGGAGTTTTTCGACATACCCTAACTGTCTTGAGTCAGAATACACAGAGTTCAAGGAGAGAAAGGCAAGACGAGCGTTTGAGATTAAAAAGTATTTAAATTGTATTGGTTTTGAATGTGGCGAATGTGATCGTAAAAATGCAAGCATGCGATTTTAGCTTGTTTTTCGATCTTTCAGCTCTTTCATCTTGAGTCATGTTTTTCACAGGATTCGTACCCAAGGATTCTGCATCTTAAGTCCAATTCCATGCCGGCTGAGCTACCGAGCAAGCTTGTTTCATCCAGAAAGTGAAACATATGGAGCTGTAATCATAACTGTGTACGAAAACAATTACAAGTGCTTGCTGTTTTACCGCCTCTAGTGTTAATTTCTGTTGGAAACTGCAGTGATATGTACTTATTGGTACGTATTTTGTAAATCACGTCTTGCGAAATCATTCCCACAGGTACGTTTTCGTCATGAGATCAGGTAGAATAAAAATCAACCTCTGGGACATAAAGTTGAATAAACACACATATATTACAAGATGTCTTGTGAACATAGAT
>NZ_PYPS01000090.1 GCF_003027925.1 Micromonospora sp. RP3T
TATTGGTATTTATGTTGTCGGCATGACCAAAGGAATATTTTGAGACCAGCTTTATTACAGTAGGCTAATGAAATCACAAGTTATTAGCATTTTTGGAAATTTCATTATTAATGTTTAATGAATGGTGTATTACTTCTGACCAGTAGGTGGCGCTGTTACCAAATTGATGTGGCGTGGTCAGGGTGTGGTGACAATAGCACATATAAAATTTGGTGTCAATATGTCAAAGCTTTGCAGAGATACAGACTCGGATGCAATTTGGCATCTTTCCAGTAAATTCGTTGATGTGCTAAACAAAAACGGTTTCGTGTATCGACACAAAATCCACAACTTTTTGTCAGCATGGTCTGAAGATGATCTGAGTCAAATTTGGTGAAAATCGGACTAACGGTCTAGGAGGAGTTCGAAAAAGTAGGTTTTCAACATGAATCAAAATGGCGGACAGGAAGTTTGACCAATTTCAGCATAATGGGTATCAATGTTCTCGACTTGACCCAAGGAATCTATTGGCATCAGTTTCATTCCAATAGGCTAATGTAAACAAAAGTTATTAGCATTTTTGTAAATTTCTTTATAACTTTTGACCACAAGGTGGCGCTGACACTAAACTTTTTGAGTGCTGTCAGGGCATGGTGCCAAAGACATATACCGAGTTTCGTAATTATACGTCAATGCGTTCGTAAAATATAGCATTTTTGGACAAAATTCAATATGGCCGACACCCAAAATGGCTGACATGGGAAAATTGGATATGGTTTGACTCGGCATGATGCACCGAATCTAAAGAGACCAGTTTTGTGATTTTTGGCCTAACCATTCAGAAGTTATAAGCAAAAATAGCCATTTTTCATATCTCCTGACCACTAGGTGGCACTGTGCCGAAACACTGCAGGTAGCCTCAGGTCATGCTTGTTATAACACACACCAAGTTTGGTCTCAATACGCCAAACCGTTGCAGAGATATACCCTCACTTCCATTTTTGTGTGGTTTTCGTAGAATTCATTTGTGCGTTATTCGAGAACGGTTTGACTAATCAACTTGAATTCCATAACTTTTTGCCAGCATGGTCTGAAGATGATCTGAGCCAATTTTGGTGAAAATCAGACAAACCGTCTAGGACAAGTCTGAAAAGTAG
>NZ_PYPS01000091.1 GCF_003027925.1 Micromonospora sp. RP3T
ACGCGGCTACCAGCGTCCGACTAACCCACGACCTCACACGGACCAAGGAGCGACGACGTCAGCGAGCGACCGACACGATTTTCAGCCCGGAACGGGCCACCTCGCCAGAGGCGACAAGGACTAACCCCTGCCTTGCAAAGATCAAGACACCTGTCGGTCAGCGTCGGTAACTGCCGCTGGCCTGCTCGCCGTGTCGCCTACCGTCCACCTCGGGCCGCCTCCGTCGGCGGGCTTGGCTGTACCGATGGCTGTACAGCCAAGCGCACTCCTGACTAATCGATCACCTGGTGCAATAAGCCAGCAGAGGCCACTCCGACCATGACGCCTGCGACGAGACCACCGGAGTAGCCGACTGCTAGGCCGGCCCCGACTGCGACGGCGAGGATCAAAGCACAACGCAACGGCATCCTGGGTGGTTCGTGTGACTGCCCTTGGCCACGTACGCTCGGCACTGTTCGGTACCTCCTGACTCTGCGGCTGTAGAGCACGAATGCCGAACACGGCCTCCGGAGAGTTGCTTGCCGGCGCGCTCCGGAGGCCATCTATCGACGTTGTGCCCGCTGTCCAAGGGGACAGGAATCGAAGCGTACAAGTTACTCGTAGGTAATGTGCAAGAGCCCTTACGGCGGGAAGAACTAGCAACATCGAACAAATTTTTTTGGCGACAAGTTTAGGTGTCGTCACATTAATGCGAATGCTATTCGGTGAAGATCCGAGTTGGACCGGCGGAAATGCGCTCCACACTCCGCCATCCCGTCTGCCGCCGACCCACACACCGTGGAGCGGGCCAGGGCCAGGGTGACAAGGTGGAGCGCCCTACCGGACGTACGACCTTGTCGCCCTGGCCCTGGTCTGCTCGGCTTGCCTGGGTCGGTGGCTGGCGGGATGGCATCCCACCTCAACCACCCTCCTACCGGAACCGTTCGGCAACTCCATCCTGGAGTTGTCTGGCCCCCGCCGGAGGCACAGCTCTAACTCGAAAATCGACCGTGACTTGACGTGCGGCAGCATCCCGCGTCGCGAAGCGGCGCGGGATGGGTCTTGTGGGGTGGTGCGTTAGGCGGCGAGGTCGAGGGTGACGCGGTAGCCGAGGGCTTC
>NZ_PYPS01000092.1 GCF_003027925.1 Micromonospora sp. RP3T
CTAGGGCCTGTGTCGAAGTCCGTGCGAGGGCTTGAGCTGTTGGGTGAGGATCTTGGCGTGTCGGTGTTCGAGATGTAGCGAGGTCTCCGGTATCTGGTTCAGCGACCAAGCAGAACCCGAACACCGGAGACCTCGTGGACACCCTAGCGGTGACGAGGCGGCATGACCTGACCGACGCACAGTGGGTGGCGCTGGAGCCGTTGCTGCCTGCGGGGCGTAGGCCAGGTCGGCCGTCGACATGGACGAAACGGCAGCTCATCGATGGGATTCGGTGGCGGACACGGGTTGGCGCCCCGTGGCGGGACGTCCCGGAGTGTTACGGGTCCTGGGCTGCGGCGTACGCGCTGTTCCGGCGCTGGCAGCGGGATGGGACCTGGGTGAAGATCCTGACCGCGTTGCAGGCCCTGGCTGACGGAGCCGGACGCGTCGTCTGGGACGTGTCGGTGGACTCGACGGTCGCCCGAGCGCATCAGCATGCCGCCGGAGCGCGTAAAAGGGGGATCTGCAGGCCGAGCCGCCGGGCGGGGTCACGGTCGAACCGGACGATCACGCGCTCGGTCGCTCCCGGGGCGGCCTGACCACGAAAGTGCACCTGGCGTGTGAGCAGGGGCAGAAGCCGCTGTCGATCGTGTTGACCGCCGGGCAGCGCGGGGACAGCCCGCAGTTCATCCCGGTGCTCGACGGGATCCGGGTGCCCCGCCTCGGCGGCGGCCGGCCCCGGACCCGCCCGGACCGGGTCCTGGCTGACAAGGCGTACACGTCGAAGGCCAACCGCCGCTACCTGCGCCGACGTGGAATCAGGGCGACGATCCCGTCGAAGGCCGACCAGGACGCGAACCGGCGTAAGAAGGGGTCGAAGGGCGGCCGGCCACCGGCCTTCGACCCACAGCGGTACCAGCAGCGTCACGCCGTGGAGTGCGGCATCAACCGCCTCAAACGCCACCGCTCCGTGGCCACCCGCTTCGACAAACTCGCCGTGCGCTACGCGGCCACCGTGCACGTCGCCGCCATCAACGAATGGCTGTGACCGACTTCGACACAGGCCCTAG
>NZ_PYPS01000093.1 GCF_003027925.1 Micromonospora sp. RP3T
GCAGCCCAACTAATCGAAAACGGCATTCGTTAACAACGAAATTCATTATCGATAATAGCTGTTGCAGCCCTAAACAATTCACAAATAATTTACTCACCCTCTTGTCATCCACGATGTTCATGTCTTTCTGTCATCGGTCGAACGGTCTTATTTAGCGAAATGAATCTGTCATTTTTTCGAAAAATAAAAATTTGTATACTTTTTAAGCACAAAAGCTTGTGTAGCACAGGCTCTGGGATGCGCGTCCACGTACTATTGAATCATGTCGAAAGGTCACGCGGAACGTAGGCAGAACTACAGACCCAGTGTTTACAAAGCGAACGCGCAAAGACTAAGAAAGTGCAAGTAAGTCAAACGCTGTTTACAAACAAAAAGGTACAACGATGTCGGACGATTCTGAAGTTGTAGGAGAAAATAAGATGGAGTTTTTCGCCATACTCTACCTTTTTTAGCCGGAGTACACAGACGATGAACTTAGACGCGATTCGTAGTAGTGATGGGAAGTTCTGATCATTTTACCGACTCGGACCTTTGAGTCTCGTTCAGCAAAATGAACGAATCTTTTTTCGAGTCATTTCGTTCATTTTGTTCATTTTAGCAAAATATAATTAAAATGTTACGTGTTACTTCCCTAACACATCTACTGCTTACACAAACGTTGATCACACTACAAACAAGACAAAACTGTAATGCTATAAGAAACAGAAAAGATTTATTCATTGTTTACCTGGGTCTTTAGTCTATGATTAGCTCACCTCACCTCTTATCTGACAAGTTTTCAGGTTTGAGTCGTTCGTTCATCACGTGACAGCCCCATAAGATGAACGAACGACTCGAAAAACCCGACTCGAAACAGGTGAACTAATTCCAGTACAGAACCTAATAGGATGTTGCGCATGTGCGACTGAACGAATCACTGCCTGAGACGACTCGTTCTTCCCGAGTCACATTAAAGATTCGTTCAAAATGAAAGAATCGTTCTTGAACGAACCATCACTAATTCGAAACATCGTTGCAATAAA
>NZ_PYPS01000094.1 GCF_003027925.1 Micromonospora sp. RP3T
TGACATATCATCACCAAACTCGGTACACATATGTATAAGCTCAATCTTTGGTCAAATCAAAACAATTGCGGGGCTTGACCACTTGGTGGCGCTATAAGCCTGAAAAAACATGAAAATGACTATAACTATGCAATCGTTGGTCCGATCGACCTGAAAATTGGTATGCAGTGTCTCTGTCCAATGTGCCATAAGGGTCTATGAGGACATTGGCGTATCTCAAAAAACATGGCCGCCATCGGCCAATGAAGTTTGAGCACCTATTAGACAAGGTTAACAGAGGCCGATCGGAACGAAACTCACTGGGCATATTCGACTCATGGCCCTAAAGGTCTGTAAGAATTTTGAAACAAATCGGCCACTAGTTGGCGCTAACGAGTTTTTTGCCTCTGTAATCACGTGGTGTTTCACACATCCACACAATATGCATATCATTTGATAGATCTCCACATGCTGAGCAACTTTGCCTCAAGAACCATTGCTGTCAATCAAATCGTTCATTAATTATTCACAAATATGTCAAAAACCTACTTTTGCGAACTAGTCCTAGGTTTTTTGCTCAATCTCGATCAAACCACTGCAGTAATATTCTCTGGACTCTCTAGATCAATAATTATCAAAAAAAAGTTAAACTTTTCACTCACAGTCGCAAAGGGGCGCCAAAACGTTCGAAAGAGGCGGGGCCACTTTCAATAAAATGGCTATAACTTTGGAACAGAATGACATATCATCACCAAACTCAGAACACATATGTAAAAGCTCAGCCTTTGGTGAAATCCAAAAAATTGCGGAGCTTGACCACTTGGTGGCGCTATAATAGAGAAAAAACATAAAAATGGCTATAACTTCGCAACCGTCAGTCCAATCAACCTGAAAATTGGCATGCAGTGTCTCTGTCCAATGTGCCATAAGGGTCTATGAGGACATTGGCGTATCTCAAAAAACATGGCCGCCATCGACCTATGAATTTTGAGCACCTATTAGACAAGGTTAACGGAGGCCGATAG
>NZ_PYPS01000095.1 GCF_003027925.1 Micromonospora sp. RP3T
GCGCAGCGGAGAGCACCACTGACACGCAAGCCGTGCACAAAGTTTAAATTAGTTGAACGTTTGCCGCTGCGCTCTGAAGGGCTGCACTGAACCCAGCGGCCAGCGCAGCGCTTTCCGCGTTCGGTGTGAAAGCCGCTTAATGCATTATACAATGTTGAAGTTTACAACATAGAGGTGTGCCCGGTTTACTTACATAAGCAAATTGCGAGCACTTTCCAAGGTAGACCGTTAACTTGTCGATCAGCCACTTCAGCCGTTTCATCGTCAGACTCTGGCTTGAATTGGTATGATGAAATCAATGCCATCTTTTCTATGTACTGACAAGTCTCCAGGACTGTCAGTCAGTTATGGCAATGGGCGTTTCGTTCTCCGACACGCTGTACGCGGTAGACCAATCATAAAGGACTGCGCCATCTGACCAATCACAGCAGTGAGGGCTCACGGAAAGGAGGGGTTTAGAGAGACTGATTCTTCGAACTGCTTCACACGAGTCGTTTAGGAATCATTTAGAAATGGGGTAAAATTAAATCTATTTTTGGAGAAAACCAACGTGTTTTTTGACCTTGCATACATGTAAACCTGTTTTAGGAGACTCATAAAACAATATTAGCAACCTTTAAAATGGCATAATAGGAGCACTTTAACATTATCAAAGAACATCATCACTGATTAGCCTAGCCTATTCTAGTGCAAGTTTATGCATTTTAAAAAACACTTGCGTTATAAGTGAAGCTATCTACACTGTATGATGAATAAATCTCTTACCACACACTGCACACGTCTGCGGCGCGTTACAGCTCTAAAGCGGCCTCTCTAGTCAACGCTTGTGTTTATACCCGCCGTGCTGCGGCTCGTTGAAGCGGTTCTCCATGCTTCATCTCTAAAGGTTAGGCTAATCCCCCATCGCGTCCCTGCCCTCCCTCCAACAATTCGGGCGGGATTTAATTTAATGATATTCTAATGGACCGCGTTGTGACAT
>NZ_PYPS01000009.1 GCF_003027925.1 Micromonospora sp. RP3T
GGGCGTGCCTCGGTCGGCGCGGCGAGCGTGGGCGGCGCCGGGCGGGCGAGCGTCGGCGCGGCACCCGTCGGCGGCCGTGCCGCGGTGGCCCGGGCCGGGGTGCCCGGCTTCAGCGGCGGACCCGGCGGTCCGGGTGGCCCGGGTGGTCCGACCGGCCCCGGTCGCGCCGGCCGCGGTGGGGATCCGGGCCGGGCGAAGAAGCGGCGCCGGCTCAACATGCTGATCGCCGGCTTCGCCGTGTTCATCATGCTCGCCGGCATCGGCGTGGTCAGCTTCACCTGGTACTCCACCAAGGTGGTGCTCCCGGAGGACACCATCCCGCCGCTGTCGACCACCATCTACGACTCCACCGGCAAGACCCCCATCGCCCGGATCGGCGACCAGAACCGGCAGTTGGTCACCATCGACCAGATCCCGGAGCACGTCCAGCACGCGGTCGCGGCGGCGGAGGACCGCAACTTCTACCGCCACTCCGGCGTGGACTACAAGGGCATCGCGCGGGCCGCCTGGAACAACATCAGCGGCGGCGACAAGCAGGGTGCCTCGACGATCACCCAGCAGTACGCCCGCAACGCGTTCGACAACCTGAACCAGGACACGTACGGCCGCAAGGTCAAGGAGGCGGTCCTCGCCTCCAAGCTGAACGACCGCTACGACAAGCGGACGATCATGCAGCACTACCTGAACGTCATCTACTTCGGCCGGGGCGCGTACGGCATCCAGTCGGCGGCACGGACGTACTTCGGCAAGGACGTCAACAAGCTGACCGTGGCCGAGGCGGCGGTGCTCGCCGCGCTGATCAAGCAGCCCGAGCCGAGCTCCACGCACCAGGGCTACGACCCGGCGATCAACCCGCAGGCCGCGCTGGACCGGTGGAACTACGTCGTCAACGGCATGATCACCGAGAAGTGGCTGGACGCGCCGAACATGCCGCAGCACCCCACCGAGTACCCGAAGAACATTCTCAAGCCGACGAAGAACAGTGCCGGCGGCTTCGGCATCGACACGCCGTACGGCAACGTCGTCAACTACGTCTCGCAGGAACTGCGCGAGATGAACCTCTGCACCGACAACGAGGCCGAGGCGACCGACGCGAAGCCGCTCTGCTCGAAGGCGCTGAGCCGTGGTGGTTACAAGATCACCACGACCATCAACGCCAAGATGCAGGAGGCGGCGCTCGACGCCGCCCAGCGGGCCAAGAAGGGCTCCGCGCTCGCCGGGCAGCCGCCGAACCTGATGGCCGCCATGGTGTCCGTCGAGCCGAAGACCGGTCGGGTGCTCGCCTACTACGGCGGTGACAACGGCACCGGCACCGACTACGCCGGCAAGAACATCGAGAACGGCGTGGTCAGCGGTGGCCACTCGCCGGGTTCGAGTTTCAAGATCTACACGCTGGCGGCGGCGCTGAAGGAGGGCATCTCCATCAAGTCCCGCTGGAAGGGCTCGGCGTTCACGCCGAAGGACACGAAGTTCAAGGTCAGCAACGCCGGCGCCGACAAGGTCTCCTGTGGGGACTCCTGCACGCTGGAGCTGTCCACGCTCAAGTCGCTGAACGTGCCGTTCTACTACATCACCGAGAAGATCGGCCCGGACAAGGTCCTCGACATGGCCAAGCAGGCCGGCGTCACCACCATGTGGCAGACCGACACCAACCCGGCCAAGCCGCACGACCTGACCAAGGCCGACCCGAAGGACCTCGCGCCGAATCCGTTCTTCCACGTGATCGGCTACGGCCAGTACCCGATCACGGTGCTCGACCACGCCAACGGCGTGGCCACCTTCGCCAACGAGGGCGTCTACAACAAGGCGCACTTCATCCGGAAGGTCGAGAAGCAGAACCCGAACACCGGCAAGTGGGACATGGTCGGTGGCGAGAAGCTCAAGCCGCAGCGGCGGATCGACAAGGACATCGTCGCCGACGTCACCTCCGTGTTGGAGCAGTACCCGGGCCAGGTGAACCGCCGCCTCGACGACGGCCGCAAGGCCGCGGAGAAGACCGGCACCTGGGAACTCGGCGACGGCAGCACCCGCAACGGCGACGCCTGGATGATCGGCTACACGCCGCAGCTCGCCACCGCCGTCTGGGTCGGCAACAAGGGCGCCCGCAAGGCCATCAAGTACAAGGGCGGCGCGGACATCAGCGGCGCCAAGATGCCTGGCGAGATCTTCCAGCGCTTCATGAACGACGCGCTCAAGGGCAAGGACAAGGAAGACTTCCCGCCGGCCGCGAACGTCGGCAAGGACGACGTCGGCAACGGCGAGATGCCCGCGCCCCCGCCGCCGGCCCCGAACGAGCCCGGCGGGCCGGCCTGTGACCCGCTCGGCCTGTTCTGCCCCGGCGGCAACAACCCGGGTGGCGGCAACCCGGGCGGCGGCGGGAACCCCGGCGGCGGCGACCAGGGCGGCGGTAACCCGGGCGGCGGCCTCCCCGGCGGGGGCGGCCGAGGCGGCGGCGTGCTGCCCAGTACCCCACCCACCCGCCAGACCAACTGACGCGTACCACCCGACGGCGGCGGCCGGACCCGAGCGGTCCGGCCGCCGCCGCGTTTCGCGTACCGGAATTTCTGCGCGCGGGGCGGGACGGACGGCCCCGACGTACGGCAGGATGCCTCTCCATGAGCACCCAGTCGACCGCAGGCATCGATGAACCCGGCACGTCCGGGGAGCAGACGCCCCGGCCCGGAGCGACCGAGGACCACCCGTCCCGCTCGGACTGGTTCGTCCGCGGCACGTCCGGCCTGATCGGCGGACCGCTCGGTGACCACGCCGCCACCCTGGACCGGCCGGCCGGCCGCGACAGCCGGTTCTGGAGTGCGGCGCGGATCGTGCTGGCCCTGATCTGCCTCACGCTCGCGCTGCACTGGGTGCAGAAGTCCCCCTGCCAGGACGGCGCCTGGCAGAACAACGTCCAGTACACCCGGATGTGCTACACCGACGTGTTGGCGCTCTACTACGCCGAGGGCCTCAACGAGGGCAAGGTGCCCTACGCCGACCACCCGGTGGAGTACCCGGTGCTGACCGGCTACTTCATGGGCGCGCTCGGCCTCCCGGTGCACGCCCTCGGCGTGGACAATCCCTCCATCAACCAGGGGCAGTGGTTCTACAACCTCAACGCGCTGGTGCTCGGCGCGCTCGCGGTCGCCACCGTCGCGGTCATCCTCAGCCTGCGCCGCCGACGACCCTGGGACGCGGCGCTGTTCGCCCTCTCGCCGGCGCTGGTGCTCACCGCCACCGTCAACTGGGACCTGCTCGCCGTCGGTCTCGCCGCGTTCGGGCTGCTGGCCTGGGCGCGCACCCGACCCGACCGCTACGGCATGCTGATGCCCGGGCTGGCGGGCGTGCTGCTCGGGCTCGGCGGCGCGGCGAAGATGTGGCCGCTGTTCCTGCTCGGCCCGATCCTGATCCTCACGCTGCGGGCCGGCCGGCTGCTGGCCGGGCTCGTCGCCACGGCCACCGCGTTGCTGACGCTGGTCGCGGTCAACCTGCCGGTGGCGATCCCGTACCGGGAGAGCTGGGGCCGGTTCTTCGACCTGAACACCACCCGTCCCATCGACTGGGGCACGCTCTGGTACATCGGCCGCTACCTGGACGGCCGGATCAGTCCCTCCGCGCCCGGCGAACTCGGCCCGTTCGAGTGGCTCAACGCGAACATCCCCACCCTGAACTGGGTGTCGTACCTGCTGTTCGGGCTGGCCTGCCTCGGCGTGGCCGCGCTCGCGCTGCTCGCCCCGCGCCGGCCACGCCTCGCGTCCGTCGCGTTCCTGGTGGTCGCCGCCTTCCTGATCTTCAGCAAGGTCTGGTCGCAGCAGTTCGTGCTCTGGCTGCTGCCGCTCGCGGTGCTCGCCCGGCCCCGGTGGGGCGCGTTCCTGGCCTGGCAGTTCGCCGAGGTCTGCTACTTCGTCGCGTTCTACGGCGAACTGCTCGGCACCGCCACCTCCCGGCCGGTCTTCCCGGAGGGCGTGTTCGTGCTGGCCTCCAGCCTCCGCCTGATCACCGTGGCGGTGCTCTGCGGCTTCATCGTCCGGGACATCCTGCGACCCGATCAGGACGCGGTGCGCCAGACCTACGCCGACGACCCCGACGGCGGAGTGCTCGACGGCGCCCCGGACGCGCCCTGGCACCAGCGCTGGCGCGCACGCTCCGCCGCCACCGACCACCCCGCCGAACCCGTGCCCGCCTGAGACCGGGCGGCAGACGTCACAGCCGGTAGACGACCGCGTCGCCGACCTGCTCCCGGGTCACGCCCAGCCCTTCGACCGGCCGGTCGAGCATCCCCTCCCAGGGGGTGCCGCCCAACTGGTCCCGGAGCACCACCACGGTCCGGACGCCGATCTGCCGCAGGTAGTCGACGCTGGCGTAGTCGGGGAAGCTGACCGTGGCCTCGCGGGTCCGGGCCTGGGACGTCGGGGTGAAGCCGCTGCCGCCGTTGACCATCTGCTGGAACCGGTCCGTCGACCAGAGCATCACCGGCTGATCCAGGTTCTGACTGCTGGGCAGCACCAGCAACGGCCCGTCGACGGTCCGCATCACCGCCGGCTGCTGCGGCACCACCGGATGCGGGGTGACGTTCAACCCCTCGGCGAGCACCAGCACCAGCGGCAGCAGCGTGGCCAGCCGCAACCACGGGCCCGGCCACGGGGGCACCCGCTCGGCGGCGAGCTCCCGCACCCGGGCGCAGAACGCGGTGACCGCGCCGGCCGCGAGCAGACCGAGCAGCAGCGTGGCCCAGAGCATCATCCGGCCCGGCGTACGCAGCCCGTTCCAGCCCGGCAGGTAGTCGAAGAGCGGCACGTAGGTGAACCGGCCGTCGAGGAACCGGGTGCCCATCGCCAGCGCCATCGTCACCAGCACGCCGGCGAGCAGGAAGAGCCGGTGGCGGACCCGCCAGACCGAGAAGAACAACCCGCCGGCGGCCAGCGCGTAGAGCGCGAAACCCGGCAGCAGCGTCATCTCCGGAGGCCAGGGCAGCGCCGCCCGCGCCCCCTCGTGCAGCTCGCCCCAGACCCGGGACTCACCCGGCGCGGTGAACAGGCCACTGGCCGGCGGCGAGTAGAGCTGGATCTCGGCGAGCGTGCGGGCCGCGTTGGGATGCAACTCGGCGACCTTGAAGAAGGGAATCGCCAGCAGGCCGCCCACCGCGGCGAACACCAGCCCGCCGAACAGGTCGGCCAGGAACAGCCGGCGGCCGAACGGGCGTTTCACCCGGCGGCGCCGGACGAACCACAGCACCGCCGAGACCAGCACCACCCCGGCCAGCAGGTACGCGAACGGCAGCCCGATACCGAAGCCGAGACTGAGCTGCCAGGCGGCCACCAGCCAACCGGCGAGCGCCCAGCCCGCGTGCCGGCGGCGCGGACGGTAGCCGTACCGCAGCGACCAGCCGTGACCGCGGGCGAGCATGGCCAGCGCCAACGGGATGCCACCGTTGGAGATGATGTGCAGGTGGCCGGCCTGGGCCAGCAGCCACGGCGCGTACGCGAAGCCCGCCCCGGCCACCGCGCCGCCGATCCGGCCCGCGCCGAGCTGCCGGGCCAGCGCGTACGCCCCGAACGCGGCGAGCGCGTGGGCCAGCACGAACATGATGTTGTAGCGCAGCACGGCGTGCTCCGGGCCGACGCCGATCAGGCCGGCCGGGGCGTACCCGAGCAGCGTGTCGGAGAACGCGAAGCTCCAGTTCTCCGGGAAGAACGTGTTGGAGTGCCAGAGCATCGCCGGGTCGGTGCGCAGGATGTGGCCGGACCACGCCATCTGCCACGCCTGAAGGCTCGGGTCCCAGTGGTCCTGCGGCAGGGTGTAGCGCGGATAACGCAGCGTGGGCCAGGTCATCGCCGCGGCCAGGGCCAGCGCGGCGACGGCGGCGAGCGTCCACTCGTGCACCAGGAACCGGCCCACCGCGCGGACCGTCCGACGGGCCCGGCCGAGCACCGGCTCGGGTGCCGGCCCGAACGCGGTCCAGGGATCCGCCGGCTCCGCACCGTCCGTACCGGTGGTCCGGTCCTTGTCGGTGGCCTTGCTCGTGTCGGTGGCGTTGCTCGTCACGGTGCTCTGGTCCGGGTCGGTGGCGTCGCGGCCGTTCTTGCCTGCGCCGGCGGTCTTGCGCCTGCCGGCGCGCCTGCTCCGGCCGGATCTGCGCCGGCTCTTGTCGCCGTCGCCGTCGCCGTCGCCGGCCCTGTCCTTGCCGTCGCCGTCCGCCGCGTCGGCGGATTCGTCGCTGTCGGCCCGGGACCCGCTCGTGTCGGCTGCCGCGCTCGTACCGCCCTTCACCTCGCCGGTGGCTCGGCCCGGTGCGGGCTCTGCCCCGTCGGCCGGGGAGCCCTCCGGGGCCGGTCGCGGGTCGGTGCCGGAACGGCCGGTCGCGCCGGACTGCTCGGTGGTCATGCCGTGGCGCCCAACTGGGCGCGCAGGAACGCGATGTCGGCGGCCTGCCCCTCGACGCCGCCCGGGGTCTCGACGATCACCGGTGCTCCGGCCGCCCGGATCACCGCCACCAGCAGCTCTGGCTCGATGGTGCCGCCGGTGAGGTTGTCGTGGCGGTCCTGGCCGGAGTTGAAGGCGCCCTTCGAGTTGTTCGCGTGGACCAGGTCGATCCGGCCGGTGATCGCTTTGACCCGGTCGACCAGACCCAGCAGCTCCTCGCCGCCGGCGTGGGCGTGACAGGTGTCGAGGCAGAAGCCGACCTCGTGGTCGCCGAGCGCGTCCCAGAGCCGGGCCAGCGCGTCCAGGTGCCGGGCGCAGGCGTTGTCGCCGCCGGCGGTGTTCTCGATCAGCACCGGCAGCGGGAAGCCGCCGGAGTCCGCCGCGTACGCGAAGGTCTTGCGCCAGTTGTCGAAGCCGGCGGCGAGGTCGCCCCCGGCGTTGACGTGGCCGCCGTGCACGATCAGCCCGCGGGCCCCGACGGCCGCCGCGGCGGTGGCGTGGGCCAGCAGCAGCTTGCGGCTCGGGATGCGGATCCGGTTGTTGAGCGTGGCCACGTTGATCACGTAGGGCGCGTGGACGTAGAGGTCGACGTCGGCGGCGCGCAGGCGCTCGGCGTCCTCCCGCGGCTTCGGTGCCTTCCAGCCCTGCGGGTCGGCGAGGAAGAACTGCACCGCCCCGGCCTCCCGGGTGGCCGCCTCAGCCAGTGGGTCGGTCGCGTCGACGTGGGCTCCGATTCGCATGCAGGGCAGCCTACGTCGCGCCTGCGACGCGTGGTGCGCACGCGCGCGGGTTCCGACGGGCGGACCGTCACCGCCCGGCCCGGCGGTCGTTGTCCGAGGTGGGATCGATGGTCGACGCTCCGCCCGACGTGGTCCACAGCACGGACGGCGAGCGTCGGCCGCCGGCGACGGGTCGCCCCGCCGTGCGGCCCGGCACGACGGGGCGGGTCCACTCGTCATCCACCCGGCAATCGGTCAGATGGATTAATTCCAGCATTTACCTCAAGTGGTGACGACAGCCGCTGTAGGGTCAGACCAGATGACAACATGATAAAGCTCCGCGGGGCGTTCCCGATCCAACCTCATCGGTGTGGTCGTTCCTCCCCAGGTCCCACCCAAGGAATGCGGACGGGACGCCCCGCGGCCCCGTGGACAGGGGTCCACCTTTCCGGCGCCCGACGCCGGAGGTGGGCCCCTGTCACCGCGTCCGGAGCAGTCTGGAGCCGCCCGGGGCCACCGGCCCCGGCATGATCGTCCGGACCGGCTATCCTGGTGCGGTTGTCCGCGTCCGGCCGGGTTCCCCCGGCATCGGGCGGGCCACGACGCACGACCTCCTGCCACGGAAGGACCGTGGCCGCCTAGCCCACAGGAGGTGAGCACGTCTTGCGTCACTATGAAGTCATGGTGATCCTCGATCCCAGCCTCGAGGAGCGCACCGTCGCCCCGTCGCTCGACACGTACCTGAACGTGATCCGGACCGCGGGTGGCTCGGTGGAGAAGACCGACGTGTGGGGCCGCCGGCGCCTCGCGTACGAGATCAACAAGAAGGCCGAGGGCATCTACGCCGTCGTCGACCTCCAGGCGACGCCGGAGGCCGTGGCTGAGCTGGACCGTCAGCTCCGACTCAACGAGTCGGTGCTGCGCACCAAGGTCATTCGCCCGGAGATGCGCTGAGCATCTAGGACCCGGCACGTCCGGATCAAGCTCATCCGCGCTGTCGGAGGGCTCTGAGAGCCTGTACGACACAACGATGAGTGCGCGAGGAGATGGTCATGGCAGGAGACACCACCATCACGGTCATCGGCAACCTGACCGATGACCCCGAGTTGCGGTTCACCCCCTCCGGTGCGGCGGTGGCCAAGTTCCGGGTCGCTTCGACACCCCGGTTCATGGACAAGGCGTCCGGCGAGTGGAAGGACGGCGAGCCGCTGTTCCTCTCGTGCACGGTCTGGCGCCAGGCCGCCGAGAACGTCGCCGAGTCGCTGCAGCGCGGCGCCCGGGTGATCGTGTCCGGCCGGCTGCGTCAGCGGTCGTACGAGACCCGCGAGGGTGAGAAGCGCACCGTCATCGAGCTGGAGGTCGACGAGATCGGCCCGTCCCTGCGCTACGCCACGGCGAAGGTGCAGAAGATGTCCCGCTCCGGTGGCGGAGGCGGCGGCTTCGGCGGTGGTGGCGGTGGTGGCCAGGGCGGCGGCGGAGGCAACTTCGACGACCCCTGGGCCTCGGCTGCCCCGGCCCCCTCCCGCGCTGGTTCGGGCGGCGGAAACTTCGACGAGGAGCCCCCGTTCTGATGGCGCCGAGCGCCCGCGATCGCAAACCAGGAGCAAGAGCAATGGCGAAGGCTGCGGCACTGCGCAAGCCGAAGAAGAAGGTGAACCCGCTCGACAAGGACGGGATCACCTATATCGATTACAAGGACACCGCGCTGCTGCGCAAGTTCATCTCCGACCGCGGCAAGATCCGCGCTCGACGGGTGACCGGCGTGACCTCGCAGCAGCAGCGGCAGATCGCCCGTGCGGTCAAGAACGCCCGTGAGATGGCGCTCCTGCCCTACACGGCCACGGCCCGCTGAGGGGAGGCACGGACATGAAGATCATCCTCACTCAGGAGGTGTCCGGCCTCGGCTCTCCGGGCGACATCGTCGAGGTCAAGGACGGCTTCGGCCGTAACTACCTGCTGCCGCAGGGCTTCGCGATCGCCTGGACCAAGGGTGCCGAGAAGCAGGTCACGGTCATCAAGCGGGCCCGCTCGGCCCGCGAGGTCCGCGACCTCGACCACGCCAACGAGATCAAGGGCCAGCTCGAGGGCCTGAAGGTCAACCTGAAGGCCCGCGCCGGCGACGGCGGTCGGCTCTTCGGTTCGGTTACCCCGGCCGAGATCGTCGACGCCGTCAAGGCGGCCGGCGGTCCGAGCCTGGACCGTCGCCGGCTGGAGACGCCCGGCCACATCAAGTCGCTCGGCGCCTACCCGGTCAGCATCCGGCTGCACCCCGAGGTGACCGCCAAGTTCGACCTGAACGTGGTCAAGGGCTGACCCCACCGCACCACGAAAGGGCCCGCACCGGTTCTCCGGTGCGGGCCCTTTCCACGTCTCCCGGCGACCCGCCATCTCCCGGCGACCCGCCGCCGGCGTGTCAGCCGATCGGCTGGCCGGTCACCGCGCTGATCACCACAGTGGACAGCCCACCGCCCACCACGGCCGCCGCCAACGCCACCGTCGCCGACCGCCACGTCGTACCGACCTGACGTAGCAGCACCGCCACCACCAGGCTGCTCACCAGCGCCAGCCCGAACCTCGGCGCCGCCGCTGACAACGACGCGAACGCGTGCGCCCGCGGCGAGTCACAACCTCCACCACTGATGTCGGTGACACACCCCGCCGGGGCCTGCCCGTCCAGGAAGACCAGACCGAGGAAGAGCAGCACCGCCGGCACCAGATAGCAGGCGGCCGTGTAGACGAGCGGTCGCAACGGCCCACCCGGATCCGGGTCCAGCAGGTCGTCCTCCAACCGCCGGCTCCACGAACCGCCGCCGATCGGGTCCATCCGTCGCCGCGCCGTGGACCCGCCCGGTCCGACCGGCTCCACCGCCCGACGCCGGGGCGCGGCCCGGGGACGCGGCGCGGTGTACGCGACCACCGGCGACTGCGGCGCCGACATCGGCGTCTCCATCCACCGCGGATCGTCACCCGCCAACCGGGTCCCCGACCAGAACTCCTCGACCTGCTCCGGCGACGCCCAACCCTCCCGGACCGGCGGTGCCGTCCGGTCCCACGGGTCAACCGCCGGATACCGCGGACCGGCGTCCCGCACCCGGTCGAGGTGACCGGTGTCGGTGAACCGGTCCCACTCACCGGTGTGCTCGGTGCGGTCCCACCGGCTCCCGGCCTGCTCCCACCGGCTCCCGGCGTCCGCCCGACCCCACGCGTGCACGCCCGACGCGTCCCACGGGTCGACCGCCGGCTGCTCCGCCGGAGCCGGCTCGGCCGCCCGACCCCGCTCCCACGGATCCACCGCCGGCGGCGGCCAGGAGGAACCGGTCGCCGCCCGCGGACTCCGCCGGGCCGGCCGCTCGGCCTCCCACCCGCCGGTGTCACCGCCCGCGCCCGCCTCCTCCGGCAGCCCCGACCAGATCACCTCCGGCCGTCGGGTCGCCGCACGTCGCGGACGGCTGCGGGGCGCCGTCCCGGAGACCGGCCCGTCCTCCCCGGACTCGGCCCGCCGGCTCCCGACGTAGCCCTGTTCCTGCGGGGCGTCCATGGTCCACTCGGCGGTGTGGTCGGACACTGGCCCGGCCCCGACGGCCCGCAGCCCGCGCCGGCCGTCGTCCCGACGCCGACCGGCCTCGGGCCGCCAACCACCGTCGGAAGCGGGCGACCGGGCCTCCGCCTCGTCGTCGTCCGGCGCGGCATGCCGCCCACCGCCGTCCGCCCGACTGATCCCCGACTCCACCGCCCACCGCGGAAGGTAGGCGTCCACCGGCTCGTCCTGGCCGCGCTCGATCGCCCGGCGCCGGCTCGGCGTGCGCTGGCGCTCCGGCGCGTACGGGTCCACGCGTCGCGGACCAGCGGAAGCGTCCCAGGAGGCGCTCGGCCGGCGCTCGCGCGGGCTGTCCTCCCCGCTTGCCCAGTCCCGGTGTCTCACGGCGGGAGCGTGACCCTTCTCAACCCGAAAGTGCAATCCGCTGTCAAGGTGCAGCCGTTCGCAGCGATAGTACGGGACGAACGACGCCAAGGCTCGACCAGAAATCTTCCATCCACAGGGTGGGGACGGCAGAAGCCCAGGTCAGGAGCGATACGCCCGGAAAACGCCATCACTTTTCCACACCCCTGTGCACACCCTGCGCACATGCTGGCCCCCTGCGTCCACAGGTTGTCCCGAGGCTCGTCCACCGGCCCTGTTGGTGGCTGACCTCGGGTTCCGTATCGTGGCCAGCGACCGCCGGGCGATGGCCCCCGATCGACCGGAGGGTCGGCGGAAGTTGTCACACCCCGGCGATAGAGCTGGACTCGATCCGACGCAGCAAGGGGGGAACCCGTGTCGGTCACCGACGAGACGCGCGCGGGACGGGCCGGGGGGCAAGCGTCCGAGCCGCCGCCGCGGGACGCGTCCTTCGAGAAGACACCACCCCAGGACGTGGCCGCCGAACAGTGCGTCCTCGGCGGCATGCTGCTCTCCAAGGACGCCATCGCGGACGTCGTGGAGATCCTCAAGACCAACGACTTCTACCGCCCGGTGCACGCCACCATCTTCGACGCGATCCTGGACATCTACGGTCGGGGCGAACCGGCCGACCCGATCACGGTGGCCGCGGCGCTGGCCGACTCCGGCGACCTCGCCCGCATCGGCGGCGCGCCCTACCTGCACACGCTGATCGCCAGCGTGCCCACCGCCGCCAACGCCGCCTACTACGCCCGCATCGTCGGCGAGCGGGCCGTGCTCCGCCGGCTGGTCGAGGCCGGCACCCGGATCGTGCAGCTCGGCTACGGCACCGGCCCGAGCGGCAGCCGGGACGTGGACGACATCGTCGACCTCGCCCAGCAGGCCGTCTACGAGATCACCGAGAAGCGGGTCAGCGAGGACTTCGCGATCCTGGCCGACATGCTCCAGCCCACGCTGGACGAGATCGAGGCGGTCGGTGCCCAGGGTGGCGTGATGACCGGCGTCCCGACCGGCTTCACCGACCTCGACCGCCTGCTCAACGGCCTGCACGCCGGGCAGTTGATCATCGTGGCGGGTCGACCGGGTCTGGGCAAGGCGCTGGCGCTCGACACGCCCCTGCCCACCCCGGAGGGTTGGACCACAATGGGTGCGGTACGCGTCGGCGACCAGTTGCTCGCGGCCGACGGCAACCCGACCACTATCACCAACGTCTTCGACGTGATGCACGACCGCCCCTGCTACGAGGTCGAGTTCTCCGATGGCTCGGTCATCGTGGCGGACGCCGAACACCTCTGGAAGACGACCACCCGGGCCAGCCGTCGGCAGCCCGAGGCGCGGCCCCGTCACTACTGGCCCGAGGCGGCGCTGTCGAGGGTGCGGGCGGCCGAAGCGGCGGCGTCCGCCGAGCCGCACCGCCTGGTCACCCTGGCGGACACGCTCGAGCAGGTCGGCCCAGAGTTCCGCAACGTGCTGCACACGGTGGCGCGCCAGGTCGGCGCGAACGGACGGGTCGCCCGTCCGGTGACCCGGGCCGGCAAGTCACGCAACTGGACCGCTCCCGGCTACCCGGCGGGCGCTCTCGTCTCCGGCCTTCGCCAGGGGGCCGAGCGACACGTCAACGAAGGCGCCCCCGTTCGGCACGACGGAGTCGTGACCACCGCACAGATCGCCGCGACGCTTCGCACGGACACCGCCGACCGGCGCCTCAACCACGCTGTGGAGAACTGCGCGCCGCTCCGGCTCCCGGAACGTGAACTGGTCGTCCCTCCGTACACCCTCGGTGTGTGGCTCGGCGACGGTCATACCGGAGCCAGCAGGTTCACCACCGCGGACGCCGAGATGGTCGACCTGGTGGCCCGGGACGGCTTCCTCGTGCGACCCAGCGGCCCAATGCTGTTCACCATCCTGCTGCCCACCGTGGGGCGGACGACGGACCGCACCTGTGTCGACTGCGGAGGCTCCACCCGAGCACTGCGCGAGAACCAGGCGGTCCGCCGATGCGCCGAGTGTCACGAGCGAGGCGGCTCGTTCCTGGCGCTGATTCGCCGGATCGGGGTGGCTTCCGACAAGCACATCCCTCAGGACTATCTGCGAGCCTCGGAGGCCCAGCGCCGGGCGCTGCTCGCCGGGCTGATGGACACCGACGGTACGGTGGCGCCGACCGGGAACCTCCAGTACACCTCCACGTCGAAGCGGTTGATGGAGGGTGTTCGGGAACTCGTGGTCAGCCTGGGCTACCGATGCTCGATCACCGAGCGGAGGGTGCGCGGACGCACCGAGGACTCATCAGTCGCCTACACGGCGAACTTCTCCACCCCCGATCCGGTCTTCCGCCTGGAACGGAAGCGGGCCGCGCACCTGGCCCGACGGCGGACGTCCTCGGACGTGCGTTCCCACTCCCGCTTCATCGTGGACGTCCGACCGGTGGCGAGCGTTCCGGTGCGCTGCGTGACCGTGGACAACGCCGACCACCTGTACCTGGCGGGTCGGTCGATGATCCCGACGCACAACAGCACAGCCAGCATGGACTTCGCCCGGAATGCTGCGATTCGCGCCAACCAGGCTGCGGCCATCTTCTCGCTGGAGATGAGCAAGGTCGAGATCGTCATGCGACTGCTCTCGGCCGAGGCGCGGGTGCCGCTGCACGTGCTGCGTAGCGGGCAGCTCTCCGACGACGACTGGACCAAGCTGGCCCGCTGCATGGGCGAGATCAGCGAGGCCCCACTCTTCGTCGACGACACCCCGAGCATGAACCTGATGGAGATCCGGGCGAAGGCGCGACGGCTCAAGCAGAAGCACGACCTGAAACTGATCGTGGTCGACTATCTCCAGCTCATGACCTCGCCGAAGCGCACCGAGAGCCGGCAGCAGGAGGTCGCGGACCTGTCCCGTGGCCTGAAGCTGCTGGCCAAGGAGGTCGAGTGCCCGGTGATCGCGGTGAGTCAGCTGAACCGTGGCCCGGAGCAGCGTACGGACAAGCGACCACAGTTGTCCGATTTGCGGGAGTCAGGCTGCCTTACCGCGGATACCAGACTCATCAGGGCCGACGACAATTCGGAGGTGACGCTCGGCGAGCTGCTCGCCACCAAGGCGAAGGACATCCCGGTGTGGGCCTTGGATGAGAGCCTCCGTTACACCGCCCGGACGCTCACCCACGCCTTCCCCAGTGGAACGCGGGAGGTGTTCCGGATGACCCTCGCTTCCGGGAAGCAGATCGAGGCCACCGCGAATCACCCGTTCCTCACGTTCGGCGGCTGGATGCCGCTGGCCGAACTCGCGCCGGGGGCGAGGATTGCGTCTCCCCGGCACATCCCACCGCCGCTGGACGTTCAGCCGTGGGCTGAGTCCGAGGTGGTCATGCTGGCGCACCTGCTCGGGGACGGCTCGTTCGTCCGACGTCAGGCGATTCGCTACGCCAGTTGCGACGAGGCCAACCTGGGCGCAGTGGCGGAGGCTGCCCGGCATTTCGGGATCACGGCGGTGCGCGATGACTACGCGGCTGCTCGAGTGACCACCCTCCGCCTACCGGCACCCTTCCGGCTCGCCCGAGGGCGGCGGAACCCGATCGCGGAGTGGTTGGACGGGCTCGGGTTGTTCGGGCTCCGATCCCATGAGAAGTTCGTGCCCGCACCGGTGTTCGGTCTGCCGAAAGAGCAGATCACGCTCTTCCTGCGACACCTGTGGGCCACCGACGGGTCGGTGACCGTGAACAAGTCGGGTCGAGGTGGACGCGTCTACTTCTCCTCCACCTCGCAGCGAATGCTGGAGGATATCTCGCGGCTGTTGCTCCGCTTCGGAATTTCGGCGCGACT
Source organism: Micromonospora sp. RP3T (assembly GCF_003027925.1). Taxonomy (GTDB): domain Bacteria; phylum Actinomycetota; class Actinomycetes; order Mycobacteriales; family Micromonosporaceae; genus Micromonospora. The sequence continues at coordinate 14,889 of NZ_PYPS01000009.1, forward strand.
CAGGCAGGTTCCGGTTGTCCGGCACCGGCCGCAGTACACGCTCGACGTCTCCGGTCGCGACGACCAGCTCCGCTTCCTCCGTGAGATCGGTGCGCACGGCGAGCGCGCGGGCGGCTGTTCAGCGTTGCTGGGGAGCCTTGAGGCCATGGTGAGCAACCCGAACGTGGACACCGTCCCCAGAGAGGTGTGGACGCGGGTGCGCGAGGTTCTAACTGAGCGGAAGATGAGCCATCGGGAGTTCGCGGCTGCTGTCGGCACCAAGTTCTGCGGCAGCACGATGTGGAAGCGCGCCCCCAGTAGGTCTCGTCTTGCCAAGATCGCCACCGTGTTGGACTCGGCCGACCTCGACCTGCATGCTACTAATGATGTTTTCTGGGACGAGATCGTCTCGATCGAGCCGGTTGGTGAGAAGGATGTCTACGACGCAACCGTGCTCGGTACGCACAACTTCATCGCCAACGGGATCGCCGCGCACAACTCGATCGAGCAGGATGCAGACGTCGTGATCCTTCTGCATCGTGACGACTATTACGATAAGGAATCGCCCAGAGCGGGCGAAGCGGACTTTATTGTTGCCAAACACCGGAATGGCCCCACTGACACGGTGACGGTCGCCGCGCAGTTGCACCTGTCTCGCTTCGTGGACATGGCCATCGTCTGACGGCTCTCAGCCGAGCAGTGGGAACCAGCCCGCCGCCTCGCCCAGCTCGAACCGGTCCCGGTCGGTCAACGGCACCCGCCCGGTGGCCTTGAGCAGATACTCGTGGTCGTCCCAGGCGGCCGGGCGTACCGCGTCGTCGCACAGCAGGCCGTCCATCGTGGTCACCGCCACCCGGGTCGGGCCGGCCGCCGGCGGTGGCGCGTCCGGCAGGTCCACCACCAGGTCGAGGTGGTGCACGACCGCCTCGGTGGTCAGGGTGGCGAGCAGATCCGGTACGCGCAGCACGTGCCCCTGGGTGGTGACGTGCCCGGTGTCGTCCGCGGCGGCGGCCGCGCGGGCGGCGGCGGGAGCGGTGTCGGACCAGATCCGGACCACGCCGGTGGGCCGGTCGAACGCGGCGGCCGAGCGGCGGGCCCACCAGGCGTGCCGCGCGCCGGCCCCGTCGTCGCCGTCGGCGCCGAACGCGCGCCAGTAGCTGATGTCGTCCACGTCGGCCGGGCCGGGCACCGGGCTGGCCAGCGCGACGAGCGCGCGTTGGGCGTCGCAGAGCACGTGGAAGAGCAGGTCGGCGACGAGCCAGCCCCGGCAGCGGGTGGGTCGTTGCAGGCCGGCGTCGTCGAGCGGGGCGACGGCGGCGGTGATGCCGTCGTACGCCTGGGCCAGCGCCTCGTGCGGCCGGATCGCGCTCATGGGGTGCAGCCTGCCACGATGCTCGACGATCGGCATGGTGAGAAGGGGCCCCTTCTCTACCGCAGGCGTTAACAAGGGGCCCCTCCTTACACCTCAGTCGAACAGTTCGCCGAGGAAGCCGTGCTTCTTCTTGCGGCGGTAGTGACCGTGGTAGCCGTAGTGCTGCTGCTGACCGTGGCCGTACGCGGGCTGCGGGTAGCCGTGGCCGGGCGGCGGCGGAGGGGGCGGGGGGACGGCGCCGTAGCCCGGCTGGTGCGGGGCTGCGGGCGGGGGCGGCGGAGGCGGTGGGTAGCCGGCCCCGGCGGGTGCGGCCTGCGGGGCGCCGCCCTGCTGCCGGTTCCAGTTGGCCTCGGCCTCGAACAGCTTTTCGAGCTCGCCTCGGTCGAGGAAGATTCCGCGGCACTCGCCGCACTGGTCGATGACTACTCCGCTGCGCTCGTACTGGCGCATCTCTCCGTGGCATTTGGGACAGGTGAGCTGCATGACACCGACGGTACCGGGTGTTTTCACGCGGTGGCGGTCAGCGCGTGCGTCACCTCGTCGTCGGAGACCTCGTGGATGTCGTCGTAGTAGGCGCCGACGGCGGCGAAGTCGGGCGGGAGTTGGCTGCTCACCACCGTGTCGGCCGTGGCGGCGAGCATCTCGTACGCCGGCGGGGAGCCGACCGGGACGGCGACGACCACCCGGGCGGCGCCGAGCTGGCGGGCGACCTGGACGGCGGCGCGGGCGGTGGCGCCGGTGGCGAGCCCGTCGTCGACGATCAGGGCGGTGCGGCCGGTCAGGTCCAGCGGTGGCCGGCCGGCGCGGTAGCGCTGCTCGCGGCGGTCCAGTTCGGCCTGTTCGCGGCGGCGGACCTGGGCCCGGTCGTTCTCGCTGATCCGGCCGGCGACCATGTCGTTGAGGACCTGCACGCCGCCGGGGCCGAGCGCCCCGAAGGCGACCTCGGGTGCCCAGGGCACGCCGAGTTTGCGGACGACCAGCACGTCGAGGGGGGCGTGGAGCCGGTCGGCGATCACCCGGGCGACGGGGACGCCGCCGCGGACCAGGGCGAGGACGACGACGTCGGGCCGGTCGGCGAGGTCGGTGAGTCGCTCGGCGAGGTCCTGTCCCGCTTCGGTCCGGTCACGGTAGGTGGTCATGCCTCAGGTGTACGCCTTCCGGCCGGATCGCGCCGGGCGGTTGCCGGGAATGCCGGCCGGCCGGGCTGCCCGGCGGGCGTCTCGGCGAGTGCCAGCGCGGGGGCGAGGACGAGCAGGGCGGCCGGGTAGAGCAGGTAACCGAAGCGGGTGGAGGGCATCAGCAGGATCGCGGCGAGCAGCCCGTACCCGCAGATGAGGGCCGTGGCGGCGGCGGTGCGCGGCGGGTGGCGCAGCAGCCGGACGGCGATCGCCAGGCCGACCGCGGCGAGCAGCGCGGCGGCGACCACACGGCCGGCGGGGAGCGCCTCGGCGATCAGGTGGCCGGGGAACGGGGACTGGGCGGGGCTGGTCACCAGGCCGTGGCCGAGCGGGAACCGGAGCACGTTCTCGACCAGGGCGTCGCGGTCGACGAGCAGGACCGGCAGCAGCGCGAGGACGGGCAGGCCGAGGGCGCCCAGGGCGGTGCGGGGCGCGGCCCGGCGGGTGGCGGCCCAGCAGACCAGCACGACGGCCACCGGCCAGGCGAAGAGCTTCAGCGCGCCGGCGACGCCGACCGCGAGGCCGGCGCGGCCGGGCCGGCCGGCGGCGGCCAGCGCGAGGGCGAGCAGGCAGAGCGCGAGTACGGGAAGGTCGTCGCCGCCGGTGGCGAGCGTGAGCGCGGAGACGGGCAGGACGGTGGCGGCCTGGACGGCGCGCAGCAGCGTGGCGGAGCGGCGGGGCGAGGTGGGGCCGGTGCTGGTGCGCAGCGTGGCGACCAGGGCGGCGAGCGCGAGCGCGGTGCCGATCGCGAACCAGACGCGGGCGTCGGTCCACCAGGCGTCGGCGGCGGCCCGGGGCAGCCCGAACAGCGCCATTCCGGGTTGGTAGGGGGTGTAGCCGAGGAGCTGCTCGCCGGGGGGCAGGGCGGCGATGGCGTCGGGGCCGAGGTAGGGGGTGCCGTGCTCGGCGAGGCGGGTGCCGGCGTGTTCCACCACGAGCACCTCCTCCTGGGCCCGGTCGGTGCGTCCGCCGGCCCGTTGGATGCTCTGCAGGACGACCGGGAGCAGCGCGGTGGTGGCCCAGGTGAGACCGGTGACCGCCCAGCGGGCGGGCAGGCCGGCCAGGGGGGTGTCGGGGTGTCGGCGGCGGGCGAGGAGCTGGGTGGTCGCGGCGAGCGCGGCGACCGCGTACCCGATGGTGGCGACGGTGCCCCACGCGCGGTGCGGCGGCAGGGTGGAGGTGGCGGCGGTGACCGCGGCGAAGATCGTGGCGGCGGCGTAGAGACCCAGGTCGAGGGCGAGACCGCCGGCGGCGGTGTCGAGTGCCGACCAGCGGCGGGAGGTGGCGGTGGCCGGGTCGGCGTGGGCGGTCACGCGGGCCAGTCTGGCAGACCGGGGATGCGCTCCGGCCGGGTCGGGCCGGTTGGTCAGGGGTGTCGGACGTCGGTGGCGGGGGTCGGGCGGGTACGGATGCCGGCGGCGCGGCGGCCGGGCAGCCGGATGACGGCGCCGGTGTCGTGCAGCGGTGCGGCGAGTGCGCCGGGCCGGCCGCCGGCGCCGCGTTGGAGGGCGGCGAGCAGCGCGCCGGCCGGCAGCGGCCGGGCGAACAGGTGGCCCTGGCCGGCCGTGCAGCCCAGCTCCCAGAGCGTGCGGCGTTGCGGTTCGCTCTCCACGCCCTCGGCGACCACTGTGAGGTCGAGGCTGCGGCCCAGGTCGAGGGTGGAGCGGATCACGGCGGCGGCCTCGGGCGCGGTTTCCATGGCGGTGACGAAGCTGCGGTCGATCTTGAGTTCGTGGACCGGGATGCGGGAGAGCAGGGAGAGCGACGAGTAGCCGGTGCCGAAGTCGTCGAGGGCCAGCCGGATGCCGGAGTCGCGGAGCCGGCTGAGCACCCGGTCGACCACGTCGAGCTGGCTGAGGGTGAGCGTCTCGGTGAGCTCCAGGACGAGCCGGTCGGGTGGGAGGTCGTGGGCGCGTAGCCGGGCCAGCACGGCGCCGGGGAAGCGGGCGTCGAGGAGGCTGCGTGGTGACACGTTCACCGAGACGGGCAGGTCGAAGCCGGCGTCGTGCCACGAGCCGGCCGCGATCAGCGCCTGGTCGAGGATGGCCTCGGCGAACGCGGGCAGCAGCCCGGAGCGTTCCACCGCCTCCAGGAAGCGCAGCGGGTCGATCAGGCCGTGGGTGGGGTGGTGCCAGCGGGCCAGCGCCTCCGCGCCGGTGACCTGGCCGCTGCCCAGGTCGACGATGGGTTGGAAGTTGACGGTGAACTCGTGGTCGGCGACGGCCCGGGGCAGTTCGCCGCCGAGGGTGAGCCGGCTGAGGTCGGCGGTGTCGCGCGTCGCCGCGTACGTGGCGACCCGCTGGCCGGCGCGCTTGGCCTGGTACATCGCCACGTCGGCGCGGCGCAGCAGCTCGGGCATCCCGCCGGTGGCGGGGGCGACGGCGATGCCGCCGCTGGCTTCCACGCTGATCCGCATGCCGTCGAGGTCGATCGGGTCGTGCAGCGTGGTGAGCAGGGCTTCGGCGCGGTGCGCGGCGACCGCCGGGGCGGGCAGGCCGCGCAGCAGCACGGCGAACTCGTCGCCGCCGAGCCGGGCGACCAGGTCGTCGGCGCGTGCCGCGTCGCGGAGCCGTTCGGCGACCTGGATCAGCACCCGGTCGCCGGCGCCGTGCCCGAGCGTGTCGTTGACCTCCTTGAAGTGGTTGAGGTCGATCAGCACCAGGGCGGTGACGCCGTCGGCGTGCCGGGTGGTGAGCTGGGCGGTGCCCTCGTCCAGCAGGTGCCGGCGGTTGGACAGGCCGGTGAGGGCGTCGTGGGTGGCGGCGTAGGCGTGGTCGGCGGCGACGCGGGCCAGTTCGGCGTACGCCTGGGCGTTGCGGACCGCGGTGCACAGCGCCGAGGCGAAGGTACGCAGGGTGTACTGCTCCCGCTCGGAGAGCTCGACCGGCCCGACGAAGCGGAGCCGAAGCTCGCCGATGTTCTCGGCCCGGTCGTGTCCTTCGAGCGTGACCGGCATGATCCGGCCGTCCGTGGCGCTGGGGCGTGGCGCGGTCCCGTCGTACGCGATGCCGGCCGCGCCGCCGCGGACCGTGCGCCCGCCCTCGCGTAGCTCGATCTCGACCTCGTCGGCGGAGAAGAGTTCGGCGGCCTCGGTGACGGCGGTGGTGAGGACCTGGTCGAGGTCGACCACGTTGAGCGCGTCGGTGGTGCGGGCGAGTCGCTGCCAGGCCTGTTGCTCGGTGCGGGCGCGGATCCTGGCGGAGTAGGCCAGGTGCAGGCTGAGCACCAGGGGCGGCACGGCGAGCAACAGCCGGGGGTCGACCCGGAGGATCAGCACGGTGGAGGCGGCTACGACGAATCGCACGCCGAAGCCGGCGATCCGTAGGTCGAGGTTGTTGCGGAACTGGCGCAGGATCGGGGTGCGGGATGCGAGCGCGATGACCGGAATCGCGAGTACGTCGTCGAGAATCGCGGCGACCAGATAGACGATTCCCAGCAGTACGACGATGCGGAGTGGCTCCCGAGGCGGCCAGGCGCCGCCGAGCAGCAGTGTGGCGACGGTGGCGCCTCCGGCCACGAGGGTGTGCTTCGCGATGGCGAAGGCCACCTTGATGGGTGCCAGTCGGGTCACCGATCCGGCGGCCACCCCGACGCCGGTGGCCAGGACGACCCAGGAGGCCGGCGCGACGGCCAGACCGATGACGATTGCGGTTTCCACCCAGGCGAAGTAGAAGGTGGTCGACCTGATGCGTAGCCGCGTCTTGATGACGGTGGCCAGCGCGACGGTCACCACGAGCGTTGCCACGGTGACGAAGTCGCGTACCGATTCGGGGTGTTGCCTGCGTGTGGCGGAGACCGCGATGAGCGCGACGAGCGATGCGCCCGCCACCAGGGTGTAGACGAGGCCGCGCAGGCCGGGGTCGACACCCGTGCGGCTCTCCGTCGTCCGGCTCACCCGAGTCACCCGCCGCTCACCGTCGGTACGCGATGAGCGGCAGCCTACCGCTTCGTTCCGGTGCGGGAAACTCTCATCCCCATTCGGTGCTACGCATTGTTCGTCCCTCCTCCAATATCCCGTCGGGCCGGAATCGCCGCCGATCGGAGTCGTCACCCGCAATCGGTTGTGGCGCATTGGCACGACCCGCCGCAGACATCGCCTGTGCGTGTATCCGCGCCTTGTTGACTGGAAGGAAGGCTAGAGGGAAGAAGGGGCGGTAAGGAAGAATTAATGTCGGTATGCGCAATATAAGCAACTCTCGTCGCTTAAATGACGTTCTGTCCACAAGTTATGTGCGGAGCGGAGCCGACCTTCTGCCTCTTGTACTCACGTGGTCGCTCAGTGCCATCCAGAATGGTGCGACGTGAGCGACATCTGTAGCGTCGTCTGGGCCGAGGAACATTACAACCGGACTCGGCCGGCTTGACCAGTCGGGTCGGACCGCGCGTATGGGCGGCTTGCGCTGCGGCGACCGCCGGGACAACGATTTGTGATAACCGGATTAAGCTGGCGTTTCGACTTGGACGGCACAACCGGGGCTGGAACAGCAGCGCGGAAATCCGCGTAGTCGGGGTCTCACGGTCCGGCGGGGAAAGGCCGATCTCCCGCGGGGAACGCCAAAGCAGCAGTTGGTGTTCGCGTTACTCGCCGTTCGGGTCGCCCGACCGGTAACCGTGGACGAGTTCGGTGGACGAGTGGTGGCCGGACGAACCGCCCCGTGCCGCGACGGCTCAGGCGCGTGGGCGTCGTACCCGGCGGATAGGGTCGGGCGGTGACCGAACCCGCGCAGCTCACCCACGTCGATCCGGCTGGCGCCGCCCGGATGGTCGACGTCTCCGCCAAGCCGGTCTCCGGCCGGCTCGCGGTGGCCGCCGGCCGGCTCCGCACCACCGCCGAGGTGGTGGAGCTGCTCCGTCGCGACGACCTGCCCAAGGGCGACGCGCTCGCGGTCGGCCGGCTCGCCGGGATCATGGGGGCCAAGCGGACCCCCGACCTGATCCCGCTCTGCCACCCGATCGCCCTGCACGGCGTCACCGTCGACCTGCGCCTCACCGCCGACACCGTGGAGATCACCGCCACCGCGCGGACGGCCGACCGCACCGGCGTGGAGATGGAGGCGCTCACCGCGGTGGCGGTCGCCGGGCTCGCCCTGGTCGACATGGTGAAGGCGGTCGACCCGGCCGCGTCGGTGGACGCCGTCCGGGTGCTCCGGAAAGAGGGCGGGAAGACCGGCGAGTGGGTCCGGCCGGAGGACCGGTCGTGATCCGGGCCCGGGTGATCGTGGCCTCCAACCGGGCCGCCGCCGGGGTCTACGCCGACACCAGCGGCCCCCTGCTCGTCGCCGGCCTGCGGGAGTTGGGCTGCACGGTCGACGCGCCGGTGGTGGTGCCCGACGGCGAGCCGGTCGGCGCCGCGCTGCGTGCCGCCCGCGAGGAGGGCGTCGACGTGGTGCTGACCAGCGGCGGCACCGGCATCACCCCGACCGACCGCACGCCCGAGGTGACCGGCGCGCTCCTCGACTACGAGATCCCCGGCATCGCCGAGGCGATCCGCGCGCACAGCCGCGACGCGGTGCCCACGGCTGCGCTGTCCCGGGGACGGGCCGGCGTCACCGGCCGGACGCTGGTGGTGAACCTGCCGGGCTCGCGTGGCGGCGCGCGGGACGGCCTGGCCGTGCTCGGGCCGATCCTGCGGCACGCGGTCGACCAGCTGCGCGGCGGCGACCACTGAGCCCGCGGGCCGCGCACACCGGCGCTAGGCTCGCCGGATGAGCACGGAAACCGAAGCCGCCGCCGTCCAGGTGGGCACGCCTCCGCCGGCCGGGTGGGAGGAGGCCCGGTCCCGGGTGTACGCGGTCGCGCTCTCCGCCGCGCTCCCCGCGGTCAACCGGCCGCTGGCCGACACCGACGGGCACACCCTGGCCGAGCCGCTGGCCACCCGCACCGACCTGCCGGCGTTCCCCACTTCCAGCGTGGACGGCTGGGCGGTACGCGGCCCGGGGCCGTGGCGGGTGGTGGGCCGGCTGCTGGCCGGGCACACCGCGTCGCCGCTGGACGCCGACGGCACCACCGTGGAGATCGCCACCGGCGCGATGGTGCCGGCGGGCACCACCGCGATCCTTCGGATCGAGGATTCGACCCGCACGGTGGACGGTCGGGTGACCGGCACGCCCCGACCACAGCCGGAGTGGCGCGAGCCGGGCGAGGAGGCGCACCGTGGGGAGGAGCTGCTGCCCGCCGGCACGCCGGTGGACCCGGCGGTGATCGGTCTGGCCGCCTCCTGCGGGCACGACACGTTGCGGGTCCGCCGCGCGCCCCGGGCCGCGCTGCTGGTCTTCGGCGACGAGCTGCTCACCTCCGGCCCACCCGGCGCCGGCCGGGTGCGAGACGCGCTCGGCCCCTCGGTGCCGGCCTGGCTGCGCCGTTACGGCTGCCAGGTGCGGGGCGGCGACGTCGTCGGGCCGGTCGCCGACACGCTGCCCGCGCACGTCGCGGCCCTGCGCGGTGCGCTCGCCAACGCCGATCTGGTCTGCACCACCGGTGGCACCATGCACGGCCCGGTCGACCACCTGCACCCGACGCTGGAGGCGCTCGGCGCCGACTACGTGGTCAACACCGTGGCGGTGCGTCCCGGCTTCCCGATGCTGCTCGCCCGGCTGGTCGACGGCGACGGCCGGGTGCGCTTCGTGGCCGGCCTGCCGGGCAATCCGCAGTCCGCGGTGGTGGCGCTGGTCTCGCTGGTCGCTCCCCTGCTCGCCGGTCTCACCGGCCGGCCGATGCCGGTGCTGCCGCAGGTCACCCTCGCCGAGCCGGTGCCCGGGCGCGGGGACCACACCCATCTGGCGCTGGCCCGCTGGGACCGGGTCGCCGGCACCGCGCACCCGGTGCGGCACGTCGGCTCGGCGATGCTGCGCGGGCTGGCCGGCGCGGACGGCTTCGCGGTGATCCGGCCCGGCACCAGCGGCGCCGCCGGCGACCGGGTTCCCCTGGTGCCGCTGCCCCTGACCCCGGGAGAACGCTCGTGAGCGCGAGGAGCGAGCCGGGTTTGCGAGCCCCACAGTCGCGATCGGATGCTGGCATCGTGACGATGGAGACGCGGGTGGTGCTGGGCGCGGTCACCGACCAGCCGCTCGACCTGGCCGCGCACGAGGCGGCGGTCGCCGACCGGCGGGCCGGTGCGGTGGTCTCCTTCCAGGGCGTGGTCCGTGACCACGACCACGGGCGGACGGTCACCCGGCTGGAGTACGAGGGCCACCCCACCGCCGAGGCGGTGCTGCGCGAGGTGGCGGCCGACATCGCCGCCGACCCGGCCGTCCACGCGGTGGCGGTCTCGCACCGGATCGGCCCGCTGGAGATCGGTGACGTCGCGCTGGTCGCCGCCGTCAGCACCGCGCACCGCGCGGCGGCGTTCGCGGCGTGCGCCCGGCTCGTCGACGAGGTGAAGGCGCGGCTGCCGATCTGGAAGCGGCAGGTCTTCGACGACGGCACCGAGGAGTGGGTGAACTGCCCCTGAGTCGGCCGGTCAGCGCCGGGCGGTGAGCGGGGCCGTCCGGCCCAACCGGTCGTGGTAGAACGCCGGCTCGGCACCAGGACGCCAGGGCAGCGCCGCGACCAGCACGATCAACGCGATGGCCAGCGAGTTCTCCATCAGCGCGCCGAACAGGCCGTCCTGGTAGTGGGAGACCTCGGGGAGCTGGTGCTCGTACGGCCAGATCGGTGAGATCAGGAAGAGAAGATAGAGCCCGAGCGCGCCGGCCGCGTGCCGGAACCCGGTCAGCGTCGGGTACCAGATCGGCGGGCGCAGCGCGGGCACGCCGGTCGCCGGGGTCGGCCCACTGTGCCGTAGCGGCAGCCCGCGGCTGGCCTCGCGGCGGCGTACCGCGGCGTCGGCCAGCACCACGATCGCCGGGATGACCCAGACCAGGTGGTGCGACCAGGAGATCGGGCTGATCACGTTGGCGGTGAGCCCGACCAGCGTGAACGCGGTCAGCTCGTCGCCGTCGGTGCGGGCGCTGATCGCCCGGGACAGCCCCAGCGCCAGCACCAGCACCGAGAACGCGAGCCAGAGCAGCCCGGGCGTCTCGATCGAGTCGTAGAGCCGGGCCAGCAGCCCGGCGAGGGACTGGTTGGCGGTCATGTCGGCCGCGCCGACCCGCTCGGTCTGCCACAGCACGCTGGTGAAGTACGCGCGGGACTCCTCGCCGACCGCACCGAACGTCGCGAGCGTCACCCCGATCGTGGTGCCGACCGCGATCCAGGCGGCCCGCCACTGCCGGGTGAGCATCAGGTAGCCGATGAACAGCGCCGGGGTGAGCTTGACGGCGGTGGCGAGCCCGATGCCGACGCCGGCCCAGGCGCCGCTGTAGAGGAAGCGGGCCAACGGCGACTCGGCGGTCTCGTGGTGGGTGCCCCGCTTGGCGCGCCACCGCAGGCCCACCAGATCCGCCATGATCAGCGCGAAGAGCAGCAGGTTGACCTGGCCGTAGCCGAGCGTCTCGCGGGACGGCTCGATCGCCACGGCGAGCGGGGTGGCGATGCCGACGGTGAACCAGAGCGACCAGCCGAGCCGGTCGACGATGGGACGCAGCAACGCCGCCAGCACGACCGCGAGCGCAGCGATGCTGGCCAGCGCGTTGACGAACCCGGCGGCGTCCACCGGCAGCCAGGACATCGGCAGCATGACCAGGCCGGCGAAGGGTGGATAGGTGAAGCCGAGGGTCGTCGAGGGGGCGACGAAGTCGTACAGCTCGTTGCCGTTGGCCCACCACAGCACCGCGCCGTGGTAGATCTTCATGTCGAAGAAGTTGTACGGCCGGCCGAAGGCGCCGATCGCGAGCCAGGCCGCGTACGACACGGCGGCCACGATGCCGATGCGCACCACGAGCCGCTGGTCGACCCCGAGGACGACGCGGGGCGCCGGTGGGAGGCGGTTGGTCCGTCTACCGACTGTCGTCGGCATGGCGTGGCCACCCCCGTACCAAGGTCGTCGTGCCCGTCCAGGTCCAGAACGGAGCCTAGAACGGTGCCTCACGATGTTGCCTCCCGCGTTACGCGACCGTGTCCGATCCCACACGTGTTTGCGACATTTCCACCGCGTTAACGGGTGTCGGACGGTTCAGGTGATTGGTGGCCTTGCGGGGGTGGAGGCCGTGCGGACGCAGGTCAGCCGGGCATCCGGCGAGCGGTCGCCGCGGAGCGTACGGCGATCTTCGCTTCCCGGCGGGCGGTGCGGACCGCGCGCTTGACCGACCGGCGTGAGTGGTCGATCCGGTGGCCGGCGCGCCAGCGCAGGCCCGGCTTGCCCTCGGTGTCCGCGGCGGCGAGCAGGAGCCCACCGAGCAGCCCGAGGTTCTTCAGGAAGTGGACCTGGTTGTTGTTGCGCGCGGTCGGGTCGTCGTTGTTCCAGAAGGGATGACCGGCGGCGGTCGTCGGGAGCAGCGTGCCGGCCAGGACGAGCGCGGCCGGGCGGGTGAAGCGGCCGGTGGCCAGCATCAGACCGCCGACCAGTTGGGTGGCGGCGTTGGCCCGGATCAGCGTCTCGGTGTCGGTCGGGATGCGCGGGTGCAGGCTCTGGATCAGCGGGGCGACCCGGTCGGTGACCGGCGTCGCGGCGGGCACCAGCCGTTCCGCGTTGCGCAGGTTGCGGGCGCCGCTGACCACGAAGATGCCGCTCAACATGACTCGGGCGAGGGAGCGCACGGGCTTCATGGTTCAGTCTTACCCCGTCCGGGGGCCGGTCACCCCTGCAACACACGAAAGGTATCGACGTCCGTCCGGTATCGATTTCAGCGACCGTCGCGGATGGACCGGTTGCGTTCGGTAAGGTCGCGCGGGTGACGACGCTGCGACTGCGCCCGGAGGACCCGGCCGACGAAGCGCCGGTGGCCCGGGTGCTCGCCGCCGCGTTCGCCCGACCCGACGTGACCACCCCGCCCGAGGTCGGCCTGGTCGAGGAGTTGCGGCACAGCGCCGCGTGGATCCCGGAGCTGGCCATGGTCGCCGAGTACGGCGGCGAGGTGGTGGGCTTCGCGTTGCTCACCCGCGTGCGGGTACGCGCCGACGGCGGCGGCTGGCCGGCGCTGGCGCTCGGCCCGGTGGCGGTGGCCCCGCACCGGCAGCGCGTCGGGCACGGCACGGCGGTGGTGCAGGCGGCGCTCGACGCCGCCACCGAGCTGGGGGAACGGCTCGTGGTGGTGCTGGGTGACCCGGCGTACTACCGGCGCTTCGGGTTCGGCCCGGCGGACCGGTTGGGGTTGACCAGCCCGTGGTCCGGGCTGGGGGAGCCGTGGCAGGCGCTGGTGCTGCCGCCGTCCACCGGCGAGGAGCCGCCACCGCCGGCCGGTGAGGTGGTCTTCCCGGCACCCTGGTCGCGGGTCTGACCGCTCGTCGGCTGCTCAGGCCGGCTGGGTGCGCAGGTAGCGGCCGAAGTGCGGAACGGTGAACGCGACAGTGCCCCGCTCGCCGGAGTAGATGAGCCCCTTCTTGATCAGCGCGTCCCGGGCCGGGGAGAGGCTGGCCGGCTTGCGACCGAGTGACCGGGCGATCTCCGCGGTGGGCACCGCCGCGTCCATGTCGTCCCGGGCGCCCTCCTCGCCGTCCACCAGCGCCAGCGTGGCCATGGCCCGCATGTACTCCCGTTCGGCCGGGGTGGCCCGCTCGAACCGGGAGCCGAAGAAGCCGACCGCCAGCTCCGCCTCCGCCTCGGGCGCGGCGACCCGCACGTCGGCGGCGGTGATCGGCGAGCGGGGCGCGTGGTCCCAGGTCGCCTTCCCGTACGCCTGGACGAAGTAGGGGTAGCCGCCGGACTTCTCGTAGAGCAGGTCGAGCGCCTTCTGCTCGTACTCGACCTCCTCCCGCTCGGCCGGCGCGCAGAGCGCCTGGTCGGCGGCGATCCGGTCCAGCCGGTCGATCCGCTGGTAGCGGTAGAGCCGTTCGGAGTACGACTTGGCGGCGCTGAGCACGGCCGGCAGGTGCGGCAGCCCGGCGCCCACCACGATGAGCGGCGCGCCGAGCTGGGACAGCTCGTGGCAGGCGGCGCAGAGCGCGGAGACGTCCTCGGCGCCCACGTCCTGCATCTCGTCGATGAAGATCGCGATGCCGGTGCCCACGTCGGTGGCGACCGCTGCCGCGTCGCTGAGCAGCTCGACCAGGTCGATCTCGATGTCGCCCGAGTCGGCCCGGCCGCTGCTGGCCGGCACGTCGATGCCCGGTTGCCACCTGTCGCGCAGCTTCGGCGCCGCGCCGGCCCGCCCGGCCGGCGCGGACCGCTGCGCGAACGCCTTGAGCACGCCGAGGAAGCCGTCGATCCGGTCCGGCGCGCGGTGTCGGGGGGCCAGCTCGCGGACCGCCATGTGCAGCGCGGCGGCGATCGGCCGACGCAGCGACTGGTCCGGCCGGGCCTCGATCTTGCCGGTGCCCCAGAGGTGGTTGATCGCCTCCGACCGGAGCGTGTTGAGCAGCACCGTCTTGCCGACCCCGCGCAGGCCGGTGAGCATCAGGCTGCGTTCCGGCCGACCCCGGGCGATGCGTTCCAGCACCACGTCGAAGACGTCCAGCTCCCGCCCCCGCCCGGCGAGTTCGGGCGGGCGCTGACCGGCGCCGGGAGCGTACGGATTGCGGACCGGATCCACGCTCGCACAGTATCCGGTCGTCTAGTGACCAGGCTAGACGCGCGTAGAGGCGGCTACCGCGTGTCGGCGTCGAGTCGAATCTAGGTCTGTCTAGCGTCCACCTCAGACAGCCCTAGAGTCGGCTAGCGGCCTATCGACGCTTCAGGCAGAGCACGAAGTCGAGCGTGTCCAGCTCGCTGTCGAAGAAGTACCAGTCGGTGTAGCCGGCCACCTTGCCGCACTTGGCCTCGGCGTCCTTCTTTCCGCTGGTCGCGCCGTCGATCCGGCGCAGCACCTCGTACGTCTTCGGGGCGCAGTCGGCGATCACCAGCTTCGGCTGGGCACCCCCGCCCTGGTTGGCGACGCACTGACCCGCCTTCACGAACCGCGGGTCGGTCGAGGAGGCCGGGGCCGCCGTGGTGGGCGTCGCCTCCGCCGGATCGCTCGGCGCCGCCGAGGTCGGCGCCGGGGCCGGCGCGGTGGTCGCCGTCGTCCCGGCCGTCGGCTCGTCCCCGTCCCGGCCGAGCAGCCAGTACGCCCCGCCGCCGCCCAGCAGCAGCACCGCCAGCACGATCACCACCACCAGCAACGGGCCCCTGCCCCGCTTCGGTGGCGTCGGCTCGTCGTAGGGCTGTTGTCCCGCGCCGTACGCCGGTGGCCCGCCGCCGTACGGCTGCCCCGCGCCGTACGGCGGCTGCCCGCCGGCGTAGGGCTGCTGCCCGGGATAGGGCACCTGGCCGGGGTAGCCGGGGCCGGCCGGATAACCCGGTCGGGGCGCGGCACCCGGGCCGTACTGCTCCTGCGGTGGGCCGTACTGCTCGGCGGGCGGGCCGTACTGCTCGGGCGGAGGCCCGTACTGCTGGGCGGGTGGGCCGTACTGCTCGGGCGATGGCCCGTACTGCTGGGGCGGGCCGTACTGCTCCTGCGGCGGGCCGTACTGCGCGGGCGGGCCGTACTGCGGGCCGCCGGGCGCCGGGTCGTGGTGCGGATCGGGGGCGTAGCCGTCGTCCGGGCGTCGTCCCCGCCACGGCTCGGGTGCGCCGCCGCCCGGTGGTCCGAAGTTCGACATGAACGCCTCCTGTGTAGCCGGTGCTGAGAGGCCGGCCACCAACACGGGACGCCGACGCCGTGGTCACCGTAGCGTGGTCCCACGATGAGCTCACGCCCCCCGAGTACGACGGACGTCGCCGGCTCCCCGCCGCCGCCGGTCCGCGCCGCCCTGGTCTGGACCGCATTGGCGCTGGTCTACCTGCTGTGGGGCTCGACCTACCTGGGCATCCGGATCGCCGTCGAATCCCTGCCGCCACTCACCTCCGCCGCGATGCGGTTCGCCGCCGCCGCCGTGGTGCTCGCGCTCGTGCTGCGGCTCCGGCGCGGGCCCGGGGCGCTGCGCGTGCCACCGCGTCGCCTCGGCTCGGCCGCGCTGGTCGGGGTGCTGCTGCTGGCCGGCGGCAACGGGCTGGTGGTGCTCGCCGAGTCCGGCCCACCCGCCGACGCGGTGCCCTCCGGGGTCGCCGCCCTGCTGATCGCCACCGTGCCGCTGCTGGTGGTGGTGCTGCGTACGGTCGGCGGGGACCGGCCCCGACCGTGGACGTTCGCCGGCGTCGCCGTGGGCTTCGTCGGGCTCGTCCTGCTCGTCCTGCCCCGCGACGGCGTGGACGGGGTGCCGCTGGCGGGCGCGCTGACCGTGGTTGCCGCCGCCGCGAGCTGGTCGATCGGTTCCTATCTGTCCGGGCGGATCCGGATGCCGGCCGACCCGTTCGTGGCGACCGTCTACGAGATGGTGGCCGGCGCGCTGGCGCTCCTGCTGATCGGGGCCGTACGCGGCGAGCTGGCCGACTTCGATCCCGCCGAGGTGACCGGGCGGTCCTGGGCGGCGCTGGCGTACCTGATGGTGGCCGGCTCGCTGGTCGCCTTCACCGCGTACGTCTGGTTGCTCGCCCACGCACCGATCTCGCTGGTCTCCACGTACGCGTACGTGAACCCGGCGGTCGCGGTGGCGCTCGGCGCGCTGCTCGCCGCCGAGCCGGTCACCACGCAGGTGCTGCTCGGCGGCGCGGTGCTCGTGGCCGGCGTCGCCGTGGTGGTGAGCACCGAACGGCCGAACCGCACCCCGCCGGCTGCCGGCGGCGACGGGACGGCCCGGACCCCGCCGGCTGCCGGCGACGGGGCGGCCCGGGGACGCGCCGGCCGGTAGCGTCCCGGCCCGTGTCGGCGGTGACGATGGCGGGAGCGGTGACGGGAACGGCGGTGCTCGGCGCGTTGACCGGTCTGGCCGCGGTGCCGATCGGCCGCCGCGCCGTCGGTCGCGCCACGCCACGCCGGTTCACCGGGCTCGGGCGGGCGGAGGCGGGCCCCCCGAGGGCGCGGTGGGCGGTGGGGTGCGGCGGTCCGACCGTCGGGCCAGGGCGGTGGACCGTGGCCGTGGTCGGGGCGGTGGTGTACGGCGCCCTGGCCGTCGCGCGCGGGGACGAGCCCGCGTTGCCGGCGCTGCTGCTGGTCGCCGCCGTCGGGCTGGTGCTCGCGGTGACCGACCTGAGCGCGTTGCGGCTGCCCGACCCGCTGGTCGGCGCGGTGGCGCTCGGCGGTGGGCTCGGCCTGCCGGCGACCGCCCTGGTGGCCGGCGAGCCGGGGCGCGTGACGACCGCCCTGGTCGGGGTCGGTCTCTCCCTGGGCGGCTATCTGCTGCTCGCCCTGCTGCCCGGCGCCCGGCTCGGCTTCGGCGACGTGAAGCTGGCCGCCGCGCTCGGGTTCCCTCTGGGCTGGCTCGGCTGGCCGGTGCTCCGGCTCGGGCTGCTCCTGCCGCACCTGCTCGCCGGCGTGACCGTCCTCGTCCTGCTCGCCGCCGGCCGGATCCGCCGGGACACACCCCTGCCGTTCGGCCCGGCGATCCTGGCCGGTGCCTGGCTCGCCGCCGTGCTGACCTGAGGCCGCCCACCCACCTGTCCGCTTGCCTGCCCGCTTGCCTGCCCACCCGCTGGCGTTAGGCGGGTCCCCCTGTTAACAGGTGCGTGTGAAAAGGGGCCCCATCTCTACCGGAAGCGTTAACAAGGGGCCCCTCCTTTCACATCAGGCGGAGTTGGTGGTCCTTGGGGCGGCGGGGCTCGGCGGCGCCCAGGCGGTCGAACAGGGCCGGGTCGATCGCGTCGAGGAACGGGGTCGGGCGGGCGTCCCGTTCCGACCCGTGCCGGGTACGCCGGGCGGCGTGACTCACGTAGAGCCGGTCCTGCGCCCGGGTCAGGCCGACGAAGAAGAGCCGGCGTTCCTCGGCGACCGCGTCGTCGTCCGGCTCGGTGCCCGGCCAACGCAACGGCAGTAGCCGGTCCTCGGCGCCGACCAGGAACACCACCGGGAACTCCAGGCCCTTGGCCGCGTGCAGCGTGAGCAGCGTGACCGCCTCGGCGCGCGGGTCGAGCGCGTCCACCTCCGCGCCGGTGGCGAGCTGGCTGAGGAAGAGCCCGAGGTCCTCGCCGCAGCGGCGGGCCAGTGGCGTGAGCAGGTCCACGGCGCTGCGGACGTCGTCGGGGCGTACCGCGCCGGAACCGTCGAGCGTGGGCACGGCGAATCGCTCGGCCACCAGCCGGCCGGCCTCGCGTACCCGGGCGGTCAGGGAGCCGTCCAGGCCGGCGTGCCGCAGCTCGCGGGCGATCGCCGCCACGCCCGGACGGTCCCGCAGCCGGTTGTGTGAGCGCTTCTGCACCGGGATGTTCGCCCGGGTCAACGCGTCCACGATCGGTGCCGCCTGCGAGTCGGTGCGGTACAGCACGGCGATGTCGGAGAAGGAGAGCGTGGTCGTCCGCCCGTCGATCCGCCCCGAGTCGAGCGACCGGTGGGACAGGCCGCCGACCAGCTCGTCGACGGTGCGGGCCACGAAGTCGGCCTCGTCGGCCACCGAGGTCGCGGCGTACCGGCCGACCAGCGGCGCCTCCGGGTCGAGCCGGGCCGGGTCGAGCCGACGGCCCCGGACCAGCGACGACGGCGCGATGGCCTGCACGGCGGCGGCCAGGATCGGGGCGGAGGACCGGTAGTTGCGGTTCAGCCGCACCAGCCGGGCGTCGGTGAAGTCCTGCGAGAAGCGCAGGAAGTAGCCGACGTCGGCACCCCGGAACGAGTAGATCGCCTGGTCCGGGTCGCCGATCGCGCACAGGTTGCCGTCCGGCGGGCTGAGCAGCCGCAACAGCTCGTACTGCACCGCGTCGACGTCCTGGTACTCGTCGACGAAGATCCACTTCCACCGTTCGCGGTACTCCCGGACCAGCTTCCGGTCCCCCTTCAGCACCGCCACCGGCAACGTGAGCAGCTCGTCCAGGTCGACCAGGTCCCGCTTGCGCAGCAGCGCGACGTACCGCTCGTCGTCCTCGCCGGCCTCCGCCCGGGCCGCCGTCCGGTCCGCGTCGTCGGCGATCCGGAAATCCGCCGGCAGGCCGGCCGCCGCCGCATTCTCCCGCAGGACGGTCAGCCCGAGCGCGTGGAACGTGCCCACCGTGACGTCCTCGGCGACCGGCCCGAGCAGCGCGTCGAGGCGGTGCCGCAGCTCCTCGGCCGCCCGGCGGGTGAACGTGATCGCCAGGCACTGGTCCGGGAAGACGTTCAGCTCCGCGCAGAGGTAGGCGATCCGGTGGGTCAGCGTGCGCGTCTTGCCGGTGCCCGGACCGGCCACGATCAGCAGCGGGCCACCCGGCGCGGAGGCGGCCACCCGCTGCATCGCGTCCAGCCGGTCCAGCAGGCCGGTGCCGACCTCCTCCATGCCGGCGAGCATCGGCTCGAACGGCTCGTGCGGGGAGGGCGGCGGCGCCAGCGGAGGCGCGGGCGGTTTGCGCTTCGGCTCCGGCCGGGCCGCCGCCGGGCGCTTGGCCTTCGGCTTCGGCGCCGGCTCCGTGGGCCGCCGCTGCGCGGGCACGGGTACGTCGAAGAGTGTCTCCTGCCCGGCTCCGCCGCCCGGAGCGCCCAGTTCCGCCGGGTCGAAGAGCGTGATCACGCCGTACTCGCCGTCGTAGCCCGGCACCCTGCGCACCTCGCCGCGACGCAGCCGGTCGATGCCCTCCGCGAGCAGTTCGCCGCCGACCCGGCCGATCTCCTCCACCGGGGTACGGGTGAGGATCTCCAACTCCGGGCCGAGCGCCGCGACCAGCTCGTTGAGCTTGCCCTCGACCTTCTTCGACCGGGCACCCACCTTGTTGATCTCGCCCAGGATCTCGGCCAACGGCACCAGGTGGGCCACCTCGCGGGCGTGCGCCGGCCGGTGCCCCGCCGGCCGGTCGGCCAACGCCTCGACGCGGCTGAGCACACCCACGGTCAGCGGCTTGCCGCACTCCGGGCAGCGTCCGCCCGCCTCGCGGGTCCGCTCCGGCGACCAGTTCACGCCGCAGAGTCGGTGCCCGTCGGCGTGGTACTTGCCCTCCTCCGGGAAGAACTCGACGGTGCCGGCCAGCCCGTCCCCGGTGCGCAGCGCCTCCCGGATCGCGAAGTAGTCGCGGTCGGCGGTCAGGACGGTGGCCTCCCGGGCCAGCGCCGGCGGCGAGTGGGCGTCCGAGTTGGACACCAACTGGTAGCGGTCCAGGCTGCCGACCCGCCAGTTCATCTCCGGGTCGGACGACAGCCCGGTCTCCACCGCGAAGATGTGCTCGGCCAGGTCGGCGTAGCAGTCGGCGATCGCGTCGAAGCCGGACTTCGAGCCGAGCGCGGAGAACCAGGGCGTCCAGATGTGGGCCGGCACCAGGAAGCCGTCTCCGCTGGCCTCCAGCGTGATCTCCAGCAGGTCGCGGGAGTCCAGCCCGAGGATCGGCCGGCCGTCCGAGCCGAGGTTGCCGATCCGGCCGAGCGCGGTGTTGAACCGGCCCACCGCGTCCAGGTCCGGCAGGTAGATCAGGTGGTGCACCTTCCGGGTCCGGTCGTCCCGCTTGTAGATCGTGGAGATCTCCACGCTCAGCATGAACCGGACCGGGTCCGCCTCCGCCTCGCTGGCCAGCCGGGGCGGCAGCCGCCGGGCGATGTCCCGCTCCGCCTCCGGCGACAGCCGGTAGAGGCCGGGCTCGGCCGGGTGCAGCGTCTCGCGCAGGTGGTCGTACCAGGCGGGATGGGTGAAGTCGCCGGTGCCGAGCACCCCGATGCCCTTGCGCCGGGCCCACCAACCGAGGTTGGGCAGGGTCAGGTCACGGCTGCACGCGCGGGAGTACTTCGAGTGGATGTGCAGATCCGCGACGTAGGGCGGGAGGCCACCGGGGGGTGCGGCACTGAACGGAGGCACGCCGCATCCTGTCACGTCCGCTTGCCTACCCGCCCGCCGCCACGCGTACGCGTGACCTGAGCAATGCGGTGCTGGACGGCGGGCCCCCGACCCGCTAGGGGGCACGCAGCTCGACGAGCGTCACCTGCGGCGGGGCGCCGACCCGCACCGGCGGCCCCCAGAAGCCGGCCCCGTTGGTGACGTAGACCTTGGTGCCGTCCACCTCGCCCAGACCGGAGACCACCGGCTGCTGGAGCTTCACCGCCAGGTTGAACGGCACCATCTGACCGCCGTGGGTGTGCCCGGAGAGCTGGAGGTCGACGCCGAACTTCGCCGCCTCGTGCGCGGCCACCGGCTGGTGCGCCAGCAGCACCACCGGGCGGCTCGGGTCACGGTCGCCGAGCGCGGCCGCGTAGTCGGCGGGCGCGGCCAGCCCGGTGCCGTCGGCGGTCACGTCGTTGACGCCGGCCAGGTCCAGCACGCCACCCCGGGCCCGGATCTCCTGCCGTTCGTTCTGCAGCACCCGCAGGCCGAGCCGGTCCACCTCGCGGACCCACTCCTCCACGCCGGAGTAGTACTCGTGGTTGCCGGTCACGAAGAAGCTGCCGTAACGGGAGCGCAGGTCACGCAGCGGCTCGGCGGCCCGGCCCAGCTCGGCCACCGAGCCGTCGACCAGATCGCCGACCACGGCCACCAGGTCGGCGTCCAGTCGGTTGATCATGGCGACGATGCGCTCGGTGTGCGCCCGGCCACGCAGCGGCCCGAGATGGATGTCGGAGACGGTGGCGATCCGCAGCCCGTCCATGCTCCGCGGCAGCTTCGCCAACGGGATGCGTACCCGGTCCAGCCGGGGTGGCCCCATCGCGGTGCGGACGCCGTACCCGGTGACGCCGGCGGCGGTGAGCCCGGCGAAGATCGCCGCGCCGCGCGCGAGCAGCAGCCGACGGGACGGGTCGTGGCTCGCGGGTGCGCCGCCGGCGGCCGGTCGGCCGGGCGCTCCCGGCGCAGCGTCACCGGGATGGCCGGGCGGGGTGTCACCGGCCTCGGCGGACGGTGCTGGGTCGCCGGCGTCGCTGGTCAGCGGCGGGTCGCCGGCCTCGGTGGGTGCCGCGGCGGAGGTGCCGGCGCCGACCAGCGCCGGCTCGGCGGCCGGCCCCGGGGACGTGACCGAACGGGCCCGGCGGCGCAGGACGAGCCGTGTCACCGCGGTCGGCACCTCCAGCACCAGGAGCAGCACCAGCAGGTAGAACATCAGGGCCAGCCACACGTAGCCCGGCCAGGCCAGCCAGTAGAAGCCGTTCTGGGTGCCGGCCATGGTCGCCGGCACGAGCAGCGCGAGCAGGACCGCCGCCGCCGCCCCGACCCGGCGGGCCCGCCCCGGACGGGTGGTGTCCCGAACCAGTCGCCGCCACAGGTAGTAGTGGATCAGCCCGATCACGAGCACGACGAAACCCACGAATGTCGCCATCGCCAGCACGTCGGCCTCCCTCAGCCGCCCGCGAAGGGTGGCAGCACGTCCACCGTGACCCCGGCCGGCAACGGTGCCTGACGATCATGGCAGGCGACGCCGTCGACCAGGAAACTCGCCGCCTTGAGCACCACGGCCAGTCGGTCACCGTGGCGAGCGGAGAGGTCGTCGAGGAGTTCGTCCAGCGACCGGCCGGCGGATGCGGTCTCCTCGGCCCGGCCGGCGGCGGCTCGTGCGCCGGCGAAATAACGGACGGTCAACTCCACCGTCAACCTCCGATCGCGGACATCGGCCGGGCCGGCTGGAGGAAGGTCGGATCGTCGATCCCGTGCCCGGCCCGCTTGCCCCACATCGCGGCCCGCCAGCGCCGGGCCAACTCCTCGTCGTCGGCGCCGGCCCGCAGCGCGGCCCGCAGATCCGACTCGTCGGTGGCGAAGAGGCAGTTGCGCACCTGACCGTCGGCGGTGAGCCGGGTGCGGTCGCAGTCGCCACAGAACGGCCGGGTCACGCTGGCGATCACCCCGACCTTGGCCGGACCGTCGTCCACCAGCCAGGTCTCGGCCGGCGCGGCGCCCCGCTCGGTCGGGTCGGGTCGCAACGCGGACTCGGCGCGCAGGGCGGCCAGGATCTCGTCGGCGGTGACCATGGTCGACCGGTCCCAGCCGTGCTGGGCATCCAGTGGCATCTGCTCGATGAACCGCAGCTCGTAGCCGTGCGCCACGGCGAACCGGAGCAGTGCCGGGGCCTCGTCGTCGTTGACGCCGCGCATCAGTACCGCGTTGATCTTGACGGGGGTCAGCCCGGCCTCCGCCGCGCCGGCCAACCCGGCGAGCACGTCGGCGTGCCGGTCGCGCCGGGTCAACGCGGCGAACCGGGCCGGGTCGAGCGTGTCGAGCGAGACGTTGACCCGGTCCAGCCCCGCCGCGCGCAGCGCCGGCGCGAGTCGGGCCAGACCGATGCCGTTGGTGGTCAGCGAGATGCGCGGTCGGGGCGACAGCGCGGCCACGGCCGCCACGATGCCGGGCAGCCCGGGTCGGATGAGCGGCTCACCGCCGGTGAAGCGCACCTCGGTGACGCCGAGCCGGCGCACCGCGACCCCGACCAGCCGGACGATCTCCTCGTCGGTGAGCAGTTGCGGGCCGGCCAGCCAGGGCAGGCCCTCGGCCGGCATGCAGTAGGTGCAGCGCAGGTTGCACTTGTCGGTCAGCGAGACCCGCAGGTCCCGGGCGACCCGGCCGTACCGGTCGGTGAGGACCCCGTCTGCCGTCGTCCGGGGGGCGGTCATTCGTCGACCGTAGCGCGTCGGACGCCGCCGAGCGCGGCACGGGCGGCCGAGACCACCGCCTCCGCGTACGCCGCCCCGAACAACGCGGTGTGCACCAGCAGCAGGTGCAACTGGTGCAGCGGCACCCGCTCCCGCCAGCCGTCGGCCAACGGCCAGGACTCCTGGTAGGCGGACAGGATGCGCTCTAACTGCGGCGGACCACCGAAGAGCGCGAGCTGCGCCAGGTCGGTCTCGCGGTGGCCGCCGTGCGCGGCCGGGTCGACCAGCCAGACCCGGTCGTCGGCGCCCCAGAGCAGGTTGCCGGGCCAGAGGTCGCCGTGCACCCGGGCCGGCGGCTCGTCGCCGCCCCACTCGCCGACCCGCGCGACGACCTGCTCGACAAGCGCCGTCGCGGCGCCGGTGAGCGCGCCCCCGTCGACCGACATTCGAAGGTACGGCAGCAGCCGGCACCGGGCGAACCACTCCGGCCACGGCCCCCGGTCGGGCGTGTTGTCCTGCGGCAGCGCGCCGATGAACCCGGTCCACTCCGCGCCGAACGCGGGCGCGCCGGCCCGGTGCAGCCCGGCCAGCCCGTGGCCGAACGCCTCTGCCGCCTCCGGGCCGGGCTCGCCCGGCTCCACCCAGTCCAGCGCCAGCAGCCCCGGCAGCGCGACCAGCACCTCCGGCACCGGAACCGCGTCGGCCTCGCGCAGCCACCGCAGACCGGCCGCCTCGGTGGCGAAGAAGCCCTCCGGCACCGGTCGCGTCGCCCGATCCGGCCAGGTCTTCGCGAAGACGGAGTGACCGTCGTCGAGCGTGAGTCGCGAGGCGGCGCAGATGTCACCGCCGGAGACCGGCGTCTCCCGGATCCGCTGGTGGGTCAGGAAGGTCGGCAGGTGCTCCGGGTGTGCCCGCAGGTACGCCAGGTCCATGAGCGCAAGGTAGCCGGTACCTGGGACAGGCGTCGGCCCTGTCGTACCGAGACTGGTGGCGGACGCGGCCCACCTGGGCCGATACGTTCGGTGGTTGTGGACGAGCCGCGTGTCGTCAACAGGGCCTGTCGCGGCGGCGGCGCCCCCCGCACGCTCCCGGCATGAACTCCACCGAGCGTCCCCGCCTCTCCGTCCGCTCGCCGGCCGACCTCGTCGTCGCCGTGCCCTACCTGCTCGGCTTCCACCCCGAGGACAGCGTGGTGGTGGTCGCGGTGCGGGGCCGGCGGGTGGTGTTCGCGGCCCGCGGCGACCTTCCCGAGCCGGGTGTCGACCCCGGTCCGCCGGCCCGGCATCTGGCGCAGGTGGTGGCCCGGCAGGACGCCGACGCCGCGACGGTCATCGGCTTCGGTCCGGCCGCCCGCGTCACCGGCGTGGTGGACGCGGTGGGCGCGGCGCTGGACGACGCGGGGCTGATCGTCCTCGACGCGCTCCGGGTGACGGACGGTCGCTGGTGGTCGTACCTCTGCGACGAGCCCACCTGCTGCCCGGTGGAGGGCACGCCGTACGACCCGGCCGCGAGCCGGATCAGCGCGGCGGCCGTCTTCGCCGGTCAGGTCGCCCTGCCCGACCGCGCCGCCCTGGCCGCGCAGGTGTCGCCGTTCGGCGGTCCGGTCCGGCTCGCGATGCGCCGGGCCACCGTGCGGGCCCGCCGCCGGCTGGCCGCGCTCACCGGGGAGCCACCCGACGACCACTCGCCGGGCGGTGCGGAGTCCGGTGCCCCTTCGCCCGGCGACGCGGAGTCCGGTGATCCCCGGCCCGCCGGGACGCGGGCCGTGCGGGCGGCCGGCACGGCGGCGGTACGGGCCGCGTTTCGCCGGCAGCGGCACGGTGAGCGACTCACCGACGACGAGGTGGCCTGGCTGACCGTGCTCCTCACCCACCTCGTGGTGCGCGACCACGCCTGGTCCCGCACCGACGGCCGGGACACCGACATCAGCCTGTGGACCGACGTGCTCCGACGGGCCGAACCCGAACTGACCGCGGCCCCGGGAACGCTGCTCGCGTTCGCCGCCTGGCGGTCCGGGCACGGCGCGCTGGCCGCCGTCGCCCTGGAGCGGGTGCTCGCGGCGGATCCCGCCTACTCCCTCGCGGTGCTCCTCGACGACGCGCTCCGTCGTGGCGTGGCCCCGTCCGAGCTGGACGGCTGGCCGGGTGTCGCCGGCCCGGCGGTCCTCCGCCGCCGCCGCCGGCGTCGTCCACGCCGCTGAACCGGAGGGGGTGGTGCCGTCCGCGCCGCTGAGCTGGAGGGGGTGGTGCCGTCCGCGCCGTTGGGTCGGAGGCAGCGGCGCCGTCCGCGCCGACGCGGGCCGGGTCGCCGTGTCGCCCGCCTCAGCGAGGCACGCGTTGCGCCCCGGTGTAGACGTTCATGGTCGGGCCGCGGAGGAATCCGACAAGCGTCATCCCGGCCTCCTCGGCCAGTTCGGCGGCGAGCGTGCTGGGCGCGGAGACCGCCGCGAGCAGCGGCACGCCGGCCATCCACGCCTTCTGGGTGAGCTCGAAGCTGGCCCGGCCGGAGACCAGCAGGACGTGACCGGCCAGCGGCAGCCGGTCCGACCGGGTGGCCCAGCCGATCACCTTGTCCACCGCGTTGTGCCGGCCCACGTCCTCGCGGAGGGCCAGCAGTTCGCCGTCCGGGGTGAAGAGCCCGGCCGCGTGCAGGCCGCCGGTGCGGTCGAAGGCGCGCTGCGCGGCACGCAGCCGGTCGGGCAGCCCAGCCAACAGTGCGGCGGTGACCTCCAACGGGTCCTCCCGCACGGCGAACCGGGAGCGGGTGCGGACCGACTCGATGCTCGCCTTGCCGCACACGCCGCAGGAGCTGGTGGTGTAGAAGTTGCGCGCCGGGTCGGTGGCCGGTTCCGGCACGCCGGGGGAGAGCACCACGTCGACCACGTTGTACGTGTTGGGGGTCTCCGCTCCGGAGCAGAGCTGCGCGGTGTGCACATCCTCCGCCGACCGGATCAGCCCTTCGGTCAGCAGGAAGCCGATGGCCAGGTCCAGGTCGTCGCCGGGCGTGCGCATGGTCACCGCGAGCGGCCGGCGACGGCCCGGGCCGGCCGGTCCGACCCGGATCTCCAGCGGCTCCTCCACGGCCAGCGTGTCCTGCCGGCGGACCCGGTCCCGGCGGTCGTCCGCCGCTCCGAGGTCGATCCGCAGCACGCCGCGCCGGTCTGTCGCCCGTCCCATGCCGCCATCCTCTCCCGCACCCCGCCCCACCCGCACCTCAGCACCCCGGAGCGCCCGTCTGGCCCGGTGTTCCGGCGTGGGCAGTGGGTAGGGTGAGGCGGTGACCGGGTACGCGGCGGTACTGCTCGCCGGCGGTGCGGCCCGCCGGATGGGTGGGGTGGACAAGCCAGCCCGTCCGGTCGGTGGCCGGCCGATGCTGCACCGGGTGCTGGCCGCGGTGGCCGACGCGGACGAGCGGATCGTGGTCGGTCCGTCCGGCCCGGCGCCCATGGGGGCGCGGGTGACCCGCGAGGAGCCCGCCGGTGGTGGTCCGGTGGCGGCGACCGCAGCCGGGCTGGCCCTGCTGCGACCCGGTACGACCACTGTCGCCCTGCTCGCCGCCGACCTGCCGCTGCTCACCGCCGCCGCGGTGGCGGAGTTGCGGCGCGCGCTCGACGGGTCGACCGCCGAGCTGGCCTGTTACGTGGACGGCGACGGTCGCCGGCAGCAGCTCTGCGGCGTCTGGCGGCTGCCGGCGCTGCGCGCGGCGGTGGACCGGCTGGCGGCGGAGCGGGGCGGCACGGTCGACGGCGCGGCGGTGCGGGGCCTGCTGGCCGGTGCCACGGTTCGGGAGGTGGCCTGGTTCGGTGGCGGGCCGCCGCCCTGGTTCGACTGCGACACTGACGAGGACGTACGCCGGGCCGAGGAGTGGACGACATGACCGTGTTGGACGACTGGGTCACCGCGGCCTGCGCCGAGTTGGAGCTGGATCCGACCGAGGTGCCGGTGTCGGCCGTGCTCGACGTGGCCCGGGACGTGGCGCATCAGGTGGTGCGGCCGGGCGCGCCGGTCAGCGCGTACCTCCTGGGGGTGGCGGTGGGGCGCGGCGCGGATCCGGCCGCGGTGGCGGCCCGGCTCAGCGCGCTGGCCGGGTCGTGGCCGGTGGAGCTGGACGGGACGACGCCGGTGGAGTAGCGACTTGTCCGATCCCGGTCGGCTGTGATTCGGCCCCCGCCGCCCGTGGGTAGGGTGGCGGGAACGGACGGAGGCGATCATGACGGCAGACCACCCCTCGCCGGTCGACAAGCCTTCCGGCGGTACGCCGGAGCAGCACGATTCGATCCTGCTCGACGAGCCGACCACGGCTGATCTGCGGGCCAAGGTGACCGAGGCCTGGCGGGAGTTCGCCCGGGCGCTGGCCGAGCGGCTGCGCGGGTTGCCGGCCGGTGGTCACCTGGAGGTCACGCTCGACCCGACCGCCTCGGGAACCGGCGATGCCGTCTACTCGGTCAGCGCGGACGCCGGCGAGGACGGCGCGCTGTCGGCCCGGGCGGTCGGCAACGCCACGCTGCCGGCGGGCTACCGGCTGGACCGGGCGGCGGTGGCCGACATGGTGGCGCTGGGCTGGTCGCCGCCCGGCGTGGTGGCGGGTTCCGGCGAGCAGTTCGGCCTGGACTGCGGCGTCGACGAGGCGACCCGGTTGTCCGCGGTGCTCTCCCGGACGCTGCGGGACGTCTACGGCGCTCCGCATCCCGCGTTCCTGGTCTACCTGGTGCACGACGCCGAGGGTGAGCCGCTGCCGGTGGAGCCGCTCGGCACCGCCCGTAGCGAGTTCGGCCCGGACCGGGACGTGGAGGCCGACCTGGAGGAGGCGCTGGCCGCCGCGGCGGCCGCCCAGTCGGGTGAGAACGACGTGCTGGCCCTGGAGGAGCGGGTCCGTACGGTCGTCTCGACGATGCTGAAGTCGAACTCCGACCAGGTGCAGGTCGACTCCGACGGTGACATCAACATCCGGGCCGGCTCGGCGATGGTCTTCGTGCGGGTCCGCGACAATCCGCCGCTGGTCGACGTCTTCTCCCCGGTGCTGACCGAGGTCGAGCCGACCGAGCGCCTCTACGTGAAGCTCTCCGAGCTGACCAACCGGATGCCGATCGGCCGGCTCTACTGCGCCGACGACACGGTCTGGGCGTCCATCCCGGTCTTCGGCCGCAACTTCCAGGCCACTCACCTGATGCTGGCCGTGCAGGTGATGACCGGTCTCGCCGACGAGTTGGACGACCGGCTGCACGGCGAGTTCGGCGGCAAGCGCTTCTTCGGTGAGGGTGACAAGCCGGCCCGACCGCAGGAGCACCGCACCGGCATGTACCTCTGACCGGTCCGGAGCGGCACCGGCGTCAACTCGTGGAGGGGCCGACGCCGGGGGACTCGACGAGGCGGGACAGCACGATGGTGCTGCGGGACGAGGTGACGAACGACTCGGCGCGCAGCCGTTCCAGTGCCTCCTCCAGGTGGGCGATGTCGGCGGCGCGCAGGTGCACCAGCGCGTCCGCCTCGCCGGAGACGGTGTAGGCGCCGACCACCTCGGGGTGCCGGCGGGCGGCGACGCCGATCTGCGCGGGTGTGGTCCGGCCGGCGCAGAACAGCTCGACGAACGCCTCGGTGGTCCATCCCACGGCGGCCGGGTCGACGACCGCGGTGAAGCCGCGGATCACGCCGGTCGCGCGCAGCCGGTCGACCCGTCGCTTGACCGCGGGGGCGGAGAGTGACACCCGGGCGCCGATGTCGGCGTACGAGGCGCGGGCGTCCGCCACGAGCAACGCAATGATTCGTTGGTCAACCGCGTCTATCTGCAACGTTCCGCCTCCGGGAAGCAATGGTTGTGGCTGTTACCAAAGTTCCAGCCTACCTACTCTTGGTGACCGTGAACCAGCAGCGAGTCTCGCGAAAGCGGACATATCTCATGTGCTCGCCGGAGCACTTCGCGGTCGAGTACGCGATCAACCCGTGGATGGACCCGGCCACGCCGGTCGACGCCGACCTGGCGGTCAAGCAGTGGGACCGGCTGCGCGAGACGCTGGTCGGGCTCGGCCACGACGTGCACCTGCTCACCCCCGGCGTCGGCCTGCCGGACATGGTCTTCGCCGCGAACGGGGCGTTCGTGGTGGACGGCACCGTCTACGGCGCCCGGTTCAAGCACGAGCAGCGGGCCGCCGAGGCCGCCGCCCACCGGGCGTTCTACGAGGCGCAGGGCTGGCACTTCATCGCGCCGAGCGAGACCAACGAGGGCGAGGGCGACTTCGCGTACCTGCCGGACGCGCACGGCGGCCTGGTCCTGGCCGGCCACGGCTTCCGTACCGAGCTGGCCGCGCACGCCGAGGCGCAGGAGGCGCTCGGTCGGCCGGTGATCTCGCTGCGCCTGGTCGACCCGCGCTTCTACCACCTCGACGTGGCGCTCGCCTCGATCGACGACGGGAACGTCGTCTACTACCCGGGCGCGTTCTCCGCCGCCAGCCAGAAGGTGCTGACCCAGCTGTTCCCGGACGCGGTCGTCGCGGACGACGAGGACGCATTGGCGTTCGGCCTGAACCTGGTCAGCGACGGGCTCAACGTGGTGTTGAACAGCGACGCCACCCGGCTGGCCGGCAAGCTGAAGGCGGCCGGCTACCACCCCGTGCCGGTGGAACTGGCCGAGCTGAAGAAGGGCGGCGGCAGCGTGAAGTGCTGCATCGCCGAGCTGCGGCACTGAGCCGAGCCGCGGTACCGAGCCGGACACGCGCGAGGGCGGTCTCCTCCCGGGGAGGCCGCCCTCGTCGTCGCGTCAGCCGAGCGTGGCCAGTTCGTTGATCACCACGTTGGAGAGCATCCGGCCGTCGAGCTGCACCTTGCGCAGGTACCACTTCTGCTGCGGGGTACGCGGCTGGTTGAACTGCCAGGGACCGCGCGGGCTGTCGACCTGGCCGATCGTGCCGAGGGCGAGGTTGACCTGCTGCGGGGACACGTTCCCGCCGGTCAGCCGGATCGCCTTGTCCAGCACCAGCGCGGCGTCGTACGAGGCCATCGCGTACGTGGTCGGGGACGTGTTGAACGTCTTGCGGTACGCCGAGGCGAACACCCGGTTCGCGGTGTTGTTCAGGTCGGCCGAGTAGTTCAGCGCGGTCTCGATGCCGTACTTCTCGATCAGCGCCCGGTCCCGGCCCTTCTCGCCGTCGTCGAGCTGGTCGAGGACGGTGCCCTCGGTGAGGAACCCGGGCGCGTAGATCGGCCCCCGGTAGCCCTCGTCGTAGAGCTGCTTGACGAACTGCACCGCCTGCGCGCCGGTGTAGTGGCAGAAGACCGCGTCCGGCCGGCGCCCCAGCGCCTTGCGGATCGGCCCGGCGTACGCGCCCTTGCTGGGGTTGGCGTAGTCGGGCGTGTAGATCGGGTCCTCGGTGAGCCGGCGGCCCTGCTCGTAGCCGCGGCGCAGCCCGTTGACGACGTCCCGGCTGCCGGCGCCCTGGGTGCCGAAGATGGCGATCCGGCTCGACGGGTCCAGGTTCTGCCGCAGGTACTCGCCGAGTGCCACGCCCGGCTCGTCCAGCACGTACGAGGTGCGCCAGATGAAGACGACGCCCTGGAGCGTGGCCGGGGAGGCGTTGGAGCCGATCAGCGGCACCCGGGCGTCCTCCACGGTGTCCCGGATGCCGGTCATGACGGCCGGGTTGACCACGCCGGTGAGCGCCAGCACGCCCTCCTTGAGCAGCCGGTCGACGGCGGCCTTGCCGGTCGCGACGCTGTCGCCCTCCTCGGCCGGCACCACGGTGACCGGGTGCCCGCCGAGCTGCTGCCCGTGCGTGGCGAGGAAGAGTTGGAAGCCGTTGGCGATCTCGTCCCCGATGACCTTGTTCGGGCCGCTGCCGGGCACGATCAGCCCGATCTTGACCGGGCTGCCCGGGGCGGCCTGGTCCGTGCCGTCGTCGCCGGGGCCGCAGCCCGCGGCGAGCCCGGTGGTGCCCAGTGCGGCCAGCAGTTGCAGGGCCCGCCTGCGGTTCATCTGTGCCACCGACTTCCTTCCCGCGGGGGCGGCCATCGTGCACACCCCTCCGGCGTTCTACCTGGTCGACGACGCTGCGTCAATGCCGGGTGGATCACCGAGCAGGGACCGCAACGCCGTCACCACCCGCGGCCACGCCGCCGAATCGGGGGCGATAAGCCCGAAATGCTCGCATTCTGACAGCTCAATGAGCGTGGCGGAGCCGCCGGCGGCCCGGTCGGCGGCCACCCACGAGCGGCTCATCGACACCGGAACCTGCCGGTCGAGAACCCCGTGTATGACTACTGTGCGTGGCTGAATCGGCACCAATGCCGATGGATCCGTGGTGGCGTACCGCTCCGGCACGTCGGCCGGGCCGCCGCCGATCAGCGCCGCCACCGCCCCGGAGTCCAGATCCAGCCGGTACGCCTCGGCGAGGTCCGCGACCGGGGCCAACGCGAGCACCCCGCCGGTCGTGTCCGGGGCGTGGGCCGCCACGTACAACGCCAGATGCCCACCGGCGGAGTGGCCGACCAGGATCGGCGGCACCGGTGCCACCCGGCCGGGCCACGCGGCGGCGGCCAGCCCCGGCAGCGCGGCGACGCCGGCGAGCACGTCGGTGAGCGGATCCGGCCAGCCGCTGTCCGGCCGACCGGTCCGGCGGTATTCGAGCTGGGCCACCGGATGACCGAGCGCGGCCAGCGCCGCCGCCATCGGGCCGGTGTGGGTCCGGTCGTACTCGGCCCGCCAGAAGCCGCCGTGCACCACGACCACCAGTGGCCGGGCGGGCCCCTCACCGGCCGGGCCGCGCAGGTCGGCGCACTGGTCCGGATGGTCGCCGTAGGCGACGGTGGCATCCGGCGGCGGGGCCGGCCGGGTCAGCACCTCACGCGGGTCGCCGGTCATGCCGGGACGGTAGCCTGCCCGGTCCGGGCGCGTGCGCGTGGCCGGGGTGGGTAAAGATGGGTGCCATGACCGAAGCACACTCCGGTGGACACGACGACGAACAGGCCAACGACGGCATCCCCGGCACCGTGGTGGTGGTCGGCCCGGACGGTCGACCGGTCGGCACGGTGCAGACCGAGGAGGGCAAGGGCGAGGACCCGACCCGCCTGGTCGAGCAGCCGGCCAAGGTGATGCGGATCGGCAGCATGATCAAACAGCTGCTGGAGGAGGTGAAGGCCGCCCCGCTCGACGACGCCAGCCGGCACCGGATGCGCGAGATCCACGAACGCTCGATCGTCGAGCTGAAGGAGGGCCTCGCCCCCGAACTCCGTGAGGAGCTGGAGCGGATCTCGCTGCCGTTCACCGAGCAGCAGGCGCCCAGCGAGGGCGAGCTGCGCATCGCCCACGCCCAGCTCGTCGGCTGGCTGGAGGGCCTGTTCCACGGCATCCAGGCCGCGCTGGTCGCCCAGCAGATGGCCGCCCGCGTCCAGCTGGAGCAGATGCGCTCCGGCCGGCAGGCGCTGCCCAGCGGCCCCGGCGGGATGGTCCCGGGCATGCCCGGCATACCCGGCGGCGCCGAGGGCCACGCGCCCGGCCAGTACCTCTGACCGACACCGGCCGGGGCGCCTGACGCGCCCCGGCCGGTCAGTCCACCCCGAAGACCTTCTCCAGGTACGCGGCCACGCCGTCCTCGGTGTTCGCGCCGGTCACCTCGTCCGCGATCTCCCGGACCGCCGGGTGGGCGTTCGCCACCGCCACCGCCCGACCGGCCCAGGCCAGCATCGGCACGTCGTTCGGCATGTCGCCGAACGCCAGCACGTCCCGCTCGTCGATGCCCAGCCGGGCCGCGTACCAGGCCAGGCCGGCCGCCTTGGTCACCCCGGCGGCGGAGACCTCGATCAGGCCGCTGTACGACGAGTGCGTCGCCTCGGCCAGCCCTTCGAGCGCACCGGCGACCACCCGGACGAACACGTCCGGGTCCTGCTCCCCGGCCCGGACCAGCAGCTTCACCGCCGGCGCGGCGAGCAGCTCCTCCGGCGACTCGACGGCGCGGATCGCGTCCGCGTCGGCGTCCCAGCGCAGCGGGTAGTGCGACTCGTGCCGCATCTGCCGGCTGTCCACGATCTCCACCGCGAAGCTCACCCCGGGCACCTCGGCGCGCAACCGCCGGGCCACCTCGGCGAGCAGCTCCGGGGCGAGCGGGTCGGCGCGCAGCACCTCGTCGGCGGCCGGGTCGTACACCACCGCGCCGTTGGCGCAGATGGCCGGCAGCGGCGCGGCGAGCTGGTCGTACACGAGTTTGAGCCAGCGGATCGGACGGCCGGTGACCAGCACGACAGGCGTGCCCGCGGCGGCGATCCGGGCCAGCACCCGCGCGGTACGCGGGCTGAGCGTCCGGTCGTCGGTGAGCAGCGTGCCGTCGATGTCGCTCGCGACGAGGCGAGGTGGCTCTCCCATCACCGGGAGAGTAGTCGGTCCAGGTAGACCGCGACGCCGTCGTCGTCGTTGCGCAGGGTCACCTCGTCCGCGGCGGCGCGCACCTCCGGGTGGGCGTTCGCCACCGCCACCCGGGCCCAGCCGGCCCAGCCGAACATCGGCAGGTCGTTGGGCTGGTCGCCGAAGACCAGCACGTCCGCCGGGTCCACTCCGAGCCGCTCGGCGACCACGCTCAGCCCGGAGGCCTTGTCCACCCCGGGCGGGCAGATCTCGACGAAGCCGAGCCCGGCCTGGGTGAGCGAGGCGACCTCCGCCGGCACGATCCGGCGGGCCACCGCCAGCAGTTCGTCGACGTGGTGGTCCTCGGTCCGCGCGAACGCCTTGACCACGTCGCAGGAGAGGCACTCCGCCCGGCTGCGCGCCTCGAACCGGTCCGGGTAGGGCCAGCTCGGGTGGTAGTCGCCCCACAGCGGCGTGTCGTCCTCGCCGGACGCCTCCACCATCACGGTGAGCGGGCCGACCGCGGCCTCCAGGTCGGCGATCAGCCGGGCGAGCACCTCGCCCCGGAGGCGCTCGTCGCGCAGCACCAGCGGGCCGGCCGGGTCGCTCTGGTCGACCACCCACCCGCCGCCGGCCATCACCAGGAAGTCGGCGGCGCGGATGTCGTTGCGGCTCAGCTCGGCCAGCCGGGGCCCACGTCCGGTGGCGCCGACCACCGGGATCCCGGCGGCCCGCACCCGGTCCAGCACCCCGTGGGTGTACGCGGAGACGGTGTCGTCGCTGCGGACGAGCGTGCCGTCGAGGTCGGTGGCGATCAACTTGGGCAGGCCCGGGCGGGTCATGGCTCCTCCTTCGGCCCCGCCGCCGTCACGCCGGCCGGCCCGGTTCTCGTGCCGGGACCGTCGAACGGCGGGCAGCAACCGTATCTCGCGCGACAGGGGGCGACCATGGCGTTCCGGCGAATCCACCGCGAATCCACGGGGGCGATCCGGTGGCCGCCGCACCGACGGATCGGCCGGCCGGCGGGCCGGTGGCGGCGCCGAGACCGGCGGACCGGCTGGGCCCGCTCAGCGGGAGCGTTCGGGGCCGGCGAACGGCACGGTCGGCTCCACCGTGAGGTCGGCGGGCGCCGGCGGCGCCTCGTCGTCCCGGGCCCGGCGACGTCGCCGGAACGGCCGGTCGTCCGGCGTCTCGTCGTCCGACGCCGCCTCGACGCCCGCCCGGTCGGTGGCCCGCCCGGCCAGATGCAGCGCGACCGCCAGCAACGCCACCGCGAGGAACGCGGTGACCAGGCCGCGCCCGTGCTCCACCTGGATGTCCCGTTCCACCGGGAAGAAGAGGATGCGCCGGGCGAGCGGCTGGAGCGAGGAAGCGGTCGCGACCAGCACGCCGAGCAGCGTCGCCGCCAGGCCCAGCCCGGCGATCCGGGCGTGCTGCCGCACCGTCGGGGCGCCGCGCAGCGCCAGCGCCACCGCGACCGCCAGCCCGAGCAGCCCCACGAGGTACGCCGCCCCGAAGCCGCCGATCTCGGCGACGCCACTGGGCAGCCGGAACGTCGTGTTCCCGTCCTCCCGTTCGTCGGGCACCGTGATCACCAGCCACTCGCCGATCAGCGAGGCGAGCGCGGCGACCGCGCCGAGCCCGGCGAGCACCGGCGGCAGGCGATGGTCCCGGCCCAGACCGGCCAGCGCCCGACCGAACCGGCCGGACGGAACCGCCCCGGTGTCGACGTCGCCCCACTCCACCACCGTGGTGCCGTCGGCGCGGTTGTCCTGCCTGGGAACCGGGGGATCCTGCGACATCGGCCACCCTTCTCCGGTACGCGGGTCTGCGTCGAATCATGGCACAGCCGGCCCCCGGTCACCCGGACCGCGAGGTGAGCAGGACAGGCGGTGCGGGACGGCCCGCTTTCGGTTAGCGTCGGTGCCATGCCTATCCGTACCGCTTCCGCTCGCTGGCAGGGCAACCTCGCCGAGGGGTCCGGCACCGTCCGCACCGGCAAGGGCGGCCTGTCCGGCAACTACTCCTTCAAGTCCCGGTTCGAGGAGGGTGAGGGCACGAACCCCGAGGAGCTGATCGGCGCCGCGCACGCGAGCTGCTTCTCGATGGCGCTCTCCAAGCAGCTCGCCGACGCGGGCGTCACCGACACGTCGGTGGAGACCACCGCCAAGGTGCACTTCGACAAGACCGACGCCGGCATGACCGTGACCCGCATCGACCTGGAGACCGTCGGCCAGGCTCCGGGCCTCGACGAGGCCGGCTTCACCAAGCTGGCCGAGGCCGCCAAGGAGGGTTGCCCGATCTCCCGGCTGCTCTCCCCGGGCGCCGAGATCACCCTGACCGCCCGCCTGGCCTGACCCGTCCGACGCGGTGGGGGCGCCCTCGCGGGCGTCCTCGCCGTGCCGCGTGCCGACCGTGAGGGAGTGACCGGCCGCGTGGCCGTGGAAATGAGCCGGGACCGGTTCGAGGAACTGGTCGGTGAGGCGCTCGACGAGGTGCCCGAGGAACTGCTCGGGCTGATGAGCAACGTGGTCATCCTGGTGGAGGACGACCCGCCGCCCGGTGAGAACCTGCTCGGGCTCTACGAGGGGCACGCGCTCACCGCGCGCGGCTGGGACTACTCCGGCGTGCTGCCGGACCGCATCCTGATCTACCGGAACCCGATCCTGGCGATCTGCGACACCGACGACGACGTCGTCGACGAGGTCGCGGTGACAGTGGTGCACGAGATCGCCCACCACTTCGGCATCGACGACGAGCGCCTGCACGCCCTCGGCTGGGGCTGACCGGGTCCCGCCCGACCCCCGCTCGGCCGATCCCCGCGGTTGCGCCCGTCCCCTAACCTGCGGATCAGGCACATCCCGATGCAGGAGGAAACCCGATGCGCAGCGAGCTGTTCTCCGCGGAGAACCTGGAGAAGGAGTCCCAGCAGCCGGGCATGCGGCTGCAGAACTCCAAGATGCTCAAGATCGAGCTGAACGGCGAGGCGATGGCCCGGGTCGGGTCGATGGTCGCGTACCAGGGCCAGGTGCAGTTCCAGGCGCTCGGCTCCGGCGGCATCGGCAAGTTCATCAAGCAGCGGCTCACCGGCGAGGGCGTCCCACTGATGAAGCTCTCCGGACGCGGCGACGTCTTCCTCGCCGAGGCCGCCAAGGACGTGCACATCATCGACCTGGAGCCGGGCGACGCGCTCTCCATCAACGGCTCCAGCGTGCTGGCGTTCGACTCCAGCCTCCAGTACGACATCAAGATGGTCAGCGGCATGGGCATGGCCTCCTCGGCCGGCCTGTTCAACTGCGTCTTCACCGGGCACGGCCGGATCGCCATCACCACCAAGGGCACCCCGGTGGTGCTGAACGTCGACGCGCCGACGTACGTCGACCCGCAGGCGGCGGTCTGCTGGTCGGCCAGCCTCCAGACCGGCTACCACCGGGCCGAGCAGCTCGGCCTGGGCACGCTGCTCGGCCGCAGCACCGGCGAGGCGTTCACGATGAGCTTCGCCGGTCACGGCTTCGTCGTGGTCCAGCCGTCGGAGGAGCCGCCGGTGGCCGGCAGCGGCGCCCAGCAGCAGCAGGGTGGCCTGCTCGGCGGCCTGTTGCAGTGAAGTCTCCGGGCCGGGTGCGACCCTGGGGGGCGCACCCGGCCCGGTCAGCTCAGCTCGCCGGCGCGCAGCCGGGCCAGCCAGGCCGCCGCGTCGGCGTAGTCGGCGTCGGAGAGACCGGCCGGCGCGGGCGTCGGCCGGTCGCCCGCCGCCGTGCTCCAGCGGTGCCGGGGGTACGACCCGAGGAAGCGCACGCCGGCGCAGACCCGGTGCAGCCCCTGCAACGCCTCGCCGAGGCGGACGTCAGCGACGTGCCCGGTGCAGTCCAGGAAGAACACGTAGCGTCCCAGCGCCTCACCGGTCGGGCGGGACTCGATGCGGGTCAGGTTCACGCCGCGGACGGCCAGCTCCATGAGCACTGACAGCAGCGCGCCCACCCGGTCGTGCGCGATGTAGACCGCCAGTGAGGTGAGGTCGTCACCGGTCGGTGGCGGGGGCGTCCCGGGGCGGGACAGCAGCGCGAACCGGGTCACCGCGTCGGGATGGTCGGCGATCTTGTCGGCGAGCACGGTGAGCCGGTGCCGGGCGGCGCCGATCGGGGCGCAGATCGCGGCGTCGTACTCGCCGGTCGCCGCGCCGGCCGCGGCGGCGCCGTTGGAGAGCACGTCGACCACGGTGGCGTCGGGCAGATGGTCCCGGAGCCAGCCCCGGCACTGGGTGGACGCCTGCGGATGGGCCGCCACGCTGCGCACCCCGGCCGGCGTCACCCCGGGCCGGCCGGCGAGCACGAACTCGACCGGCAGCACCACCTCCCGGGTGATCACCAACGGGTCGCCCTCGGCCAACTCGTCCAGTGTCACCCCGACCGCGCCGCCGATGGAGTTCTCCAGCGGCACCAGGGCGGCATCCGCCTCCCCGGCCCGTACGGCGTCCAACGCCTCGCCCACGCTACGGGCCGGCGTGCGGCTCCCCCGTTCGGCGGCGGGCACGGTGCGCAGCGCCTGTTCGGCGAAGGTGCCCTCGGGACCGAGGTAGACGAAGCGGGTCGGCGGTGTTCCGGGCATGGCGACCAGCCTACGCACCCGGGGGACTGTCGCAGGCCAGGGTGCGGATGCCCGTGGGCGCGGTGGCGCGTACCTCGACGCCGCACACGTCCGTCCCGG
Source organism: Micromonospora sp. RP3T (assembly GCF_003027925.1). Classification (GTDB taxonomy): domain Bacteria; phylum Actinomycetota; class Actinomycetes; order Mycobacteriales; family Micromonosporaceae; genus Micromonospora. The sequence continues at coordinate 52,952 of NZ_PYPS01000009.1, forward strand.
CGGTCACCAGCCTGGGTGTGCCGGACCGGCCGCGCGTGACCACCTGGAGTTCCTCGTGCCCGGGGACCGCCAGCACGGTGTACTGCCAGCCCTCCGCGCACAGCGGCCCGGTCCGTACGGTGATCCGGACGTTTCGGGGCAGCACCCCGGCGGAGCCGCGTAGCATCGCCACGATCCGCTCGCCGGACGGCGTGCCCCGGCAGGGCACGGCGACCGGATCGGGGGCCGGTGGAGTGCGTGCCGGCAGGGACGGGACGGCCGGCACGATCGGGGTCGCGCTCGGCGTGGGCGTGGCCGACGCCGAAGCGCGGGGAGCGCCGGTCGGGCTGGGCGGCGGGTCACGCAGTTCGGGCGGCGTGCCGCAGGCGGTCAGCGCGAGCAGCGCGAGCAACGTCACCGGGGCATGCCGACGGGCGGACGGGGTAGCGGGCACGGGGGATGGTCCTCGACCTCGGGCGAGCGGTCAGAGCACGGAGAAGAACGTGAGCGAGCCGGCCACCGCGGCGCCGGTGAGCACCGGCGTGGAGATGGCGTCCACTGTCGTCCCGGCGTCGGAGCCGGGCCCCTGGACCCGGAGCAGGCCACGGGCGAGCCGGCCGGAGAGCAGCGCGAGCAGCGGCGGGATCTTGTCGGTCTCCTGCTCGGTCAGCTCACTCGGGCTGGCGGTGAAGTCGACCAGGCGCAGGCCGCCTTCGAGCAGCGGCCGGCCGACCACGTCCGCCGGGGCGCCCAGGCAGAGCAGGTCGCAGCCGGAGGAGGAGATCGCCACCACGGTCGTGTCGACATCGATCAACAGACATGGCTCGGCGGCCCGGGAGACCGTCCCGCACCACTGCGCGAAGTTGTCGGACTCCTGCTCGGTGCATGCCTCCGCCGGGGACGTGAACACTTCCGAGAGTGAGAGCTCGACGTGGGCCACCGCGCCTCCTATGTACACCGACGGTCCGTCCACGCTAGCCGGTCGGCACGGCGACCTTCCGGCCGCGCTGCGCTCTCCGGCCGCCGGTGCCGCCCGTGGGGCCGGGGTGGCTCGGATGCCGGGGACATGCGTCGGTGCGGCGGGAGCCCCGGGGGGTGGGCGGCCGGCGACGACGCGGACCGACGAACCGGTCGGGGCGGTGCCGCGGACCGCGTGGCGTCGCCGGAGACGTTACCGGCGGGCGGCCCGCTTGTCAGCGGCCGTTCGGCCCTCGTCATACCACCGGTAGTCGGCGGATGGACGGTACGTGCCGTTCAGCCACGTCGAGGGCGCCTGAGCGACCCGCGACAATTTCTCGGCGGTGGCCGGGCTGATCCGGTTGCCGGCGGCCACGAGCAGCCGGTCCAGCTCCCGGTGGGTGGCCATGAGGCAGTCCTTCGGGAGGCCGTAGACGCTGATCACGCCGGAACCGACGAACGTCAGCACCGGCGTCACCGGGATCGGCAGCCCGACCGCGTCGGAGAGCGCCTTGCTGGCCCGCTTGGCATCCCGGCGGGCTTCGGCCACATAGGGCGGACGCTTGCCGTTGATCTGCACGACGTCGCCGGCGACCAGCACCCGGGCCCGGCCGTGGTCGGCGACGGTTACCGCGAAGAGGCCGCTCGGCCCGATCGCGAGGAACCCGGCCCGGTCGGAATCGCCCTGGTCGAACAGCGCGTCGGCCGGGTCCGTCCGGGGCCACTCGATGACGTGCCAGGCGGGCCCGAGGTGGTCGAGCTGCCCCAGGGCGCGGGCGCCGGCGGCCTCCAGCCGGCGGGCACCCCGCTCGGCACGGCGGCGGCGGGCCCACTCCAGAGGAGTCGGTCGAGCCGGCTCGAGCGCCGAGGCGGTATCGACCCGGGGATGTGCCGCGGGAGGCGGCAAAGCCCGGCTCGGCACGGCCCGGCGAGCGGGAAAGACAGTCATCGCGACCTCCGGCAAAAGGTCTCTCGAAGTTATGTCTCCACTACCCTACGTTGCACACCCGGGGGTTCGGCAAGTTGGACCGCCGGAGTGAGTGCGGATGAATGCCATATTCATTCACACTTCTTTTCCGGATGGTGCGGAAGCCTGCCCTAGGCTGCGGGGGTGACGCACTACGTGGACAGCGAAGTGGCTCGACTCGGCACGGTACTGCTGCACCGCCCGGGGCCGGAACTCGCCCGCCTCACCCCACGCAACAACGACTCCCTCCTCTTCGACGCTATCCCATGGGTGGGACGGGCGCAGGAGGAGCACGACGCGTTCGCGGCGGCGCTGCGCTCGCGCGGCGTGGAGGTGCTCTACCTGGCTGACCTGTTGACCGAGACGCTCGCCGTGGCGGACGCCCGGGCCGAGCTGACCGAGCAGGTGCTGCGGTCCCCCCGACTCGGCGACACGCTGCGCGCCCGGGTCGCCGACCACCTGGCCTACCTCGACCCGGCGGCGCTCGCCGACGTGTTCATGGCCGGGCTCGCCCACGAGGAACTGCGGATCGGCGCGGAACGACCCGGCGGTCTGGTCTGGACGCTGATGGACCGGCACGACTTCGTCATCGACCCGCTGCCCAACCTGCTCTTCACCCGCGACTCGTCCTTCTGGATCGGCGACCGGGTGGGCGTGACCAGCCTGGCCATGCCGGCCCGGCGACGGGAGACCACGATCACCGACGCGATCTACCGCCACCACCCGCGCTTCGTCGGCACCGAGTTGGTCTACCACCCCGGGCTGGAGCACCTGGAGGGCGGCGACGTGCTGCTGCTCGCCCCGGGCGTGCTCGCCGTCGGCGTGGGCGAGCGCACCACCCCGGCCGGCGCGGAGCGGCTGGCCCGGCAGGTCTTCGCCGCCGGGCTGGCGCACACCATCCTGGTGGTGCCGATCGCCCAGGAACGCGCCACCATGCACCTGGACACGGTCTGCACCATGGTCGACGTGGACGCCGTGCTGATGTACCCGAACATCGCCAGTGAGCTGTCCGCGTACACCGTCGTCGCCGGCGCGGACGGCGAGCCACGGGTCGACGGCCCGGCGCCGTTCCTGCGGGCCGCCGCCGACGCGATGGACCTCGACCAGCTCCGGGTGATCGACACCGGCCTCGACCCGGTGACCGCCGAACGGGAGCAGTGGGACGACGGCAACAACACGCTCGCGCTCGCGCCACGCCTGTGCGTGGGCTACGAACGCAACGTGGAGACCAACGCGCAACTGGAGCGCGCCGGCATCGAGGTGATCGCCATCGCCGGCTCCGAACTGGGCTCCGGCCGAGGCGGCCCCCGCTGCATGTCCTGCCCCCTGGTCCGCGAGAAAGGCGGGGCCCCCGCTTAACGCCTGCGGTAGAGAAGGGGCCCCTTCTCACACGTGCGTGTTAAGCAGGGGCCCCTCCTTGCACCGGGGGCGGTCAGCGGAGGGTGAGCTGGCGACCGAGCAGGCCCTGCCGGGCCCGGCGTCCAGCGGCGTCCAGCGGCTCCCGCTCGGCCAGCGCCTCGGCGTAGCGCTTGGCGAACTCGGCGACCGGGCCCTCCCACGCGGCGGCCGGGGTGTCCTCCGGCAGGTCCCAGACCGGTGCCAGGCGGCCGTGCGCCCGGAACATGCCGGCGAACTTCGTGTCGTCGCCGAGCGTCAGCGTGCCGGTCGCGCCCAGCCGGGACAGGGCGTCCAGCGCCGCGTCCTCGTCGTCCGGCAGCACCCAGCGCACGTGGGCCTTCTCCGGCACCTGGCACCAGTACGCCGCCCGGGCCGCGTCCAGCTTGACGGTCGGGTAGACCGCCGCGTTGGCCCGCTCCAAGGACGCCTGCACGGTCGGGTCGTCGGTGGCGCCCGGGTCGAGCCAGAACTCGAACCCGTCGTGCATGCTGATCTCCAGCGGCCCGTCCACCAGGATGTCCTGGAGGCGGGGGCCGGGCCCGGGCAGCGGCGGCACGCTCACCTGGCCGCCCGGCTCGGTCCGCAGCGCGCAGAGCAGCGCGTCGGCCAGGTCCCGGGAGACGTCGCCGGACTGCTGGTGCCGCTGGAGGCCGATCAGGACCCGGCCGTCCGCCTTGGCTACCGCCGGGGCGGCCATCGGCAGCACGGTGGCCAGGACGACCGGCCGGTCGCCGTACTCCTCGACCAGCTCGGGGGTCAACCGCAGCGGCGCGGACGCGGCCGGCACCAGCTCCCGCAGGGCGATCCACTCCGGCTCGTCGACCAGGCCCTCGAACGGTCGGGGTACGAAGATGTCGCGCACCTTCTCCCGCTTCGGGGTGGCTTCGGTGGCCCGTTGGCTCTTTCGACGCTTGCTCACGGCCAGACAGCCTAGATGCCGGAACGAACGCCCGTGGGTCGGACCCGCTCAGCCGGCGGCGACCAGGTCCGTCCGGTGCGACCCGGTCGGGTCGAACTCCGCCCACACGCTCTGGCCCAGGCCGTCCCGCTCGACACCCCAGCGGCTGGCCATCCCGGCGACGATGTGCAACCCGCGCCCGTCGACCGCGTCGGGGGGCGCGACGCGCATCCGTGGGCCGGTGCCGGCACCGGAGTCGGTGACCCGGAGCAGGACGGCCGGCCCCCGGTCGGTGGCCCGCACCCGCCAGGCCACCCGGACCACGCCGCCGGGCAGCGCCTCGGCGTGCCGGACCGCGTTGCCGACCAGCTCGGCCAGGACCGCCACCAGGTCCGCCAGCAGCGCCGGGGGGACGACGCCGGTCAGCTCGTCGGCGAGCCGGTGCCGGGCCACGCGCGCGCCGGTCGCGTGGTGGGGCACCACCACGCACCACGACCGTTCCGCCGGTCCCGTCGACACGCCGTTCCTCTCCACCCGTGGACGCCGCGGATCAACCCCGGGGCAGTCGCACCTCCGCGACCGTACCTCCGCCGGCCCTCGGCCGGAGGGACACCCAGCCGTTCTGCTGTTCCACGATCTGCCGGACGAGGTAGAGGCCCAGGCCCGCGCCGGGGTAGCGCCGGCGGTCACCGGACTCGCCCTGCCAGAACCGGTCGAAGGCCCGTTCCACGTGCTCCGGCCGGATTCCGATGCCCCGGTCGGCGACCCGGAACGAGACCGTCCGCTCGTTCGCGTCGGCGCCGATCTCGATCGGCGTGTCCGGCAGTGAGTACTTGCCCGCGTTGGTGCCCAGCTCGGTGAGGACGGTGGTCAGGCTGTGCCGGTCGCCGAGCGCCTTGGGCAGGTCGGCGGGCAGGTCGAGCACGATCCGGTGGCGCAGGTCGGCGGGCAGGTCGAGCACCGCCGCCCGCAGCGCGTCGACCAGGTCGAACGGGGCGGCCGGTTCGCCACCGGGGCGGTTCTCGGTGGCGGCGGTGAGCAGTCGGTCGACCAGCCGGGCCAGCTCGTTGGCGCGCTGGCCGATGATCCGGGCGGCCTGCCTCCGGTCGGCGTCGGTGAGCGACTCCCAGTGGTCGGTGAGCGTGTCCGCGTACCCCTTGATCACGGTGACCGGGGTGCGCAGCTCGTGGCTGGTCACCGCCACGAAGAGGTCCCGGTCGTGGTCGCGCCGCTGCTGGTCGGTGATGTCCCGGAAGGTGACCACCCGCAGCGCGGTGGGGCCCGGCAGCTCGCCGGAGGTGATCCGCAGCCAGCGGCCGTCCGGCAGCCGATGGTCCAGCACCTGCCCGGGCGGGGGCAGCGGGAACGGCAGCGGCCGGCTCAGCGCCTCGTCCACCGACCGGCCGGTCACCTGGGCGGCGGCCGGGTTCCAGAGCCGGACCCGCTGGTCGCGGTCGACCACGGCCAGGCCGTCGGCGAGCGCCGCCACGACCGGGCCGTCGCCGTGCACCGGCAGGCCGGTCTGGTCGCCGTACATGTGCGCGATGCAGGCGGCGACGTACCCGACGACGGCGCGCTGCGAGGCGTCCAGCGGCTCGCCGGTCCGGTAGAGGGCGTGCAGGCTGCCGACGGTCAGCCCGGCGATCTCGGCGCGGGCCACGATCATCCGGCGCAGCCCCCGGCCGACCACCTCGTCGGCGAGCGCGCCCGGGATCGCGTCCACCCGGACCTCCCGGACCGGCGGGCCGGCCAGCAGGCAGACGGTGGCCGGGTCGGTGGCCGGCAGCGGGCGGCCGATGACGAACTCGGCGCTGCCGGTCGCCGCGATCACCCGCCCGCCGGCCGGGGTGAACTCCACGAAGACCAGGCCCGCCGCGTCGAGCGCCGGTTCGACCTCCCGGAGCAGGCGGGTGAGCACGGAGAGGCCGGACTCACCAGAATTGATCATGTGGATCGCGCTCGTGTGGCCGGCGATGAGGGTGGGGTAGTCGGTTCGCTCCGGCATGCCCCGAGTCTGCCGCGCCGGCCGCGCCGGGGACACCCCCTCCCCGGGCGACCGGCCCCGGGCGGATCGACCGGGCTCACCGGCCCAACCGGGCCAACGCGCGGGCCGGCCGGTCGGTGATCACGCCGTCCACCCCGGCGGCCAGCACGAGTTCCAGATCCTCCGGTTCGTTCACGGTCCAGACGTAGACCGCGTTGCCGGCGGCCCGCAGCGCCGGGACGAGCTGCGGGCGGGCCCGGACCAGCTCCACCCCCGGGCCGGCGATGCGACTGCCGAAGGGCAGCCGGCCCAGCCGCAGCCAGCGCGGCAGCACCTCCAGCAGCAGCACGGTGGGCAGCGCCGGCGCCAGCTCGCGGATCCGGCGCACGGCCAGCGGCGAGAAGGACATCACGGTCACCTGGACCGGGTCGTCCGGGCCGGGCTCGGCCAGGCCGTGCCGGCGCAGCAGGTCGACCAGCCGGCGCTCGACGTCGCCCCGGTAACGCGAGGGGTGCTTCGTCTCGATCAGCAGCCGGACCGGCCGCCCGGCGGCCAGCACCGCGTCGAGCAGCCGGTCCAGCGTGAGCAGCCGGATGTGCGACTCGTCGAGCCGGGCCGCCGCGACCGCCTCCGCCGCGGCGGGGTGCCAGGAGCCGAAGTCGAGCGCCTCCAGCTCGGCGAGCGTACGCGCGCTGACCAGGCCGTGACCGTTGCTGGTCCGGTCGAGTCGACGGTCGTGCACGCAGACCAGGTGCCCGTCGCGGGTCAGCCGGACGTCGCACTCCAGCCCGTCCGCGCCCTCGTCCAGCGCGCGCAGGTAGGCGGCGAGCGTGTGCTCCGGCAGGTCGTACGAGGAGCCTCGGTGGGCGAAGACCAGCGGTTCGGTCATGACGGACGTGCCTCAGACGACTCTTCCCGGCTGCCCGTCGTCGGTGACCACGGGACGGCCGGCGGCGGCCCAGTCGCCCATCCCGCCCTCGACGTTGCGGACCTGGTCCCACCCGTTGCGCAGCAGGTAGCCGACGACCTGCCCGGAACGGCCGCCGGACCGGCAGATCACCGCCACCTCGCGATCGTCGGGGATCTCGGCGAGCCGGGCCGGCAGCTCGGTCATCGGCAGATGGTGGGCGGCCGGCGCGTGGCCGGCGGCCCACTCGTCGTCCTCCCGGACGTCGAGCAGGTAGACGTCGTCGGGCACGGCCGACGCGGGCACGCTGGGAAGGTGGGCTCCGAACACGGGTCAAAGCCTAGTCGCCCGGCGGCGTTCAGAGCCGGTTGACCCAGCGCGGGTTGACGGCGGCCCACTCCGGCATCCGGGTGTCCTGCAACGCGGTGAACAGATCGCCGCCGTCGGGGTCCAGCACCACGTACGACACCTGGTCGATGGTCTGCGGGTGGGAGGGCAGCCGGACGCCGCGCAGCGCGTCCGCCGGCAGCGCGCGGAGCGCGAACACCAGTTCGTCCAGGGGTACGCCGTTGGTGTCGACGGTCAGCGCCCCGCCGACCGCGCGCAGCACCCGGTCCAGCTTCACCGGGTCGCCGCGCAGGTGCGTCTCGCCGGCCCGGTCGAGCACCGCCCGTAGCATCTGCTGCTGGTGCCGTTGCCGGTCGTAGTCGCCGTTCGGCAGGTCGTAGCGCTGCCGCACGTAGTCGAGCGTCCGGGCCCCGTCCATCTGTTGACAGCCGGGTTCGAACCGGATGCCGGTGTGGATCGACCGGACCGGCGTGTCCACGCACATGCGGATGCCGCCGAGCTGGTCGATGACCCGGGTGAAGCCGGAGAAGTCGACGAGCGCGGCGCCGTCGAAGCGGACCCCGGTGAGCCGGGTCAGGGTGGCGCTGAGCAGCCGTGCGCCGCCCTCGCCCCCGCCGCCGTGCTCGTACGCGGCGTTGACCTTGTCCTGGCCGCCGGGCCAGCCGGGCGCCGCCGGGACGGCGACCAGCAGGTCGCGCGGGACGGAGATCAGGTACGCCTGCCGCATGCCGGCCGGCACGTGCACGATCAGGATGGTGTCCGAGCGCTGGTCGGCGGCGTTCGCGCCGGGCCGGTGGTCGGAGCCGATCAGCAGGTAGTTGAGGGCGCCGTCCAGGTCGGTCCGCTTCTTCCGGGCGGTCGGGTCGAGCAGTTGCTCCTTGACCACCGTGCGGTCGTACCGGTGGGTGAGCCAGTGCAGCCCGGCCACGCCGAGCGTGGCGAGCAGGACCAGGGCGAGGCCGCTGCCGAGCAGGAACCGGGGCCAGCGGGCCGGTCGAGGCCGCCCGCGTCGGTTCCGTGCTGGTCTGGACGTGACGATCCCCCCGTGGCGCCGACCTGAGACCCGCTCAGGTCAGGCTACGGGGGGACGGGCCGGCCGGTGCCGGCTTTCGTCACTTCCGGGTGGAGAGGACGGTCGGGTTGGCCACGATGAAGTCGGCCAGCTTGTCGTTCTTGACCGCCTGGAACATGTCCATGGTCGTCTCGTTGAACGTCTCCCGGCCGTTGCTGTTGCCGGCGAACGTCCCGCCGTTGGTGCGCAGCGTGACCAGGTCGTTCCCGCTGAGGTTCTTGAGCGTGAAGATGAAGTCGGCGATCGGTACGCCGCCGGTGTCCAGCACGAACGCCTTCCCGGCAGCCTTCATCAGCGAGTTCAGCTTGATCGGGTTGGTCAGCATGCCGCCGTCGGTGGCCTTCTTGGCCATCGCCTTGATGAGCTGCTGCTGGTTCTGCTGCCGGTCGTAGTCGCTGTTGGGCAGGCCGTAGCGCTGGCGGGAGTAGTCGAGCGCCTCCCAGCCCTCCATCTCCTTGCAGCCCTTCTTGTGCACCACCGGCTTGTAGGGCTTGCCGGTCTTCTTCGCGTCCGCGTTCCACATCGGCTTGCCCTCGACCATCGACATGTGGTGCGACGGGACCTCGTGGCTGACGCAGATCCGCACCGTGCCGAGCGCGTCGATGACGTTCTTGAAGCCGCCGAAGTTGATGATCGCGGCGCCGTCGAAGCTGATGCCGGTCATCCCCTTGATCGTCTTGGCCATCAACTGGGCGCCGCCCTCCCAGCCGCCGCCGTTCTGCGCGCCGTGGAAGAACGCAGCGTTGATCTTGTCGGTGCCGCCCTTGTAGCCACTGTTCTTGAACGCCGGGATGCGGGCCTCGGTGTCCCGGGGGATCGAGATCAGGTAGGCCTGGTCGTGGCTGGCCGGGATGTGCAGCACGATGATCGTGTCCGACCGGACGTCGTCGGCGGCCCAGCGGGCCCGGGCGTCCACGCCGAGCAGCAGCATGTCGATCGGGCCGTCCAGGCTGTTGCCGCCCTCGGCCTCGCTCTTGCCCGCCTCGCCGAGCAGGTTGCGCTGGGCGATGTTGTTGGTGGCCTGACCGATCACGGCCTTGCTGCCGACGATAGCGACGCCGCTGGTCACCATCAGCACCGCGCCGAGGACCAGGGTGAGCTTCGCCCAGAGCGGGTCCTTGCGCTTGGTGCGCTTCTTCTTCCCGCCGCCGGGACCACGGCCGCCGGGACCGGGCTGCGTGGGGATGACCGGGGGAACCCGCCCGGATGATCCGGGTGCCGGTGACTGCGGGCGACGACTGGTCTGGACCGACATGCGTGCTCCAGCTCGGTGATCGGGGGCGGGACCACTTTACGTATCCGTTCCCGTTCTCGCGACCTCCTGAGGCGGGTATTCCCGTCAATCCCGGCCGATGGTGCCGAGATGTGGCCGAACGGGCGAGGCTGCGCGCCCGGTCAGCCGCCGGCGCTGTCGCCCGAATTCTTCTGGTTGGCCGCGAGCCAGTCGGCCATCTTGTCCCCGGCGATGGCCTGGTACATCGCCAGCGCCTTCTCCCGGTCGGAGACCACCACCGACTGGCCGTCGACGGTCTGGCCCCCCAGGTTCGGGCTGGTGACGAACGTCAGGTTCTCGCCCCGCAGGCTGCGGAACTGCACCGCCATGTCGGTCAACGAGAATCCCTGGTCGACCGTGACGGCGGCGGTGACCGACTTCAGGAAGTCGTTCAGCTTCTTCGGGTTGGTGAGCGTGCCGGTGCTCGCCGCCTTGTCCATCAGCGCCTTCAGGAACTCCTGCTGGTGGCGCATCCGGGCGAAGTCGCCGTCCGGGAACTGCTTGCGCTGCCGGACCCAGTCCAGCGCCTCGGCGCCGTTCATGTGGTTCACGCCCTTGGTGAACGTCCGGTACGGCTTGTGGATCGAGGTGACGGTGCGCTCCACCTTCAGGTCGACGCCGCCCAGCGCGTCGGTGACGTCCTTGAAGCCGGCGAAGTCGATGGCCATGACGTGGTCGATGCGTACGTCGGTGAAGCACTCCACGGTCTTCACCGCCAGCGGCAGGCCGCCGAACGCGAACGCCGCGTTGATCTTGTTGCGTGAGCCGGAGTCGCAGGACGCGCCCGCGTTCTCCGGGATCGGCACGTACAGGTCACGCGGCACGGAGACCAGGTAGGCGCGCTTGTGGTCGGCCGGGATGTGCATGACGATCACGGTGTCCGCCCGCCACTTGCCGGCGCCGTCGACCGGGGCGTCCGGGTCCCGCGAGTCGCTGCCCACCAGCAGGATGTTGAACGCGCCGTCGACCTGCTTGGCCGGCCGCCCGCCGGTGATCTCCGAGAACGGATCGGTGCGGGCCAGGTCGTCGTCGAGGTTGCGGGCGTAGAACCAGGCGCCGATCCCACCGAGCAGCGCCAGCACCAGCACCGCCACGCCGGCCACCAGGCCGATGCGCCCCCAGCGCGGACGGGGCCGGCGGCCCGGGCCACCGAAGCCGCCGCCGCCCGTGCCACCGGGACCGCCCGGCCCACCCGGGCCGCCCGAGCGGGGCGCCTCGTCGTGTGACGGGTACCAGCGGGTTTCCGTGGCGCGGGCGCGCGCGGTGGCACCCCGGCCGGAGCCGGGGACCGAGGCGCGGCCCGCACCCCGGTTCAGGGGGCGGGGGAGGGGGACGCCGGCAGACGAGGTCGCGGACATGTAACCGAGGGTAGGTCGGCCGTTCCACCACCGCGCTCAGGCGCGCGCGGCGCTCAGCCGGCTGACAGTCGGGCTCAGTACCCTAGCCGCCCGCGGAAGTACGCGATGGTGCGTCCGAGGCCGTCTTCGGGCGTCACGCTCGGCTCGTATCCGAGCAGCTCACGGGCGAGCGTCAGGTCCGGGCGGCGCATCTCCGGGTCGTCCGAGGCGCGCGTGATGTAGCTCACCTCGGAGGTGCTGCCGGTGAGTGACACGATCGTCTCAGCCAGTTGCCGCATCGACATCTCGTGCTCGGTGCCGCAGTTGATCGGGCCGGTCTGCGTCGAGTCGAGCAGCAGCAGGATGCCCCGCACCAGATCGTCGACGTAGCAGATGGAGCGCGTCTGGTTGCCGGTGCCGTGCACCGTGATCGGCTCGCCGCGCAGCGCCTGGGAGATGAACGTCGGGATGGCCCGGCCGTCGTCCGGCCGCATCCGCGGGCCGTACGTGTTGAAGATCCGGACGATCGCGGTGTCCGTGCCCCGGCTGCGGTGGTACGCCATGGTGGCCGCCTCGGAGAAGCGTTTCGCCTCGTCGTAGACGCTCCGGATGCCGATCGGGTTGACGTTGCCCCAGTACGTCTCGCGCTGCGGGTGCTCCTTCGGGTCCCCGTACGCCTCGGAGGTGGAGGCCATCAGGAACCGCGCGCCGTCGGCGGTGGCGCGCTCCAGCAGCGCCAGCGTGGCGACCGAGCCCACCCGGAGGATCTCCACCGGGAGCTTCTCGAAGTCGGTCGGGCTGGCCGGGGACGCCATGTGCAGGATCGCGTCGAACCGCTCGGTCATCGCCGGGTGGTCGGTCGGCAGGCCGTCGGAGATGTCCGCCTCGACCAGCGTGAACGTCGGCTTCTCCAGCAGGTGGGACACGTTGTCCTTGGAGCCGGTGACGAAGTTGTCCAGCACCACCACCGTGCAACCGCGCTCGACGAGCCGGTCGACCAGGTGGGACGGGACGAAGCCGGCGCCGCCGGTGACGAGGATGCGGTGTCCGGCACCAAACCGGGGAGCGACCTTCATGCCCAGCACCCTATAGGGGTAAGGCGGGGCCCCCGCTTAACGCCTCCGGTAGAGGCGGGGGCCCCGCTTAACAACTACCCGTCAGTGCGCGCCCGCGCCGGTGAGCGAGCGCACCTCCAGCTCCGCGTACTTGTCGTCGTCGCGCTCCTTGGACAGGACCGTGCCGAGCCAGCCGCACAGGAAGCCGAACGGGATGGAGAGGATGCCCGGGTTCGACAGCGGGAACCAGTGCCAGTCCTGGTCGGGGAACATCGCCGTCGGCGCGCCGGAGACGACCGGGGAGAAGAAGACCAGCAGTACGGCGGCGAGCAGGCCGCCGTAGATCGACCACACCGCGCCCGAGGTGTTGAACCGCTTCCAGAACAGGCTGTAGAGGATCGCCGGCAGGTTGCCGGAGGCGGCCACCGCGAACGCCAACGCGACCAGGAACGCCACGTTGAGGTTCTGCGCGAAGATCGACAGTACGATCGAGACCGCGCCGATCACCAGCGCGGAGATCCGGGCGACGTTCACCTCCTGCCGCTCCGACGTCTGGCCGTTCTTCACCACGTTGGCGTAGAAGTCGTGCGCCAGGCTGGACGACGACGCCAGCGTCAGCCCGGCCACCACCGCGAGGATCGTGGCGAACGCGACCGCCGCGATGATCGCCAGCAGTGTCGCGCCGCCCAGGTTCCCGCCGAAGAAGTCCGCGCCGAGCGCCTCGGCGAGCTGCGGCGCGGCCGTGTTGCCGGCCTTGTCCTGCGCGGTGATCGCCTGCCCGCCGACGATCGCCGCCGCGCCGAAGCCGAGCGCCAGGGTGAGCAGGTAGAACGCGCCGATGATGCCGATCGCCCAGAGCACGCTCTTGCGGGCCGCCCGCGCGGTCGGCACGGTGTAGAAGCGGATCAGGATGTGCGGCAGGCCGGCCGTGCCGAGCACCAGCGCGATGCCCAGCGAGAGCAGGTCCATCTTGCTGTAGAACGTCTTCAGCGCGTCACCGGGCGTCTCCACGCCGTACCGCAGCCCGGGTTCCAGGAACGCCGCGCCCTTGCCGGAGGCGTCGGCCGCGTCACCGAGCAGCGAGGACAGGTTGAACTTGTACTTCGCGAGCACCAGCAGCGTCATCACCAGCGCGCCGGTCATCAGCAGGAACGCCTTGACGATCTGGACGTACGTGGTGCCCTTCATGCCGCCGACCGTGACGTAGATGATCATCAGCGCGCCGACCAGCACGATGGTGGCCACCTTGGCGGTGTCCGCGTCCATGCCGAGGAACGTGGTGCCCGGCTTGATGCCCAGCAGCAGCGCCACCAGCGCGCCGGCACCGACCATCTGGGCCAGCAGATAGAAGATCGACACCGTGATGGTGGAGACCGCCGCCGCGGTCCGGACCGGCCGTTGCCGCATCCGGAACGCCAGCACGTCCGCCATCGTGTACCGGCCGGAGTTGCGCAGCAGTTCGGCGACGAGCAGCAGCGCCACCAACCAGGCGACCAGGAAGCCGATCGAGTACAGGAAGCCGTCGTAGCCGTAGAGCGCGATGATGCCGGCGATGCCCAGGAAGGACGCGGCGGACATGTAGTCGCCGCCGATCGCCATGCCGTTCTGGAAGCCGGAGAAGGAGCGGCCACCGGCGTAGAAGTCGGTGGCGGTCTTGGTCTGCCGGCTGGCCCAGATCGTGATCGCCAACGTGATCGCCACGAAGATCAGGAACAGCGTGATGGTGAGGTTGCGGGCGGTGGTGCTGCCCGCCTCAGCCGCGAGGACCGTGTTCATGGTTCACCTCCCCCATCTCGGCGCGGATCCGGTCGGCGACCGGGTCGATCCGCCGGTTGGCGAACCGCGAGTAGAGCCAGGCGATGACGAACGTGGAGACGAACTGGAGCAGACCGAAGACCAGGGCGACGTTGATGTTGCCGACCAGCTTCGTGCCCATGAATCCCCGCGCGTACGCGGAGAGGATGACGTAGAGCGCGTACCACAGGAAGAACGCGACGGTCATCGGGAAGACGAAGCCGCGCAGCGCGCGCCGCAACCCGGCGAACTCGTCCGACCGTTGGACGGCTAGGTACCGTTCCGCCGTCGACTCGGAGGGTGCGGACGCGGGTGTGTCCGTGGACATCTGTGGATCACCACCTTCGCAGGCGTGGGGGATTTTCCGGGCACGCTAGAGAGCGCGCCTCCCGGCGCGAAAGGCTCAGCCTGGCCCCGGGCGACGGCTGCGCCGAACGGCGCCCCCGCTGCGCCCAGTGACCCAGATCACTCCGCTGAGCGGTCGGATCCGGGTCGGCCGTGAACCCGGACGCAACCCGGGCCGTCGTGGGGGGCACCTTCGGAAGGAGTGCCATGCCAGCGACGAGAGGGCATCTCTACCTGCCCTATGGCGACGACAGCAGCATCCAGGTCGACTACGTGCACAGTGGCCAGGACGCCAGCCGGACCACCGTGCTGGTGCCGTTCGCGGTGGACCCCGCCTGGCGCGTGCGGATCGAGGAGGCGGTCCGGGCGAATCACCCCGAGCGCACGAACATCCAGATCAGCAACGCGGCGACCGGCGAGGTCAGGTACGTCGGCCGGCAGCCGACCGAGTCGACCCCCTCCCCGGAACCGGATCAGGTGGTGCGCCCCACCCCGGAGCAGAACAACGACCGCGCCCGGAACATCGTCGGCAACTATCTGACCGGCAGCGACATGTACACCGACGAGCACCGTTCGGTGCTGGCGGACGACAGCCGGGTGCACCACCCCGGCTACAGCGAGTTCGTGTCGCAGGTGGCGGCCAACGACGCCGGGGCGCCCGGGCAGGCGTTCGGGCGGGCCGCGCACGTGGAGGGCATCACCACCCGGGGGCCGGTCGGGGAACGCGACACCTACCTCAACCCGAACAACCACACCGTTTTCGCGCAGGCCCACGAGAACTTCCACCGCATCGAGCACCCCAGCCTCCAGGCGCCGGGCAGTCGTCTCACCGACTCCACGGTGGAGGGGATGACGGAGTACATGACGCAGTCCGCGGCCGGGCTGGACTTCCGGACGGCGGGCCCGCCGGGGCAGCGCGGCTTCACCTATCGGGAGGAGACCCGGACCGTCCGCGACGCAGTCCGCGACGGCGGGTACACGAACCAGGACGTCCAGCGTGCCTACCTGCGGGGCAGCGAGAGCCCGACGGAACGGATCGCGCAGGTCCAGAACGGGGACCGGGCTGCGATCGCCCGGATGACCAGCACCCCCGACGCGAGCCAGGGCGGCAATCGGAGCGTCCGTCCGCCGAGCGGTGGCGCGTCCGGCCCGTCCACCGGCCAGCAGCGCGGCGGCGGGCTCGCCAAGTAGCCCGGTCGGGAACCTCCGGGCCGCTCGTGTCGGAGGTTCCCGACCTAGTCGGTCAGCTCCCGGTAGCGCCCCCGGTAGTGCAGCAGAGGGGTGCTCTCGCCGGGGAGGTCGACCGTTTCGATGGTGGCCTCGACCAGCAGACCCCAGCCGTACTCGCGGGCCGTGTCGAGCCGGCAGCCGGCCCAGCCACCGGCGTCCGCCGGCACCGGCCCGTACGGCGTCTCGGTCCAGGCGTCCAGCGCGAACAGGCCGCCGGGCGACGGGAAGAGGCCGGCGAAGCGGTCCGCGAGCTGCCGGTGGCGCGGGCCCAGCGGCGCGACCGCGAACCGTCCGGCGTCCTCGACCGCCGCCCACAGCTCCGACTCCGCGTCGACCAGGCCGAGCAACCGGTCCGGCTCCCCTTCCGCGACCAGCGTGGAGGAGACGGTGAGCCCGGCCGGGCCGGGCGCGGTCCAGAGTGTCACCGGGGCGGCCAGCCGGCCACGCAGCCGGCGTACCGGCGAGCGCTGCCCGGCCGGCACGGCGAACGGATCGGTGTGGTGGATCTCGGCACCCGGCTGCTCATGATTCACGTGAAACATTCTGCCGCCCCGGGCCCGCGCCCAGCCGAGGAAGCGCCGGTGCAGGTCCGTGGCGTCGCTGAGCTGGGCGTTCGCCTCGGCGAGCAGCCCGCCGAGATGGACAACAGCGCCGTCCGGTCGCCCCGGAACTCACGCAGCAGCCCGAGCCGGGCCGGCTGGCACGGCCAGGGCGCCCCGCACGCCCGGCAGCGCCACGCCGGCCGCATCGGTACGTGCGCCCGGCTCCTCCCGATCTTGGAAGCTACGGGCCCCTCCGGGGGCACTTTTCTTCCAAGATCTTCCGGATCTCTTCGCACTCGCGCCTCCCTGGGATGGGGTCGCCCCGACCGGGGGATGGTCGGGGCGACCCGTCGCAGGACCGGCCGCCGGGTCGTGGCCTCCGCCTGCACGTCCTGCCCCTCGACATCGGCGCGCATCTCTCACTGGGCGGTGGCTTCGCCATCGCCGAACTGCCGGGCGGCGAGCACATGCTCTGCCTCGACAACCCGGCCCGAGGGCAGATTGCCGACCATCCGGAGTGGATTCGCCTCATGCTGCGCAAGTGGGAGATCCTGCTCGGGGAGGCACTGCCGGAACGTGCCTCGCTCGATCTCGTCCACAAGTTGAAGGTGACGCCGTGAACCAGCCCGCATGGCAGAAATCGTCGCGATCCGACAACGCCGGTAACTGTGTCGAGGTGGCGGGCAATCTGCCCGGTGTGGTGCTGGTCCGGGACAGCAAGGACCCGTCCGGCCCGGCCCTCACCTTTACGCCGGACGCCTGGCGGTCCCTGCTGGCCGACCTCCACCGCGCGCCGCTCGACTGATCCGCCTACCCTCCGGGCATGGCTCTCGTTCCTCCGCAGAAGCTCGCCCAGGACCGCATGATCACCGCCGAGGCCATCGTCGGCGGTCAGGTCGACCTGCGCGCCTACCCGCACCGGCACCTCATGATCATCGCCCGGCACAAGTGGGGCAGCAGTGGCTTCCCGCCGCTGATGGAGGCGGTCGAGCACCTGTCGAACTACGGCTGGGAGCTGGTCAACGTGCTCAGCGTCGGCGACGGTCACCACGTCTACGCCGCGATGCGCCGCACCATGTAGCGCCTCCCTCCGGCGACGCCCCTCCACGGCCGGAACAATGCACCGGTCTTTCCTGTCATGACTCTGGGTCATATTTATGACTCACGGTCATAGCGTGAAAAAGTAAACTGCCGCCGAGCGCCGAGCCTAGGACGGCAGCGTGCGGCGGGCGGCGGCCAGCACCTCGGGGTCGGCGCAGCCGGCCGCGTACCCGGCGATCCGGCGGCGGATGTCCCGGCCGAGCAGCCACCCGCCGATCCGCTCGGCCACCGGACGCAGGAACGCCGGCCGGCACCGGAAGTTGTACCGCCAGGTGGCGACCGTGGTGCCCGGCTCCGGGCCGGGTGCGAAGCGCCAGCCGCCGCCGAAGCGTTCGAAGAACCACGGGCCGCTGACCATTTTCATGCCCACGTTGGTCGGCGGTGCCCAGGAGACGTACTCGCTGACCATGGCCAATCCGCGCCGGGAGCGGGTGAACGTGCGCACGCCCCGGCCGGGGCGGGTCGCGCCGTCGACGAAGTGCTGCTCGCGGACGAACGGGTCCCACCGGTAACGCACCGGGGCGACGGTCTGGGAGACCGCGAACGCCAGCTCCGGCGGGACCGGCACGGTGACGACCGCCTCGACGACCGGCATCAGCGCCTCGGCGTGACCGAGGCCAGCAGCTCCGGCTGCCGACGGTCCAACGCGTCCCCGGCCAGGTACGCGCCGAGCAGCGCCGCGCCCGCCCCGTACGCCAGGCCGGCCGGCAGCGCCAGCCAGAGCCAGACGTCGCCGAGCAGCCCGGCGGCCACCACGAACGGGATCGCCGCCGCCGCCGAGGACACCATCGACAGCAGCGTGAACAGGCTCTTCGCGATGCCCGCGCCGGTGTTCATGGCGAACGGGTTGCTGGTCTCCGGCAGCGAGTACGCGCCGAGCACCGAGATGAACCCGTTGATCGCCAGCCCGCAGCCGTACGCGGCGAACAACCCGCCGGCCATCACCCCGAGCCATTCCGGCCGTCCGAGCACGACGCCCAGCACCACCGCGACGACCAGCAGGATCGGCACCACGTAGAGCGAGAACGCCGCCATCCGGGCGCGCAGCTCCACCCGCCCCGGCACGCCGGCGACCACGTTCGCCGCGTACGCGCTGCCGTCGAAACCGAACTGGTTGGCCAGCGTCACCGAGGCGAGCACCCCGACGAAGACCATGGAGATGCTGACCAGCACCGGGGAGGAGTTGGCGCTGGCCTCGCCGAACGCGGCCCCGCCCTCGACCGCGAGCGACGCGCCACCCAGGTTGACCATCACCGGCACGAACACGCCCACCACGGCGATCGTGATCAGGTTGGCCCGCCGCCGGGCGTCCCGCCACCAGTAGCGGCACTCGCGGGCCACCAGTGCGCCGAACCGGTCCCGCCGGGCCCAGCCGACCGCGCGCGGGAAGAGCTGCGCGACCGCGCCGCCGACCACGCCGCGCGGGGTCCGCGCAGGCCCGGCGCTCGCCGCGCCGACCATCGCCGACTCCAACGACCGCGACCACCAGAGCAGGAGTACGCCGACCGTCGCGGCGGCGATCAGCAGCTTCGCCACGGCCGCCCCGGCCCGGCCCTCGGCCACGTCGATGCCGGCCGTCCAGGGCGCGCCGAACGGCGTCCAGCCGACCACCCGGGCCACCCCGGTCAGCCGGTCCCAGTCGGCGCTGCGCACGGCGGCCAGCACCAGCAACTGCAACGGCCCGAGCAGCGCGGCCAGCACCGCGAGCAGCACGGCGGCCAGGTCACGGACCCGGCGGGACCGCAGCATGGTGGCGAACGCGCTGGTCACCGCGCGGGCCCCGGCGACGCAGACCAGCAGCCCGGCGACCACGCCGACGGCCTCCACCAGCGCGGCCGACCAGCCGCCCAGCGCGCCGGCGGTGATCACCAGCCCGGCCACCGTGATCAGGGTGGCCAGCGCCGGCACGCTGACCAGCGCGGCGGCGAGCAGGCCGGTGACCAGGGTCCGGCGGGAGAGCGGCAGCAGCGCGAACCGGGCCGGGTCCAGCGTCTCGTCCACGCCGAAGAAGACCAGCGGCAGCAGCAGCCAGCCGAGCGTCAGCACGCCGCCGCCGAACGCGGCGGCCAGCAACGCGTACCGGGGTTCGTCGGCCAGGCCGGGCGCGGCCAGCAGGAAGAACCCGGTCGCGGCGAACCAGAGCGCGAACAGCACACCCAGCACGAACAGGGCGATCCGCCACGCCTGGCCCCGGAAGTTGTTGCCGAGCACCCGCAGCTTCAGCCGGACGAAGTGCCGGGGCGAGACGGCCCGCGCCGGGGGCTCGACGGCGGTCACCGGGACAGCCACGACAGCTCCTCGCCGGTCGCGGTCCGGCCGCCGACGACCTCGACGAAGACGTCCTCCAGCGACCGGTCGCCGCGCACCTCGGTCAGCGTGCCGACCCGCTTGATCGTGCCGTCGGCCAGGATCGCCACGTGCGAGCAGAGCCGCTCCACCACCTCCATCACGTGGCTGGAGAAGACCACCGTGCCGCCACCTGTCACGTACCGGTGCAGGATGTCCCGGATCAGCGCCGCCGAGACCGGGTCGACCGCCTCGAACGGCTCGTCGAGCACCAGCAGGCGCGGGCCGTGCAGCAGCGCGCAGGCCAGGCCGATCTTCTTCTTCATGCCGGCCGAGTAGTCGACCACCAGCGTGCGGCCGGCGTCGCCGAGCGCCAGCACGTCGAGCAGCTCCGCCGCCCGCTGGTCGACCACCGCCGGGTCCATGCCGCGCAGCAGGCCGTGGTACGCCAGCAGCTCCGCCCCGCTGAGCCGGTCGAAGAGGCGTACGCCGTCGGGCATCACGCCGAGCAGGCTCTTCGCGCGGACCGGGTCGGCCCAGACGTCGTACCCGAGGACGCGGGCCTCACCGGCGTCGGGCCGCAGCAGGCCGACGGCCATGGAGAGGGTGGTGGTCTTGCCGGCCCCGTTCGGGCCGAGCAGGCCGTAGAACGAGCCGGTCGGCACGGCCAGGTCGACTCCGGCCACCGCGACCTTCGTGTCGAAGCGCTTGGCCAGGCCACGGAGGTGCAGGGCCGGGTGCTGATCGGTCATGGTCCGACGGTAGCCCGGCCCGGCCAGCGCCCGCTCGGGCCGTAGGACGATCTTTCCGTCATACCTGAGAGGTACGCGGCTACAGGCGCAGCGACTCCGGCGTGTGCAGGCGGAGCATGGTGGTGCCCACGTCGCGGGGCAGGCGTCGCCGGCTGGCCATGGAGACCACCACCATCACCGTGAACGCCAGCGGCACCGTCCACGCCGCCGGCTGGGTGGTGAGCGTCGCCGGCCAGCCGGTAAGCGGCGGGCCCAGCACGGTGAGCAGCACCGCGCCGATCGCCGCTCCGCCGCCCACCAGCACCCCGGCGGCGGCGCCCAGGTCGGTCAGGCCGCGCCACCAGATGCCGAGCACCAGCAGCGGGCAGAAGCTCGACGCGGCGACCGCGAACGCCAGCCCCACCACCTGCGAGACGTCCAGCCCGGAGACGTTCAACGCGAGCACCGCCGGCACCGCGCCGGCGATCACCGTGGCGAGCCGGAAACCGCGTACCGAGCCGCGGCCCAGCACGTCCGTGGAGATCACCCCGGCGACGCTGGTGAGCAGCCCGGACGAGGTGGAGAGGAACGCCGCGAACGCGCCGGCGGCGACCAGCGCGGCGAGCAGCCGGCCGGTGACGCCGTCGCCGAGGGCCGCGCCGGGCAGCAACACCACCACCGCGTCGGTCTGACCGCTGACCAGCAGTTGCGGCGTGTAGATCCGGCCCAGCACGCCGTAGATCGTGGGCAGCAGGTAGAAGACGCCGACCAGGGCCAGCACCACGAGCGTGGTGCGCCGGGCGGCGGCGCCGTCCGGGTTGGTGTAGAAGCGCACCAGCACGTGCGGCAGCCCCATGGTGCCCAGGAACGTGGCCAGGATCAGCGAGTACGTCGCGAACAGGCTGCGGTCGTCGTCGCCGGCGGTGTCCGGCAGCAGCCAGTCGGTGGCGGCGATCGCCGCGCCGGACACCTCCGGCACCGGGTCACCGGCGGCGAAGTCGAGGCGATCGCCGGGGCGTACCTCCCGCACGTCGCCGTCGGGCAGGGTGAGCGTCGCGCGGTGCTCGACCACCACGGTGGTCGCGGTCCGGAACGCCGGCCCGTCGGGTGGCGTCACCGCCGGGCGGGCGTCGGCCTGCCACTGCAACGCCAGGAAGATCGCCGGTACGGCGAGCGCGGTCAACTTGAGCCAGTATTGGAAAGCCTGCACGAAGGTGATCGCCCGCATGCCGCCCAGCGCCACGTTCGCGGTCACCACCACGGCCACCAGCAGCGCCCCGAGCGGGTACGGCGAACCGGTCAGCGTGGCAAGCGTCAGCCCGGCGCCCTGCAATTGCGGCACCAGGTAGAGCCAACCGATGAAGATCACGAAGACGGTGGCGATCGTGCGGAGCCGACGCGACCCGAGCCGCACCTCGCAGAAGTCCGGCAGCGTGAACGCGCCGGAGCGGCGCAGCGGGGCGGCCACGAACAGCAGCAACGCCAGGTAGCCGGCGGCGAACCCGACCGGGTACCAGAGCACGTCCACGCCGTACTTGAGGATCAGCCCGGCCACGCCCAGGAAGCTGGCCGCCGACAGGTACTCCCCGCCGATCGCGGCGGCGTTCCAGGTCGGGCTGACCGCCCGGGACGCGACCAGGAAGTCGGACGTGGTGCGGGCCAGCCGCAGGCCGTAGAAGCCGATGCCGACGGTGACCAGGGTGACCGCCACGATCGCGGGGACCACGTACCCGTTGGCCATTCAGCGCTCCGGCCGCTGGACCAGGTCGACGAAGTCCTGCTCGTTGCGTTCCGCCAGCCGCACGTACGCCCAGCCGACCACGATCAGGAACGGGAACGCGGCCACCCCGAGCAGCACCCACGGCAGGTTCACGCCGAGCACGGTGACCCGCCCGACCGACGGCGCGATGGCGAACAGCCACGGCAGGCCGCCCAGCCCGATCACCACCAGCAGGCTGAGCCGCAGCGCCAGTGAGAGCTGGGCGCGCATCAGGCCCTGCACCAGCGTCTCGCCGACCCGGGTCTGCTGGGTCAGCTCGGAGCGGGTGCGGTCGGCGCGGCTGCCGGTCCGGGAGACCTCGGCCAGCACGACCCGGGTCCGCTGCGGCACGCGCGGGCCGGGGACCGGGGCCGCCGCGACGGGCTGCCCCGCCGGCTGCTGGTCGTCGGCTGCGGTCATCCCCGGCAGTCTCGCCCGCTCAGCGTGAATGTCAAGCGCAGCGTGGACGGCGCTGTGCACAACCTGTGGATAACGCCGCACACCTGTGGACAACCCGGTGGATGAGCGCGGTGTCGTTGTGGACGGCCGACCCGGATGTCAGGGTGAGCGGGTAGAGAGGAGGTGTGACAGTGACCAGCCCGGCACGGCCCGGCAGCGGCGACGCCTGGACGGTGGACGACCTCCAGGACCTCCCCGAGGACGGCCAGGACTACGAGATCTTCGACGGGAGCCTGCTCGTGTCCCCACACGCGGACGTCCGCCATGGAGCGATCGCCAACCGCCTCCGCCGGCTCCTCGACCGGCAGGCGCCGACCGGCCTGCTCGTCGGGCAGGACGTCGGGGTCAGCGCGAAACGGTCCTCCTACTTCGTGCCCGACGTGTTCGTCGCCCGCGAGGAGGCGCTGGAGCGGGGCGGCCCCGCACTGGCCCCGGCCGACGTGCTGCTCGTGGTCGAGGTCGTCTCGCCGGGCAACGCGGGCCGAGACCTGGTGCTCAAGCGTCACGAATACGGCGCGGCCGGCATCCCCCACTACTGGCTCGTGGAGCCGCGGAAGCAGACGCTGACCGTGCTGGAACACGTCGGCAACGGCTATCGCGAGGCGGCCGTCCTCACCGCCGCCGACGTCCACCGGGCCGACCACCCTTTCCCGCTCGTCCTGCCGGTCGCCGAGCTGTTCTGACCGCCCGCCCGTCCACGACGGGAGGGGCCGGCCCCGTCGGGACCGGCCCCTCCCTGTCGGATCAGCTCGTCGGGACCACCAGGTCGGCGGTGAGCGTGCCGGTGGCCGGCACCACGAACAAGCCGAGCTTGCGGGCGCCGTCCGGCCCGGTCACCAGGTAGCGGCCGGAAAAGTCCTGGCCGGCGAACGACACGTCGTAGGTGACGTAGACGCGCTGCCGGCCGGTGACCTGGAGCGTGTAGCGGCCGTCCGACATCCAACCGGAGCCGGCGACATCACCGGTGTCGGCGCTGCGGGCGACCACCCAGCCGTTGGTGAACGACGCGCCGTCCTGGTTGGTGAACGTGCCGGTCACCGTGCTGCCCGCCCGCATGGCGGTGTCGAGGGTCGCGGTGCCCCCCGCGGTCACCGGCACCGGCGTGGCGGTATAGCGGCTGACCGCGTCACCGGACCAGTGGACGGCGTACGGGTGGCCGCTGAACACCACCGGCCAGGCGTACGGGCCGAGCCGGTCGAGCGTGTAGCGGCCCTGCTCGTCGGTGCTGGCGTCGTTGACGCCGACGCCGGGGTGACCGGTCAGCACCGAGACGTCGACCGAGTTCGCCGGCTTGCCGGTGGCCGCGTCGGTGACCGTGCCGGTGATCCGGCCGGCCGGGTCGAGCCGGACCTGCGGCCCGGCGGTCACCGTGCCGACCGTCGCGGTGACGGTGGCGGCCTGCCGCTCGTCACCGGTGCCGCCGTCGGCGCCGACCCACTGCCGACCGTAGGGGGCGTCGCCCGGGTCGGCGAAGAGCCGGTAGGTGCCACCGGCCAGCGGACCCACCCGGATCCGGCCGGCCTGGTCGCTGCAGTTGCCGTGCCCGTCCACCAACTTGGCCTGCTTGGGCAGGAACGCGTCGAGGCAGACGTCAGCCACCGGCCGCCCGGTGGCCCGGTCGACGATGGTGCTGGTGATGAGCGCGCCCGGGCGCAGCTTCGGGGCGACGTCGGTGGTCTGGCCGGCCAGCACCCGCACGGTGAGGCGGCGGTCGAAGTGCAGGCGGTCCGCCGTGTAGACGTAGATCTCGTGCCGGCCCTGCGGCAGGCCGGTGACGGTGACGGCACCGGTGCCCCGACTGCACGTCTCCGTCGACTCGACGCAGAAGTCGGCCACCGGGGCGCCGGTGACCGAGTCGACGGCGCGGACCCGCACGGAGCCGGTGCCGAGCAGCGCGTCGGCGATCCGGGTCCGCTGCCCGCCGCGCACGACCACGAGGTTCGCGTCGGTGTAGTCGAGCTTGCCCCGGTAGTACTGCGTCCGGTCGTCGGTCTCGAAACGCACCTTGTACGAGCCGGCCAGCAGCGCCGGGACGGTGAAGGTGCCGTCGGCGGCGGTCTCGGCGTCGACCCCGCCGTACATGTTGGCGGTGTTGACCGCGACCCGGGCGGAGGCGAGCGGCGCGCCGGTCGCGGTGGTGAACGTGCCGGTGAGGCTGCCGGTGGGCAGCACCGTCTCGTTGACCACGGTCTCCTGGTCGGCGGTCACCCGGTAGCGGCCGGCGTCGACCTCGTCGAGCTTCCCGGGGACGTACTGGGTCTGGTAGGAGCCCTCGATCGGCCGGAAGGAGAGGGTGTAGTCGCCGGGCGTCGCGGCGATCCGGAAGCGCCCGTCCTCGTCGGTGGACCCGTAGGCGTTCCCGGAGCTGTCGGGCCGGTCGGCGTAGATGCTCAGCCAGGCGACGGGTGCGCCACCGGCGTCGGTGATCCGCCCGGTGAGCAGGCCGGTGGCCCGGAGCTGGTCGTCGGCGGTGGCGGTCTCGCCGCTGCCCACCGTCACCGGGTCGGCGTCCCAGATCACGGCCTGCTGCCGGTAGTACTGCGCCGGCTGGTCGACCGGCTGGAAGCCGACGAGGTAGCGCCCCGCGTCCAGCCCGCCGACCGACCAGCGGCCGTCGCTGTCGGTGGTGGTCCAGCCGGCCGTGGCGTAGCTGTCGGCGTCGAACACCTCGACCTGGGCGTCGGCCGCGCCGGCGCCGGAGCTGGTGGTCAGCCGTCCGCTGACCGTGCTGGTCTCCGCGGCCTGCGCCGGGGCTGACCCGGGCAGGATGAGGAAACCGGCGACGACGGCCGCGGTGGCGGCACGACGTGCGAAGGAAAAACGCATCTGCGTCCCAACGTGAGGATGGTGGGGCGACCCCGCGCAGGCTTCGCCCACACCGCCCCCCGCGCCCCGTCCGGGATCGGCCCGGCCAGGATAGGTACGCGGTGCGACACCCGTCGATCAGCCGTACCGGCGGAATCGACTGTGGAGTCAGCGGTTCCAGTCCTGCTTGGCGGCGCGGACCAGCTTGTCCTTCAGCTCCCGGGTGTGCCGGCGGCTCACCGGCAGCTCCGTCCCGTCCACCACCACCACGTAACCGGAGTTGACCAGCCGTAGCTCGGCGATGAGCCGCAACTGCACCAGGTACGACCGGTGGACGCGGACGAACCCCGCGTCGGCCCAGCGCTCCGCCAGCGTGGCCAGCGACACCCGGACCAGGTGCGACCCCTCCGCGGTGTGCAGCCGGGCGTAGTCGCCCTGCGCCTCCACCCAGCGCACCGCCGAGCGGGGCAGCATCCGGGTGGTGCCGGCCAACTCGATCGGAATCGTCGGGTCCTCCTCCGCCCGGGCCAGCGCCGCCGGATGCGACGGCACCACCCGCGAGCCGATCACCCGGCGCAGCGACTCGGCCAGCCGCTCGGCCCGGACCGGCTTGCGTACGTAGTCGGTGGCGCCCAGGTCGAACGCGTCCACCGCGCCGTCGTCGTACGCGGTGACGAAGACGATCGCCGGCGGCCGGGCGAACCGGCGCAGCACCCGGGCCAGCTCCATGCCGTCCAGCCCCGGCATCCGGATGTCGAGGAACACCACGTCCACGTCGTCGTCGCGGAGCACCCGCAGCGCCTCGGTGGCGTCGCCGGCGGTGTGCAGCCGGGCCACCCGGGGATCGGTGCGCAGATGGTAGGCCAGCTCGTCGAGGGCCGGCGGCTCGTCGTCCACGGCCAGCACCCGGAGGAAGCCGGTGCCGGACACCGTCATGAGGAGACCCGGACGCCGGGGTGGAACTTCGGCACCCGCATGCTGACCTTCGTACCCGAGCCCAGGCCGGTCTCGACGACCAGGCCGAAGCGGTCCCCGAAGGCCGACCGCAGCCGCTCGTCGACGTTGGAGAGGCCGACGTGCTGCCCCGGGTCGTCGGCCGGGTCGCTGCCGACACCGGACACCTCGGCGATGCCCGCCGTCAGCGTGGTCGGATCCATCCCCACTCCGTCGTCCTCCACCGTGATGTGACATTCGGCGCCCGCGTCCCGGGCCTCGATGCTCACCATGCCGGTGCCCGGCTTGCGGGACAACCCGTGGCGCACCGCGTTCTCGACCAGCGGCTGGAGGCAGAGGAACGGCAGCGTCACCGGCAGCACCTCCGGGGCGATCTGGAGGCGCACCTGGAGCCGCTCGCCGAACCGGGCCCGCTCGATGGTCAGGTAGCGGTCGATCGAGCGCAGCTCCTCGGCCAGCGTGGTGAACTCGCCGTGCGAGCGGAACGAGTACCTGGTGAACTCGGCGAACTCCAGGATCAGCTCCCGGGCCCGGTCCGGGTCGGTCCGCACGAACGAGCCGATCGCGGTGAGCGCGTTGTAGATGAAGTGCGGGCTGATCTGGGCGCGCAGCGCGCGTACCTCGGCCCGGGCCAGTCGTTCCCGCGACGAGTCCAGCTCGGCCAGGGCGAGCTGGTCGCCGGCCCAGTGCGCGGTCTCCAGCGTGGCCTGCACCAGGCCCGGCGCCGGCCGCTCGTCGGCCACCGCCACCAGCGCGCCGACCACCCGGCCGTCCGCGCTCAGCGGCGCCACCACCGCGCCGCGTACCGGGCAGTCGACCAGGTCGCAGTGCAGCTCCGACTCGCGCAGCACGGTGGAGCGCCCGCTGTCGACCACCCGCCGGGCCGCCGCGACCAGTTGGTCGCCGTGGTGCGCGCCGCGCCCGTCGACGGCCAGCAGCAGCTCGCGGTCGGTCAGCGCCAGGCCGGCAGCGCCCACCAGGGCCCGCAGATGGCGTACGGCCTTCGCCGCGCCCGCCGCGCTCAGGCCGGTGCGCAGCGGCTCGGCGGCCAGGCCGGCGGTGTGCAGCACCTCGTACGTGGCCCGCTGGGTGGCGGTGGCGATGCCCCGCCGGGCGCGCAACCGCAGCACCGCCCAGAGCGCCGCGGCCAACGCGGTGACCAGCGAGACGACGGCGAAGACGGCCGAGAGGTTGCCACCCACCCCGGGAACGTTAGTACGCGCCCTTGCGGGCCAGCACCACCCCGACGGTCCGCCACAGGATGCTCAGGTCGTACGCCAGCGACCAGTTGTCGACGTAGTAGAGGTCGAGCCGGACCGCCTCGTCCCAGGACAGGTCGGAGCGGCCGGACACCTGCCACAGACCGGTC
Organism: Micromonospora sp. RP3T; assembly: GCF_003027925.1. GTDB lineage: Bacteria > Actinomycetota > Actinomycetes > Mycobacteriales > Micromonosporaceae > Micromonospora. The sequence continues at coordinate 80,502 of NZ_PYPS01000009.1, forward strand.
ATGCCCGGCCGGACCAGCAGCCGGCGTCGCACGTCGCCCAGGAAGTCGCCGTCGTCGGCGGGCAGCGGACGCGGGCCGACCAGGGACATCTCCCCCCAGAGCACGTTGATCAACTGGGGCAGCTCGTCAAGCGACGAGGCCCGCAGGAAGCGGCCCACCGGGAAGACCCGGGGATCCTGCTTCATCTTGAACAGCATGCCGTCGGTCTCGTTCTGGTCGACCAGGCCGGCCAGCCGCTCCTCCGCGTCCACGTACATGGTGCGGAACTTCCACACCCGGAACGTGCGCCCCTCGTGCCCGACCCGGGGCTGCCGGAAGAACACCGGACCGGGGTCGGAGATGCGGATGGCGAGCGCGATCGCGGCGAAGAGCGGGGAGAGCAGCAACAGGCCCAGCGCCGCGGCGACGCGGTCCATCAGGTTCTTGAGCAGCAGCGCCGGGCCGGAGAGCGTCGGCTCCTCGACGTGCAGCAGCGGCAGGCCCTCGATCGGGCGGATGTGCACCCGGGGGCCGGCGATGTCGGTGAGCTGGGGCGCGACCACCAGGTCGACGCCGGAGCCCTCCAACTGCCAGGCCAGCCGGCGCAGCTCACCCGGTTCGGCGCTGGCGGAGCCGCAGACCGCGATGGTGTCCCCGCCGACCTCCCGCACCAGGGCCAGCACGTCACGGCCGGCGTACACCGGCACCGGCGTCTCCAGGCCCCGGGCGGCGGCGTACCCGTCGGTGAGGTGGATGGCCACCGGCACCAGGCCGACGTTGGGGTTGCGGGTGACAGTGGTGTAGACCTCCAGGCACTCCGGCAGCGTGCCGACCAGCACCATCCGGTGCCCGGCCTGGCCGACGCGGCGGCGCAGCGCGTGCAGGCCCGCCCGGACGATCATCCGGCCGAGCAGGATCAGCAGCAGCGCGCCGAGCAGCGCGAAGCCGACCGTCCACCGGGACAGCGTGGTCTTCGTCGCGAACGCCAGGAAGGAGACGGTGGCGGCGACCGCCACGCCGGAGCGGATCACCCGCTTGTACTCGTCCGGGCCGAGGCCCAGGTAGCGCCGGTCGTAGGTGCGGTTGCCCCACAGGATGAGCAGCCAGCCGAGCGGCAGGAGCAGGAACGCCACGGTGTAGAACCACGCCTGGGGCGCGTCCCGGAAACCGGAGGCGGCCTGCTCGAAGATCTGCACGGCCAGGAAGCTGGCCAGGGCCGCCGCACCGAAGTCGGCCAGCAGCAGGATCGCGATGTAGGGACGGTGCCAACGGGAGACCCGGCGTCGCGCGCGAGCCCACGCCGACCGGGGTACGCCGTTGTGCGACGGCGGTGTCGGCGGCTGGATCTCAAAGCTGTCGACGTGCCGCACGCTCTTGCTCCGGCCTGTGTCGGTTACCGGGCGCTGGAGGCTTGTCGTCACCTCAACCCATGTCCTCCCGCATGACCCGAACCTCACTCGCCGTGAGGACGCGGGTCGCTCACCGTCCCAGTCTCCCACGTTGACCGTGGCGATCTGGCCGGCTCCGAGTCAGTTGTGAAGCCGGGGACCGAGCCACTATACCGATGGATGACGGCTCGGGTAGAGCCACCGACCGGGACCTTCCGCGATCCCCGGTCGATTCCGCTCAGTAACGACCGGGTGTGGTTACTCACCGTACGAGTCGGGACAACCTTCGGTCAGCCAACGGCTTGCCGCCGGTCTGACAGGTGGGGCAGTACTGGAGGCTGGAGTCGGCGAACGAGACCTCACGCACCGTGTCGCCACACACCGGACAGGGCAGCCCTTTCCGGGCGTGCACCTTGAGGCCCGAGCGCTTCTCCCCCTTCAGCTCCGCGGCCCGCTGACCCATCGACCGCCGGACCGCGTCGCCCAGCACCGTCCGGGTCGCCGCGTGCAGGCCGGCGAGCTGGTCGTCGGTGAGCCGGTCGGTGATCGCGAACGGGGAGAGCCGCGCCGCGTGCAGAATCTCGTCCGAGTACGCGTTGCCCACGCCGGCCAGCACCGACTGGTCGGTCAGCACGCCCTTGACCTGCCCCCGGCGGCTGCGTAGCCGCTCGACGAACGTGGGCAGGTCGGCCGCCAGCGCGTCCGGCCCCAGCTTCGCCACGCCGGGCACCTGGGCCGGGTCGGTGACCAGGTAGGCGGCCAGCTTCTTCTGGGTGCCGGCCTCGGTCAGGTCGAAGCCGGAGCCGTCGTCGAGGCGTACCCGCACCGCGATCGGGCCCTTGCCGGGCCGCAGCGGGGTCGCCGACGGAAACGCCTCCCGGTAGTGCAGCCAGCCCGCCCGGGCCAGGTGGATCACCAGGTGCAGATCCTCGTCGAACCGGACGTCCAGGAACTTCCCGTGCCGGCCCGCGCCGGTGACCGTCCGACCGGCGACCGCGCTGGGCGGCGGATCGTACGTCTTCAGCGCGTTGATCGAGGCCACCTCGAACCGCTCGACCCGCCGGCCCACCGCCCGCTCACGCAGGTACCCGGCGAGCGCTTCCACCTCCGGTAGTTCAGGCACGGGACAACGGTAGCCTTCTTTCCCGTGAGAATCGTGGTGGCGCACAACCGGTACCGGGAAGCTCAGCCGTCCGGCGAGAACACCATCGTCGACGCGGAGATCGCCCAGCTCACCGCTGCCGGCGTGGAGGTGCTGCCGTTCCAGCGCAGCTCCGACGAGATCCCGTCGATGTCGAAGCCGGCCAAGGCGCTGCTGCCGATCTCGCCGATCTGGGCCCCGAAGGCCCAGCACGACCTGGACCGCCTGCTCGTCGAGCACCGGCCGGACGTGTTGCACCTGCACAACCCGTACCCGCTGCTCTCGCCCTGGGTGGTGCGGACCGCGCACAAGCGCGGCGTGCCGGTGGTGCAGACGGTGCACAACTACCGGCAGGTCTGCTCCTCCGGTCTCTACTTCCGCGACGGCGTGATCTGCCAGGACTGCCGCGGTCGCGCGCTGGGCGTGCCCGCGATCGTGCACCGCTGCTACCGCGACTCCCGGGCGCAGAGCGCGCTGATGGCCACCACGCTGGCCGTGCACCGCCCGACCTGGCGGTCGGTGGACCGCTTCATCGCGCTGACCTCGGCGGTCGCCGACCACCTGCGGGACTACGGCATCCCGGACGAGCGGATCGTGGTCAAGCCCAACGCGGTGCCCGATCCGGGCACGCCGGCGCCGGTGGGGGACGGCTTCCTGTTCATGGGCCGGCTCAGCCCGGAGAAGGGCCTGGACCTGCTGCTCGCGGCGTGGCGGCGACACCCGGTGGGCGCGCTCGGCCCGCTGCGCATCGCCGGTGACGGCGAGTTGCGCCGGTTGGCCGAGGCGGCCGCCGCCGAGCGGCCCGACGTGCGCTACCTGGGCCAGCTCGACCGCCAGGGGGTACGCGCGGCGCTCACCGACAGCGCCGTGGTGCTGGCCACCTCGACCTGGCACGACGTGCTGCCCACCGTGATCATCGAGGCGCTGGCGGCCGGTCGGCCGGTGCTCGGGACCGCGCTCGGCGGCATCCCGTACCTGGTCGGCGCGGACACCCCCCGCGAGCCGGCCGGCACCGGCCCGGCCGAGGTGGCGACCGCCGCGCCCGGCGAAGGGCAGGTCCCGTTGCCGGTCGGGGTGCAGCGCGGTGAGGCCGGCTGGGTGGTGGCGCCCGAGGCCGACGCGCTGGCCGCCGCGCTGCCCTTGGCCGCCGCGGAAGCGCGCGCCCTGGCCGGCGCGGCCCGCACCCGCTACGAGCGCACGTTCCACCCCGACGTGATCACCAAGCGCCTGATCGACGTCTACGCCTCCCTCTCCTGACCGGCCTCCCTCCCGCCGCCTCTTTCGCCGGCCCACCCGACCGACGCGGCGCGGGAAGTGTCGGGTGACTGGGACCGGTGCCACCACACGATGGGAGGCATGGACGACGAAACGCTGGTGTCCCGGTTCCTTCGCGACGGCTTCGTGAAGCTGGCGGGGGCCGTCGCACCGCGCGTGGCCGCGGACTGCGCGAGGCTGCTGTGGCGGGAGACGGGCTGCGACCCGGACGACCCGGCCACCTGGACGCAGCCCGTGCACTGGGTGCCCGGCATGGCGCAGGGGCCGTTCGCCGCCGCGCCGAACTCGCCGTTCCTCCACCACGCGTACGACCTGCTCGTCGGCGCGGGACGGTGGGAACCGCGTTACTCGCTGGGGACGTTCCCATTGCGCTTCCCGCACACCGACGAGCCGGACGACGCGGGTTGGCACATCGAGGGCAGCTATCTGCCGGAGGGCGCGACCTGGTACTTCACGAACGTCCGCTCCCGGGACCGGGCGCTGCTGATGCTGTTCCTCTTCAGCGAGGTCGGTGCGGAGGACGCCCCGACCCGGATCCGGGTCGGCTCACACCTCGACGTGCCGAAGGTGCTGGAGAAGTACGGGGAGGACGGGGCGAGCGGGCTGGACCTCGCGCCCGAGTTGGTGGCGGCCTCCGACCACCGGCCACTCGCCCTGGCCACCGGGTCCCCGGGCGACGTCTTCCTGTGCCATCCGTTCCTGGTGCACGCGGCCCAACCGCACCATGGGACGCGACCGCGCTTCATGGCCCAGCCGCCGCTGATGCCGGCCGCGCCGTACGAACTGGAACGGGCCGACGGCGCGTACTCGGCCGTGGAGATCGCGATTCGCCGGGGACTCGGACGGGACACCGTTGTTGCCGAGCCGCACCGGTGACAGGGCTGGTGAGTGGCCGCAACGCCCGGTTCCAGCAGTGGGAGGCGCTGCTCCGCAACCGGGCCAAGCGGCAGCGTCGCGGCGAGTTCCTCGTGCAGGGCGTACGCCCGATCGCCATGGCCGTCGAACACGGCTGGCAGGTCCGGGAGCTGCTCCACGACGCCGACGCCCAGCTGTCCGGCTGGGCCCGCAGGACCCTGGACGCCGTCCGGGCCGAGCGGTTCGCCGTCTCCCGGGAACTGATGCACGAGCTGGGCGGCAAGGCGGACACGGCACCGGAGCTGCTGGCCGTGGTCGCGACACGTGAGGACGACCTGTGCCGTATCCCGGTCGGGCCGACCATGAACGTCGTCGTCTTCGACCGGCCCACCAGCCCCGGCAACATCGGGACGGTCATCCGGTCCGCGGACGCCCTCGGCGCGTCCGGCGTCATCGTCACCGGCCATGCCGCCGACGTGTACGACCCGAAGGCGGTACGGGCGAGCACCGGCTCGCTGTTCGCGCTGCCCGTGGTCCGGGTGCCCGCACACCAGGCCGTGCTGTCCTGGGTGGCCGACGTGCGCGCCGCCGGTGTCGACATCGGCATCGTGGGTGCCGACGAGCACGGCGCACGGGATGCCGCCGAGCACGACTTCACGCGACCCACGCTGACCCTGATCGGCAACGAGACCACCGGTCTCAGCGTCGGCTGGCGGGCGGCCTGCGACCAGCTCGTCCGGATCCCGATGGCCGGGGCTGCCAGCTCCCTGAACGCGGCGGCTGCCGCGACCGTCCTGCTCTACGAGTCGGCACGCCAGCGCGTTGCCGTCGCCCGCCGGTAGCGCATCGGACACACCGGTGGGCCGGTCATGGTCAGCTCAGCCCGAGGGCGGCGGCGAGTTGGACGATCGTGGTCGGGGCACGCGGGTCGCGTATCACCTGGGCGAGCACCTCCCGGGCGGCGGGCCGCTGCCGTACCTCGGCGGGTGCCATTCGGTCGGCGTCGGCCAGCACCCGGCCGGCGCGAGCCGGGTCGTCGGCCTGGAGGTAGGCACGGGCCGCGTCGATCAGGTGCGCGGCGCGGTGTTCCACCGGTAGCCAGCGCCAGGCGTCCCGCGCGGTCGCCTTCTCGTGCCAGCCGACCGCCTCGCTCGCGTTGCCCAGGTCGAGCGCGGCGGCACCCCGGGCCAGGTCGACCGCTGTCGGCCCGAACGCGGTCCGGTGATGGTCGTGACCCTCGCCGACCCGGGCAGCCATGCCGGCGGCCTCGTCGATCAGATCAGCGGCGGCCCGGTCGTCGCCCCGGCGGGCCGCCGCCAGCGCGGCCTGCACCAGCAAGGTCCCGCACAGCGACAGCGCGCCGGGAGAACCGTCCTCCGAGGCGATCCGGTATGCGGCGGTCAACGTGGCTGCCTCCGCCTCCCGCGCCCGCCCGGACGCGCGGAACACCTGGCCGAGCTGCACCGCAGCGGCGGCCACCAGCAACCGATCGCCGGTCGCGGCAGCCATGGCGCGGTCCGCGGCCAGCCAGCCCAACTCGGTCTCATCGAGCTTCACCAGCAGCGACGCGGTGAGCCGGTACGCCTCCACCAGCAGCGGACACCCCCACCCGTCGGCGGCGACGCGCTGCACGCCCGCCAGCAGCCCTGGCGCGACGGCGACCACCTGCGGATACCGGGCATGCTGAAACAGCATCCAGGCGTGCTCGACGTCCCGGACCAACCGGTCCGCCGGCAACACCGCGCCGTGGGTGGTCGGCCGCGCCAATGCCATCTCGTACGCCGACAGCGCCGCCCGGATCCGATCCACGCCCTCGGCCTGCCCGGCAGTCTCAGCGGGTTGAGCGTCCCGGCCGAGCAGCACGGCGGTGTCGATCCGGAGGACGGCGGCGATGTCCCGCAGCGTCGACACCTTGTCGAGGGACCGGACACCGCGCTCGACCTTGTCGACCCAGGACTTCGACCGACCGAGCCGATCGGCGAACACCTGTTGCGACAACTTGCGCCGCCCCCGCCAGTACGCCACGCGCCGGCCGACCGGCAGCAGCTCACTGCTGTTCACGCTGCCACCGCCGGTCCGGCACCGCCCGGGTGGACTCCTCGGCCGGTATCCGCTCCGCCTCGGCCTGGGCGAGAAGTCGCTGCCGGGCGGCCTCCCGTTCCGCCGCCTGGATCTCCTCGCCCCGGTCCTCGGTCCCGGACCTCCGTCGCCCCGTCACGACCAGCACCCCGCCCGATGCTCCCCGGCGAGCGTCAGCAACGGCCGTTCCCGTAGGTAGGGCACCCGGGCAACGCCGACGGCCCGGTATGCGCCTGCCCGACTCGGATGGTTCCTCGGCGGGATGAGGCGGCCGAGCGGGTTCACCCGACGGCGCGCGAACGGCCAGAGCTTGCGCAGCAGTCCGGGGCGTGTCGGGTCCTTCGCATGCCGTGCCATGGGGCCTCCCGAAAGGCTTTATAGTTTCTCAAATTAGAAGTCCAGATAAGTAGGCTAGCGGGGCGCTCCTGATTTGGGAACTCACGGCGTGTCGTCTGACCGGTTACCGCAGGGCAGGGATACTCGCCGCATGGTCACCCCGACAATCCAGAGGCGTCGCCTGGGCAATGCCCTGAAACGAGCCCGCGAGGCGGCAGGCAAGACTCAAGAGGAGGCCGCCGAGGTCATCGATTCGGCGTCGAGCAAGGTCAGTCGACTGGAGCTGGGGCAGTCCGGCATCCGGCTGACCGACTTGAAGCTGTTGCTCGACTTCTACGGAGTGACCGGCGAGGCCGCCGAGCCGCTGCGGGACCTCGCCCGCGCCGGACGGCAGCGGGGACGGTGGAGCGGCTACCGGAACGTGGTGCCGGACTGGTTCCGGCAGTACCTTGACCTGGAGGCGGACGCGGCCGAGATCCGCTGGTACCAATCCGAGGTCATCCCGGGCATCCTGCAGACCGAGCCGTACATCCGGGCGATCATCGAAGGCGAGGATGTAGAGCAGCAGACCGCAGTACGTCTCGAACGACAAAAGGTGATCGATCGCCCCGACGGACCGGAGTTGAGCTTCATCCTCAGCGAGTCCGCGCTGCGTCGTAACCTCGGCGACCGGGCGACGATGCGGGAGCAGTTGTCCCATCTCGCCACTCTCGCCAACCGGCCCAACGTCACGATCCAGGTCTTTCCGCTGGATGCCCAGACCTACGTGATCTCCTCATATACCTTCATCACCCTCCGTTTCGGGGAGGAAGTCGCCTCGGACGTCGTCTACCTGGAGACGTTCACCGACGCGGATTACCTCGACAGCCCCGAGGCAGTGCGGGCCTACAATCGGCTGTGGGATCGCCTCCGGGCTGCGGCCCTGGGGCCGGCAGAGTCTCGGAAGCTCATCCTGGGGATTGCCGACGAGATGAAGTAGAGGCTGACATGTCGAACCCGGACCTCACCGGCGCGGTGTGGCACAAGTCCACCCGCAGCGACGGCAACGGCGGCGCGTGCGTCGAGGTGGCCGATCTGCGCGACGGGGTGGCCGTTCGAGACAGCAAGGACAAGGCCGGTCCCACGCTGGCATTCGACGCCCAGGGCTGGCGTACCTTCATCGACTCGCTCAAGAGCAGCTAGCCGTACCTCTCGTACTGGATGAGGCAGTCCGCCGTCCGGAGTTCGGCCTCGGTGGCGGGGACGACGCCTACGGGACGGGGCACCTGTTCGCCGTGATAGAACGCGCGGATCTCTTCTCTTCCGCCGCTTCACGGACCAACAGGCGGCCACCTTCCCGTGGGGCATCGAAGGTGGGATCGAGGGAGTAGTCCTCCTGTGAGTCGTTCACGACATCAAGTCTGTAGCGGCCTCGACCTGGTCCTGCCGCCCGCCAGTGACTCCGGCAGGCAGTGTTAAGAAGGGGCCCCGCCTCTACCGAAAGCGTTAACCGGGGGCCCCGCCTTACCACGCGGCGCGGGCGGAGAAGGCGATGCTCGCGAGCAGGAAACCGCCGTTGACCACGGTGAACGCCACCACCACCCAGAACGCCAGCGCGGGCGCGAACACCAGCACCAGCCCGGCCAGGAAGATCACCGCGCCGTAGTCGCGGACCAGCTTCACCACGCGTACCGGGAACGAGGTCGAGGTGACCATGCTGGCCGCGTTCGGGCCGGACTGCATCACCGAGGTCACCAGGTTGACCATCCAGGTGCCGGCGAAGACCGCCACCAGCCAGACGGGCGTGGCCGGGCGCTGCGCCACGGCCGTGGCGGACAACGCGGCCACCAGCGCGATCTGGGCGGCCACGTCGCAGAGCACGTCGACCCGGGCACCGGCCGCGCTGCCCTGGCCGGTCACCCGGGCGAGCTGCCCGTCGGCGCAGTCAAGCGCGTACGCGATCTGCCAGCCGACCAGCGCGACCAGGCCGACCATCCAGGCGGGAACGGTGCCGGCGGCCACGTCGTCGGCGAGCGCGACCACGGTCACCGAGGCGGCCAGCCCCAGCACCAGGTTGGCCAGGGTCAGCGCGGTCGGGCGCAGCCCCAGCCGCTGGGCGACGAGCGCGAACGCCGCCCCGATCCACTGGCTGATCGACTCGCTGAACAGGCCGCCTCCCCGGTTGACCCGGTGGAAGTCGGCGACGGTGGGACGGGGCTCAGCCAAGGTGGTCGCGGAGGGCACCGGCGTAGTCTGCCAGCCGCTCCCGGGTCTCGGAAGCGGACATCGTCAGGTGTTCCAGGATGGTGTAGCGGTCCGGCCGGGTCGCCGGCGCGAACTGCACCGCCTCGACGAACTGGTGGTCGGTCAGGCCCACCTCGGACGGCAGCCGGGGCAGCCCGTGCCGGACCAGACAGGCGGACATCTCGGCGAACCGGCGCTCGTCGCCGCGCAGGAACGTGCAGAACAACGCGCCCAGCCCGGCCAGCTCACCGTGCGAGGCGGTGCCCGGGAAGAGCGCGTCGATCGCGTGCATGATCTCGTGGCAGCCGCCACTGGACGGGCGGCTGGTGCCGCAGACCGCCATCGCCAGGCCGCTGGAGATCAGCGCCTCGGCCAGCACCGTGACGAACGCGTCGTCGGTCATGTCGCCCGGATGGTTCAGCACCGCCTCCGCGCCGGCCCGGGCCAGCGAGGCGGCCAGCCCGTCGACCGGCTCGCCGCGTACCCGCCGGGCCAGCTCCCAGTCGGCAAGCGCGCTGATGTTGCTGACCACGTCGCCGATGCCGGCGCGGTTGTGCCGTTCCGGCCCGGCCTCCACGAAGTCCAGGTCGACGATCACCGCGATCGGGATGTGCACCCCGTAGGAGCCCTTCAACCCCTCGGTGATCAGGCTGGCCACCGGGGAGGCGATGCCGTCGTTTGCGAGCGCGGTCGCCACCGTCACCATCGGCAGCCCACGCCGGGTGGCCGCGTACTTCGCCACGTCGATGGTCTTGCCGCCGCCGATGCCGACCACCGCGTCGTACGACCGGGCGCGCAGCTTGCCGCCCAGCTCGTCGGCGGCGTCCAGGGTGCCGCCGGCCACCGTGAACACGTCCGCCGACCGCAGCGACGGGCGGAGCAGCTCGGCGATCTTCTCGCCCTGTCCCGGCCCGACCACCACGGCGACGTCGCCGCCGGCCGAGATCCGGCCGTCGGAGAGGATCGCCGCCAGGTCCGCCACCGCGCCCCGCCGCACGTCGATGTGCAGCGGGGTGAGGACGCTACGGGCTAGTAGTGGCACGCGATCTCCCGCGCCCGGGCCAGATCGTCGTGGTTGTCGACCTCGACCCAGGAGACGTCACCGATCGGCGCCGCCCGCACCTCGCCACCGGAGTCGGCGAACTCCTGGTAGCCGTCCTCGTAGTAGAGGTTCGGGTCGCGCCGCCACGTCGCCTCCAGCGCGTCCGCGAGCGCGTCGGCCACCTGCGGCTCGATCAGCGTCGCGCCGATGTACTCGCCGTACGCCTCGCCCGGGTCCATCAGCTTGGTGATCCGGGTGAGCTGACCGGCCGCGTCGAAGGTGGTCTTCATCTCCTCCTCGGCCAGCGGCTTGAGCGTGTCGACGGCCAGCAGGATGCCGGGGCCGCGCTCGGCCAGCAGCGTCTTCTCCACGCTCACCGGGTGCACGGTGTCGCCGTTGACCAGCAGCACCCCCCGGGAGAAGTGCTCCCGGGCCAGCCAGAGCGAGTAGGCGTTGTTCCACTCCTCGGCCTTGTCGTTGTCGACCAGCGTGATCGTGACGCCGTACTTCTCGGCCAGCTCGGCCTGCCGCTGCCGGACCGCGTCGGCCGCGTAGCCGACCACGATGACCACCTCGGTCAGCCCCACCGCGGCGAGGTTGCGCAGCGCGATGTCGAGGATGGTGACCTCCCCGTCGACCGGCACCAGGGCCTTGGGCAGGGTGTCCGTGTACGGCCGCAGCCGGCGCCCCGCACCCGCGGCGAGCACCATCCCGATCATGCCGACACGCTCCTCTTCTCGACCGGATTCCACGAGGTGAGGATATCGTCGGCGGCCCGGCGGCCGTGGTTCAGCCCATGATCGCCCGGCCGCCGGGCCCGGTCGGCTTACAGCCCGATCGACCGCAGCGCCGCGAAGCCGTCCGCCACGATCCGCCGGAGCAGCCCGTCGTTGACGTCCCGGTGCTCGTCCAGCAGGGCGATGTCCCGCTCCGCCAGCCAGCGGAACTCGGTGTGCTCGGTCGGCTCCAGGCGCGGCCGGCTCAGGTCGCCGTCCACCCGGACCAGGAAGTCGGTCTCCACCCGGTCCAGCCCGTCGTCGCCGGTATAGCGGTACTCGCCGACCAGGCCGAGCACGTGCGACACCGCCCAACCGGTCTCCTCGGCGACCTCCCGGCGCAGCGCGTCGTCGATCTCCTCGCCCGGCTCCAGGTGACCGCCGGCGATGTCCCAGCAGTTGGGGAAGAGACGCCGCTCGGGCGAGCGACGTTGGACGAAGATGCGGCCGTCGTCGTCGACGATCAGCGCGCCGGCACAACGGAGGGGGTCGGTGGGCACGCTCCGACAGTAGCCATCCGCGCCGCTCGCGGCGATGCGTGTTAAGCGGGGCCCCTTCCTCTACCAAAGGCGTTAAGCGGGGGCCCCGCCTTACAAAGCACGATGGCCCGGCCGATACCGGCCGGGCCATCGCTGCGCCTACCTCAGGGACCGACGAAGACCGCCGTGCCGCGCCAGTCCACGTCGTCGACGGCGGGACCGCTGCGGGTGGTGGCGGAACCGGTCGGCACGCCGTCCGCCCAGTCCATCGAGGACAGCGTGCCGGTGCTCCGGGAGACGACGTAGAGCTTGTCGCCGTCCAGGAACAGGCCGCCCGCGTCCGCGAACGCGGTGGTCCCGGTGATCGTGGTGCGCTCCGCGCCGACCGTGCCGGTGTCCGGCGTGAACTGCCGCGAGAACAGCGTGGCCTGGCCGGCCAGCGCGTAGTAGATCCGACCGCTCTTGTAGAACATCGCGGTCACGTTGGGCAGCTCGGCGGCGAAGTTGGTGGTCATGCCCGCGTAGGTCGAGCCCTCCGGCGCGGAGCCGGTGACGACAGTGTCCCACTTCGCGTCGTGGTACGGGTCCAGCTTCTTCGGGGTGCCGAACTCGGTGCCGTCGAACGAGCGCTTGTAGAGGTCGCCGCCGACGCCGTAGAACAGGTCACCGCCGACCCAGAACGCGCCCTTGACGGTCGACCAGCGGGTGTTGTCCGGGTTCGGCACCGACATCGCGTTGCCGACGCCGGTCGCGCCGTCGTACGACCGCTTGGTGATGCTGTCGACCGTGGTGGCCGGCGGCACCGGCGGCAGCTTGACGACCTCGATGCCCTGCACCAGCGGGTTTTCCAGGACCCGACCGAAGTCGACGTCGATGTTGCCGTCGCTGGTGACCGCGAACGCCCGCATGGTGCCCTTGTTGGTGGCGCCGATCGCGGCGATCGGGTCGAAGCTGCTCAGCTTCTGCACGCCGTCGATGCTGACGTTGAACTTGCGCTTGCCGGCGGTGGCGGTGCCCGCCCAGCGGTTGGCGAGGTAGAGCCGCACCTGCACCGGCGTGCCGGCCGGGACCGGGAAGTCCCACTGCATGTCCGGCGCGGGCGACTCGTCCCACCGCTCGCTGCTGAAGAGCTGGGCCGGCGTGCCGGCCGGGACGGTGCCGTCGACAGTCGCGTCGGTGGTGTACGTCGTCACCGTGTTGCCGGCGTTGTGCAGGGCGCTCGGCGCGGTGAGGCTGTCGGCGGCCCAGGCCGGGCCGCTCGGCGCGGCGAGCTGGTCGCCACCGGCGTTGACCCGGTAGAGCACGTCCGACGCGTCGGGCGTCGGCGCGGTCTTGACGACCTCGATGCCCTGGATCAGCGGGTTCTCCAGGACCCGACCGAAGTCGATGTCGACCACGCCGTCGCTGACCACGGAGACGGACTGCATGGTGCCGCGGTCGGTGCCGCCGGCGGCCGCCACCGGGTCGAAGTCGTTCAGCTTGAGCACGCCGTCGACGCTGATATCGATCTTGCGCTTGCCCACCGCGGCGGTGCCGCTCCAGCGGTTGGCCAGGTAGAGCCGGACGTCCACCCGGGTGCCGGCCGCGACCGGGATGTCCCACTGCATGTCCGGTGCGGTCGACTGGTCCCACCGCTCGGTGTTGAACAGCGTCGCCGGGGTGCTGGCCGGCACCGTGGCGTCGAACGTCGCGTTGGTCGGGTACGCCTTCGCGCTGTTGCCGCCGTTGTGGTACGGGCTGGGCGCGGTGTCGGTGTCGGCGGCCCAGTCCGGCCCGCCGTCGGTCGCCGGGATGGCCGGGCCACCCGCGTTGACCCGGTAGAGGACCTCGGTCTGCGCCGCACGGCCGGCCTGGTAGACGTCGCCCGGCAGGCCCTTGGTGCTGGTCGAGTGCGGGGTGCTGCCGCCGTCCAGCGGGAAGAAGGCGATCTTCTTCCGCTGGTACTCGAAGTTGCCGATGTAGTCCTGGTCGCTGCCGAGCCAGAGGCCCTGCGGGGTGACCAGCATCTCGGTGACGCCGTAGCCGCGCGGGTGGCGACCCGGGTTCCAGGCCAGCGGCAGACCGCTGGCCGGGTCGAGGGCCGCGATGCTGGCCCGCGGCACCGCGCCCGGCCCGGCCTTGTCGCGGGCGAGCGGGTTGTTCGACCAGCGGAAGTGGCCGCCGACGTAGATGGCCTTCTCGCTGATGCCGACGGAGAGGAACGTGTCGCCGCCGCTGAAGTTCGTCCAGGTCGGCTTCTGGCCGGCGCCGGTGGCGTCGGTCTCCCAGCGGGCCGCCGAGTCGCAGAGCGTACCCGGGTACGACGCGCCGGTGGTGACCACCACGAAGTACTTGCCGTCGGGGGAGAACTGCGCGTCCCGGACCCACGAGTCGAACGCGCTGTACTTGCAGGCGCCGGAGTAGCCGTCGGTGTTCCAGTCGGCGACTGTCGCCGAGTCGGCGCCCAGGTTGATCCGCACGATCTGGTCGTGCACCGCGTCGTCGGCCTTCTTGAAGTTGCCGATCACCACGAGGTGCTTGCCGTTCGGCGAGACGGTCAGCTTCTCGACGCCGACGCCGGCCGAGGCGCCGCCGTTGGTCGCCGTCCAGTTGTGGTGCTCGGTCAGCGACACGGTCAGGTAGTCGTCCACCGCGCCGGTGGTCGGGTTCAGCGAGGCGAGCCCGGCGCGGTTGGTGGTCGCGGTGACCGTGCTGAAGATGCCGCCGACCAGCAGGTGGCCGTCGATCAGCGCGATGTCGTTGACCGTGCCGTTGAACGCCGGGCCCTTGAAGCCGTCGACCGGGGTGCCGTCCGCGACGTTCAGCAGCGCGAGCTTGCGGAAGTTCTTGTCGCCGACCTTGTTGAACGTGCCGGCGACGTAGACCGTGCCGGCGGTCGGGCCGGCGATGATCGCGGTGACGTCACCGTCGAGCACCGGCGCGAACGCGTTGTCGATCTTGCCGGTCGCCTTGTCGAAGGCGAGCAGGCCCCGGCGGCCGACCGGGGTGGGCGAGGAGCCGCGGTTCTGCGCCTCGGTGAACGAGCCGCCCACGATCACCTTCGTGCCGGCGTCGTGGATGGCCACGACGTTGCCGTCGTTGATGTTCGGCGTCTTGTCCGAGGGCACCTCGCCGACCAACGTGCTGTGGTCGGGCGCGACCGTGGCCGCCGGTGCGGCGAGTGCCGGCACCGGTGTGAACAGGGTGGCGATGCCGAGCACGGCAGCACCGAAGGCGGACACCGATCGGTGTCTCAGGATCGAGGAAGGCACAGGCTGCTCCGGGGGGAACGTCGGAGGCGCTGCGATCGTGGCCGGTGCCGACGCGAGGTGTGGCGTCGCACGGCCGACCGCAGACGTGAGAGCAATACCTTCTCGCATTCGCCTGTCGCCCGTCCACCCGGGATCGGCCTTTTTGACACAACGAGCGGTCCGAGTCGAACGAAAAGACGAGTGAAGATCACTCTGTGCGTGCGGGAGATGGCGCACCGGAGGCGCTGAGATCCGGCATCGGCGGATTGAAGTACGGGTCGGTGGCCAGCTCGCGGAACACCGCCGCGCTCTCCGGGTCGTTGCCGAACGTGCTGTCGTACAGCGGCTTCTCGGTCTGCTTGGCCGCGAAATAGATCACGGCCTTGATCTGCGGGTGCTTCTTCAGGTACGGACCGACCTCACTCATCCACTCGGCCCGCTGGCCCGGCCGGCCGTCCTGGGTCAGCCCGAACTCGCCGATCACCACCGGCCTCGGATGCTTCTTGGCGAACGCCATGAAGTGGTCCATCCGGTTGCTGAAGCTGTTCCACTCCGGGCTCGGGTAGACGTCGGTGCAGAGCCAGTCGACCTGGTCGTCACCGGGGTAGTAGTCGGCGGCCCGGCGTTCCGGCTCGGCGAACCCGTCCGCGTGCGGACACCACGTCCAGGCCGCGTTCGTGGCGCCGACCTCGGTGAAGATGGCGCGCACGTGCTTCCAGGCGGCGACGTAGTCCTCCGGGGAGTGCATGCTGGCGGCCAGGTTCGGCCGGTCCATCTCCCACCGGTAACGCAGCAGCACCGGCACCCCGAACGCCTTGACGTCCTGCGCCCGCTGCCGGATCAGGTTGTCGTAGACGCCGCTGACCGTCGACCGGGTGTCGGTGCCCTGCCAGGAGATCATCTGGAGCTTGCCCTGCGCCTGGAACGCCCGCTCGGTGCCACCCGGGAACGGCTCGTTCCACTCGTGGAACATGTGCGCGATGGCGAGCTGACCGCCCGCCGCCCGGTTGAAGTCGTCCCACGCCGCCGCCCGGCCGGTGGCGTTGTGGAACTGCGGCTTCACCCAGGCGCCCACCCAGGCGCCCTGCTCCGGCAGTTCCGGCCCGCGCCCGGTGGTCTGGACCGCGCCCTTGCGGGGCGTCACCGTGGGCGGCGGCGGCACCGCCGACGCGGTCTCCCCGGCCCGGTCGCCCGACCCGGAGTCGCACGCCGCGACCGCCGGAGCCAGGAGGGCCAACGCGAACACGGCCGCCATCGTCCGTCGTAACCGTCGTACCACCGCAACCTCTCCCCAGGATGGTCGCCGGTCCACTGTCATGTCTGCCGGGCGGGCCCGCGTCAGCGGGACGGCACGCCGAGCCGGGCGGGCGACCCCTGGCACTCTACCCGTGCCAGCGCCCTCACGGGTGGTAGCCGAGCTCCGTCAACAGCGGGCCGGCCTGGGCCAGCACGTCGGTCAGATCCTCTTCGGTCAGTCGCTTCCGCCAGCGCCCCACCGAGCCGGGCCGGGCCTGCCCGAACCGGGCGTGCAGCGCCTGCCGGCCGGCCGGGTCGCCGACCTCCAGGAAATCGGCCACCACCTTGGCCGCCTCGGCCGGCCGGGTGACCACGTCCTCGTAGCGCAGGTGCCGGACCCGGTCCGCCGGCAGCGCGGCGAGCTGGGCCAACGCGCTGCTGGTGAAGCGCCGCCACATCCAGGCGGACCGCCCCAGGTCGGAGACGCGGGTGAACTCCTCGCGCCGCTCCGGCTCCACCCAGAACCGCGGCGCGGCGCCCCACGGCGTACCGCCGCGACCGCTGCGCCCGCTACCGGTCGAGGCCGCGTTCAACCAGGGCTGCTCGGCATGCGACACGGCCACGTCCCGGCCGTCCCGGTAGACGTGCAGGAAGACCGCGTCCGGGAAGACGTCGGCCAGGAACGGCACGATGAAGCAGTTCTCCGGGTCCTTCTCGGCGAACCGCAGCCCACCGTGGCCGGCGGCGGCGAGCAGCGCGCCGTAGTAGCCACGGAAGTAGCGCGCGGCGCGCTGCCGGGTCCAACTTCCCTCGTAGACGCAGCGGGCGACCGCCTTGGTCAGCCGCGGTTCGTAGTGGTAGGACACGTCCGGCAGCGCACCCACGCAGCTACCCAGGAACGTGGTGCCGGAGCGTGGGGCGCCGAGGATGAAGATCGGTCGCTCCACCTTCAGGGTGAGCTTCCGCTTGCCGGCCTCCACCGGCCGCTCCAGGTCCCGGCGTTCCTTGCGGTCCGCCAGCAGGCCGACCGCGGCGAGCTTCGCGGCCTTCACCGTGGACAGCCCGGCGTGCGGGGCGAGGGGGGAGTCGCTGGTCATCGAAGATCCCATCGGTGAGCAGGAACGGTCAGGACCGGGTCGCCGGGTCCGCCCCGGCGCGGTTGCGGCCCCGGCGCAGCGACCGGAGCGCGTCGAGATGCAGCGTGCGCCGCCAGCGCCACGCCCCCGCCAGGTACGCCGCCACCCCGGCGACCGCCACCAGCGCGAGCACCGGCGGCGTCGCGCCGAGCAGGGTGGCCACGCCGAGCGGCAGGCCCAGCGCGGCGACGGCCAACGCCATCGCGGCCCGGGTGCCGGCGCCGAACGGGTGCAGCCGCATCGACCACCAGAGCTGGGTCAGCGGCACCAGGTTGGTGACCAGGATGGAGAGGGTCCAGGCCAGGGCCGCGCCGAGGATGCCGTGGCGCGGGATGAGCAGCAGGTTGGCGACCACGTTGAGGACGGTGCCGCCCATCGCGTTGTAGAACGTCCACGCGGTACGGCCGGCCATGTTGAGCACCATGTCGACCATGCCGCATCCGGTCGCCACCAGCATGGTCAGCGCGAGCAGCACGACCACCCGTCGGCCGTCGTCGTAACCGGCGCCGAACAGCGACAGCATGGGCGTGGCGAACGCCGCGAAGATGAGGTACGCCGGCCAGGAGAGCAGCACCAGCCAGCCGGTGGCGGCCTGGTAGAGCTGCCGGGCGTCGGCCCGGTCGTTGCGGGCGAACGCGGCGGCCAGCCGGTGCTGCACCGAGCTGGAGAGCGCGACGCTGGAGAGCTGACCCAACGCCAGGAACCGGGTCGCCGCCGTGTAGATCGCCGCGTCCGCCGGCCCGCGCAGCGCGCTGAGCAGCACGATGTCCATCCGCTGCACCACGATCGCGGCCACGCTGCTGATTGCCCGAGGGCCGGTGAACCGCCAGAACGGCCCGACCATCTTCCCGACCGGCACCGGCCGGGCCACCTGCCTGCCGGCCCGGCCGACCAGCCGACCCAGCCAGACCAGCGCGACCACGGCGGCGAGCAGATAGGGCACCACCCAGGCCAGCGGCAACGCGACGGTGGCGGAGAGCCCGAGCCAGGCGGCCACCGCCACGGCCAGGAACTGCACCAGCGTGCGGCCGAGCCGCTCCACGGTCAGCAGCGGGCGCATCTGACCGAAGCCTCGGCAGGCGGCCAGCGCGTAGTCGTTGAGCGCGGCCAGTGGCACGAACGCCAGCAGGATGCGCAGCGCGGTCACCGCGCCCGGACCGGCCTCCGGCATGGTCGCCCGGGCCAGCGCCGGGGCGGCCAGCCAACCGGCCACGCCCAGCAGCGCGCCGACCACCAGCACCGGCAGCAGACCGGCCAGGATCGTGCCGCGGATCTCGTCCCGCCGGTCCAGCGTGCGCTGCCGGCTGACGAAGTAGACGGTGCCCACGTCGGTGCCGAGCCGGGCCGTCGACGCGGCGATCATGAAAGCGCTGGTGGCGGCGAAGAACATGCCGGCCTCGCGGACCGACCAGCCCCGGGCGATGACGATGTTGAGGCCGAAGCCGGCCACCGCGGCCAGCCCCACCCCGAGCAGGTTGGCGAAGCCCTGCCGGGCCGCGCCGCCCAGGCCCGCGCCCGCGCCCGGACCCGGCCCGACCGCCGGCAGGACGACGGTGGCGTCGGCGTCCGCCCGGGTCACCGCCGCCACGACGGCACGCGTCCCCACCACGTGGCCAGCCGCTCGTCGTACGGGGCGAAGTGGTCCTCCAGCCGGGTCCGCAGCTCGGCCGACATCGGGGAACGGGACCGCGAGTTGTGCTTGCCGAACGAGATGTCCGCCCAGCGGGGCAGCTCCAGGAAGTCGCAGACCGCGTCGAAGGACGGCCGCGGGTCGGCGAAGAAGTCGTCGCTGTCGATCACGTGCAGCCGGTCCCGGCCGACCAGCGCCTCCAGCCGTTCCACCTGCTCGATGTAGCGGCCCCGGGCCAGGTAGGAGTTGTGCTGGAAGTGCTCGCTGGCGTACGTCGGGTCGGCGGTCATCCGCTCCCGCTCACCCGCGGTCCGCTGCTCCTCCAGCGCCAGCGCGCGTTCGAAGTCCGCCTCGGTCTCGTAGCCACGGGCCAGCTCGTGGGAGTGCGCCGAGTAGGCCCGCTCCACCGGGTCACGCAGCAGCACCAGCAGCTTGACCGACGGCAGGTCCTTGGCGATCCGCTGCCCGGCCAGCGGGTGGAACATGTAGTAGGGGCTCGACTCGCCGGTGATCCCGCGCACGCCGAGCTGCGCCTTCACCGCGTCCGCCTTGCCGTTTGTGGGGAAGTGGCCGAGATACCAGCTCATCCCCCGGTGGTAGTCGACGTCGAAGTAGTGCACGCCCTTGTGGTACGCGGGCGGCAGCACGCCCGGGTGCTGCGAGAGCGTCTTGAACAGCGAGGTGGTGCCGCAGCGCTGCGCCCCCACGATCAGGAATCCCGGCACCATCCGCGAGCCCGCGGTCAACCGACCGACCGTCCGACTCACCGACTTCACCGCGCGGAGCGCCTGCTCCCTGGCCACCGTCACGTCCCACTCCTCACTCTCACCGGGCCCGGCGGGCCAGGTGCTCCTCGACGGCGGGCAGCAGCCAGGTGTCGACGTGCCCCAGCCGCGCACCCGCCTCGGCCTGCCGGTCCCGCAGATAACGTGCCGCCAGCTCCACCAGGTAGAGCACGGCGACGAGGTCGGCGCCCCCACCGACCTGCTCGAACGGCGCGAGCGTCCGGTCCGCGCCGGCGATCAGCGCGCGGGCGGCCTCGATCGGCTCCACCCCGGCGTGGCTCATCGCACCCTGCACCGCCAGGTGCAGCGCGTCGTAGCCGGCCGGCACGTCCGCCTCGAACCGCTCCCAGTCCCAGACCAGCACCCGGCCGTCGGCCAGCACCGCGCTGTTGCCGCCGTTCCAGTCCCCGTGCCAGGCGCCGAACGCCACCACCGGGTCGGCGTCCGCGACCGACCTCAGCGCCGCGCGCAGCCGCCCGGCCTCCGGCCGGTCACCGAGCGCGTCCACCGCCGCACCGAGCCGCGCCGCGTGCCCGCTGCCCGCCCACGACTCCCGGCGTACGCCGAGACAACCGGCCACCGCCACCATGGCGGCCCGCTCGGCCGCCGCCGCCTCGGCCGGGGCGGCCCGGGGCAGCCGCACCGGCAGCGCCTCCTGGACCAGCAGCGCGTGCCCGTGCCAGTCGCCGTGATGGCGGACCCCGGCCAGGACCACCGGGCCGAGCGGCAGGCCGGCGAGGCGGCGCAGCGCGGCGGCCTCCGCGTCGACCAGGGCCCGGGTCAGCGGGTCGACGCCGAGTTTGGCGTAGCCGAGGGCCCGGCCGTCCGGGGCGAGCAGTTGCAGCACCGGCTTGCGGTTGGCCCGCGCCGGACCGATGTGCAGGCTGACCAGCGCCGGTTCGCCCAGCACCTCGGTCAGGTAGGCGTCCAGCCCGCCCCCGGCGACCACCAGCCGGTCGCGGAACACCACCGGCCCCAGCCCGAGCCGGAACGCGGTGGCCAACCCCTGCCGTACCAGCTTGGCCTTGCGACCGACCGCCTCGGTGGAGTGCCGGACGGCGCCGGCGGCGGCCCGGCCCGAGCCGGTGGGCACCAGCAGCCGGGGGCGTGCGGCCGAGGGCACCACCACCCAGCCGGCGCCGCCCCGGCGCAGCGCGGGTTCGGCAGGTGCGGGCCAGATCAGGTCGGCCAGCTCACCGAGGTAGGCGGAACGGCCGTCGCCGTCCGGGGGTACGCGGAGCACCATCAACGTTCACCGGCTGCTTCCAGTCGGGCCCGTAGCCCGGCGATCGTGCCCTTGGGTGGCGCCGGCGCGAGCGCGCGGCGGAGCTGGTCGTTGCGGGCCAGCAGGGCGACCGAGATCAGGGCGTAGGCGAGGGTGGCTTCCAGTGCGCCGTAGGTGAACTGGAAGAAGAGCATCAGGATGATCACGAGCGTGCCGGCGATCCCGATCGCGCTGTGGTCGCGCCGGTACCGCCAGAGGCAGTAGAGGAAGAAGCCGTTGTAGGCCAGCGCGCCGACCCAGCCCTGGCCGACGAGCAGCGCCCAGAGCTGGCCGTTGCTGCCCAGCTCCCGGTTGCCGCACTGCTTGCAGTCGTCGGACTTGCCGATCGCGATGGACCGGTTGCTGCCGATCAGTGCGCGGTTGCCGCCGTAGCCGAGGATCGGCGAGTGGTTGGCGGCGGCGACCGCGCCCTCGGACAGCGTGGTGCGGATGTCGTCGCTGTGCCCGTTCTGCAACCGTTCGTCGAACGTCCGGCCGAGCGGGGTGGCGACGATCAGCACGCCGATCAGCCCGACCGCCAGCGCGAGCCCGCCGAGCACCACCATCCGGCCGCGCAGCGCGAGCCGGAGCGCCACATAGGCCGCGGCGATGCCGACACCGATCCAGAGCCCGCGGTTGAGCGAGTAGATGATCGGGAAGATCGCGGCGAGCGCGATCGCCACGCCGGCGGTCCGGCGCAGCGGCCTGCCCAGCACCACCCAGCCGACGATCAGCCAGACCAGCAGGATCGCGGTGTTCTCACCCCACGAGTTCGTGTACGTGAACGGCGCGGACGGTCGCGGTGAGCTGGCCTCCCCCTCGATCACCTGCTGCACCTGGGCGAACTTCACGTCCATCAGCGAGGCGACGAAGGGGTGGGTGGCGATCGAGTGCGGCAGGACGAAACGCAGTGGCGCGACGAACCCCGTGGTGGGGAAGAGCGAGCCGAGCCAACCGCCGACGACCACCACCACGCCCATGAACCCGAAGAGCCGGATCATCCGGCGGCGGGACAGCTCCCGCTCGCTGAGGTTGTAGACGTAGAGCATGGCCACGGTCATCGCGACGAAGTTGGCCAGCCGGATGCCCCAGCCGAGATAGCGCCCACCACCACCGCCGGGCGGCAGCGTGTTCGGGGCGGTCAGCCCGAGCGTCGAGACGGACAGGAACAGCCAGAGCAGCAGGATCAGCCAGATGCCGAAGCCGGGCGGCACCCGGACCGGACCGCGCCGGGCCATCTGCACCACCATCGGCACCGCGAAGATGATGAAGACGAAGCTGGACACCCCGAGCGCCCACCACACCGGCCAGAGCAGGAAGAGCGAGATCAGCGGCCACGCGGTCGGCAGCCGCCAGGACCAGCCCTTCGGCCGGGCCCGCACCGGCGCGAGGCGGTTGCCCCCGGGCGGCGGCACCACCGCGCCCACCGGGACCGACCCGCGCGCCGGGCGGGGTGGGGTGACGGTGCTCATTTCACGGTGACCTTGGCGGTGGTCGGGGCGTAGATCACCCAGGCGTTGCCGGGTTGCGGGTGCAGCAGGTCACCGCCGGCGTCGGCGAGCGTGCAGACCATGCCCAGGCCGGGCTTGCGCCAGCGGCCCTTCGCGCTGGTCGGACCGGACACCGCGAGCACCGCGCCCTCGCCGAAGACGTTCGCCGACGGCAGCGCGCGGAACGACGGCTTACGCACCTCGAGCGTGCGGTATTCCATGGTCAGCACGATCACCGAGGCGGCGGTCACCGTCGCGGTGCCGACCTTGCCCACCCAGCGGGCCTTCGGCTGGTCGTACCGCCAGACCATCGGCGGGCCGCCGGAGACGCTGATCGACAGCTCGGTGGCGGGCACGAGGTCCCGGGCGGCCAGCGCGTCGCCGCCGGTGGCGTGGTCCAGCGCCGGCGTGGGCGGTTGACCCCCCTTCGGGGCGGCCTTGAGCAGCGCGGCCGTCGAGGTGTAGTCGCCGCTGAAGACCTTGCCGTCGTCGTCGGGGGTGACGCCGTCGAGGTCGGAGCTTTCGAACTGACTGAGGAAACCGGTCGGACCGCCGTCATATCCCACGAACGGGCGCAGCACCGAGACCGAGCGGATGTCGACCGGCCGGATCTCGGTCACCGGCCCGATCTTGCTGGCGTCCCGGGAGTGGAACACGGCGGTCAGGTGCAGCGTGTCGGACTCGGCGAACTCGGCGTAGACCAGGTCGGCGGCGTCCAGACCGGCCGGGGTGGTGGCGGGGCTCACCCGCATCGGCACCGCGACCGCCTGGCGGGTGGCCGCCGCCGGCGTGCCGACCGGCGCCCCGGTCAGCGGGCCGACGGGCAGGCTCGACGTCGGACTGGCCGACGGTGGCGTCGCGGCGGCGCTGCCCGGGTCGACCACGTCGACGCTGCCCGGCTTGGGCTGGGGCTCACTGCACCCCGTGCCGACGCCGAGGACGACGGCCGGAGCGAGGGCGGCGCGGAGCATCTGCCGGCGGTTCACCCCAGGTCCTCGCCGGAGTCGATGGCGTAGCTGCGGCCGTCACCGCCGTCGCCCCGGGAACGGTAGGTGCCACCGGTGCCGTTGACCGGCATCGGCTTGCCGGGGCCGGCCTGCGGCTTGCCCGGACCGACCGGCGGCTTCACCGGCGCCGCGCCCTTGCCCGGGGCGCCCGGCTTCGCCGACCCGGCGGCCGGGCCGGATCGGGACGACTGCATGCGCGGCAGCACCATCGTCGACTCGGCGGACGGGCCGGGACTCGGTCGCGGCTTGGGCCGGTTGGCCGGCGTCGCCGGAGTGGTCGAGCCGGCCGCCGCGACGGGGCGGGTCGCGCCGCCGGTCGGCGCGGGCAGGCGCGGTGCCAGCACCGCACCGATGACCGGCGCGTTGACCTGCTCGAACTGCTGGAGGGCGGCGGTGATCTCACCGCTGCGGGTCTTGCCGGACTCGGCCACCACGATCACCGCGTCGACGTAGCGGCCCAGGGCCTGGGCCTCCACGGCCTGGGTCGGCTGCCCGGTCTCGATCAGCACGTGGTCGAAGCGTGCGGTCAGCTCGTGCAGGATCTCCAGCAGACCGGCGACCGGCAGCTCCACCTCCGCGTCCAGCTCGCCGGGGACGAGCACCCGGAGCTGGCCGAGGCCCGGCACCGGCGCGAGCGCCTTGAGTGCCGGCACGTCGCGGCGGAGCACCGAGGCGAGGCTGTGCCGCCCCTCGGCGACGCCGGTGATGCCGCTGAGTGCCGAGTCCGGCTTGGTGGTGACCAGCGCGACCTGCGCGCCGGTGCGGGCGTACGCGGCGGCCAGGTTGGCGGCGACGAACCCGGCGGCGGTGCCGGCCGAGCCGTCGCAGAGCAGGAGCTGACGACCGCGACCGGCCTGGGCCGACTCGGGGACGGCGGAGAGCAGCACGTTGCGCAGCCGGCCCAGCTCGCGGGAGATCCGGTGGGTGGCGGGCAGGACGGAGAGCGACGGCGGACGGGTGTTCAGCTCCAGCAGCAGCGGCAGGCCGACCCGGTCGGAGATGTCGCGCCCGCGCCGGATCCGGGTGTCGAGCCGGTCCAGCACCAGCGCCAGCACGATGCCGAGCAGCAGCCCCGCGCCCATGCCGCTGGCCAGGTTCAGCGTGCGGTTCGGCGAGCTGGGCCGCTCGGGCAGTCGGGCGTCGGAGATGATCTCTCCGGGGTCGGAGTCGGCCGAGACCAGCGGGCTGAGCCGGTTGTTCAACCCGTTGAGCTGGTTGGTCAGCACGCTGCGGTCGGCCTCGGCACGCTCCCGCTCGGGGGAGTTGGCCGGGGCCGCCGCGATCCGTCCGGCGACGGCGCTGAGCTGCTTGTTGTAGTCGGCGATCTGCTGCTTGAGCGCGTTGACCTCGTTCTCCAGCGACTTCTGCGCGGTGGCCTTGCGCAGGTCGAGGTAGGCCTGCGCGAACGCGTGCGAACCGGCCTGCGCCTCGGCGGGGCTGCCCGCCTCGTAGGCGACCTGGAGGATCTGGCTGTTCGGCGGGACGCTGACGGTCACGGACTTGACCAGCTCGTCACCGCCGGTGGTGACCTTCATCAGGCCCTTGGCCCGCTCCGCCACCACGAGCGACCGGACCACCTGCGCCTCGGTGTCGAGGTTGACCTTGGCGTTCGGGTTGCTCTCCGCGCCGGAGCCGAGCGGGCGCACCAGCAGCGAGGTGGTCGAGGTGTAGCGCGCGTCCTGGACTTGGTTGATCGCCAGGCCGCCGGCCAGACCGAGGACCGCGGCGAGCAGCAGGATCCACCAGCGGCGGCGCAACCAGCCCAGGTACGCCATCAGGGCAAGACCGTCGGAGTCGTTCTCGGCCAAATGGGGTGAGGGCATCAGAGTCTGTCGCTCCCTTTCGACCGAGCCGGGCAGTCCACGGCACAGCTGGAACTGACCGTGACTTCGAGTGTCCCCGATCCGAACGTTGAGGGAAAGTCTGCTCACGTTCCGGTAAGCCTGCCCAGGTGTGGGCAGCCCGCGGAGAGATGGCCGATCTGTGCTGGCCATTCAGCGGGTTTCCCGGCGTCGGGCCCGACCTGCCCCCGGGAGTCGGCGTCGCCGCCGGCTCGCGTACGGAGCGGTGACGGAATCCTGACACATCCCCCCGGGTGCCCGTGGTCCCGGCCCACCGAGCCGGGCTCAACGCGGCTGACCTGGCGGGTCGCACCGCCGGCCGGATCCCGGCGACGGGAATCCCGAGGTGACCCGACCGGCCGGCCGGGATCCGTCCAACGGCCCCTTCAGTTGCCCAGGCCGCGCCAGTAGGTTGTCAGGGCGCGTCCGAGGGTCATTCACGTAAATCCGGGCGCGGTCGCACGGTTACGGGAGGAAACGTTGTGGTGAGCGGGTCAACCGAGGGCTCGGGGCAGGTCCTGCTGGTCGGCTCCAGTGGCGGGCATCTGGCCCAGCTCCTGGCTCTCGAACCGTGGTACCGGGAACGCGGCCGGGCATGGGTCACCTTCGACACACCGGACGCCCGCTCGCTGCTCGACGGCGAGGACGTGGTCTGGGCGCACCACCCCACCACCCGTAACGTCAAGAACCTGGTCCGCAACGCGTTCCTCGCGCTGAAGGTGATCCGCCGACGCCGGGTGGACGCGGTGGTCACCACCGGTGCCGGCGTCGCCCTGCCGTTCGTGGTGGCGGCCCGGCTGCGCCGGATCCCCACGGTCTACATCGAGGTCTACGACCGCATCGACAGCGCGACGCTGACCGCCCGGCTCTGCCGGCCGTTCCTCTCCGCGATGCTCGTGCAGTGGGAGGAGCAGCGCCGGATGTACCCGGAGGCGACCGTCGTGGGGAACCTCCTCTGATGGGGCTCATTCCGCAGCAGCGGGACCGACGGTCCGCGCCCTACGTGCTGGTCGTGGTCGGCACCGACGTGCACCGCTTCGACCGCCTCGTCGGCTGGCTGGAGCGCTGGCACGCCGCCCGCCCCGGCGTCCGGCTGGTCCTCCAGTACGGCCACAGCCGCCCGCCGGCCCTGCCCGAGGCCACCCCGTTCCTCGGCCACGAGGAGCTGCAACGCGCGATGGCCGAGGCCACGCTCGTGGTCAGCCACGGCGGGCCGGCCACCATCACCGAGGCCCGCCGCACCGGCCACCTGCCGATCGTGGTGCCGCGCGACCCGGCCCACGACGAGCACGTCGACAACCACCAGCAGCTGTTCTCCCGGCGGCTGGGCGCGGCCGGCATGGTCCGGCTCTGCGAGACCGAAGCCGAGCTGCTCGCCGCGCTTGACGAAGGGCTCGCCGACCCGGGCCGGTTCGTGCTGGCCGCCGACCCCGGCCGGCCGGACCCGCGCGCCGAGGCGGTCGCCCGGGTCGGCGCCGTGATCGACGACCTGGTGGCCCGGCGGGTCCACCAACGGGCCGGCGGGCGGCGCGGATGAGCGCCCCGGAGCCGGCACAGCCGCGGGTGCTCTTCGTCGGCGGTCTCGGCCGCAGCGGCTCCACGCTGCTGGAGCTGCTGCTGGCGCAGAGTCCCGACGTGTGCGCGGTCGGTGAGGTGGTGCACCTCTGGGAGCGGGCGCTCGGCGCGGACGAGCGGTGCGGCTGCGGGGAGCGGTTCACCGCCTGCCCGTTCTGGCAGCAGGTCGGGGAGCAGGCGTTCGGCGGCTGGTCCGCGATCGACCGGGACGACGTGCTGGCGCTCAAGGACCGGGTCGACCGGACCCGGCACATTCCCCGGCTGGCGAAGACCTCGCTCCCGCCGGAGCAGCTCGCCGACGTCCGCCGCTACGCCGACCTCTACACCCGGATCTACCGCGCCGCGCTCGCGGTGACCGGGGCGCGGGTGGTGGTCGACTCCAGCAAGCACGCCTCGCTCGCCTTCGCGCTGAGCTGGGCCGACGGGCTCGACCTGCGGGTGCTGCACCTGGTCCGGGACAGCCGGGCGGTCGCGTACTCCTGGGGCAAGCAGGTGCGCCGGCCCGAGGTGGTGGACGGCGAGGACTTCATGCCGACCTTCTCGCCGTTCGAGGTGAGCAAGCTGTGGACCGCGCAGAACGCCGCGTTCCACCTGCTCGCGCAGCGGGCGAAGGTGCTCCGGCTGCGCTACGAGGACTTCACCGCCGACCCGGCCGGCACCGTCCGCCGGGTGCGCGACTTCAGCGGCCTGCCGGACGACCCGGCGGCGCTGCGCATCCTGGCCGGCGACGCGCCGGACCCGGCGGCCGAGCCGGCCGCGCCGTTCCGCGCGCACAGCGTCGCGGGCAACCCGTTGCGGTTCAGCGGCGGCCCGCTGACGGTACGCCGGGACGAGGCGTGGCGGGACCGCCTGCCGCGCCGCAGCCGGGCCGTGGTCAGCCTGGCCACACTGCCGCTCCGAGTCCGCTACGGCTACCTGGGCCAGCGGGGATCCGACGAATCCGTGGAGAGAACATGAGTGGGCCGAGCATCTCGGTCGTCGTACCGACGCGGGACCGTCCGGAGCTGCTGCGCGCGGCGCTCGACGCCATCCTCAGCCAGGCGCACCCCGGCCTGATCGAGGCGATCGTGGTCTACGACCAGTCCGAGCCGGACCGGTCGCTGGAGTCCGACCGCGGTGACCGGCGGGTCCGGGTCATCACGAACACCCGCACCGCGGGGCTGGCCGGGGCGCGCAACACCGGCATCGAGGCGGCCACCGGCGACTGGGTGGCGTTCTGCGACGACGACGACGAGTGGCTGCCCGGGAAGCTGGCCGCCCAGTTCGGGGCGCTCGACGCCCACCCGGACGGCGCGCTGGTGAGCTGCGGCATCCGGGTCAGCTACGACGACCGGACGGTGGACCGCTCGCTGGACCGGGCGCGGATCTCGCTGGAGGCGTTGCTCCGGGACCGGCTCACCGAGCTGCACCCGTCCACGTTCCTGATCCGCCGGGCCGCGCTGCTCGACGCGATCGGGCTGGTCGACGAGCAGATCCCGGGCAGCTACGCGGAGGACTACGAGTTCCTGCTCCGGGCCGCCCGCTACGCGCCGCTGGTCAACGTGGAGAGCCCGTACGTGCTGGTGCGCTGGCACAAGCGGTCCTACTTCGCGCAGCGTTGGGAGACCATCTCGACCGCGTTGCAGTGGCTGCTGCGCCGCTATCCCGAGTTCGCCACCGTGCCGCACGGCGAGGCCCGGGTGGCCGGGCAGATCGCGTTCGCGCAGGCGGCGATGGGCAACCGGCGGGACGCGGTCCGGTGGGCCCGGCGCACGCTGGCCCGTAACCCGAAGGAGCCGCGCGCCTACCTGGCGCTGGCGGTGGCGAGCCGGGCGGTGCAGGCCGACCGGGTGCTGCGCACGCTGCACAAGCGCGGCCGGGGCATCTGAGCCGTACGCGACGAAACGGGCGGGCGACCGAGGTCGCCCGCCCGTCGTGGTCCGCCGGCCCGGCTCAGGCCACGCAGAACGCCTTCCACGCCTGGATGCTCGGCTGGTCGAGCAGCCGGAAGTCACCCTGGCTGACGGTCTGGTTGTAGTAGGCCACGAACTCCGGCCGCTGGCCGTTGAGGAAGCCGGACATGGACCGGATCCAGTCGGCCCGGCCGGCGCCGGCGTCACCGGGCACCAGGTCACTGCCGGTCTCCGCGACGCCCCACGGCTTGCCCAGCGCCTTCGACTTGCTGATCATCGGGCCGTAGATCTCCTGCGGCGAGGCGTACCGCTTCCACTTCTTGCCCCAGTTGTAGCAGTCCCAGCCGAGCGCCTCGATCACGTTGCCGCCCGGGTAGAACGCGTCGAAGCTGCGCCCGGACTTCGGGTCGAGCGTCCAGCACATCAGGATCAGCGTGTTGATCAGCTTGGGGTTGCCCGCCTGGTCGGCCAGGCCGGCGACCCGCTTCCACGCCGTCCGGTACGCGTCGGTGCTGAACGCGCCGCGCTCGACGTCGTCCTCCGGTTCGTGGAAGTAGGACCAGTACACGTTGTGGTCGCGCGGGATCGAGGCGAACCAGGAGCGCAGGCGGGAGTCGTGCCGGCCGGAGTTGATCTCCTGGGGGGACGCCTTGAAGGACACCACCACGGTGCGGTCGACCACGTCGGCACGACTGCCCGACCAGGCCGGCGGCAGGCCGGGGAAGAAGATCCGGGCCATCTGGAGCTTGCCGAACGTCCGGTCGGAGCGGCTCAGCGCCTGGCCGAAGGTCTCCCCGTTCTGCACGCCGATCGACGCGCCGGGCAACGTCTCCCGCGTACCGGCGAAGCCCTTGGCGCCCGGGGCGGCGGAGGCCGACGGTTTCGCGCCGGGCTTGCCGCCGAGGCCCTGGTCCGCGCTCGGCGCGGCGCCGGGCGTGGCCGGCGCGCCCAGGCCGGCCGACGGCGCCGGGCCGGCGCTCTTCGGCACCTCGCTGGCCTGCGGGTTGGTCGCGTCCGGCCGCAGCGCGGCCACTGCGACGCCACCGCCGGTCAGGGCCAGCGCGACTGCCGTCGCCAGCACCGCGCGCCAGCGCCGCCGGGGCCCGCCGGGCGGCGGGTCCGACGTGACCGGGGGAAGCGGCGGCTGGCCGGGACCGCCCGCGCCCGGCCGGGCGTCCGGCCCGGTGGGTACGCCTCCGGGCGGCGGCCCGGTCAGCGTGGCGGTCGCGGTCGTCGCCGCGCCCCACCCGGCGGATGCCTCCCCGCCCCAGCCGACGGGCGGGGTCCCGCCCCAGCTCGCGGACGCGGTCGTTTCCTCGGCCCAGTCCGCCGGCGCGGTGGGCGCGTCGCCCCAGCGGGCGGTGGCCGTCGTTCCGTCGCCCCAGTGGGCGGACGCGGTGGTCGTGCCGTCGGCCCAGCCGACGGGTGCCCGGTCGGCCACGGCGTGCTCGACCCCCCGGCCGGGCGGCTCGTGCCCCGACCAGGCCGGCGCGGCGTCCACCCAGGACCGGTCCGCGTGACCAGGGCCGGGCAGCTCCCGCTCCGGCCAGGGCAGATCGCCGGGGGCATGTGCGTGGACCGGCATCGGTGGCGAGGTCGGAGTCTCCGGCCAGGGCAGCGCGGGGCCGCCTGATTGGCGAGAAATGTCCTGCCCCGGCCACAGGCCGGTCGGCTCCTCGAAAGCATCGTGCGGGTCTCGGTCGGCCGGCATGGCCCTCCCTGGCTGTCGGCGGCCCGAGGTCTCGGGCTCAGGTCGGACGCGCATTCGCACCCGACGATAACCCCGATTCACCCTGGCCGTACGTACCGTCACTCTCAGCCGAACGCCTCACCCTGGTCGCCGGTGACGGCCGAAGCGGGCATCTCGACCCCGGTCCGGGCGATCGCGGCGAGCAGCCGGTCGGCCAACTCGGGGCGGCAGACCAGCAGATCGGGCAGGCGCGGGTCGGCCCGGTTGTAGCGCAGCGGAGAACCGTCGATCCGGGACGCGTGCATGCCCGCGCCCAGTGCCACCGCCACCGGCGCGGCGCTGTCCCACTCGTACTGGCCGCCCGCGTGGACGTACGCGTCGACCTCGCCGGTCACCACCGCGCACACCTTGACCCCGGCCGAGCCCATCGGGACGGCCCGGGCGTCCAGCAGCTCCACCAGCTCGCCCACGAACGCCGGCGGGCGGCTGCGGCTCACCGCGATCCGGATCGGCCCGTCGGTCGCCTTCGGCGTCGGGCAGGTGGTGCCGAGCACGACCGGCGCACCGTCCCCAGTGGTCCGCGCCGGCATGCCGACCGCACCGGCGATCAGTGCGCCGTCCGGCGCGGCGGAGCGCTGCCAGAGCGCCACGTGCACCGCCCAGTCGTCCCGGCCGGCCTCGGAGAACTCACGGGTCCCGTCCAGCGGGTCGATGATCCAGACCCGGTCCGCCTCGTGCCGGGGCGCCCGCTCCCCGTCCGCCCAGGCGCGGCGCGCGTCGGCCTCCTCCTCGGAGAGCACCGCGTCGGCCGGACGCCACTGCGCCAGCGCCGCGGTCATCAGCTCGTGCGACGCCCGGTCGCCGGCGTCCTTGAGCGCCTTCGGGTCGGCGAAGCCCTGCCGGTCCCGCAGCGCGGTGAGCGCCGCCCCGGCCTCGGTGGCCAGCCACTGCGCGAACTGCTGGTCGTCGAGCCGTCCCGTCTCGTCCTCGGTCACGAGCCTCATCCCCTGTCCCGCGGGTCTGCCGCGACCCGTCATCCTTCGGCGACCGGTGTCACCGGCGCCAGCGTCCGGTCGGATCGTAGACAGTCCCGAGCCGGCCTCGGTTCCCTGGCGGTGCTGGTCGCCGCCGGTGACCGCCCGCATGTTGAACTTCGCGTGTATGCCGTTCGGACCCGGCCGGGCAGGCCCTAGGCTCTGCGCATGACCGCCGAGCAGCTGATCTCCTTCGCCCGTGGGGCTCCCTCGTTGGACATCGTCGATGTCGAGGGGCTCAAGGCCGCCGCCGTCCGCGCCTTCGACGCCGACCCTGCCGGGGTCACCGCGTACGGGACCTCCGTCGGCTACCCGCCCCTGCGGAAGTGGATCGCCGAGAAGCACGGCGTCGAGGCCGACCAGGTGCTGGTCACGAACGGCTCGTTGCAGGCCGACGCGTTCCTCTTCGACCACCTGGTCCGCCGGGGCGACGCGGTCGTCGTCGAGCGCCCGACGTACGACCGCACGCTGCTCAACCTCCAGCAGATGGGCGGCGAGGTGCACGGCGTGACCATCCAGCCGGACGGCCTGGACACCGCCGAGCTGCGCAAGCTACTGGAGTCCGGGGTCCGGCCGCGACTGGCCCACGTGATCCCGAACTACCAGAACCCGGCCGGCGTCACGCTCTCCCTGGACAAGCGCCGTGAGCTGCTCGACCTGGCCGCCGAGTACGAGTTCACCATCTTCGAGGACGACCCGTACGCGGACATCCGGTTCCGGGGCGAGCCGCTGCCCTCGATGCTGTCGATGGACACCCGGGGCGTGGTGGTGCACGCCTCCAGCTTCACCAAGACGGTCTGCCCCGGTGTGCGGGTCGGTTACCTGGTCGGCCCCGCGGAGCTGATCGCGGCGATCGCCAAGCGGGCCACGAACCTCTACATCTCGCCGGGCATGGTGGCCCAGGCGATCGTGCACCAGTTCTGCGTCTCCGGCTCGATCGAGCGGTCGATCCACACGGTCCGGACGGCGCTGGGCGAGCGGGCCGGGGCGCTGGCCGAGTCGCTGCGCCGGCACATCCCGGAGGCCCGGTTCGTCGAGCCCGACGGCGGCTACTTCCTCTGGATCGAGTTGCCGGAGGACGTCGAGGTCGACCGGCTGGCGCCGGCCGCCGCCGAGCGCGGCGTCGCGGTGGTCAAGGGCAGCGACTTCATGGTCGACGGCGGTCGGCACGCGCTGCGGTTGGCGTACTCGGCGGTGACGGCGGACCGGATCGACGAGGGGGTGCGGCGGCTCGCCGAGGCGATGGCCGCCGTTCGTGCCTGATTTTCTGTCGGGTTTCTGACAGAGTGGCCCCACTGGCCGGTTCGGCTCTCCCGCCGGGCCGGCCTTCGGCTCACAATGCTGCGAGCGTCGCTCACATTCCGGTGATCGGCCCCGGATCGCGACGCCGCCAGCATCACTCCCGCCCCCAAGGGTGCCGGGTGGGCCGTGTCGCCCCTCACCCCCCTGACGCGGCCGGCCCGCCCGGCACCGCACCGCGGGCCGCCCGACCCCGCCCCCGAGCGGCGTAACCTGCAAGCCGCAGCTTCGCGGAGAGGGGGCGAGAGATGACGGACCGGGTGGCACGCGACCGCACCGACGGCCAGTACGGCGACCGGCCGCCCCGGCCGCGCGCCTGGGCGGCGCCGGTACGCGCCATGTCCCGCATCCTCAACGCCGACGGCTCCCCGCGCGCCCCCCAGCCGGCCCGTCCCGGGCGCAGCGGCATCGTCGACTGCGGGCTCTACGTCGACGGCGAGCGCCGACCCGGCCGCCCGCAGTACGCGGAGGCCCTGGCCGCCGCCCGCCGCGAGCGGGACGGCTTCGTCTGGCTCGGCCTGCACGAGCCCGACCTGGCCGAGATGACCGAGATCGCCGCCACGTTCGACCTGCACGAGCTGGCCGTGGAGGACGCGGTCAAGGCGGAGCAGCGCCCGAAGCTGGAGCACTTCGGCGAGATCGTCTTCCTGGTGCTGCGGACCGCCCGCTACTGCGAGCACACCGAGCTGACCGAGAACTCAGAGGTCGTGGAGACCGGCCAGGTGATGCTCTTCATCGGGCCGAACTTCGTGATCAGCGTGCGGCACGGGGACGCCTGCCGGCTGTCGCCGGTCCGCGCCGACCTGGAGGCGAAGCGCGACCTGCTGCGGCAGGGGCCGTGGGCGGTCGCGTACGCGATCACCGACCGGGTGGTCGACCT
Source organism: Micromonospora sp. RP3T (assembly GCF_003027925.1). Lineage (GTDB taxonomy): Bacteria > Actinomycetota > Actinomycetes > Mycobacteriales > Micromonosporaceae > Micromonospora. The sequence continues at coordinate 114,064 of NZ_PYPS01000009.1, forward strand.
CTACCTGGAGGTCGCCGACCGGCTGGAGGACGACCTCGACGTGCTGGAGGCGGACGTCTTCGACCGGCAGAGCAGCGGCCGGATCCAGCGGATCTACCAGATGAAGCGGGAACTGGTCGAGTTCAAGCGGGCGGTGGTGCCGTTGCAGCGCCCGCTGATGACGCTCACCTCGCAGGTCAACCGCGCGGTGCCGCAGGAGGTGCGGCGCTACTTCCGCGACGTGCAGGACCACCTCAGCCGCACCGTCGAGCAGGTCAACTCGTACGACGACCTGCTCAACTCGATCCTTCAGGCCCGGCTGGCGCAGGTCACCGTCGACCAGAACAACGACATGCGCAAGATCGCCGCCTGGGCCGCCATCGGTGCGGTGTGGACCGCGATCGCCGGCATCTACGGCATGAACTTCCAGAACATGCCCGAGCTGACCTGGACGTACGGCTATCCGGGCGTGTGGGCGGTCAACCTGACGCTGTCGTTCGTGCTCTACCGCTGGTTCCGCCGCAACGGCTGGTTGTGACCGGCGACACGCGCCCGGCTCGGTAGGCCGGCACGCGGAAGCGCCGGCCACGCGGGACTGGCCCGCGCGCCGGCGCTGTTCCGACGGCTCGAACCCTGCTCAGTGGCGACCGCTGGCCTTGGCCGCGTTCCGGCCGTTCTGGGCGGCCTTGGTGATGTCGTCGGCCGGCCGGCCGGAGACGTCCCGGGCGCCCTCGGCGACGGAGGGAACCTGGCTGTTCGGGTGGATCACCGGGTCGGGGCCGGGCGTGGTGGTCGAGGCGCTGCTGCCGTCGGCCACCGCCGAGCTGCCGGCGCCGGTCGGGCCGGCCTGGGTCACCTTCGCGCTGGCGTCCGGGGTCTCCACCACGATCGTGTCCACGTCCTCCCGCATCGGCTCCAGCTTGTCCTGACCGGTCGGGCCGAGCGTGCCGGTCGGGTCGTACTCGGCCCACTCCTGCTGCTCGCGGCGGCGGCGCATGGCCATCGCCCCGGCCAGGCCGGCGACGGTGCCGGCCACCAGCAGACCGGCGGTCATGCCCCGCGACCTGCGCTGCTTCTTCTTTCCGGGCTTCATGTTCTTCGCCTTCTTCGTCATCGCGGACTGCTTCGCCGCCACGGCCCGACGACCGGTGCGCGCCTTGCCCGCCGCCTCGGTCCGGGCGCTGCGCACGGCCAGGAGCACCGGGGCGAGCGCGGCGGCGCTCGACGCGACGCCACTGGACGCCCGGTCCCGGACCATGACCGCGGTCGGCGCGACGGCGACCCGGGCTGCCTGGACCCGCGGGCCGACCGTGGCCCCGGCACCCTTCGCCGCGTGCGAGGCGGCCTGCCTCAGGTGACCGATGCCCTGGTTCAGCTCGGCCTTGGCGAGCTGGCCCTGGGTCTTTCGCCGCCCGATTCCAAACACGGTCCCACCTCCTGGGAGTTGTTCCTTCGTCATCCTCCACCTTCGGATGCCTCCGCATGGCCAGATCGGGCACATGGGAGGATCCGCAAGGAACTGACCAACGAGTGAGGAGTACCCGTGGCCGAGGCTGTCTACGCCACCTTGCACACCAACGCCGGCCCGATCCGGCTGGAGCTCTTCCCGAACCACGCGCCGAAGACCGTCCGCAACTTCGTGGAGCTGGCCGAGGGCAACCGGGAGTACATCGACCCGCGTACCGGTCAGCCGGGCAGCGGGCCGTACTACGACGGCACCATCTCGCACCGGGTGATCAGCGGTTTCATGATCCAGATGGGCGACCCGACCGGCACCGGGCGCGGTGGCCCGGGTTACAAGTTCGACGACGAGTTCCACCCGGAGCTGCGCTTCGACCGGCCGTACCTGCTGGCGATGGCGAACGCCGGGCCGGGCACGAACGGTTCGCAGTTCTTCATCACGGTGGGGCCGACGCCGCACCTGAACAACCGGCACACCATCTTCGGCCAGGTCGCCGACGAGCAGTCGGTGAAGGTCGTCGACTCGATCGCGAACACCCCGACCGGGCCGAGCGACCGGCCGATCCAGGACGTGGTGATCGAGCGGGTCGAGATCGAGCGGCAGCAGTCCTGACCGTCGCGCGGGTACCTTTGCTCGCATGACTGAGCGCTCCGGGCAGGCAGGCGACGCCACCGAGGGGCCGGTGCCGACCACTCCGGTCTGCTACCGGCATCCCGATCGGGAGACGTACCTCCGGTGCACCCGCTGCGACCGGCCGATCTGCCCCGAGTGCATGCGCGACGCCTCCGTCGGCCACCAGTGCCCGGAATGCGTCGCCGAGGGACGCCGCAGCGTGCGGCCGGCGCGTACCGCCTTCGGAGGCGGTGCCGCCGGCCGGCAGGGCTACGTGACGAAGGCCCTCATCGCGCTGAACGTGCTGATGATGCTGCTCTCCATCGCGTCGGCCCGCAGCGGGAACGCGATCGCCGGCGGCGGTCTCGGCGGCCTGATGGGCGGCGGGACGCCGCTGACCGAGTGGGGCGCGGTGCTGGGGTTGGCCGCCTTCCCGGACGGCACCGTGGGCGGGGTGGCCGACGGCGAGTGGTACCGGCTGGTCACCGCCATGTTCCTGCACTACGGCGTGCTGCACCTGCTGCTCAACATGTGGGCGCTCTGGGTGCTCGGCCGGACGCTGGAGGCGGTGCTCGGGCCGCTGCGCTTCCTGGCGCTCTATCTGCTCGCCGGGCTCGGCGGCAACGTGGCCGCCTACGTCTTCACCGAGCCGAACCGGTTCACGGCCGGCGCGTCGACCGCCATCTTCGGCCTGTTCGCCGCGATCTTCGTGATCATGCGCCGGTTGGGTCGGGACACCTCGGCGATCGTGCCGATCCTGGTGATCAACCTGATCTTCACGTTCACCGTGCCGAGCATCTCGGTGGCCGGGCACCTCGGCGGCCTGGTGGTCGGTGCCGTGACGGCGCTGGTCCTGGCGTACGCCCCGCGGATGCGCCGGACCGTGTTCCAGACGGCGGGTTGCGCGATCGTGCTGGTGGCCCTGATCGGCCTGGCCCTCGTCCGCACCGCCGCGCTGATCGGCTGATCCGGACCGCTCCCGCGCGGCCCGCGCCAACCGTCGCGGCCTGCGGTCCGGTGGTGCCGCCCGCGTTCCGGTGGTGCCGCCCGCCCTCGGCGGGTCGGCGGGATGAGCGCGGAGGGCCGTTACCGTACGTGCCCATCGGGACTCGGCGGACTTCACCCCTCGGGGCCCTTTGCTCTGCAGCCATCGACGCAGCAGCGACCGAGCGTTGCCGCTGCGCGGTTGGCTGCAGAGCAAAGGGCCGTGAAGGTCGCCCTGTCGGTGGCGCGGCTTTCGAAGCGTCGGTCCAGCTCAGCGCCCGAGTGATGGGCTGCGGGAAGGAGGGCCACCCGGAGATGGCTCAAGGAGTCGTCACACGCAGTGGTCGTCGGCCGGGCTGCGCCCGACGCCTACCCGTCGTGACCGACGGGCGGCCGGTCGCGCGGATCGGCGCGGTGCCTCGTCAGCGCGGCCTCGTCAGCGGGCGGCGGCGGCACGGGCGGCGGTGAGCGTGGCGGCCACCTCTTCCAGCGGCGCGTCCAGGTCGCGGCGGCCGAACAGGTGCAGCGACTCCCCGGCGTCGATCTCCAGCGTCTCGGCGGTGACCCCGCGTCGGCTGCGTCGGTCCAGCCGGATCGCCTCCACCACGGCCCACGGCAGCCGGCGTCGGCCGGCGTACCCGCGGATCACGGTGAGGCCCTCGGGGTCGACGGCGAGTCGGACCGGCGCGACGAAATCGCGCAGCGCCCACGCGAGCAACGCGGCGGCGAGCGAGCCGGCGAGCGCCGGGCGGACCGGGTCGCCGTCGGTGAGCGCCAGGCCCAGGGCGATCAGGGCGAGCGCGCCGAGCGCCTTGACCACCGGCAGCGCCCGGGGCACGCGCCACTGCCGGACCGGTGACGGCTGTGGATCCATCCGCCCAGCATGCCAGCGGCCGGGGCCATCCGGCACGCCCGGAAAGGCGAGGAGGGACGACGGTCAAGTCAGCACGTAGTATTGGGTCAAGCGAGGTTACCGGGGAGTAGACATGAGTGACGCGGTCATCGTCGGTGCGGTGCGGACCCCGGTCGGGCGGCGCAAGGGCAGCCTCGCCGGCGTGCACCCGGTCGACCTCTCGGCACACGTGCTGCGCGCCCTGGCCGAGCGCACCGGCATCGACCCGGGTCAGGTCGACGACGTGGTGTGGGGCTGCGTGTCGCAGGTGGGCGAACAGTCCTGGAACGTGGCCCGCAACGCCGTGCTGGCGGCCGGCTGGCCCGAGTCCGTGCCCGGCACCACGCTCGACCGGCAGTGCGGATCGAGCCAGCAGGCGTTGCACTTCGCCGCCGCCACCGTGCTCTCCGGCCAGGCCGACCTGGTCGTCGCCGGTGGCGTCGAGTCGATGACCCGGGTGCCGATGGGCTCCAGCGTGGCCGGCGGGATGCCGTTCAGCCCGGCGATCCTGGCCCGCTACCGCGGCGCGGAGGGCGTCGCCGAGGATTCGCCGCTGCCGTTCAACCAGGGCGTCGGCGCCGAGCTGATCGCCGAGCGGTGGCGCTTCTCGCGCACCCAGCTCGACGAGTTCGCGCTGGCCAGCCACGAGAAGGCGGCGGCCGCGCAGGACGCCGGCGCGTTCGAGCCGGAGCTGGCCCCGGTGGTGCTCGCCGACGGCGGCAAGTTCACCGCCGACGAGGGCATCCGCCGCGACACCTCGCTGGCCAAGCTCGGGGAGCTGGCCACCCCGTTCCGCGCCGACGGCGTGGTCACCGCCGGCTCCGCGTCGCAGATCTCCGACGGCGCCGCCGCGCTGGCGGTGACCACCGCCGAGTGGGCCAGCCGGCACGGCCTGCGTCCGCTGGCCCGGGTGCACACCGCCGTGGTGGCCGCCGACGATCCGGTCGCCATGCTCACCGCCCCCATCCCGGCCACCGCGAAGGCGCTGCGCCGCGCGGGGCTGGGCATCGAGGAGATCGGGGTGTACGAGGTGAACGAGGCGTTCGCCCCGGTGCCGCTGGCCTGGCTGGCCGAGACCGAGGCGGACCCGGAGCGGCTCAACCCCCGGGGCGGCGCGATCGCACTGGGCCACCCGCTCGGCGGGTCCGGCGCGCGGATCATGACGACGATGCTCCAGCACATGCGGGACAACGGCATCCGCTACGGCCTGCAGACCATGTGCGAGGGCGGCGGCATGGCCAACGCCACCATCGTCGAACTGCTCTGAGCACGGGTGGAAGTTCCAGAAATCCAGGGTGACCCATGTCACTACGGGTCAACCGCTCGTTGCACCCGACATGGACGTGTTCTCCCGAACGTTCCTCCCGGCGGCGGCCGAGACCGGCCTGGCCACCCAGACCGCCACCCGCCACATGCCGGTGTTCCGGCGCTGCGTCGGCTCCGGCGACGCCACCATCCTGGTCACCCGGTGCAGCCGCCCGGACCATCCGGTCGGAGGCGAATACCTCATGCTCCTCACCCATCGCCGGCTGGTGGTGACCCGGCAGACCCGGCTGCTGCACCGGCTGCGCCTGCACCTCAACACCGAGCTGCGGGAACTCAGCAACGTCACCTGGAGCCCGGACCCACGGGCGCACCGCGTGGAGCTGGCGGCCACCGCCATCGACGGCGTACGCGAACGCTTCCTCATCCGGACCCACCACCCGAAGGGGGTGTGGCAGCTCGACGCGCTGCTCCACCACGCCTTCCGGACCCGGCTGCGTACTCCGGCGGAACGCCTGGTCGCCACTATCGGTGACTGGCCGGCCGGCCCCCGGCCGGTCGTGTTCCGGCCGGCGTCGGCCCGCTGACGTTCTCCTTACCGAACCCGAACATCTCCCGGACCTTCCCGGCGGCCACCGGTCGGTCATCATGGGCCGGTGACCGCCGACACCGCGCAGCGCGGGCTCGTTCTCGTGGTGGAGGACGAGCCGTCCATCGCCGACCTGGTCCGGCTCTACCTGACCCGGGACGGCTTCGGCGTACACCTGGAACGGGACGGCACGGCTGGGCTGGCCGCCGCGCGGCGGCTGCGCCCGGTGGCCTGCGTGCTCGACATCGCGCTGCCCGGCCTGGCCGGTACCGAGATCTGCCGGCGGCTGCGCGCGGCCGGTGACTGGACGCCCGTCATCTTCCTCACCGCCCGCGACGACGAGGTGGACCGCGTGGTCGGCCTGGAGCTGGGCGCGGACGACTACGTCACCAAGCCGTTCAGCCCGCGTGAGCTGGTCGCCCGGGTCCGCGCGGTGCTGCGCCGCAGCGCCGGCACGCCGGCCACCGCCGAACAGCCGCGGGTGCTCGGCCCGGTCACGCTCGACCCGGCCCGCCGGGCGGTGACCGTCGGCGGAGCGCCGGTGCAGCTCACCTCCACCGAGTTCGACCTGCTCGCCCACCTGATGGCCCGCCCCGGCCGGGTGTTCACCCGGGAGGAGTTGCTGGCCGGCGTCTGGGGGTACGCGGCGCACGCCGGTACCCGGACCGTGGACGTGCACGTGGCGCAGGTCCGGGCGAAGCTCGGCCCGGCCAGCGTGATCCGCACCCACCGCGGCGTCGGGTACGCGGCCGATGCCTGACCAGCCCACGGTGGCGCTGCCGGTGATCCGGACCGGGCCCACCGCACCGCCCGCCCGTCGTCGGCCGGGCCATACGCTCACCGCCCGTGCGGTGCTCGTGACCTGTGCGGTGGCGTTGGTGTCGGTGCTGGTCACCGCGCTGGTGGCGGTGCCGTTGGCGGTACGCGGCGCGGAACGGCGGGACCAGGAGGCGCTGGCCGCGCAGGCCCGGCTCGCCGCCGACGTGCTGCGCGTCCGCGCGGTACGCCAGCGCGACAGTGCCGGGGACCGGCTCATCCGGCAGCTCCGCCAGCAGCAGATCGACGTGTACCTGGTCCGCGACGGCCGGGCCGACCGCAGTGGCCTGCCCGCGCCGCTGGTCGCCCGGGTGGCCGCCGGCGGCAACGTCTCCGGCCGGCGACTCGTCGACGGGGAACGCCGGCTCGTCGAGGCACGGGCGCTGCCCGGCGGCGACGGGGTGGTGCTCACCCGCGCCGCCACCGCCGGCCCCTGGCGGCAGGTGCTGCGCGGGCTCTGGCTGCCGCTGCTCGCCGGGCTCGCCGCCGGGGCGGTCGCCGGGCTGCTGCTGGCCCGCCGGCTGGCCCGACCGATCCGCGTCGCGGCCACCGCCGCCGCCCGGCTCCGGGCCGGGGACCGGGCGGTCCGGGTGCCGGTCGAGCCGCCCGACGAGGTGGCCGACCTGGCGTACGCGCTCAACGGGCTGGCCGCCGCGCTGGCCACCAGCGAGGGCCGGCAGCGTGAGTTCCTGCTCTCCGTCTCGCACGAGTTGCGGACGCCGCTCACCGCCATCCGGGGCTACGCCGAGGCACTTGCCGACGGCGTGCTCGACGCGGACGCGGTGCCGGCGACCGGGCGTACCGTGCTGGCCGAGGCCGAGCATCTGGACCGGCTGGTCAGCGACCTGTTGGCGCTGGCCCGGTTGGAGGCGGCCGACTTTCCGCTGGAACCGGTGCGGGTGGACCTGGCCCGGCTCGCCGCCGACGTGGAGCGCACCTGGTCGGACCGGTGCACGGCGGTCGGGGTGCCGTTCCGGGTGGAGACGCCGGGCGGGCCGGTGCCGGCGTACACCGATCCGGGCCGGATCCGGCAGGTGGTCGACGGGCTGCTGGAGAACGCGCTGCGGGTCGTACCCCCGGGGGCGCCGGTGGTGCTCGCGGTCCGGCCCGCCGGCGTGGACCCGGCGGCCGGCGGGGTCCTGGAGGTCCGCGACGGCGGGCCCGGCTTCACCGACGACGACCTGGCGGTGGCGTTCGAGCGGGGCGCGCTGCACCAGCGCTACCGGGGGGTGCGCAAGGTCGGCAGCGGGCTGGGGCTGGCGCTCGCCGCCGGGCTGGTGCGCCGGCTGGGCGGCGACATCGCCGCCGGGCACGCGCCGGAGGGCGGCGCGGCGTTCACGGTCCGGCTGCCCGGAGATCCTTACCTGGCTCGAACATCGGCCTGACGGTCCGCTCGCGCCGGTGCGGAACGCTGACGACACCACCGACGAGAGGAACACCGATGGCACGTCAGCGAATCGTCACCGGAGCCACCGCGCTGCTCACCGCCGCGGCACTCGGCCTCGCCGGGTGCGGCGCGGCGCAGACCGGCGCCGACGCGGCCCGGGAGACCGCGGTCGAGGTGGCCGCCGCCATGGGCACCGACGGGCAGGCCCTGGCCGCGCTCGGCGTCGACCCGGCCGACCTGGACGTCGATCCGGTCGCGGCGCCCGCCCCGTCGGCCGCCGGCACGCCTGCGGCGCAGGGCGGCTCCGGCACGCCGACGGAGCTGGCCGACTCCGGCACGCCGGACGAGCAGGCCGGGCCGGACCGCAAGGGGGACCGGGCGCAGGACTGGCGCAAGCGGCACCGGGCCCGGGTGCTGCTGCGCAAGAACCGGCTGCACGGCGAGGTCGTGGTGCAGACCAAGGAGAACGGGACGAAGACGGTAGCCGTCCAGCGCGGTGCGGTGACCGCTGTCGACGCGAAGTCGATGACCGTGAAGTCCGCCGACGGCTTCACCATGACCTGGACGTTCGGCGAGAAGCTGCGGGTGGTCGAGCGTCGCGCGACGATCCAGGCGAGCGAGATCAAGGTCGGTACGACGGTCGGCGTGGCCGGTGCCAAGGAGGGGGACAAGGGCGTCGCCCGGCTGGTCGTGGTGCCGCTCCGCCAGGAGTAAGGTGGGCGGGCTGTCGTGACCTCAGGAATCTGCCAGGCTACGCTATGCCCCGACCTGCCGTCACCTCCATGGAGAACCCGTGAAGCTTTCGATCCTCATGCCGGTCTACAACGAGGAAGAACGCATCGCGGACGCCCTCAAGCAGGCGTTGGCGGTGGACTACCCGTGCGAGATAGAGCTGGTCGTCGTGGACGACGGCAGCCGGGACGGCACCGGCGAGGTGCTCGGCCGGGTGGACGACGCCCGGCTGCGGGTGATCACCCATCCGCGCAACGCCGGCAAGGGCGCGGCCATCAAGACGGCCGTCGACAACGCCGAGGGTGAATACATGGTCATCCTCGACGCCGACCTGGAGTACGACCCGCAGGACATCCCGCGCCTGCTGCAGCCGGTGCTCGACGGGCACGCCACCGTGGTCTACGGCAATCGCACGTTCGGCAGCCACAGCTCCTACAGCTTCTGGTACGTGATGGGCAACAAGGGCGTCACGCTGGCGGCCAACGTGCTCTACAACTCCTACATCGGCGACCTGGAGACCTGCTTCAAGCTGATGCCGTTGGCGCTCTACCGCTCGCTCCAGGTGCGTTCCCGGGGCTTCGGCATGGAGGCCGAGGTCACCGGCAAGCTGCTCCGCCAGCGCATCCGCCCCTACGAGGTGCCGATCAGCTACCGCGCCCGGGGCCGCGAAGAGGGCAAGAAGATCACCTGGAAGGACGGCGTCGAGGCGATCTGGATCCTGGCCCGCGAGCGCGCCCGCCGCCGCCCGGCCGGTCCCGCCGCCGCGCGCTGACCCGACGCACCGGAACCCCGCACCCCGGCGGTGCGGGGTTCCTTCGCGTCACGCGCCGAGGAACGCGTCGACGGAACGGCGCAGCCCGGCCGCGTCCAGCCCGTGCCAGCGGTCGTGGTCCGCCGGGCCGCCGTAGCGGCGCAGCTCCGTCCGGCCGACGCCGAGCGCGAGCAGCCGGTGCGGCCGGTCGGCCAGCGCGTCGGACACCACCCGGGTGGACGTGCCGGCCAGGTACGGCTCGACCAGGATCACCTCGCCGCCGGCCAGCGCCCGCAGCCCGGCCGTGTCGAACGGCCGGGGCCGGTGGGTGTACGCCACCGTGACCGGCAGGTCCGCCACCGCGTGCAGCGCCGCGTCCAGCACCGGCCCGACCGCCACCAGCAGCGGCGCGCCCGGCCCGGCGTCCCGGACCACCCGCAGGTCACCCGCCTCCGGGTACGCGGACGCGTTGCCCCCGGTCGACAGCCGCAGGTACGCCGGGTCGGTCCCGCACACCACGTCCCGCAGCAGCGGTCGCACCTCGTCCGGGTGACCCGGCACGTGCACGGTCCACCCGTCGAGCGTGTCGATCAGGCTCACGTCGGCCGGCGCGAGATGGGTCCGACCGGCCGCCGCCCGGTCGTACGAGGCGCCGATGCTGACCAGCACCGCGCCGACCCCCTGGTGGTCGAGATCCAGCTTGATCTGCTCGTACGCCCGCTCGACGAGGAACGGGGCGTAGCTGTGCACGATCGGCCGCTGCCCGGTCAACGCCAGCCCGCCGGCCACCCCGATCATGAGCTGTTCCCGGATCCCGACGTTGACCACCCGGTCCGGGTGGCGGGCGGCGGCCGGGGCGAACGCGGCGGCGGAGATGTCCGCCAGCACGAGCACGCTCCTCGGGTCCGTCAGCACCTCCTCGGCGCTGGTCACGAACGCGTCCCGCATGGTCATGGTCACTCCCCGTCGGTGACGGCCGCGACGACGACGTGCGGCCGGTGGTGGTCGTGCCCGGTCAGGGCGGCGTGCAGGGCGTCGTGGTCGTGGCCGTCCACGGTGGCGGCGGTCCACCCGTTGACGGTGAACCGGCTGGCGGCGCCACCCGGCCAGCCGTGCGTGGCGGAGCGGTTGTCCACCACGATCGCGGTCAGGTTGGCCAGGCCGGTCGCACCCGCGTACGCGATCGCCTCGTGGTTGGCGCCCTCGTCCAGTTCGGCGTCGCCGAGCAGCACGTACACCCGGGGGTCGGAGCGGCCCTGGGCCCGCAGGCCGAGCGCGGTGCCCACGCCCAGCCCGAGCCCGTGGCCGAGCGACCCGGAACCGATCTCCACACCCGGCACCAGCGTCCGGTCCGGGTGGTCGCCGAGCCGGCTGGCCGGCCCGCCCTGGTCGTCCAGCCACTCGACCGGCACGAAGCCCCGCGCGGCGAGCAGCGCGTAGTAGCCGGCGACCGCGTGCCCCTTGGAGAGCAGGAACCGGTCCCGGTCGGGGTCGGCCACGGTCGCCGGGGTGATCCGGAGCACCCGGTCGTAGAGCACGTGGAGCACGTCCAGCGTCGAGTACACGTTCGGGCCGAACTCGCGGCCGGCGCGGACCCGCTCCAGCAGCGCGGCCAGCTCGGTGGCGGTGGTCGTCGTCATGCCGATAGCCTCGAACCTCAACCGAACTTCACCTCAAGGTCCTGTGATGCACGAGGCAACGCTCACCATCGGCCAGCTCGCCGAGCGCAGCGGCGTGGCACCCTCCGCGCTGCGCTACTACGAGCGGCTCGGCCTGATCCACGCCGCCCGCACCGGCGGCAACCAGCGCCGCTACGCCCGCACCGAGCTGCGTCGGGTGGCCTTCGTCCGGATCTCCCAGCAGGTCGGCGTCTCGCTGGACGAGATCCGGGAGGCGTTGGACTCGCTGCCCGCCGGCCGCACACCCACCCCGGAGGACTGGGCGGCGCTCTCCCGGGGCTGGCGGGAGCGGCTGGACGAGCGGATCCGACTGCTCGGCAAGCTCCGCGACGACCTGGACGGCTGCATCGGCTGCGGCTGCCTGTCGTTGCAGCGCTGCACGCTCTACAACCCCGGCGACTCGCTGGCCGCCGAGGGCCCCGGCGCGCGCCTGGTGCTCCCGCGCGCCGACCCGGGCTGAGCGTCACCGCACCAGCAGCACCTTGCCCAGGTGGTCGCTCGTCTCCACCAGCCGGTGCGCGTCGGCGGCGTCCGCCATGTCCACCCTGGCGTGCACCACCGGCCGGACCCGGCCGGCCGCCACCAGCGGCCACACCTGCTCGCGTACGCCCCGGACGATCGCCGCCTTCTCGGCGAGCGGGCGGGAGCGCAGCGCGGTGGCGTGCACCGAGGCCCGCTTCGCCAGCAGCATCCCGAGGTCGAGTTCGCCCTTGCGCCCGCCCTGCATGCCGATCACCACGAGCCGGCCGCCGGTCGCCAGCGCCGCCACGTTCCGGGGCAGGTAGGACGCGCCCATGATGTCCAGGATCACGTCCGCGCCGCGCCCGTCGGTGACCCGGCGGACCTCCTCGACGAAGTCCTGCTCCCGGTAGTCGACGGTGTGCGCGGCGCCCAGCTCGCGCAGCCGCTCGTGCTTGGCCGCCCGCGCGGTCGCCACCACCGTCGCGCCCAGCGCCACCCCGAGCTGGATCGCGAACGTGCCGATGCCGCTGCCGCCACCGTGCACCAGCAGCGTGTCCCCCTCGGCCAGCCCGGCCAGGTCCACCACGTTCGACCACACCGTGCAGGCCACCTCCGGCAGCGCGGCGGCGTCGACCAGGTCCACCCCGTCCGGCACCGGCAGCAACTGCCCGGCCGGCACGGCGACCTGCTCGGCGTACCCGCCGCCGGTCAGCAACGCGCAGACCTCCTGGCCCACCGACCAGCCGGTCACGTCGGGACCGAGCGCGCGGACCGTCCCCGAGCACTCCAACCCGGGGTACGCGGACGCGCCCGGCGGCGGCGGGTAGTGCCCCTGCCGTTGCAGCAGGTCGGCCCGGTTGACGGCGCTGGCCCGCACCTCGACGACCACCTCACCGGGGCCGGGTTCGGGGTCGGGGACCTCCGCCCAGACGAGTGCCTCGGGTCCGCCGGGTTCCGTGATCGTGACAGCGCGCATGGCTCAGTCTTACCCGATGCGCCGTTCGTGGCAGACTAGGCGCGGTCGCGTACCCCTCGGGGAGCGCGCCGGGAGGGTTCGCCTAGTGGCCGATGGCGCTGGTCTTGAAAACCGGTAAGGCAGCGATGTCTTCGTGGGTTCGAATCCCACACCCTCCGCCGCCGTAATCGCCCGCAGCGGGGTAAGAAGGGGCGCAGAACATTTCGCGCACCCGGAAGGACCCGTTTCGATGACCCTGGAACGACCGATCGCCCCGGACCCGTACGAGCTGCTGCCGACCGTGCCGTCGTTCGACCTGACCAGCGACGACGTGCACAACGGCGAGCCGATGGACGCGCGGTACGCGCACGGCAGCGCCGGCGGTGGGAACGTCTCGCCGCACCTGTCCTGGTCGGGCTTCCCGGCGGAGACGAAGAGCTTCGTGGTCACCTGCTTCGACCCGGACGCGCCGACCGGCAGCGGTTTCTGGCACTGGGTGCTGGTGGACGTGCCCGCCTCGGTCACCGAGCTGCCGGCCGCGGCGCGGGAGGCCGACCTCGGTGGCGCGTTCAGCATCCGCAACGACTACGGCGACACCGGCTACGGCGGTGCCGCGCCGCCGCCGGGGGACCGTCCGCACCGGTACGTCTTCGCGGTGCACGCGGTCGACGTGGAGCGTCTGGACGTCGGCAAGGAGGCGAGCCCGGCCTTCGTCGGCTTCAACCTCGCGTTCCACACGCTGGCCCGCGCGGTGATCCGTCCCACCTACCAGGTCAAGGACTGAACCGGGTGTAAGGCGGGGGCCCTTCTTAACAGGTGGATGTTAAGAAGGGCCCCCGCCTATACCGGAAGCGTTAAGCGGGGGCCCCGCCTCACACCCGGGCCACGGCGAAGACGGACTGGCCGAACGGGGGGCGGATGCGCTGCTCGGCGGCCTTGGTGGCGGGCAGCACCAGCGTGTCGTAGACCTTCACCATCGGGCCCTCCTTCGGCATCAGCCGGAAGACCTTGGTGGCCATGAAGTAGCCGATCAGGCCGAGCGCGTTCGCGTAGTGGATCTTTTCCACGGTGAGGCCGGCGTCGGTCATCGCGGTGGCGAGCGTCTTCTTGGTGTAGCGCCGCACGTGGCCGGTCGCGATGTCGGCGGGGCCCATGGCGAACTGGAACGCCGGCACGATGATGATCACCGCACCACCGGGCCGGACCAGGTCGCGCATGCTGCGCAGCGCGCCCACGTGGTCGTCGATGTGCTCCAGCACGTTGTACGACACGGCGGCGCTGTAGTCGCCCCGCTCGGTGTGCGGCAACAGCATCTGCCGGACCTCGACGCCGGGGTGCTCGGACAGCCGCTCCTTGAGCTTGACCAGCCGGTCCGGGTCGGCCTCGGTGGCCGTGATGCGGGGGATGTGCTCGGACCAGGCGAGCGCGTAGTCACCGAGGCCGCTGCCGATCTCGATGGGGTTGTCACCGAGGTAGGGCACGGCCAGTTCGACGAACCACCGCCGGTGGTTGACCGCCGTGGCCAGGCCTTCGAGCACCTCCGCCTGGACGCGCTGATCCCCAGTGATTTCTGCCATGCGTCGATTCCTCACGATATGACTGACCCGCGCCTGGACCGTTCAGAGTCAACCATCTGAATGGCCGGCGGGAAAATCGGGGGCACCGCGCTGGCCGAATTGCGGTCGGGTGGGGCACGTGATCGGCGGTCGGCGAACCCGGCACATAGTACGCGAGTCCTCGGAATATGTCACCTGGCCGTCATACAATGACTACGCTCTGAAATGTCATGACTACTCCCCAGCCGGGCGTGGACCCACGGCGAGGACGGCGGATCGACGCCCTCGCCGTGCTCAGCTTCGTGCTGCTCGCGCTCTGGGTGACCGCCCGGCTCTGGATCGATCCGGCCAACGGCGTGCGGGACAATCGCACCGACCAGGCGCAGTTCGAATGGATGATGGCACACGGTGCGCGTGTGGTCACTCATTTCGCCTATCCGTTCACCTCGGACCGGATGAATGTGCCGGACGTCGTCAATCTCATGGGGAACACGTCCGTATTATCCGTTTCCTTGCCCCTGTCGCCGATAACGGTGTTCTTCGGGCCGCGATGGTCGTTCCTCATTTTTCTCACGCTCGGTCTGGCCGCCACCGGTGCCGCCTGGTATTTCCTGCTCTCCCGCGTGGTCGTCGGCGCCCGGGGTCCGGCCTGGCTGGGTGCCGGCTTCTGCGCGTTCGCGCCGGCCATGGTGTCGCACGCGAACGCCCACCCCAACATCGTCAGCCAGTTCGTGGTGCCGCTGATCGTCTGGCGGACGCTCCGGCTGGCGCAGCCCGGCCGCTGGCTGCGCAACGGGTCACTGCTCGGCCTGGTGATCGTCTGGCAGGCGTTCCTCAACCTGGAGATCCTGCTGATGACCGCGCTCGGCCTGGGCGGGGTGGTGCTGGCGCTCGTGCTCGGCCGGCCCGCGCTCCGGTCGGCGGCCCGGCCGTTCGCCGCCGGGCTCGGGGTGGCCGCCGTCGTGGCCGGGGTGCTCCTGGCGTACCCGCTGCATGTGCAGTTCGCCGGCCCCGGCGCGTACTCCGGGCTCTCCACGCTGATCCGGGGCTACTCCACCGACCTCGCCGCCTACCTGGCCTGGGCCCGGGAGTCGGTGGCCGGCGATGCCCGGGGCAGCGCGCCGCTGGTCAAGAACGCCACCGAGGAGAACGCGTTCTTCGGCTGGCCGCTCGTGGTGCTGGTGGTCGCGCTGGTCTGGTGGCTGCGCCGGGACGCGCTGGTGCTCGGGCTGGCCGCGGTCGGTGTGGTCTTCGGTCTCTTCTCGCTCGGTCGGGAGATCCGGTTCGACGGGCGGGAGACCGGCATCCCCGGGCCGTGGGCCGCGCTGGAGAACCTGCCGGTCCTGCACGCGGTGGTGCCCACCCGCTGGTCGCTCGCGCTCACCCCGATCATCGGCGTGCTGCTCGCGCTCGGTGTCGAACGGGTCCGACTGCTGGCCCATCGGCACCCGGCCGCCCGGGGACAGCTCCGGTTCGCCACCGGCACCGTGCTCGCCATGGCGCTGCTGCCGATCCTGCCCACCCCGCTGCCCGCGACGCGGCTGGACCCCACCCCGGCGTTCGTCACCTCCGGGGCGTGGCGGCCCTACGTGGCGGGTGGGCGGAGCATCGTCACGCTCCCGCTGCCCGACACCACCTACGCGGTCCCGTTGCGTTGGTCCGCCGAGACCCGGCTGGACATGCCGCTGGCCCGGGGCTACTTCCTCTATCCGGACACCCGACCGGGCGCCGACCGGGTCGCGCTCTTCACCGCGCCGCCGCGCCCCACCAGCACGTTCTTCGAGACGGTACGGCGTACCGACGCGGTGCCGCCGATCACTGGGCAGGACCGGGTGGACGCCGTGGACGACCTGCGGTACTGGCGGGCCGGGGCGGTGATCCTCGACCCCCGGCTGCGGCCGGCGGAGTCGCTGCGCCGGGCGATGACCGAGCTGACCGGGATCACCCCGACGCGTACCGGCGGGGTGTGGCTGTGGGACGTGCGCCCGCTCATCGACTGACCGACTGTCAGCGGACGCAGCAGCCCTGGCAGACCTTCGGCCGGGGCAGCGTGAAGGCCAGGCAGCAGGTGCGCCGCTGCACGGTCGGCTCGCCGGTCGGGCCGGGCACCAGGTCGACCAGGTCGGCCAGGTCGAGCGCGTCGAGCAGCGTGCCGACGGCCACCGTGGTCGGGCCGGGCAGCGCGTCCGCCGCGCGCAGCAGGCCGTGCGCGATGCCGGAGGCCACCGAGCCGAGCAGCGTACGGGTGCCGATCCGGACCTCGCGCTGGATGGCGGTGATCAGCGGGGCGAAGTGCGCGTCGAGCAGCGTCGCGCGCAGCGCGCCGAGCAGTGCCGCCTCGTCGGCGACGACCCGGACGCCGGGCGCACCGGCCAGTGCCAGCGGGTCGCCGGGCAGCACGGCCACCGTGGTGGAGCCGCGCAGCCCCAGCGTGAGCAACTGGTGGTGGTCCTCGAAGTGCACCAGCACGTCGGCGGGATCGAGCAGCGGCACCCGCCGCGCCGAGGCCCAGCCGAGCACGGCCGGCAGCGCGGTCCAGTAGCTGTAGGACTTCCAGGCGAGCGCGGCGCAGGCGTGCGGGGTGCCGCCCCAGCGCCGGCCGGCGGCGGCCAGGAAGCCGGGGAGCAGGGTGCCGTCGATCAGGCGGGTGGCCGGGGACCAGCGGTCCAGCTCGTCGCGGACCAGCAGGCCGGGGGCGAGACCGGGCAGGTCGTCGGTGCCGAACATGGCGCGCAGCGTCGCGGTCACCGGGGCGAACGGGGTGGCGACGTCGCGCCCCGGCATCACCGCAGTCACCTGGCCGTCCCCCGTCCGGTAGCCCGTCGGCCGACGCGTGCCGTCGACCGAAGCTAAGGCTAGCCTAACCACACTCCCGGACGGAGGGAAGTGGCACCACGGGCTTGATGGGGAGGTCCCGGTCACTCCGTCGCCGTCGTGTACTACCCGGCGGGGTGGGCGGAAAACGCCGGCCGGAGGGGCTCGCCGGGCCGCGCAAGCATCGACGTCTGCCGCTGAATTGTCAAGGTGACTGTCGAATACGAGGCAGTTTCCGTACACGTTCGGCCACGAAACGTGAAGATGGTCTTCCCGCGTACGAGGAAGCTGATGACCTCACCGATCGAGCGTGCCGCCGAGTCCTTCGCGGTCGAGCTCGCCCGGCACCGCACCGGGCGAGGGCTGTCCAAGAAGCAGCTGGCGACGCTGATGGGCTTCGACCCGTCCTACGTCAGCCACGTCGAAGGGCGCCGGCACCGGCCCACCGAGGACTTCGCCCGCCGGGCCGAGGCCGTCCTGGAGGCCAGCGGCGCGATCTGGCAGCGCTTCCGGGAGTACGACGAGCTGCGGCACAGCCGGGCCACCGGGACGCACCGCGATCCACCCGTCCCCGGCCAGTGGCTGCCCCCCGGCACCGGCCTCGTGGTGGAACGCGAGGTCGCCACGCTCACCCACACCGGCGACGGCTACCACTGCACGATCCGCCGGGAGCTGTACAACGCCGGCACCGAACCGGTCACCCGCTACCTGGTCCGGGTCGCCGTCGACCGCTACCCGAACGACCCGGGCCGCTCCAACCGGCACCACCGCGAGCACCCGCTCACGTTCGCCGAGCTGCAACTCACCGCGTACCGGGACGACGGCAGCGGACGCGAGCCGATGCACTGGCGGGCCAAGCACGACCGGGACGCGTTCAAGGAGATCTGGCTGCTCTTCGAGAACGACGAGGGCCGCTTCCCGCTCTACCCGGGCGACCGGGTCACCATCGAGTACGCCTACCGCGTCGGCCGGGACAAGTGGGGCCCCTGGTTCCAGCGCGCCGTACGCCTGCCCACCCGGCACCTCGCGGTCCGCCTCGACCTGCCGGCGGAGCTCGACCCCAAGGTGTGGGGCGCGGAGACCTCACTGTCGGCGGAGGAGGGCCCGCTGCGGACCCCGATCCAGCAGACCCGCGACGCCGACCGGGTGATCTACGAGTGGGGGACCGACGACCCGCCGCTGAACGCCCGCTACCGGATGCAGTGGCGGTTCCGCAGCCCCACGCCGGACACCGAACCGGACAGCACGCCCGCCGGGGAGACCCGGGTGCGGGCCAGCGACCGGATGCGCGCGGTCGGCATCGTGCAGCGCGGCGACGACCTGCTCCGGCAGCCCGCCCGCCAGTTCGACCTGCCGGCCGAGGAACGGCACGCCCGGCAGGTGGTCGACCGGCTCGCCGGCATGCTGGCCCGCCTCGACGAGCTGCACCCGTTCAGCAAGGGCGTCGGCCTGGCCGCGCCGCAGCTCGGGATCGGCTGGGCCGTCGCGCTGGTCCGCCCCGCCGACCGGGCGGCCGAACCGGTCGTGCTGCTCAACCCACGGGTGGTGGACGCCACCACCGAGACCGACGAGCAGTACGAAGGCTGCCTCTCCTTCTTCGACCACCGCGGCCTGGTGCCCCGGCCGCTGCGGATCGACGTGGAACACGCCCAGTGGGACGGCAGCCGCGTCATCACGTCCTTCGAGTACGCGATGGCGCGTCTGGTCGCGCACGAGATCGACCACCTGGAGGGGCGGCTCTACGTCGACCGGATGGCACCCGGCGTGCCCCTGGTGCCGGTGGAGGAGTACCGCGAGACCGGCACCCCCTGGCGCTACTGAGAAGAGCTCCGGCACGCGGGCTGGTTGCCGCCTGGCCCGCGTACCGGGAAACGGGGGGCCGGGTCGCGTGCCCCAGGGGGCGGGGGCACGCGACCCGGCTTGGGGGGAGTGGGGCTCTACAGGGTGCCGAACGTGTCGTAACGGATGTGGTCCGGCGGGACGTCGTCGGCGGCGAGCGCCCGCAGGGTCGCCCGGACCATGGCGGCCGAGCCGGAGACGTAACAGTCGTGCGTGGTCCAGGGCCCGTACCGGGTGACCACCTCGGAGACGTCGCCGAGTTCACCGGCGAAGTCCGGGTCGGCGCTGCACGCCGGCGTCACCGACAGCCAGGGATACGCCGTCACCAGCTCCTGGAGGCCGGGCAGCCCGTACAGCTCGTCCGCGTGGCCGGCGCCGTAGAAGACGTGCACCCAGCGGGTGCGGTTGACCCGGGTCAGCTCCTCCACCAGCGCCTTGATCGGGGCCAGCCCCACCCCGCCCGCCACGCAGAGGATGTCCCGGGTGGAGTCCGGGTCCAGCGTCATCGAGCCCATCGGCGCGGCCAGCCGCAGCAGGTCACCCGGCCTGGTCCGGCGCACCAGCGCACCGGACACCCAACCGGCGGCCCCGGCCGGCGTACGGACGTGGAACTCCAGCACGTTCTCCTCGTTCGGGGCGTTCGCCACCGAGTACGTCCGCCACGTGCGCGGCAGGTAGCGGGGTACCTCCACGCTGACGTACTGGCCGGCCTGCCAGGTCAACGGATCCTGCAACGCCCGCACGGTCAGCACCGCGGTGTCCGGGCCGTGCCGTTCGTGCGTCAGCACCTCCGCGTGCCAGAACGGCGGGCTCCCGTCGGCCTCCGCGCCGGCGAGCATCCGCTCACTGATGCTCGCGTACGCGTCCCGCCACGCCTGGTCGTACTCCAGGCTCCAACCGTCCCCGGCGACGGTGCGCAGGCCGTCCAGCAGCGCGACGCCCAGCGTCGCGTAGTGGTCCGCGGTGACGTGGTACTTCCGGTGGTCCCGGCCCAGCCCGCGCAGGTACTCGTCGAACGCCTCCGGGTCGTCCGCCGTCTGAGCGGCCGTCACGATCGCCTCCAGCAGTCGGTCGCGCTGCCCGCTCATCTGCACCGGGAAGAGCTTGCGCAGCTCCGGGTCGAGCAGGAACATCCGGGCGTAGAAGTGGCCGCAGAGCCGCTCCCCGTGCTCCTCGACCAGGGCCCAGCTCTCCTTCAACAGCCGCGCGACGTTCTCCACAGGGGCTCGCTCCTTCTCCGGACGGGCGGATCGGCCCGGATAGAATGTCCACGGAGCGTGTATGCCGGTCGCACACAATGTGCGACCGGCTCATTTGCCCGGCGAAGTGGTTTCATGGTCCGGTGACGGTTGACGAGCCGGCCCGGCCGGTCTCCCGCCGGGTGCTGGGCACCGAGACGCTGCTCGTGCTCGGCCTCTCCCTCGGCCAGTCGGCCGTGTACGCGCTGGTCTCGCTGATCGCGAAGCTGACCGCGTCGGGCGGGTTGTCGAAGCAGACCGCCGCGCTGAACACGTCCAGCTCGGCCCGGCCGTACCTCGACCTCACGTACCAACTGCTCGGGATCGTCTTCGCGCTGCTGCCGGTGCTGCTCGCCGTACACCTGCTGGCGCGTGACCCCGGTGACCCGGCGCGGACGCTCGGCGTCGACCTGACCCGGCCCGGTGCGGACCTGGCCCGGGGCGCGGGCCTGGCCGCGCTCATCGGCCTGCCCGGGCTGGCGCTGTTCTGGGCGGCGGCCCAGCTCGGGGTGAACGCCACGCTGGTCCCGGCCGCGCTGCCGGACCTGTGGTGGGCGGTGCCGGTGCTGATCCTCGCCGCAGTGCAGAACGCCGTGCTGGAGGAGGTGATCGTGGTCGGCTACCTGATCACCCGGCTGCGGCAGCTCACCTGGCGACTCGGCGCGGTCGTCGCGACCAGCGCTGTGCTACGCGGCTCCTACCACCTCTACCAGGGCTTCGGCGCGTTCCTCGGCAACGCCGTGATGGGCGTGATCTTCGGGCTGTTCTACCTGCGCACCCGCCGGGTGGCCCCGCTGATCGTCGCGCACACGCTGCTCGACGTGGTCGCCTTCGTCGGCTACGCGCTGCTGCCGAGATCCTGGTTCGACTGGCTCTGACCGGCGCGCCGGTACCGGGCGACCGCCCGGGCGGCGACCCGCTCCGCCGCGGCCGTACCGCCGATCGCCGCCGCCAGCACCGCCGCGCCCGGCAACAACCGCGCCGCCAGTCGCAACCCGAGCCAGCCGCCCGCCTGCGCCGCGACCGGCGTGGCCAGCCGCCAGGCCGCCTCGGCGGTCCGACCCCACGGCCCGTCCGCCGGGACGTCCACCGCCCGGGCCGCCGCCAACGCCGCCCGCGCGGCCCCGTCGTCCGGGTGCACCGACGTCAGCACCAGCAGCTCGGCCGCCCGGTCCGGATGCGCCGGGTCCCGCCCGTACGCGGCCGCCACGTGCAGCACCAGGTTCGCCTGCGTCCAGAGCACCGCGGCCAGCTCGGCGGCCGGCGCGAACACCCCGGCCCCCGCAGCCAGCGCGCCACCCGTACCGGCCATCCGGACGAACCGCCGGGTCGCCAGCCGGGCCACCCCGTCCGCGTCCGCCGCCGGGTAGGCCGACCGGACCTGCTCCACCCAGCTCCGGGCCCGCGGCCCGAGCGCGTCCACCGCGGCCAGGGCCAGCAGCTCCGGTGCGAACCCGGGGTGGTCGCGCAGGCGCGGCCCCACCGCCTGCCAACCCGCCACCGGGGTACGCGGGCCCGCCGCGTCCGGTGCGCCGGCCACCTCCGTGCCCGACAGGTGCCGTCCGGCCGGTTCGTGGTCGCTCCGCCCCCGCTCGGGCCGCTCGGATGGCGTCGGCTCGGATGCGGTCGGCTGGGGCTCGATCGGCTCGGATGTGGTCGGCTGGTGCTCGGCCGGCTCGGGTGCGGTCGGCTGGTGCTCGGCCGGTGCCGGCGTGGTGGCGCGCTTCGTGGGGCTGGTCTTCGCCGCCGGGGCGGTCTTCGTGCCCCGTCGGGCCCGGACCGGCCGCGGGGCGGCCCCGGCCGCGTCCACCGCCGTGTCGGGCGCGCCCGACGGGGACTGGTCCGTCCGGTCCGGCGCGGTGAACTCCGGTGCGACGGTCGTCTTCCGGCTGGTGGCGGGCGCCTTCCGAGCGGTCGGCGCGGTCTTCTTCGCGGCCTTCTCGGCGGGGGCACGACGCGCCCGCTTCGGGGCCGCCCCGCCCACGGGAGTGGCGGTGACGGGCGGCGTGTCGTCCGGCGCCCCTTCGGCCGGTTCCGGCGTACGCACCGGCACGTCGGATGCCGGCGTCGGGTCGGCCGTCCCCGGTGCCGTGGGGAGGTCGGTCGTGGCCGGGTCAGTGGCCGGCGTACCCGAAGCGGGGGTCTCCGGTGCGGCCGGTTCGCCGGCCGACGGCCCCGGACCGGTCGTGGCCGGCTCGGCGGCCGGTCGCGGACGCGGGGCTGGCGGGTCGTCGGCCGGCGTCGGCGGCTGGAAGAGGACGCTCGGCGCGGCCCCGCGCGTCCGCCTGCGGGGCGGCGTGGCGTTCGTCTCGTCGCCCGCGTCCGTCGACGGCGGTTCCGGGGTCGGCGGCGGGCTGAAGGTCGGTCGGGGGGAGCGGCTCCGCCGGGCCTTGGCGGGGGGCTCGCGACGGGGCGGATCGCTCGGCGGCTGCTCCTGCATATCGATGGAGCGTAGTCGGGGACGTGACCTGGCACACGGCGGCGACGCGGTGGGTTCGGCGGGGTGCCGGTATCCGCTTTGCCCCCGACGGGTGTGGACCTGTATTCTCGGGCGCGGTGACCTCCGGGCCACCGAGGAGACTTCGCCTAGTCTGGTCTATGGCGCCGCACTGCTAATGCGGTTGGGGTTTTAAAGCCCCTCCCGGGTTCGAATCCCGGAGTCTCCGCGCGAAAGCCGGTTGTGTAGACTGGCCGAGCACCAGGCGCCCGTAGCTCAATGGATAGAGCATCTGACTACGGATCAGAAGGTTAGGGGTTCGAGTCCCTTCGGGCGCACAACGCTGAGCAGGGAAAATGCCCCTCCATCCATCGATGGAGGGGCATTTTCGCGTGCCCCCCGGGGGGCACGCACGCCACTGGCGCCAGTTGCTCGTAACGGAGAGTCACCAAGTGGACCGTTCCTGCAGCGTGGGGGTGGTCGGACACTGGCGGCGTGCAGTGCGTTGGAAGTAGTTGGACACCGGTGGCGCGCCTGCCCACGAGTCAGATGCTCGGGGGGTCACTGCTCCAACTTGCCGTACCCCACCCTCGCCGCCGAGCGATTAGCCTCGCTGCTGCTCCGGCGTGCGGAGTCTTCGCCCCAACGCCCGATCCCGCCCGGCGGAGATGCGGGACTAACCTAGGTCCACTTGGCAGTACGACGGGGTGGGGACCGAAGCTACGTGATCACCGGTGAACTGAAGAGCAAGATCGACCGCGTCTGGGATGCCTTCTGGTCGGGTGGCATCTCGAACCCGTTGGAGGTAATCGAGCAGATCACCTACCTGCTCTTCATCAAACGACTGGACGACCTGCACACCCGTGAGGAGAACAAGGCGAACCGGCTGGGCAAGCCGATGGACCGCCGGACCTTTCCCGAGGGCCGCGACGAGCAGGGGCGGAAGTACGACGACCTGCGCTGGTCGAACTTCAAGAGTGCCGCTCCGGCCGAGATGTTCGAGATCGTCGGCGAGCGGGTGTTCCCGTTCCTGCGGACGCTTGGTGGCGACGGGTCGACGTACTCGCACCACATGAAGGACGCCCGGTTCACCATCCCCAACCCGGCGCTGCTGTCCCGCGTGGTCGACATGCTCGACGACATCGACATGGATCAGCGGGATACCAAGGGCGACCTCTACGAGTACATGCTCAGCAAGATTGCCACGGCTGGGCACAACGGACAGTTCCGCACCCCGCGGCACATTATTCAGCTCATGGTCGAGATGACCGCCCCAATGCCGTCGGACGAGATCTGCGACCCGGCCTGCGGGACCGCTGGCTTCCTGGTGCAAGCGGGAGAGTACGTCCGCCGCACCCACCCTGACACGCTCTTCGATGCGGGGCAGCGAAAGCACTTCCACGAGAGCATGTTCCACGGCTTCGACTTCGATGGCACGATGCTGAGGATCGGCAGCATGAACATGCTGCTGCACGGTGTGGAAAATCCGGATATCCGCTACCGAGACTCCCTGGCCGAGAACGTCAGCAACGAGTCGGAGAAGTACTCACTGATTCTGGCCAACCCGCCCTTCGCCGGCAGCCTAGATTACGAGAGCACATCGAAGGACCTCCAGCGGGTTGTCAAGACGAAGAAAACTGAGCTGCTCTTCCTCGCCCTCTTCCTGCGGTTGCTCAAGCCAGGTGGTCGTGCAGCGGTCATCGTGCCGGACGGCGTCCTTTTCGGCGCGACCAAGGCCCACAAGGAGTTGCGCCGGATGCTGGTCGAGGATCAGAAGCTCGACGCCGTTGTCAGGCTTCCCGGTGGCGCCTTCCGGCCCTACGCCGGAGTCTCTACCGCAATCCTGCTTTTCACCAAGACCAACAGCGGCGGCACCGACAACGTCTGGTTCTACGAGGTAACCGCCGACGGCTGGAGCCTCGACGACAAGCGGTCCCCCTTGCTGCCGCCCGAGAAGCTTGGGCCGGTGCCGGACGTGGCCTTAGCCGAGGACGAGCACGCGAAGAACAACCTTCCGGATGCATTGGCGCGGTGGCTTCAGCGTGACAGCGACGAGTTGCAGCGGGCGCGGACCGAGCAGAGCTTCTGCGTACCGAAGGCCGACATCGTCGAGCAGGGCTACGACCTGAGCCTTAACTGCTACAAGGAGGTCGTGCACGAGCAGGTCGAGCACCGCTCGCCGCTGGCTATTCTGGCCAACCTGGAACGCTTGGAGTCCGAAATCCAGCAGCGCATGGCGGACCTGAAGGCGATGCTCGGATGAGCGGCTGGACGTCGGCACCCCTCGGCGAGATCTGCGAGATTAACGTCGGTCGCACTCCATCTCGGAACCGCAGGGACTACTGGGGCGAAGGGGCTCCTTGGCTGTCGATCGCTGACATGAACCAAGGGCGCAACCTGATTAGCACGAAAGAACAAATTACGCAGCTGGCAGTTGCGGAGGCAACTGGTCGTCCCGCCGAACCAGGGACAGTCCTGCTCAGCTTCAAGCTGAGCATCGGGAAGGTAGGCATAGCTGGCGTACCGCTATTTACGAATGAGGCAATTGCCGCACTACCTATCCGGCAACCTGATCGAATTCTCCCGGAATTCTTGTACTGGGCCCTCCGCGCGCTCGACCTGACGAGCAACTCGAGCCGGGCGGCGATGGGAGAAACCCTGAACAAGGCGAAACTCCGACTCGTGCAGGTCCCGCTGCCGCCCCTGAATGACCAGCGGAGAATTGTGGAGGTGATGGACCGGGCGGACGAGTTGCGCGCCAAGCGCCGCGAAGCCCTCGCCCACCTCGACGAGCTCGCCCAGTCGATCTTCCTCGACATGTTCGGCGACCCGGCCACGAACGGGCGCGGGTGGGTCACGTCAACCGTAGGGGCAGTGGCTGAGCAGGTGACGGATGGCGAACACCAAACACCCAAGCGCTCGGATAGCGGAATCAAGTTGTTGTCTGCGCGCAATGTGCGAGATGGGTGCCTGGAGTTCGGTAATGTCGATTACATCCAAGTCGATGAGTTTGAGCGAATCCGCAAGCGGTGTGAACCGAGGCGGGGCGATATATTGATTTCGTGCTCCGGCACGATCGGTCGGGTTGCGGCGGTCGACACCGATGAACCTTTCGCGCTCGTGCGGAGCGTTGCCTTGGTTCGACCGGTTAAGGAGTTGCTCCTTTCCAGGTTCCTTGAGGCTTATCTGCAGACGCCTGCCATGAAAGCTAGAATGCTGCGCAGCGCAAAGGCGTCGAGTCAGGCGAACCTCTTCCAGGGGCCCATTCGGGCGCTCCCTGTCTTCCTTCCACCTCTCGAGTTGCAGCAGGAGTTCCAGGCACGAACTTCGGCAATCGCCGAGATCAAGGCGGCCCATCACGCAGGGCTCACCGAACTGGATGGGCTGTTCGAGTCGTTACAAGATCGGGCCTTCCGGGGGTTGCTCTGACGTGAGAAGATCGAGGGCTGTCGACTGTGGGGGTTGGCGCTCCGATGAGCAACTTCGCGTTCCTGCGGGCTGAGTGGCCCGTACTGTTTGACGAGGCTCTGCGGGCTGAGCGGCTGGCTGTCGCCGACCCGCGAGCCTCGTGCTTCTACGCCCGGCGCACGCTCGAACTCGCCCTGGCGTGGCTTTTCGAGGCTGACAGCACGCTCACCAAGCCGTACAAGGACGACCTATCGGCGATGATCCACGAGCCGTCGCTGCGCAACCTGGTGGGCAACGGCCTGCAGGCGAAGATGAACATCATCCGCAAGCAGGGCAACACTGCCGTCCACAAGAGCACGCCGGTGACGCCGAAGGAGGCGGTGCCGGTCGTCCGCGAGTTGTTCCACGTCATGTACTGGATCGGCCGGCACTACACCCGCGACCAGGCCAAGGTCCCGGCCAGCGCGCTGGCCTTCAACCCGGACCTGATCCCGCGGCCGGTCCCCTCGCAGGTTCGGCAGCAGACGCAGGCTGAGCTGAAGGCGCTGGCTGACAAGCTCGCCGCCCAGGACGCGGCGCTGGCGGCGGAGCGGGAGAAGTCGGCCACCCTCGACGCTGAGTTGGCGAAGCTGCGCGCCGAGATCGCCGCCGCGAAGGCCGCGAACGAGGCGCGCCCGGATGACCACGACTACGACGAGGCGCAGACCCGAGACCTCTACATCGACCTCATGCTGCGGGAGGCCGGCTGGCCGCTCGACCGCCCGGAGGACCGCGAGTTCAAAGTCACCGGCATGCCCAACGCCACGGGCACCGGGTACGTCGACTACGTCCTGTGGGGTGACGACGGCAAGCCGCTCGCGGTGGTCGAGGCCAAGCGCACCCGCCGCGACGCCACCGTCGGCCAGCAGCAGGCCAAGCTGTACGCCCACTGCCTGGAGCAGCGGTACGGCCAGCGCCCGGTCATCTTCTACACCAACGGCTACGAGACCTGGCTCTGGGACGACACCGCCTACCCTCCGCGCCCGGTCCAAGGCTTCTACACCAAGGAGGAACTCCAGCTCCTGATCCGTCGCCGCGACACCCGCAAGCCACTCGCTGACGTGGCCATCAAGCAGGAGATCGTCGAGCGGTACTACCAGCACCGGGCGATCCGAGCCATCGGCGAGGCGTTCGAGACGCAGCGGCAGCGCCAAGCGCTCGTCGTGATGGCCACCGGCGCTGGCAAGACCCGCACCGTGATCGCCCTGGTCGACCTGCTGATGCGGGCCAACTGGGTCAAGCGGGTGCTGTTCCTCGCCGACCGCAACGCGCTGGTCAGTCAGGCGGTCAACGCGTTCAAGGCGCACCTGCCCGACGCGGCGACGGTCAACCTGGTCACCGAGAAGAACACTGAGGGCCGGGTGTACGTCTCGACGTACCCGACCATGATGGGCCTGATCAACGAGACCGCGAGCGGTGAGCGGCGCTTCGGGCCCGGCTACTTCGACCTGGTCATCATCGACGAGGCGCACCGCTCGGTCTACCAGAAGTACCGGGCGATCTTCTCCTGGTTCGACAGCCTCCTGGTCGGGCTCACCGCGACCCCGCGCAACGAGATCGACCGCAACACCTACAGCCTGTTCAACCTCGAAGACGGCGTACCCACCGACCACTACGACCTCGACGACGCGGTCAACGAGGGCTTCCTCGTCCCGCCGCGCGCGGTCTCCGTACCGCTGAAGTTCCAGCGCGACGGCATCCGCTACGACGACCTCACCGAGGAGGAGAAGGACACCTGGGACGCCCTCGACTGGGGTGAGGACGGGCCGCCGGACAGCGTCGACCCGGACGCGGTCAACAAGTGGCTGTTCAACGCCGACACCGTGGACAAGGTGTTGGAGACGTTGATGACCCACGGCCACCACGTCGCGGGCGGCGACCGGATCGGCAAGACGATCATCTTCGCCAAGAACAACGCCCACGCCGACTTCATCCAGAAGCGGTTCGACCTCGCGTACCCGATGCACCGAGGCCACCTCGCCCGGGTCATCACCCACAAGACCGAGTACGCCCAGAGCCTCATCGACGACTTCTCGGAGAAGGAGAAGGACCCGCACATCGCGATCTCGGTGGACATGCTCGACACCGGCATCGACGTACCCGAGGTCGTCAACCTGGTCTTCTTCAAGATCGTGCGGTCGAAGTCGAAGTTCTGGCAGATGATCGGCCGCGGCACCCGGCTCTGCAAGGACCTCTACGGCCCCGGGCAGGACAAGCAGGACTTCTTCATCTTCGACTTCTGCCAGAACTTCGAGTACTTCAACCACAACCCGAAGGCGGCCGAGGGCACGCTCGGCGAGTCGCTGACCGAGCGGCTTTTCAAGGCCCAGCTCGAACTGATCTACCGCCTCGACCAGCGCCTCCCCTCCGACGCAAACGCGGAGGAAGAGGCCGACGGGACGCAGAGCGAAGCGGCGCTGCGCTGGGACCTCGCCCGCAACCTCCACCGCCGGGTGGAAAACATCCACCTCGACAACTTCGTCGTCCGCCCCAAGCGGCGCCTGGTGGAGTACTACGTCGACTTCGAGCACTGGCACCGGCTCACCCCTGAGGCCGTGGACGAGATCGGCGGAAACCTCGCCGGCCTGCCCACCGCCGTGAAGGACGAGGACGAGGCGGCCAAGCGCTTCGACCTGCTGGTGCTGCGCCTGCAGCTCGGCCAGCTCGACGTGGAACCCGCCTACGACCGGCTACGACGGCAGGTGCAGGACATCGCCTCGACGCTGCTGGAGCAGACCAGCATCCCGGCGGTCCGGGAGCAGCAGCAGCTCCTCGACGAGGTAGCCGGCGACGAGTGGTGGCAGGACGTCACCCTGCCGATGCTGGAGCTGATGCGCCGCCGCCTCCGCGGACTGGTCAAGCTGATCGAGAGGTCCAAGCGGGCCATCGTCTACACCGACTTCACCGACGAGCTGGGCGAGATCTCCGTCGTCACGCTGAACGACATCAAGATCGGTACGGACTTCGAGCGGTTCCGTGCGAAGGCCCGGGTGTACCTGCGCGCCCACGAAGACCACCTGGCGTTGCAGAAGCTGCGCCGCAACAAGCAGCTCTCCCCGACCGACCTCGATGAGCTGGAACGGATGCTGGCGGCCAGCGGCGGCGGCACCGAGAACATCGACGAGGCCCGCCGCTCGGCCCACGGGCTCGGCCTGTTCATCCGGTCGCTGGTGGGCCTCGATCGGGAGGCGGCCACCGAGGCGTTCGGCGAGTTCCTCGCCGGCCGCACATTGACCGCGAACCAGATCAACTTCGTCAACCTGATCATCACCCACCTCACCCAGAACGGCGTCATGGAGCCCGCGCGGCTCTACGAATCCCCGTTCAGCGACATCGCCCCGCACGGGCCGGACTCGATCTTCCCGTCCGCCGACGTCGACCGCCTGATCACCATCCTCAACTCCGTCCGAGACACCGCCACCCCCGCAGCCGAAGTGGCCTAGCCAGCCGAAGAGATGCCGCTGGTCCGAGGAAGCTCTCGGAGGATCAACGTGGCCCGCAAGCGGGGTGCCGGCCCGAACCCGGTCCTGCTGGCGACCTTTCGGCCGGCATCGGCCGGGTTGCCCAGCCACGCTGACGGCCGGCGGGGGTTTTGTCCTTCTCAGCGGTAGGCAGCTGCACAAGAATGAGACGTGAGTGGGCCGGAAGTTGTTCGGAGGTGGCCATGAGCATGAGTGATGAAGAGGCGCTGCGGTTGGCGGACGAGCCGGTGACCGCCTGGACCAACGTCGAGGTGGTGTACGAGCGCCGCCCGGCGGTGTTTGTGTTCCCGGTGCGGCTCGGCCCCGCCGATGGCATGTGGGTGGCCAAGGAGGCCGACCGCCGCGGCGTCAACCCGTCGGAGATGATCGAGTTCCTGGTGAGTCAGGCGCGCCGAGCGGCAGAAAGCTCGCCAACAGATCAAGGTGTGGGCGACGGACCTGGACCGCAGGAACCGTGCCCCCCGGGGGGCACCGTGGGGGACGGAACTGCGGTCTAGCGTCACGTTCCGTCGACACTGCTACATACCGAATCCGGACATACCTACATAACTGCAGGTCACGCGCACTCTCTCCTGATGACTACGGATCAGAAGGTTAGGGGTTCGAGTCCCTTCGGGCGCACTTCACGATCAAGGCCGCGACCAGCGTAAACACCGGTTGCGGCCTTGATTCTTTCCCAGGATGTGCCGTGATTCCCCACGATGTGGGAGCGACCACCACCGTCCTGCGCAGCCTGGCCCGCCGCGTCCTGGCGCTCACCGACGAGGCCCGCGCCCTGCAACAGCAGATGAGCGCCACCATCACCGCCTGCGCACAGCTGCTCGAGCAGCACGGCGTCGGTTCCGACACCGCCGGGGCGCTGCTCATCACCGCCGGCGACAACCCCGACCGGCTGGCCAACCAGGTTCCCCCTCATCACCGCAGCCCGGCCACCAGCGACAATGCCGAACCCGGCGATTTGACAACCATAGGGGCGTCATCACGCTCCATCGCCAACTCGGCGTTCTCCCGCCGCAACCTGACCAGCTCGGCCCGCTCATCCTCGGACAGCCCACCCGCAGCGGGCTCACCCCGAGCTTCGCGGTCCTTCCTCACCCAGTTCGCGAGAGCCCCGTCGTTGATCCCCAGGTCACGCGCGACCTGGGCGATCGGCTTCCCGGTCTCGCGCACGATCCGCACCGCTCCTGCGCGGAACTCCGGATCGAACCGGCGTCTCGTTCTCAGCCATGAACCCCTATCTCTCAAGTCCTGGCCTCCACGCTACGAGGGGAACCGCAGCTCGGCTTCACCGCCGTCGATGCAGGTCGGCTCGTACCGGCTGACCGTGTTCTCCAGCCTTCCCAAGGGGACGTAGCCCTCGGGCACGCGTACAGACAGTCGCCCGCTGCTCCGACCGCGGCAACTCGCGAACGCTTCGCTTCGCTGCGGAGTCCGCCAACCGCCGGGACGAGTTCCCGCCGCATAAGAACCAAAGCCCCACAAGCAAGTACCAAGTGGACAAGCAGGATGCCCACAAGTGTCACTGATGGAAGCACTTCGATCAGTGTGTCCCCTCGGATAGGCTTCCTTGCAGTTGGTAACAGATCCAAAACGGGGAGTGAATCTACGTGGTTAGCGCCAGGAAAACGGCCATGGAACGGGGCAACGAAGGCACCGGAATCTTGACAACGCGGACAGGCCTGGTCATACCCTCCGACCTCGCCTTCGACGACTGGGCCGACGCCGGCTTCCGGATCAGTCGGCTGGTCGACTCCTTCGCGTGGTGCCTCGGCGACTGGTTGATCTACGGGCAGGAACGCTACGAGCGCAGATACGCCGAGACCGTGGAGCGGGTTGGCCTGGAATACCAGACGTTACGTAACTATGCCTGGATCGCCCGCAAGTTCCCCATCGGTCGCCGCCGTGAGGAGCTGAGCTTCCAGCACCACACGGAGGTGGCCGCGTTGCCGGAGCCCGAACAGGACCACTGGCTCGACCTGGCAGCCGAAAAGGGATGGTCGCGTAACCGACTGCGGATCCAGTTGCGCAATCACCGACGAGCCGCCCAGCGCGCTGACCGGAAGGCCGCCGAGTTGCCCCGGGTCCGGGTGTCGACGGACCGGATCGACACCTGGCAGAAGGCCGCCACCGAGTTGAACACCTCGTTGGACGCCTGGATCGTGCAAGCCCTCGATCGGGCCGCGGCGCAGGCCCTTGGCGCGACCGGCGGCCAGCGGTAGCACCCATGAAGGGCGTCGACGGCGTGGCGGGGTGAGACAGGGCGAGACCTCCGGCGAGGCGTGGGGCGCCGACGTCCACACCGAAACCGGAGGTCTCAATACCCGCCGACGTTCACGGCCGGCGCCCGCAGCACGCCCGGTCGACGCGCTGCGCCGGCATTCAGCGGCTTTCCTGCGCCGCCGCATCCTGCTCGCGACGTCAGGACGCGACCGCTGCCGCGGGCCGCAAATCGTGGGTCCGGCACATCACGTCGAACGAGTCCGGTGTCGACCTCGCGTTGTCGACGTCGGCCAGAATCGCGGTCACCCGCTCGGTCAACTGCTCATCGCTGAGGTCAGGATGCAGCAGGTTGCCGAGGTCCTCCCGGTCACTCGGGCAGGTGGTCAGCCACCCCTCCACGGAGTGTTTGATGCCGTAGATGCCCTCCTGGCAGTAACTGGCACAGCCTTCACACTTGGGCGCGCGCATCGTGGCGCTGTAGGAGTCCTTGAGGCGCACGCTGAAGCCGTTAGCGTCGTACCAGTAGAAGCGGCATCCGAACCGCTCCTGGATCTCCGGCTCGCCATAGCGGTCGGTCAGCAGTTCGAGGACCTTGTCGGTAGGCAGGTAGTCCTCCTGCCACTCGGCCCGCCGGCTCGGTGAGTAGTAGAAGTCGAGCAGGCTCAGGTGCACTGGTGAGCGCGCGTCGGACACCAGGTCGGCGACAAAATCGATGGTCTGGTCCAAGACGTCACGGGTGCGACGCATCAGGACCGCGTTAAGAGCAAGGGGCACACGTTCGCTGATCGCCCACTGGATCGATTCGGTCGCGTGGGCGTACGCGAAGCGGCGGCCGGTGATCTGCAGGACGTCGGATTGCCGCACGCTGTCCAGCGAGATCTTCAGCAGATCGATGTGCCGGCTCACCGCGTCGGCGATCTTCGGCAGGCGGGCGCCGTTGGTGGTCAACTCCACCCGTTCGTACATGGGGCGGACCGCCTCGATGATGTCACCCAGGTCTGGGCGCAACGTCGGCTCGCCACCGGTGAACGAGATGCCGCCAATGCCGGCCGAAGCGATCGCCGCAGCGTTGCGCAAGTATTGCTCAGTGGTCAGTTGCTGTCCGGCGTACCTCGCCGGTACACGATTTTCCATCCCCTCTTCGACCGGGCAGTAACGGCAGACCAGATCGCATTTCGGCCAGACCGAAGCGCGCACGTAGACCGGGTCTTTCTGAGGTTTCTGCATTCGTCTCTCCCAGCACTTGTGAAGAGGGTGATGAGCATGCGCCGAACACCCTTCCAAGGGGGTGGGCAATTGCCGGGCGCCGATTCCTATCCTGGGGCCTCGACGTGGTCGACTCAAGGCGGGGGAGGTCCGAACCGATGTCCCGCCGGCGAGACGAATCCGGCGACCTGAACCGCGATCTGCGGAGCCACGAGCGGATGTATCAAGTGAGCCATGTCGGCGAGGGTGACGCGGCGGGAGGTAGGAATGGACGCGGTCAGAATGGCCGCACAGGGTGGCGGATTAACCGGGTCGCAGGACCCCTCCAGCACCAGTGTGGGCACCCGCACGCGGGCGAGTTCCGGGCGGCGGGCCAGTCTGCCGGGATCGGCACGGACGTGCGGGCCCAGTAGCGGTCCGGCCGGCCCTCGTGCGGCGGCGGCACGACGCTCCAGCCGGCGGTAGGCGTTCTCGGCGAAGGGCAACCGCGGCCCGTTGAGCAGCCGCCACTGCTCAACTTTCCACTCCACCACCTCCGCAGGGTCGCGAGCCTCCGCCAGGCCTCGCCACACCCGGGCCAGCGCGGGCGACGGGCCCGGATGGTCGGACGGCCGAGCGCCGGGCATCGGCAGCGCCGCAGCGCAGAGCAGGACGGCCGAGGCCACGCGGTCGGCGGCGTCCAGCAGGAGAAGCTGGGTCAGCTGCGCGCCGAGCGACGTGCCGACCACGGTCGCGCGGGAGATGCCGAACGCGTCGAGCACGGCGACCGCGTCGGTGGCGAGGACGGTCACCGGGTACGGGTCCCGGTCGAAGACCCGGGTCGAACGGCCGGTGTCGCGATGGTCGTAACGCAGGACCCGGTGATGGTGGGTGAGCTGCGACACCAGGCCGTCCGGCCAGCTCGACCCGGCGGCATTCGCCCCCGCGACCAGCAGCACGACGGGCCGGCCGGCCGGCCCGTCCAGCCGTGCGTACAACTGAATTCCGGGGGCGACGTCGACATATTTTTCCATTTCTCTCCTCGGTCGGGAATGGTTGTTCGTAGGGCATGCGGCGATACTGGACCGAAGATATCGAATTCCTCCGCCACGGCGAGCCGAACATCCGGGAGATTTCCATGAGAAAGATCGCCGACGAGCGGGTCGGCCGGCACCTGCTTTTTGTGTGCCTTCCCGCAGACGGCCATGTGAATCCGACACTGCCGTTCGCCGCCGAGCTGGTCCGTCGCGGCCATCGGGTCACCTACGCGACCAGTGATCGATTCGCCGCCGCAGTGACGGCAACCGGGGCAGAATTCCTGCCGATCGGGTTCGCGCTGCCGCCGGGCACTCCGACGGCGGACAGCGGACCGACTCGATACGTCGAAAGAATGCGCCTCTACGCCGACCTCGTCGAGAACGGATACCAGGCGCTGTATCAGTGGGCCGTCGCGCACGGACCGGACAGCGTCTGTTACGACATGTCGACGCCGCCGGGCCGGATGATTGCGGAGCGCCTCGGCCTGCCCGGGATCCGGATGTTGCCGACGATCGCCGGCAACGAGCACACCCGGGCACAGTTCCAGGCCGCCGGCATGAGCGGCCCGGAGCGCGCCGCACTGCGACCGGTCTGGCGGGACATGCGCCGCCTGGCAATGCAGCACGGCGTCAACACCGCCGCGGTGATGATGGCGGAGCCCACCCCCGGGTTGAACATCGTGTTCCTGCCTCGGGCCTTCCAGCCGGCCGGTGAGACCTTCGCCGACGATTTCGTGTTCGCCGGACCGAGCGCGATGCCCGCCGGCACGGACGACGGCTGGCAACCACCGCCGGGCGAGGCGCCCCTGGTGCTGGTCGCGCTCGGCACCGCGTCGAACCGTCCGGAGGTGTACCGGGCCGCGCTGGGCGCGTTCGGCACCGCCGACTGGCGGGTGGTGCTGGCCGTCGGTGAGCATCTCGACGTCGCGGCTCTCGGGCCGATCCCCGAGGGCGTCGTCGTCGCGCCGGTGGTGCCCCAACCGGCCGTCCTGCGCCACGCGGATGTCTTCGTGTCGCACGGCGGGATGAACTCGGTCATGGAGTCCCTGCTGGCCGTGGTGCCCACCGTCGTCGTGCCCGAGCGCCCGGAGCAGAAGGCCAACGCGGCCCGGGTGGCGGAACTCGGCCTCGGTCGCCGGCTCACGGCGGGAGAACTCTCCGCGAGCGCGTTACGGGACGCCGCCACCGCCCTGCTCGGCGACTCCCCGGAGCGCGCCGCCGTACGCGGCTTCCGCGACCGGCACCTCCGCGGCGACGGGGCGATCGTCGCGGCCGACGCGGCCGAGGCCTTCCTCGCCCGACGTGCGGTCGCTGTCTGAGCCACCCCTGCCTCATCCGTCCGTACGCTGCGCGCGGTGCAGCCGCGCATAGGCGCCGTCAAGGGCGAGCAGGCCGGCGTGGTCGCCACTTTCGACGATCCGGCCCTCGTCCAGCACGGCGATCCGGTCCGCGTCACGGATGGTGGCGAGTCGGTGCGCGACGATGACCGCGGTGCGCTGGTGCGTCAGCCGCCTGATGGCCTGCCGGACGAGGCGCTCCGTATGCGAGTCGACCGCACTGGTCGCCTCGTCCAGCACCAGCACCGCGGGATCGCGGAGGAAGGCCCGGGCGATGGTGACCAGCTGCCGCTCACCGGTGCTCAGATAGCCGCCGTCCTCGATTACCGTGTCGTAGCCGTCCGGCAGCGCGCGGATGATGTCGTCGACGTGGGCTGCGCGCGCTGCCGCCTCGATCTGCTGGCGAGTCGCGTCGAGCTGCCCGTACGCGATGTTCTCGGCCACCGTGCCGTGCCGTAGCCAGACGTCCTGCGGCACCAGCGCCACCACCGACCGCACCTGCTCGCGGGGCAGCGCACGCAGGTCCGCCCCGTCCAGGCGGATCGTTCCGTGGTCCGGGTCGTAGAAGCGGAGCAGCAGGTTGACCAGCGTCGACTTTCCGCCGCCGCTGGGGCCGACCATCGCCAGCGTCTCGCCGGGCGCGACCGTCAGGTTCAGCTCGCGGAGCACCGGGGTCGCCGGGTCGTACCCGAAGCGAATCCGGTCGAAGACCAGCTGACCGGCCGGCCGGGTCCGCTGGACCGCGACGCTGGGCCGGCTGTCCAGCTCGGGCGCGTCGAGCAGTTCGAAGATGCGGTCGAGGGACACCAGGCCCGACCGGATCACCGCGTTGAGCGTGGCGAGCTGGGTAAGCGGTCCGTTGAACTGGCGGGAGTATTGCAGGAACGCCTGGACCTCGCCGATCGTCACGGCACCGGCCGCGACGCGTGCGACGCCCACCACTGCGATCAGGACGAAGCCCAGGTTGGACAGCAGGGTCATGGCAGGTGTCACCAGTCCGCTGGTGGTCTGGGCCCGGAGCCCGTCGGCCCGGAGCCGGTCGTTGAGGCGCCGGAAGCCGCGCAGCGCCTCGCCCTGCTGCTGGAACGCCACGACGGTGGCGTGGCCGGTGTACATCTCGGCCACGTGTGCGTGCAGGTCACCTGAGGCGGCCCAGCGTGCGCCGAACCGCTCCTGGGCCCGTCTGCTGAGCGCGATGTTCAGGACGACCAGGACCAGCACCGTGGCCGTGATGACCGATGCGAGCAGCGGCGAGATGATGATCATCATGGTCAACAACCCTGCGCAGAGCAGCACCGAGTTGGTGATCTGGCTGATCGTCTGCTGCAGGGTCGCCGCGGCGTTGTCGACGTCGTTGGTGGCGCGGCTCAGCATCTCACCGCGTGGCTGCCGGTCGAAGTATCTGATCGGCAGGCGGTTCACCTTCGCGGCCAGATCGGTTCGCAGCCGGAGCACGGTTTGCTGGATGAGCCGACTGGTGACCCGGCCCTGCAACGCCCAGCAGGCCGCCGAGAGCACATAGGTGGCCGCCGCGAGCAGCAGCACGCGGGCGAGTGCGGAGAACGGGACGCCCCGGTCGCTCGTCACGCCCGCGACGATCAGGTCGGTGGCGCGGCCGAGCAGGGCAGGGCCGAGCACGTTGAGCGTCACGCTGGTCAGCCCGAGCAGGAACAGGCCGACGAACAACCGGCGGTGGGCACCCAGGCGAGCGGTCAGTCGCCGTGCCGAGTCCGAGCGCTTCACGCGGGTATGTCCATGACGTCGTCGTGGCTGGGCTCGGCCGCCACGATGTCGCGGTAGATGGCGTTGCCGGCCAGCAGCTCGGCGGGTGTCCCGAGGCCGACGATCCGCCCGGCGTCCAGCACGACGACGCGGTCGGCGTGCCGGATCACCTCGGCACGTTGGGTCACCACGATCCTGGTGGCGTTCGCGTGCGCCAGTGCCAGCGCCCGTTCCACCGCTGTCGCGGTGGTGTGGTCCAGCGCTGAGGTGACATCGTCGAGCAGATAGATGTCGGGGCGGCGGACCAGCGCGCGGGCGATGGCCAGTCGTTGCCGCTGGCCGCCGGAGAGGTTGGCGCCGCCGGGCCTCACCTCGGCCCGCAACCCACCGGGCAGCCGTTCGACGAACTCCCGCGCCTGCGCCACGTCGAGCGCCTCCCAGAGGTCCGCGTCGGTGGCCCCGGTGCGGCCCTGGCGCAGGTTCGTCGCGACGGTCCCGGAGAACAGCATCGGCCGCTGCGGTACGAGTGCCACCGCGCGCGACAGGACCGTGGGGTTGAGCTGCCGGACGTCGGAGCCGCCGACCAGCACCGCCCCGCTGGTGCTGTCCGCCAGACGCGCCACCAGGTGCAGCAACGTCGACTTGCCGCTTCCGGTCGCGCCGATCACCGCGACCTGCTCGCCGGGCCGGATGGTCAGGGTGACGTCCACGAGCACCGGCCGGGCCGCGCCCGGGTAGCCGAAACGGAGGGCACGCGTCTCGACCGAGCCAGGGGTGGGTTGCGCGGTCCGTGGCCGGGCCGGCGCGACGACGTCGGGCCGCTCGGCAAGCACCTCGCCGATCCGGACGGCGCACACCTCGGCGCGCGGAAGCGTGGTGAATAGGAAGCTGAGCGTCGTGATCGAGCTCAGCACCAGGGCCAGATAGCTGATGAAGGCGATCAGCTCACCGATCCCCAGGGAGCCCTGGGCGATCCGGCCCGCGCCGAGCCAGACGGTGACGGCGCTCAGCAGGTTCACCAGGAGAGAACCCGCCGGGAGCACCAGTGTGGACAGCCGGCCCGCGCGCAGGGCGACCCCGGCGAGCTCGGCCCCGGACCGCTGCAGGCGTTGCTCCTCGTGCGACTCGGCGCCGAACGCCCGGACGACGCGTACGCCGGTGATCTGCTCGTCGAACAGCCGGTCGATGACATCGATGCGACCCTGCACCACCGAGGTGAGGGGCCGCATGGCGCGGAGCACGCCGGTGGTCAGCAGCATCAGCGCCGGGATCGCGGCCAGCAGGATCACGGTGAACTGCACGTCGCGGAAGGCGGCGAGCACGATGCCGCCGACGCAGATCATCGGCACCGGCACCGCGACCGCGAGCAGCATCTGCAGCAGTTGCTGCACCTGCTGGACGTCGTTGATGGTGCGTACCGTCAACGAGGACGTCCCGAAGCGGGCCACCTGCGCGATGCTCAGCCGCTGGGCGGCGACGAAGACCTCCTCCCGCAGGTCCCGCCCGATCGCCTCGGCGATCGTGGTGGCCGTCCGTACGGCGACAGCGGCCGCGAGCGCCTGGACGACGGCCATGCCCAGCATCACCGCCCCGGTCACCGCGATCCGTCCGCGGTCCCCGAACGCCAGGCCATCGTCGACCAGGCGGGCGGTCAGCAGAGGCAGCCACAGGGCGGCTGCCGCCTGCACGAGATGGGACGCCATCACCACACTGGTGCGGCCCCAATGGTCACCGAGGCGGCGCAATATTGTGCCGATGCGCATAGCGGCGACACTACCCGCAGTCTGTTCGACCATGCCGTTCGCCGATGGCCACGGATGCGGAAACTTTGACGATCGTCTCGTCTCGCCGGCGAGACAGGACGTGTGCAGAATGGCGAAAGGTGCGCCACAGTGGTGCGAGATCTCCCGATGACCGGAGAGAGCGAGCCTTGGAATGATTACCGAACCCTCACCTGCCCCCGAATCGATGCGTATGAGGCGGTCGGCGCTGGACCGGATGGCGGTCTCCGGCACGGCAGTGAAATTGCCAGCATTTACCGACATCACGGTGCGGATCTCTGGTTACGGCGGTGATGTCACCGCTCCCGAACTGGTCAGCGCCGTGGTGGATCGGCTGCTGCGTCCGGCGGAGCGGCCAGCCGCCGGTGCCGCCGTGGTCGACGGTCTGCCCATGGCGGACGTCGCCGAAGGCCGCCGACTGCACCGTTTTCTGTTTTCCGCAGTGTGGGAAAAATTCGTCACCCGATGCGACGAGCTAAGTTCTTCCGCTACGCCGATTGTCAAGGAATCAGTGACCCGCGATGGTGTAATTCCGCCGGAGCAGTACGGCAGCCGCTGGAGCTTCAAGGCACTGCATACGGACCGTGATGCGATGCTCTTCTCGCACTTGTACGGTCCGGTCCGCGGGTTCGTCGGCGGCGAGTTTCTGCTGGTCGACGCGCGGGCCCTCATGCAGGCGCGAGAGCTGTCCTTCGACGATGCGTTCGAGTGGTCCGTCGAGCCCACACCCGGCAGCAAGCCGGTGCTGCGCGCGGAGTACGGCGACGCGGCGACACGTGAGTTCGGCATCAACCTGGGAGCTCCCGCACCGGGCCAGGTGTTCTTCGTCAACAACACCTACGGCGCCGGCATCCTGCACGGTGTCACCCCGGTGATCGCCGACGACCCGGGCCGCATGGTGCGCGAGTACCACCGATGCAGCGCGCGGTGACGGCCGTGAGCACAGCGACGGCCGCCGTACGGCGTACCCGGATAGTCGCAACCATCGGCGCAGCCAGCGCCGACCCCGCGTGCCTCGCCGCGCTGATCAGGGCGGGCGTGGACGTGGTGCGGCTCAGCATGGTCAACGGCAGCCGCGAACGGCACCTCGCCACGGTCCGTACCGTGCGGGCGGAAGCCGACCGGCAGGGCCGGACGGTCAGCGTCCTCGCGGACCTGCAGGGCCGCAAGAACCGGATTGGCCGCCTGCGTGACGGGGCGGCGCGGTGGGAGCCGGGCGAGAAGGTGGTCCTGGCCGCAGCGCCGGGCGATCTCGATTGGCACCGCACCTGGCTCATCCACGGCTGGCGAGCGGTGCCGCAGGCGGGCTCGCACGTGCTGATCGACGACGGTGCCGTGGTGCTGCGGGTGGAGGAGGCCGACGACAGCACCATGACCTGCACGGTCACGCAGGGTGGCACGGTGACCGACGGGCGCGGGGTGACCCTGCCGGGCCGGCAGCCGATTCCGGTGGGGCTGACCCCGCGGGACCGCGACGATGCCGCCTTCGCCCGTCACCTGGGGGCGGACATGATCGCGCTGTCCTTCACCGCCCATCCGTCCGACCGGGAGGCGCTGCACCGGATCGCGCCGGAAGCGGCGTTGATCGCCAAGATCGAACATCCGGATGCGGTACGCGCGCTCCCGCCGCTCATCGATGCCTTCGACGGGCTGATGGTGGCCCGGGGGGACCTGGCCCTGGAGATCCCGTTCGAGGACGTGCCGGTGGTGCAGAAGCAGGTCACCGCGAGCTGCGCGGCCCGCGGACGTAGCTCGATGGTGGCCACTCAACTGCTGCACTCCATGCGGACCGCGGCCAGTCCCACCCGCGCCGAAGTCGCCGACATCTTCAACGCCGTACTCGACGGTGCCGACTACTTGGTGCTGGCGGGCGAGACCGGATTCGGCCGCCGCCCGGTCGACGTGGTGGACGTCTGCCGACGGGTGATCGAACGCGCCGAACGCCACCGGACCGAACAGATGGAGAGGGAGACCCATGCCCGATAGCTGGCCGTCCGCCTTCGAGAAGATCATGCGTGCCCACCTGCCTCGGCTGGACCCGGCCGCCCCGCTGACCGCGACCCTGCGACCAGCCGATCAGGGCGTCGACTCGCTCGCCCTGGTGAGTCTGCTGCTCGAACTCGAGGAGGAGTTCGACGTCCCGGTGCCCGACGACGCACTGCTCGATCTCCACTCCGTCGATGTCGGTCAGCTCGCCGCCCTGATGGGCTGCGCCGGCAACGCACTCGGCGAAGCGGAGGTCGGCCGATGACCGGTCCTGAGCTCGAGCTGCCGGCGGAGGCGCGCCTCCTGGTCGCGCTGGCGCGGCTACGGCCCGACACCGACGTGCGTGGTCGGGTCCATGACCTGTTGACCCGACACGAGGAGTTCGACTGGGGACGGTTCGTCGATCTGGCGAGCCGGCACATGGTGCTGCCGCTGATCTCCCGGAACGTCCTGCGCAACCGGCTCTCGCACGACGACGACGGACGCCAGCAGATGCCCTACGCGTGGCTCTACGCCGACGTCTACCAGGGCACCCGGCGTCGGAACCTGGCCCTGAGCGACGAGTTCGGCTGGGTGCTCGGGCAGCTCAACGCCGCCGGGCTGCGGTATGTCATCCGCAAGGGCCCGGCCCTCACGGACGGCCTCTACCGGGATCCCGGCACCCGGCGGATTTCCGACCTCGACGTCCTCATCCGGCGTACGGATCTGCCCGTCCTTGCCGAGGTGGCCACCGCGGCCGGCTACGACGTCGGGAAAGTGACGCCCACGGGCACCCGGATCGCGCCCTTCGACCGGCGCACCACGCTCTATTGGCAGGTCAACCTGGGCAACGTGGCACTGCCCTATCTCAAG
Source organism: Micromonospora sp. RP3T (assembly GCF_003027925.1). GTDB lineage: Bacteria > Actinomycetota > Actinomycetes > Mycobacteriales > Micromonosporaceae > Micromonospora. Next base: position 155,560 of record NZ_PYPS01000009.1, read on the forward strand.
CTGGGACACCGGCCCGAGGTGGAGACCTTCATCCTCTCCCCGTGCTTCAGCCTCTTCCAGCCCAACGCCGGCCTGCCGCTGAGCCCCGACCCGTTCCTGGAGCGTGCGACGCCCACCGTGATCTATGGCCAGCCCGCCCGGGTGCTGGACCCCGCCGACCAACTCATCGACGCCTGCGTGCAGTTGCACGCCGAAGCGACCCTGCTCTACTACATCGAGAGCGACAAGGACCTCACCTTGCGCAAGTTCGTCGACCTCGTCGAACTGCTGCACGTCAGCACGGCGCAGGACCTGTCCCGGTTCCGTACTCGAGCACACGAGCTGGGCTGCGGGCCGAGCGTGCACTACGCCCTGCACTACACGCGGCAACTCTATCCGGAGGCCGTGCCGCCGGGGCTCGCCGAGGAGTTCCAGCCGGCCGACACGGCCTATCTCGACGAGTACGGCGGCTTCGACGGCACGCCGAAGCGGTGGGACGTCGGCTTCACCGAGCGCATGTTCGACCGCGGCCGGCGCCACGCCGTCGAGGTGCGCAGCAACGTTCCCGGCACGAGATCGAGCGTGTAGCAGTGTCATCGATGGTGGATGTGATCGATGCCCTGCCGCTCGACGATGGGGCCGTGACCCGGTTACGGGCGCGGCACGGCGAGCACTGCACGCCCCTCGCGTTTCTGCTGGTCCGGCCCGACGCAGTGCGACAGGGGTTGAGCTGGGCGATCCTGGACGAGCTTCGCCGGGAGGGCCTGACGCCGCTGGAGATCGGTGTGGTCCGGCCACACCCTCGGCAGCTCGAGGAGCTGTACCTGTCGACCCAGATCCGGATGGCCGAGGCGGGACAGCGACCCATGTGGTGGTACATGCCCCGCTACTACGAACTGGCGCCTGCGGTCGCGGTGCTGCTGACCGGTGGGCCGAACGAGACGGGAGCGGCCGAGCGGCTGACCGTGCTGAAGGGCCCGGCCAACCCGGCGCAGACGCGTCCGGGGCAGCTCCGCTACCGCTACCGGTCACAGAACATGCTGATGTCGATCGTCCACTCGTCGGAAGACGCCGACAGCGCGATCCGGGAGGCGTGCCTGTTCTTCGGCGAGCAACGGGTCGACGAGGCGATCAGCCGACGTTGCCCGGCCGTGCTCGACGCCGCCGAAATCCCGGCCGTGCCGGCGATGCTGCCGACCTTTCACCAGATCGTGGCCGCCACCCAGATCGCCCTGCTTGACCGGCTCCAGCCGCGCATCGAGTGCCGCCGGGAGGCAGTCATGGTGCGCACCGCCCTCCAGCAGGCGCACGGCGGTGACCTGACGGACCCGGTCTACCGACGCCGGACCCGGGCGTTGCGGGCACCGTGGCGGTACGCCAGCCCGCTGCGCGAGGAGCTGAGCAGCCGCCGCGACCCCGAGTCCGTCTATCTCACCTGGTCGATGCAGATGTCGCAGACGGCGGCCACCTTCGGCGACGGTGTCGTCGACCACCTGCGGAACCTGCGCGTGGACCTCGACGACTGGGCGGAGACGGTTCTGGTCAGCGGCTGGGGCTTCCACTCCCTCATAGAAAGGACAGGGCCATGACCGAGCCGAGCACCTCCCGCGTCACCGGCAGCAGACGCGACATCGGCACCGCGCCGGGTGGGCCGCCGAAGCTCACCCCGGCCAGTTGATCGGCTGAGCCGTGACAACCGACTGCTCGCCACACCACATGTCATCCGGACGGCCGGACGCTGACGCCTTCCGGGAGGTGATGGCGCTGTTCCCGACCGGCGTCGTCGCCGTCACTGCCCAAGGCGACGACGGCCCGACCGGCTTGACGATCGGGTCGTTCTTCTCGGTGTCGATCCACCCGTGCCTCATCGGGTTCTGCGTCAACCGTTCGTCGCGCACCTGGCAACGGATGAGGAAATCCGTCCGACTGTGTGTGAACGTCCTCGCCGAGGACCAGCACCGGGTCAGCAGGATTCTGGCCCACCAGGTGGATCCCGAAGGCTTCGCCCTGGTCAGTTGGCCGGCGAACGGTGCGGGCATACCGGCCGTTGCCGGCGCGCTGGCCTGGATCGCATGCGACGTCGTCGACCTGCACGATGCCGGCACGCACTCGGTGGTCATCGCAGCGGTCGGTGACCTGGCCATCGTCCGATCCGGCGGCCCGCTCGTCCACTGCCAACGCCGCTACCACTCGATCACCCGCATTGTCGCGCCCACGTCGTAGTTCGTGCCTAGGCCATCCCGCCAGCGAAGGAGAAGACATGCTGAACCTCCGTGCCGATGCCGCGCGTTCGGCGGCCGACGAGCCCCGGGACACGGTCCCATCGATGGCGACCGTCCGTCACCGACGTCCGCGACCGGTCGGCCCGGCAACCCCCACCACGACTGGCCTGGCCGCCACAGCCCGGCCGACGACGACGGCATGACAACGTCCACCAGACCGAGCATCGTCATTCGAGGCCAGGCACCCTTCGGTACCTGCTTCATGCAGGCGGTCGCGGCGGTGGCCACCGAGCACGGAGTGCCCGACGCAGCGGCTCGACTCGGGCCCAGCTGGGGTTTTCGGCGGCTGGCGGGACATCGGCTGGGCGGCGGGGAACGGTGGCTCGCGGGCACGGCCCGGCTCACCGGTCTGCGGCTGCAACGATTCGCGCAGACCGACTGGGCCGAGCTGGCCCAGGCCGAGCGGGCGGCCCTGGCCGACTCGGCGCAGCTGATCGTGGCGGTCGACTCGTTCGACATCGAGTCCCCGTACCGGGATCACGAGCACCTGACGCACGCGTTGGTGCTGCACCGGTACGCCGGAGACGAGGTCGTCGTGGCCGACATGACGAACCGCCCTGAGCCGCACTCGCTCCCGCTGCACGTGTACCAGAAGACCCGGCTCAGCCCGGTCGCCGGCGGATTCGGCATCGTCTGTCGCGGCGTCGTCGGCGTACCCCCGCCGTCCGACATCGTGGCGGACAGGTTACGAGCAGAGCTGCCCGCACACAGGGTTGAGCTCGCTGTCCTGGAACAGTTCATCACCGACGTCCGCGAGGGACGCACCGGCCCCGACGTCGACATCGCGGACGTGGCCGCCGAACGGCTGGCACTCAGCCAGGTCGTCGCCCCGCCGAACGGACCAGACGATCGGTGGACGCCGGTAGCCGACGCGTTAGCCGATCTGTCCCACCGTTGGTACATCGTGCACGCGATGGCCTGGGCGGCCACCCGCGGCACCGGCACCCTTCGGCCGGCCCGACTCGTCCGCATGCTCACCAACCTGGCGACCCGCGAAGCCGACCTGAACACCCGGCTGAGCGCGATCATGCAGGTCGGCTCCCCCTGTCCACGTTGACCGATGAGGAGACGCCAGTGGAAGACCGTATATCCGCACTCGTGTTGCGGTTCGCCCAGCTCGATGCCGCGGCGGATGCCCTCGACCCGAACACCGACCTGTGGGACGCAGGCATGTCGTCGATGCACAGCGTCAGCGTGATGATGGCCGTCGAGGAGGAGTTCGGCGTCGAGTTCACCGAAGGGCTACTGACCCGCGCGACGTTCACCTCGGTCGCGTCCATCGCACGCGCGGTGCGGAAGCTGCGCGACTCGGATCCGGCGGTGGCCCGATGACGGCCACGGTGACGGAAACGCCGAGCGACGTGGTGGCCGCCGCCCGACACGTCGCTGCCACCCTGGCAGAGCATGCCGACTCAGTCGACAACGAAGCGGCCTTCCCTGCGGCGTCGGTCGCGGCACTGCACCGGGCCGGTCTGCTCGCGCCAGTCCTCGATCGCTCCCTGTCGGACCTCGTCGCGATCGCCGCCGAGCTGGGCAAGGCGTGTGGCTCCACCTCGATGATCTGGGCGATGCATCAGGTCCAGCTGGCCTGCGTCGCCCGCCACCACGGTGGATCCGCGCCGTTACGCACCGCGCTCAAGGACATCGTCGTCGACGGGACACTGATCGCCTCCGTCACCTCAGAGGCCGGTATCGGCGGCAGCCTGCGTACCAGCGGCGCGGCTCTGGAACGCCACGGAGATCGGGTCCGCCTGACAAAGCGGGCACCCACCGTCTCGTACGGCGCTTACGCCTGCGCCTATCTGGTCACCGCCCGGCGGGACGCGCAGGCCGCGGCCGGCGACCAGATCGCTGTGCTCGCCCCGGCGGACGCCTGTGCGCTCACGCCGGCCGGACCCCCGTGGAATCCCATGGGCATGCGGGGCACCTGTAGTCCGGGGTTCGAGTTCCACACCGAGGTGCCGGCCGGATACGTCCTGACCGACCCCTTCGAGCGGATCGCCAGCGCGACCATGGTGCCGCTGTCACACCTGCTGTGGGCAGCATGCTGGTTCGGCATCGCCGCTGCCGCGTTCCGTCGTGCGCAACAGGCCGTCCGGGGACGCATGCGCGGCAACCCCGACCTGGTCGATCCGCGGCTGGCGGAGGCCGCCGGGCGGATGGACCAGATGGGGGCCGCGCTAGCAACCACCGTCCGCCGCTTCGAGCCGATCTGGGCGGACCCGGGTGCCGTCGACGAGCACGGTGGCCCCACCCTCACCTTGGCCGTGAACAACCTCAAGGTCACTGTCTCCACCCTTGCCGTCGACGTCGCGGTTGCGGCCCTCGAAATCTGCGGGATGCCCGGCTATGCCGAGGCCGGCCCCCTATCGGTCGCTCGGCCGCTGCGCGACCTGTACTCCGCTCGCCTCATGATCGGCAACGAGCGCCTGATGACCGCCAACGCCCGACTCAGCCTATGGAAACGAGCCTAGCCGTGACCGACACCTCCACCGCGGCCCAGCCGCACCTGTCCACCGCCGATGCCGCCCTCATCCCGACCGAGACACCGGGCATCGCCGTCGCCAACCGATCCTTCGACGCGATCGTGGCTGCCCTGCGATCGGCGCTGCTGACGCTAACCGCACCCCAGCAGCCGGTGTCAGTGGCCGTACCACCGGTCATCGCCCGGGCCCTGCTGGAGCGGGTCGGCTACGTCGACGGGTTCCCGAACCTCCTGGGAACGGTACACAGCTTCGCGGGCAGTCCCGCGCGCTGGCACGAGTTGCAGCTCGCCCGGGACGAACAGAATGCGCCGTGGCACACCGCTCAGCAGATCACCGACGTAGCGGTGCTGCCGGCGACGTGCTATCACCTCTATCCGCTCTTCGAGGGGAAGGACCTGACCGAGCCGGTCGTCGTCACCGCGGAGGCGTACTGCTACCGCAACGAGGGCACCCATGAGCACGGCCGGCTCCGGAGCTTCCGGATGCGGGAATTCGTCCGGATCGGCGTGGCCGACGAGGTCACGGAATGGCGGGACGCCTGGGTGTCCCGCGCCGAACGGTGGCTTGGCGACCTCGGCCTGGACGTGTCAGTCGTGCCGGCCTCGGATCCGTTCTTTGGTGGCGCCGGCCGGCTGATGGGTGCCACCCAGCGCGAACAACAGCTCAAGTGGGAACTGACGGCACCGGTCGGTGACGGTGCGGTCCAAGCTGTGGCCAGCGCCAACTACCACAAGGACCACTTCGGGACGCCGTTCTCGATTCGAATCGGCGGCGAGACCGCACACACCGCCTGCGCCGCGTTCGGCCTGGAACGCATCACCCTCGCCCTGCTCGCCGCGCATGGCCCCGATCCTGCAAGCTGGCCGGCCCGCGTCCGCGCCACCCTGGCGGTAGATCCGCGGTGACCGGCCCGCCTCGCCGCGCTGGTGGCTCCTTCGACGGCTCGCCAGATCGTCGGCAATTCGACGGTTACCGCAGGAAGGTGAGGCGCGATGACGTACCCGGCTCCGATCCCACACGCCCAGGGCGTCCAACACCTGTGCTGGGCGCCGCTGACGGGTTGGCGGTGGATCCGGGCCAACCCCGGCCACGAGGAGCTGCCCGGCGGTCGGGTGGTCCGAGTGGTCACCGGCCTTCGGGCGTACCGCTGGGACCGTGGCCGCGTCTCACTCTTCCGCCCCCGTGACTACACGGGGCTCATCCGGCGGGCCTGTCGTGAACGCTGCATGCCGGTGGTGCCGGCCTCGCTGTTGCTCGCAGCCGCCGAGGAAGCGGTACGCCGCGCCGACCGTATCCCCGGTGGGGCATTGGACTCGCTGCATCTGACCGTGGAGCTGCGCGAGGAGGCACCCGGCCCGGGACAGCGGCGGTACTGCTGCCGACTGAGGCCGGTGATCGAGCCGTACGCCGACCGGTTGTTGCCGATCACACTCCAGATCGACCACTCTGTGGCGGGCTTGGAAACCACCCACCATCCGTTCTTCGTTTTCGGTGACTCACGCAACGCGCGGGTATTCAGCCCGGTGCTGAGCGACGGTCCCACCATTGCCCGGGACACCGTCGAGCAGCTCACTCGGATGCTCGGCTTTCCCCTGCGTGAGGCGAATCTCGGCCTCCATGCCTGGCGTGAGCTGATCGAGAAGGGTGCGGTGCGCGAGGCCTTCGCCTGCAGCGCTGCCCCCTTGGTCGCACCCGTGGCGGTGGTGGAGTCCCCAGTCGGCAAGATGCGAGTAGGCGATGGCCAGCCCGGCTACGTGACCATCAACATCCGGCGGGCGATGGCCCGGCTGGTACACGGGGCAATGCGCGACGCGCTGGGATGGAGTCATCTCGTGCAGCCGCCGTGCTCAGCTCGGCGAGGACGTCAGACAGGACGACTTAGGCGCTGAGCGCAGGATCGCCGCCGCGCAGCGCGTCCATGACGAGGTCGAGCAGGTGGCTGCTGCGGGTTTCGACGTTCTCATCCGGGTTGATGCGCCAGAGGAAGCCGACCAGAAGCAGGAGGTCGTCGGCGGTCACGTCAGTGCGAACTTCGCCCGCCTACTGGCAGGCGCGGACGCGTCTGCTCCTGCGCTGCCACTTCGCGCCAGTCGGGCCCGCACACCTCGCGGACGCCGATGGGCTCGGGCTGGCCGACGGGTTCGGGCAAGTGGACGCGACCAAGGCCTCCCTGGGCACGGAAATCCTGCATCTCACCGGCAACTTCATCTTCCTGGCCGGCCTGGCCGGGATCATGCTGATAACGAAGCGGGCGACCAAGGTGACGGACGATCGGATGGTTGTCGCTTCCTTGTCGTGAACTGTTCGGCCGGATGCTGGAGGAGTCGTTCCGTCACCGGCCGGGTCCTTGCTCCTTTCATGCACGAGCATCTATCCTTTGGCGACCCCTCGACCGCCAGCGTAGGCAGTCGAATATCGTCGAATCGCTTCGACAACCCAGCGTGACGGTGGGCTCGAAGACAGGAGATTTTCGTGAAATCCACATTCAGAAAGGTTCAGTTCGCCTTACTCTCCGGCGTACTGGCGCTGGCCGGCTCCGCAGCCGCGATGACGAGTTCCGCGTCCGCGGACAACATCGCCCAGCTGAACGCCACCCAACTCGTCGCCGACATGGGGGCGGGCTGGAATCTGGGGAACGCCCTGGAGGCCAACGCCAACGGCATCCCCAGCGAGACGGCCTGGGGCAACCCGGTCGTGACGCAGGCCTTCATCGACCGGGTGAAGGCGGCCGGATTCAAGACGATCCGCATCCCTGTCTCCTACCTGGGGAACATCGGGGCCGCCCCGAACTACACGATCAGCGCCGCCTGGCTGAACCGGATCCAGGAGATCGTCGACTACGCCTACGGTCGCGGCCTGTACGTGCTGATCAACATGCACGGCGACGGCTACAAGACCGTCACCGGCTCGTGGTTGATCTGCGACTCGTCGAACCAGACCACGATCAGGGAGAAGTACCAGAAGGTCTGGCAGCAGGTAGCGACCAGGTTCCAGAGCTACGGCGAGCGCCTCGTCCTCGAGTCCATGAACGAGGAGTTCGACGGGCAGTACGGCAACCCCACCCAGCCGTGCTACTCGAACATCAACGCCTACAACCAGATCTTCGTGGACACGGTCCGCCGGACCGGCGGGAACAACACCTCGCGCTGGCTGCTCATCCCCGGCTGGAACACCAACATCGACTACACAGTGGGCAACTACGGCTTCGTGCTGCCGACGGACCAGTACCGGTCGTCGTCCGTGCCCGCCAACGAACAGCGGCTCATGATCTCCGTGCACTACTACGACCCCTGGGACTTCGCCGGCGAGGAGAACGGCACCATCACGCAGTGGGGGCCGGCCGCCACCAATCCGGCCCGCAAGTCGACCTGGGGCCAGCAGGACTTCATGGACACCCAGCTCAAGAAGGTGCGCGACACCTTCGTCTCGCGCGGATACCCGGTGTTCGTCGGTGAGTACGGTTCGGTCGACAAGACATCGGTCGACTCGACGAACAACAGGTACCGCGCGGACTACGCGCGCACGCTGGTGTCCACCGCCAAGAAGTACGGGGCGGCCACCGCCTACTGGGACAACGGCTACAACGGCGCGTACGGGTTCGGGCTGTTCAACCGCAGCAGCGGTGCGGTCACCCAGCAGGGCATCATCGACGCCATCATGAGCGCTGTCGGCACCACCCCGACGACGCCGCCGACCACCACCCCGCCGACGACCCCGCCGCCGACCACCCCGCCGCCGACGACCCCGCCGCCGTCGAACGGGCGGTCCTGTTCGGCGTCGTACACGGTGACCGGTTCGTGGCAGGGCGGCTTCCAGGCCGAGGCGCGGGTGACCGCCGGTGGCTCGGCGATCAGCGGTTGGACGGTGACCTGGACGTTCGCGAACGGGCAGCAGGTGACGCAGGCGTGGAGCGCGACGGTGACCAGCAGCGGCTCGACCGTCACCGCCCGCAACGTCAGCTACAACGGTTCGCTCAGTGCCGGCGGTAGCACGACCTTCGGCTTCCTGGGCTCGTCGAGCGGCACCAACGGCGTACCGTCGTTGGCCTGCGCGGCGAGCTGACGGGCCGGGTGGGCGACGGCGCGATGTCCGTCGCCCACCCGTCCGGAGCCTCAGCCCGGCTCAGCTCGACCCGCTCAGCCGAAGAACGCCCGCAGGTGCTGGACGAGCACCTGGGGCTGCTCGTCCACGAAGTAGTGCCCGGTGTTGTCGATCTGGACCAGCTGCACGTTGGTGGCCTGCTGGGTCAGCGTCGCGGCGAAGCCCGGGTAGAAGATGGGGTGGGCGATGCCCAGGACCGGGACGGTCACCGGCGAGTACGTCTCGTTGTCGACGATGTCCTGACCCAGCGCCTTGTACCAGCCGTTGCCGCCCCGAATGGCGTCCGGTGTCGAATAGGCCAGGGCGTATACGGCCCGGTCGAAATCGTTGATCGCGGCCTTGTTGACCAGGAGGTTGTCGAACATCCAGTCGATGAGGAACCGGGACCGGCCGGTGATGAGCTGCTCCGGCAGTTGCGACACCTGGTTGAAGGCGAACCACCAGGGGTGGAACGGGGCGCCCGGTGCCGGCAGCATGCGGAACTCGTAGTAGCTGCTGTTCGGGTGATCCACGTCCAGCATGGCGATCTTGTTGATGACCGAGGGGTGGTTCGCCGCCATGCTGTAGGCGACCATCGACCCCATGTCGTGACCCACGACGTTCACCTTGGCGTAGCCCAGCGCACCGGCCAACGCCGCGATGTCCGCCGCCATGGTCTTCTTGTCGTAGCCGGACGCGGGCTTGCTGGAATTGCCGGCGCCGCGCAGGTCGACGGCGATCACGCGGTACCGGGTGGCCAGCGCGGGCATCACCTTGTGGTACTCCCACCACGTCTGCGGCCAGCCGTGCAGCAGGATCAGGGGTTCCCCGCGCCCACCGGCGACGTAGTGCAGCCGGATTCCGTTGACGTCCGCGTACCTGCTCGTGAACCCCCCGGGAAGGGAGGCTGCGAGGTCGGCGGCGGACGGAGCGGCGATCCGCGCACCGTCGGTGGACGGTGCGGCCTGCGCCGCGGTGCCGGTCGCCGCCGCGGCGACCGCGCCGGCCCCGAGCGCGATCAGCTTCCTTCTGTTCATGGAAGACACGCATGCTCCAGTTCTCTAGACGGTGCCAAGGATCTTTACCGACTTCGGCAAATGCAGGCTCGTGACAAGGCCACTCATGCCCGATGGTCGATGGGAAATGACCGATGAGACCTATTTTCCTGCGCCTGCGTCCGATGGTCGGGACTGCCATCAACGGGAATGCCGTCAACGGGACAGACGACGATCTTAACCACATTCGCGGGCGTGCTTCGAGTTGATCTCGTGATGCACTGAGTTGATGTTGTTCGGTCGTGGCCGGCCCACCATTGGGTGAACCAGGTATCGGCGCAGGTCAGTGTATAAGTGCCACTACCCGGGTCGGCGATTGTGGTGGAGGCGGGACCCGTCAGGCGGAGGAGGGCTGGCGGGGAAACGTCGTGGCCGGCGTGGTGGTGTCGTAGCCGGCGGCCTGGAGGGTGAACAGCTCGGCGTAGCGGCCGCCGGCGGTCATCAGATCCCGGTGCGTACCCGCCTCGACGAGGCGCCCGTGGTGCAGGACGTAGATGCGGTCGGCATGCCGGACGTTGGCCAGCCGGTGGGTGATCAGGATGGTGATGGCGTGTCCCTGCCGGTCGCGGATGGCCTGGAACAACGCGTCCTCGGCGCGGGGGTCGAGCGCGGAGGACGGTTCGTCCATGATGAGCACGTCGGCGTCGCGCAGGAACCCACGGGCGGCGGTGATGCGCTGCCACTGCCCGCCGGAGAGGTCCTGCCCGCCGGCGAACGTACGGTCGAGCAGCGTCTCGTACCCGTGGGGCAGCTCGCTGATCATGTCGTGGGCGACGGCCCGGGCCGCGGCGGCGGTGATGCGGTCCTGGTCCGCGGCGGTGGTGACGTCGCCGATGGCGATGTTCGTGGCGGCGGTGAACGGCCACTTGTGGTACTCCTGCGTGACGACCGCGATCCGGGACCGCAGCGCGTCGGTGTCCCAGTCGTCGCGCGGCCGGTCGTCGTAGCGGATGGTGCCGGCGGTGGGCGTACGCAGGGTGGCGATCATGGTGGCGAGTGTGGACTTGCCGGAGCCGTTCTCCCCGACGAACGCCACCGTCTCGCCCGACCCGATGGTCAGGGTCACCTCGTCGACGGCGGCGGTGTCGCGGTCGGGGTAGCGCAGGCTGACCTTCTCGACGCTGATCGTCCGCAGTCGTCTCGGCGTGGTGCGAGGCGCGGCCGGGTCCCGGGGCGCGGGGAGGTGGTCGGCGGCTCGCGTCATGAAGTCGCTGTAGTCGCGGAAATGTTGTCCCTCGGTGTAGACGCGGTCCACCTGGAAGGTGACCACTGCCAGCGACCGCTGCGCGGCCTGCACGGCGATGACGCAGGTGGCCGCCGCGGCGAGGGGGATCTGGCCGTCGACCAGCAACAACCCGAGCAGGACGTAGACCGCCGTGGTGGCGATCCCGCCGATCATCGCCCCGACGGTGGTGGTCGTGGTGACCCGGCGGGCGAGCGCGAGCTGGATACGGGTCTCCACCGCCATCACCCGGTCGTACTGGTCGAGCAGGAACTGCCGCAGACCGTAGGAGCGCAGCTCGGGGGCGGAGTCGCGTTCGGCCATCAGCCGGTGCAGCAGCCACAACCGCCGCCGTCGCACCGAGCCCGCGGCGTACGTCTGGTAGCGGAGGTGCCCGGCGCGCAGCGACGCCCACCCGTTCGGCACGGTCGCGACCAGCAACGCGAGCAGCAGCAACGGGTGGACCACCACGACGGCGACCGCGACCGCCACCACGCCGGCGAGCCCGGCGAGCAGGTTCATCGCCGCCTGCACCAACCCGGTGGTCGAGTCCGCGCCCCGGGAGGCGCGCTCCATGTCGTCGGCGAACGCGTCGGCGTCGAAGGCTTCCAGCCGGACCGCCGTGGAGACCTCGAACAGGCCACGTTCCACCTCCCGGTCCACCTTGGGGGCCAGCCCGTTCTGCGCGTACCCCATCGCGGTGGCCATCCCGGCGCGCAGCGCGGTCGCCGCCGCGAGCGCGGTCAGCGCGGGCAGCGCGGCGCGTACCTTGTCGCCGGTGGGTCCGCCGGCGAACAGCTCCACGAGCACCCGCTGCGTGGCGAGGAGCCCGAACGCCGCCATCACCCCCGCGCCCACGGTCGAGGCCGCCACGATGGACGTGCGCAGCCGATCGGCGCGCCAGCTCACCACGAGGGCGGCCCGGACCAGACGGGGCAGCTCGGTGAACACGGCGAACAGCCCGGCCTGGGCGCGGGCGCGCACGCCGGTCTCCCACCACATCTCCCGCAGTTCCGGCAACACCGGGTCGACCTCCGACGCGGGGGTGGGCGAGGCGGAATCGGCACGGTCGGGTTCGGGCATGACGGATCCTCCCAACGACGGGCGGGCGGGCCGGTGGCGTGGACGTGCGACGGCGCGGAGAACGGCGGGTCGGGATCAGGGCCGGTCGCCGCGTATGCAGGCACCGTATGACGCCGATCGGCCGACACGCCCGTGACACCGCCCACCGACAATGTCGGTCTCTGCCGACATCACCTCCGACACCGCGGCCGGACCGGCAGCGACCGGCGGCCGCTGCCGGCCCGGTGCGCGGACTTGGAAAATGTCACAGCGGGTCGTTACTGTCGCCCCTCACCGTGACCGCTCGACGCCGGGGTGGTGGCCGATGGACGACCGCGACGAGATCGTCGCCGCGCGCCGCGCGCTCGGCCGTCGGCTCGCCCACCTGCGTAGGGCCGCCGGCCTCACCCAGCACCGCCTCGCCCCGCTCGTGCGGTACGCCCGCAGCTCCATCGCCAGCACGGAAACCGGCCGGCAACACCCCGACCGGGCGTTCTGGTGCCGGTGCGACACCGTGCTGCGCACCGGCGGCACGCTGACCGCCGACTACGACCGCATCGCCGAGTTGGGTCTGCGTCGCCGACGGGTGGGCACCGAACGGCCCGCCGGCGCGGGGCGCGGGGAGCTCGGCGGACGCGTCGCCGTCCACCTGTCGGGCCTGCTCGCCACGCTCGCCCGGGACCTGCGGGCCTTCCGCGCCGCCCGCGCGTACGCCACCGAGGCGTTCGACCTGGCCACCGCCCACCTGCGCGTCGACGATCTCGAACAGGCCACCGGGTTGGCCGTCCGGGCGCTCGCGCTGACCGCCGACCGCGGCGTCGAGTCGGTGCGGCGGCGGGCCCGACAGTTACTCGACGCGGCGGGACCCTCCGGTCACCACTCCGGGCCGTGGCCCGTCGCCGAGCCGCTCGACGACCGGCGGCCGGCGGGCGGCGCGTCCCGGTCGCGCGCACGCCCTCCGACCTGAGCGGCCGACGGGGTGCCCTTCCCGTATGCAACAAACCTGCACGTCTTTGCTATTGCCTCGCCGGTAAGCGCTTTCTTAGCCTGTGTTTCATCGATGTTTCGATCCGGGCTGAGGGTGCGCACACGAAGCCACATGCGGTGTCGGGGCGGTAAGAGTCGTGCCCGCACCGTGTCTACTCCCGAGGAGTCCAACTGTGAGAACCGCAGTGCGACACAAGCTTCTTACCGGCGGGTTCGCCGTGGTCGCCGCCGTGGCGGTCGTCGCTACGATACCGGTGAGCCAGGCGTCGGGGGCATTCGGCGACCTCGATTTGGCATCGATCAACGCCAATGCCATAAACCTCAGTCTCGGGGCCGGCGCGGACGGTTCCAGCAAGGCCGACGGCACCAGCTACGGAAGCGCGATCGACGGCGACATGAGCACCTACTGGTCGCCGGCCGGCTCGACCGGCCGCATCTCGGTGAAGTGGGGTTCCGCCACCACGGTCGCCTCGATCAACATCCGGGAGGCGGCCGGCGCGGTCGGGGCGGTCGGCTCCTGGCGGGTGGTCAACAACGACACCGGCGCCACGCTGGCCAGCGGTACCGGGGCGGGCGTCATCACGTTCGCCGCGACCGCCCTTCGCAAGATTAATTTCGAGATCACCAGCTCGACCGCCACCCCGCGGATCGCGGAGTTCGAGACGTACGCCTCGGGCGCGACCACGCCGCCGCCGACCACCGGGCCCACCACCCCGCCGCCCACCACCGGACCGACCACGCCGCCACCGACCACCCCGCCCCCGTCGAGCGGCACGCTGTACGTGGCACCGGCCGGCACCGACGGCGCGGCCGGCACGCAGGCGAACCCGACCACGCTCGCCTCGGCGATCACCCGGGTCGCCGCCGGCGGCACCATCTACCTGCGCGGCGGCACCTACCGTTACACGCAGACCGTCACCATCGGCCAGGGCAACAACGGCACGTCGAGCGCGCGTAAGAACATCTTCGCCTACCCGGGCGAGACGCCGGTGCTGAACTTCTCGGCGCAGAGCGAGGACCCGGCGAACCGCGGGCTCCAACTGGGCGGGTCGTACTGGCACATCCGCGGCATCGTCGTCGAGCGGGCCGGGGACAACGGCATCCTGCTCGCCGGCAACAACAACATCGTCGAGCGCGTGGTGACCCGCTTCAACCGGGACTCCGGGCTCCAGCTCTCGCGGCTGGTCGCCAACGCGCCCCGCGACCAGTGGCCCGCCAACAACCTGGTGGTGAGCACCGAGTCGCACGACAACGCCGACTCCGACGGTGAGGACGCCGACGGCTTCGCCCCGAAGCTGACGGTCGGCACCGGCAACATCTTCCGCTACACGGTGTCCCACAACAACATCGACGACGGGTACGACCTCTACACCAAGAGCGACACCGGGCCCATCGGTCCGGTGACCATCGAGTCCTCCCTGGCGTACGGCAACGGCACGCTGAGCAACGGTGGCCAGGCCGGCAACGGCGACCGCAACGGCTTCAAGCTCGGCGGCGAGGACATCGGCGTGAACCACGTCGTGCGCGGCAACATCGCGTACGACAACGGCCAGCACGGCTTCACCTACAACCGCAACGTCGGCTCGATGACGGTGTCGAACAACGCCGGCATCGGCAACACCGAGCGCAACTTCAACTTCGACGGCGGCTCCTCGGTGTTCCGGAACAACACCTCGTGCGACGGTGGCACGAACGACCGGATCGTCGGCAACTCCGACAGCTCCAACCAGTTCTTCTCCGGCAGCAACGGGTCCCGCTGCGCCCAGTACTCCGGTGCCCTCGGCTGGTCCTTCGCCTCCGACGGCCGCCTCGTCGTGACGTTCGGCGGCAAGGTGGTCACCCCGTAACGACCGGGCGACGCCGGTGTCACCCGCGACTGTGACACCGGCGTCCGCCGGCCGCGGATCGGGTACGCCTCCCGGCGCTCACGGCGCGCGGTCGTGCGGTGGCCCGGTCGGTGGCGAGCCGAAGCGTCGCCGATAGGCGGCGGCGAACTGGCGAGCGCTGGCCCATCCCCAGCGTCGGGCCGTCTCGGCGACTGTGACGTCATCGGCCGCATCCGCCCGGCGTAGCTCCTGATCGGCGTGTTCGAGCCGCATCCACCGCAGGTAGGCGGTAGGGGTGGTGTCGAGATGCCGACGGAACGCCAGGTGAAGGGTGCGGATGGTCACGCGGGCCGCGGCGGCGATGTCGGCGAGCGTGATGTCCCAGTGCCCGTTTCCCTCGATGAACGTGATCGCGCGACGCAGCATCCGGGGGTGGGCGTCGTGGCGGTCCTCGATCGTGGGATCGCTGAGCGTGTTGTTCGGGAAGACGGTCAGGGCGGTGGCCGCCAGCAACCGGGCGATGCTGCCGGCGAGCAGCGGCTCCCCGGCCACCCCGAGGTCGACTGTCTCGCGGGCGTACCCGTACACCGTGTCCCACCGCTGAGTGGCGTGCGCGGAAACGGCCTTGTGGCTGGTGAAGCGGACAAGTCCGGGCCGGCGGCCGGGCGCGGCTTCGGCGACGCTCTCGACCAGAGCCGGGTCGAGGACGGCCGTGTGGAAGTCGGCCGTCGCGCAGTCGGCGGTGAAGCCACGCTCCGGCCGAACAGGAATGAACGCGTCACCGAGGCCGTAGGCGGTGGCGACATCGCCGGCCGGATGGTAGGCCAGCCGACCGGAGTCGATGCGGCAGATCACCAGCACACCCAGCGCATCGGCCTGGACGTTGAAGCTGAGACCGAAGGTGATCCGGTCGAGTCGTGCCGACGGAGTGATCTCGGCAGCGTCCAGCCGTAACGCGTCGAAAGAGCCGCTGGCATCGATGCGGATGTTGCCGCCGTAGTTGTCATGGAGGATGTGCTCGGCGAGGTCGACGTCCGTCGTCTCCAAGATCTGGCTCACGCATGCTCCTCGGGTGCACCCCAGCATGCGGCGCTCAGACGACGACGCGCGCCTTGTCCCCCGTCGCGGCCGGAGTCCAGTGTGCGGCAGACGGGAGGCACCCGCTGGCAGGTAGCGTTTCCTCCGTGTGGCGTGTGCACAGGCCCCGCCGAGGCGCCACGTCAGAGCGGGCCGGGAAGGCGCACCGTGACGAGGAGCCCACCGTCGGGGCCGGGGACCAGGGTGAGCGTCCCGCCGTGGGCGCGGACGACGCTGCGCACGATGGCCAGGCCGAGGCCGACGCCGGCGTGCTCGTCGACGCGTACCCGTTGCGTCCCGCGCCGGAACGGCTCGGTGAGCGTCGGGACCAGGTCCGGTGGGAGCGGAGGCCCGGTGTTCGCCACCCGCAGCACGCTGGCGTCACCGGACGTCGCGGTGCGGACCGTCACCGTGCCGCCCCCGGGCAGGTTGTGGACGACGGCGTTCTGGACGAGGTTGGTCACCATCCGCCGCAGCAGCTCGGCGGAGCCGCTGGTCGGGGCCGCACCGCCGGTGACGTCGAGCGTGACCCGGCGTCGTTCGGCGACCGGGAGCAGCGTTTCGGCGGCCTCCTCGGCGAGCAGGGAGAGGTCGACCCGCTCGCGGGCCACGACGGCGCGTTCGCTGCGACTGAGCAGCAGCAGGGCCTCGGTGAGGTCGATCGCCCGCCGGTTGACCTCGTGCAGGCGGTCGACGAGTTCGTCCCGGTCCCGCGTCGGGTCGTCGCGGGCCACGTCGAGCAGCGCCCGCGAGATCGCCAACGGGGTACGCAGCTCGTGCGAGGCGTTCGCGGCGAATCGCTGCTGCTCGGCGACGTGGGACTCGATGCGTTCGAGCATCGCGTCGAACGCGTCGGAGAGGTCCCGGAACTCGTCGCGTCGACCCGTCAGCCGGATCCGGTGCGACAGCGAGCCGGTCCCGGCCATCGTTGCCGCCGCCGTGATCCGGGTCAGCGGCGCGAGCATCCGTCCGGCGAGGATCCAGCCCCCGAAGAGGCCGAAGGCCAGCAGGAACACCAGGATCTCGGCGGCTCTCGGCGCGAAGACACGCAGCAGGTTGGACCGGACGGGAAAGACGCCGGGAGTGAGCGTGTCCGCCGAGCCGGGGACGATCAGCATGGCCCGGTCCGGGACGTACCGCAGGAGGAACACCCACACCGCCGCGAGCAGCAGCACACCGGCGAGCACCAGGAATCCGGCGTAGCTGAGGGTGAGCCGGACCCGGACGCTCAGCCCCGCCGCCCTAGCCATGCGTGCCGCCTTCGGCCGGTTGCGCCTCGATGCGGTAGCCGACGCCGGGCACGGTGGCGATGACCCATGGTTCGCCGAGCCGTTTGCGCAGCGCGGAGACGGTGATACGCACCGCGTTGGTGAACGGGTCCGCGTGCGCGTCCCAGGCCCGTTCCAGGAGTTCCTCGGCGCTGACCACGCCGCCCTCGGCAGCGACGAGCACCTCCAGCACGGCGAACTGCTTGCGGGTCAGCGCGACGTAGCGCCCGTCGCGGAAGACCTCCCGGCGGAACGGGTCGAGCCGCAGGCCCGCGATCCGGCGCACCGGGGGCCGGGCGTGCCCGCGCCGGCGGTCCAGCGACCGCAGCCGCAGGACCAGCTCGCGCATCTCGAACGGCTTGGTGAGGTAGTCGTCGGCGCCCAGCGCGAACCCGGAGGCCTTGTCGTCGATCCGGTCGGCGGCGGTGAGCATGAGGATCGGAATGCCGCTGCCGGAGGCGACGATGTGCCGGGCGACCTCGTCGCCGGAGGGCCCGGGGATGTCCCGGTCGAGCACCGCCAGGTCGTAGGCGTTGACGCCGAGCAGTTCCAGGGCGGTGTCACCGTCGCCGGCGACGTCGGCGGCGATCGCCGCCAGCCGCAGACCGTCCCGGACGGCTTCGGCCAGGTAGGGCTCGTCCTCCACGACCAGTACCCGCATGCGACTCAGTCTGCCGCCGCCGGCACCGGATGACGTCGTTGCGTCGGGGTGCGCCACCAGCGGCGGGACGCCAGCCCGAACAGCACCGCGCCGGCGGCGTTGACCAGCACGTCGTCCACCGACGACACCCGGTCCAGCCGCAGCACGTACTGGAGGGTCTCGATCACGGCCGAGCAGACCGCCCCGAGCGCCAGGAGCCGTGGTACGGACGCCAGCGCCGCGAACCGCATCGGCGCGAAGAAGCCCAGTGCCGCGAGCACCAGCAGGTTGCCCCCGATCCCGAGCGGCCCCATCGTGGCCAGGTCCCGCAGCGGCACCAGGCTGACCCGGCCCGGCGCGACGCCGGCCCCCGGGCCCGGCATCAGCGTCATCCAGACGAACGGCACCGTTCCGTAGACCATGCCCACCTCGGCCACCGACGACCGCCACGCACCGGCGGCCCGCCGACCCACCACCAGGGCACCCACCGCCAGCGCGGCGACCGGCAGCCCGACCAGCGTCATGAGCAGCACACCGTTCTCCGTGTCGAAGCAGCCGTGCCACCGCCCGGCCCGGCACGCCGGGGCGGCCATCAGCAGCGGGCGTCGCACCACGAAGGCGGCGACCGCCAGGCCGAGGACCGCCGCGCCGACGAGCACGACCCTTCGCGTACGCCGGGGTGGCGCGACCCCCACCTCTCCTCGCCGGTCGATGCCCCGTGGCGAACCCATGCCCGTGCTCCTCTCCGGTGGCGGATCGGGCGGACGGCCTCCCGGTCCGTCTCTGAAGTGAAGACGCCGGGCTGTTGCGCGGGCGTATGCGTTTCCCGATCCGACCGCCAACGGCTGCGGAACGACCTGCGCAGCCCCGGCACGTCGCGTGTCCGCTCGATGCCTACGGGTGACAAAATCGTCGACGAGGTGCGGGCACCAGAGGGACGACGTGGCCCCAGGGCGGGGCACGTGTGCGAGAAGGGCTGACGATGGTGGGCAGGTCGACCAGGCTGCTGGCGGCGCCGGCAAGGGAGAACTCATGGACGGATCCGCAACCAAATCCGCCGGTCTTCCTCAGCGCGTGCGGTTGGCCTCGTCGGAGCCGGACGAGGCGCGGGAGTTCCTGGGCCGGTTGTACGGCGCGCACCTGAAGGTCGCCGGCGCGGGCGATCCGATGCGGATCAGCTTCGACCGGGTGGAGGGCGGCGGGATCACCCTGAACACCGCGCGTTGCCCGGCCGTCCTCGACTTCCACCTCGAAGGCGACGACCAGGTCCTGCTCACCACCGTCATGTCCGGCCGGGTCACCTTCGTCCGGGGTCGGGCTGAGGCCCGCTACGGGCCCGGGGACATCTACATCGGCAATCAGCCGCGGGCGGACTGGCACTGCCGGCTGCGCTCCCCGAACCTCGACGTCGTCGGGCTGCCCGCAGCCCTCCTCCACGACGTCGCCGACACCGGGTCGGGCGGCCGGTGGCAGCCACGGTCGTGGGAACCGTTGCCGGGATACGCCGAGCAGTGGCTCGCCGCCGTCCGATACGTCCGAGAGCTGTTCGACCAGCCGTACGCCGCGGGCGAGCCGCTCGTGGTCGGTGCCGCCGTCCGGATGCTTGCCGCGACCGCGCTCACCGCCTTTCCGGGCGACGTGTCGCGGGAGCCGAGCATCGAGGACCGGCACGACGCCCACCGGGAGACGCTGCGTCGCGCGATCGCGTTCATCGAATCCAACCCGCACGTCGACCTCGGCGTCGCCGACATCGCCCGCGCCGCCAACGTGACGGCCCGCGCGCTCGGGCTGACCTTCCGCCGGCATCTCGGTGTCACCCCGATGGCCTACCTGTGGCGGGTCCGGCTCGACAAGGCCCGGGAGGACCTCAGCCGGGCCACGGCCGGCGACGACCGGACCATCTCGCTCATCGCCAACAGGTGGGGCTTCGCCGACCCGGCCCGGTTCGCGATGCGCTACCGCCGGGCGTACGGCGAGACACCCGGCCAGACGCTGCGGCGCTGATCCACCGGACGCCGACGTGTTGACGCGGGCAGCGAACCGGGCCAGGCTGTGGGGGCGCTCCCAACGGCGAGCTTCGATTTCCTCAGGAAGGAAGAGCTCGTGCGTCCCACCACAGCACTGCTCCCGGTCGTGCTTGCCGCCACGCTCGGCGGCCTGGCCCTACCAGGGCCCGCCCAGGCCGCCGCCGGCCCGGCGCTGGCCGTCGACACCACCGCCGACCGGCACGCGATCAGCCCGTACGTCTACGGGATGAACTTCGCCGACGAGGCGCTCGCCCGGGAGCTACGGCTACCGGTGCACCGGTACGGCGGCAACGCCACCACCCGCTACAACTTCCGCAACGACACCACCAACCGGGCCGCGGACTGGTACTTCGAGAACATCCCGAACGACAACGCCGATCCGGACAGCCTGCCCGACGGCTCGGAGAGCGACCGGTTCGTGGCACGGAACAAGGCCACCGGCACCGACACGATCATGACGATGCCGATGATCGGCTGGGTCGCCAAGGACCGGGCCAAGGCGTGCGGCTTCAGCGTGGCGAAGTACGGCCCGCAGGAGTCCACCGACCAGTGGGCACCCGACTGCGGCAACGGCAAGAAGCCGGACGGCAGCCTGATCACCGGCAACGACCCGGAGGACACCAGCGTCGCCGTCGGTCCGGAGTACGCCACCGACTTCGTCAACCATCTCAAGGAGCGGTTCGGCGCAGCCGGCAGCGGCGGGGTGCGGTTCTACAACCTGGACAACGAGCCGGACCTGTGGCACTCGACCCACCGCGACGTCCGCCCGGTCGGGCTCGGCTACGACGAGCTGCGCGACCGCACCTACGCGTACGGCGCGGCGATCAAGGCGGCCGACCCGGGGGCGAAGACGCTGGGCCCGGTCGGCTGGGGCCTGAACTCGATCTTCTACTCGGGGCTGGACCAGGACACCTGCTCCCGGACCGGCTGCTGGTCGAACCCGCCGGACAAGGCCGCGCACGGCGGCCAGGACCTCGGCCCGTGGTACCTGGACCGAATGCGGGAGTACGAGCAGCAGCACGGCACCCGGGTCCTCGACTACTTCGACGTGCACCTCTACCCGCAGCAGTCCGGCGTCAGCGGGTCCGGTGCCGGGGACGCCGCCACCCAGGCGCTGCGACTGCGCTCGACCCGCCAGCTCTGGGACCCGACGTACGTGGACGAGAGCTGGATCAACCAGCCGGTCCGGTTCATTCCGCGGATGCGCGAGCTGGTCGACAAGCACTACCCGGGCACGAAGATCGCGATGACCGAGTACAGCTGGGGCGGGTACGGCTCGCTGAACGGCGCGCTGGCCCAGGCGGACGTGCTCGGCATCTTCGGCCGGGAGGGGCTCGACCTGGCCAGCCTCTGGACCGCGCCGACCGCCGACCAGCCGGTGGCCGACGCGTTCCGGATCTACCGCAACTACGACGGCAAGGGCGGCGCGTTCGGTGAGACGTCCGTCCGGGCCACCAGCGCCGACCAGGACAAACTGGCCGTGTACGCGGCCGAGCGGACCGCCGACAAGGCGCTCACCCTGGTCGTGGTCAACAAGAGCGGCGACGACCTGACCAGCCCGGTGGCCCTGACCGGCGCCACCGCCGGCAGCGCCGAGGTCTACCGCTACAGCGGGGCGAACCTCGCCGGCGTGGTCCGGGAGGCCGACCAGCCGGTGACCGCCGGCGGCTTCACCGCCACCTTCCCGGCCAACTCGATCACCCACCTGGTGCTGCCGCGCGGCACCACGCCCGGCGACACCCAGCCGCCGACCGCCCCGGGCAAGCCGGTTGCCGGCACGGTCACCGGCGACAGCGTGGCGCTGAGCTGGACGCCGTCCACCGACAACGTCGGCGTCACCGGCTACGACGTGCACCGGGTCGACACCACCGGCACCGTGAAGGTGGGCAGCACCACGAGCACCGCGTACACCGTGACCGGGTTGACGGCGGACACCCCGTACACCTTCGTGGTGACCGCCCGGGACGCGGCGGGCAACGTCTCGGCGGCCTCGCCCGGCCTGGCCGTGCGGACCGCGCCCACCACCCCGACCGGCGGCTGCACGGTCGGCTACGCGGCGAACAGTTGGCCGGGTGGCTTCACCGCCACCGTCACCGTCAAGAACACCGGCGCCACCGCGATCGACGGCTGGAAGCTCGCCTTCGACTTCCCCACCACCGGCCAGAAGGTCGGCCAGGGCTGGTCGGCCACCTGGAAGCAGAGCGGGACGGGCGTCACCGCCGAGAACCTGAGCTGGAACGGCAAACTCGCCCCCGGCGCGTCCACCAGCATCGGCTTCAACGGCACCTGGAGCGGCACCAACCCGGCGCCGACCGCCTTCACGCTCAACGGTCAGCGCTGCGGCTGACCGCGCCATTTCCTGAGTGACGGCCGGGCCGGGGCATCGCGATGTCCCGGCCCGGCCGGTCAGTGCGGTACGGCGGCGACGATCGGCAGTCGGACGGTGAACGTGCTGCCCACGCCGAGCACACTCGCGACGGAGATGGTGCCGCCGTGTGCCTCGGTGAGCTTGCGGGCGATCGACAGGCCGAGCCCGCTCCCCCCGGTGCGGCGGGCCCGCGAGTCGTCGGCCCGCCAGAATCGCTCGAAGACCCGGGACAGGTCGGCGGGCGCGATGCCGGTCCCGGTGTCGGACACGACGATGCTCAACTGCTCCGCCCGCACCGCGCACCGCACGGTCACCGAGCCACCCGGGGCGGTGTGCCGGATCGCGTTGGCGACCACGTTGCCGACGAGCTGCCGCAGCCGGGCGCCGTCGACCGCCGTCTCCGGCACGGCGGCCACGTCGAGGTCCAGCCGCACGCCGGCGGCGTCGGCCGCGCCCCGGTGCGCCTCGACGACCTGGTCCAGCAGGTCGGCAACGTCGTGCGGTTCGCGGTGCACGCGCAGCTCACCGGCGTCGGCGGCGGCCAGGTCCCGCAGGTCGTCGATGATGTGCTGGAGCAGCATCGCCTCGTCGAGCAGCAGGCTGAGCAGGTGCGCGTCGGGCTGGGCGAGACCGTCCTGGGCGGCCTCCAGCCAGCTCCGCATGGTGCTCAGCGGCGTCCGCAGCTCGTGCGCCACGTCGCTGACCATGGTCTTGCGCAGCGCCTCGGTCTGCTCCCGCCGGGCGGCGAGGTCGTTGAGCGCGGTGGCCAGCAGCCCGATCTCGTCGCGGGTGGTCACCGGCACCCGCGTCGGCGAGTCCATCGGCTGCCGGGCGGCGTCGGTCAGCGCCCGCAGCGGTCGTACCAGTCGACGCCCGACCAGCACGGTGACCAGCACGGTGGCCGCCAGCACCGCGCCGGTGACCTCGACGATGCGGATCACGTTCGCCCGGGACAGGTTGAACACCGGCTCGGTGGTGCCCTGGGCCTCATCGGTCACGAACAGCAGCGCCGGCGGTGCCGCGTACGGCCTCAGCTGGGCGACCAGCGCCTCGTGCAGGCAGGAGTCGATCCGCTCGTCGAGCCCGGCGGAGCCGCTCGGGACCGCCGTGCGGTCCGGCCTGATCATGACCCGGTCCGGTGCTCCCGCCCGGCGCAGGCAGGACTTCGTCGCGTCCCGCAGCCGCGCGATCGGCCCGGCCTCGGTCGGCAGCGGGCCGGCAAGGTCGGCCGGCAGGCAGTGGCCGACGACGTCGCGCCCGTCCATGCCGGTCACCTGGACCGACGCCCGGCCGGTCGGGCCGACCACCACCTTTCCGTCCAGCGCGGAGTTGCGGTGGATGCACGTGAGCCACCGCCCGGCCAACTGCCGGGTGACGCCACTCTCCCGGCTGGTCAGCACGTACGGCCCGAGCACGCGCCGGTCGATCCGGGCGGTCCCGCCGGTCAGGCCGAGGTCCACCTGCAACGGGTCGACGGTCGCCGAGGGGCGGGCCGCCCGCAGCGACGGGCCGTCCGGTGCGGAGTCGGCGATCACCTGCCGGTCCGGCGTCATCAGCGTGATCCGGCGTTCGAGCGTGCCGGCCCGCTCGGCGAGCACGGCGGCCACGCCGGACCAGTCCCGGTGGGTGGCGGCGTAGCTCACCAGCGTGTCGTAGATGTTCTTGTCGTCGGCGAGCGAACGGCCCTGGGCCTGCTGGATCGCCTGGGTGGTCGACTGGACGGCCAGCCAGGTCGTGGCCAGGATCGCGCAGACCGCCACCAGCAGGGAGGTGGCCAGCAGCCGCACCACCAGGCTGCGGTGCGGCGGCACGCGTCTCACGGCGTCCCGGCGGTCAGCTTGTAGCCGACCCCGTACACGGTCAGGAGCTGCCGTGGCCGGCGTGGGTTCGCCTCGATCTTCCGGCGCAGGTTCATCACGTGCACGTCGATGGTGCGCCCGGTCGACTCCCGGTCGATGCCCCGGGTGTGCTCCAGCAGTTGGCCGCGGGTGAACACCCGGCCGGGCTGGCGGATCATCGCCGCCAGGATGGCGAACTCACCGGCGGTGCAGTCGACCGGGACACCGCCGGCGGTCACCGTGTGCCGGGGCTCGTCGACGGTGAGGCGGCCGACCCGGAGCACCGGTGGGTGCCGGGCCGTCGCGGGGACGCGGCGTAACAGCGTCCGGACCCGGGCGACCAGTTCCCGGGGACTGAACGGCTTGGTCATGTAGTCGTCGGCGCCGACGTCCAGACCGCGCAGCAGGTCGTCCTCACTCGACCGGGCGGTCAGCATCAGCATCAGCACGTCCGACTCCTGCCGGAGGATCCGGCAGACCTGCATCCCGTCCAGCCCCGGCAGCATCACGTCGAGCAGGAGCAGGTCGAACGTCTGCTGCCGGGCCGCCCGCAGCGCCTCCTCGCCGTCGTGCACGACCGTCGCCTCGTGACCCTCCGCCGTGAGGTAGCGGCGCAGCGCCTCGGCCTGCCGCCGGTCGTCCTCCGCGAGCATCACCCGTGCGCACATGGTGGGGACTATAGGTGAGCCGAGGGGTCGCGAATCCGTGGAAAAGGTCATGCCCGGACCTGACAGGATCCTGACGATCGCGGGTCACGATCGGCGCCATGCCACTGACCCGAACGGTGCCGCCGACGGACGCCGAAACCCAGGTCATCCCGCTCGTCGGCAGGGAACCGGCACCGCGCCGCCGCTACCTGACGAGGGCGGTGGTCCCCGCGGTCGTCGTCGCCGGACTGCTCGCCGCGGCCGTCGTCGTCTGGTCCGGCCGGGACACCGGCCCGGCGTCGACAGCGAACGAACCGGCAGGCGTACGGAGCGTCGCGGTGGTGAAGCAGGACCTGTCGACGGCGCAGTCGCTGCCGGGCACGCTCGGCTTCGGCGCCGCCCGACTGCTCAAGGGCGGCCGGAGCGGCACGGTGACGTGGCTGCCCGCCCCGGGCGCGTCGGTGCGGCGCGGCCAGCAGCTCTACCGGGTCGACGACCGGCCGGTGCCGCTCTTCTACGGCGGGATGCCGCTGTTCCGCCCGCTGCGCGACCTCGGCACGGTCGGCCGGGACGTGCGGATCGTCGCCGACAACCTGCACGCCCTCGGCTACGACGTCGGTGACCGACCGGCGTTCGCCGCCCGGCCGGCCCGGTCGTCGGCCACGCCCGCTCCAAAGGTGCCGGTGGCCAGGGACGAGAGCGTGCTGACCGCCGCGTTGCGGGACGCGGTCAAGCGCTGGCAGCACGATCTGGGGGTGCCGGTGACCGGCACGATCGAGGCCGGGGACGTGGTGGTGCTCGTCGGCGCGGTCCGGGTCGACTCCGTCGCCGCCCAGCCGGGCGACAGCGCGGACGCCCCGCTGCTGTCGGTCACCCGGACCTCGAAGGTCGTCACCGTGGAGGCGAGCGTCGCCGACGCGGCCTCGATCGCGCCGGGCGACGCGGTCACCGTGCACCTGCCCGACGAGAGCACGATCGGCGGCCGGGTCACCGCCGTCGGCCAGGCGGTGAAGGCGGCGGAGGGCGATGCCGGCACCGGCGGCCCGCCCACCGTCACCGTGACGATCGTGGTGAAGGGGTCCGCCGCCACGGCCCGGATCAGCGTCGCCGACGTGCGGGTCGACTTCGCCGCCGAGACCCACGAAGGCGTCCTCGTCGTACCGGTCGGCGCGTTGCTCGCGCTCAGCGAGGGCGGCTACGGCGTCCAGATCTCCGGCGGGGGGCTGGTCCCGGTCGAGACCGGGCTCTTCGCCCAGGGGCTCGTCGAGGTCAGGGGCGACGGTCTCCGCGCGGGGACCCCGGTGGTGACCACCTCGTGACCCCGGTGCTCTCGGCGCGCGACGTCAGCATGCGCTACCCCGGCGGTGTCGAGGCGTTGCGGGGGGTCTCGCTGGACATCACCGAGGGCGAACTGGTCGCCATCGTCGGGCCGTCCGGCTCCGGCAAGTCGACCCTGCTCAACCTCATGGGCACCCTGGACCGGCCCACCTCCGGCACGATCTCGATCGCCGGGCAGGACGTGGCCGGGCTCTCCGACCGCCGGCTCTCCGCCCTGCGTGGCCGCTGGCTCGGCTTCGTCTTCCAGCAGTTCCATCTCGCTGCCGGCCTCACCGCCGCCGAGAACGTGGCCACCGGCCTGCTCTACGCCGGGGTCCCGCGCCGCCGCCGTCGGCCGCTCGCGCTCGACGCACTCGACCGGGTCGGCCTGGCCCACCGTGTCGACCACCGTCCGGCGCAGCTCTCCGGTGGCGAGCGCCAACGGGTCGCCATCGCCCGGGCGCTCGTCAACGGCCCCGCCCTCGTGCTGGCCGACGAACCCACCGGCGCCCTGGACACCGACAACGGGCGTGCCGTGCTCCGCCTGCTGCGCCGGCTCAACGAGGAGGGCACCACCATCGCCGTCATCACACACGACAACGAGATCGCCGCCGACCTTCCCCGCCGCGTCGAGCTGCGCGACGGCCGGCTGGTGCGCGACACGGCGGTGGTCCGATGATCCGCCGGGTCCGGCTCTCCCCGCTCGACCTGCTCGACGTCGGGCTGCTCGGCATCCGTACCCGCCGGGCCCGGGCCGCGTTCTCGGCGTTGGGCATCGCGATCGGCATCGCCACCACGGTGCTCGTCACCGGCGTACCGGCCTCCGGCCAGGCGGCGCTGCTGCGCGAGCTGTCCGCGCTCGGCACCGACCATCTCCAGGCGCGGGCGCAGTCCGACCCGGACTCGCCGGCGGAGTTCCCCGAGGAGTCAGTGGCGATGGTCGGGCGCATCGGGCCGGTCACCGTGGCGAGCGCGGTCGCGAACACCCACGCGCTCGTACGCCGCAACGACCGTACCGACGCCGGCGACGGTTCCGGCCTGACCGTGCTGGCCGCCCGCCCGGACCTGCTGCGGGCGGTCGACGGGAAGGTGCGCTCCGGGCGGTGGCTCGACGCGGTCACGGAACGGTTCCCGACCGTGGTGCTCGGCTCCGTCGCCGCCACCCGACTGGGTTTCGCCGACCTGCCCGCCACCGGTGGTCCCGGTCCGTCGGTGTTCATCGGCGACCGGTGGTTCACCGTCGTCGGCATCCTCGCCCGGACGCCGCTCTCGCCGGACCTCGACCGCTCGGTCCTGGTCGGCTGGGAGGCGGCCCGTGACCATCTGCGCTTCGACGGGCGTCCCACGGTCATCTACCTGCGGTGCCGGGAGTCGGCTGTGGAGGCCGTCCGGGAGGTCCTGCCGGCCACCATCTCGCCGGTCCGTCCCGGGCAGGTGGTGGTGACCCGTCCGTCGGACGCGCTCACCGCGAAGCGGGCCACCGAGAGCAACTTCGCCACGCTGTTCCTCGGCTTGGCCGCGATCGCGTTGCTTGTCGGTGGGATCGGCGTGGCGAACACGATGGTGGTCTCGGTGCTGGAACGGCGTACCGAGATCGGCCTGCGCCGCGCGCTCGGCGCGCACCGTGGCCAGATCCGCGCCCAGTTCCTCACCGAGTCCGCCGCGTTGGCCGCGCTCGGCGGGGTCGCCGGGACGCTGATCGGCACGGTCGCCACCGCCGGTTACGCGACCTGGCAGGGCTGGCCGGTGGTGGTCTCGGTGCCGGCGACGCTCGCCGGGCTCGGCGGCGCCGTCGTGGTCGGTGTGCTCGCCGGTGTCTATCCGTCGATCCGGGCGTCCCGTCTGACGCCGACGGAGGCGCTCGCCTCGACCTGAGACGTGCCGGCACACGCGGGAGGCGCCACCCGGTGCGGGTGGCGCCTCCCGGCAGGGTGGCTACTTCCGCTTGGCGGCGACCGCACGCTCACACTCGGGCGAGAACCTCATGCCCTTCGAGATCGATTCCGCGTCGTTGTGCTCGCCGCCGAGCGACCAGCCCGGACCGTCGGTGCTGACCTCGACGTACCGGACGCCCTTCTCCTTGAGGCAGGCGACGACGTCGCGGGCGAAGTCCTTCGCCTCCGGGTTGGCCGGGTCGAGTTCCCAGGGCGGCAGGGGCAGCAGGTTCCCGCAGGCCTTGTTCGCGGCGCCGATCGGGCCCGAGGTGACGCCCTCGGCCCGGGTCCTCCTGATGTCGACGCCGTGCTCGGTCATGCACTTCTCGTAGGGCGCGTAGCGGGCGCGGGTGTCCTCGTCGGTGTCGTCGAGACGGGCGCGGGGCCGCTTGTCGGTCGGCGGCGCCGGGGTCGTGGCGGCGGGCGTGGCGGTGCGGAGCGTGGCCACGTCCGGCGTGCCGGCGTCGGCCCGGTCGTCTCCGGTGGCCGAGCACCCGCTGCCGCCGATCGTGACGGCCAGCACCAGCGCGGCCATCGAATGCTTCCTCATCGTGACGCCTTCCTGTCGGGGCCCCGCGGCGCGGTGCCCACCAGCGAGGCTCAGGATCGCCGCGGACTGTCAGGAAGCTGTTTGCGTCTCGTCACGGCGTCGCGGTCGCGACCGAATGATGCGCAAACGTCGATGTTAGCGTCATCATTACCGTGGCCGGCGTCGGCCGGCGTGCCGGGAGGCGGCACCGCACCTGCGCGGGAGGGCGCTCCGGCCACCGCCGATGGATGCTTCGGGAAAGTTACGACTTGACGAACGTTCTGTTATCGCCCACATTCGATGGTCAAGGACGAGGCGGGGGCTGACCGGGGCGGGTCTGCCTTGTCGGGACTGGCGTGCGCGACGCGTGGGCCACGTCTTGTTAGCGCTAACACCCGGGCGGCGTACGTCCGGGTTCCGGCCATCGAGGAGGATCATGTTCGGCTTTGGTAGGTCCCCATCCGTCGCCCCGCCGAGTCGACGGCGGCAATGGTTGCCGCGCGTCGTCGCAGCCGGTGTGACGGCCGTGCTGGCCGGCGTCGGCGCGGCGGCCGTGGTGTCGTCCCCCGCCGCCGCGGCGACGGTCGACACCAACGCCTGGTACGTGCTGGTGAACCGCAACAGCGGCAAGGCCCTGGACGTCTACAACCTGGCCACGACCGACGGCGCGCGGATCGTGCAGTGGGCGCGTAACAACGGCAACCAGCAGCAGTGGCAGTTCGTGGACTCGGGCGGTGGCTACTACCGGCTGCGGTCCCGGCTGTCCGGCAAGGTGCTTGACGTCTACAACTTCTCCACCGCCAACTCCGCCAACATCGTGCAGTGGTCCGACGCCAACGGGACCAACCAGCAGTTCCGGCTCGCCGACTCCGACAGCGGCTACGTCCGGCTGATCAACCGGAACAGCAACAAGGCGGTGGAGGTGCAGGGAGCGTCGACCGCCGACGGCGGCAGCATCGTCCAGTACGACGACTGGAACGGCAGCAACCAGCAGTGGCAGCTCGCCCGTGTCGACGGCGGGGGCACTCCCACCACGCCGCCGCCGAGCGGCACCTGCAACCTCCCGACGACGTACCGGTGGTCGTCGACCGGCCCGCTGGCGCAGCCGAAGTCCGGCTGGGCGTCGCTGAAGGACTTCACCGTCGCCCCGTACCAGGGCAAGCACCTGGTCTACGCGACCACGCACGACTTCGGCTCGTCCTGGGGCTCGATGAACTTCAGCCCGTTCACGAACTGGTCGGAGATGGCCACGGCCAGCCAGAACGGCATGAACCAGGGCACCGTCGCGCCGACGCTGTTCTACTTCGCTCCACGCAACATCTGGGTGTTGACCTACCAGTGGGGCGGCACGGCGTTCTCGTACAAGA